>NZ_JAPNUF010000009.1:0-454854 GCF_036631475.1 Chryseobacterium sp. 1B4
CCATCTTTAGTGGTGAAATTATTTAGGAGGCATTCCGCCCACGTGGTCATGTCTTTAATATTACTCATAATTCCGCCTGCAGCATTGGCAGTTTCGTTCCAGTCATGGGGAACAGCTATTGCTTTACCGTCTACAGGTGCATGTGCATCAATTTTATTCGCTACAGATTTTGCCTGTTGTAGCTGCCAAAACTTGAAGTCATCCCTACAGGTTTCATGATTCTCTGCTCAATAAATTCTGCCCAGCTTAATCCTGAAACCCTGTGAATTACTTCTCCGGCAACTATAAACATGATGTTGTTATAATCCAGTTTTGTTCTGAAAGGATTTTCGGGTTTAAGATATCTTACATTATGAACAATATCATTAACCGTTAAGCTTCCTCCTTCCGGAAAAAACATAAGATCACCCTGCCCCAGTCCTAACCCTGCTCTATGGGTAATCAGATCTTTGATAGTAACATTCTGGGATACATAAGGATCATACATTTGAAATTCAGGAATATATTTTGAAACTTTATCGTCCCAGTTCAACTTTCCTTCATCTGCAAGAATTGCTAATGCAGTACACGTAAAACCTTTTGAGTTGGAAGCAATTCCCACCAACGTATTATCATCCATTGGCTGCTTGCTGGTAAGAGAACGCACTCCAAATCCTTTGGAATAGATTACTTTACCGTCTTTTACGATTCCCACCGACATTCCCGGTACATCAAAAGTTTTCAGGGTATTCTGGATCAGTTCGTCCAGCTTTTTTCTTCTACCTGCGCATTGACCAAACTTACAGTTAAAAGAAAAATGAAAAAGAAAGTTTCTGTTTCATTGTTTATTTTAATTTTCCCAAATTTACTAAATATTAAGCGATGCTAATTTTAGCCGTGTTAAAACTTTACAATAAATCAGTTGTATTCATGAAAAAGCCTATTTGTATCTGTATTTTCTTTCTTTTCGCGATCAATGTTGTCAAAGCCCAGGACAGAACTGCCAATCCACTGCTGTTACAAACCTGGAATTTGAATAAAATGGACACCTATATTTATACTTATGAAAAACAGGATGGTTTCGAGGCCAGAAGAGAAGGAATCAGATTTCAGAAAAACGGAAAGATCACAGGAAATCTGATCAGATCTACCTTAAAATATGATGCTCTTGAAGAACCTGTGACTAAAAACGAAAAGGCAGACCGTTACATCGGGAGCTGGAAAAAAGCTTCAGATTCTACAGTGACCATAGTATTTCCTTCCAATACCAATATGACAGGCACTTTTGTTATTACCAAACTTACGGAGAATCAGCTGAAACTAAAAAAGGTTTTCAGTGCGGATATTGAAAAAAACTGGATTCTATCCGAAAAACAAAAAATATTACGGATTAAGATCCCGGCTCAGTTGATGAAGCTTCTTTATATTTGCAATCTTAAAAATAGTAAAATGACACTAAACAGATTATTGGCTTTCTTCTTACTGATGGTAAGCTGTAATTTATATTTTTCCCAGGAAGTCACCATTAAAGATGATAAAGTTTTACTGGATGGGAAACAGATTCTGAAAGCAGAAAAGATCAATGCAGCCCAGTATTCCTTTTTCTCTATGAAAGATGATGAGGAGGTGCTTCTTTACCGGTATATGGATAATGAAACGCCAAGATATGTAAATGATGATTATTTTATCCTGAATTTCCTGACTGAAAAAACAAAAGTAGAATCGACTGATATGACCAAAATATCCAATTTTATGAATTCGAAAAAAGGAATGGAAAAACTGGTAAAATGGTTGCTGAAAGAAAGAGTGATCAATCATGACGGGGAACTTAATCCTGAGCGTGTAGCCGTATTCAAAGATAAATACCACGAAAATATTACTGAAAGAACCCTTAGATAATGACCAAAATCCTTCTCCTTTCCGACTCTCATTCCTATATTGATGACAGGATCCTGAAATATGCTTTTCAGGCTGATGAAATCTGGCATTGCGGAGATTTCGGAAGTCTGGATGTAATTGAACAGCTTGAAAAAATAAAACCTCTGAAGGGAGTTTACGGAAATATTGACCATTCCAAAATTCAGACGGAGTTTCCGGAGGTAAACCGTTTTTTGTGTGAAAAACTGGAAGTTCTGATGATTCATATCGGAGGATATCCCGGGAAATATTCGCCTCTTGCGAAGAAAGAAATTGCAGAACGGCCCCCAAAGCTATTTATTTCAGGGCATTCTCATATTCTGAAAGCAATGTACGATGAGAAAAACAAGCTCCTTCACCTGAATCCCGGCGCCTGTGGAAAACAGGGCTGGCATACAGTAAGAACAATGATGCGCTTTGTAGTAGATGGTGAAGAAATCAAGGATCTGGAAGTTATTGAACTGGGGCCGAGGGTGTGATGAGTGGGAGGATTGAGCGTTTGAGGGTAAAGGAGTTTGTGTTCATCCATTTTACTTTCTACCTTTGTACCAATAATTGACTCAGAGGAGACTTGAAAATATGAAAATCGGCGATAAGGTTTCGGTAGTAGATGAAGATTTAAGCGGAATGGTAACTTCCGTAAAGGGAAATATTGTCGTTTTTAAAGATGAGTATGGCTTTACCCATCAGTATCCCAAGGAAAAGCTGGTTCCGAAAGATGCTGATCTGTATGAAAATATCAGGATCGTAAAGAAGGCAGAGCCCCAAAAGTTATTTCCAAGAAACATCAGAAAAATCATTTGGTTCTGGACCTGCATTTTCATAATTTGGTAAAAATCCCAATGACTATGACAGTTTTGAAAGACTGTTCATTCAAAAGGAAAAACTGATTGAAGTGCTGGAGTTTTGCAGAAAAAATAACCTGAAGAGGCTGGAAATTGTTCATGGTATTGGTGACGGTACCTTACAGCGGATGGTTCGGGATGTACTGGAAAGCCAGGTCAATATTGATTTTTATAATAAGGAAATACTTCACCATCAATCAGGTGCGGTAATGGTAGAATTTCACTAAATTTGCAGGAATTGAAATATGAACGTACTTAATTTACTTTTTACCAAAGACGGATTAATCTGCCAGATTGTTAAAAACAAAAGCATCCTGGAGGAAAAGTCTTATTTCGTTACTGAAGAGACACCAGCCAATCTTATTGAACAGAAGCTGGACGAAGTTCTTATCAGGCAGCGCTATGAAGAAATCCATGTGATTTCAGCATTTAATCACTTTACCCTGATGCCGGAAGGCTTTTCCGAGCACGATGCAGGATTTGATCTGATTGCCTTCAATGCTCCGGCTGACAGAGAGAAGGAAGAACTGATGCTCTCCATCAACAAAAAATTCAATATTCAGTTTTATTATACTTTTCCGAAAAGCTATTATAAAAAAATAAAGGAACTTGCTGTACCTGCTCATTTTAATTTCTCGGGTGAAAAGTTTTTAAGCTCAATCAATAATAAAACCAGTAAAGAAATTCACATCAACCTGTATCATAATCAGTGTGAATTTTTTGCGATTGATAATAAGAAAATTATTCTTTATAATAACCTGGATGTCAATTCAGAAGTAGATTTTCTTTACTTCATTATGTTTACATTAAGCAAAATCGGTTTCGGAATCAATGAAACCAGCTTTTATGCTTATGGAGAAACTACGGAAAATGAAACATTTATTTCTGAACTTCAGAAGTTCGTTAAAAATCTGAAAATTGTTTTTGACAACATTCCCAACAAAAATTTTATACTTAATTAGGTTGCAGGCAGCAGATAATAGAAACATTTATCTGCCACCTATAATCTACCACCTAACCCCTAACAACAATATGTTCAGAATAATATCAGGTAAATGGAAAGCCAAAAAAATTGCCGCTCCCAAGAATTTTGAAGTAAGACCTACAACCGATTTTGCGAAAGAGGCTTTATTCAGTATTCTGGAAAACAAATACGATATGCAGTCCATCTCCGTGCTTGATCTTTTCGCCGGAATAGGTTCTATTACCTTGGAGCTTGCTTCCAGAGGATGTCAGAATATAACTTCTGTGGAAATGAATCCAAAACACACGGCATTCATCAACGCTACTGCTTCCGAACTTGATATGGCACTTCAGATCAATGTACAGAGAGGAGATGTTTTTGACTGGCTTAAAAATTCAGAAATAAAAAATCATTTGAGATTGTTTTCTCCGATGCCCCTTTTGAAATGGAAGAGAAAAAATATCACGAGCTTATCTCTCTGGTTTTAAACAATAAATACCTGAAAGAAAACGGTGTTCTTATCGTGGAGCACCAAAGCCGAATGAAATTCGATCATCCTAATTTAATAGACACCCGAAAATACGGAAATGTAAGTTTCAGTTTTTTTGAACCGAATAAAGAAGATAATCAGGAACTTTAATTCCTGATTATTTTTTTTGAGATAACCGGAGCTTCTTCACCCCATTTTGTAATAGCTTCCAGAACAGGCAATAAAGTTCTTCCAAAGTCTGTTAATTCATATTCAACCACTAAAGGAGGTTTTTCTGTAAAGACTTTTCGGTCAACAATTCCATCTTCTTCCAGTTGCTTTAGCTGTAAGCTGAGTGTTCTTTCCGTAATCGTAGGAATTGACTTTCTTAATTCATTATATCGCTTGGCACCATCAATCAGGTGGTGTAAAATTACTGCTTTCCATTTCCCTCCTATAAATTTCATGGTAACACTCGTACAGCAGGGGTAGGATTTATTATCTATGGTATACATTTTTATACTATCATTTTTTACCGTTATTGCAAAGTTAGGAAACTTAAATTAATTTTGTAACTATAAAAATGATAGTATAAAATTATGAACTTTTTAGACCAAATGAAAAACAGGTATACTGTAAAAAAGTATAACCCACAGGGAAAAATTACGGAACAGCAAGTTGCAGAGCTTAAACAAATTTTAAATCTCAGTCCGTCTTCTATCAACAGCCAGCCATGGAATTTCGTCTTTGTGAACGATCCGCAGCTGAAGCAGCAATTAGGGGACAAGTCTTATTTTAATAAGGAAAAAGTATTGGAAAGCAGCTATGTCATTGTTTTCCAGGTGATCAAAGATGTAGAAAACTTTGAAAAACAAATAGAAGAAAATCTTCCGGAAGGTGCTGTTAATTATTACCGGACAATGGTAAAACCCAAAGGTGAGGAAGCTGTAAAATCCTGGCTGCGTCATCAGGTGTATTTGTCATTGGGAGTACTTTTATCTGCCTGTGCTGCCATGGGAATAGACTCCACTCCAATGGAAGGCATTGAACCTGATGGATATGATGCTGTTCTGAAGAATGAAAAATATGAAACCCTATTCGCAGTGGCTATCGGAGAAAGGGATGAAACAGATGCCAACCAGCCCAAATTCAATCCAAAGAAGAGACTGAATGCTGAGAAAGTAATTTTGGAAGCGTAATTTTAAACACAAATTCACAATCTCTCTCTTTACAAAAAACCTCATTGAAATTGAATATTATTTCCCCACAGATTTCAAAGAAGACACAGATTTTTAATTATTTTTTTATTGTAAAAGCGCTCTCATCTGTGGTATTTGTGAAATCCGTGGGAACTAAATAAAGCATAAAATTTGATCGGAAATAAATCTTGTGCCTTAAACTTGATTTCGTAATGACAAAATTTAATAAATAAAAAAGTCTGCTTCAATGTGAGGCAGACTCTTTATTTATAATACTTTCAATTCTAAATCAATTGTTTTCCCGAAGAACTTCTTAGAGATCTTTTCAAAATTCTTGGTAAGATCTGAAAGATAGAAATGATAATTCGGTTTAGGATTGTTCTCGTTTAAAAGATTGTATTTATCCAGGATAATCTTCAGATGATTGGCAACAATATTCGGGGAGTCTATTACACGGACCCTGTTTCCGTAATACTGCTTGATTTCATCTATTAAAAGAGGATAATGGGTACAGCCCAGAATCAAAGTTTCAATATTTTTAAGTTTACTGTTGCTTAAATAATTGTAAATAATAGCATGGGTAATCGGATGGTTTTTAAACCCTTCTTCAATGGCTGGTACCAGCAATGGTGTTGCCAGTTCATCTACCTTGATCCATTTATTATGTTTGCGGATACTCTTTTTATACAATCCGGAATTCACAGTAGCTTTAGTTGCAATAACTCCAACATTATTGTGGATTTCGTAAGATACTTTTTCAGCAACAGGATTGATAACGTCTATCACAGGGACTCTTCCTGCAACAGACTGCATTACTTCATTCAAAGCATTAGCCGTTGCCGTATTACAGGCAATCACAATCGCTTTACAGTTCTGTTCCAGCAGAAAATTGGTAATCTTTGTAGAATATTCAATAATAGCTTCCCGGGATTTTTCTCCGTACGGAAGGTGTTTGGTATCTCCAAAGTAAATCAGATCTTCACTAGGAAGAAGTCTTTTGATTTCTTTGGCAACGGTAAGACCTCCTACCCCGCTGTCGAAAATTCCGATAGGCTGGCTTGGTGAAAGATGTGAATAATCTTGTTTTTTAGTTTTCAAATGAACTGAAATTTTATACAAAAATAATGAATTTTATCGCATATCTGTATACATCCGGGGATTATACGATAAACAAATCCGAAGCAATTCCGTCTGCCATAAACCAATGTTTTTCAGGAATTTTTAAATGGCCATTTTCAATGATTAAAATACCTTCTTCTATTTTCGGTTTGATTTCTGCCTGAAAATGCTCCAGCACGCTATCCGGAAATTTGGATTTCAGACTTTCAATATCTACTCCCCAAATGGTACGCAAGCCTATCATTATCATTTCATTAAACTGATCTTCCTGAGAAAGAATTTCTTCTTCCTTAGCCAATAGTTTATCATTAAGCTTCTTAATATACTGCTGATTATTGGCAACATTCCAGCTTCGGACATCAAATCCGTTGTAAGAATGAGCCGAAGGGCCTATTCCCAAATACTCCTGGTATTTCCAGTATGAGGAATTGTGCCGCGAATAGAAACCGGGTTTTGCAAAATTGGAAACTTCATAATGTTCAAAGTCATGATCTTTTAAAAAGTCTGATAAATAATAGAATTCTTTATTTTGTTCTTCTTCTTTAGGACTTTTTACCTTTCCTTTTGCAATCCAGTTTTCCAAAGCAGTTTTAGGTTCTACGGTCAAGGCATACGATGAAATATGAGGAATTTCTAAAGCGATGGTTCTATTCAGGTTTTCTTTCCAGATTTCGAGATTGGAGGCGGGTGAACCATAGATCAGATCAATACTCAGATTTTCAAAGCCGAAATCCTGGGCACGCTTGATAGAGCTTTCTGCCTCTGAAGCATTATGAGCTCTGTTCATTAATTTCAAATCCTCCTCAAAAAACTTTGTGTACCGATGGAAAGCCTGTTCACGGGTGTTCCTGCAAGCTGTTTTAAAAAGTTTTTATCCAGATCATCAGGATTGGCTTCCAGTGTAATTTCTATCTCTTTTTCAAAGCTGAAATAACGTAATGTTTCATCTATTAAAGAACGGATTTCATCCACAGAAAGAATAGAAGGGGTTCCACCTCCAAAATACAGCGATTTCAGATTTTTGTTCTGCAATTCGTCTTTCCTCAGTAATATTTCAGTTTTCATGGCACGGAGCATTTCATCCTTAAAATTCAGGGATGTTGAAAAATGAAAGTTACAGTAACTGCATTTCTGCTTACAGAACGGAATGTGAATGTATATCATAAAAAAAGCTCTGAAATTTTTCAGAGCTCAAATTTATTTAAATTAAATTGATTAGTATCTAAATCCTCTCACATTAATAAAGTTGTCGAAGTTATATCCCAGACCAATCATGAAGCTGTTTCCGCCATAGTTCTGGATATCAGACAATCCAAGGTTATAGGTAGCTCCGATCATGAACTTGTTGAATCTTACTTTTACAATTGGAGAGATACTCAGGTTCTGATTGTCAAATCTGTTCTGAACCGTTCTGTAGCTTACCCCGAAAGAGAATGCGTTGATATCGTTTGAGAATGTCGCCATCAGGTTCCAGTCGATCATTCTTGTTGAATTTGTATTAAGGTTGATCAATGCTGAAGGTGCAATTGTAATATTATCAGCAATATTCCAGTTATATCCTAAGTTCAAGAAGAATTTAATTGGAGAAGGTTCGTTGTTGTTTACGATTGAAGCATCATTACTTAATGCGATATCATTTACGGAAACACCCCCGAATAAACCTCTGTAGGTAGCAGCCAAACCGAAGTTCGCATACACCATGAAGATATTACTTTCCTCCCCTCTTAATAACGGGTCACCTCCTTCTTCAGTATTGATTTTTGAATAGTCAAAATTCATGTTATAGAAGTTAACACTTGTACCGAAAGAGAACTGGTCTTTTCTGTCTCCTTCACTACTTAGCGGAATAAAATATGAAGCACCAGCCGTGATACCACCCGCAGAGATCGGTCCGTTACTGTCTCTGAACACGGAAATACCAGCACCTACTCTATCAAAGATATTCGCATTGATCCCGATTGACTGTACATTCGGAGAATTACTGAATTTTGAAAATTGTTGTTGATAATTGGCGTTGAGCTGTACGTAATCTGTTTTTCCGTATTGAGCTGGGTTGAACAGGAACTCACCATCCAAAAGATATTGCTGATAGTATGGTAGTGATTCTTGTGCTTTGTATGCATTTGACAAAAGAGCTAAACATACGATAGCATATAGTTTTCTCATAACAAATCTTGATTTCAATTCAACAAATATAAAAAAATTCTCAATATATTTTTAGTTTTCCAAATAATTTCTCCATTTTTTTACAGCATCCGCCATATCTTTGGGCATTGGGCTCTCAAAATATAATTCCTTCTTTGTTGTTGGGTGTATAAATCCAAGGGTATGTGCATGAAGGGCATGTCTTGGCAAAATTTCAAAAACATTTTTAATAAAATGCTTGTATTTTGGAAGATTTACCCCTCTTAAAGGAGTATGTCCTTCATATCTTTCATCATTAAACAAAGTATGCCCTATATGTCTGAAGTGCGCTCTGATCTGGTGTGTTCTTCCTGTCTCCAGCTTACACTCTACCCAGGTCATGTATTTGAATCTTTCCAGAACCTTGTAATGGGTTACTGCATGTTTTCCCTGGCTGCCATCTTCATAAACAGACATTTGCATTCTGTTTTTAGGATGTCTTCCGATATGGCCTTTTATGGTTCCTTCATCTTCCTGAAGATTTCCCCATACAAAAGCCCAGTATAGCCTCTTCGTAGTTCGGTTAAAGAATTGTTTTGCCAGGAAGCTCAGTGCATATTCATTCTTGGCAATTACCAGCAGCCCTGATGTATCTTTATCAATCCTGTGAACAAGTCCTACCCTGTCAAGATCGGATTTTTCACCATTCTTTTCAAAATGATACGCCAGCGCATTCACCAATGTTCCGTCCCAGTTTCCGAATCCCGGGTGCACCACCATTCCTGCTTCCTTATCCACGACAACAAGGTCATCGTCTTCATAAATAATATTCACAGGAATATCCTGCGGGATAATGACATTCTCTCTCGGAGGATGGGCAAGCAGTACAGAGATCTGATCTCCCGGCTTCACACGGTAATTCTGCTTTACCGGAACTCCGTTCACGATCACGTTTCCGGCTCTGCAGGTTTGTGAAATTTTATTTCTTGAAGAATTCTGTCTGTATATTAAAAGGAACTTATCAATTCTTAACGGTTCCTGTTTACTGTCAACAGTGATATTAAGATGTTCATACAATCCTTTATTTTCCTCATCAATATCGATATTTTCAATACTGTTGGAATCTAATAATTCTTCATCTAAAAAATCGTCGTTATCTTCTGACATTGTTTTATATTTTTTTACACAAAAGGCCTCAACATTTGCAGTTGAAGCCTGTATTTTTGATATTAATCTGATCTTATTCTACGACAACCTTCTTGGCTTTCGGCTTTTGCGCAGGCTGTTGTGTTGTTGTGGATGCAGCCGGCTTGGCTGTATTATTTGTCGGCGCAGCATGAGTACCGTTCGCTGCAGAAGTTTTAGGCTTTTCTGTTGTGGAAGCAGCTGGTTTAACAGCTGTAGTCTGAGTTTTAGGAGCCTCTGTTTTCGGTACTTCAGGCTTTGGAGTTTCTCTTCTTGGAGCAGGTACTGCGGGAGCTTCATAGCTCGGCTCACTGTGCACTTCTTCATATCGTACCGGAGGAAGTGAAGTATCTACTTTCATACGGTAGATAGAATTCAGCTGTTCCACTTTAGCCCTTAATTCAGCAGGAGTTTTCTTACTTGCCCAAAGGTCAATCTGCATTCCCTGGTCACGAACATCTCCAGCTGCAGGATCCTGATAATAAATAATATCAGATTCATCATTACTGCCATCTTCATGTTCTACCAATCCTACTTCAAACATACTCTTGGTAATGACAGCTCTTGCTTCTTTTACCGTAAGTCCTACCACATTAGGAATAGAAATGTTTCTCATTGGTCCGGAACCAACCACTACATCAATCGTTGAGAATCTTGGTAAACGGGTACCCGGATTGACAGCATTTCCTTTATATAATATTCTTAAAAGAGCGTCCTTCTGAATACTAGGCTCATAGATCGTATCACCGATTTTAAGACCTACCTGATCCAATCTCTGGAAAGCCAGCCCGGAATATTTATTGATAACATTCGGAACAGCAATAGGAGCCCAAGTTCTGGGATTTACTTTAAGCGTTACAGTTCTTCCGTCTTTTACACGGGAACCCGGAGCAGGATAAACCTGCAAAACCTGGAATGGTCTGTATTTAGGGTCATAATTGGCACTGTCTACTTCATATTCCAATCCTGTATCATCTAATATTTTAACGGCATCATGTACCGATTTGTTTACAACATTGGGAACAGGAATTTCCTGACCATGATTAGTATGGTACTCCAACCAGCGAAATGTGAGCCATACCAACCCAACGAAAACACCGATGGCTACTACTAAATTCAGTAAAACTTTCCAATTGAAAAGTGATTTAAGCATACTTAAAAATACTTTAATTATAACCGCAAATATAGCTAATAATTTTAGAATGGACTTTTTATTTAACACAATTCATTTTTGATTTTAAAATTTGCCGATTTCCCGTATTGCATTATATAAAATGATTAAATTTGCCTTAATTGATACTATATGGTTATGAATAAAAAAAGTGTTGCCGTAGTAATGGGAGGCTATTCTGATGAATATGTCGTTTCTTTAAAAAGCGGACAATTGATTTATGATTCTCTGGACAGAAATCTCTATGACGTATATAAAGTAGTAGTTCTTAAAGATGAATGGTATTTTTAGGAGAAAATGATAAAAAATATGCCATCAACAGAGGTGACTTTTCTGTGACTTTGGATAATGGAGAGACCTTACAATTTGATGTCTGCTTCAATATCATCCACGGAACACCGGGAGAAAACGGAATTCTTCAGGCATACTGGGATGCAATAGGACAAAAATATACTGGCTGCGGCTTTTACCAGAGCGCTCTTACATTCAATAAAAAAGATACACTGGCTGTACTTTCAAAATATGGGATTCCTTCCGCGAAAAGCATTTATTTAAGAAAAGGTGAAGACATTAATGTAGACGAGATCGTATCAGAACTGAAGCTTCCTTTATTTGTAAAACCTAACCAATCCGGATCTTCTCTGGGGATTTCAAAAGTGAAAGAAAAATCTGAGCTGATTGCTGCTACTGAAATTGCCTTCAAAGAAGATGATGAAATTCTGATCGAAAGTTTCCTAAACGGAATGGAAGTATCTGTAGGAGTTATTGATTTTAAAGGAGAAACCATTGTTTTAGGAATCACAGAAATTGTTCCCACCAATGAGTTCTTCGATTATGAGGCAAAATACGAAGGAGCTTCTGAAGAAATTACACCGGCAAGAATTGACGAAGAAACCACAAAAAGAGTGGAGGAAATTGCAAAAAGAGCTTACAATTCATTAGGAATGAGTGGCTTTTCAAGAAGCGAATATATTCTGATGGACGGTATTCCTTACATGCTGGAAATGAACACCAACCCTGGGTTCTCTCCTGCAAGTATTCTCCCTCAGCAGGCCAAACATTATGGGATTTCCATTATGGATCTTTGTGGAAATGAAGTTGAAAAAGCACTTAATAAACAATAAAAAGTTAGAGATTAGAGGTTAGAAGTTAGAGATTGATACACTTTTAACAAATAATTCACTACTCAAAATCATAACTCGTACAACATGAAAATTGCTGTTTTCCCGGGGTCTTTTGACCCGATTACACTAGGACATTACGATATTATAGAAAGAGCAGCTCCGCTATTTGATAAATTAATCATCGCTATCGGACAGAACTCTCAGAAAAAATATATGTTCCCTCTTGAAAAAAGAATGGAATTTATCCAGAATTCAGTCGCTGAATTTCCCAATGTGGAGGTAGATTATTTTGAAGGACTTACCGTGGATTACTGCTTTGAAAAAAATGCACAATACATCATCAGAGGACTAAGGAATCCGGCCGATTTCGAGTTTGAAAAGGCAATTGCCCATACCAACAGGACTTTGGCCCATAAAAAACTGGAAACGGTATTCTTACTGACTTCTTCAGGAAAATCTTTCATCAGCAGCAGTATTGTAAGAGAGATTATTAATCATGGAGGAGAATACGAACTGCTGGTTCCTGAATCCGTGAGAGTGGAGCGATAAAAAAATATAATTGATGAGCGATAAATGATAATTGATATAATGGCCAAGAATTTGCTTAAGCAGAAATCATTCATCAATTATCATTTATCAACAATCATTTATAATTATATATGCACGAACAGTTCAATTTTGCAATAGAAGTCCTGGGGACCATTGCCTTTTCCATGTCTGGAAGTTTTGCAGCGATGCAGAAACGGCTGGATCCGTTCGGGGTACTTATTATCGCATTTGTAACCTCTGTGGGAGGAGGAACTGTAAGAGACCTGCTTCTTGATATTCCTGTATTCTGGATGCATGATCTTCTGACATGTGCCCTGATCCTGGTGACCAGTATTTTTTCAATGGTTTTCAAATCTCTTGAAAAAAACTTCAAGGTAACTTTGTTTATTTTCGACAGTTTTGGTCTTGGCTTATTTACTATTATCGGAGTTCAGAAAGGTTTAAATGCAGGTATTCATCCCATGATCTGTATTGCATTGGGAACCATAACCGGCTGTTTCGGAGGGATAATCCGGGATATACTGCTTAACAGAATTCCATTGATTTTCAGAAAGGAAATTTACGCTACGGCATGTATTGTAGGAGGAGCAGCATTTCTTCTGATGACCAGGTATGCGCCGTTTTCCTATACTTTTGTACAGATCTTTACTATTTTACTGATTGTTGCCATACGAACATTTGCTGTAAAATACCATTGGCAGATCCCTAAGTTCTACGGTCATGATCACAGTTCGGAAATGTAGAATCCAATTTTCACAGATATAAAAAAAGCACCTCTCAGGGTGCTTTTATATTTTTAAGTGACTAGAAGAACTTTCCTCTGTTTCTCATATGAGGATTATGCATATGTTTCTGCATCGTCGGCATTTTCAACTGCTCTTTCATCATTTTGATCTGATCCGTCATCATTCCTGCGCTGTCTAATCTCTTTGCTTCTTCCAACAGCTTCTGCCCTTCCTGTTTTCTTCCTTTGGAAATAGCGGCTGCAGCAAGATTTAAAGTAGCCATTGCTCTGTCATGCTTCATGTTTAAACCGTACTCCAATGCTTTTTTCATGAAAGGTTCTACTTTCGCAGGGTGATCCTGTGCCTGGGTCAATCCTGATAAATAGTGGAAATATCCGTATTGGGTCTTATGAAGCTGTGTTTTATAATCTGTAATTTTTGATAACCATTCTCCGGCTTTCTCCATATTCTGTTTTCTTAATTGCCAGAATGCCAAAAGGATATACTCATTTTTAAAGAATAGCAGGATCGGAAATGCAGCTAAAAGAAACACAACAATCCCCCACCCAAGATTTCTCGTGAAGAACATCATATAAAGTCCCAGTAAAATAAGGATTGCTGCTACTGCAATTTTTATGTATTTATTCATTATTAAATTTTAGAAGTGCAAAGATAAATAAATTAGAGATTAGAAGCTAGAAGTTAGAGGTTAGAATTCCTATAACTATTCGCTCTTAATTCTTTCAAACGTCTGGAAACAGAAATCATAGCCATTCTTTTCGTCTTTTTCGTGGCAGGTTTCATTGGTTTTTTTCCAGATTTTCGGATCTATTTCCGGGAAAAATGTATCCGCTTCAAGATCTGCTTTCACTAAGGTAACTTCAAGTCTGTCTACCACATCCATAGTCTGCTCATAGATATTTCCACCTCCGATCACGAAAACTTCTTCATCAATCTTCTTTGCAAATTTCAATGCTTCCTTGATGCTTCCTACAATAAGAATTCCTTCTTCAAACCAGTCTTTCTTTCTTGACACAACAATGTTGGTACGGTTTGGGAGGGCTTTTCCGATACTTTCGTATGTTTTTCTTCCCATAATAACCGGATGCCCTGAAGTAATTTCTTTAAAATGTTTCAAATCTTTCGGAAGATGCCAAAGCAACTGGTTTTCAAAACCAATTTCATTTTTCTCTCCCATCGCCACCACTATTGTTGTCATTCAAATAATTTTTTACAAAATTAGCACATAATTTGTATATTTGGTTAGCACAAAAAATTTAAAAAAATAAACTATGAAAAATAAAGGATGTCTGGGTGCAGGAACCATTGGTATCGCCCTCCTTATTATTGTTGCTGTTCTATTCTTCTGGGGAAAAAGCGGCTATAACAACTTTGTCAACAAAGAGCAGACTGTGAACGCAAAATGGTCTAATGTAGAAACGGTATATCAGAAGAGAGCCAACCTTATCCCTAACCTGGAAAGAACCGTAAAATCGTATTCAAAATTTGAGCAGGAAACTTTAACACAGGTTGTGGAAGCACGTTCCAAAGCTACTTCTATCAATATTGACCCTACGAATATGACTGAAGCTGATCTGGCAAAATTCCAGGCTGCACAGGGAGAATTGTCCGGAGCATTAAGCAGATTGATGGCTGTGGTAGAGTCTTATCCTAACTTAAAAGCAGACCAGCAGTATATCAATTTCCAAAGAGAGTACACTGCTATCGAAAACAGCATCAGAACTGAAACTGTTTATTACAACGATGCTGCACAGGATTACAACACGTCTATCAAGACTTTCCCGAATAATATTCTGGCGAATTTCACCAACTTTAAAGAAAAACCTTATTTCAAAGCTGATGCAGGAGCTCAGAAAGCCCCTGAAGTATTCAAATAATAATGGGTAATTTCCTAACAAATCAACAGATCGCTTCCCTTGTGGAAGCGATTCAGTCTGCGGAAGATCATTCTACGGGAGAGATCAGGGTGCATATTGATTCCAATACGGAAAACCGTGATGCCAAAACAGCTTTTGAGGTTTTCAAAAAACTGGGTATGGACAAAACCGCTGACAGAAATGCTGTTCTTTTCCATGTCAATTTTGAACAGAAATATCTTACCATCATTGGAGATACCGGAATTCATGAAAAGGTAAAACAGAGCTACTGGGACCATCTTCACGATTACATTACTGCTGAATTTGCCAAAGGAAATTATTACCAGGCACTGAAAAGTGCAATTCTGGAAACAGGACTTGAACTCAAAAAACATTTTCCTGTAGAAGGAGAAAATCCAAACCAACTTCCAAATGAAATTACATTCTCTTAAAATAGTATTTTCATTTTTACTGCTCTGCTTTTACACTTTTGTATCAGCACAATACACTATTCCCGAAAAACCTGCAGTGCTGTATCCTGTTTTTGATGAAGCCGGACTCCTTTCACAGCAGGAAAAGGACGCGCTCAATAATAAACTGATCAGGTTTGCAGATTCTACCTCAACCGAAATTGAAGTAGTGATCATCCGCTCTACCAAAGGTGAAGATGTCAACTTTCTGGCAACCATGTTTGGTGAGAAATGGAAAATCGGGAAGAAAGATGTGGATAACGGAGTGGTTTTCCTGATTGCAACAGAAGACAGAACAATGTCTATCCAGCAAGGGCGTGCTGTAGAGCAATATCTTACCGCTTCAGTAGCTGGGCAGATCCTGGATTACATCGTTACCCCAAATTTTAAGAAAGGACTTTGGTATGAGGGCATCAATGGAGGAACCTCAGCCATTATGGAAGCCGTTCAGGGAAAATTCAAACCTGTGCCGACAACGGCTCCTTCCGGTAACGGGAGTGCCTTTAAAGTTCTGATCATTGCTTTTGTTATTTTCATCATTATTGCCATTCTTTTTGGAAACAGAGGCGGCGGACGCGGTGGAAATAATGATGACGATGATGATGTAATCATCACCAGAAGAGGACGCAGAAATTATCCTGGCGGCTTCTTCCCATTCCCTGGCAGCTTCGGAGGAGGTGGCTTTGGAGGCGGAAGTTCCGGCGGAGGCGGCGGATTCGGAGGCTTCGGCGGTGGTGGAAGCTTTGGCGGCGGAGGGGCCTCCGGAGGCTGGTAAACAAATAAATATTTTTTAAAACTTATATAAATCAGATCATCATTGATCTGATTTTTTTATTTAAAACACTAAAATAACATTGATTCTTTAACTTTTCTTAATATTAAATCAGCTTTTCGATATTAAAAAATTAATAAAATCACATAAAAACCATCTTTAATTCAATATTTTTTCACTATATTTACTGAAAACAGGATTATGAAGAAGACGCTGGTAGTATTTGCACACCCTTATCTGGAGCACTCCAATTCGAATGTAGAGCTCATCAATTTCTACGTTCGCCACCAGCATTATACCTTAAGAGATCTTTATGAAGAATATCCTGACTTTCATATAGCAGCTTTCAGAGAAAGAAAACGTCTCAAAAATTACGATAGGTTTATTTTCCAGTTCCCACTGATATGGTTCGGAATGCCGCCTCTCCTCAGATTATGGATTGATGAAGTGTTCGACAGAGACTGGCTTAAAGAGGGCGAATACAATCCACTGGAAGGAAAAGAAGTTTATATTCTGGTCACTACCGGAGGCAAAGAGAGATCTTTCAGTAAAACCGGCACATACCAATATACCATAGATGAACTGATCAGCGGGCTGATTGTTTCTTTAAAAGTTTTCAAAGCAGATATTAAACATATTAAAATCGTTTACGAGGCCAATAAATTATCCAAAAAGAAATTATTTTACATAAAAAAGAATTTACAGAACTCCTTAATCAATAACATATGGAATCCAGCTTAGCGATGAATACATTAATTTTTCTGGGTGTAGCCATTATCATGGTTCCATTGGCCAGGAAATTAGGGCTGAGCTCTGTAATTGGTTATATCCTTGGAGGAATTATCATTGGACCGTATGTACTCAGGCTTACAGGGAAAAATGTAGATGATATCATGCATGCCAGTGAATTTGGTGTCATCATGCTGCTGTTTCTTGTAGGGTTAGAGCTGGAACCCCGGAAATTCTGGGAAATGAGGAAGAAAATAATGGGGCTGGGACTTTCCCAGATGGCACTTACGATTGCACTACTATTTCTTGTATTCATCATTGCAGGATGGAGAATAGACAAAGCGGTTGCCATCGCTATGTGTTTTGCTCTATCTTCCACGGCAATTGTTCTGCAGACCTTACAGGAAAAAAACAACCTCAAGACCACAGCCGGAGAAGCCTCATTCTCTACGCTCCTTTTTCAGGACATTTCGGTGATTCCTATCCTGGCAATACTTCCTATTATAGCCAATTACAAGGCCAAGCATCATGATAATGAAATCCAGATTCTGATACAGAAACTGCCGGAATGGCTTCAGGCAGGAACGGTAATTTTTGGTGTTGCCTTGCTTATTTTATTAGGAAGATATGTTTTTGTTCCCTTCCTTCGTTATGTTTCAAAATCGGGTATGACAGAGCTGCTGACCGCTTCTTCTCTATTCCTCGTTATCGGGGTTTCAGAGCTGATGGTTGTTATCGGCCTTTCACCTGCCCTGGGGGCTTTCCTTGCCGGGGTGATGCTTGCCAACAGTGAATTCCGTCATGAGCTGGAAGCACAGATTGATCCGTTCAAAGGGCTTTTACTGGCTGTATTTTTTGTCAGTGTAGGATCTACCATTAATTTTAACATTATTCAGAAAGATCCGCTGTTTATATTCAGTACTGTTTTTGCTGTACTGGTTGTAAAATTTATCGTTTTATACACCATCGGAAAATTTTTCAGGATAGATACTCCTCAGAGTCTTTTTTATGCATTTGCGCTTTCCCAGGTTGGAGAATTTGCTTTTGTACTGCTCAATTATGCATCGGATCTTTATCTGCTGGGTCCCGAGATGAATGCACAAATGATGGCTGTTACAGCAATTACCATGTGTATCACCCCTATCCTGCTTATTATCAATGATAAATTTATTACTCCGAAATTCATTAAAGAAATTCCGGAAGAAGAGCATGATTTTAATATCCTTGGAAGTGAAGTTACCCAAAAGAAAATTATTATTGTAGGTTTTGGTCATTTCGGAAGTACCGTAGGACGCCTTTTAAAAGCCAATAAAATACCGGCAACAGTTCTGGACCGGGATTCTGATCGTGTAAAACTGCTCAGAAGCTACGGCTTTAAGGTCTACTATGGTGATGCTACCAGAATTCCTATTTTAAGGGCAGCAGGAATTGAAGATGCTGAGATTCTTGTCTTATGCCTGGATGATCCGGATGATAATAAGTTTATTGCAGAACTTGTGCGTGAACATTATCCTGATGTGAAAATTTTTGTAAGGGCTAAAAACAGAATTGATGCTTATGACTATCTTAATAACGGGGTCAATCATATATACCGTGAAACCTTAGGAACAGCAGTTGATATGGCTGTGGATGTTCTTCATGAAACAGGGATGAGAAAATATGCTGCAAGACGTCTGGGGCAAAGGTTTATGGCTATTGATAAAGCCTCAATCCGGAAACTGGCCAAAATGAAGGAAAACGATGACGATATTACCCTCTTTACCACAAAAGAAATCCTCCAGCGTGAGGAGGAATTGTTAGCTTACGATAATCTTAACTTTGATAATAAAAACTGGGAGGGATCCTCATCCGCTGATGAAGAAGATGAGGAAGAATCCCAGGATTAATTTATTGGATGTTTACGCTTCCCCCGCTGCTTTCCTCCTTGCTCACACTCTTAAGCTCTCCTTTTTTCGAGATATCCACACTACCGCCCGATGAAGCACCTGCTTTCACACTGGAAACAGCACTGATGTGAACACTCGCTCCACTGGATGCATCTGCTTCTACATCATCAGCAATCACTCCTTTGGCTGAAACACTGCTGCCTGAAGAGGCGCTGATATCTGCTTTTTTTGCTTTTCCTGAAAGATCAAGAGTAGATCCTGAGGAAGATTCAACATCAAGGTTCACGGCCCATATTTTACCATCGAAGCTGCTGCTGCTGCTTACATTGATGTCCATATCGTTAGCCTCCAGATCACCGGAAATACTTCCTGCACTTGAAGCTTCGATATCAGTTTTTTCCTGGGTAAATTTATCTTTTACAATAATTCTCGCGGCTGAATCTGCCAAAAGCTTTTTAAAATCCTTAGCATAAATTTTTGCGGTCACTTTGCTGATGTTCATCACTCTGATCCCAGGTTTATAATGGATGTGCAGTTTTCCGCCATCATTATCTATAAGAATTTCATCAATGATACTTTGAGGTGCCGAAATTTCTACTTTTTCTGTTTCAGATTTTATAACCTCAGCTTCAATTGCCTGTGAAACCTGAATTTCATCAAACTCTCCTGTAACTTCTTTATGCCGGATCGGGCCGGTTTCTTTGCTTACCACTTTTTCTACCCAATTACCCCTGTCACCTTCCCTGTCTCTGTTTCTGTTCTCATGTTTATCATTACATGAAGTCAATGCCACTAAGGCTGAAAAAATAAATAAAGTCCCTGTTTTCATGCTTATTTCTTTTGTCAATTATTTGTTTAATTTCTTTATACTTAAATAACAACTAATTTATAAAAAATATTACATTACCATTAAAAATACTGCAATGGTTTATCAATTCCCTTTTAAAAGAATTTTTTTGCACATTTCCTGAATTATGCAGTATAAAAAACATTCTAAACCAGCTTCAATAAATACATCTCCAATATATAAAGTTTTTAATATCTTTATGGTTTAATAACAATTATATTTATGAAGAATATTTCATCGGTATTATTAATTTCTGCCTTGGCGTTCAATCAATCTTGTACTACAATGAAACAGACCGATATTCAACAGGAGCTTCCTGCCCCTGATCCCTCTTTATCTTCGAATCCTTTTATGAAGAAAAGCAAGCTTCAGTATGAAGCCCCGGAGTTTGACAAAATCAAAAATGAACACTTCAAACCTGCTTTTGACTTTGGTTTAAAGCAACATGAAGCTGAAATCATCAAAATTGCCAACAATCCGGCGGCTCCTACTTTTGAAAATACTATCGTAGCATTGGAAAAAAGCGGTGAAATATTGAGAAGAGCACAAATTGTTTTCTCTAATCTTACCAGTGCCAATACGAACCCTACTTTGCAGGCTTTGGATGAAGAATATGCTCCTATCTTTGCAGCACATTCTGATAAAATGTACCTGAATGAAAATCTTTACAAAAGAATACAATCCATTAAAGAAGACGGCCTTGATGCTGAAAGTAAGAGACTGGTACAGTTTTATAAGCAAAACTTTGAAATTGCAGGTGCCAATCTTTCTGCGGCTGATAAAGAAAAATTAAAGCAAATTAATCAGGAACTGGCTTCTCTTTCTACCCAATATGCCAACAAATTACTGGAAGCAAGAAAACAGGGAGGGGTATTCTTCTCAGATGCAAAAGAACTTGACGGACTTTCGGCTGATGAAATTGCAGCTGCAGCAGCTGATGCCAAAACGGCAGGACAGCCGGGAAAATATCTTCTGGCTTTACAAAATACAACACAGCAACCTCTTTTACAAAACTTAAAAAACAGGGCTACCAGAGAAAAACTGTTCAAAGCTTCATGGACAAGAGCTGAAAAAGGAGATGCTAATGATACAAGAGCAACTATTGAACAACTCGCTAAACTGAGACTGAAAAAAGCTCAGATTCTCGGAAAGAAAAATTTTGCAGAGTGGAAACTTCAGGACCAGATGGCAAAAACTCCTGAAGCAGCAACTAAGCTGATGAACCAGATTGCTACCCCGGCCGTGGAAACAGCCAGACGTGAAGCAAAAGATATTCAGGATCTTATCGACCAGCAAAAAGGCGGCTTCAAAGTAGAGCCATGGGACTGGAATTTTTATGCTGAACAGGTAAGAAAAGCAAAGTTTGATCTTGACGAAAGTGAAATAAAACCTTATTTTGAGATCACAACCGTTCTTGAAAAAGGAGTTTTCTTCGCCGCCGAAAAATTCTACGGACTGACTTTCAAAAGAGAACTGATCTTCCGGTTTACCATCCGGATGTAGTAACGTATGAGGTTTTCGATCATGATGGAAAATCTATCGCAATCTACTACCTGGATTTCTATACCAGAGATTCTAAGAACGGAGGTGCATGGATGAGCAATTTTGTTGAACAGTCTTATTTACTGGGAACAAAACCTGTAATTGTTAACTGTTACAATTATCAGAAGCCGGCTCCGGGGAAACCTTCATTAATCAGCTATGATGATGTTTCAACCATCTTCCATGAATTTGGGCATTCTATTCACGGAATGTTTGCCAGCCAGAAATATCCTTCCCTTTCAGGAACGAATGTACCAAGGGATTTCGTGGAATTCCCGTCCCAGATCAATGAGCACTGGGCGTTAGATCCTGTTGTTCTGAAAAACTATGCCGTTCATTATGAAACAAAACAGCCTATTCCACAGGCTTTGGTAGAAAAAATCAAAAAGGCAGCTACATTCAATCAGGGATATATGACTACTGAACTGGTTTCTGCTGCTGAACTTGATATGGATTGGCATACAGTAAGCAATGAAAGCCAATTTATTACTGTTCTTGATTTTGAAAAGCAATCTTTAGCCAATCATGGATTCAATTTAGCAACTGTACCTCCAAGATACCACACACCTTATTTCGCCCACATCTGGGGAGGTGGATATTCAGCGGGATATTATGCTTACTTATGGTCTGAAACACTGGATAATGATGCATGGGAATGGATCAGCAAAAATGGCGGATTAACCAGAGAAAACGGCGACCGTTTCAGAAAATATATTCTTTCGGTAGGAAATTCTGTGGATCTGAATCAGGCATTCAGGGACTTTACAGGGCACGATCCGGATATCAAACCTTTATTGAGAAACAGAGGGTTTATTAAATAAATCAAGCGAAGCATTCTTTCATTAGAGTGCTTCTTTTTTTATGTTTCGGCTAAAGCGATGAAGAATTTTGTTTTCTATTTTTTAACGGGCTAAAGCCCGTTCCTATTGAATTCAAAATGCGTCATCTTAAAATCCGGAAGTATATCATATTTTAAACGTTAATCAAAATATGAGCTGTATTAAACGGTCAGGATTCATTATTTTTGCATTTCAATTTTAAATACAATATAATGGACTGTCCGTGCTGTTCAGGAAAATCCTACGAAGAATGCTGCAAACCTTATCATACCGGGGAAAAACATGCTCCTACGGCTGAAGCTCTGATGCGTTCAAGATTCTCCGCTTTTGCCATTCCGAATGGTGAATATCTGTTGGAGACTACCCTTCCGGGAAAAAGAAAGTATCACAATAAGAAAGATCTTCAGGAATGGGGAGAAATTAACCAATGGACAAAACTGGAGATCATAAGAACTCCTGCTCTTAACCATGTGGAATTTAAAGCTTATTATACAGATCAGGACGGCCATCCGCAGATTCATCACGAGTTTTCCGTCTTTCAGAAAATGCATGAGCGCTGGTATTATGTTTCAGGAGAATTTTTAGATTAATATATGAAGAAGAGTTTTATGTACACGTTGCTGCTTCTGTTTTGCAGCTTCAGCTTTTTTAATGCCCAGACTGCTGATGACAGAAGCCAGATAACTGCTGCTGTTACTGATATTTTAAAAGGGTTTCAGACTAAAAACGGAGAACTTATCAACAAATATACAGACAAAACTTATGGTGTGGGAATCCTTTTTAAAGTAATGATGAGCTGGGATTTGTTTTAAACGAAGATGTTGATTTCAGTATGCCGCTAGGTTATCTTCAAAAGGCATGGAATATCAGAAACCAATTTCCTATACAGTTTGATGCATCTTTCGAATATGATGCTCAAAATAAAAAATGGAAAAAAGAGGGATTAGCTGTTCAGTTTAATTCCAATGTAGTGAATGATTATGCAGATCATTTTCAGGAGCCGTCTTCCGTAAAAGATCAGGATATTTTCAGGATCAATTCGGATGCTAAAAATGTAGTTTTTGTAACACTAGCCGAGAATAGTAAAGAAAAAGCTCCCATAAATGGCTTCCGGTTTATTATGACTAAAATTGGAGCAAAGTGGTTTCTGACGTTTATTGATGTGACGGAATATAATGCAGAGTAGTGATTTCCGGGAATAATATAGAATCCAGCCGTTAAAGCACAGATGCACCATCCATTCAAAAGAACCGGATGTATGATAATCAATATGTACTCTGTAAATAAAAATGTCCGACAAAATCGGACATTTTTATTTTTTAGTGAGCATCAGTTCCGTCAATTCCGTGAGCGTGACCGTGTGCCAACTCTTCTTCTGTTGCCGGACGGGTATTTAAAACTTCTACCTGGAAGTCTAAAACTTTACCTGCCATTGGGTGGTTAAGATCTGCTACCACAACTTCTGGAGTAATTTCTACTACAAATGCCTGGAAGTTGTTTCCCTGGTTATCAGATAAAGGCAAAATAGCTCCTACTGGCGGAAGTCCTGATTCTTTAAACATCTCCACTGGTAATTGTGCAATAGCATCTGGCTGTCTTTCACCGTAAGCTTCTTCAGGCTGAATCACAAAAGCAGCTTTGTCGCCAGCTTTTAAACCTAAGATATTTTGTTCAAATTTTGGAATCATCATTCCCACACCATACAAAAATGTAAGCGGATTTTCTGTTGTTGTCTCTTCTACAAGAATCTTACTTCCATCTGGTTCGATAGTGTGAAGTATATACTTTACAGCTACAACGTGATTGTTTTCAATTGTCATATTTTTCTTTTTTTCGTGATTTTGTCTCACGATTAATGATACAAATATACTGTTTTTGAAATGATTCAATGAATATGGAAGATAGGGGATCGAAGAAGGAAGCTATGAAAGGCATAAAGAAAAAATACATGATTCTTTTTACTTTATATTAGTTCCATAATAAATTCAGCACTCCTCGGCTTTATTTTTTTCTATTTTCCTCTCTTTTTTTCTGTCTCAGCATAAAAAGATATAAGCTTTCCACCTTTGTTCTTGCCCAGGGGTTTTCCGTAAAAACTTCAGAGAAGAGCTGATACTTGGATTATCTGTAAAACATTTTATATTGATCTGTTCGCCAAGCCTTTCGAAACCTTCATAATATTCTACCAGTTCCTCAAGGATAGCATCCAGCCTTTTTCCGTGTAAAGGGTCTTTGGACTGTTGTTCCATCTTTTTTCTACAAAATTAATTTATTATATGTTTATATGGAAATCCACAATACTTCTTCCCTTTTTGTTTCTTATTTTTGAAGAAGCTATTTCTCACCAGTAAAATTATCTGTTACCAAACATGAGCAAAAACAACGAAGCAAACAGGAAAAAAAATAAAAAGAAAATTGATCAGAAGAAACGCAAAATACAAAATGCAGAAGCAGAAAGAAAGGCAAGGTTAAAACAGATCCGGGAAGATTTCAAAGCAAGAGAAGCTGATAATAAGCCATAAAATTGTTTTAATCCGAATTAAGGGAAACCTTACTTTTAAAATTAAGTATTCTCTATCTTTACATGGTAGTAGCTGCAAAATAATTCTTTACGAAGCAGGTTGAAAATTATGCAGCATATATTCTTTTTTAATGCTCAAATTTAAATTATGAAAATTCTCCACACTGCCGACTGGCATTTGGGTAAACGCCTCGACCGTTTTTCAAGACTGGAAGAACAGGTTCTGGTCATGAATGAAATTGTTCAGATTGCTGATGAGCAAAACGTTGATTTAGTTTTAATTGCCGGTGATCTTTTTGATAATTTTAATCCAGGTGTAGAGGCAGTTGAACTTTTTTATAAAACACTGAAGCGTTTATCTCTGAATGGGAAACGTCCGGTGATTGCGATTTCCGGCAATCATGATTCTCCAAGTTTAATCAATGCTCCTGATCCTCTGGCGCGGGAATGCGGAATTATTTTAATTGGCCATCCCAAGACAGAAATTATTCCTTTCGGAACAGAATATTTCAACATAACCAACTCAAAAGAAGGTTTTATAGAACTGAAAATTCACGGAATAGATTTCCCTGTAAGAATCCTTCATACTCCTTTTGCCAATGAAATCCGTTTAAAAGAATATTTTGGTGAAAATAAAGAAGAGGAGATCAACAAAGTGCTTTCTCAAAAATGGAAAGATCTTGCAGATCAGCTTTGTGATGATTCCGGGGTTAATCTTCTGACCGCTCATTTGTATATGAATAAACGGGGTGCGGAAGTTTTAGAAGAACCGGAAGGAGAAAAACCAATTAAGATCGGTAATGCAGATCTCATTTTCTCTGACTGCATTCCTGAGCAGATTCAATATACGGCATTGGGCCACCTGCATGGTTTTCAGAATATCGGTACGAAGGAAAAGCCTGCTATCTATTCGTCTTCTCCTCTATGCTACAGTTTCAGTGAAGCCGGGCATACAAAATATGTCTCTATCATTGATGCGGAACCGGGAAAATCGGTTACCTATGAAAAAAGACTTTAAAAAACGGAAGGGTCCTTGTCAGAAAAACTTTCACGTCTGTAGAAGATACGGTTCAGTGGCTGGGTGAAAATCCCAATACATTTATAGAACTTACACTGGAAAGTGAGACTTTTTTAACGGCTGATGAAAGAAGATTGATTTATCAGTCTCATAACGGAATTGTTCACCTTATTCCAAAAGTAAAAATAAAGAATTTACTGAAGAACAAGCTCATGAAATCAATTTAAATCAAAATATTGAGCTGCTGTTCAAAGATTATTTTAAATCAAAAAACGGCGGCCAGGAAGCCAATGAAGAACTGATGAATTTGTTTAACGAAATTTTAAATGCATAAGCCATGATTCCTGTTCAATTAACTATCGAAGGACTTTATTCTTACCGGGAACGCCAGACTATTGATTTCAGAAATCTTACTGAAGCAGGATTGTTTGGGATTTTCGGCGCGGTGGGTTCCGGAAAATCTTCGGTTCTTGAAGCGGTTTCGTTTGCTTTGTACGGCGAAACAGAGCGTCTGAATATGCGTGATAAAAGGGCTTATAACATGATGAATCTGAAATCAAACAGTTCTTACATAGAATTTGATTTTGTGAATTATGAGAATAAACTCTTCCGTGCAACCCGTGATTTTAAGAGAAATTCCAAAAAATTCGAAGAGGTAAAACCTAATACTGTCACTTTTTATGAAAACATCAATGGTAAATGGATTCCTCTGGAGCACTCAAATGCAGAATCTATTATTGGGTTAAGCTATTCCAACTTTAAAAGAACCATTATTATTCCGCAGGGACAGTTCAAAGAATTCCTTGAGCTGGGTGCTGCAGAAAGAACGAATATGATGAAGGAAATTTTTAACCTTCAGAAATTTGATCTTCAGAACAATGTTTCTCTCCTTAATGTAAAAAACAGATCTGAACTGGATCACCTTGAAGGGCAATTAAAAGGCTTTGAAGATATCAATGAAGAGAAAATCAAAATTCAGAAAGAGGAGCTTGCAGAGGAACAGAAAAAACTTTCGGAAGCCAATAAGAAACTGGAAAAGATCTCCCAGATCTATCAACAGCTGAAAAACCTGAAAAGTGATTTTGAAAGTTTGCAGCTGAATAAGGAAAAATTCAGTAAACTCTCTGAAGCAAAGCCTCAAATAGATGCTCTGGAAGCTCAGGCAGAGTTATATGACCATATTTTCAGACTCTTCAATCCGCTGATTATTGAGAAAAATAAGCTTTCCAAAGAAATTGCAGATAAGAGGAACGAGAAAGAACAGCAGATCAAAACCTGGCAGGAAACTGAAAAGGCTTTTACTATTATAAAGAAACAGCTCGCTGCTCTGGAACCACAGTTTAAGGCATTGGAGCAATCAAAAATTCAGGAAAATGATATGAACCTCATCGTTCAGATCCTGAAATTTTCTGAAGAAATCAAGGTTTTAAATGAAAGAACCCGGAAAGGCTCTGAAAAGGTAAAAGAAGTAGATCTTAATAAGGAGAAAATTCAAAAGACCATTGATGAACTTTCTGCACAGATTAAAACTTTAAAAGAACAAAAACTTGATTCCGCCTTGCTTTCTGAAGTAGGCAACTGGTTTATCCAACAAAAGAATTTTAAAAAAATACAGCAGGAACAGACCGAAAAAATTGAACAGCAGCAAAAACAGATTGCAGAAATTGCAGAAGAACTAAAACCTTTTGGATATCATGAGAATTACAAAGACGATTTCAGAATCAGGAAAGAAACTCTAGAAATAAAAAGAAGAGAGCTTTCTAAAAAGCTGGATCATCTCAAAATACAAAAAGAGCTTTCCCGTTTTGCCAATGAACTTCACGACGGCGAAAACTGCCCTCTCTGTGGCTCCAAAGAGCACCCGCACATTGTGGAATTTCATGATGTAAATACTGAATTACAGGAGATCCAGGAGAAAATTACATCTGTTGAGCAGGAAGTGACTGCCGTTCAGAAGCAGGAATCTGAAATTGATAAAATTCTGGACCGCAAAAAAATCTTTGAAGAACAGCTTATTTCTGAGCAAAAAACGGTGCTCCGGATTCAGAAAGATATAGAGAATCATATCCTGAGTTTTACATGGAAGCCATTTTCTCATGATCAGGAAGAGGATTTTGAGAAAAAACGTTCAGACTCATTCACTTTAGAAAAAAGATTGAAGAAGCTGAGCGAAATATAGCACTGGAAAGAGAAACGCTGGAAAAAGAAAACAAAACTCTGGAGAAATATAAGAGCGCATTGGAGGCCTTCAGGCTGGAAGAAGTTTCAAAACAGGAACAGATCAATATCAGCCGTTCCGGACTTAAAATCCTGGACTGGAATCTGTATGCTCAAAAAACAATCACAGAAATAGAAGATGCTTATCAAAAGCTGGTTCTGTCCAACAAAGAAACCGAAGAAAATTATAACAAAGCATTAGAGCAGGAAAAGATTATTTCTCCAAAGCTGGCAGAACAAAAAACCATTGTCAGCCAATCTGAAAAACAGATCGCAGAACTTGAGAAAGAGATTTCCGCAAATGAATCGGTTATAGCCAAAGCCTTAACAGATCAAAATTTCACCGATTTTAAAGAGATTGAAACTATTCTTCATCAGGAAATTGATATTCAGGTTGTGAGAACTAAAGTTCAGAATTTCAGAATTGAATTTGAAGCTTTAAAAAAATTCATCGGAGAACTGGAAGTGAAACTGAAAGGACTTTCATTTGATAACAACCGTTTTTCCCTGGTCGAACAGCAGCTTACCCAGGCACAGGACGAGCAAAAACAGATCAGTGATGCTGTGGTAACAAAAACGGCTGAAATAGAGCGTCTGGAAAAAGAATTCGTAAAAAAAGAAGAACTGCTGAAGGCACTTATAAAGCTTCAGAAACGTTCTGAAAATTTAAAGGTTATGATGAACCTGTTTAAAGGTGCAGGTTTTGTACAATATGTCTCATCCATTTACCTGAGGCAGCTTTGTGACCACGCCAATGTACGTTTCCATAGGATGACAAGAAATCAGCTGAGCCTGCAGCTTAATGAAAATAATGATTTCGAGATTATTGATTACCTCAATGAAGGAAAAAGCAGAAGTGTAAAAACACTTTCCGGAGGACAAGCTTTTCAGGTTTCCTTAAGCCTGGCACTGGCACTGGCAGAAAGTGTTCAGGCCAACGCGCAGGCAGATAAAAACTTCTTTTTTATTGATGAAGGTTTTGGAACCCAGGATACGGAATCTGTGAATATCGTATTTGAAACGCTCACCAATCTGATGAAAGAAAACAGGATTGTAGGTATTATTTCGCACGTTGAAGAACTGAAAGAAAAGATTCCAACAGCTCTCAATATTATCAAGGATGAGGAAAGAGGAAGTATTATTGAAATTATTTAGTTCAAAATATTGTCAATAACAAAAAGCCACAAAAGATTTGTTTCTTTTGTGGCTTTCACACCTCACAAACTTCCCTGTTACAGTCCTTTTATAACAGGCTTCACTTCATTTCCAAACAATTCTATAGACTTCATCATCACATCATGGGCAGGATCTCCCACATCCATATGCCCGATAAATCTTGTAATTCCGAAAATTTCTTTCATATAAGCAATTTTATCTGCTACCTCAGCCGGACTTCCGATAAATAATGCACCGTCTTTACTTCTTCCGCCTTCATACTGTGCTTTTGTGTAAGGAGCCCATCCTCTGGAAGCACCTATTCTATCCATCTGGGATTTATAATTATGGAAATATCCATCCACTACTTTCTGATCATCACTCACAAAGGTATGGGAGTGAATGGCGATCTGCATTTTCGAAACATCATGTCCCGCTTTTTGATATTCCTGCTTATAAAACTCGATCAGATTCCTGAATTGGACAGGCATTCCTCCAATAATGGCTACCACTAACGGCATTCCCAACTGTGCAGCACTCAAAACAGACTGCGGAGTTCCTCCAACGGCTCTCCAGATGGAAAGTTTTCCGTCATTTTTTGCTCTTGGATATACCGTTTGATTCTGCATCGGGGCACGAAGTTTTCCGGACCAGCTTACGTTTTCTTCGGAATTGATTTTCAGTAACAATTCCAGTTTTTCATCAAATAACTGTTCATAGTCATTCAATGAATAACCATATAGCGGAAATGATTCAATGAAACTTCCACGTCCCACGAATATCTCAGCTCTTCCATCTGAAATAAGATCCAGTGTTGAAAAATCTTCATATACTTTTACCGGCTCCGAAGAACTTAAAACAGTAACCCCGCTGGCCAGTTTTATATTTTTGGTAATACTTGCTGCTGCTGCCAACACTATTTCCGGTGAGGAAACAGCATAATCCGGACGGTGATGCTCTCCCATTGCGAAAACATCAATTCCCACCTCATCCATTAATTTTACCTGATCCAGTATTTCACGGATCTTAGTTCCTGCATCTCTATATTTTCCGGTTGACTGATCAAAAGCCAGATCACCGAACATTCCTATTCCTAATTCCATATTGTTGATTTTAGTGATACAAAGTTACCACTATGGAAAACCAAAAACATTGATGTTTGTTAAGATCGGAAGCTGATTTCTTTAAACACTAATTGCACTAATGTATCACTAATAACACGAGAGTGTCATTGCGAGCAAAGCGAAGCAATCTCAATCAGTCTATACAATAATATTAAGGGAAAATCAAAAAAGTCCAGCCGTTCCGGCTGGACTTTTTTATTATTTTTCAGATATAAATCAAAATAATCTGTGATTTTCTGCATCAGGTGGACCCTGTCTTTCCCGATTACATTATGCGGATGCCCCGGATAGGTAAAATAATCCAGCTGAACTCCGTTATCAACAGCAGACTTGATGAATTTGATAGAATGCTGCCATACTACCACATCATCCTGCGCTCCATGGATCATCAGTAATTTTCCTTTCAGGTTCTGAACTTTATCCAGAAGATTTGCTGCAGCATATCCCTGAGGATTTTCCTGCGGGGTATCCATATATCTTTCCCCATACATGATCTCGTACATGCTCCAGTCGATTACCGGTCCTCCTGCTACTCCTACTTTAAATACATCCGGCTTGCGAAGCATGAAACTTGTCGTCATAAATCCTCCGAAGCTCCACCCATGGATTCCCATTCTGTCTCCATCTACATAAGGAAGGGATTTTAAGTACTCTACTCCTTTCATCTGGTCATTCATTTCTGTAGTTCCCAGGTTTCTGAATACAGCCTGCTCAAACTTCATTCCACGGTTGGAAGAACCTCTTCCGTCCATTGTAAAGATGATGTATCCGTTCTGAGCCATATATTCATACCAAAGGTTTCCTGAAGCCGGGAAGCTGTTTGTGATCAGCTGTAAATGTGGTCCGTTGTACAGATAAACAATAGCCGGATATTTTTTATTGGGGTCAAAGTTTGTCGGAAGAATGATTTTTCCATACAAAAGAGTCCCGTCGTCTGCCTTTAATTCTACATTTTTGATTTCCGGTCTCTGATAATTCTTTAATGGATTTTCAGAAGTAAGGATGTTGGTAGTCTTTAAATTGGCTGTATTGATAATATTGGCAACTCTGGGTGAATTGGCATTGCTGTAAGCATCATACAGGTAGTTCCCGTCACTGCTCAGAGTTCCGGTATGCATCCCTTCTGCACTGTCCAGTCTCTGCATCTTAAAATTCGTCCAGTTGATTCTGTATAAATGTCTTTCCAAAGGAGTCTCTTTTGTAGAGGTAAAATAAATTTCCTTTTTCTTTTCATTGAACCCTAAAATATCTGTTACCAGCCAGTCTCCTTTTGTAATTTGTGCTACCAATCCTTTTTCAAGACTGTAATGGAACAGATGATTATATCCTGTCCTCTGGCTCTGCCAGATAAAATCTGTGTTGGAGTTCGGGAAGAAAGTAAGCGGATGCTGCGGTTCTACATATTTGCTGTCTGTTTCTTCAAACAGCGTTTTCACCAATTCTCCCGTAACAGCGTCATACTGGTTCATTTTCATATGGTTCTGACCTCTGTTCAGAACTCCTACAAAAATGTATTTTGAATCCGGACTCCAGGTAACGGCTGTCAGGTACTGATCTTTTTCCCCTTCAATTTTTAAAAAAGTAGTAGATTGTGTTTTAATATTGAAAACACCTAATGTTACCTGATGAGAAGTCTGCCCAGCCATCGGATATTTGATGTTGTGATTAACAGCAGGAGTTACAGACCAATCGATGATCGGGTAATCTGCTACCATGCTCTGATCCATCTTATAGAATGCTACACTCTCAGAATTGGGCGCAGGGAAAATTCCTGTATCAATTCCGAATTCATTTCTGTGAACTGCCTGGCCGCTGATGATATTTTCGTTGGTTTCATTAGTTACAGCAATCGTTTTTCCATTCTTGTTTATAAATAAATTATTCTTTACAGTGAAAGCAAAGGTCTGGTTATCACCAAACATTTTTACGTTGGCTGCATCCTGATCAATGACAGCAGTACTCTTTACTTTCCAGTCATTTCCGGATTTTTCGATCCATGACATTTTACCACCGGTAGTAAAATAACCATTGGAATTTCCTGTGAATCTTATAGAAGGAACAGCTTTCAGCTTATCATTTGTAAACTGTTTATTCAATTGGGTAAGGGATACCAGAGTATCCTGTTTATTGGTTTTCAGATCTGTAATCAGATAACCGCCTTTCACAGCCTGTATGTAAGACTTTCCGTCTGCAGCCCATGAAAACTGGGAGATATTTTTTACCGCAAGATTGGTTCTCATCCCGTTTACAGCCTCCGCCATGGTAAACTTCTGGGTCTGGGCAAATGCTGAACTGCCTAAAACCAGCATCAATAAAGAAAATTTATGTAATTTCATTGTATAAAATTGAATCCTCCAAAAATAAGAAATAAAAACCATTCGTTAAGAAACGTTAAATTAAAACATTCATAAAATGGAATTCATGCATCGAAAGAAATTATTTCTTAACTTAATAGTAGATTTTTTAAAAGGGATTAAATAAGCAATTGTGAATAGTCAATCCGCTGCGCTTGTCAATTTTAAATTATTGGAAAGATAGTATTCACCATTCACTTGTAAAGCGAAATTGACGATTGACAAAAAAAGTTCATTTCTTATCCTATATCAATGACTTGTATAGGTACGCTATCCTAAATTTGCATCATTAATAACAAACAAAAAATATAAAATACAATGGCAACAAAATGGATTTTAGACCCTACGCATAGTGAAATTACTTTCAAAGTAAAACACATGATGATCTCTAACGTAAAAGGAAGTTTCAGAACTTTCACCGCTGAAATTGATTCTGAAGACGAATTCTTTGCAAATGCAAAAACTACAGCTACTATTCAGACGGATTCTGTATTTACAAACAATACGGACAGAGACAACCACTTAAAGTCAGCTGAGTTTTTCAACGCTGAGGTACATCCTACAATCACTTTTGAATCTCAGGCATTAAACAATACTGTTGTAGGTAATCTTACCATCAACGGAATTACAAAACCTGTAACGCTTGACGTAGATTTCGGAGGAATTAATGTAGACCCATGGGGAAATACAAAAGCAGGTTTCTCTTTTGAAGGAAAAATCAGCAGAAAAGACTTCGGGTTAAACTGGAATGCAGCTCTTGAAGCAGGAGGTGTAATGGTAAGTGATGATGTAAAAGTAGCTGGTGAATTACAGTTTGTAAAACAAGCATAATTAACAACATATAATATAAAAGGTTCAGGGATTTGTCTAAAAGCCTTGAACCTTTATTATTTTTATAATCTTCAATATTATGAACCTCAATGATCTTCAAAACATAAGCGGCGGTTTTAAAAACACTCAGAGAATGCCTGTTTTATTTCTTGGACACGGTTCGCCTATGAATGCCATTGAAGAAAACCAATTTGTACAGGGATTCCGGAAAGCGGCTTCAGAAATTCCCAAACCGAATGCAATCCTTTGTATTTCTGCCCATTGGTATACAGACGGAACTTTTGTAACGGCTATGGATATGCCGAAAACCATCCACGATTTTTATGGTTTTCCAAAAGCACTTTTTGATGTACAGTATCCTGCTCCGGGAAGTCCTGGGCTGGCCAAGGAAACAGCAGAACTTCTTCTTCCTGCTGATGTAGAGGAAGACCACAGCTGGGGGCTGGATCATGGCGCATGGTCTGTAATCAAGCATATGTATCCTGATGCTGATATTCCTGTGATCCAGCTGAGCATCGATTATACAAAACCTCCGCAGTATCATTATGACCTTGCTAAAAAGCTTAATAAACTTCGTGAAAAAGGCATTCTGATCATCGGAAGCGGAAATATCGTTCATAATCTCCGTCTTATCGACTGGAAAAACATTAATACAGTAGGTGCCGGCTGGGATTGGGCAGTGGAGGCACGGGAGAAAACCAACAACTGGCTTCTTGACGGCAATTTTCAGAATATCATCGATTATCATAAACAGGGTACTTTCCTGCAATATGCCGTTCCTACTCCTGATCATTACCTTCCGTTGCTTTATACTTTAGGATTAAAAGATCAGTCTGAAGATCTTACTTTATTCAATGATGAGCTTATCGGAGGCTCACTGAGTATGACAAGTGTAAGGATTGGATAATATGAACATTAAATAAAAAATACCCCAGCCGGGGTATTTCTTTTTTTATAAGACTATTTTTTATTGTACAGCTTTTAAAGCATTGATATTTCCGTAGCCGTAGCTTGAATTTACATTGGAATAATAGGTGGAAGCCTGTCTCATTTTAGTAAGTACCTGCTCTCTTGTCCATGACGGATTTTTAGCCCAAACCAATGCTGCAATTCCTGCTGTAGCTGCTGTAGCTACGGAAGAACCACCCACATAATCTGCTTGTCCGTTGTAATAGCTCAGAACGGGAACGGTGTTTCCTGAAGGTCTCTCCATCTGGAAGGTAAAATCGATCTGGCTTCCTGAGTGGCAGACATTACACTTCTGATTGGACGTATTTTCCTTTACTCCTGTGATCGCCTGTGTTTCCGGCATGGATGCAGGAAAAATTACTCCGACAAAACTAGTGAAACTGGTAGAAGTTCCTCCCGCACAGAAAATCAGTTTTCCTTTTGAGTAGGCATATTTAACTCCATCTTCAATTTTTCCAACAGAGAAAATATGTCCCATCGACATAGAAATGATCTTCACATTGGTATTATTACCCAGTTCTGTGAAAGCCGTTTTTACAGCAGTCTGTTCACTGGAAGTTTCCAGGACAACATTTTCTGCTGCTCTGTAAGCAATCAGATTGGCATTGTAAGCGACCCCTACCGGTAATCCTGCATTATTTCTCGGAGCCGCCATTACGGAAGCCATTTTCGTTCCGTGTCCGCACTGATCTCCTGATCCGTCAGAATTATATACTCCATATTTACTGATCGTTCTGCCTGAAGAAGCTCCGTTGTTAAAGCTGCTGCCCAGTAAAGTCTGTTCCGGCGAAACTCCTGTATCAATAAGCCCGATGGTTACTCCAGCTCCAGTACTGTAGCTCCAGGCTTCAGGAATATTGTGTTTAGTAAAAGCCCATGGAATTTTTGCACTAGGCGTTGTAGAGGTATAATCTGCTGTATTTAATGTTGCGGAAGAAAAGCCACATCCTGATGAACCACTTCCGGAAGACTTTGCAGCAGTATTATATTGAGCTTCAAATTCAAAATAATGATAGTCTGCCGGCTCTACATATCGGATCGTTTTCATTTGCCGGAGAGCAGTGATGGTTTCCTCGTTTTCAATGACAACATCCATCTGATTCAGATATTGATCTGAAAGGAGAAGAAAATTTCTTTCGTCTTTTCCTTCATATTTTCTGATCACAGAAAGGACTTCTTTCTCCATATCGCTGCTGTTTGGAGATTTACTTCTGTCAAAGTCGTCCTTTGAAGCTCCAAAACCGATTGATACCATTTTGTTTCCGCGGAAAACAGCACTCCATATCAAATGGTCAGATTCATTCTTCCAGTTGAAAGTACCATCTGTTTTTATAGCCTGATTGATCCTTTCATTGATCTGTTTTGCAGTCAAAGGATCTTTCTTAGCCATTTCTGTTTTTACATTTTCATTCTGAAGTTCTTCTCTGGAACACGAGTTTAAGGCAAAAAATATAGCCAGTAGGAATACAGTTTTTTTCATATGTTATAATTTTGGTTGGAGCCACAATATAACACTTTAACAGGAATTAAAGACTTAAAAAAAATGAATTTAGCATTACAGGAATATTAATTACAGTACTTTTTCGTAGCAGACACTCTGCTCAACGCCAATGTATTGCCCATAATTGGATATTCTGCTAAACCCGCTTTTTTCGTATACTGAGATTGCATTTTTAAGATCCCTGGAAGTTTCCAGGACTGCTTTTTTAAAATTCAGTTCTGCAGCCCAGTTTTCAAGCTCTTTTACAACAGCAGAGCCCAGTCCTTTTTTCTGAATTCCGGATGGGTAAACATTCTTTTAATTTCTACGGTATCTTCTGAAAGCGGTTTGAATGCACCGCAGGCTGCCGGAATATTATCAATATAGGCTACGATACAGTTTTTGATGGTATCAATTGTATTGAATTGAGCAAAGAACTCATCATTTTCACCATTATGTTCGGATAAAGCAGCATCAAGGGATTTTACAAGAGTTTGAAAATCTGTGTTGGCAGAATCTGTTCTGAGTATATACATTTTGTTGGGTTTAAAGATTAATGTGAGTAGAATAAAACCTTATAGGTTTTTGAAACCTATAAGGTTTAAAACCAGGCATTTATTAGAAAACAAAAAAGCTCCCTTTCGGAAGCCTTTGTTTTATTTATATTAGTTGACAATAAATTTTCTTTCGTTAATTAACTCAGCAATTGCGAGCATATCTTTTCCGATTAATCTGTCATCTTCAAGCTTAGCAACTTTAGAACGAAGAATCGCGAAGTTTTCTTCAATTATTTTAGAGCATTTGGATGGTCTTCTGAACTCAAGCCCCTGCGCTGCAAACATCAGCTCCACAGACAGAATGTTGACCAGATTTCCAAGTACCTGATTGAATTTTCTTCCCGAAATACTTCCCATAGAAACATGGTCTTCCTGACCTAAACTTGTAGGAATAGAGTCTGCTGATGCCGGGAAACACAATGTTTTATTTTCTGTAACCAACGCTGCAGAAGTATACTGAGGGATCATGAATCCGGAATTTAATCCTGAGCTTTCCGTTAATAATCTTGGAAGTCCATATTTTCCTTCCAATAGTAAATAACTTCTTCTGTCTGAAATATTCCCTAATTCTGCCGCGGCCAATGTAGCATAATCTAAAGGCAGCGCCATCAGCTGTCCGTGGAAGTTTCCTCCTGAAATAGATTCTTCAGCACTTAGAACAATCGGGTTATCTGTTACGGAGTTCAGTTCTGTTTCCGCCATACTTCTGAGGTGTTCAAAAGCATTTCTGCTTGCACCATGAACCTGTGGTACACATCTCATAGAATAAGGATCCTGAACTCTCTCACAATCTTCGTGAGCTTTCAGGTTTTCTGACCCTTTTAAGAATTTAAGCATTCTTGCGGCTACTTTTTTACTGCCTTCAAAAGGCCTGATCTCGTGAAGCTCTTTTTGAAAGGGCTTGCAGACCCCCTGTACGCTTCAATACTCATGGCTGCAGTCATATCTGCAAGATCTAATAAGTATTCAAATTTTTCAAGTCCTTTGATCGCATGAGCAAGGATAAACTGAGTTCCGTTGATCAATCCCAATCCTTCTTTAGGTCCTAAAGCCAATGGTTCAAGGTCATGTTTCTTCAGAACCTCCATAGTATCGGACACCTGTTCTCCTTCCCAAACCTGTCCTAAACCAAGTAAAGGCAATACCAGATGAGCCAGCGGAGCAAGATCTCCCGAAGCTCCTACAGATCCCTGCTCAGGAACGACCGGAATGATATCTTTTTCCAGCATCAGGATCATCCTTTCAATAACTTCCAGGGAGACTCCTGAAAATCCTTTTGAAAGGGCATGAACCTTGGCAATCATCATAATTTTGGAAAGTTCTTTATCAATAGGCTTCCCAACGCCCACCGCATGAGAAATGATCAGGTTATATTGTAACTGAGCGGTCTCGTCAGCCGAAATTTTAGTATCACACAATGGCCCGAAACCTGTATTGATTCCATATACGCATCTGTCTGACTCTACTATTTTCTGTACGTTTTTCTGAGATTTTAAAATTTGTTCTTTTGCAGCCTTGTTCAGCTTTGCTTTATTAGGCTTTTTACATATTTCCAGAACATCATGGAATGTAAAAACATCTACCCCGTATATCATTTCTAAAAAATTTCCTTAAAATTACACATTTAACAATAATTGGAAAAGCTAAATTTCAATCTTCTATATTTTTATAAAACAAGCGAATTAATTTACTATTTTTAGCCCCGAAAATTAAAAACAATAATACATGAGACTGAAAACTCTACTTCTTGCTGTATGTGTGGCAAGCACAACTGCTTTCGCGCAGAAAGTAAAATATTCTAAAGAGGATATCAAAAAAATGGAAACTTACCTTTTTAATGAAGGTTTTAATACTCCATCTCCTAAGAAAACATCTACCATCATCCTAAAAGACGGAACTACCTACAAAGGTTTCTGTAACAAGATTGAAACCAAAAAAGGACAGATCTACGAAGTCGCTATTAAAGACAGTGTTACCAAAAAGAATGCTACTTTCAATGCGGAACAGATCAATGAGATGTATGTATATCCAAGCAATGCGGAGAAGATTGCAAAAGTGGCAAAATACATGGGGAATATCAGAAATTTCGGAACTAAGAAATTGACGAAAAACACCAATAATGACAGAATTTATTTTGTCAACCAGACTGTTTCTCTAAAGAACAAAAAAGATGATAAGGAATTCCTGATGCAGGTTATCAATCCAGGTTTTGATGACATTATTTCAGTATACCACGATCCCAGGGCTAAAGAAACTACAGGGTTTTCTGTAATGGGTTCTCCACAGCTTGGAGGCGGAGTGATCAAGTCCTATTATGTAAAAAAGGGCAACAAAGTGATGTGGCTGCATAAAGATGATTTTGAAGACAATTATGATTTTCTTTTTGGAGACAATGCCGAATTTATGAAAAAGTATCCTAAAAATTCTGTGGAATGGGATTACTTTAGCTTTCTTGTAAGTGAATATACTGCAATGGCAAACGGATAAAATACTTTGAACCATAAAATAAAACCTGTAGAGTCATCTGCAGGTTTTCTTTTTTAAATAGGGAAAGTTTCCTTAATTTTGTTGTATGAATCCTTCTTTAGAACTACAGCTCAAAACCTTACCATCCGAACCCGGCGTTTATCGTTATTATGATAAAAATGAACAGCTATTGTATGTGGGGAAAGCTAAAAATCTGAAAAAGAGGGTTCTCTCTTATTTCAACAAAAACCTTTCCGGATACAGGATCAAAATAATGGTCAGCAAAATCCAGCGTCTGGAAACAACCATTGTAAACAGTGAATATGATGCCCTTTTACTGGAAAATAATCTGATCAAGGAGCACCAGCCGTTTTATAATGTCATGCTGAAAGATGACAAGACCTATCCATGGATCTGTATTAAAAATGAAGATTTTCCAAGAATTTTCCTGACCAGAAATGTAATTAAAGACGGATCCGAATATTACGGTCCGTATGCAAAGGTACGTCCTGCAAAGATTTTACTGGATACCATTAAGCATATTTACAAACTCAGAACCTGTAACCTGAATCTTTCTCCGGCCAAGATCGCAGAAGGAAAATATAAAGTGTGTCTGGAATATCATATCAAAAACTGTGAAGGCCCATGCGAAGATCTTGAAAGCAAAGAAGATTATGATGAAAAGATAGATGCCATCCGCGGAATTATTAAAGGAGATTTCCGGAAAGCCAAAGAGTATCTGGTGAATCAGATGATGAAGCTGGCTTCCAATCTTAAATTTGAAGAAGCCCAGATCATTAAGGAAAGGCTGGATATTCTTGAGGATTATCAGGCTAAAAACACTGTCGTAAACCCGAATATTGATGATGTGGATGTATTTGGAATGGCCAGTGATGAAACAGCGGCCTATGTTAATTTCTTTAAAATCCGAAACGGAAATATCATTCAGAGTTTCACTACAGAAATAAAAAAATCCTTGAAGAAACCGATGAGGATATTATGGAAGAAGCATTGATAGAAATCCGTCAGAAGTTTTCTTCCGATTCTAAAGAAGTTCTTTTACCTTTCCATTTATCTGTGGAAATTCCCAATGTAAAACTGATTGTTCCTAAAGTAGGAGATAAGAAAAGAATTGTAGAGCTTTCAGAAAAGAATGCTAAAGAATACCGTCTTGAAAAGCTGAAACAGGTTCAGATTGTAGACCCGGAAAGACATACCAACAGAATCATGGCCGAAATGCAGAAGCTTCTGAGAATGCCGGTAGAGCCAAGGCATATTGAAGGTTTTGATAACTCCAATATTCAGGGAACTAATCCTGTATCAGCATGTGTTGTTTTCAAAGACGGAAGACCAAGTAAAGCAGATTACCGGATTTTCCATCCGAAAACAGTGGAAGGACCTAATGACTTTGCAACAATGGAAGAGGTTATCTATCGCCGTTATAAAAGAATGCTTGATGAAGGTGAAAACCTTCCGCAGCTGATCCTGATAGACGGTGGAAAAGGACAGCTGTCTTCTGCAGTAAAAAGCCTGAGATTACTGGGGCTTTACGGAAAAATCACCATTGTAGGTATCGCCAAAAGACTGGAAGAGATTTTCTTCCCGGAAGATCCTATCCCGTTGTACCTGGATAAAAAATCTGAAACATTGAAAATCCTTCAGCGTGTACGTGATGAAGCTCACCGGTTCGGGGTAAAACATCACAGAACGAGAAGGAAAAACTCTACCATAAAATCTGAACTGGAAGAAATTCCTGGTGTGGGAGAAAAAACCATTGAACTGCTTCTGTCTAAACTGAAGTCTGTAAAACGCATCAAAGAAGCCAATCTGGAAACCCTTGAAGAAATTCTGGGGAAAAGTAAAGCTAAAGTAATCTGGGAGTTTTTTAATGCAAATTAATGAACAGCACAATGTTTTTAGTTTAATTTTTCCACAAATAACGTATCTATTTTTATGTGATCTTATATTGATTCCCTATTTCATCAATATGAGACAAAAAACCTATACTTCTTTAAATACAAAGAAAATATAACAACAAAAAACATCAATTAATAAATATTTTACTTAAAAACAGTATTATATGTATTTTTTTCATAAATTAGTATTATCAACTAATAACAGTAATACTATGAAGATTCTTCTGTTTTTATAAATCTGTTAAATTTTTGTTACTATTGTGGATGACACTAACTTCTATATTCAGGAAGTAAGGTTTCCCTATCAAAATTGAAAAACACATCAGCATATATATTATTAAAGGCTCTTTTTCAAGAGCCTTTATACTTATTGTTTAGAGTACTTTTATTATTTTGCTGCATACACTTCTTTAGCATATTTACCATCAGCCTGAGGAATATCAATCACGATATTTCCGTTTTCAAAGTAGCCTATGGTTGTAGTTCCGTCAGATAACTTTACAATGAAAACAGAATCCTTGGAAGTTGCCTTGAAAACAGCAAACGGCACTGAACTACCAGACTTTGCCAGAATAAACTGATTTGGATCAAGCTGTATTTTCTGCAATTCCAGCTTGCCATTCGAGTAATTGCTGGCTTCTGAATTTGAAGCAGATACAGCTGAAACAATTTCAGAAGATGTACGCTGAGCATTATTATCAGATGCCGGTAATAATGCAGCAGGATTAGAAACCGGGATTTTAATCATGGCTTCTCTTAATGCATCCTGCAGGCCTTCTTCAAACTCTTTGATTTTTGAGCCGCCCTTAGACTCTAAAATCATATTATTATTACAATCTTTAAACTGTACTATCAATTTATTTTTAAACAGATTTTTATCATTAATGATATCAGCAGTGACCACATTACAGAAATTACTTTTAGCTTCTGCAGGCCATCTATCTTTAATGACAGGCAGAATTATATACTTTTTCCCGGTCAAAGCCTTGGTGAAAAAGTTTTTCAACCCATAATCCTCCTTAAATGTTTCAAATTTTTCGGGAATAGCTACATATTTATAATCTGAAACCTTTTGTGCAAAAGCCATTGTAGAACATACGGCTAACACTACCATTGATAACTTTTTCATTTTAATTATTTTAATCATTTCTGAATGCTCCCATATCCAGCTTTAATGAGAAGAAATTGGAATAGAAGTTAGATCCGCCTATGCCAGAATTCGTAATCGCATAATCCAGTGTAAGCCCTCTGTACCTGATTCCAAGGCCTGCACTTGGCTGGAAAGAAACCTTTCTTTTAAGATCTTCTATATCTGTAATGGATTGGAATCTGTTGATCCCCAATCTCACAAAAATCATTTTCTGATATCCTAATTCAGCTCCTGCATAAGGGCTGATACTTGCAAAATCTGTTGAAATCAATGAAGCCGTTTTGGCAAAATCTACATTCAGTCCGGCTTCCGGAAGTACATATACACTGCTGTTGATTTCAAATAATTTACTGGCACCCACATTCAACTTAGGCATGGTAAGTTCCATTTTATCTTTTGGCGCCGGGTTGAATTCTTCTCCATTGACAACCGTTGAAAGTTCTTTTTGATTCACACTCCAGAAGTTTACAGTTGTAGTGATATCTCTCACCATTCCCCCGAATTTCCATCCGTTATCTGCCTTGTAAATTGCTCCCACATCGAAACCAAAACCATAACCATTGGCAAATTTCCCTACATTTCTATAAACAATTTTTGCGTTTACCCCAACATCTAATTTTGGATTTCCGCCCGGTCTGAAAGCATAGGAAAGAATAGCTGCATAATCGGATTGGGAGAATTTTGTAATTTTATCATAATCAATATTCCCTTCAGAATCAATCATCTGGGTTGTATTCAAAATATTATCTACCCCAAGTCTTACAACCGAAACCCCAAAAACACCTTCTTCCAGTACCTTTGCATAAGCCAGATAATCATATTTTGCAATGGATTCAAAGTATTCCGCGTGCATTGCAGCACCCTGCCAGTCTCTTTCCACAGACATCAAACCTGCCGGGTTCCACATGGGAGCGTACACATCATCCTGATTGGAAATGACGGCTCCTCCCATTGCAAGTCCTCTTGCTCCGGCTCCGATATTTAAAAATTCATTGGAATATTTTCTGATAATCTGAGATTGAGAGAGCCCAAACAGCAGTGAAAATGCAAATAAAAAATATTTTTTCATCATATAAATTTGATGCTTAGTTTAAGTTTTTAGTTTTTCTGGCTTTAATTAATCCATTTGCAATGATTGCCAGTATCATAACACCTGAAGCTATATAAAATATGGGGCTCATATGTTCTGATTCCCCAAAGATAAAAAAGCTAGTATAATTCCGTAGACAGGTTCCAAATTAACTGTTAAAATTAAAGTAAAAGGTGATATATACTTCATTAATTTTACTGACTCAAGCATTGGAAAAGCAGTAAAAACACTGGCTAACAAGCATATTAACGCCAAATCCCTGTAGTTTATTTCATTTATCTGAAAAATTTGTCCCGAAAGCAAATAAAATAGCATCAAAATAAACCAACCACAGAAAATTTCATAAAAAATAATGTTTCCTGAGCTTGTTTTTCCAAACATTTTTCCGTTAAAAACAGAAAAAATGGTCCCGAATACTGCACAGAGAATTCCGTAAATAATCCCTTCTTTAAAATGAAATTCCGTTTTGAAGATGAGTAAAATACAAGCCACGATAACTGCTCCCATCACCACCTCAGAGATATCAATTTTCCTTTTGAAAATAATGGGCTCCAGAACCGAGGCAAAGAGTGTAGATAAAGAAAGGCAGCTCAGTGCAATAGAGACATTGGAAACTTTAATAGAATAAAAGAAACAATACCAGTGCAGCGCCATCGCAAAACCTATGGCAGCCAGCTGAAAAAATATTTTTTGAAACCTTTATACTTTCCTTCTTAAAAACACGGATGAATACAAAAGAAAAACAGAGGCAAAAAGCATTCTGTAAAATACAAGGATCTGAGCATTGGCATGAATCAATTTTCCTAAAATTGCAGTGAACCCCCATAAAAAAACTATTAAATGCAGCCTGAAAAGTGCCAATTTATGCATACCCTATCTTCTTTTATTTTTAAGATGCAAATTTACAAATAGGCTTTCACAAATCTTATAAAAATTTCACTTCATTCTATAAGCTGTTATCAATTTTGTAATTGAGGTCATTTTATGTAATTTAAATTGGAGCATATATGCATATTATATTATTTTGCAGACTGTTTTCAGCATATTGTATTTTCATAGCCAAAAACAAAAAACCCTGAAAATTTGTTGAACTTTCAGGGCCTTCAAATAATAAACTATTAAAAAAATAAACTAGGAACTTAGAGTATTACAGGGACATTATCCCTCATTACTCTGACGTAAAGTTAGAAAAAACATAGCATAAAAAAGTATTTTTCTGTTAAATATTTCATAATTTAAAACACTAATAGACAAGCAATTATGACCATCTTAAAAAAAACTATTTTACCATTATTTTTCATCTTTTTTTCTTATTTTAAAAGCAATACCTTACCCGCAGCCGACTACCATCTTTTTATAGAAAATAAAGGGCAACTTACCGGAACAGGAGCCGATAAAATAAAATATTATTACAAAAATAAGTCTATCAATATTTATTTAATGAATAATAAAATCACTTACCAGCTTACTGATGGTAAGTTTAAAAGTCATCGAATAGATATTCAGCTAAAAAATTCAAATAAATTATCCTCAGTAAGTACTGAAGAAAAAAACGAAAGTCCGTTTTTCTTTTACAGTGATCATGAGAAACTTGAAACTTTTGGATATAAAAAAATAATATTTAAAGAAGTTTATAAAAATATAGACTGGATCGTCTACATCAATGAAAATCATATCAAGTATGATTTTGTTGTAAAGCCTGGCGGTAACCCTTCAGAGATTCAGCTGGAAGTAGATAACGCAAAAAAAATTTCCCTTTCAAAGGATGGGAGTCTTTCTTTAAATACCAAGCTTGGAAAGATTACAGAAAAAAAACCGGTTAGTTTTCAACAGTCAAAAGAAATCAGTACAAGCTTTAAGCTCAATAGAAATATTGTTAGTTTTTCAGTGGATGAATATGATAAAAGTAAAGACCTTGTCATAGATCCAAGTGTTGCCTGGAGTACTTATTACGGGGGCAGTTCCGATGATATTTTTTATAAAACCCTCCTTGATCAGCAAGGGAACTTATATGCTCTTGGTAAGAGTTCCTCTACAGGAATGGCCTCAGGGGGCTTTCAGAATACTTTAGGAGGGCAGACTGATGGACTAATCGTTAAATTCAATCCCGCTGGACAAAGATTATGGTCTACTTATTTCGGGGGAAGCGGTAACGAAAATTTTATAGGAGCAGCTATTGACAGTAATAATAACCTGATCGCTTCAGGCTGGACCTCTTCTTCATCCAATATAGCCTATCAGGGACATCAAAGTTTTTTTGGAGGTGGAGCTGTTGATGCTCTTATTGCTAAATTTGATCCGGATGGAAACAGGATCTGGAGTTCTTATTATGGGGGTACAAATATGGATTATGGATGGCATTGTGCAGTGGATTCCAATAACAATATTTATTTATCCGGATATACATTTTCTACAACCAATATTGCGAATGCCGGCCATCAGAACACATTGGGAGGAAGCAGTGACGGTTTCCTTGTTAAATTCAACAGCAATGGGATAAGACAATGGGGAACCTATTATGGAGGTAATGAATCTGATGAAGCTGAGGCCTGCGCAGTAGATGAGAACGATAATGTTTATATAGCTGGTGTTACCCGCTCCACAACCAATATCGCTACTTCAGGAACCCATAAACCTGTTTTTTCGGATACTCAGGATGCTATGCTGGTGAAATTCAATTCCAATGGAGTAAGACTATGGGGTACCTATTTCGGGGGAGATTCTATGGAATATTTTAACAATATTAAAATCCGCAATAATGAAATTTACGCTGTAGGTGCCACTTATTCAAACAATAATATTTCCTACAACGGCTTTCAAAGTACATATGGTGGAAATATTGATGCTATGCTGGTCAAATTCAGTTCAGACGGAGCTCGCATAATGAGCACTTATTATGGTGGTGAACAAGCAGATGTCGGCAACGATCTTACTTTCGGAAGCAACGGGGAGATTTATCTTTTGGGTCAGACAAGCTCTACTACAGGAATTGCTTATCAGGGGTATGATAACACATTTAATGGTGGCTATGCTGATGCTTTTGTAGCAAAATTCAATGGAAACAACAGAGAATGGGCAACTTATTTCGGAGGGACCAGTAATGACCAACCCTATTCTATTTCTGTAGATGCCCAGAAGAATATCTATTTTGCAGGTTATACAAGTTCTACCAGTGGTATTGCATTTAATGGATTTTCCAACACATATGGAGGAGGAAGTTTTGATGCCTTTCTTACCAAACTTGCAGACAATACACTTGGCATCTCAGAATCAAACCATACTGAGGCACGAATATATCCTAATCCTGTTGCAGATGATTTACATTTAAGTTTTAATAAAAAAATACTTGAAGTATCCGTCTATTCAATGGAAGGAAATAAAACATTCTTCAAAAACATAAATACGAGTCATACTAAAATTAATATGAGTAATTTAGCGAAAGGCTATTATATTGTTGAAATACTGTTAGAAGACAACAGTAAAGCAGTCAGAAAAGTATTAAAAAAATAAATCTAAATAAGTATATGGACATTGAATTCAATAAACGTGAAGATCAGAACAGACTAAAATTATCTGAAATAAATCGCTTACTTACTGAGATCAAAAAAGGAGGTGGTGAGAAGAGGCTTCAAAAGCTTCGTGATGAAGGAAAAATGACAGCAAGAGAAAGAATAGATTATCTTCTCGATAAAGATTCTGATTCCATAGAAGTAGGAGCATTTGCGGGATATGACATGTATAAGGAGCACGGGGGATGCCCTAGCGGAGGAGTTGTAGTAGTTATCGGCTACGTTTCCGGAAGACAATGTATTATTGTTGCTAATGATGCTTCTGTGAAGGCTGGCGCATGGTTTCCTATCACCGGAAAGAAAAACCTGAGAGCCCAGGAAATTGCCATGGAAAACAGGCTTCCCATTATTTACCTGGTAGACTCTGCAGGGGTTTATCTTCCTATGCAGGATGAAATTTTCCCGGATAAAGAACATTTCGGAAGAATCTTCAGAAATAATGCTAAAATGAGTTCCATGGGAATCATCCAGATCTCTGCCGTTATGGGAAGTTGTGTGGCTGGAGGTGCTTACCTTCCCATTATGAGCGACGAGGCTATGATTGTAGATAAAACGGGTTCTATTTTCCTTGCCGGAAGCTATCTTGTAAAGGCTGCTATCGGGGAAAGTATAGATAACGAAAGATTGGGTGGTGCTACCACTCACTGCTCTATTTCAGGCGTTACCGATTATAAAGCGAAAGACGACAAAGATGCTTTGAACAGAATCAAAAATATCATGAAATCTATCGGAACAACTGAGAAAGCCGGTTTCGACAGAATAGAAAGCTTTCCGCCAAAAGAAAATCCTGAAAACATCTTTGGGATCATGCCGGTATCCAGAGCTGAACAATATGACACCTACGAAATTATCAAATGCATTGTGGATAACTCTGAATATGAAGAATACAAGCCTGATTATGGCAAAAGCATTATCTGTGCAACAGCAAGAGTTGACGGCTGGTCTGTAGGAATTGTAGCCAATCAGAGAAAACTGGTAAAAAGCGGTAAGGGTGAAATGCAGTTCGGGGGAGTAATCTATTCTGATTCTGCCGATAAAGCTACAAGATTTATTGCCAACTGTAACCAAAGGAAGATCCCTTTAATCTTCTTACAGGATGTTACCGGATTTATGGTAGGTTCCAAGTCAGAACATGGTGGAATCATCAAAGACGGTGCTAAAATGGTAAATGCAGTTTCCAATTCCGTAGTTCCTAAGTTTACCATTATTACCGGGAATTCTTATGGAGCAGGTAATTACGCAATGTGCGGAAAAGCTTATGACCCGAGATTAATTGTGGCGTGGCCTTGGGCTGATCTCGCAGTAATGGGTGGAGCGCAAGCCGCAAAGGTGTTAGCCCAGATTCAGGAATCAACGTTAAAGAAACAAGGAAAAGAAATTTCAGAAGAAGAGCACAACGAAATTCTGGATACTATCTCAAAGAAATATCAGAAACAAACCGAGGCTACCTATGCAGCGGCAAGATTATGGACAGATGCTATTATCAATCCGGCGGATACAAGAAAATGGATTTCTATGGGAATTGAAGCAGCAAACCATTCTCCTATTACAGAAAAATTCAATCTGGGAGTAATTCAGGTCTGATAAAACAATAACAAAATAAAAATACGGCTATCTCAGTTTGAGATAGCCGTATTTATTTATACTTAAAACCAGTTTTATCCTTAGGAGCTTTTTCCCGCTATCCATTCCTACTCCTCGTGCCTGCGCTGCCACCCTGAGCGAAGCCGGAGGGTCTCAGCGCTTGCTGCGGGGTAACCATTGCTATCGGGGCTATGATGATGAATGGATGATGAATGATAAGTTATTAATGATGGGAACCGGGGTTCGGGATACGGGTTCCGGGGTATGTGCTTCTGAGTTTTAAGCCATACCATAAATTATAATGTTGTAAACCGTGGGTTATAATGCTTCTGTCTCAATGGTCTTAATCCTGTTCCACTTATGTCATTCCGCAGGAATCCAGGCTTAGTTATCAGAGCTTCAAGGTCCCAGAGTTGAGTGGTCAAAGGCTTTGGATGGTTAAGATTTATAATGAACTATAATTTCAAATGTAAAATGCATTGTTTAGACTCCTGCGGAGTGACAGGGGGTATGTGATGAGTGGTAATGATAAACGATGAATGATAAGTTATTAATGATGGGAACCGGGGTTCGGGATACGGGTTCTGTGGTATGTGTTTCTGAGATTTAAGCCATACCATAAATTATAAAATTGTAAACCGTGGGTTATAATGCTTCTGTCTCAATGGTCTTACCCTGTTCCAATTATGTCATTCCGCAGGAATCCAGACTTAGTTATCAGAGCTTCAGGGTCTCAAAGTTGAGTGGTCAAAGGCTTTGGATGCTTAAGATTTATAATGAACTATAATTTCAAATGTAAATGGCTTGTTTAGACTCCTGCGGAGTGACAACGTGGAGGGAATGATAAACGGTAATAATGACAGCAGTACATCATTTACTGATAAGAGATCAATGATGAATGATGTTACAAGACTCGGGATACGGGTTCCGGGTATGGATTTCTGGGATTTGGGATGGAACTAATAAAGAGTTATAAAACATGGGTTATAATGCTTCTGTCTCAATGGTCTTAATCCTGTTCCACTTATGTCATTCCGCAGGAATCCAGGCTTAGTTATCAGAGCTTCAGGGTCCCAGAGTTGAGTGGTCAAAGGCTCTGAATGTTGAAGATTTATAATGAACTATAATTTCAAATGTAAAATGCATTGTTTAGACTCCTGCGGAGTGACAACGTGGAGGGAATGATAAACGGTAATAGTGACAGCAGTACATCATTTACTGATAAGAGATCAATGATGAATGATGTTACAAGACTCGGGATACGGGTTCCGGGTATGGATTTCTGGGGTTTGGGATGGAACTAATAAAGAGTGATACACTGTGAGTTATAAATACCCTCTGTCTCAATGGTCTTACCCCTGTTCTAGTTGTCTCATTCCGCAGGAATCCAGGCTTAGTTATCAGAGCTTCAGGGTCCCAGAGTTGAGTGGTCAAAGGCTTTGGATGTTGAAGATTTATAATGAACTATAATTTCAATGTAAAATGCATTGTTTAGACTCCTGCGGAGTGACAAGGGGGTATGTGATGAGTGGTAAATGATAAACGATGAATGATTAGTTATTAATGATGGGAACCGGGGTTCGGGATACGGGTTCCGGGGTATGTGCTTCTGAGTTTTAAGCCATACCATAAATTATAAAGTTGAAACCATGGGTTATAATGCTTCTGTCTCAATGGCCTTAATCCTGTTCCAATTATGTCATTCCGCAGGAATCCAGACTTAGTTAGCAGAGCTTCAGGGTCCCAGAGTTGAGTGGTCATAAAAGCTCTGAATGTTGAAGATTATAAATGAACTATAATTTCAATGTAAATGCATTGTTTAGACTCCTGCGGAGTGACAAGGGAGGATGTGATGAGTGGTAAATGATAAACGATGAATGACAAGTTATTAATGATGGAACCGGGGTTCGGGATACGGGTTCCGGGGTATGTGCTTCTGAGATTTGGGATGGAACTAATAAAGAGTTATGCACCGTGAGTTATAAATACCCTCTGTTTCAATGGCCTTAATCCTGTTCCAGTTGTGTCATTCCGCAGGAATCCAGACTTAGTTATCAGAGCTTCAGGTCCCGAAGTTGAGTGGTCAAAGGCTCTGAATGCTTAAGATTTATAATGAACTATAATTTCAAATGTAAATCCATTGTTTAGACTCCTGCGGAGTGACAACGTGGAGGGAATGATAAACGGTAATAGTGACAGCAGTACATCATTTACTGATAAGAGATCAATGATGAATGATGTTACAAGACCCGGGATACGGGTTCCGGGGTATGGATTTCTGGGTTTGGGATGGAACTAATAAAGAGTTATACACCGTAAGTTATAAATACCCTCTGTTTCAATGGCCTTACCCCTGTTCCAATTATGTCATTCGCAGGAATCCAGGCTTAGTTATCAGAGCTTCAGGGTCCCAGAGTTGAGTGGTCATAAAGGCTTTGGATGCTTAAGATTTATAATGAACTATAATTTCAAATGTAAATGCATTGTTTAGACTCCTGCGGAGTGACAACGTGGGATAAACGATGAATGATGAACAATAAACGATGAATGATAAATGATGAATGATAAATGATGAATGATAAATAATGAGTGATTGGTGTATCGTTTATCATTCATCAATTATTACTCATTACTCATTACTCATAGCTTAAGCCTGTCTTGGGTATAAAGCAAAAAAATCCTTTATCGTTATGATAAAGGATTTTTAAAAATAAAATAAAAACTGGCGGCGGCCTACTCTCCCGCGTTAGCAGTACCATCGGCGCTGGTGGGCTTAACTTCTGTGTTCGGAATGGGAACAGGTGAGCCCCACCGCTAAAACCACCCTAAAGAAGGTATATAAGATATCAGAGGGGAGATCTCAGATTTCAGATTGTATGGTCTGTTATCTGATGTCTTACATCTGACATCTGTTTTAAGCGATAAAAACTTTCACAAAGACAAAACCTTTTCTGCGCATAAAGAACTTGTCTTTTTATTTTCGATACAGTAACCATAGACTATAAATCTACGGGTAATTAGTACTACTCGGCTATGACATTACTGTCTTTACACCTGTAGCCTATCAACGTCGTCATCTACAACGACCCTTAAAAGATGTCTCATCTTGAGGCGAGTTTCGCACTTATATGCTTTCAGTGCTTATCTCTTCCAAACGTAGCTACTCAGCGGTGCACCTGGCGGTACAACTGATACACCAGAGGTTTGTTCAATTCGGTCCTCTCGTACTAGAATCAAGCCCTCTCAAACATCTAACGCCCGCAATAGATAGAGACCGAACTGTCTCACGACGTTCTGAACCCAGCTCGCGTGCCACTTTAATGGGCGAACAGCCCAACCCTTGGGACCTTCTCCAGCCCCAGGATGTGACGAGCCGACATCGAGGTGCCGAACCTCCCCGTCGATGTGAGCTCTTGGGGGAGACTAGCCTGTTATCCCCGGAGTACCTTTTATCCTATGAGCGATGGCCCTTCCATACGGAACCACCGGATCACTATGTCCTGCTTTCGCACCTGATCGACTTGTAGGTCTCACAGTCAAGCACCCTTATGCCATTACACTCTACGCACGGTTACCAAGCGTGCTGAGGGTACCTTTGAAAGCCTCCGTTACTCTTTTGGAGGCGACCACCCCAGTCAAACTACCCACCACGCAATGTCCTTCCATAGGAAGTTAGGCTCCAAGTAAGTAAAGGGTGGTATTTCAACGACGGCTCCACAAACACTAGCGTGCCTGCTTCAAAGCCTCCCACCTATCCTACACATTACTTACTCAAAGTCAATACGAAGTTATAGTAAAGGTTCACAGGGTCTTTTCGTCCCATTGCGGGTAATCGGCATCTTCACCGATACTACAATTTCACCGAGCTCGTGGCTGAGACAGTGCCCAGATCGTTACACCATTCGTGCAGGTCGGAACTTACCCGACAAGGAATTTCGCTACCTTAGGACCGTTATAGTTACGGCCGCCGTTTACTGGGGCTTCAGTCAATGCCTTCGCTTACGCTAAGCACCTTCCTTAACCTTCCAGCACCGGGCAGGTGTCAGACCCTATACAGCATCTTTCGATTTAGCAGAGTCCTGTGTTTTTGATAAACAGTCGCCTGGGCCTCTTCACTGCGGCCACCATTGCTGATGGCGTCTCTTCTTCCGAAGTTACGAGACTATTTTGCCTAGTTCCTTAGCCACGACTCACTCGAGCACCTTAGGATTCTCTCCTCGACCACCTGTGTCGGTTTTGGTACGGGTTGCTTCACTTCGGCTTTTCTTGGATCAGATTACTCTACAGCAGCTTCGCCCGAAGGCTAGGCCTTGACTATTCCGTCAGTCTCCAGCAGATACATCCAACCGTCCCCTTTTATTGTGAGCAAGTCAGGGAATATTAACCCTGTGTCCATCCACTACCCCTCTCGGGTTCGCGTTAGGTCCCGACTAACCCTCAGCTGATTAGCATGGCTGAGGAAGCCTTGGTCTTTCGGTGAGCAGGTTTCTCGCCTGCTTTATCGTTACTTATGCCTACATTTTCTTTTCTATCCGCTCCACAATACCTCACAGTACTGCTTCGGCGCAAATAGAATGCTCTCCTACCAGATATAATAATTATAAATCCATAGCTTCGGTAATATGTTTATGCCCGATTATTATCCATGCCGGACCGCTCGACTAGTGAGCTGTTACGCACTCTTTAAATGAATGGCTGCTTCCAAGCCAACATCCTAGCTGTCAATGCAGTCCAACCGCGTTGTTTCAACTTAACATATATTTGGGGACCTTAGCTGTTGGTCTGGGTTCTTTCCCTCTCGGACATGGACCTTAGCACCCATGCCCTCACTGCCGACGAACATTTATTAGCATTCGGAGTTTGTCAGGAATTGGTAGGCGGTGAAACCCCCGCATCCAATCAGTAGCTCTACCTCTAATAAACTTAACATCGACGCTGCACCTAAATGCATTTCGGAGAGTACGAGCTATCTCCCAGTTTGATTGGCCTTTCACCCCTACCCACAGGTCATCCGAAGACTTTTCAACGTCAACCGGTTCGGTCCTCCACTCTGTGTTACCAGAGCTTCAACCTGCCCATGGGTAGATCACAAGGTTTCGCGTCTAATCCTACTAACTCACCGCCCTATTCAGACTCGCTTTCGCTTCGGCTCCGGTACTTAATACCTTAACCTCGCTAGTAAAATTAACTCGTAGGCTCATTATGCAAAAGGCACGCCGTCACAGCTTAATGCTGCTCCGACCGCTTGTAGGCGTACGGTTTCAGGTTCTATTTCACCCTTCTATTCGAAGTGCTTTTCACCTTTCCTTCACAGTACTTGTTCACTATCGGTCTTTCAGGAGTATTTAGCCTTGGAGGATGGTCCCCCCATATTCAGACAGGATTTCACGTGTCCCGCCCTACTCATTTATCATCAATATATACCTTTCGAATACCGGGCTATCACCGTCTTTGGCTGTTCTTTCCAGAACATTCTTCTAAATATATAAAGACTTTTGGGCTAATCCGCTTTCGCTCGCCACTACTTACGGAATCTCTTCGATTTCTTTTCCTCCGGGTACTTAGATGTTTCAGTTCTCCGGGTTTGCTCCTCTTACGAGGTGACATATCTTCAATATGCCGGGTTGCCCCATTCGGATATCTGCGGATCAATTCGTGTGTGCCAATCCCCGCAGCTTTTCGCAGCTTACCACGTCCTTCGTCGCCTCTGAAAGCCTAGGCATCCGCCATACGCCCTTAACGATTTCTTTCCTATTGGTTACTCAAGCGCTTTATGCGCTCGGTTTTCTCTTTGTGATGTCTTTACCGTTAATGTCAATGATCTTTATTTCTTTCTTTCAGTCTGATCAACAGATGTTGTTGTTGGCTCCATCCGTAACTTTTAAATCAAACTTCCAAAACTGTGGAGAATAAGGGAGTCGAACCCTTGACCTCCTGCGTGCAAGGCAGGCGCTCTAGCCAGCTGAGCTAATTCCCCCTCTAGTAGACTAAGAGACCCCAGAGGCCAGATACAAGACTTTTTAATTGTGTCTTGACTCCTGACTCTTTCATCTTCCCGTCTTTTTAATTAGTAGTCTCGGGCAGGCTCGAACTGCCGACCTCTACATTATCAGTGTAGCGCTCTAACCAGCTGAGCTACGAGACTGTCTTTTTAGACTTTTAGATCCAAGATGCTAGATACAAGACTTTCTATCGTCTTGGGTCTGGGCTCTCGGCTCTTGTATCTCTTCCCTGTACTAATTTCTAGTGGGTTTTGTATTGTTATATAGCAACCAAACAAAAAACTAAAGCTTTACTTTGAAGCAAGTACTTTGTATCTTACGATACTGATTTTGTTTAACGTCTTTTGACGCTCTAAAATGAGATGTTCCAGCCGCACCTTCCGGTACGGCTACCTTGTTACGACTTAGCCCTAGTTACCTGTTTTACCCTAGGCAGCTCCTGTTACGGTCACCGACTTCAGGTACCCCAGACTTCCATGGCTTGACGGGCGGTGTGTACAAGGCCCGGGAACGTATTCACCGCGCCATGGCTGATGCGCGATTACTAGCGATTCCAGCTTCATAGAGTCGAGTTGCAGACTCCAATCCGAACTGAGACCGGCTTTCGAGATTTGCATCACTTCGCAGTGTAGCTGCCCTCTGTACCGGCCATTGTATTACGTGTGTGGCCCAAGGCGTAAGGGCCGTGATGATTTGACGTCATCCCCACCTTCCTCTCTACTTGCGTAGGCAGTCTCACTAGAGTCCCCAACTTAATGATGGCAACTAGTGACAGGGGTTGCGCTCGTTGCAGGACTTAACCTAACACCTCACGGCACGAGCTGACGACAACCATGCAGCACCTTGAAAAATGTCCGAAGAAAAGCCTATTTCTAAGCCTGTCATTTCCCATTTAAGCCTTGGTAAGGTTCCTCGCGTATCATCGAATTAAACCACATAATCCACCGCTTGTGCGGGCCCCCGTCAATTCCTTTGAGTTTCAAACTTGCGTTCGTACTCCCCAGGTGGCTAACTTATCACTTTCGCTTAGTCTCTGAACCCGAAAGCCCAAAAACGAGTTAGCATCGTTTACGGCGTGGACTACCAGGGTATCTAATCCTGTTCGCTCCCCACGCTTTCGTCCATCAGCGTCAGTTGTTGCTTAGTAACCTGCCTTCGCAATTGGTGTTCTAAGTAATATCTATGCATTTCACCGCTACACTACTTATTCCAGCTACTTCAACAACACTCAAGACTTGCAGTATCAATGGCAGTTTCACAGTTAAGCTGTGAGATTTCACCACTGACTTACAAATCCGCCTACGGACCCTTTAAACCCAATAAATCCGGATAACGCTTGCACCCTCCGTATTACCGCGGCTGCTGGCACGGAGTTAGCCGGTGCTTATTCGTATAGTACCTTCAGCTAGATACACGTATCTAGGTTTATCCCTATACAAAAGAAGTTTACAACCCATAGGGCCGTCGTCCTTCACGCGGGATGGCTGGATCAGGCTTGCACCCATTGTCCAATATTCCTCACTGCTGCCTCCCGTAGGAGTCTGGTCCGTGTCTCAGTACCAGTGTGGGGGATCACCCTCTCAGGCCCCCTAAAGATCGCAGACTTGGTGAGCCGTTACCTCACCAACTATCTAATCTTGCGCGTGCCCATCTCTATCCACCGGAGTTTTCAATATTAAGTGATGCCACTCAATATATTATGGGGTATTAATCTCCCTTTCGAAAGGCTATCCCCCAGATAAAGGCAGGTTGCACACGTGTTCCGCACCCGTACGCCGCTCTCAAGATCCCGAAAGATCTCTACCGCTCGGCTTGCATGTGTTAGGCCTCCCGCTAGCGTTCATCCTGAGCCAGGATCAAACTCTCCATTGTATGTTTGTCCGACTCACTCAAAGTTTTTAACGCTTTAGTTTTTCCTTACTTGGTTGTTATATTGTATGTCAATGATCTTTATATCTTCCGCTTTATAACGAAGCAATCTCTCTGTCAGTGTCGCTCCGTATTTGCGAGTGCAAAAGTAAAACTTTATTTTGTAATGACCAAATGTTTTTAAAGAAAATTTTAAAGTTTTTTAAGTAACCTTAATCCTTATCCAACATCTCAATCACCCTGCTCCTGCGCTCCGATTTATTCGGACTGCAAAGATACAAACTCTTTTTTATCCCGCAACTCTTTTTACAAAAAGTTTTGAAGTTTTTTTCGTCTGTTTCTTTTCGGAGTCATAATGTCTCTGCCTATCCAAAGGCTCTTCTGCGCTTACTGATCTACTCTCGTTTTCAGTGGGGCAAAGATAGCAACTTCTTACAACGCAAAACAAGTTTATTTAACTTAAATTTTACCGTTTCGTAATATTTCAGCTTAAAGCGCTGGCAGGCAGGTAGAAAAATTTTAAACATTTGTTTGGGGTCCCGGGTGGGAAGCGTGGGAGCGTCCGGGAGTTGGTGGGCGGGTTGACCCTTGATCAAAATAGCATATATATTATATAGTAGAAACCAGACTATAGAAGAAAACAAGCTTTCTTCGACAAGTTCAGAATTATACCTGGTTCCTATTGAATTAATGATACACCAGATTATATATCAAACACAGCATTGTTAATCCACAGTCCGGACAAAACTTGTCCGTAGCATGACACGGATAATACCAACTGTAAAAAAAGGTTTTAGACATTATCCTGCTAACTTACATCCTTTACTCTGGTCAAGAGGTTTGGATTCCTACGGAATGACACAATGGAAATAAAGGCTTGGATTCACTAACCCGAAGCTCGCAACACAATAACCCGGACCACTATATTCTCCTACCATGAAATTCATCATTCATCATTCATTATTAACAAATCCTTCCCTAGCCCTGATAGCAATGGTTACCCCGCAGCAGAAGCCGGAGCGAGAGGACTTGAGTACGGGAAGCCCCGGCGCGGAGTAGAAATGGATAGCAGGATGAAGCTCCTGAAAAAGTTGGAGAGTTGGAGGGCCGGAGAGTCAGAGAGGCGGAAAACTGAAGTGGTTTGCTTATATTTAAAGATAGAGATGGAAATATTAGCAGTCTTTCGAAAGTGGAATCAGAAGAAACGTTTGATCAATAGTTTGTAGGCATAGTATCCTAACAGGCACCCGATAGTATCTGCTACGATATCTAAGGTTTCCATAGATCTGCCCAGTCCCATTTCTTCCTGCAGGATTTCAGTAAGGAATGCATAAATAAGAATGATCTGAAAGAAGTAGGAGAATTTTATTTTAGGAAACGTGGCAATGAAAGAAAACCCCAAAGCAGCAAATATACTGAGATGCAGAACTTTGTCGATACCACTGAACATGAACCAATATTCATGGTTTTCTTCTCCGGGTTTGAGAAGCATATAAGTAAGAAATGCCCAATAAATGGGCAGTATCTTACTAAATATTTTTGAAATCTTATCCAATGATCGCTTTGTAATCATCTGCAGAAAGTAACTCTGACTGATCTGCCCCATCAGCAATTTCCAATTTGATGATCCATCCGTTTCCATAAGGATCTGTATTTAACAGCTCAGGCTGATCTTCCAGGTCTGAATTAAATTCAATAACCTTCCCTGAAACGGGCAAGAATAGATCTGAAACAGTCTTTACCGCTTCTACACTTCCGAAAACGTCTCCTCCATTAAGGTCATCATCTACAGTATCTACATCCACATATACGATGTCTCCAAGTTCTCCCTGAGCAAAGTCTGTAATACCGATTGTAGCAACGTTACCTTCGATTCTGATCCATTCGTGATCTTTGGTGTACTTTAATTCTGATGGTGTGTTCATTTTTAAATTTTTATTTTGTACAAATGTATTCAAAAATATAGTAGCTTCAAATATCGGATATAAAAAAAGTCCTTCAAAACTGAAGGACTTTTAGGTTTGTATTATTTTTAGAATCCACCTGCGGATTCACCGAATGTAAATGTGGCTGAAATACCTGCTCTGATTGTTGACAGCGGGAAAGCTGTGGAAATCTTATACTTTGAGGTCATCTGTTCGTAGAATACTCTCAGGTTCAGATTCTCAGAAACGTTGTAATCTGCAGACAGTTTAATGTTCATTAATCTTTGTCCTCCTGTGACCTGAGCATCATTTAACAGGATATTCATAATGGATGTTTTACTGTCTCTTAATGAAATATCTCCTCTGATGTTAAGATCACTTCCTTTTCCTCTTGTTCCTCTTCCTCTGATATTGGCCGTTCCCAATCTGAAGTTTCTGACAATATATCCAAGTCTTACCACGTATTCCGTATTGGCATCTTCAGTAAGCGTCTGGTTTACCAATCCGAGCACCATCATTCTGGTTCTGTTGTACTGTATCCCAAACTGCATGTTGTTTCTCATGGTAACATCTATTCCAATGAGCGGAGAGAAGGATTCTACATATCCGACCTGTGCAAAGGTATATGGATTGATCTTGTCTCCTGCATTTTTGATTACATTACCAGCATCATCTACAGTCTGATAAAATCCGTTCGGATTGCCATGATAGTCTACATTGCTTTGAATACCTGTTGCGGTATAGGTAGCAGTATAAGCATGTAAGATGTCAAACTTCGTGAACTGTCCGCTGATAATCGGGATATTTTTTAACCCTGAATACGTAATTCTCCAGTTTGGTAACGGGAATCCTGATTTTTTAGGATTAGTCATCGGTGTCACAGACTTTCCTTCCATAGCTGCTCTAAAGGCAGGAATTAATACATAGGCATTTCCGATGCTATAATGCTGGGCAAATCCATTGTTATCCAATACTGCTCCAGGGCCTCCCAATTGCTGGGAAAGCGCTCTTGCATTTTCTCTGATCGCCTGATAAACTGCCTGTCCATCTTTAAACGATGTGCTAAGAAGCGTTGTCGTATTGGAATAGGTTGTCAATTCGCTGGCAAATGTAAAGTCCGGATCAGGAACTCCGTTATTGGTATAGTTAAATCCTGTGTGTGAGAAGTTACTGTTAAAAGTGTGCAATACATTCAGGTCAACTCTTAAATCGTTCATCGGCATTACCTGTAAGTCTGCCCTCAATTCTTTGGTAGACATTCTTACGTATGGATCTGTCATATAGTTGGAACCACTCACCCATCCGTTTTCCATTACTGTTCTTCTGATATCTGCCTGTGATCCTAAAAGGAATCCAAGTGTCGGGCCTCCCAGTGTCTGGCCGTATCCATACCAGTTTGGAGCTGATATTAATCCCGGAAGCACTGTTCCGTTTGTTTCATTATAACTTACATTCAGCTGTTTGAAAGAAGTCAGGAAGAATGCTGCACTTTGAAGTGGAGTAAGCCTGTTTTTAAATTTATACTTTTTGTATCTGTATCTGTTCTTTTCCCATTGTTTTGCATACACGTTATTCAGAGAGTCCATCTCCTGTCTTCGCTTCTGCAGTTTTGCATTGATGTTTTTAAAGTAATTAAACTGACCAAAGAACTTAGGAAGATCTGCTGAAGCCGTTGCCTGAATAACATTGGTATTCTGACCCACTGATCCTAAACTCGCTGGCTGGTTAGTGGTAGGATCCACAAATCCAAGCAATGAAGTAGATCTTGCTGCCCAGTTATAAGTAAATCCATATCCTACTTCCGCATCAATGAAATCCAGATAAGGCAGGTACTGGAACGGCAGTTTATAATTCAGCTGCGCTCTGTGATTGTACAATACCGGTCTTCCTGCTCTGAATACATTTCCGAAGATCGACTTATTGTCCATGGAATTCACATCCAGGTTATCATTAAGGGTTCTGGTTGCGGAGTTGATTTCCAGCTTTAATGATTTTGTGAAATTAAATCCTAATCCATACTGCCATCCAAAGAAGAAGTTTCTGTTTTTGATGGCATCAAAGTCACTGTTCATATTTCCGTTCAGGATTGCCTCCACATTTCTGAACTCTAACTCGTTATAATTTCTGTCGATTTCAGTTCTGAAAGAGATTCTTGTAGGTATTGGATTAAAGTTGAATTCCTTCACCCATCTCAGATACTTTGTAGATTTTGCGGTATCGCTGATCATTTTGTTGAAAGGTTTGATCATCCACGGTTTAAATGTGTAGTTGTAATCAATATATCCTCTCAGATACTGTCTGTAATTTCTTTTGGTATAAATATCCCTGTAATAGTCATCGTTATAAACAGCAGTTACAGAAACGTTTTCGATATCATAGAATTTAGGCTTTTTATTTGGATTTACCCTTTCCTTATGCATATTCACAACTCCAATACTTCTCTGCTGGGTATAAGTTCTCGCTACTTTTTTCAGCTGATCTTTATTAGGCGCCTTGCTGAATTCCACATCGGTGTCCAGAGGATTATATTTCGGATCTTCGATAGTCTGTGAGTAAGAATAATTTAACGGAATTTTCACTCCGGTTTTTCCGGAAGGAATTTGTCTACATTAATCGCGGTATTAATACTGAATGCCGATTGGGTAGACTGAGTTCTTTCTGCAGGTTTTGAATCGATATTACCGAAACCAACAGATGTATAGGAGGCATTGGCGTTCACGGTTGCCAGGTCTCCCATATTAAAGTTTAAGCTGGCGTTACCTGCATATCCTCCATCATTCTCAATTTCAGAAAGACGGATTTCGTTAACCCAAAGAACTCTTGTTATAGTGGATGCCCCTCTTGGATCAGAGTTTCTTACCCCAATCATAATAGTGGTAATATTTCCCAAACTTGGTCTACCTTTGATATAAATATTTTTATACGGTTCCTGATATCCTGTGTCAACTGTTCTATTAGTAATTGCAACACCAGATTTGTCTCTCCTGATTTTTGCATCTACAAAGTTCTGAACATCAAAATCAACTTCATTTTCCATTGGCCAGATCTCCATAGGAGCTGTTGCTGTAGTAGGAGTCATTCTTAGAGATGATTCGTACTCGTAATAGTTATCAGTAGCATCGCTTCCGAAACGGATAAAGAATTTGGTATTCTCATCCAGTCCAATTACTCTGTTCAAAGGATCATGAGCATGGACAAACAGCTTCAGCTTTTTGTATCTTCTCATATCCAAAGTCGTATTTTTAAACACTCCTCTTGCCTCAGTTTTAAGATCTTTCACTTTCATGTAAAGTGAGGCCTCATTCTGTCTCTGAGCTCCTGCATTACCACTCAAAACCTGTCTGTCAATTCCCGGAGGCAATACATATGGAGGTTGGTTCAGTGCATTTTCTTCAATATTTACACTTCCTATTTCAAAATTAGGATCTGTCACAGTTCCCGTTCCTTCTTCCGGATTAGTAACATTTAAACTTGCAATCTTACTGGTATATTTTCTCCAGTCTGATCTTACAAGATCCATTGTTCCGAATCTTAAAGTAGACGTTTGATCAAATCCTGTCAGCATTAATCTTGCAAATCTCACATTATTCAATACTGCATCTTCGTGTGTCCTTCTGCTTTATCATAATTCGCTACCGGAATTCTGAACAAATACCATTTAACATCGGAAGACTGCCCGTTCTGGAATGTTGCTTTTACGGTTTTTACATCTACAATATTATTCGACCCAAGTGACAAACTTGGCTGGTCAAGCTTTATAACATATTGGTTATAGTTTTCACTCTGATCAAGGTTGTAATCCTTGTTGATATCTTCAGCATCCGGAGTCTGTGAAGATACATTCAGAGAGTTCGCTTCTGAGTTTCCTTCCGGGTTTCTGAAATACTTGTAACGTTCCACTACCGAAGCAGCCTGACTTCCTGTAAATTTATCAGAAAGGTAGAATACGAAGTCATCCACTGCCGGGTCAGCAATATTGGTTACCGGATTTACAAAGGTATTCCCGAACCTCATGGCTTCCTGATCAGAAGTAAGACCATCATATCCGGCATCCTGAGTTCTTCTGTCATCTCCTTCTGTAGAGAATGCATATAAAATTGGCGGCTGTTTTGGCTGTACTCCCCAGTTTGAATTCGTTGTAGAAGATGGTGTGCCCGGAGTAGGAAGTCCGTTTTCGTACTGCATTTTTCCATCTTTCAGAACATCTTCGGAAACGTTTCCTAAGTGAAGTAAAAGCTTTGGATCAGTTCCCAGGGTTTTACCGTCTGCATAAGGATCCATCATCCAGAATTCAACGTATTCAATATTTGAACTCACAAAGTTCGGAACGCTGATGGATCTCATAATCCCAGCCCACCTGCTTTGTGCCTGTTCCGTTACCGGATTGACGTTATATGGCCCTTTCTCTTTAGGGAAATAGGAAATATCAAAAGTATTCGTAAAGGTTTGTTCTCCTGCTACGAAATCTCTGTTGTTATAAATTTCGGAATATTGCACCCTTCTGGAAGCGTGGTTGGATACAGACTGTGGTGTGATTCCTGCAGGAGCTTTTCCACCGACACCCCAGAATCGCGGATCGATATTATACCATGTTAATAGCCCTCTTCCATATCCACTTGTTATATCATCATTTGCCGGTACCGTATTAAATGGCGGCAATGTATTTTTTCCGGTTTTGAAGCAAGGCTCCATGCTGCCGGTTCTTTTAATGATATTTTAGAAGTTGTCTGTTCAAAATCGTCAATATAAGACTGGTTATTGGTTCCTTTATTCAATCCCGGTAATAAATAGGCGGCTTCCATCTTGAAGTTTAAGTTGGACGGAGCTTCGGTTTTTACCATCGGAAGCTTGTTGGTAAGCCTTGTCAGGTAAGGAGCCTGATTGTTGTACATCAGGTTGATCCCAGCCATGGTATTGTTTACGGCTTCCTGCCCGAAGTTTACTTTCTGGGTCAATGGAGATTCGGAGTAATTGATTACCGTTCCACCTAAGATAAAGTTTTCACTGAATCTTCTTTCCAGGTTTAATCCTAGGAATCTTTTTCTCTGGGTATTAAATGTCAGCTGGTTTTCCAGTGAAATATTGATGGCCTGTCCGGACTGCTTTACATTTTCATTGATGATGGTAACCGTTCCCAGCATATAGTCTACGGTATAGTCTACTCCTTCCGTAAGCTGTACTCCGTTTGCAGCTACTTTCACCGATCCCTGAGGAACGTTTACTGCTCCCAGAGAAATACCTTGCCCCTGAACACCTTTATAACGGCCTTCCATGGTATACCTTTGTGAAAGGTTACTGGAGAGCGCCTGTTGTTTTTGTTTGGTATAAAGATCCTGGAAAACATATTGAGGATCACTTGTACCCAATTTTGATTCCAGATATTTACCGAAGGGCTGTACTTTGGTAAAGATGACTCTTCCTGTTTCCGGTCTGATGGTAAGACCATTAACAAAGTCGAAGATACCGTCTCCTTTACTTCCATCTTTATTATTCTGGATATCGCCATTCATATTGAGGCGGTCCCAGTTAAATAATTTCAGTAAGTTCTGGTCTTTTACAGGAGTATCCGGAAGATAGTTTACTTTACCTCCTGTTTTCGGATCCCTGTAATAAACGTTAAGGATAAATCCATCCGGAGCTACCTGTCCGGCGTCAATAGAGTAAATATTCTTCATCATCAGATCCCACATCGGAGATTGAGTATTGACTTTGTTATTTACTCTCAATACTTTAGTAACCAGTACAGGGCTTTCTTCAGAAAACTCCCTACTTTGTATACTTTATTGCTCCCGTTAACGGTATAGGAGTATGAAACGGCTAAAAGCTGCTGGTCATTAAGTTTTTGGTTTAATGAAATATATCCAAGCTGCGGCTGAAAAGTATATTCATTAGCATTCAGCTTCCTGGCTTTTGTATTGTATATGAATTGTTCCCCGTTATCATAAGGAGTGGGATCACCAGGAAGTACCTGTCCCTGGAAAATAGTACCATAGTTTTTTCCTGCTTCTCTGGTACCGGCTACTTCTGATACTTTATCATATAATCCGTTCAGAGAGTTATCTGGTAAAGTGGCCCCTCCTGCAGCTTCTCCCAGGTCTCTGATCCCGATAATACTTTTCTGATAGGCAAGATTACTGTTCCCCTGATCCAATACCCAAACTTCCAATCTGGTGATGTTGATTGTGGAATTGATTTGCGGATAATTAATCAAAGCATCGTCATACTTGTTCAGGAAATAGTGTCCTAAAAGAAGTGCTGGTTTTCTTCATAGTCAATAGCATTGACTTTAAAGTTATTCATCACACCACCACCCTGAACTACAATATTACGGGCTTCACCCTGCTGCTGGGAAAGGACAACTGTTCCGAATGTTTTTCCTAACTGGAACTCTGTTTTCACCCCGAACAATGACTGGGAACCACGGATAAGGCTGGTTGAAAGCGGCATGTTTACGTTACCGAACTCAACTCTTTTGATTATTTTATCTTCTCCTCCTTCGTTAGGCTTATCTACATTTCCAAGACCTTTGCTTTGAAGATCTTTCCAGCTTCCTTTTGCCTGCCAGACGAGATTCATCCTGTTTTCGAAAGCAAAACCGCTCTGAGTATCATAATTGGCCTTTAACTGAAGATTTTCACCTACTTTCCCCAATAATCCCAGCTGAATTCTCTGATCTATATCAAAGGTAAAGCTGGTCCTGTTTTGCGGCAGGATCATCGGGTTATCTATTTTCTGGTAAAGCCCTGCAAAATCCAGGGATGCATACCCTGAAGGAATGATTTCAATTTTATTACCTCCGAAAATGGTTTCAAAAAGTCTGTTGTTGATCTGTAATGAAGGAATAAGTCCCTTCTTTCTGGCATCGGATCTGTCTCTTCTGAAGAGAAGGTTATATTTATCAGATTTCTCCTTGTAATAGGCTTTTGTCTGGCTGGCAAGCATATATTCTTTATATTCTTCCGGAGACATTGCTGTAGGAGGACCTGTAATGGTATTTCCGATTTTGGGATACACGTAATACATCCCGGTTTTTATATCGTAATAGGCTTCGTACCTCGTAGGGTCAGCCACTTCATATTGTTTTCTTATGATCGCTGTATCTTTCTGTGCCTGCGCAAAAGCACTGACAGACATACACAGGAACGACAGGAACAAAAATATGTTAAGATGCTTAATATTCGCCACCAAATGTTAAATGTTTTTTAAGATTTGTTTAACCAATTCTTCTACGGAGATGCTTGGATTTTGTTTTATAATTTTATCCGCAATCTTCTCACTGGTTCGTTTAGGAATGCCTAAAACTTCTAATGCAGATAACGATTCTTCCTTAATTTTATTATCCGTCATCACAGAAATGTTCGCGTTAGGATCACTGTATTTCTGTACTTTATCTTTAAGATCTACGATAATTCTTTCAGCAGTTTTTGCACCGATTCCTTTCGCTTTTTGGATCAATGCACTGTTTCCGGAAAGTATGGCTGAAGCAATCTCATCAAGGCTCAAAGTTGACAAGAGAATAAGTGCTGAGACAGCCCCCACACCATTAACACTTATTAACAGATTGAACATTTCTTTTTCTGAACGTGTGTTAAATCCAAAGAGAAGATGAGCATCCTCACGAATGATCTGCTGAATAAATAAAAAGGTCTGCTGATTTAAAACCAGCGTTTGTGAGGTCATCAAACTGATTCCCACATAGTAACCAACTCCTTGCACATTAATGACAGCGTAGGTAGGTGTAAGTTCCTGAACTGTGCCTTGTAAAGAAAATATCATTATTAATTTTTAAAACTCCCAAATATAGCAATTTAAACTAATTAATGTTTTCATTTGATCTGCGAATGATTTTTAACTTAAATTTCAAATAAGAATTCAAGGAATTAACATAAAAACAAAAGACTCCAAAATATGGAGTCTTTTTAGTATCTGAACACCTCTTATGGTGTTATTTTTTTAATAATATTTCTATGTCTTTACTGTTTCTTCTCTCTCCTCTGAGCATCAAGAACGGCAATTGTAGCAAGGTTCACAATTTCATCTACGCTTGAACGCATCTGAAGCACATGTACCGGCTGTTTTAATCCCATTAAGATAGGTCCGATTACCTGTGCCACCTTCATCCCTCTCAGGATTTTGTAAGAAAGGTTGGCACTTTCAAGATTCGGGAAGATGAATGTATTGGCCGGTGTTGTTCCTAATTTTGAGAACGGATAATCACTCAGGTGGTCTGCATTCATTGCAAAATCGGGCTGAATTTCACCGTCCACAACCATTTTAGGATATTTTTCATGAAGAATTCCTACTGCTTTCGCAACTTTCTTGGAAGTTTCAGAGATAGCAGCAAAATTTTCAAATCCAAGCATTGCAATTCTTGGTTCAATAGCAAAAGATTTTACTGTAAATTCTGCCATTTTAGCAATATTCACCAGGTCTTCAGCTGTAGGGTTCTGGTTGATGGAAGTATCTGCAAAGAAAATAGGTTTCTTTTCAGACAGGATCATCATCATTGCCGCTACTTTGTCTACCCCTTTATCTTTTTCAATAACTTCTAGAACGGGACGTAAAACGGAAGTGTAGTTTTTAGAGAATCCTACGATAAGACCGTCAGTATCACCATGTCTCAGCATCAAAGGTCCGAAATAATCTCTCTGGCGAACATATCTTTTCGCTTTGTACTCGTTCATCCCTTTTCTCTGACGAAGTTTCCAAAGTGTTTCTCTGTATTTTTTTCTGTTTTCTTTCTGATCATCATCACTTGGATCAATAATAGGCACATCCAGAGTAATTCCGTAACGCTCCATCTGCTCCTTGATGTATTTTTTATCCCCTAAAAGGCTTGGGTAAGCAATTCCTTCTTCATAAAGGATCTGAGCAGCTTTCAATACATTGTATTCTTCAGCATTTCCAAGGGTAATTCTTTTCGGATTGGATTTTGCACGGCTCTGCATCATTCTTACCAATCTTTCATCTCTACCCATTCTGTCTAAAAGCTGGTGCTCATATTCGTCAAAATCCGTAATGGTTTTTCTGGCAACACCACTTTCAATAGCTGCTTTTGCAACAGCGCTTGATACTTTTGTGATCAGTCTGTTATCAAATGGTTTCGGAATGAAGTATTCTCTTCCGAACTGAAGATTCTGAACATTGTATGCTAAAATTACAGCTTCCGGCACCGGTTCTTTTGCAAGATCAGCAATGGCGTGTACCGCAGCCAGTTTCATGGCTTCATTAATTCCTGTAGCCTGTACATCCAATGCTCCACGGAATATATAAGGGAATCCCAATACGTTGTTTACCTGATTAGGATAATCACTTCTTCCTGTAGCCATGATCACATCTTTACGGGTGTCGAGTGCAAGATCATAAGCAATTTCCGGATCAGGATTAGCTAAAGCAAATACGATAGGATTTTCGTTCATGCTCAGCAGCATTTCAGGAGTCATTACGTTTCCTTTTGATAATCCAACGAAAACATCAGAGCCTTTTACAGCATCTTCCAATGTTTCGATATCCGTCTGAGCGATGAAATCCAGTTTTTCAGGAGTAAGGTTTTCTCTTTTATGGTTGATTACTCCTTTACTGTCACACATCAGGACGTTTTCTTTTTCAATCCTAATGAGATGTAAAGCTTTGTACATGCGATGGCCGCAGCACCAGCTCCGTTCACCACCATTTTCACTTTATCAATATCCTTATTGGCAATCTGCAGAGAGTTAATCAATGCAGCAGCAGAGATAATTGCTGTTCCGTGCTGGTCGTCATGCATCAAAGGAATATTCAATTCCTCTTTCAGTCTTTGTTCTATATAAAAAGCTTCCGGAGCTTTAATATCCTCAAGGTTAATTCCTCCGAAAGTAGGGGCAATTCCTTTTACGATTTCAATAAATTTTTCAGGATCTTTTTCATCGATCTCAATATCAAAAACGTTGATATCTGCGAAGATCTTGAACAAAAGTCCTTTCCCCTCCATTACCGGTTTTGAAGCTTCAGCACCGATATCTCCCAGTCCAAGTACGGCAGTACCGTTAGAAATTACTGCTACCAGATTTCCTTTTCCTGTGTAATCATAAACAGTTTCCGGTTTATCATGAATTTCCATACAAGGCACTGCTACTCCCGGGGAATATGCCAATGACAGATCTCTTTGGGAAGAGTGGGGCTTTGATGGGATTACTTCAATTTTTCCTTTGGGTTCTGCTTTATGATAATCCAGCGCGGCCTGGCTAAAGTTCTTTTCGTCACGATTGTTGTTACTTGACATAAAATTTTGTTTTTTGTTAAAGTATATATTTAATGTGGTAATCTACTAAGCTTTCAATTGGTTTCTGAACTACATGTCCCACATTTAAATTAAGTTCTGATGCTACAGAACGTAGTGTATTTTCATAATAATAAGCGATGGAACCGATGAAATTAATCTCAGCTTCATACGCTTCCTCATAAGGGAGAACCTGGTATTCGAAGAAATTTTTCATTTCATCAAAAACCATATCCCTGAAATAAGGATGATCTTTTCTTTCGATTACAAATTTGGTAAAATTCGCCAGATATGCATTGGGTCTTGGAGTATGATACATATTTTTCAATGCATCTTCCACGGTAAGCTGATAATCTGCCTCAAATTCTTCATGAAGGTCTGCAGGCAGCTTTTTCATAAAATATCTGCGCACCAGTTGCTTTCCGATAGCGCTTCCGCTTCCCTCATCCCCTATCAGGAATCCGAGTGAAGGTAATTCTATCTTCACATTTTCACCATCAAAAAAACAGGAATTTGATCCTGTGCCCAAAATGCACACAATAGCAGGTTTCCCGCTATAAGCCGCATATGCAGCAGCCATCAGATCTTCCTTCACAATTATTTCTGCTTTTCCAAAGACTTTTTTCAGTTCTTCTTCTATGGTTTCGCAGTTCTTTTTCACTCCGCATCCGGAACCATAAAAAAATACTTTGGTAATTGAGTTTTTAACCGATATCAGATTGCTATTTTTCTGGATTTCCGGAGCAATAAGCTCCCTGTTGATAAAATTCGGATTGAAACCGATTGTTTCCGTTTTCAGAAAAACTTTCTTAAAGTCATCAAGAATTACCCAATCCGTTTTAGTAGAACCACTATCTACAATAGCAACCATATTTTAGATTTTAATTTAAAGATGCTAAATTATGAATTTATCTTCAATTAGCATTTAAAACAATCTGGAAGCTGTCTAAAATCATCAATGTTTAATCTGTGCTTTTTTTCGTTGAATTGTAAAAGCCAATCTTCTATTTCATCTTCAAGATAGGAAGTCTGTAATTCCATTGCATTGATAAAATCATCAGGCACCGGCTCACCAGTGGAGTTTTCAAGATTCCACAATTCGTTTGACATATTTTCATATTCGGAATACACTCTTTTGAAGCGGGAATTTTCTTTCTCAAGAGCCTCAATATTTTTCTGTTGAAGCTGGAATTTTCTGTATTTGTTTTGACGTTTCATACAAATATTATTAATAATTGGGTCATAAAATGTAGGAGGATATGCTCTTAGCTGCGCACTACAAGATAGAAAAAACCATCAACACAAGGAGTTGAAAATGAATTTATTATCAGGTCTTAATTACATCATTCTGAATATTAAAATTAGACATATTTTTTATTAAAAAAAATATTTTAACAACTTTTTTCAGTGTTTAACATATAGTTATAAATTTGCATATTCATATTGTGAAGGTATATCATTTTGGAAGTTATAAAACCATTATTACAAGCAGGAAACCGTAAGGTATTTATCTGATGAGCTGTAAATCATTCCGGTACGCTATACAATATGTACAAACATGTTTAGTTTTTATATTCATTAAATGAAAGAAATACTCTTACGCCAGAAGCAGGTTTTGTTCTTCATCATTGCAGGAGGACTAAGTGCTATTGTAGAGATAGGCAGCTTTAAAGTTTTCAGCACCTATCTTCCACATTTCATTGTAAAAGAAACCAACTTTTATGGTGTACATTATCCTCTGAGTAATATTTTCTCTACCAGCTGCGGGATTATTACCAATTATTTCCTGAGTATCTGGTTCGTATTTGAAAGGGGAAAGCACTCAAAGAGAAAAGAGTTTGCTTATTTTATGGTGGTATCCTTTTTTCAACACTGCTCAGCTTAGGTTTTTTCCAGATTTTCTACAGTTTCATATTTAAAGATAATATCAATTTATTTTTTTATACCTTGAGCCCGGAAATGATCAGCAAAATTGCTGCGATATTACTGGTTTCCATTCTGAATTATTCAATAAAAAAGAAAGTAATTTTTAACGGTTAGGCTGTGACAAAAATTTTAAATTATCTCTGGAGATTCTGGCTGCTTCTGCTGGCATTTTTTCTGACCGTTACCATCGGAATCCCCGTATATATTTTATCTTTTAATAAAAAACATTATAAATACGGCTATAAGCTGGTCAGAATCTGGTGTTTCGGAATGTTCTACGGAATGGGTTTCAGATATGACCTTATTAAACTCTCCACTCAGGAAAAAGATAAGAATATACCGTATGTTTTTATCTCCAACCACACCTCTATCATGGATATTATGCTTGTCTGCATTTTGTTTCCAGATCATCCGATATGTTTTGTAGGTAAAAAAGAACTGGTAAAGATTCCGATTTTCGGAACTATATATAAAAGGATATGTGTGATGGTAGACAGAGCAAGTGCGCGAAGCCGTGCTGATGTATACCGACGATGCGCTGAAAAGATGGAAGAAGGTAACAGTATTGCCATTTTTCCGGAAGGCGGCGTACCTGATGACACTTCTGTTATCCTCGATGATTTTAAGGACGGAGCTTTTATGCTGTCCTCAAAACATCATTCCCCTATCGCTGTTTATACCTTTATCGGACTCAAGGAAATGTTTCCTTTTGAAAACTCAAAAGGCTATCCCGGAAGAGTAAAGGTGTATTTCAATGGAATTATCGAACCTACTGATTCGCCTAAAGACCTAAAGGCAGAGGCTTATGAGAAAATAAAAAAAACCTTAATGAGGTATTCCGTTGAAAGTAAATAGTTATATTTGTTTGTGAAATCTATAATAAATATGTCAAATTATTCTAAGCAAACCAATTGGGCTCAATTCATTCCGTTGGTTACTGTATTCTTCTTTTGGGGATTTGTAGCAGCCAGTAATGATATTCTGATCCCGGTTTTTCAAAAAGCCTTCAATCTGTCTCAAACCGAAAGTATGCTGGTCCAGATATGCTTTTATGTAGCGTATACTGTAGGCTCCTTAATTTATATGATTGTATCCAAGAGCCTGAAACAGGACTTGATCAACAAAATCGGGTACAAAAACGGTCTCATTGTAGGACTTTTGATTTCTGCACTCGGAACACTGTTGTTCTACCCTGCCGCCAATATGCATTCTTTTCCTTTAATGATCTCCGGATTATTTATTGTAGGTTTGGGATTCTCTCTTCAGCAGATTGTTGCCAATCCGCTCGCTATTGAGGTAGGCCCTACGGAAACAGGATCACAAAGGTTAACAATGGCGGGGGAATCAATAATTTAGGAACTACTATCGGACCACTTATTGTTTCGTTTGCCATCTTTGGTTCTGCAAGTGCTGCCAATACGGAAGCGAGTGTGGAAAGTGTAAAGGTACCTTACCTAATACTGGGAGCAGCTTTTGCCCTTGTAGCTTTAATGCTTAAATTTTCTTCACTTCCAGCAATCACTCCAACCAACACTGAGAGTACGGATGATGCAACTCCGGGAGAACACAGAACTTCTGCATTCCAATATCCTCAATTGGTTATGGGAATGATCGCAATTTTCGTATATGTGGGGGTAGAAGTTTCTACAGCAAGTAACCTTCCTGCTTATATGGAAAAAAGCCTTGGATTTGAAACGAAAGAAGTAGCCCCTTATATTTCATTGTATTGGGCGTCATTAATGATTGGCCGTTGGACAGGTGCTGTAGAAGCATTTGATGTAAATGCAGGCTTTAAAAAAATCTTAAGGTTCCTGGCTCCTTATCTGGCGTTCGGCGTATTTTTACTGGTAAATGCTATTGCCAACCATGATCTTTCTCCTTTCTATGTATATGGATTTATCATCGTTGCTATGATCATCTGTGATATTTTAAGTAAAGGAAACCCGGCAAGAATGCTTTTAATCTTCTCTTTAGCAGGAATTACAGCCCTACTTATAGGAATGTTCACTACAGGAATGGTATCGGTGTATGCATTTACCAGTGTAGGTCTTTTCTGTTCTACTTTATGGCCATGTATCTTCGCACTGGCCATCAACGGACTTGGAAAGCACACTAACCAGGGATCCGGATTCCTTATTATGATGATTATGGGAGGTGGAATTGTAAGTATGTTACAAGGATATATTGCAGATATTACGAATATTCACTTCAGTTATATCGTAGGGGTTATTTGTTTTGCTTATCTTGCATTCTATGCGATCCGTGTGAGTGGAATCTTAAAAGCCCAGGGCATTGATCTTGATAAAATATCTAAAGGCAGTGGTCATTAATATAACAAAGACAATATATAAGAAGAAAAGATTTTGGGCAGGTATATTACTTGCCCAATTTCTTTTGTTTTACGGTTTCTCGAAATCCAAAATAATGATTTCTTTTTTGAAAGTTTTTTTGAATTTCAAAAAGGAATCCACCAGATGCTGTTCAGCTGGATCCCGTTTTCTGTGGGAGATCTGATTTATATTGTATTAAGCATTTTTCTCTTCTATTATGTAATAGCTTTATTCAGGAAGCAGCGGAGACATGATGCGATGATGAAGATCCTGATTATTATCAATGCCTTTTATTTCATTTACCAGGTGTTTTGGGGAATGCTGTACTTCCAGACTCCTGTTATTAAAAAGCTTTCAAGCCAGGAAGAGCCCGATATAGACAAGGCAAAAAAATTAGCCCTGATCTATCTTGAAAAATGTAAGGTTACCAGGCAATCTGTTCATGAGGATAACAAAGGGATTTTCGTAATCACTGACTTGAATTCTATACAAAAGGAAATCCTGTATCAACAGACCAAATTACCTTCTTATATTTCAGATAAAAAAGCTCCTCAGATATTGGATATTAAACCCAGCTTGTTCAAAAATGTAATGAACTTTACGGGAATACTCGGGTACTATAATCCTTTTACTGCCGAAGCCCAATATAACTCTGAATTACCCCATACTTTCATCCCTTTCACCACAGCTCATGAAAGCTCTCACCAGCTGGGGTTTGCAAGAGAGCAGGAAGCCAATTTTGTGGGATATTTAATAGGAATTCATTCCAGCAACACGGAACTGAGATACAGTACCGAATTTTTTACTTTAAAAAGTCTTTTAAGATTTATTGTGGAGGAAGATCCAGCGTTTGTAAAAAATATTCTTCACCATTATTCTCCGGCTATGCAAAGAGACCGTGCTTATGAAAAGAGCTTCATCTCCAGACATCAGGGCTGGCTGGATGACTTCTTTGGATTTACCAACAATCTGTTTCTGAAGAGTAATCAGCAGGAAGGTTCCGTTACCTATTCTTACTTTATAGATCTTCTCTTAAACTATGAAAAATAGATAAAAAAAGAATCGTATCAGGCGATACGATTCTAAAAACACAAATGATGAAAAAAATTTATTACCTTGACTTGTTCCCTCATTCAAGGCGATGTAAAAGTACGACATATTTTATAAATACAAAAACATTTCCATCCTTTTTTAAAACTTTATGAAAACTTTATGATTTTTTAAGTTTTTTGAGTTCATCCGTTCTTATCACAAAACACATCAAATACTGACATTTAATAAACAAAACAGTGCTACAACTTCATAAAAGCTATTAAATATTTACAAAATCAAACGATTGTTTAAATAAAAAATATTCCAGTTTAACTACTTTTTCCTTCGTTAAAAATTGGAGTTATCTCCTATATTCCGTATGATATTCTTATAGAAAAAATGAGATATTTTTAAATCAATTTCGGCTATTGTCTCAAAATAGGCAATTATATTCTGTAAACTAAAATTTATTGTTCATATCTGACTTCTATTCAAAATAATACCTGAAGTTTTTTCCTGAGAAGAGCTAAATCATTTGCTTCATATAAATATTCAGACTGCAATGTCTGGTTTTTGCAATAAGTTATGCAAAATAAAATACTGAGGATCAAATAAAATCTATCAGCAACCGTTTATATCTCACTAATAAAGGAGATTTTTTTTTGTATATTTAAAACATCTGTGTATTTTAGATAAAAATATTAATATGATTTTTGACAAACTAATTAACCACCTAAAACTAGATAAACAGGAATTTATTTTCCAGTTCAACTCACATCCCAATTACCCATCTGCATTGGCATTCAGTGATACGCTGAACTTTATGGGGGTAAAAAATGACGCTTATGAACTTGACAAAGAATATTGGGACGAACTTCCGGAAGAATTTATTGCTATTGTTGAAAATTCATTTTCCCTTGTAAAAAAGTCAGGAAACAATTATTCAGTATATTCTGAAAAAGCAAAAACCTTCGGGAAAGAGGAGCTTTATAATAAATCAACCGATTTTGTACTTCTGTTTGAGAAAACTGAGAATGCGGAAAACAAACTGACATTCAATTTCAAGCCGGTCCTGTACATCATTTTTGCTGCTGTTCTTGCTTATTCTTTTATAAGTCAAACCATTTATGACGCTATATTTAATCTTCTTTCATTAGCGGGGTTTATATTTCCCTGAAATTTTCAACCAGAAATTCGGAAATACCTCTACCGTTATCGGAAGCATATGCGGAGGAGGAGGTACTGCTGCCAGCCAGACAGCCAACTCATGTGATAAAATTATAAAACAGGATAAAACCAGCATTCTAGGTTTAAAATTCGCGGACTTTTCCCTGATTTACTTCACAGGGCTTACAGTATTGGGTCTGTTTTTACCGGCTACAGCTTATATGGTAAAAGCATTTACATTCGTTTCGGTATTAGCAATCGGATACTCTCTGTATATTCAGGCATTTGTAGAAAAAACATTTTGCAGGGTATGTTTGTTGATTATTTCAATCCTTGCAGGGCAACTTGTAATAAGCAGTTTACTTTTCGAGAATCTTTCATTCAGCGTGGGAGCACTTTTACTGACGGTTATCCTGTGGGCACTTGTTTTCTCTGCTGTTATTTATTTCAACACCCTTCTTGAACAAAAAGAAGCACTTCAAAAATCAAATGCGAAAATCTCAGATTCAAAAGAAATTATGAGCTTTTTAAAGATCAAATGATGCAAAATCCGAAAATAGAATTCCAGGATACTGAAACTTTTGCTGTTGGAAAAAGGGATGCCAAACTTCGCATATCAATTGTTTCCAATCCATACTGTGGTTTCTGTAAAGATGCTCATAAACTGGTAGAGGGCCTTTTGGAGAAATATCCGGACAATCTCTCTTTGCAGATGAGATTCAATTACAGCCCTGACAGAGCTCCTGAAAAATATACGCAGCTTATCTCGGACTTAACTTATATTTATCATAACCAACCTGAAAAAGAGTTTTTACATGCAGTGGAAGAATGGTTTGAAACCAAGGATGAAAACAAAATCAATACTCTTGCAGGAGGAAACATAACATCAGAAAATCTTAATCCATTAGTAGAAATGTCTAAAGAAAACAGTAATGCAGGATTAAGCTTTACACCTATCTTTATTATCAATGGATATCAGTTTCCGGACAAGTATGATCGTGAAGATATTTTATTCTTTATTGATGAATTAATAGAGGATGATGAGATTTAATTATTAAATATTATCCATTTAAAAATTTCCCTATCTTAGGAAAAACAAAATAACCATCTGAAAAGGTGTAAAAGAGTAGAAAAACGGTAACAAACGGGGCTATATCCAGTGTACCATTTCATTGAATTATAATTGAATTAAAGCAAAATGTCGTCATTCACTGGCGGCATTTTATAATGAGTAGTAGTTTTGAAAAAAGTTTCCTTTTTATAAGCAGCCGGATACCAAAGACTGCGGTCCTACATGCCTCAGGATTGTCAGTAAGTATTATGGTAAAAGCATATCCCTGCAGCAGATTCGTAACCTTTCCGAGACAACCCGTGAAGGAAGCAGCCTTCTTGGACTGAGCGATGCAGCAGAAAACCTCGGATTCCGGTCAATGGGAGTCCAGATCGATTTCAATACCCTTGTAGAAGAGGTTCCTTTTCCTTGTGTAGCACACTGGAATAAAAATCATTTTGTTGTCGTATACAAAATTGATAAGAATAATAAAGTATATATTTCAGATCCGAGTTATGGACTCATCACTTACACACGGGAAGAGTTCATCAGATCCTGGATCGGAGAAAATGCAAATGAAAATACAGAAGAAGGAATTGTTCTGATCCTTGAAACAACTCCGGCATTCTTCCAGACAGAATTCGATGCTGAGGAAAGTAAAGCCAGCTTTACTTTTCTTTCCAAATATCTCCTTAAGTATAAAACACTTGTTATACAGCTTGCTATCGGGCTTTTGGGAGGAAGTTTACTTTCCCTGATATTTCCGTTTCTTACCCAAAGTATAGTAGACGTCGGGATTCAGAACCAGGATATAAATTTTATCTATGTGGTTTTACTTGCACAGATTATGCTGTTCCTGGGAAGAATGGGAATTGAGACCATCCGAAGCTGGATCCTCCTTCACCTTTCCGCAAGAATTAATATTTCCATCATCTCCGATTTCTTTATCAAACTGATGAAACTTCCTATAAGTTTCTTTGATACAAGAATGACCGGGGATATTATGCAGAGAATAAATGACCACCACAGAATTGAACAGCTTCTTACAAGTTCTTCACTGAATACATTATTCTCACTGGTCAATCTTATTATTTTCAGTATTGTACTGTTATTTTATGATTACAGGCTTTTCCTTGTTTACCTTGTAGGAGCCGTATTGTATGTAGGTTGGATCAGTTTCTTCCTGAAAAAAGAAAAGAACTTGATTATAAAAGATTCTCCCAGGTATCTCAGGAGCAGAGCAAAGTGATCGAACTCATCAACGGTATGCAGGAAATTAAAATGCATAACGCCGAAAAACAAAAACGATGGGACTGGGAATTTCTTCAGGTAAAACTGTTTAAAATCCGGATAAAATCTCTTTCACTGGAGCAATGGCAGTCTGTGGGAGGTAACTTTATCAACCAGATGAAAGATATCCTGGTGAGTTTCCTTTCTGCAAAACTTGTACTAAGCGGAAATCTTACTTTAGGGATGATGCTTTCCGTTCAATATATCATTGGGCAGCTGAACAGTCCGCTTCTTCAGCTTATCGATTTTATCAAGCAGACTCAGGATGCGAAAATTTCCCTTGAAAGATTGGGAGAAATCCACGATAAAGATGATGAAGAAGATAAGAATGAACAATACGTCACAGATATTCCGAAAAAGATATCGAAATCAAAGATATGTCATTCAGGTATATTGGTTCTGATGTACCTGTTTTTGAAAACCTAAACCTTACGATACCTTATCAGCAGACAACTGCTATTGTAGGTGCCAGTGGAAGCGGGAAAACAACCCTGTTGAAACTTTTGATGAAGTTCTATGATCCAGACCAGGGAGAAATCAGAATCGGGAATACCAATATGAAAAATATTTCCCCGAGATACTGGAGAGATCATTGCGGAGTGGTAATGCAGGAAGGTTATGTATTCAATGATACCATTGCCAATAATATTGCTGTTGGTGAAGATCATATTGATAAGCAAAAACTGAGACGTGCTGTAGAAATTGCCAATATCAAAGAATTTATAGAAAGCCTTCCGTTGAGCTATAATACAAAAATCGGCAACGAAGGTGTTGGGGTCAGCGGCGGTCAGAAACAAAGGTTATTCATTGCAAGAGCTGTTTATAAAGCTCCGGAATATATTTTATTTGATGAAGCTACTTCTGCATTGGATGCCAACAATGAGAAAGTGATTATGGAAAATCTTGAGCAGTTCTTCAAAGGCAAAACAGCTGTAGTTATTGCACACAGGCTCTCCACAGTAAGGCATGCCGATAAGATCATTGTACTAGACCAGGGAAGAGTGGTAGAAGAAGGAAGCCATGCTGAGCTGGTAGATTTAAGGGGAGAATATTACAGGCTGGTAAGAAACCAGCTTGAATTAGGAAATTAAACAAGATAAAGTCAGCATATAGCGGAATCCGAAAAGCTTACAGAGTAGGAAAAATAAAACTAATATTAATCATGAAAAATCTAAAAAAACTTTCGAGAAAAGATTTGACATTTGTCAGCGGAGGTGTTATTATCCCGGACAACAACTGCTGTGGATCATGGTGTCTTGGCAGCTGGGTACCATGCCGCATAAAGCATTTTGAATGCCCGCCGGATGCAGACACTTCGCCGCCATCATGGTATGACGGGAACTGCCCAATTATTTAAACTATATTCCCCCTGAAATTGGGAGAAATTTTACCTCAGAACAATGAAAGAAGACGTTTTAGACAATATTGAACTCCGCTCAGAAAGCGTACAGGATATTCTTACCCAGCCTCCGCATTGGATGATCCGCTGGGGAAATACCGTTATATTTATTATCCTCCTGCTTATCCTTCTGATGAGCTACATTATAAAATATCCGGAATTTGTACCCGCTCCCATTATTGTAACTTCTCAGAACCCTCCTGAGAAAATTGAAGCAAGGACCAGTTCTAAAATTGAAAAAATATTCATAAAAGACCATCAGGAAGTTAAAAAGAATGATGTACTGATGGTGATGCAGTCTGCAGCCAATTATAAGGATATTTTAGCGCTGAAAAAACTAGTGGATTCTATTACACCAGATAAATTATACACCTTCCCTATTGCTCAGGCTTCAAGATTTAAGCTGGGAGAGCTACAGGGTGAATACAACAGTTTCGCCAAAGCATTTCAGGATGAAGCACTCTTTACAAGGTTACAGCCTTATGCTCCTGAAAATCTGGCTGCCAACCAGAGTATCTCTGAATATAGAGTAAGAATTGCTACTTTAAAGCAACAGAAAAACCTTGAGTCTATTAAATATGACCTGACTAAGAAAAATTTCAACAGATCTCAGGAACTATTCAACCAGGGTGTTATTTCAGCGATGGAACTTGAAAATGAAAAGATCAAATATCTTCAGGCTCAGCAAAATCTTGAGAATATTAAAATTTCCATATCACAAGTGGATGAAGGGATCTCCAATCTGAATAAAACCAAAAGCGGAACTGCCATTAATACAGAAAAAGACAGAATTACATACTCTTCACAAACCTTACAGCTTCTTGAGCAGCTGCGAAAATCTTTAAAACAGTGGGAACTTAACTATCTGGTAATTTCATCCACAGATGGTGTTGCCAGTTTTCAGCAGTTTTTCGGCGAGAATCAGTTCGTAAAGGTTGGTGAACCTATCCTTTCTATTCTTCCTAAAAATAAAGAAAAGTTAGTAGGCAGAATGTCTGTTCCTACAACAAACTCAGGAAAAATAACTCCAGGTGAAAAAGTACTCATCAAACTGGACAATTACCGATTCCAGGAATACGGTATCATCGAAGGAAAAGTACAGAATATATCGCTTATTCCTGATGAAAAAGGCAATTATTACGTAGATGTTATTTTACCTAAAGGATTAAAAACAAGCTATAACAAAACACTTACATTTGATAAAGAACTTCGGGGCAGCGCAGAGATCGTAACACAGGATCTGCGACTGATTGAACGATTTTTCTATCAGATCAGAAAACTCCTCGGATACCAGGTTTAATAAACCAATATAAAAAAATAAGAGCCGTTCCGCAGATTGCAGAACGGCTCTTACTTTTTTATTTAATTACAGATACTGAAATTACCGTAGACTGTTTAAACAGGCCATTAGGCGCATTATCCGATTCAATAAAGTATTCTGTCATGAAAAACCAGATATTCCAAAATTAAGCTATAGAAAAGCGAATACGGGGATATTTATGTATACCAAGATAAATGCATAAAAGCCATGACAAAATTAACCGGCGGATGTTCCCTGCATCTTCTTACAAGAAGACTAAAATCTTAAAAAAGAAATCTTCTGAAAGAATTAAAAGATGAATCTACGATACTTTTAAAATTAAAAACCGCAATCATTGATTTAATGATTGCGGTTTATCGTAGCGAAGACGGGAATTGAACCCGTGACCTCAGGGTTATGAATCCTGCGCTCTAACCAACTGAGCTACCTCGCCGTTTTGGTGGTGCAAATATAGAAAATATTTCTTTACCTCCAAAATTATTTTAGCTTAAAATATTCCAAAACATCACCAACATGATCTGGTTTGCTGATTATCTTATTGTTAGCATCTAAAATAAAATACGTCGGAGTTGCGTGAATATTGTACGTATCCGTATAACTGCTGTTCCATCCTCTCAATTCCGAGTCATTCACCCATGGAAATGCAGCAATCTTTTTGGTATAGGAATTCTTATCCACATCCAAGGACAGCCCTACAACCTGAATATTTTTTGATTTAAGATCATTGTATTTTTCAAGAAGCTTAGGAAGTTCACTTTCACAATGTGAACAGGTCGATGACCAGAATACGATAACCTTCTTATCTGCCTTTATATCATGTAAAGATTTTGCAGTGGTATTAACGGGTGACTGAAACTTATAATTAGGGAAAACAGCACCCATTTCAGTGTTTGCATTCGATTTTAAGGTAGAAGCAAGCCTGTCGGTAATGGTACATTTAAGATTTTTAGCAAGCGACAGATATTTGTTCTTGTACTCATCCATCTGATATGCATCAAAGATATCAATCAGTTCTGATAATACAGTCTGCCCTCTTGGAGTTTCTACTTTTAAACGGTCTAAAAGTTTATCAACTGAGGCCACAACATTTGTATTTCCTCCTGAATTAAGATAAGCCACCAAAACAGGTCTCAATAATGACGAGCTTTCAAGCATATCACCTGATTTATCCAGAAAGTTGATCATCTCTTCCTGATCTGCTTTTTTGGCTGAATCGGGTGAGTTAGAAATAAATTTACTGTAGTTCGTATTATAATAAGCAATAAACGGATGTTGTACCGCATCAATAGTGCCTGAAGTTCCGGAAAGCCTGTCAATTTCTGTTTTCAGTGCTTTTCCAAAGTCTGTATTGTCTTTATAGTATTCCTTGATCTGTGTCAAAGCCGGCAAAATAAGTTCTTTCTTTTGTGAACCTTCCTGCTGTTTGCTCATCAGATTATTTGCCTCATCAAGATAAGTAACGTCCTTGACTTTATTATTCTGGATATCCAGTTTAAAACTTACGTTCTTATTCTCAGAAATAAAGCTTACCGTATTGTTAGAGCCAGGAAATAAACTTTCATCATTCCCATATAATTGCTGGGGTATTTAAATGTCCATATACCATTCTTACTTTGTTCCTTAGTAACAATAATATCTTTTGAGCCGTTTAATGTATATAGAATTGCGTCCTGATCTTTAAAATCTGCCGGAGTCTGGATTGTAACCGTAAATTGAGCCTGCAGAGCAAATGCAGCTAAAACCGCAGATAGCGTATAAATTTTTTTCATAGAGTAAAAATAAAAAAACTCCCTGAGTAATCAGAGAGTTTAATATTATTTTAATAAAATTTTATGCTTTTACGGTTTTGTACTTTTTGTAAAGTAAACAATAAGTCCAATTGCTACAATACCAAGTACATATACATACATATCAATTGGTGAGGCGGGCGATCCTGTACCATTTCCTCCGGTACCACCTCCAGTTGGGATTGCTGGTTGCGGCGGGGTCTCTGCATTAACCAGAGATACAACAATTAGGAAAAAGGCTAATACTAGTTTATTAATAGTTCTCATATGTGCTTATTTTAAGATTTTAGTGTTAACAGTTTCTCCTTTATCAGAAACGATTTTTACAATGTAAGAGTTTTTAACTGAGCCATCAAGCTCGATTACAAAATCTCTGGATGCATCAACCGCTTTTTTAGAGATTACCAGTTTACCGCTCATATCATAAACCTGAATATCCGCTTTTTTCCATTTTGGATCAAATCTAACGATGTAATTTGTAACGGATGGATCGTAAACAACAAGTGTTCTGGAAATACCAGTAGCTGTTTTATCTACAGCCAAAGTAATATTACTTGGCTCACCATAATACAAATTAGCTTCCTCATTTGTTACAGGCACAACATCACCTTGTTTAACCTGTACTAAATTTCCATTCTCTGCTTTATAGTAGAAACCAATTCCTGAAGATAACTGGTGTGTACCAGCCGGAATAAGCTCTGCATTTTCTCTGATCTCGAATTTATAAGATTTAACCTGATCAAGTTTATAGTTAACTAACTTAACATTTTTACCTTGGAAGTTATTCTCATTAGCTTCGTTAATATATAACCAATAGTTAGTATGGTTGTTATCATACCCTCCATTCAATGCTTCTTCGTAAGTACCGATAATTCTGCTGCCTGCTGAAGCCTGAACTGATGCAGCTGCAGAAATCTGGTGCCCTGTTGTGAAAGATGGAGAAACAGCATAATATGTTCTCGAAATTTCATTACCATTCGCATCAAGACCAATTACTCCAAGCTGTTTTACTGTATTACTGTTAGTTTTACCAGTAGACATTTTAGCTGCATTTACATCATAGTTAGTTCCTGCTGCTCTTGCTGTAGATTTGAATCTTCTCAAGGTGTTAAAGTTTAAAGTCTGAGCCGTATTGTCTCTTAACTTTATTTTAAACGACTGCATTGGTTTGATTACAACATTATCTACATCCCCTACAGCGGGAGCTACTCCGTCACCTGTTGTTACAAAAGTAACAACCTTAGAACCTGTAGCATATGTAGAACCACCTGGAAGAGTAACGATAGTGCCTGGATCATACTCAACTCCCCAGACATTTTTCACAGCATTACCATCAGATCCTGTAACGCTTTCAGTATATCCAATATTAGCTAAATCCAAATTGGTAAGGAAAGGGTTTCCAAACTGATAGATATTCTGGCCAAATGTTGCTGACCAATTATTACCGTTGGTACTTTCAAACAAATCATCAAGATAAGTATTGTACTTCTCATTGTACTGGTTTACACTATTACCGCCAGTTCCGAATACAACATTAGAAGCGCCGATATTAGATTTCCCTGCATTCTGTAAAGTTATAGTACCAGCATACGGTGCGTATGGCTTTCCATTAATATTGAATACAGTTCCGGATGCTGGAGCACTCGGATTCCAGTCATTATTACTAACTTTCAGCATATAATAGCCTGAACCATCCCAAGTAACTGAAGTTGGAGCTAGATTTAAAGTAGTAACTGAAACGGCATTAGCATTATCCCATTTTAGAATAGGGTTACCATATCTGTTGGTATTAAAAGTCTTACCAAGTTCAGTAGATAATGAATTAAAGGCTTTGCCGGAAAAAGGCAGAGCAACTTGTTGGAAATAATTACCACTACCCTGTCTTGTAGTTCTGTATTCTTTGGTTACAATACCAGTAATGTTGGACTGGGATAATCCGTCGATGTACAACTGGCCATACGTGGAAGTAGCAAAAGAAGCAGGGGTATTAAGTCTTAAGATAATATTTCCGCCATCAGTCTTATCAGAACCGGTAGCATCTATTGTCTTAAAAGCGTCTGTACCAGATCCTACAACCATTATATTTCCATGCACGTCCAAAAGGCCACTCCCTTTTGTTTGTACACCTCCACCGCTATAAACTAGGGTGCCTTCGCTCACATACATATTAGCATTAGTGTCAACATGACATAGTATCTGCGCCTGAACAGAATAACTAATTGCTAAAAGACCTATAGCAAATAAACTTTTTCTCATTGTATAAATTATTTGTGTGTTAATACAATCTTCACCCGCAAAGGTATTATTATTTTTCTAAAAAAAAATATTTTATCTATTAATCAAAACATTATCCTCCGTTAAGATGATCTCTTTCTCCTCTCCTATTGAAAACATATAGTCTTCTAGAACTTTTTCGGTAGTACCTCTAAGGCCTCTCGCCCCTAGTCCTTTTTCGATAGTTTCCTCTACGATTTTTTCAATTGCTCCGTCTGTAATAACCAAATTGGTGCCATCCATTTTAAAAAGTTCCACAAATTGGTTCACGATAGAATTTTTGGGTTCCTTCATAATTCTTACCAAAGTCTCTTTTGTGAGTTTATCAAGGTAAGTGATGATTGGAAATCTTCCTAAAAGTTCCGGAATTAATCCGAAAGTACGAAGATCAATCGCATTAATATTTGTTAATATATACTCATCTTCATCAGTCTTATTGATTTTTTCAGAACTGAAACCGATGGCCTGCTTGTTCATTCTTCTTTCAATGATCTCTTTGATTCCGTCAAAGGCTCCTCCTGCAATAAAAAGGATATTCTGCGTATTTACCTGGATATATTTCTGATCCGGGTGTTTTCTTCCTCCCTGAGGCGGAACATTTACAATGCTTCCTTCCAAAAGCTTCAGCAATCCCTGCTGTACTCCTTCTCCGGAAACATCTCTTGTAATACTCGGGTTATCTGATTTTCTGGCGATTTTATCAATCTCATCGATGAAAACAATTCCTTTTTCCGCTTTTTCAACGTCATAATCTGCCACCATCAGAAGTCTTGAAAGGATACTTTCAACATCTTCCCCCACATAGCCTGCTTCTGTTAAAATAGTAGCATCCACGATGCAGAAAGGAACATTAAGCTCTCTGGCAATCGTTTTTGCCAAAAGGGTTTTACCTGTTCCGGTTTCCCCTATCATGATAATATTTGACTTTTCAAGCTCCACTTCCCTGTTTTCGTCCTGAGCATGAAGCAATCTTTTATAGTGGTTGTACACAGCAATTGAAAGCTGCTTCTTTGCCTGATCCTGACCAATTACATACTGATCAAGAAATTCTTTGATCTCCTTTGGTTTTTTAAGCTCCTCCATATTTTCTGCAGGCGAATATCCTGTTTTGGATGCACTGTCTTTTACAATAGCATGTGCCTGCTCTATACAATTTTCACAAATAAAACCATTCTGCCCAGAAATCAGCATCTGTACTTCATTTCTTTTTCTGCCACAGAAAGAACATTGGTTTGAGTTCATAGGATATAATATATGTATATGTTAAAGAAAATCGTAAAAAATTACTTTTTTACGATTTTCCGGTTGTTAAAATTAATAATTGAGTTTTGAATCTCTGTATATTCTTCGTTCGTTAATTTTAATCTCTCATTTCTGAAATTCATGTCTTCCATTTTGTTTAAAGGAATCAGATGGATGTGTGCATGAGGAACTTCAAGTCCTACCACCGCTACTCCTACTCTTACACATGGAATTGCAGTTTTGATCTTCTTGGCTACCTCTTGGGCAAATCCCCAAAGGTTTTTGTATTCTTCACTTTCAAGATCAAAAATCAAATCCACTTCTTTCTTAGGTACTACTAAAGTATGTCCCTTCACCAAAGGCATTGCGTCTAAGAATGCGATAAAGTTTTCATTTTCTGCAATCTTATAAGAGGGAATTTCGCCATTGATGATTTTTGTGAATATAGTGCTCATTTTGTCAGAAGTTTGGGTTAGATATTTTAGAAGTTAGAAATAAAAGAAATATCAGACTATAAAGAAATGTCTAATACTTCAAAAGACAGTTTGTTTCCGTTCGGTAAAGTGATTTCAGCAGTTTCGCCTATAGCTTTTCCTAACAGACCTTTTGCGATAGGTGTGTTCACTGAAATCTTTCCTGTCTTCAGATCGCTTTCATTATCCGGTACCAATGTAAATACCTGCTCCTGCTTGGTAGCATTGTTTTTAAGTTTCACTGTTGTTAAGATTGAAACTTTTGAAGTATCTAATTGGCTTTCGTCTATAATTTTAGAAGTAGAGATGACGTCTTTCAACTTGGAAATTCTCATTTCAAGCATACCCTGCGCCTCTTTGGCCGCATCATATTCTGCATTTTCAGACAAATCGCCTTTGTCTCTGGCTTCTGCGATCTGCTGAGTAATTTTTGGTCTCTCCACAGTTTCCAACTGTTCCAGCTCAGCTTTCATTTTCTCTAAGCCCTCCTTAGTTACATAGCTTGCCATAATTTTCAAAATTTAGTTTTAGTATAAAAAAATAATCCGACATTTGCCGGACAATGTTTTCGTGTTGTAATCGTTTAATTTTTACAAATATATAAAAATTTAAATTGAAATGAAAAAAACTTTTTCAATCTTATCTATTTTCAGTTTATTGATTTTCAGTAATTTAACCATAAACTCATGTGGAAGCAGAGAAGATACGGTGAACTGCTTCCCGAATGTTCCTATCAATGTATCCCTTAACCTGAACCTGCCGGCGTATTACCCTTTGAACAATATCAACGGCTGGATCTACGTCAATGAACAACAGTCCGGAACCAGAGGATTAATCATTGTCCGAACAGCAAACGGATTTAAAGTATACGACAGGAATGCTCCTCATATATGTCCTGACAGCAATACAACTCTGGAGGTGAAAGACAATATTTCTATTGTATGCCCTCAGGATAATACAAGATGGATTTTAAGTACGGGACAGCCGGAATCGGGAGCTAAAACATCTCTTCCTCCCAAAACGTATCCGTACAGCTATGATGCACCAAGCAAAACTTTAAATGTTTACTATTAGAATATCAAATGAAGATCATTATACAAAGAGTCTCTGAAGCCAGTGTGAAGGTAGACGGAAAAACTGTCGGTGAAATCGGTAAAGGACTGATGCTGCTGGTAGGTGTGGATGAAAATGATGAAAAAACAGATGCAGACTGGCTTGTACAGAAGGTTTTAAACCTGAGAATCTTCGGGGATGAAGACGATAAGCTCAATCTTTCTGTGAAGGATATTTCCGGAGAAATCCTCTGCATCAGCCAGTTTACATTGATTGCCGATTACAAGAAAGGGAACCGCCCTTCTTTTATAAAAGCTGCGAAACCTGATAAAGCAGTTCCTCTTTTTGATTACTTTAAAGAAGAAATAAGCAAATCCGGATTGAAAACAGAGAGCGGAATCTTCGGGGCAGATATGAAAGTATCCCTGATCAATGACGGGCCTGTGACCATTGTAATGGATTCTATTACCAAAAGCTAAGCAGAGAAAGACAAAAGTGTAAAATATATCCAATACGTTTCATCAATTGAAGCGTATTTTTGATGAGTAAGTATAAAATTTGCGCTCTTAAACCTCACAGGTTTTGAAAACCTGTGAGGTTATCACCCAAAAACAAAAAAACCTTTATACAAAAGAAAAGAGTAAAAAGTTTAAAATTAAATTCACAAAAATGTGATTTGTTTTTTATTTTATTACTATTTTTGGTGCAAATCAAAACTGATTCACAACCATTTAACAAAATAGTATGAAAACAAAAATCAACCTTTTCGCATTGTTTGCGTTCTGCTCTTCCCTGTCTTTTGGCCAGGACAGCCAGCACAGGATGGCTAATGATCAAAATTCAGTTATTTATGTATGCTTTTCAAAAGGCATCAATTCTGAAAAAGCAGCGTTCAGCCGAAACGCTGATCTGGAAAGATTTTCAAGAGAGCATCACATTTCGTTTAAGTATGATCTTGATTTTACGGACAATAAGCTTGATGAAATGGCCAGAAACAGTAAAGCCATCGGAAATTCCACAGAATCTGTAGAAAAGCTGAAAAGAATCTATAAGGCTGATCTTCCTCTTCAGAGCACAGAAACAGCAGAAAAAATCATCCGGACTCTGGAAAGGTTTCCGGAAATAGAATATGTATCTGTGATGAGCGCTTCTCCCGTTGAACCTCCTTTGGTCAATACTTTTGTGGCTACTCCGGATCTGGAAAGTCTTCAGACTTACCTGAACGACAATCCGGGTATCAATGCAAAATATGCATGGTCAAGAGGAATTACCGGACAGAATATCCGTGTAAGGGATGTGGAATATGGTTTTTACAAAACACATGAAATGCTTTCCAATCAAAACTCTATACAGCTTGAGCCCGGATATTCTCCTAATGCAGGATTAGCGAATAATAATTACCGTGACCACGGGACTGCAGTGGTAAGTATTTTAGGTTCAATTAAAGATAATATCGGACTTACAGGAGCTGCTTACAGTACTTCTGAAATAAAGGGCTATATGGAATGGACCACTGTGGGATACAACAGAGCTTCTGCAGTGAGCAGATCTATCAACGCATCACAGGCCGGCGATATTATTTTATATGAAATGCAGACTGGCGGAAAAGACGGCCAGTATTGCCCTGCTGAGTATGACCAGGTCATCTGGGACCTTACAAAAGCGGCTACTGATTCAGGAATCATTATCATTGCAGCTGCAGGTAATGGCAACCAAAATCTCGATGATCCGTTTTATGCCAGCTATCTTGCAAGAGGAAACAGCGGAGCCATCATCGTAGGCGCCGGATCTCCCAATACCACCCATTCAAAGCTGAGCTTCAGTACTTATGGAAACAGAGTGGATGTTCAGGGTTGGGGAAGCAGTGTGCTGGCAGCAGGCTACGGATCTTATGCAAAATATGACAATGATAATAACAGAACCTATAATTATTTCAGTGGTACGAGTTCTGCTACGCCGGTGGTGTCTTCTGCAGCTATTCTGATCCAGTCTTTTTACCGCCAGACAACAGGACAATATTTAACACCTACGGCGATGAAGAACCTTTTGATTTCTACGGGAATTCCGCAGGGAGGAACTGTGACCGGCCAAAAGATAGGTCCTCTTCCTAATGTGAAGAATGCCATACTTCAGCTGGAAAGTAAATTTGCCACCCCTGTTAAAACCTTATCTGCATTAGAAGTTAAAATTTATCCTAACCCATCCAGCAATTCTATTGCGATTCAAAGTGTGGAAAATAAAAAGCTGGATTTTGAGATTATCAACCTTCAGGGGCGTACCGTGATAAAAAACTCAGTTTTGCCTGATGAAAAAATTGATATTTCACAACTGCCTGCAGGTCAGTATATCATTAATATCAATGAAGGCCAGAGAAGAGTTGTTGAGAAATTTACAAAACTTTAAAAATTTTTATACATTTTACTTCACATTAAACCCTCTTCCGGAATTCCGGAAGAGGGTTTTTAATATCAATTTTTTATCTGTATTATTGTGCAGGAACGCTGTTGAAGTTAAGCGCTACTTTTATATTCATATCCGAAGAGGTCTGATTCTTCAGTTCATAAACTGTTCTTACCGTCAATCCGGAACTTTTTACAATTTCATCAAGGAATCCTGTATCATTCAGATCCAGATTTAAGCTGGAAGAATTGGTGGATATATTGGAACGTGATGCGACCAGTCTTTCTCCTGTTCCGTTGGATGAAACATAGATCTTAACGGTTTTAAATGCGCTCAGATTACCTCCTGAAGGAGATGCAACAGAAATTTTTGCATCTGATATTCTTACATCTTTAATCTTTGCATTATTATTACCTCCAAACCATGTCTGCACATTGGTAGCTGTAGCAGTGGAAGAGACTTCTTTATCAGCAGGTACTCCCGTAGATACCAAGACATTCGTTGTGTATGGAAATGTATTCTGAACCAGCGACTGTACGGTTCCGCAACTTACGAGTACTGCTGAGGCGGCCATTGCTGTTAGAACTATATTTTTCATAATTTTAAATTTTTAAACTTCAGAGTTTAGTTTGCAGAAATTGTACCAAATTGATTGGTTTTATTCTACAGTTACGGTAAAGCTTCCTTTGGTATTTCCGGAAGCCATATTACTTTTACCTATAATCAGCCATACTTCTCCTTTTCCGGGAGTGTCATAAGTAATTTCCCTTCCGAAGGGACCATCGTAATTCCCATTAGGCAGTCTTATCTGATTGAATCTGATATTGAAATCTTTTTCTTTTGTAGAAATTTTTGCTTTGATATTCGGACGGTCATAATGGGTCAGTTTTAAAACTAAATCCTGATCATCTTTTGTAAATTCTTCCCCTATAGTAAAAGGCAGCTGGCTGGCATCAGCAGTTCTTATAATCTGCCCCTCTTTTTCATCTCTCATTACACCTTTACGAAGAACTTCTTTGGTGGCCGGGGCATTGTTAATAATTGAATCTCTTTTGATCAATGCAGCAGAATCAGTTTTCACAGCAGAGTCCGGCATTTCTGTGACGGCTGTAGAGTCTTTATCCGGAACACTGGTCACGGCAGGCTCTTTTTTACAGGCAACAATCATCAAAGGGATTAACAATAAGCTTTTTTCATAATAATTCATTTTAAAAGTGGTCAACCAATATTCTGTTGAGCTCAATTAAATGCTAAAACTGTTCCAATTCATGCAACGGTTTATTTTCAGTTTCAATTACTTTTTCATTATCTGTTCCCACCCATCTGAATGTGAAGTACATAAAATTGAGCATGATCCCCATCAGAACAGTGACACCCCAAGTCTTTGTATATTCCATCGGATAGATGAACCTCACTACAATATCAGAGAAAAGACCAAAAGGATTATTAAGCACATCCCAGCTGTTCCATCTCAGAAACCTTCCCAGATAAACTCCAAAGCTGCTCATAAAAAGGAAAAATAGGATTAAACCGGTAATGAAATTTCTGCCGGCATAATCTGAAAGACGCTGTTCAATATCGTTAAGACTTATAAAACCACAGATCAGACCTGTCCAGGCATAAGAAAGAATCACAATCAGGTCATACCAGATCGGGATCCCGTTTCTTGCTCTCAGATGAAAAAGATCTGTAAGGATATAGGGCGAATTGGGGAAAAACAAAATCCAGACTATAATGATAAAGGCCAGCGAGATTTTGCTTCTGATAGTAAAAGCCTGAATCAAAGAACTTAATAATAAAGGAATCCATGCCAGAAAGAGGTTCCAGTTGAGGAATAAAAACACTTTTGTATCACTGATGCAGTATCTGAAAACCGAGAGGCTGAAACAAAATACGGTCATCAATATAAGGAGCATACTGATTTTAAATCTTGAAGATCCTGTAAACTTTTTCATGATCAGTTATTGAATGGTTTGATAATAGATAATTCTGGAAAGAAACGTTTTGGATGTTTCATTTTTTACTTTATTCAGCAGTGTCTTTTTAAGCTTCTGATCATTTTTTTCATCTGCATACTTCAACAGGGCTTTTTCACTGAAATTAACGGATGTCAAATGATAGTTCACTGCAAAATCTTTTCTTTTCATATTCTGAGCAGTAATAAAACCACCCCAATTGAAATAGCTGCACACTAAAACGGTTCCGTAAGCATACCAGACCATCGTATTGACAAGGAAAATATTTCTTTTTGCTTTTGAATTTTAATGAAGGTTAAAGCCAGGCCGATCATTGATAAAACAAGGAAAGCAAAAACTCCCAGCCTTTTGTAGGTAAAACCGTAATTAACGATATATTCATAGTTTTTAAGAACTGCAGACAAAACAAGAATAGCATTGAGGAAAATCCAGATTTTAGTTAATATTTTTAATAGGCCGGCTTTCGGATCAAAATTAAATCCTGATTTAAAATAAAACATGATCACCAGAATAGCCATTACAATAGACATAATCACTGCATTTACTCTTTCATGGGTTTCTTCTGACAACTGAACGGGTGTTTTTACCGTTTCATAAAACTGTTCGTAGTTGTACGTAATAATAAAGAATACCAACAGAATATTCAGCAAAACAAAGGAAATCACTCCGCTCATTCTTTCTGCATCAATGTCAAGGAAAGAATAGGTAGCCTTCGGGATCCGGGAATTTTTTGGAAACTCATTATCCAGAACATGATTATTTTTGTAAATCAGTTTTTCTACGGCATAGTTCCAGTAATTGAAGGCAATAAAGAATCCTAAAACAGACAGACAGAATACTTGCCATAGATTAATATCAAGCTCATAATCTGTGAAAAGAGCCGCAAAATGATCGCTTCCTGCAGAATAAATTCCAAAGAAAACGGAAACCAGCACCAGCGGGATCAGAATGAAAGCCAGTGTTTTCTGCCATAACCCGGGAATATTCTTCTTAGGCAGCCATTCATCAAAACTGAAGAAACGGCAGAATGATGTACAGCAATTCACCACAAAAACCGGAATTAAAAAGAGAATTTTTAATCTTCTGTTCCTCAATTTATACCCTAGTAAAAGCAATGAGCTTACGACTGCAATAAAAGACGGGAAGTCTCCAAACCAGGTAAATGCAATGCTGGACAGGATGCTTGTCACAAAAAGGGTGTACAAGGTTCCGGTCCTGTTTTTTCCTCCGTTCTGAACAGAGTCAGTACAGCATAGGCAATCCCAAGAATCCCAAGGTTCAGCCCTACTTCCTGGTCATAGAAGACAATAACAAACAAGAGGGCTGTAAGAAATATATAATGATGTGTTTTCATGAGGTTAATTTTTAAAGATTTAAAATTTAAAGGATCGAAGGATTTAATTTTACAGATATAATAAAATCCGAATATCACGAAAAATCCAGCTCTTGTAATGCAAAATAAAAGCAGTAAAGATGTACCCAACAAAAAGGAGATTAAAATGTCTTCTCCCCGGTGGACTGAATTTATTTTTGCCACTATCTTTAATCTTAATGAAGTGGTATTGTTTCTTTCTGTTGAATGAAATCCTTCACATGCTCAAAATTCTGCCAGAGCAGCCCTTCAAAATCCCAGTGATGAAAAGCCCTCATATTCTGACCCTTTTTGTAGGCTTTGATATAAATTTTCACATATTCCGGAAGGATAATTGTTCCTAATACGATTGCAGCCAGGAGATGTGCATTGAGCTTGCCGTTTCCGAGGAGTAAGTACTGCATGGCAATTTCATCTTCGAAGTTGGTTCCGCAGCCGGTAATCAGATGGTGAACATCATGGTTTTCCATTTTGGGAATCATTGAAAACCCGTGTTTCATGTAAAATTCACCGAGCTTTCTCCCTAAAGAATCATCCTGGAATTCCAGCAGCTGTTTTTCATTGAACTGCCATTGCCTTTTTTCTTTTAAAATATTTTCTGTAGAGTTTTTGAGTTTTATCATACACAAATAGCAGAAACTGAACGCGTATTTTTTTCATAATGTATTTATTTTAATGTAGACTATTAAGTCCTATGGCTGTGTAAAGAATTGCAACGGGTATATTTATCAAAAGAATACCAATAGCTTTCAGACATTCATTCAATCTTGATCTGTATATGCAACCATAGATCAAAAGCCCCAGTATCACCAGTATGTTTAAAAATGCTCCAAAAATTAGCAGCATATATCCTCCTATTGCAAATTCTTCCATCCTTGTTGTCAAATACCCGATAAGGCAGATGCTTCCCAAGACAAAGCACAAACCAAACAGAGACTTTCCGAAGTATAGAATTTCCTGACCTTTCATCATTTTTTGATTTATTATTTCTGAACCTTTCATCATTATTTAGATTTAGTAAGCAAACAAAATTTTAGCTTCCTGCAATCGGACTTCCAAAAATCCCTACTGCCAGTTCGAGCCAGATCAGTGCAAGAGCCAGCACAATGAAAATGCAGATCAGAACTTTCTGACTTTGTTTTTTGATTTTGTGTCTGACCCAATTGATCAAAAATGCTGTTGTAAAGAGTAAAATTCCCGCTATCAGAAAATCTGAAGGCGACCAGTTTACCTCTTTAGAAAATAGATTTCCCAACAACGGAATACTTAGCAAAACCAAAGGAAGGGCATAAATTGCAACTGTTTTTTGTTTTTGTGTCATCATTTTATTTGATTTTAATATTATAAAGCACTTTGTATTTCAAAGTTTATTTTCAAAAAAATATAGAACTACCGTCCCAATAATTTTTCAAGAGCATTAAGATGTTCAGTAAAAGCCTGCCTTCCACTCTGCGTAACACGATAAGATGTTTTAGGTTTTTTTCCGACAAATTCTTTTTTCACTTCTATATATCCTGCTTTTTCGAGTGCGTTGCTATGGCTGGCCAGATTTCCGTCTGTAATTTCGAGCAGGCTTTTCATTTCAGAAAAATCAACCCAGTCATTCACCATAAGAACGGACATAATGCCCAGTCTTACACGGCTTTCGAATTCTTTATTGAGTTGATTTATTTTGATCATTTTACTTTATCTTATTTATTCTGCAATATTTCCTGACACCATTTATGGAGTTTTATACTTGAGGCCAAACTTATAAACTACTTGTTCTGATTACTTATACTTCTTATGCATAATTAATCCATAGATAATATGCAAAACCCCGAAACCAATTGCCCAAAACACTAATCCCCATCCTAAAATAAATAAAGAAATAAGTCCCAAAACAATCTCAAAATATCCCAGATATTTTACATCCGTTAATGTATACCGTTCTGCTGCCACCAGAGCCAATCCGTAAAAAATGAGTGTAGCCGGAGCAATGAAAACGAAAAGATGATGATAAAGAAGTGCCAGGCAAAAAACTCCTCCAGCAATCAAAGGAACCGCAAAGGTAATCAAAAGTCGCTTTGTTGTGGCATCCCACATCTTCAAACCTTTCTTTTTACTTTTATAAGCTGTAAAAATATATCCGCTAAGGACAGCTACCACCAAAATAACGATTCCAATCAGAACAAGTTCTTTCACCAGGGCAGGCCCTAAAATATTCCTGTCCCCATCAAAATAGCTGATTCCTTCTCTCTGGAAAACAAAATACACATACACAGCTCCGATAATTGCTGTTAAGCCTGCAACAACTCCGGATAATCCGCTTAAAGAAATAAATCTGGAAGAACGCTCCATCATGGAACGGATATGGGATAAGTCTTCGTGATAGTTTTTTGAATCCATAAAAAGAACTTTGAATTACAAAGTTATAATTTATTTTCAATTTGCCAAGTTTTTATTTTAAAATTTTGGTATTTATATTCATTTCTTAAAACTCAGGACAATCCAAACAATAATATTATATGGGACAAAAAAATCCGGAGAAACACAATGCTTTCTCCGGATGGTATGTTAGATTTAGAATCTTCTGTTTAAAGTACAATAAAAAATTACTTCGCTCTCAATCTTTCTTTAATCGATTCAATATTTTTCTTTGCAGACTCTTCAAGGATAAGACTGGCACTCATGTGAATTCTTGCAGGCATTAATTCATTGAAATGGTCTGTTCCTTCCCATGACACTTTTTAATTAATACCAATGCATCACTGCTTCTTGAAGCCAAAGTTTGTAAAAATTTTTCCAGCTTTTCATCCATTTCCTGAATAGTATCTGAAACCGAATGGTAGATATTATGCTGTTCAGCCCATTCAGCAGATCTGAAATCAGCATCAATAGCCATTGCAGAAAATTGTGATTTGCCGATTTTTCTTTCCACATAAGGACCGATAACAAAGGGACCAATTCCAAGATTGATTTCGGTAAGTGCCAGCGCTGAATCTTTTGTGGCAAAACAATAATCTGCCCCACAGGCAATTCCAACACCTCCACCGGTAGTTTTACCCTGAACTCTTACAACTACAATCTTTCCGCAGTTTCTCATCGCATTCAAAACTTTAGCAAAGCCTCCGAAAAATTGTGTAGATGCTTCCAGTTCTTCAATTGCTAAAAGCTCATCAAAGCTTGCTCCTGCACAGAATGCTTTCTCACCTTCACTTTTAACCAAAATAGCTTTCACCTCATCTTTCGCTCCTTCTTCAAGAATGGTTGCTGCCAGTTTTTCTAAAATTGCTCCCGGCAAAGAATTACTTTTAGGGGTACCGAAACTGATCTCGGCAATATTATTTTTAATTTCTGATGCTACAAATTCGCTCATTTTTATTTTTATTGGATTCTTACAAAAATACGAAATACAGCTCGTTCAGAGAAACTTAAATCTTATATTTTCTTTTAAACAATGCATAATTCGAGACATTATTACGTAGAAATACGGAGTTTTTAATTTGGTATTTTCTACTCTAGTACCTGCATGCTATTAATCGTTCCTTTGAAACAAGAAATAATAACCCATGGCGGCATCTGAAAAGCCATTAAAAGAGTAAGAAATTTAAAACTAAAAACATATTATCATGGACGAGTACATTGGAATTGTAAAATTATTTGCAGGAAATTTCGCGCCGAGAGGCTGGATGTTTTGCGACGGAAGCTTAATAAGCATTTCAAGAAATTCTGCTTTATTTTCTATTTTAGGAACCACTTACGGCGGAGATGGCATCACAACTTTTGCTCTTCCCAACTTAAAAGGACGTATGGCTTTAGGTGCCGGGAATGTAAACTCCGGTGAAAACTATCCTTTGGGAATAGTATCCGGTACAACACAAAATACACTTTTATCATCAAACCTTCCAAGTATAGGAGCCGGATTCCAGCTTAAAGTAGCCAATAAGAATGCCAATTCGTCTACTCCTACAGCCACCTCAACAATTGCCATCTCAGGAACGCAGGTGGGAAGAGATTTCAATGCAGTACCAAGTTTCGTGAATGATGCCAACCCTGATACAACGATTAATCCGCTAAGTATTTCTTTTACAGGACAAGGTTTACCGTTGAATAATATGCCTCCATATCTTGGCTTAAATTATATTATCTGTGTTGAAGGCATTTATCCGCCAAGAGATTAAGATCCTTTTAACCAACCTAACATTTAAAACAAAACATCATGAAAAGCACTACTTTTTTAGCAATCTGTAGTCTGCTCATTTCAATTTTCTCATTCGGGCAGACCAGTACAGAACTATTTGAAACGGAATCCCACGGGAGTACAAGCTTCACCGATAATGGAGTCATTTTCAATATCATTTCACATGTAAGTGTTTTTGACATCCAGGGGAATTTCCCGGGAACAGGCTGGAGCGGAACAATGAATGATAACCGGTATATTGATAATTCCAATGATTCTCAGTTTCCGCCCTCATTCAGTATTAAAACTACCTCTAACTTGTTTAAGGTAAACCGATTCTGGATGTATCTTTCTGCATTGAATCTGGATCTCAATGTAATAGGAACCCTGACCGTTACCGGAAAGCTGAGTGGAGTAACAAAATTCACACAAACCAAAACTACCGGATTTGCGACAGGCTTAGGGTCCACCAATGGATATACCCTGATAGATCTTACCAACCTAAACGGCCAGAATTATTCAAATATCGTGATTGACGAATTGCAGATCACTGCAGGCGGCGCCTTCCGGTATGTAGGTTTTGATGCCTTTACCTGGGTAAAAGACAGCAATCTGGTATTAGGTACATCAGAAGCTAAAAGCACTCAAAAAACCTGACTGTTTATCCCAACCCAACCAACGGCCCTCTTTCTATCAACACTGAAAAAGCCAATGAAGCTAAAGTATACAGCCTTGACGGTAAATTGCTGAAAACGGTACAAACCCAGAAAGGGAATAATGAAATCAATATTTCAGAATTTCCGAAAGGAGTTTATATTATCAAAACAGCAACAGAATCCACCAAAATCATTAAAAATTAATATCAGGAAATTGCACATAAGTTCCATATCCCTTAAAGATTCTAATTCATAAATGACAAATCCCTTCATCGGAAGGGATTTCGTCATTTTTTCAACGCTAAAATGTATTTGTCTATATAAAGCTGTTTATCTTTTGATTTGTACTGCTGAATATATCTTGGATGTTCCAGAACGGTCATGGTATCGAAGAGTTTGGCTTCTTTATTCAGTTTTGAAAGAAAATCTGCATTCTTTTTACCCAGGATAAAAACTTCTGAAGTGTCCAGATTAAGACTGATATGCTTCTTCAGAGATTCGATCATAAAGTCTTTTACAAAATTGAAGAGCTCCTTGTCATCATAATAATTGGCATTAAGCCATCCGTTTTTGGTTTTCCTCACAATCGCCAGCGGAAAAGGAGAATTGATATAAATATCCTTATAAAAAAGATCTGCACCGCCATATTCTTCAATCATATCATACATGAATACGGAAGAGACTTCATGGGTGTATGCTGACTTCATTTTGATTCCGCAAACACTTTCAAGTCTTTTTGTATCGGTAAACGGAACTCCCGTTACTCCTGCTCCATGACGGCTTGGATTAATTCCAATCATAAATTTCCTTTTAGCCGGGTCATCATAGTATTTATGATAAAATTCCTGCATGACCGTTAATGTTTCCGGATTATCCAGATATGGATTCAGGACTTCAAACCCCTCTGGCAGGTTTCCTGTATAGCTAAGATTCTTATTGAAATGAATGACATGGTCTGCAAAAGTTGTATTCATGAAATTATTGCTTTAAAAATATAAAATTATCCGGCTGTTCAGAATCCTCATCATCGTTGTCTTCTTCCTCTTCTTCGGACAGCATAAGTTCAATATCAATAAAGTGAATATAAAGGCCTGATATTTTTCCCTGAACATCATAAGCAAAGTAAACAGGATAAAGGCCATCACCCAAACCACTTGCAAAGATAGGAATATGGTATTCCGTATTGGGAACCTTCCAGTTGATCCAGTCACCAAGATCTCTCTGATTTTTAGGGTTTTCTTTGTAGCTTTCAGCAAAGAGTTCTGCAAAATAATCATCATAAATATTATCAACATTCAATTCTGAAAGAAACTTCTCAACAAAAGGAACCACCTCAGGATCTGTGATACAGCCTAATCCTGCATCTACTGCAAACCCGAAATACTCTCCTTCACTGACACCTTCAAGATTTTCGGTTCCAATCAATGCTTCCCGGTAAAGTACGGGTTTTTCTTTTGTAAATTCTACTTTCACAGCAGCATACCGGCTTCCCCATCCTTCTAATTTTGCTACAGCAACCGTTACAGGAAAGTCTCCTTTGGGAACATCCACAAAATAAGGTTTCTCATCTGCATTCAGATAAACCAGCGGATCTCTCACGATTACTTTTCCGGAAGGCAGGGAAACATTTCCGATCTCCATGACTTCAATGCTCTGTCCCATAATCACCTCTGAAGTAAAATAACTATCAATATCTACAGGAGATGTGAGAATTTCCTTTACTTCTTCCCATTTTTGCATCCAGCTTTCGTTCATTGTTCTTTATTTTATGATTGAGTTTTAAAAATACTGTTTTTTTGCAAGAGAAGGAAAAGACTAAAGCAAGGAACTGTTAATTAAAAAATTAAATCATTTCATTTCCGGCTTATTTTTTTATTATCTTCGTTTTCAATGAAATAACTCTTTCATTCAAATAAAACTTATAACCAATGATTGGAATTATAATTGAGCTTATCATTTCCTGGATGCTCCTTAAGTTTGGGGCCAAAAAGGATCTTTCTGTTTTAGGATTTAAACCAAGCCAAAGAAGATTAATTCATTGGTGTATCGGTTTTCTGCTGGCGGCAGCGGTCTGCAGCCTTTATCATATCATGACAACAGCCTTTATCAGCAACAGCTGGATCCTGAATAAGCAATTGACATTCTCTGCTGCATTAATAAGCTTGTGGTGGGTTGTAAAGTCGGTGCTGTTTGAAGAGCTACTTTTCAGAGGTGCATTGCTTTATCTTGCTATTGAAAAATGGGGAGCTACTAAAGCCTGTATTCTTTCTGCAATCTGTTTTGGCATCTATCACTGGTTTTCTTATAATGCTTTCGGAAATCCTTTTCAAATGGGAATTATTTTTGTGATGACTGGTATCTTTGGATGGATGCTGGCTGTATCTTTTGCTAAAACGAGATCCATGTATTTTCCTATAGCCATTCATCTGGGCTGGAACCTGGTTAATATTATTGTATTCTCAAACGGTCCGCTAGGTAAACAGCTCTTCATGAAAGCCAATGAGACCCATCTTGAAGGAATTCCATCACTGCTTGTATTTTTGTTCCAGATCTTCGCTTTACCTCTTTTGGTATATAGTTATTTCAAGCTTAAAAAATAAATCTCACAGTATCAAACACAAATAATTTTTAACAAAAGATATAAGAAAAGCTGCAAAACTCAGGGGATTGCAGCTTTATGTATTGTTTACAATTAAAAAATCTAAGAATCAGCGCATATATAACATGCCCTGGCAATATCCGGCCATCTTCCTGGAAGGCAGCAGGTTCCGGGAGGACAGGGATTAAGGGTACAAGACCAGTTTGGTCCGGCTCCTTTAAGAGATCTCAACTCATGTCTTGAAAGTTTTTTTAAGCTTTTCATCATAATTAGTTTTAATGTTGTCTCCTACTCTATATGCTTTTCGGATTACGCTTATTAAAGATAACAATTTTCATCCAGAAAAACATTATAATTAATTGATTAAAAACCGATTCCGGACTTCCTAAATAAGATTCCCAGACTTATTGATCGTAGAAAAAAATCTATCAGCCTGTCGATGTATATCTTAACACTATTTTTTGTAAGTATTTAAAAAATTTTCACTTTTGACAAAAATTTAAAACACTCTGGCTGTGGCACATATATTATTATAATCGAAGATTCTAAAAGCACATTAATGATGAGAAATTAAACTGTTGTTATGCAAGTTATGGTTCTTTTTCAAGCGAGTCTCTTGTCAAATACCTGAGTAGAAATTGAAAAATTCTAAATTTTGTTAAATCCCTCAAAAGCAAAATTTAAGGCCCAAACAGATTTGTACTCATCATAACCCTAATAATCAGCTTCCTAAGACATGTTTACTTTTAAATCCTGAAAACTGATTTTTAGAATGTCATTACTATTTAAAAATAGTGACTTATTAAATTGTATTAATTGCCTAAAATTCTAAATTAAAATATGATCAAAAAAAAACACAAATTATTAATACTTCCTTTTTGTTTCCTTATTAATACACTCAATGCGCAAATAGGTATAGGAACAAATAATCCATTGGGAAGTTTACATGTAGATGGTGCAAAAGACAATCCCACTTCAGGTGTACCAACACCAGCACAACTTTCTAATGACATTATTGTAAATAAGACAACAGGTTTTATTGGAGCCGGGGTTCTAAATCCGCAAGTTCAGTTGGATATGAGATCCGCAGGAAGTGAAAATTCACTTGGGTTAGGGACAACCACTATGTCTGCTGCTGCGGCGGGTGCAGGTGCTACACGGTATGATGTAAACAATATACCGGCAGGAGCTAAAATTCAGGTATCTGACGGCATAGTATGGAACAAGGTTTATCTTGCCCCTCAAAAAGCAGTTATTGTGGTCCGTAAAATAGCAAGCCAGTCAATACCGACAGCAACTCCTACCACTATTACTAACTGGAGCGAGGTACGTGATATGAGCAACAGCTTTGATCCAATCACCGGTGAATTTACAGCTCCCCGAAACGGAACTTATACCTTTCTGTTAACATTTAATTTCACAGGTGCTGTTATTAATGATGGTTCCAGAGTTGAATCCCAATTTTATAATCCTACTACAGGTATTGTTCTTGCCAGCGTATATAAAACTTTCGGCCAATCTATGACAGGTACAGCTGATGATGCAAATTCTACACGTTCTACACAGGCTGGAGGATCAAGTACCGTTACCCTTACTTTAACTGCAGGTACCAAGGTAAGTGCCAGATTGTATCAGAATCTTACCTCAGGAGCTATTCCTCTCAGAGTTACCAGTAACTCATCAGATCCTGCCAATCCGGATGATGGATTTAACAATCTAACTATAATAGAACATTAAGATATAGATCATGAAAAAGAAAATCAATATCACTTATAAGCTATTCTCTTCTATTTTATTTTTTCTGGCCATTAAAACAGCAGCCCAGGTAGGTTTTTTCACCCCTAATCCTGCACAGCCTCTGCATATAGATGCCGGAAAAGATAATGGTTCTGCTCCTGATGCTACAAAAATATCTAACGATGTTGTCATTACATCAGAGGGTCAGATAGGAGTTGGAGTTCTAAATCCGGTTACCAAGGTTGATCTCAGATCTTCAAACGACCAAAGAATTATTGGTTTGGGCAGCAATACACAGAGCCCTTCTTCAGCAGGTGGAGGAGCAATACGTTATAATACCGGTGGATATTTAGAATATTCTGATGGCGAGCAATGGATTGCATTACCACTCACCCCTCCGACTAAAGCGCTGGTAAATGCCAGTAACAGCTCTGCACAAAGTATTCCCAGTGCAACGACGACAACCATTACCGGCTGGACAGAAACAGTTGATTCAGGTACAGCAGTAGGCGGAGATTTTGATCCAAGCACCGGAATTTTTAAAGCCCCACGTGATGGTTTCTATCTTGTTTCCTTCAACATTACTCTGGCCAACGGAAATATACCTAAAAACACTTTTATAGAAACCACGATAGAAAGCAGCCAGAACACGAATAACATTCCCGTATTTAAAACAGTAAATTCTTATCCTGCCTTTCAGGCCGGTGCAGTAAGTAATTTTATAAGCGGTAATTGTAATGCTATTTTCAATCTTAAGAAAGATGATACTATAAAATTTACGGTGAAGCATAATATAGGCAGTGCACGAAGCATTTTAAATGACAATAAATTAAATAATTTAAGTATCAGTGAATTGTAATACACATCATGATGAAATCAAAGAATAAAATAAAAAGATTGATTAGTATTTTTATTGCTTTATCATTCAATATAAACTATATCAATGCTCAAATAGGAATAGGATTATCCAATCCAGCCAACCCTGTTGAAATTAAGACAGATGCAGGGAACATTATTATTGATAATTCCGGAAAAATAGCCACATTAGCTGCTAACCCAAAAGTAGCGCTGGATCTGCGCAACAATGTAAATGGTTCTGTAGCTATCGGAAACACTACTAAAACAGCAGCGCAGGCGGGTGCAGGTGCATTACGATATGTAGCAAGCCCTGCCATTGGTGTAAAGGGCTATCTGGAGTTTTCCGACGGTTCAAACTGGGTGAGCTTTTTTCCTAAAGGGAAACCGCGTATCATTGTAATGGCAAGCAAAACAACTCAGGATACTTATGTATTTGAAAGTGCTACGCCTTCAGAAATAGGAACTAAATCCGGCATTGTTCAAAGAAGATCTTCTTATTTAACTAACTGGACTGAGAAATTTGACTCGGACTCAGGGGTTCCCACCTCAAATTTCAATCCGGCTACAGGTGAATTTGTAGCTCCGCGTGATGGTGTATATTTTGCAACTTTTACTTTCGCATTACAATCCAGCCAGGTCAATACAGGATCAAACAATCAGACTGAAGCAATATGGGAAGTCAGAAATCCGGGGGGTACAATCACCCAAAGGATAAAAACAAATAATGGATATTCTTCTGATACAGGAGCAAGTCCCAATGCTGTACCAGTAGGGTCTTCATGTACAGTAAGCGTATATTTAAACAAGGGTGACAAATTAAGACCTTTTACCTGGATTACAGTAGCATTTGATGGTACAATCAGCCAGTTTGATACTTCAGGAAACGGAGCTTATAATTCACTTACAATAGTTGAACAGTAATCGATTGATATTTGATTACATAAAAAAAACAGCAGTTTACTTAACTGCTGTTTTTTATTTTATATTTAGTTTTAGCTAAATCAATCCAAACTGCTGGAAGTGGTGAGTAAAATGCTTTCTGTGCATCAGTTCCCACATTTCTTTGTTCAGTTTTCCGAATACATAATTCATGTGTTCTGCCTGTGGATTTTCTTTGTAATAGATCACAAATTTCTTCAGATTATCCATGAATGACTGCTTTGCAGCTTCCAGGCTTTTGTGGGTAAGTTCAGGAAGCGAACCATCCTGCGGAAGGAAAGGAGCTGTGAATTCTTTCGGCATTGCTCTGTGATTATAAAGCGAGTCCTGCCATTTTTCAATATTTTCTTCCGGAGTGAAGCATTTTTCTGCTTCAGGCTCTCCGAAGCTTACCAGTACCGCTTTTTCCAAATGTTCAATCATCTGCTGAGGAGACATTTTTCCCCAAAGCGCAGGAGTGCTTTCTGTTAATCCGTTCAGTATTTTCTGAACATTTTTCACATTCAGATCAATAAAAGGAGACTGCTTAGCTACCAATGTCAGGATTGTTGCCACGCAAACGACCTCATCTCTTTGGTTTACTACTTCCACCAGCCATTTTACAACACCGGAAGGGATATTTCTTCCTTTTACTCCTCTGTTTATTTTTTCTTTTGCCGTTAAATAAACCGTGATGGTATCTCCGGCATATACAGGTTTGAAGAAGCTGCAGTCTTCCAATCCGTAATTGGCAATAACAGGCCCTTTTTTACCTGAAACAAATAATCCTGCAGCAGCTGAAAGAATGAAATATCCGTGGGCAACAGTTTTATCGAAGATAGTACCTGTTAAACTTGTAGCATCTGTATGGGCATAGAAATGATCCCATGAAACATTGGAGAAGTTTACGATATCTGCCTCTGTAACGGTTCTTCCTGCCGTTTCTAAAGAGTCTCCTACTTCCACTTCCTCAAAATATTTCTGGAAAGGATGTTTATCCGAGAATTTTTTCTCCGCTCCCTGCTGATAGATCTTGGTAATTGCTTTCAGTACATCCGGTGATCCCTGAATAGCTGTTTTCTGCAGGAAGAAATGAAGACCGCTCAGACCGCCCATTTCTTCGCCGCCCCCTGCTCTACCAGGACCTCCGTGCATTAATGTCGGAAGTGGAGAACCGTGGCCGGTACTTTCCCTGGCGTTATCTCTGTTCAGTACAAAGATTCTTCCGTGCTGGGAAGCCATTTTCCATGAAGTTTCAGCGATGAAGTTCTCATCATGAGAAACGATAGATCCCACCAGGCTTCCTTTTCCTCTCTTTGCCAGCGCAGCGGCTTCTTCAGCGTCTCTGTACGGCATTAATGTAGATACAGGTCCGAAAGCTTCTACATCATGAGAGATATTCTTTTCGAAAGGCTTATCGTTCAGGAATAGTTTAGGGCTCATAAATGCTCCGTTTTCGTAGTTCGCATCTACCAGTTCATGCTTTCCGTCATAGACAAGTTCGGTTTCTGATTTTAACAGGTTTACTTTTCTCAGAACTTCTTCATACTGCTGTCTTCCCACTAAAGAACCCATTCTGGTTTCTCTGCTTAACGGGTTTCCGATTTTTGTCTGATCCAAAGCTTTGGACAAAGCATTCTGAACATCACCGATTAAATGCTCAGGAACGATAATTCTTCTGATTGCTGTACATTTCTGACCAGCTTTTGTGGTCATTTCGTTTCGTACTTCTTTAATGAATAAGTCAAATTCAGGAGTTCCCGGTTTTGCTTCCAATCCCAAGATAGAACAGTTCAGGGAATCTGCTTCCATGTTGAAACGGACAGCATTTCCGGCAACAGAAGGAAGTGATTTTAATTTTCTTCCTGTATGGGCAGAACCTGTGAACAATACAGAATCTCCATCCTGTACATAATCTAAAATATTCCCTGGCTCACCGCAAACTAACTGAACAGCACCTTCAGGCAATACTCCGCTTTCAATCATATCCTGAAATACCGCATTGGTAAGATAAGATCCGAAAGGAGATGGCTTTACAATGGAAGGAACACCTGCCAGTAAGGAAGTGGAAAGCTTTTCCAGCATTCCCCACACCGGAAAGTTATATGCGTTAATTTGTATGGAAACGCCTTCACTTGGTGTTAAAATATGGGTTCCCAAATGAGTCCCGTTTGCAGAGATTTTCTGTGTATCTCCGTCTACCCAGAACGGAGTATTGGGAAGCATTCTTTTGCCAATCCGGAATAGGTAAAGAAAGTACCGAAACCTCCTTCGATATCTACCCACGAATCCACATGGGTAGCTCCTGTTTTGTAGGATAGTTCGTAGTATTTTTCTTTCTTTCCAGCAGGTAAAGGGCTACTTTTTTCAACATTTCCCCGCGGTCGTAGAAAGTCATTGAAGAAAGGTTTTTGTATCCTACTGTTCTTCCGTAGTCAAGAGCCTGTTCAAAATTAAGGCCTTCTGTATCGGAAACAGCTACCTGCTCTCCTGTAACGGCGTTGTACAAAGGGACTCCGGTTCCGGTTCCTTCCACCCATTGTCCATAGATATAGTTTTTTAACTTTTCCATAAAATATTTAATTTATCAATGTAGCAGTGTAACAGCTTATCAATAGTTGTTTGCTATGGATTTATTGTTACATTTTCACATTGGTATATTGTTACATTTATTTTTATTTCGGTTCCTGATAAGGAAACATTTTCACCAATCCTTCATATAAACTTCTGTGAAGAATGGTTGCGTGATTATCTGTTTCCATCATTTTATATTCTAATGTCCAGTTTTTCTTTCCTGCTTTTTTCAAAACATCATAGAAAGCCTCAGCATCTTTCACCATCACAGGATGTTCTCCTTTCCCTACGGAAACATAAACGAATTTTTTAGTATCCGAAGATTTTGAAAGCAGCTGTGGAGCCTGTTTTAACAGACTTTCATCATCCCACCACAAACTTGGGCTAATGATAAAATAGTTATCAAACATTTCCGGTTTTTTCAAAAGGATTTCTGTTGCCAGAAGTCCACCCAAAGACTGACCGAAAAGGTATTTATCTGTAGTTTTGAACTGGCTTTCAACATATGGTTTTAACTCCTTTTCCATAAATTCAATAAACTTATCAGAATGTCCCGTTGTAGGGTAATCTTTCTGTAAGTCTTTTAAATCCGTATGAAAAGTAAAGTCCCTTTTTCTGTCTACATTAGCCACTCCCACTACAATAGTTTCCGGCATGGAATACATCTGATTAAAGAACTGTACTAATCCTGTCACGTGAATAAAGTCTTCGTTTATACTTCCATCCAGCAGATAGATTACCGGGTATGATTTTGTTTTATCATATCCCTGCGGAAGATAAATATTCAGTGTTCTGTCTTCATTTAATGTTTTGGACTTAATGGTCCTTACTTCTCCTATTGTAAGCGGTTTTGTAGCAACAGTCTGTGCTGAAAACGTACACACCACCGCAAACATTATGCTGCATGCAATTGCAATTTTTTTAATCATATTTATTTTTTGTTAAACCTAACGGGTTTTAAAAACCCGTTAGGTTTAATTATTAGCCATTATTCAAAATTTAAAAAGTCATATTCAATAGTAGATTGATGATAATTTCTAAAAACTTCTACCGAATCAAAATACTGCATGATTTCCTTTCTGTTCAATTTACTTTCTTTTTCAGGATTCAAATATGAATTATATGAAGAATGCTTCCATTGATCAATTTTATTTACAAATCCGTGATTAACCGGATTATTATGGATGTAATGGAGAGCCTTCAATAAATATTTCTCATCTGATATTTTCTTTCGTTTTACCGCATTCAGAAAAAGAGCTCCTTTCTATTATACCTAACAGGTTTTCTTGTATACTTATTTTATATCATCCCAGATACTGTAATCCACAATTTTAGTCGGAGTCTGCTGAACATATTCCGTAAACGGCTCACAAGGCAGAATAGCTTCTTTCCCTTCTCTTGCCAGTTCCTGATATAGTTTAGTTCCTTCTGTTTTCCAGTGAATCATTTCATCGGAAACATCACGGATAATTTTCGCAGGGCTTCCTACCACTAATTTTCTTGGTTCACATCTGAAATTAGCCGGTACAAAAGCCAATGCCCCCACAATACTTTCATCACCGATATAGGCTTTGTCCATTACCACAGAATTCATTCCGATCAGACAGTTTTTTCCGATGTGTCCTGAATGAATGATCGCACCATGTCCGATGTGTGCAGATTCTTCCAGGATAGTTTCTATATTTGGAAAGACATGCAGGGTACAGTTTTCCTGTACGTTAGCTCCGTCTTTAATGATAATTTTCCCCCAGTCGCCCCGGATTACCGCATTGGGACCAATATATACTTCTTCACCTATTTCTACATTCCCGATAATAACTGCCTGCGGATGAATGTAAGCAGATGGCTTTATAATGGGACGAATCCCGTGGTATGAGTAGATGTTCATAGAATTTTAATTTAATATACCAATGTAACAATATAACAGTCTAGCAATAGATTCAATATTGTTACATTGATAAACTGTTATATTGTACATTATTTAAAAAGCTACACTTTTTCGATTACCATTGCATATCCCTGTCCGACACCGATACAAAGGGTACACAATGCATATTTTTTATCCTGTTTCTGCAGTTCTATGGCCGCAGAACCTACAATTCTTGCTCCGGAGACCCCAAGTGGGTGACCGATTGCAATGGCACCTCCATTCGGATTTATTCTTGTGTCGTCATCTTTTAAACCTAAACTTCTGGTTACAGCCAGTGCCTGTGCTGCAAATGCTTCGTTTAATTCGATGATATCCATATCCTCAAGGGATAGATTTAATCTTTTCAACAACTTTTGAGTGGCTTCTACCGGACCGATTCCCATAATTCTTGGTTCAACTCCGGCTACTGAAGATCCCAGAATTTTTGCTTTTGGTTTTAAACCATATTTTTTAACTGCTTCTTCGCTTGCTAAAATCAAAGCAGCTGCACCGTCATTCATTCCTGAAGCATTTCCGGCAGTTACCGTTCCTTCTTTTCTGAAAGCAGGACGAAGTTTTGCCAACCCTTCCATAGATGAAGACGGTTTAATGAATTCATCTTTTTCGAAAATGACCGGATCGCCTTTTCTCTGAGGAATCTCCACTTTTACAATTTCTTCTGCCAGCCTCCCGCTTTCCTGAGCTTTAGTAGCTTTCTGCTGAGACCAAAGGGCGAATTTATCCTGATCTTCCCTGTTGATCTGGTGGATATCCGCTAAATTTTCAGCGGTCTCTCCCATTCCGTCAACACCATACATTTCTTTCATTTTAGGGTTGATAAAACGCCATCCGAAAGTGGTATCAAACATCTGGCTGTCTCTTCCGAAAGCAGCGCTGGGTTTTGACATTACATACGGAGAACGCGTCATATGCTCCACCCCTCCTGCAATATAAATTTCTCCTTCTCCTGCAGCAATGGAACGGAATGCATTGGCTACCGCAGACATTCCTGAAGCACATAGTCTGTTGACCGTTTCGCCACCAATTTTATAAGGAAGACCAGCCAGTAAAAGCCCCATTCTTGCTACATTTCTGTTATCTTCACCCGCCTGATTGGCACATCCGAAAATAACGTCCTCAATTTCCTCAACAGGAACTTCTGGATTTCTTGCTACCACTTCTTTGATCACAATAGCAGCAAGATCATCGGCTCTTACTTCTGATAATCCTCCCTGCAGTTTTGAGATGGGAGTTCTGACATAGTCTATGATGTATACGTTGTTCATAATTATTTTAATATAACAATCTGATAATGTAACAGTATAACAATACCGGATTTATTTGTTTTTATTTCTTAGTTCTAAAGCCTGTTTTAAAGTGTAAGGTTCATATTTAAAGTCTGGTCCGAACATTCTTTTGGCATTTTCTTCAAGAGTAGAATCGAAGCCTGCTTCTTTTCTTCTTTTATTAACATTTTTGAGATCTTTTACCGGCCATACAAAACTGACAAAGACTTGCTTTCCATCTTTATCTTTTGTCATTTCACCTTTTCCCTGTGTTCCATAAATCTGTTCTTTGTCTTGCTGCATCAGATAACGGTCTTCCATCATAGCAACCCAGGTGAAAGGAATTTCCTTCTTTTTTCCAGCTTCTTTAATGAGAGGCAGATATTTTCCAATTTTTGTTGAATGCTGGATGACATACCAGGCCGCCTGATTGGCAGGTTCTCCTACCAGTGTTTTTCCCGGATAGCCATATTGAGCAATAATATTTTCAATTTTCTGGATGTTCAGACTATCGTGTTCTGCCACCAACATCCAGTTTTTCTTTTTGAATTCTTCTTGGTCAATATTCAGATCTTTCAACAGCTGCTCTTTTTCTCGGGAGTGATCGCAGTATCAAAAAGCATTCTATACCCCTGATCCACCTTCATAATAGCATCAAGTTCTTTTTTCAACACTTCGTTCACTTTCTGCTGGGCATTAACGAGAAGCGCTGAAATCCCAAAAAGTAACATCAATATTTTTCTCATTTTGGTTAATCTGGTGTTTGGTATTAGGTTTTATAAGTCGGTTACTTTTTTCCTATTTTGTAAACTGTTCCTACAAATTTTGCAATCAGCTCCTTATTTTGATTGGTAATCTGAATGTCATAAACAGCTGTTTTCCTCGTATCATTGACCAAAACACTTTCTGCTCTGAAAACATCACCTTCTTTTCCTGCTTTGGTAAAATTAATGATACAGTTCAATGCTACAGCAGCATCTCCGGTATTGTTGGAAGAAAATGCCAGTGCCGAGTCTGCAAACGCAAACGTAACTCCGCCATGAACTGTTTTAAGGCCGTTCAGCATATCTTTCTTGATCGGCATTTCCAGTAAACAGTAATTTTCTTTTACTTCAATCATTTTGATATTCATCCACTGGGAAAAATAATCCTGATTGAACATATAATCTGCAACTTGTTTTGGATTCATTTCTATTAATTATATGTTTGTTATTTCTTCATACAGCCCATCGGATAATCTGTCGTAAACATTCATTGTTTTACCCAGAATGATCTGTTCATAGGAAAGATGTTCTGAGTCTGATGAATTTTCAGAGGGATAGGATGCGTTTAAATCAATTCCATTTTCGTTGGCTAATCTTTTGATCAGCTCTTTATATTTTTCATTAAACTTTCCGAGTAACTCAAGTCTTTCCTGTTCATCAACAGAGGAGGCTTCCTGAATTAAATATTGTTTCTCAATTAAAAGCCTGGTTTCCAGCTCTGCCCTGAATTCATCTATATTCATGATAATGACCTAATTTTATTTATTAATAATCCTATTCAAATCTTTAATTCCATTTTCATAAGATTTTTTGAAATAAAATTTAATTACGAAATAGATTATTGTATAAAGCATAGCAATTGGTAATAATAATGCTAATGCTATTGCTCCAGCTTGAAAACAATTAACAATTATCGCAAAAACCGGAAGAATGCCCCAAACAAATAACATTATTCTAAAAGTTCTATGAAATTTTGAATTCAACTTTATTATTGTCTCATGTTCCTTTTGAAACAATTGACCTTCAAAAACACATAAAGCTCCCAATGGTACCTCGGCACTTATTACTTTAAAAAAATTTTTCTCTGTATATCCTCTTAAAAATTTATTAGTGCGATTCATTGTTAGAGAATAACTTTTCTCACTATTGCTATTTATATTTGATAAAATCTTTTCAACAGAGTGTAAAGATTTTATTTCATCATATCTTTCAGGAAAATATTTCATATTACATTTTCTTCAACAAAGGACTTTGTCTATACCTTTCTTCCTGATATTCTTCATAAAGGTTTTGTAAGGTTTCGGATATTTTTGCATACCCTATTTCTTTCCCCCAGCTTAATAAACCTTTTGGATAGTTTACGCCTTTCTGCATGGCCAGTTCAATATCTTCGTCATTGGCAACTCCTAACCTTTTAGCCTCTACAGCTTCATTGATCAGCATGGAAATAATTCTTAAAAAGATCTGCTGGTATAAAGCATCGTCTTTCTGAGCTACAGGTTTTTCTGCTCCTTCGCTGTAATCGTAGAAACCTTTTCCCGTCTTTCTGCCGTGAAGTCTGGCTTCAGACATCCTTTGCTGAAGTAATGATGGTTTGTATTTCGGATCGTAGAAATAATCTTTGTAAACGGTAGTTGTTACGGCAAAGTTTACATCAACCCCAATAAGGTCCATCAATTCAAAAGGTCCCATTTTGAAGTTTCCTAAAATTTTCATGGCATCATCCACCTGTTCTGGTGTTGCGATGTTTTCTTCAACAATTCTTAAGCCTTCCCCATAATAAGGTCTGGCAATTCTGTTGACAATAAAACCTGGAATATCTTTGGCAATAACAGGAGTCTTCCCCCATTCTTTCATGAGGTTGTAGATTTTTTCTGCTAATGTATTTTCTGTTAATAAGGATGGAATAACTTCCACTAAAGGCATCAATGGAGCCGGATTGAAAAAGTGAATTCCGATGAAACGCTCCGGTTTCTTTAGTTCTGCACCAAGAGAGGTGATAGAGATAGAAGAGGTATTGGAACTAAGGATACAGTTTTCTGAAATATAATTTTCAAGCTCTGTAAACACTTTGGTTTTGATCTCTTTGTTTTCGATAATAGCTTCTATAATCAGCTCACAATCTTTGAAATCCTTCAATTCTGTAGCAATGGAAATATTAGCTAAAATTTCAGTCATTTTCTCTGCCGAAATTTTTTGTTTATCCACCAATCTGGTGAGTGTTTTTTCCAGACCTACCGTTGCCGTTTCTACTTGGTTTGCGTTGGCGTCATACACCCATACTTTGCATCCGTTCGTTGCGGCTACCTGTGCAATGCCGATTCCCATTGTTCCGGCACCGATAATTCCAATATTTTTCATTTTGTACAATGTAAAATGTACAATGTAAAAAGTATTGATTTGTGTACATGGTACATTTTACTTTCTACATTGTACAATCTTTTTATTTTCCTTTATAATTAGGTTTTCTTTTTTGTAAGAAGGCGTTTACACCCTCGATGAAGTCTTCTGTTTCTGCAGCTTCCTGCTGAAGATCTCCTTCCAGTTCAAGTTGTTCTTTCAAGGTATTGTTATAAGAATTGGCAAATGCTTTTTTAGTAAGCTTGATGGCTGCTGTCGGCATGTTTGCCATTCTTTCAAGGATTTCCATAGATTTTGGAACAAATTCTTCTTCACTGAAAACTTCTGCTACAAGACCATAAGCTTTAGATTCTTCTGCAGATAATTTTTTACCTGTAAATGCTAAATAGTTGGCCAATTGTCTACCTAAAAGCTTCGGTAAAAAGTACGTTCCTCCTGTATCTGGAATCAAACCGATATTTGAAAATGCCTGGGCAAAATAGGCTTTTTCATTCGCCAAAACAAAGTCAGAGATCAAAGCCAGCATAGCCCCAGCTCCTACTGCTGGACCGTTTACTAAAGCAATAACCGGTTTTTTGCAACGGGTAACTTCCATTACCAAAGGGTTATAATAGTCTACCACAATTTTTCTGATGATGTCATGATCATGGTGTTCCTTTCCTACCACAAAAGCTTCATCCAGATTCTGACCTGAGCAGAACGCTCTTCCTCTTCCGGAAATGGCAACACATCTTACGGTTTCGTCTTCACTGCATTCTTTGACAAAGTCTCTGAGATCTGATAAAGCCGGCTTTGTAAGGGCGTTCATCGTTTCCGGTTGATTAAGATATGCGATTTTAAGCTTTCCGTCAAAATGCGTTTCAATATCGAGTTGTGTATACATAGTTTTTATTAATTTATTATTTAACAACGCACTAATTTAACAATATAAATTCATGTAACCACCTAAGATTTTAACAATCTAACAATACCATCGTTATGCTCTGCATATTCGTCAATTTTATTGATGGGCTATGGTTAATTCATTGTTTGCAGTTATTGCATTATTAATGACATTTAAAATAATCAAAAGGCTCCAGGCAGTCCAAGCATTGATAAGAGGCCTTACACAATGTAGAACCGAATCTGCTGATCTGCTTGGTATGTTCAGAACCGCAACGCGGACATTTTTTCGGTTTCCCGATGTGGTGTTCGTCTGCTCCTTTTTCGGGAGGCGTGATTCCGTACGCACGAAGTTTTCTCTCGCTTCATCCGTTAACCAGTCTGTTGTCCAGATCGGAAACATCTTGGTCACTACTTTTGCTTCCCATCCGTTTTCTTTCATCATTTTGATAATATCCTCTTCAATGGTAAACATAGCGGGACAGGCAGAATAAGTAGGTGTAATGATCACTTCACAGGTATTTTCACCTGTAACCTGTGCATCTCTTACAATTCCTAATTCCACAATATCAATCACCGGAATTTCCGGATCGGGAATTGTTTTTAATAAATCTAAAAGCTGATTCATATTTTATTTTTTATCAGAATCAAGGATTCTTTTCATTGCTTTCTGATAATCTAAATTATCTGTTATGCCGTTGTGATACTGATCTTTCAATATAATCAGGCTATCATCTTTTTAAAATTATTTTTAAGTTTTAAAGATGCCTTGTAATTAATAACCTCATCTTTATCACCATGAAAAATAATTATCGGTGACTTAACTGTTTTTAAATATTCACCGGTTTCAAAATTATACTTCAGTAAAAACTTCGAAAGAAATGAGAATTTCCGACTCATTTCATCTTCTGTGCTATAGTATGGAGCCTGTAAAATAAGCAATTTTGCATGATGCTCTGACGCCAGTTTTGCTGCCAGTCCTGTTCCTACAGAATACCCTAAAATAATAATCTTATTCTCCGGATATCGTTTCAAAAGTTCTTTATAAGCAGTATCAACATCCGACAAAAGCTGATCTTTATTGCTGATTTTACCTTCACTTTTTCCATAGCCCCGGTAATCAGGCATAAACGTGTCATAGTTCATGCTCCGATATAATTGAGTTACTTCTCCCCAGTCTTTTATTGACCCTCCGTTTCCGTGAAGATAAAAATGACTCCTTTTGGATTTTGGGCTCTGAATAAAACAGAACTCAAATGCTTTCCATCCTGCGTTTTGATAGGTATTTCATCAAAATCACCATCAAATGTAAACTTGTAATTTTCCGGTAACTTTTCAGGATAAAAAATAATTTTCTCCTGATAGAAATAAATACCAACACAAAGTATCACATATGCTGCAAGAAAAAAGCCAATATCCCAAGAAGCAGCTTCTTCATAATTTATTACCACGTACATCCAGGATACGCTCTCTGCATATACTGAAGCTCACAAAGAATATATCCAAAATATTCCGTGTGATATCCTGTTCTTGATTTTGGCTGCATGAAAGGATTTTCAGGATATTCTAAACCGAAATCTGCAAAATCTTTCTTTGTAATCGCAAGGAATTCTTCATAAAGAGCATCTGTATCCGGAGCAATATTCAAAGCTGCAAGATCTTCCTCTCCTTCTGTTTTCGCGAAAAGACCTTTTGTATATTCCCAGATATTTTCAACAGCTTTTACCAAACGGAATTTGCTTTCTTCTGTTCCCTGAGCAAAAATTTTCATCCAGGAAGCAGCGTGAGTATAATGATATCTTACCTCTTTTAATGATTTCTGAGCGATGGCGGCCAATTCTTCATTAGCAGAATTCGATAATGCTTCATACATCAGTTTCTGATATACTGCAAAAACATAAACTTTCAGAATCGTTTGTGCATAGTCTTCATTGGGAAGTTCTGTCCAGTGGGCGTTCAGATACTCGTGCTCATATCTTAAAAACGCAATATCATCTTCACTTTTTCCGTTATCAATCACCCTTGAAGCGTACACATAAAAGTTATTCGCCTGCCCCAGTTCATCCAACGCAATGTTTGTCAATGCAATATCTTCTTCTAAGTAAGGTCCTTCACCACACCATGCAGACAGGCGCTGTCCCATAATGAAACTGTCGTCTGCTAGTTTTAATAAATAATTATATAATGGGTTCATTGTTTAGTAGATTTCAGATTTCAGACACAAGATTTCAGATTGACAAAAAAGTCTAGCATCTGATCTCACATCTTACAATCTTTATTGATTACATATTTTTTACATCGTTAGGAATCTCGTAGAAAGTCGGATGACGATATAGTTTGTCATCAGCCGGATCAAAGAAAGCTTCTTTATCCACTCCTTCCGAAGTCACAATATATTTGCTTGGAACAACCCAAACAGAAGTTCCTTCTTTTCTTCTTGTATAAACGTCTCTTGCGTTCTGCAAAGCCATTTCTGCTGTTGGTGCCTGTACAATTCCAACGTGTTTGTGAGATAATCCCGGTTTAGTCTGAATAAACACTTCCCACATATCTAAATTTGCCATAGTCAAATTATTTAACAATGTATCAATGTACCAGTTTAACTATGAGATGCTTCGACGAGCTTAGCATGACAATGATTGTTACATTTCTACATTGGTATATTGTTACATTATTATATTACTTCTTTTTGTTGTTTCTCAGCAAAAGCTACTGCTGCTTCTTTTACCCAAGCATTCTCTCTCTGAGCTTTTCTCTTGGTCTCGATACGCTTCTTGTTACAAGGTCCGTTTCCTTTCAGAATTTCCATGAATTCATCCCAAGGGAGTTCCCCGAAATCGTAATGCTGTCTTTCCTCATTCCATTTCAGATCTTTATCAGGAATAGTTAATCCTAAAAATTCAGCCTGAGGAACGGTAACGTCAATAAATCTCTGACGAAGGCTGTCATTACTTTCTCTTTTCACTCTGTAATTCATAGAAATTTTAGAGTTTGGCGAGCTGTCATCATTAGGTCCGAACATCATTAAAGCCGGCCACCAGAAACGGTTTAGCGAAGCCTGAGCCATTTCTTTCTGCTGTTTGGTACCACGGCAAAGCGCCATCAGGATCTCATATCCCTGTCTTTGGTGGAAAGATTCCTCTTTACAGATTTTCACCATCGCTCTTGAATAAGGACCATAGGAATTTCCCATCAGCATTACCTGGTTCATAATGGCAGCTCCGTCTACCAGCCATCCGATTGCTCCGATATCTGCCCAGCTCAGGGTAGGATAATTGAAAATACTTGAGTATTTTGCTTTTCCTTGCAGCATATCATCGTAAGTAGCATCTCTGTCTGCTCTGATGCTTCCATCTCCTAAAGTTTCGGTAGCAGAGTAAAGGTATAAGCCATGACCTGCCTCATCCTGAACTTTCGCCAAAAGAGCCATTTTTCTTCTCAATGAAGGGGCTCTGGAGATCCAGTTGGCTTCCGGCAACATTCCAACAATTTCAGAATGCGCGTGCTGTGAAATCTGACGAACCAATAATTTCCTGTAATCATCAGGCATTACATCTTTTGGCTCTACTTTATTTTCTTCGTGAACGTATTGAACAAATTTTTCTAAGTCCATTTCTTTTGCTTTTTGTACTAAAGTAAAATGTAGGCTGTACAATGTATTTCCGATGTACTTTTTACATTATACACTTTACATTTTACAAAAAATTAAACATCATAATTAAGCATCACCACATTCGTTGTCGGGTGACATTGGCAGGTAAGAACATAGCCTCGGGCTACTTCTTCTTCGGTAAGTGCGTAGTTTTTCTCCATGAAAACTTCTCCTTCCAGAACTTCCGCTTTACACGTACAGCAAACTCCTCCTTTACATGCAAAAGGCACAGGAAGATTGTCTTTCAATGCTTTATCTAAGATACTCTCTTTTTTGGAGTTAAGGTGGAACGAATATTCATCATCATCAATGATTACCGTTACCATACTTTCAATATTGGCAATAGCCTTGAATTCATCACTCATTTCCTCCGTATTTTCCTCATCAGGAGGAGTGAAATATTCAAACAATACCTGGATAGCCGGAACTTTTTTATCTTTTTTCAGATAATCTGCAATTCCTTTGATCATTTCTGAAGGTCCGCAGATGAAATAAGTTGCTTCTCTTACATCAATATCTGCGTATCTTTCAAATAACTGCTCCAGTTTTTCAGCAGAAATTCTTCCTTCAAAAACAGGATCTTCGTGCTTTTCACGGCTTACCAGATAAACCACTTTAAGCCTTCCGTTGAACTGTTCTACCAGCTTATCAATTTCAGCTCTTCTTAAAACATGATTCATACTTCTGTTGCTGTAGAACAGATAAGCATTACTTTTAGGTTCCTGATAAAGACTTTCTTTAATATTGGATAAAACAGGAGTAATTCCGCTTCCTGCTGCCAATCCAACATAGGTTTTCACATTTGTCGGATGATAAGATGTGTTGAAACCACCCATCGGAGGCATTACTTCCAATACTTCATCCATATGAAGATGTTCATTGAAATAGCCTGATACTTTTCCACCTTCAAGCAATTTCACCAATACCTCCAGTGTATTGCTTTTTTCACTGGGAGCATTACAGATAGAGTAAGAACGTCTTTCCTCATTCCCGTTGATCATCATCCGGAAATTCAGATACTGTCCCTGTTTGAACCTGAACTTATCTTTAAGCTCTTCAGGAATTTCCACCGCTACATTTACTGCATCGGGAGTGTCTTTCTGAACCTTAACTGTTTTAAGTTTATAAAATGAATTCATTATTTTTTAAGTATTCTGTTAATTTTTCCACCTTCGCATTTTGGCAGGCTGTCCTGGGCATGAACCTTCACTTTTGTAGTGATGCCTACCCGTTTTTTATTTCGTTTTCTATGTTTTTTCCAAAGTTTCCGACAAAATTAAAATAATCATCGGTATTGGCTTCTATTTTCTGAGATTTCACGAGGTCATCATCTATTTCAACATCAATATCCAAAGCGATGCACATGTGCTCTTTCTCAACAGGCGTCAGGTAATAGTTAGGAACCACTCCTTTTACATATGAGAAAGCATCTTCAATCTGGCTTGGATAAACATTTACTCCTCTTACAATCAGCATATCGTCTGCCCTTCCAACAATGGGTTTCATTTTCACCATCGTCCTTTTGGCATTTTCATCGTAGTAAAGGCTTGTAATATCATTCGTCCAGTAACGTAAAAGCGGCATTGCTTTTTTCGTTAATGTTGTAATCACCAACACGCCTTCTTCCCCGAAAGGAACCGGCTGCTTTGTGATCGGGTCTAGAATTTCGGGATAGAAATGATCTTCCCAGATATATGCCCCTCCTTTTCCTCAAAATCCTCCATGGAAACTCCCGGTCCGATAATTTCACTTAATCCGTAGATATTGGTAGCATGAACTCCTAATCTTTCTTCAATGTGCTCCCTGATAATTTCAGTCCATGGCTCTGAACCTAAAACCGCATATTGAAGACTGATTTCATCTGCTGATATTCCTCTTTTTGCAAATTCATCCGCAATCGTTAAAGCATATGATGGGGAGCAGCAGATTACTTCCGGCTTAAAATCCACAATCAGATCCACCTGTCTTGCCGTCATTCCCCCGGAAATAGGAAGAACACTCATCCCAAGCATTTCTGCGCCATAATGAAGCCCTAATCCACCGGTAAAAATCCCGTAACCGTAAGCATTATGTAACTGCATTCCCGATCTGGCACCTGCAGCATATAAAGATCTTGCCACTACTTCACTGAAAAGGTCTACATCTTCCTTTGTATATCCTACCACAGTCGGTTTCCCTGTAGTACCGCTTGAGCAGTGAATACGCTGAAGCTCGCTTTTAGGGACTGTAAATAATCCGAACGGATAGTTATCTCTTAAATCCTGTTTGTAAGTAATGGGAAGTTTCGTGATATCCTCAATCGACCTTATATCCTGTGGAGATATTTGCAGTTCATCAAATTTCTTTTTATAAAATTCCGACTTCTCCTCCAAATAGCTGATCAGGGTGATCAACCGGCCGGATTGAAGCTGTCTCAACTGATCCAGCTCCAGATATTCAACTGAAAAATCCATAAAACTAACTAACATTTGTTAGGTGTAAATTTAAAAAGATTTTGCAAGCTGGCAAAATTATTATGACTTTTGTCATATTTTGAACGATTCTAAATAACAGAATAAAAGCTCAATGCTTTTCTTGTAAAAAGTATAATGTAAAATGTATTAATGATTCTCTTGCCAAAGGCTTATGAATGTTGGTTTCCTAACAAACCGAAAAGAATTTTCTCTCTGATTTCTTCAGTAATTTCATCTGTGGAATCACTGCTTCTTTTGAACCAGAAATAGGAATTATTTAAGGTATGAAGAATAAATCTCGTCGTAAACGAAGGTGATTTCAGTTCCCAGTTTTCAGCTTTGTAGATCTCAGAAATCAGTTCTTCCACTTCCTGCTGATAGTTTTTCTCAATGCAACAAATTCGGGAAGCCTTTCTTCTAGGTGTTTCCATTCATTGGAATAGATATGGGTAACATCACGGTTTTTAAGAACAACGGAAAGGTGCTTATCCAATAACAGATTCAGTTTTTCCTTCGGAGCAATATCTGTATTTTTTACCTCTTGAAGCTCATCGAAAAACTCCTGGGCAATACCAAAACAAATCCATTCCAAAATTTCTTCCTTTGAACGGATATGCGCATACAGTGATGCTGCTTTGATATTGAGTTTAGTAGCCAGATCTCTTACCGAGCTTCCCATATAACCTTTTTCTTTGAAAAGCTCTACTGCTACATCTAGTATTTTTCTCTGTTTTTCTTTTAGTTCCATCTGGTAAAATGCAAAAGTAATTATTCTGAATTAAACTGCTCGTTTTTTTGATCATAAAAGATAATCATCCGAACCAATTCAACCTGTGTATTGTATCCTCTGTTATTAAGCTGTTATAATCATGATATGACTATTTGTTCATAGATTTTAAATAAATAATTACGAAATCGGAAATTTTGTCAAGTTAAATTTCCGTTAAAAATGCAAAATCCGGAAATTTTGTCTATATTTTTTATAAATTTAATAATTGAACAGTTTTTGCGATACAGTCATCGATTAAATGATTAAATAATTGATTGGCATTAAGAAACTGAGCCTCAGAATTTGGTTTCTTGATGTTTTTTAAAACTAAACTTTGAACGAATCCTTACCAAAAATATATACAATATGAACTTAAACCAATATACTGTAAAATCACAGGAAGCCATCCAGGCAGCACAACAGGTTGCGATGGAATTTGGCAACCAAAGTATTGAACCCCAACATCTCCTTGAAGGGATTTTTCAGGTAGATGAAAATATTTCGCCTTTCTTATTAAAAAGTCTGAAGCAGATGCTGCATTAGTAAGAGAGCGCAACCGTGAAAATTTAGAAAAGCTTCCTAAAGTGCAGGGAGGAAATATTTATCTTTCACAATCAGCCAACAAAGTATTGCTGGACGCACCCAATATTGCCAAGAAAATGGGTGATGAATATGTAACGATTGAGCATTTATGGCTGTCACTTTTGGAAACCACTTCTGAAGTATCGAAGATGCTGAAAGATATGGGTGTAACCAAAAACCTGTTGGAAGGTGCTATCAAAGAATTAAGAAAAGGAAGTAAAGCAACTTCTGCAAGTTCAGAAGAAACCTATCAATCCTTAAACAAATATGCTAAAAACTTTAATGAATTAGCAGCAGAAGGTAAACTGGACCCTGTAATCGGGCGTGATGAAGAAATCAGAAGGGTCTTACAGATCCTTTCCAGAAGAACCAAAAACAACCCGATACTTATCGGGGAACCGGGTGTAGGTAAAACAGCGATTGCAGAAGGAATTGCCCATAGAATTATCAGCGGTGACGTTCCTGAAAACCTTATGGATAAAACATTATATTCACTGGATATGGGAGCTTTAATCGCCGGAGCTAAATACAAAGGTGAATTTGAAGAGCGTTTGAAATCAGTTGTCAACGAGGTAATCAAATCGGATGGTCAGATTATTCTTTTCATTGACGAGATCCACACATTGGTTGGTGCCGGAGGTGGTGAAGGAGCCATGGATGCAGCCAATATCTTAAAACCTGCTCTGGCAAGAGGAGAATTAAGAGCAATTGGTGCTACCACCCTGAATGAATACCAAAAGTATTTTGAAAAAGACAAAGCGTTGGAAAGACGTTTCCAGAAAGTAATGGTGGAAGAACCGGATACTGAATCTGCTATTTCTATCCTTCGTGGTATTAAAGACAAATATGAGGCTCACCACAAAGTAAGAATCAAAGACGAGGCAATTATCGCAGCCGTGGAAATGTCTCAAAGATATATTTCAGACCGTTTTTTACCGGATAAAGCCATTGACCTTATTGATGAAGCTTCTGCAAAACTGAGAATGGAGATCAATTCCAAACCGGAAGAACTGGACGTGCTGGACAGAAAACTCATGCAGATGGAAATTGAGCTGGCCGCTATTTCAAGAGAAGGCAACCAAACCAAGATTGATCACCTTAAAGAAGATATTGCAAAAATATCCGAGCAGAGAAATGAGATCAATGCGAAATGGCTGAAAGAAAAACAGAAAAGTGAAGATCTTACACAGATCAAAAAAGATATTGAGTCTCTGAAACTTGAAGCAGAAAGAGCTTCCAGAGCCGGAGATTATGCCAAAGTAGCAGAGATCCAGTACGGAAAACTTCGTGAGAAGGAAGAAGAGCTCAGCAAAGTTGAGCTTGAAATGCAGAACCATCAGAATGAACTGATCAAAGAAGAGGTCACCGCAGAAAATATTTCTGAAGTAATTGCTAAATGGACAGGTATTCCTGTAACCAAGTTACTTCAGTCTGAAAGGGATAAATTATTAAATCTGGAAACTGAACTGCACCACAGAGTTGTTGGACAGGATGAAGCGATTCAGGCAGTTGCAGATGCGATCAGAAGAAACAGAGCCGGATTAAGTGATGATAAAAACCTATCGGTTCTTTCCTTTTCCTTGGGACAACCGGGGTGGGTAAAACCGAGCTTGCGAAAGCACTGGCAGAATTTCTATTCGACGATGAAAACAACATGACCAGAATTGATATGAGTGAATATCAGGAACGTCACAGTGTTTCAAGATTGGTAGGAGCGCCTCCGGGATATGTAGGATATGATGAAGGCGGGCAATTGACTGAAGCGGTAAGAAGAAGGCCTTACTCAGTGGTATTGCTGGATGAGATTGAAAAAGCACACCCGGATGTTTTCAACACTTTGCTTCAGGTTCTTGATGACGGGCGTCTGACTGACAACAAAGGACGTGTAGTCAATTTCAAAAATTCAATCATTATTATGACCTCGAATTTAGGTTCACACCTGATTCAGGAGAATTTTGAAAATCTTACGGAGGAAAATCAGGATGAAATTGTGGATAAAACCAAAGAAGAAGTTTTTGACCTTTTAAAACAAACCCTTCGTCCGGAATTCCTGAACAGAATTGATGAAATTGTACTGTTCCAGCCTTTAAGAAAAAAGAAATCGGAAAAATCGTTCAGTATCAGTTGAGAGGATTTAATGAAATGCTGTCTAAAAGAAACATCATTATGACTTTCACTCAGGATGCAGTGGATTATCTGATGGACAAAGGCTACGATCCTGCTTTCGGGGCAAGACCATTGAAAAGAGTGATCCAGCAGGAAGTATTAAATAAACTTTCAAAAGAGATTCTTGCAGGAAATGTGAATGATGGAGACAGAATCACTCTAGATTATTTTGAAGAAACAGGTTTGGTTTTCAGACCTACCGAACAATAAAATAGTTTTTTTCATATACATTATTTTTGTGAATAAGTGCTGTAGATTACTCTGCAGCACTTATTTTATATATTTTTCCTTATTACGTGAAATATTATTATATTTATTAAGCCAATAACAAAACAGAATCAGTATGAAAAAGCTTAAAAGAAATGATCTAAAGAAAATTGATGGCGGACTTATTGCCCCAATCATTATGTGCGATGAAAACATGAACTGCCCGCCTAACCTTTGCTGCACATCAGGATATATCTGCAGAGACTGGAGAAAATACCCCTGCATTTAGACAAGAACGGAGAAAAAACATATTTCTCCGTTTTTTATAATATAAATTCACGATTAATATAAATATCAGTTACTTTCATTATTACAATCCGTAAAAACACGGTAAAAATAACAGTATAAATCCCTATTCGTAAGTGTATTTTCTACCATATTTTTTCCGAGATTTGCATTTTAATTAAGTTTATCTGCAAAACACTAAGCTATGAATACAGAATCCAACAATCCGCTGCAACCTGGAACAATGTCAAACAGTCTCATCCAGGCTCTGATCAACAATTACCGCCAAAATCACCTGAATGCTATTAATACTGCTTTAGGAATAGAAGATGCACATTCCATCTGGTTTGACCTTCCGAAATTGAAAAATTTCATTGCAAATATTGAAGCAGAGGCAGCCAAAGCCAATCCAGCTGCATCTACAGAAGATTTAGGGGTAAGATTTTATTATTCTGCTTATCCGAAGGAAGAAAACTGGTCTATTATGGAGTCTCACCCGGTTCCGATTGAATATGCAGGAAGACATACTATAGTAATGGTCCCAACATTAAAAAAAGCCAATGAAACAGGAGAGCTTATTGATTATGATTTTAATCCTTTCCAAAGTGCTGAAGGAAAATCTATAGCATTAAACAACCTGAAAACCAATGATTTTTCTAAAAACACGGGAGAAGATGATGATACAAGCCTTGGGGAAAATAATGGAATCCTTGTACCTCCAAAAGCTCCTTTAGGCCAGTCTTTTTAATTGTAAATATATTATACTTAACACTGTATGACAGAATTCCAGGAGTTTGCACAAAAAAGTCTGCTTTGGGCTGAAGGACTTGCTGCAGTTATAGCACTTTTCCATTATAACCGTTTAAAAGAACAATATTGGAAGCTTTTTGTGTTTTATCTGGTATTTATTTTTCTTGGGGAAGCTTATGGCAAATGGGGAAGCTTTGCTAATTTTACCAAAGCTCAATACTATAACTACCTTTTAATGCCAATCCAGTTCATATTTTTTTACTGGTTGTATGCTGCAAAGTCTTTAGGAAAACCAAAATTATTTTGGATAATATCCATTTTATACCTGCTTTCCTTTATTCCCAATGAATTGTATTTTTCTAAAAGTAAAATTGTATTTGCTTTCAACTACACATTTGGCTGCCTTATATTGATGCTTTTGGTAATATTAGAGTATTATAAACAAATTACTTCACAGGAGATTCTCAATTTCTATAAAAACAAAATGTTTTATATTAATCTTGGGATTACACTATCATATATAGGAACATTACCTTTCATGGCATTTTTATCACTCCTGGTAAAATACAAGGAAATTTGGGACATTTATTTTAGTTATTTTCTGATTTCAGTTTCAGTGATGTATATTTTATTTGCAAGTTCATTTATATGGGGAAAACAGAGCTCTTAATCGTTATCATTCTATTTAACATACTTTTTGTAATGTTTGTAACAGCAGTATTAGTCTATATACGAAGCTACAGGCAGCGTAAAAAAGAATACCTGAATGAGATCGAGATGAAAAATGAAATTCATCAGCGAGAGCTTCTGGCCACTCAACTAGAAATACAGCAGGCCACCATGCAGCAGATCGGAAGAGAATTGCATGATAACATCGGTCAGAAACTTACCCTGGTAAGTCTCTATGTTCAGCAGATGCTTTATGAAAACAAAGTTCCGGAGGCAAGTGAAAGAATAGATCAGGTTTCACAAATTATCAATCAATCTTTACAAGACCTGAGGAGCCTGTCAAAAACATTAACGGATGACAATATCAACCAAAAGGAAATTGTAACTTTGATCCAGGAGGAAGTAGACAATACCAATTCTTTTAAAAAGTGTAAAGTCAGTTTTGAGCATAATTTTAAACAGCTGGATTTGGGTTTTGTTCATAAAAATATGCTGTTAAGAATTACGCAGGAATTCATTCAGAACAGTATAAAACATTCCCGCTGTAAAAATATTTTTATCACTCTGAATACTTCTGAAGACATACTTTGGGAACTTGACATCCGTGATGACGGAATCGGGTTTGATACTTCACAGATCAAATCTAACGGGATTGGTCTTACCAATATGAAAAACAGAGCTGAAATCATAGGAGCCAGCTTTCGTATGGAAAGTAAGGAAAATGAGGGGACCCAACTTAATATCATCTTAAAAAAACAATCATGAAAAAAAGCATCGTAATCGTTGACGACCATATACTTATTGCAAAAGCCCTGGAAGGCATTATCGGTAATTTCAATGAATTTGAAGTCATCTATGTCTGTGAGAATGGCAAAGACCTCATTCAAAAATTTGAAGAAGGGAATGCTATTCCGGATATTATTCTTCTGGATATCAGCATGCCGATCATGGATGGTTTTGAAACAGCAGTATGGCTTACAAAAAACCATCCTAACATTAAAATCATGGCTCTGAGCATGCAGGGAGATGACAACAGCGTGATTAAGATGATTAAAAGCGGAGCAAAAGGCTATCTTTTAAAAAACACCCATCCAAGAGATCTGGAAACCGCTCTTACCCGGCTGAATACTGACGGCTTCTTTTATCCGGACTGGGCTTCCAAAATTATATTTACCAATCTTAACAAAGAAACGGAATCTGAAATCGCGGTAAAAATTTCCGACAGGGAAAAAGAATTCCTGAAATACACTGTGACCGAACTCAGTTATAAGGAAATTGCAGACAGAATGTGCTGCAGCCCAAGAACCGTAGAGAGCTACCGTGACCAGCTATGTGAAAAACTGGATCTGAAAACCCGTGTAGGACTGGCAGTTTTTGCTATTAAAAACGGTTTTGCAAATTAAGATCCACCGTGAAAATTTTATTTAATAAATTAAATTTAAGCGAAAAGAATTCACTTAAAATCATAAAAAAAACAAAAACATATAAACATAATCTCAAATTGATTAAAATTCAAAACTTATTAAATAAAATTAAAATTAATTCAACTAAATGATAAAATTTTTAACAAAATACTAAATATTTAAGAAAAATACTTGCATATCAATTTCAAATAATATAATTTCACAACCTCAACCTAAATGATTTTGATATGAAAAAACTATTATTTGGAGCTTTTATGCTCACTGTAATGGCTGCATGTAACAATGACAGCATTAACAATCAAAACGAAAATCCAACTGACGAACCGGTAACTTCTGCAGGATTAGTTCAAAGAGGCTGTGCTTCCGAGGAAATCAGACAGGAGGCATTGAAAAAAAACCCTGAACTTCAGCAAAGATTTGCGGCATTGGAAACCAATACAGAAAAATTTGCCAACGATCTTAAAGTGGGAAAAGTTCTTGCTGATGGTACTGTGGAAATTCCGGTGATAGTTAATGTTATTTACAAAACTACAGCTGAAAATGTTTCTGATGCAAGAATTGCTGAGCAGATTGCCGTATTGAATGCTGATTATTCAGGCACCAACAGTGATGTTAACAAAATTCCAACTGAATTCCAATCGGTAAGTTCCGGTGATACAAAAGTAAAATTCAGACTGGTAAATACCGTTAGAAAATCCACAACAAAAACAAGCTGGGCAACTAATGATGATATGAAAAAAGCATCTAAAGGAGGAATTGATGCAACTAATCCAACTAACTATTTAAATTTATGGGTTGTTGGTAAAATGACCAGCCAGGGACGCACAATTCTTGGATATGCAACTTTCCCTGAATCTGCAGGTTTATGGAATGACGGTGTTGTAATTGCTGCTCCGTTTTTCGGTAAAACAGGAGCTTCTTCGCCTTTCAACCTGGGAAGAACAGCTACGCATGAAGTAGGCCACTACTTAAACTTAAGACACATCTGGGGAGATGCCAATTGCGGAAATGACCTGGTAAGCGATACTCCTACACAAACTACTGCTAATTACGGAAAACCTTCCTATCCGTTATACAACACCTGCAGCGGTGTACAAAGATCTGTAATGTTCATGAACTATATGGACTATGTAGATGATGCGGCTATGTTTATGTTCTCTGCAGGACAGAAAACAAGAATGCAGTCTGTAGTAGCTTCTTCTGGTGCAAGATCCGGATTAAGAGTGTATTAAAAGATATTTTAAAGTATAATCTAAAAATCTATCCTAATCCTTAGGGTAGATTTTTTATACTCGTATTGTGTCATCAGCCACCTAAATCACCGTAAAAAATATTCTATAATTCTCAACAAAAACATAAAATTATTTACATTAAAATACACTTAAGCGTGAAATATAAAACAATTAAAGCAGTTTAACTAAAATTCAATCAAAATACGTTTAAATTACAATATAAGTAAATAAATTACTATTTAAATATAAATTATTTAAATATTTTTCAAAATAATTTGCATATCAATTTCAAATACTATAATTTCACGCCCACAACCAAATTGTATTATAACGATATGAAAAAATTCTTAATCGGAGCCCTGATCCTGGGCTTTATGTCAGCATGTAACACTGACAGCCTAACCAATCAAAACGAAACACTTCCGGATCAGGAGACTTCAGCTCCCAGCGCTCTTAAAAGAAGCTGTCCATCAGAAGAAATCAGACAGGCAATGCTCATGAAAAACCCTGCACTTAAACAGAAAATAGCCGATATTGAATTCGGGACTGAAAAATTTGCTGAAAATCTTAAACTGGGAAAAGTTCTTGCAGATGGAACGGTTGAAATTCCGGTAGTTTTTAATGTAATTTATAATACTTCCACTCAAAATATCTCTGATGCAAGAATTGCAGAACAGATTGCAGTACTTAATGCTGATTATGGCGGCACCAATTCTGATATTACTAAAATCCCGGCCGCATTTCAACCTGTAGCAGCAGGTGATGTAAAAATCCGTTTCAAGCTGGTAGCTACCAACCGCAAACAAAGTACAAAAACAGGATGGAGATCTGATCTTGAAGAGATGAAAAAGCCAGTACCGGTGGTATTGATGCTACTGACGTGACTAAAAATATGAACATCTGGGTCGTGAACTCAATTCTTGATGAGAATGGCCAGCCCGGAACTTTAGGCTACGCTTATTACCCGGAACATGCAGGACAATGGTATGACGGTCTTGTCATCGGTTATCAGTATATAGGGAAAACCGGTGCTTCAGCGCCTTTCAATTTAGGAAGAACTGTAACGCATGAGGTAGGACACTATTTAAACCTGCCACACCTTTGGGGGTCATCTGATGCCGGATGCCAGACAGATTATTCTAATGACACTCCTACATCTCCCGGCCCTAACTATGGAAATGCTTTTTTTGTTCAGTTTCCGGTCTATCTGAAGGCTTACAGAATTATTGATGGATCTTGAGCGATGATCATTAATTGTAGTATAGCTGGATTCTACAATATCCTGTTCATTATAAATCAAAGTTGGAACATTGTAGATCCCGAAGGATTTTGGAGAAAAATACCCTGAGTAGTTGAGGCTTATATTGGTCAGGCTGTCCAATTCATATTCCGCATTAAAATTCAGGGTATTCTGATTATTGTTTTTATCCTTCCTGTTCATTGTACTGATCCATCGGGTTTGGCTTTCCGGATACCTCACATAGTCTGTTCCTTCCCGGTAGTAAGTCCCTAATCCTTTATAATAGTTTCCCATAAGGGAGAGTTTATCCTTTTTATAATATTGGGAAAGCCCAAAAACACCTTTCGCATATTGTGTCTGCACATATTTGGAGGAGAGAATTCCCCGGTAGCCTTCAATTTTATTTTTCTTCAGAACAATATTCAGAACAGCACTTCCTGAAGCTTCATATTTTGCAGGCGGATTGGTAATCACTTCTATTGACTTCACCTCATCTCCCTGTGTATTTTCCAGAAGATTTTTGAGTTCATCCCCTGCCAGCATTACTTTTTTGTCATTAATCGTCACGAGAATTCCCGTGCTTCCCTTTACACTCAATACACTATTGTTGATGGTAACACTGGGGGTATTTTTTAGGATTTCCCAGGCATTGAGTGATGAAATATTACTGTTTTCCACATTAAATTCCAGCCGGTCAACTTTTCTTTTTACCAGGGGTTTACGCCCGGTCATTACAACTCCTTCAATTTCCCGGGCCTCCTTTTGGAGAATAACATTCAGCGGTTCAGGTTCATTCAGATCGAGCTTTCTCTCAAATAAAGAATAACCCGGATTTTTAATCACCAGTTTTACATTCCGTTCTGTAATACCTTCCAAAACAAATTCTCCGTTTTCATTTGTTTTTACTTCTTTGATTAATTTATTCTGAACATCATACACTTCCAGCTTTACTGATGGCAGCTTTTCGTTTTCAGTGTTTACAACTGTTCCTCCAGGCAATTGTTTCTGGGCAAGAATCAAAACCGGAAAACACAAAAGAAAAAGAATTTTATACATAGTTATTTTTTATCCTCCAACAAAGACTGTTATTGCGTTCTATGGGTACAAAATTCTGCATTGAACAGGAGATTTTCAGTTAACGATGGGTTAATGATAGGTTAATCTCTTTTCTTCAAAAATAATAAACCTGAATCCGGAAATTCAGGTTTTAAAATCAATGGAATATGTTTTTATGGATAAGGGATTATCTTATCCGGTACTATAGGATTATAAATATCTTTTTATAAGAATGAATACTTTTTTCATTACATCCAGATTTAATTTTCTAAAATCATCAAAAAAAACACTAATCATCAGGTTAATAAAAGGTTAATGATAAAAATACGATTTCATTAAAATGTTAAAGCTTTATCTTTGTTTCGATGATAGCCAAGAGTAAAATTCTGATTCCGGTTTTTGCCGCCCTGTTCCTTCTTTTGCTGGGAATACAGGTTTACTTTATGTATAAAACCTATCAGGTAAAAGAGAGAGAAATCTACAGGGCAATACAGTCTCCTCTCAGAGATTACACTGATGAAGTGGAAGATAACGGCGGTGCAAAAAAACTGACGATGATTCTTTACAATCTTTTTTCATCCGCTACAACAATAAGGAAATCAGTAAAAAGATTTTCTGAATTTTTTCGAAGAAAACAGAAAGCAGACGATGGAAATATTCAGTAATCATGTTGACAGTATGTTTAGAAAAGAAGGATACAGAATTGCTGTAAAAATAGAATACCTGTCTATTTCTTTCATGCCGGATAATATCAATCTTCTGGACAAACCCATTGTACTGTATGAAACGAAAAACAAAATAATAAATCCCGAAATTTTAAGCCGGGGAAAATGGGAAACAACTTCAACTTCAAAAATCAATCGTAAGACCAGAAAAAATAATGTTTTCCTGGTAAGAAGCAGAACCAGTATTGAAATATTAAATATTAAAAGTATTGTTTTCAAAGAACAGGCATTGCTCTTTCTGTCTTGTATTGCGATTTTATCCTTTGTTCTGATGCTGTATATTTTTACAGTTAAAAATCTGGCTGCCCAGCAAAAACAGGTGGAAGTTCTCCACAACATTGTGGATAATATTTCACATGAGTTTAAAACTCCGATTGCTACTTTAAAAATAGCATCAAAAGCGTTAAAAAAAGAATGGAATCCGGAAACGCTTCCTCTTATTGACCGCCAGGTTTCCCGTCTTGAAAGCCTGATGTTTCAGCTTCATAAGGACGAAATACCTGACGAAATAGTCGAAATCCAACCTAAAGACTGGGATTTTTCATTCAGGATCTTGCGGTTACCTATCCTGCTGCAGATTTTAAATTTGAAAACACCATCTTACAAAAGCTACCTTTTGATAAAAACCTGATGGAAACTGTTATTAAAAATCTTTGTGAAAACAGCGTAAAATATGGAGCATCTGTTATTACAATAAATCTAACCTCCCGTTCTCAGCATCTGGAAATTGAAATTTCTGACAACGGACAAGGTATGGAAACGAAGGAGCTGAATACTATTTTTGAAAAATTTTACAGAATACAGAACAAAAATATTCACAATAGCAAAGGGCTTGGACTGGGGCTTTATTTTGTAAAAAAATCATTGACAAGTATGGTGGAAAAATAGAGGTTTCGAGCCAGCTTCATACAGGCAGCACTTTTAAAATATCAATTCCTTATGAAAACTAAAATCCTTCTTACAGAGGATGATCCGGATTTCGGAATGATCCTGAAGCAGTATCTTGAATTGGAAGATTTTGAAGTCGGCTGGTTTCAGAATCCCGAAGAAGTTTTACCCTTACTTTCTGCTGATTTTCCTTATCAGATAGGAATTCTGGATGTGATGATGCCTAATATAGACGGATTCTCACTGGCAAAAATGATTTTGAAAGAAAAAAGTAATTTCCCATTATTGTTTTTAACAGCCAAAAACCAGAAAATCGACCGTCTGACCGGGTTGAAAATAGGTGCTGATGATTATATTGCCAAACCCTGCGATCCTGAAGAGCTTGTGTTACGAATCAAAAATATTCTGAAGAGAAGTCTTCCTGCTGTTATGGCTTCCCAAATAAAAATAGGAGAATTCTCACTGGACACCAACAAGCTTCTGTTGTCACATCCTAACGGAAATAACCGGCTGACCATACGGGAACAGGAATTACTGCTGTATCTTCTGAAACACAACCGATCTATTATTACAAGGGATAATATCCTGGACAATCTTTGGGAAACCAATGATTATTTTACAGGAAGAAGTCTTGATGTGTTCATCAGCAGGCTCCGCAAATATTTCAACAGTGATCCTCAAATAAAAATCCAATCCCTTAGAGGAATTGGATTTGAAGTTGATTTTCCAACCAATGATTTTTTATAGTGACAGATGTACAATCACAGGAAAATGGTCTGACGGGTACAAAAGATTTTCTCTTCTGTCATTGATGTGCCGGTGAGATCTTATTTTAAAGCCTTGTGTAAAAATATAATCGATTCTGTCTTTCGGAACTGTATTGACATCAAAAGCTGTGAAAGTTCCTACCGGGCCATAATGTTTGGTTTCAGAATGGTAGAAAGTATCTTTCATATTCTGGGAAAGAATCTTAATAGGTTCCGAATCATCTGTCAGGTTAAAATCTCCGCTCAGCGTTACCGGAAGGTTCTTGGGATTGAGTTCTTTGATCTTTTTAAGAATCAGTTCAGAAGATTTCACTCTTGCCACATTTCCAATATGATCGAAATGAAGATTCATTGCGAGGAATTCTCTCTTCGATTTTTTATCTTTAAATACCGCATAGGTACAGATTCTGTTCAGTGCAGCATCCCAGCCTTTTGAAGGTTTTTCCGGAGTTTCAGATAACCAGAATGTACCTGATTTTACAACATCAAGCCTGTTGGTATCATAAAAGATGGCTGAAAATTCCCCTTTTTCTTTGCCGTCATCTCTTCCTACTCCTATGTAGTCATAATTCTTTAATCCTGTCTTAATATCTTTCATCTGCTCAGGAAGTGCTTCCTGTACTCCGAAATAATCAGGATGGTAATAGGTAAGTAAATCTGCAACGTCCTGCTTTCTCTTCGGCCAGGCATTGTCTTTATCTGACTCTACGTTCAGTCTGATATTAAAACTCATTACGGTAAGGTCCTGTGAAAATCCCAATGCAAAAAGCATCAGAAACACCATTGAAAATCTGAAATTCATATGCTATGTTATCAATAAGAAAACAAAAATAAAACTTCTCTTTGACAGAGAAGCCTGATTTATATGATTATATTGTTAAATTATCTTTTTCTTCTTCTACGGATAAAAAATATTCCTGAAATTCAGTTTCAGAAACCGGCAATGTACTTTCGAGTTTCACAACGCCAATGGTTTTATAATAGGCCGCAAGCTTAATCTCTTTACTTTTAAGAAGCGTTTCAAGCTTTTTAAAATTGATATCTTTTTTTAAAACTGCCAGATAAGTTTTCATAAGTATACCTGTATTAAACCATTTCCTATATCTCTGTATTTTATGCCTTCAACCGGCCTTGCTTTATGTTCAATAAGCTCCCAGATTTCTTTGGCTGATTGATCAGGAAACTGCTCCATATATAAGGCGGCAAGCCCTGAAACATGCGGTGCTGCCATACTGGTCCCGCTCATTGTATAATAAAAGTTATTTTTATTCTTTGCATTTTTAGGGTAGGCGCTTACAATATCCACTCCGGGAGCACAGACATTGATACTTCCTCCGGTAGACGGATTAAGGCCCGCATTTGAAAATCTTGCGATCTTCATCTGGCTGTCAATAGCTCCTACAGCCATAATCGATTTTGAATTCGCAGGCATAGAAACAGGCTGTGGAATCTGTGGTCTGTTGCTGTCATTTCCCGCTGCCGCTATAATAAGGCAGTTATTTTCCAATGCCCTTTCTCCAATGGTTTCAAAAAGAACAGAAGGCTGGTCGTCAAGCTTCACCGGACATGCCAGCGATAGTGACAGTATCCTGAACTTCTTCGTAATCGCCCAGTCTATTGCATCAATCACACTGCTGGTAGTACCTCTCCCGTTATCAGCCAATACTTTTGCTATTTTCAGATTGGAATCCTTAGCTATTCCATAACGTTTTCCGGTATCACTTCTTACGTTTCCGGTGGCAATTCCCGCACAGTGTGTACCGTGGCCGTTGGGATCCCTGTTCCAGTCTTCACCATCTATGAAAGATTTACCTTCAATTTCTTCAGATGAAAAATCGGGATGGGAAGTCTCAAGGCCTGTATCAAGAATACAGATATCAACTCCTTTTCCTGTATAATGGGTATTTCCCAAACCAATTGCCTGTAATCCCCATTCCATCTCAGAGAATGATTTTTGGGGTAAAGGTTTGCTGGTAATGTACTTTTCAAGCTCTGAAATTTTTTCTGCGAGCCCTGCAGACTGTTTTTTAAGTTCGTTGATCAGCTGCAGCTCATCTGCCGGAAAAACTCACGTTCTTTTTCATAGTAAACTATAGAATTGGATTCATCTTTAACGGCGCTCTTCAGTTGTGCTTCATCCATATGATCCACCACAAGAACTCCAAGGTTTTTGTAAAGGACACCGTTATCCTGATCGATGACTTTATAGGAACGGTTTTCTTTGGAAAGAAATTCTGAAGAAGTAATGCTCACTTCCAGATCTTTCTCTATTTTTCTGAGCGATGTCTTCTGCTGATCTTTCAACAGGACAATATATCTTCCGGTTTCCATAACGTTCTTTTTTAAATTAACTTCAGAAATACTTTTTCCAGAATAAGAAAAATATCCTCTGGAATAATGGTCAGTCTGAGCTTCTTGTTAATTCCGGATATGGCTGTATTCTGCTCAGACAGAGAAGTCCAGAAACGTTCAATTGCAGGAACAGAATTCATTTCTTTTAATTTCTCATCATCAAGAATCCCGTTCTGATACAAGGATACAATGATTCCCGAAATAAGTTCTTCCGCTTCTTCAAGTTTTTTATTTTCCCTGCTATATATTTCCATCAGAATTCCATGAATACTTTCCATTCCGTTGAATGAAAATCCTCCGAGCATTTCACGTCTTCCAGTCAGTATTTTCTCCATTTTTATAGGATTAAAACCTCTTTTAACGGTTGCAATCATATTCATAATTTTCAGAACTTCAGATTCGTGGCTCGTGTTTCCTTTTGCACGGAAATACTCCAATACTTCGTTGAGAAAGACATCGAAACGGGCATCAAAGTCAAATGATTTCGTCAGATACAGCGTCTGAATTTCATTGAAATGCTCTAGAAGTTCTTTAATTTTCTGTACCGTAAAGTGAATAAGTTCCTGCATTACTCAAAAGTTATCTGTTCTATTTCATTACCGTCTTTATCTTTGTAGGAGACAATCCTGATTCCTTCTTCTTCCATTTCCACATGAAGATTGATAAACAGCTTATCTTTATCTTCTGCAGCGCTGGTATTGGGATCTATGTAAATATTATTCAGCTTCGCATTCACCAGTGTATATGTATTCAGGAGAACCTTTGAAAAATCTCTTTCAGCTCGTCGGTTTCTTCTGTAGTTCCTTCCTGAGACCTGAAGATTCCGGAATTAAGAAGCTGGACTTTTTTTCTGAGATCCAGCTTAAGGACTTCGACAGAAGGAAGCTTACCGAATTTCTGATCATTTTTTTCCAGTGTGCTGAACAGCATTTTGAACTCCTCGGTCTGGAGCTGTCTTTTGCTGATTTCAGGAATATTCAGGTTTTCTCTTTATTTACCAGACGGATTCTCTCATTTATTTCGGTAACGAACTGATCCTGGTTCAGCTTAAAATTGTATTTGGAATCTGAATCGATATCCGTAATTTTTATGGGAATATCCATCTTTACACTGGGCAGTGCGTATCTCGGCACCTTAAAATACTTAAGGTATTCATGGCGGGCATATTCTTTGGCAATAAGAACGGCATTCTCGTCAGCTTTTTTACGAGCCTGAATTATCTCGTTGTTGAGATAATCCAGGTAATCTGATAATTTTATCATTTTTCGTAAAATGTATTATTGTGAAAGAAGTCCGAGTACTTTTTCAAGTCCCGCAGGCATTTCATCATTGGTTGCACGTACCTTTACCCCAAGAGAATATTCTTTCTCCACTTTGATCCCTGTGCTGGAAGTTCTTTTATAGGAGACATCCACTTTGAATTTTACAGGGCCCCATCCACCGGATACTCCGGCATTGATACCGAACTCGTCACTTACATCTTTGGTGTATGTAGAATTAAGTTTCACATTAAAGTCTACTTCGCAGGTTTCAATTCTGAAACTTGGAACATTTAGCAATGCAATAAACGGTACTGAGATTTCTACATCATTAGGAATTGTTTTAGGATTGGTAGCACTGACAGGCTCGTCTTCTTTAAAATCCGGATTCGGAATATTTTTTGTATTTGAATTCTGCCATTCTCAGTTTTTTAGCACTGGCTGCATTGGCAGGATCTGTAAGCTCAAAACCGACTTCGTTGATGAAATTGACGGTGGCTATAGAAGCATTGGACTGTGCTTTTACACAGGCATCAAAGGTCCGCCAATAATGGTGGCAAAGTCAATGCTTCCCAATTCTGCCGCAAAATCTGCGCTGGCTGCATCTGAAGTTCTGAAGATCTCGTCATCGGCAGCCATTCTACCTGCAATCAGTTTCATAATCTCTGAAGAGGCACCGGAAAAAGATTTTTCCCACTTTTCATCATAATTCTTTTTGAATTCGTCTACAATCGCTAACAATTCCTTATTGGTTAATGAACTCAATTCTGAAGTTTCGATTCCTGATACTTTTTCATAGACCGCAGGGGTTAGTACTTTTTCTACTCCTGACAAGAGATCAATTAACTCATTTTTTGTTTTTTTGGCGTGGCTTGCTTCAAGCACTGATTTTAATGTTTCCATGTTTTTTGTTTTTGATTAATATTGTGGGACAAAATTATACCACCGGCCTTCAAAACATTTCAGGAGAACACCTCCACTTGTTCAGGAAAAACACCTAAAAAATATAAAGCCTGAACTTACGGTGGTAAGTTCAGGCTTTATAATAAAATATCTTGCGTTATTTATCTTTCATAAACGCAAAGATGATCTTCTTCTTATTTTAAAGTAAGCTAAGAAAACAGCAAAGTTGCTGATGAAACTGCATTAATATGCTTACGCTTAAAAATCAAACATCAGATATCAGATCTTTGCGTTAAATTAAAACAGATCCACTATTTCTATGCCGGCTTTTTACTGTTGTTTTCCAGATTCACATCAGGAACTACTGAGTCCGGATCAAGCTTTACCTCATCTATTTCCTTGGTAGAATCAACTTTGAAGGTCCATTCCGTATTTCTCTTCCAGACCTCAACAGGAATTTTTACCGTTTGTGCCGTTCCGTCTTTGAATCTGATCTGTACTGTTGACGGCATGGGCAACTGGCCAATATTTTCAACCGTAATCTGAACTCCATTCTTAAAGTCCCCGTTGACATACTGTACATTTTTAACCGCCTGGTCAATTTTCCATTTATTAAAGAACCATCCTCTCCAGAACCAGTTCAGCTCTTCTCCGGATACATTTTCCATTGTATGGAAGAAATCCCATGGTGTAGGATGCTTAAAAGCCCAACGATCTATATAGGTTCTGAATGCTTTGTCAAATTTTTCAGGTCCAAGAATGGCTTCTCTTAAAACCTCTAATCCTGTTCCCGGTTTGAAATAAGCTAAAGCACCGATGCTTCTTTCTTTCATATTATCAGGTCCTACCATTATAGGTTCCAGATTGTCATTCAGAAGGTAAACTCCCGATCTTGCCAGATTCGGTTTACGGTAATATTCCCCTTTATTGAAGGCTTCGGTGGAAAGTCCGTTAATAAAAGTATTAAACCCTTCATCCATCCAGGCAAACAGTCTTTCATTAGATCCGACAATCATAGGAAACCAGTTGTGCCCGAACTCATGATCCGTAACCCCCCAAAGATCTTCCCCTTTGGAATCCATATGGCAGAAAACGATCCCGGGATATTCCATTCCGCCTTCGTTTCCTGCAACATTGGTGGCTGCAGGATAAGTATATTCATACCATTTTTTGAATAATGTTCTATAGCTGCCTTTGTATATTCTGTAGATCTTCCCCAGGCTTTATCACCGGCACTTTCTACAGGGTAAGCTGAAATAGCCAAAGATTTTTTCCACTTGGTAAATTGATTTTTGCAGCATCTAAAATAAATCCGGCAGATGATGCCCATGCAAAATCTCTTGTCTGATTAATCTTAAATTTCCAGGTCTTTGTACCGGATGCTTTATTTTTACCGATTTCAGATTCAGGACGGATCATTACCGTTTTATCACTGTTTCTTGCCTCATTCCATCTGCTGATTTCTTCTTTGCTGTAAACCTCTTTCTCATTCAGAAGCTCTCCGGATGCCACTACATAATGATTGGCAGGAACGGTAATATTGGCTGTGATATTTCCGTATTCCAGATAAAACTCCGAAGCTCCAAGGTAAGGAAGTGTATTCCAGCCCATTACATCATCATACACGCACATTCTCGGATACCATTGTGCGATGGTAAAAATCTTACCATTTTTGGTCTCCTGAACACCCATCCTGTCTGAACCGTAATCCGGAGAAACAAAAGAGTATTCAATTTCTATTTTGCCAACTCCACCGTTGGCTTTCAGTTCTTTTGGAAGATCAATCTGCATTCTTGTATCAGTAATGGTATATTTTACTTCTTTACCATCAAGCCTGACTGATTTAATCGTATATCCACCGTTAAATTCTTCTCCATGCGCACCATTTCTGCTTCCTGAAAGCGGAACTACGCCATTTCCTCTTGAATCTTTTGCAAACAGATTCTGATCCAGTTGCAGCCAGAGAAAGCCTAATTTATCCGGACTGTTGTTGGTATAGGTAATCTGCGCTGTACCGGTAATCTCTTTTTGTCTTCATTCAGGCTTACATTCAAATGGTAATCTGCTGAATTCTGCCAGTAAGCATGTCCCGGCTGCCCGCTTGCAGAACGTGTGGCTGTACCTGTCTGCGGGTAGAAGAACGGCTTAAATGCTTCTACGTAATCGTATTTCGGAGTCTGCTGTGCATATACCGATCCTGAGAAGAGGACCACTGCAAGCGTCGAAACAAGGGTTGGAAGTTTAAAATTCATTTTGTAAAAGTATTATTTACTGTATAGGTAAAAAAACTCCCGGAATTGTTACACATCCGGGAGTTTTTTTAATATAAGTTTAATTTAATTAGATTTTTTAGCTTTAATCATGGCTTCCAAAGCATCCCACATTTCACGGGGAATTGCTTCAAGCATATTGAATTCTCCGGCGCCCTGAAGCCATTCTCCTCCATCAATGGTTACCACTTCACCATTCATATATGCTGAATAATCAGAAACCAGATAAGCAGCAAGGTTGGCCAGCTCCTGATGCTCTCCTACTCTTCTCAACGGAACTTTCTTTTTCATATCAAATTTTTCCTGAAGGTCTCCCGGAAGAAGTCTGTCCCAGGCTCCTTTTGTAGGGAAAGGTCCCGGAGCAATGGCATTGAAACGGATTCCGTATTTTGCCCATTCTACAGCGAGTGATCTGGTCATCGCCAGAACTCCCGCTTTTGCACAGGCTGACGGTACTACATAGGCAGAACCCGTCCATGCATATGTTGTTACAATATTCAGTACAGTTCCCGGAGTTTTGGAATCTATCCAGTGTTTTCCTACAGAAAGTGTACAGTTTTTCGTTCCTTTTAAAACAATATCAAGGATAGAGTCAAAAGCAGAATGAGTGAGTTTTTCCGTTGGAGAGATGAAGTTTCCGGCAGCATTATTCAATAAAATATCAATCTTTCCGAATTCTTTCAATGCAGCTTCTCTCATGGTTTCCACCTCATCCCAGTTCCTCACATCACAAGCCACACAAAGAACTTTACCTCCTGTTTCGTCTTCCAGTTCCTTAGCTGTAGCCTGCAGTTTTTCCAGGTTTCTGGAGGTAATTACTACTTTGGCACCCAGTTCAAGAAAGTATTTGGTCATCGCTTTTCCAAGACCGCTTCCGCCTCCTGTTACAATTGCTACTTTATCTTTCAGTGCACCTTCGCGCAGCATGGGTTGTGTATATAGACTCATAAAATATTTTTTCTTAAAAATAATAAATATTGAAATGCGATCCCTTAAAACAGGTTGATAAATAATGCTACAAATAGTTATTCTTTACATTATACATCAAATAAGTCACTTTGTTTAAAAAAATAGCCTGATAATTTCTACCAGGCTATTTTTATTTTCTAAAACAATATATTAAGATGCTGTAACCACTCCTTTGAACGAAAGTGTTTTAGGAGTTTTGCTGTCACTGGTCGTAACGTTTACAGTTTTCATAAACGGACCTGCCGCTGCTGCGTTGTAACTGGCTTCTACAAACCCTTTTTTCCTGGCTGGATAGGCGTTTTTGTGTAATCCGCCGTTGTACAACCGCATGAAGGAGCTACATTTTGTATAATGATCGGCTTTGAACTTGTGTTGGTGAATTCAAATCTGATCAGTTTTGGTTTTCCCTGAGGGATATTTCCCACATCAATAGATTCTGATTTCCACTTAATAGCATCAGCTACCATTTTTACAATGGAAGGTGCATCTGTAGTGAGAACATTCGCATAAAACGGAGAGAATGCCAACACTGCTAAAAGAGCTGTAATTTTTAATTTTTTCATGAGTATAAATTTTAATATTTGAAACTGATTGTTTTTTTTGGTATCACAAATGTAAAGCAGACCGTAATTACAACTTGTTAACCGCTGTCAAACATTTGTTAACAAGTTGTTAATGATAAAAGATAAATAGATAATTTTGGATAATATTGTTTCAGGAAATGAAAATAAAAAGACTCAATATTATCATAACGCTGGGATTTGTTGCTATTATCGGAATTTTAATAGCACAGCTGATGTGGACGATACAGGCTTATAATCTTGAAGATAAAAAATTTAATCAGAAGGTCAATATCGCTTTAATGGAAGTTGCAGAAAAGCTATCCGGCGGGAAGACCTCCTATACTGAAAACCCTGTACAAAACATAGCCAATGATTATTATGTAGTTAATATCAACAACGAGTTTCATCCCGTAGTTCTGGAATATTACCTGAAGACAGAATTCACCCGCTTCCAGATCAATACAGATTATGTGTATGCGTTATACAACTGTCACAGTGATAAGATGGTGTACGGAAAATATATGACATCCCATCAGGAAAACCCTGGCAACAAAGCGATCAATTTCCCGAAGCATAAAAACCTGATCTATTACTTTTCCATACGCTTTCCTGATAAAACGACTTATCTGATCAGCTCATTAAGATTCTGGTATCTTCTTACATTTGCCCTTATTATCATTCTTCTGGTGTATGTATATTCTATCTATACCATTATTCAGCAAAAGAAATTTTCTGAATTGCAGCGCGATTTTATCAACAATATGACTCATGAGTTTAAAACGCCTTTATCCTCGATACTTTTAGCGTCAGAAGCACTCAACAAGCAGGAACTGGTACAGGATAATTCCAAACTGCAGACTTATACTTCCATTATTATCAACCAAAGCCATAAACTTAATAATCACATTGAAAAAATATTGAATATTGCTAAGAACGATGCCGCCGGATTATCATTAAAGCCTCAGAAAATTCTGTTGCTTCCCTTTATTCAGGAAATTGCTGATAATATTCAGCACAAGAATAAAGGTCTCAGCATTGAGATTGATATTGAAAACAGCACTTCGGTAATGGCTGACGAATTTCACTTTACCAATATTATTTACAACCTTTTGGATAACTCTGTCAAGTATTGTGAAACAAAACCTGTTATTAAAATTTCAGCTTATAAAGATTCAAAAGGATTATATTTAAAGTTTAAAGACAACGGAATGGGAATTCCTGCTAAAAATATTCCTCATATTTTTGATAAATTTTATCGGGTACATACCAAAAGGAGTGAAGAGGTGACCGGTTTTGGATTAGGATTATTTTATGTGAAAAAGTTGTGCAGCAGCATCACTGGAAAATTTCTGTGGAGAATAATGAAGATAAAGGAATAACCATTACACTCTTCTTCCCGTTTTCAAATAATCATGTGTAAGTATGGAGAAATCTAAAATTTTATATGCAGAAGATGATAAAACAATAGCATTCCTGGTTGAGGACAGCCTGGAAAGTTATTATGACATCAGCTGTTACTCTGACGGTGAATCTGCCTTGGAAGCATTTAACAGCCAGAATTTCGATATCTGCCTGCTGGATATTATGATGCCCGGCATGAACGGATTTGAAGTGGCACAACAGATCCGCAGTAAGAATTCTGAAATACCCATTATTTTTATTTCTGCAAAAGCATTAAAAGAAGACAGAATCAAAGGACTGAAAATAGGTGCTGATGATTATCTGGTAAAACCATTCAGTATTGAGGAGCTGATGCTGAAAATTGAAGTCTTTCTCAAACGTACAAAAAAAACAGATGCAGCACCTGTAAAATATAAAGTCGGAAAATATGATTTTGATCCAAACAATTACACGTTGAAAGGTGTGGAAAACAACATTACTCTTACCCAAAGGGAGTCTGATCTTCTTTTATATTTTATCCGCCATAAAAACCTGGTCGTCAAAAGACAGGATATCCTGAAAGCAATATGGGGTGATGACGATTATTTTATGGGGAGAAGCCTTGACGTATTTATTTCCAGGTTGCGAAAAGTGCTCGCGGAAGAGCAGGATGTATTGATTGAAAATCTTCACGGAATAGGTTTCCGTTTTTCTGAGAAAAAGTAATATTAAGCGAATTCATAAAATAAAAACAGCAAATGATGATTTTAATTAATTTTAAACTTTGAAAATTTGTCATTAATGAAAAATCACACACCTACTGTTTTTCTATTCCTTTTATTTTTAAGTGTATCTTTTAAGGCTCAAAAATCTGAGAAATTAATTCAATATGTCAATCCATTAATCGGGACCGAAAAGATGGGACATACTTATCCCGGAGCTACTGTTCCTTTTGGTGCAGTACAGCTAAGCCCCGAGACGGACACCATTTCTTATGAGCTTAACGGGAAATACAATGGTGAGGTTTATAAATACTGTGCCGGCTACCGTTATGAAGACAAAACCATTGCAGGCTTCAGCTCTACACACTTCAGCGGAACAGGACATTCTGACCTCGGAGATTTTCTGATAATGCCTACGGTAGGAAAACTCCAACTGAATCCGGGAACTGCTTCCCGTCCTGAAAGCGGCTACAGAAGCAGATTTTCGCATCAGAACGAAACTGCAGAAGCCGGCTATTACAAAGTAAAACTGGATGACTACAATATTCTGGCAGAGCTGACAGCAACTCCAAGAGTGGGAATTCACCGCTATACCTTTCCAAAATCTGACCAGGCCCACATTATTCTGGATCTGATGGCTGGTATTTATAATTATGACGGAAAAAATGTATGGACCTACGTTCGTGTGGAAAATGGAAATACCATCACAGGTTACAGACAGACCAATGGCTGGGCAAGAACCAGAACGGTTTATTTTGCCATGAAATTTTCAAAACCTTTTAAATCTTATGGTCAGCAAAACTATGATGAAAAGCAGGTTTACAAAGGATTCTGGAGAAAATTCGATCAAAATAAGAACTTCCCTGAAATTGCAGGTAAGAACCTGAAAATGTATTTTGATTTTGACACCAATGAAAATGAAGCCATAGAAGTAAAACTTGCTATTTCTCCGGTAAGCCAGATCAATGCTTTAGAAAACCTGGAAAAGGAAGCGGGAAATATGACGTTCGATCAGGCTAAAGCTCAAGCGCAGAACAGCTGGAATAAGGAATTAAATAAAATTGTTATCAAAGGTTCTGATACAGAAAAGACAAATTTTTATACAGCCATGTATCATACCTTTATTAATCCTACGACTTATATGGATGTCAATGGAGAATATAAAGGACTGGATCAGAATATTCATAAAGCAGATGGTTTTACCAATTATACAACCTTCTCTCTGTGGGATACGTACCGTACGCTGCATCCTTTCTTTAATATCATCCAGCTCAAACGAAATGGAGACATGGTAAAATCCATGATGGCTCATTATAATCAATTCTCAATGAAAATGCTGCCTATCTGGTCACATTATGCAAACGACAACTGGTGTATGAGCGGCTACCACAGTGTAAGCGTTGTAGCTGATGCTATTATTAAAGGGAATTATGACGGTGATCCTGAAGAGGCATTAAAAGCCTGTATAGAAACAGCCAACAAAAGAAATTACGAAGGCATCGGACTGTATATTGATCTTGGATATATTCCGGCGGAGAAAAACGGAACTTCTGTTTCCAATACATTAGAATATGCCTACGATGACTGGGCAATTGCCCAACTGGCAAAGCATTTAAACAAAACAGAAATCTACAATCAGTTTATCAAACGATCTGAAAACTGGAAAAATAATTTTGACAAAACCATCGGCTTTATGCGCCCGCGTCTGGCAGACGGAAGTTTTAAGAAAGATTTTGATGTCTTAAGTACCCATGGGCAAGGCTTTATTGAAGGAAATTCTTGGAACTACAGTTTCTTTGTTCCGCAAAATCCGGATGAGCTGATCACGATGATGGGCGGAAAGAAGAAATTTGCATCCAAACTGGACGAACTATTCACGATGCATTTACCTGATGAATTCTTTGCCGACACTGAAGATATTACCCGTGAAGGAATTATTGGTGGATATGTACACGGAAATGAACCGGCCCATCATGTTGTCTATTTCTATAACTGGGCCGGACAGCCATGGAAAGCACAGGCACAGATCCGCCGTATTCTGGAAATGCAGTATAAGGCAACACCGGATGGCCTGGGCGGCAATGATGATGCCGGACAAATGAGCGCCTGGTATATTCTGAGTTCTTTGGGTTTCTATCCTGTGGCTCCGGGATCAGAAGATTATTCTATCGGAAGTCCTGCGATTGATCATGCTGTATTACATCTGGAAAACGGAAAAACTTTTGAAATTGAAGCCATCAATCAAAGCCCAAAAAATGTGTATGTTCAGAAAGTTCTTCTGAATGGAAAAGAAATAAAGAATTTTACACTGAAGCATTCTGAGATTATGAATGGTGGGAAACTTACGTTTTATATGGGAAGTAAGGCAAAAAAGTAAAAAGGCAAAATTGCGAAAAGGCGGAAAATGGGTGCTGTTGAAGTACTATGTTTTTGTCAGTTATAAAGCTTATTACCTCATACATCTACTGTCCATGAACCACAATCAGTAATTTACATACAACAACCATGGTTTTGCATACATCCGGATTTTAATTTCTGCTGAATTTTGTATCAATAAAATCAACAATATGAAATTGAATCAGGTAAAATTAGGAAGCCAGGGGTTAATAGTTCCGAATATTGGTCTGGGATGTATGGGAATGACGGGCTTTGGTGATGCAGATATGTACGGTAAAACCGATGAAAAAGAGGCTATTGCAACCATTCACCGTTCTCTGGAATTAGGTGGAAATTTTCTCGACACCGCAGATTTGTATGGCCCTTTCAAAAATGAACAATTGATTGCGAAAGCCATTGAGAATAATCGTGACCGGTATATTATTGCTACAAAATTCGGATGGGAAATTGATGATAACGACCAGGTAACCTGGAGAATCAACGGAACCAAAGAGTATGTAAAAAAGTCTGTGGAACGTTCTCTGAAAAATCTGAAAACAGATTACATTGACCTTTATTATATGCACCGTCTTGATAAAAATACACCTGTTGAAGAAACTGTTGGGGCAATGGGTGATTTGGTGAAGGAAGGGAAAATCGGTTATATAGGACTGTCCGAAGTATCTTCAGAAACGGTGAAAAGAGCGCATGCTGTTCACCCTGTTTCTGCCGTACAAAGTGAATATTCTCTTTTTGAAAGAACGGTTGAAGAAAAGGGTGTTATCAAAACTTTGAATGAACTGGGAATTGGCTTTGTAGCTTATTCTCCTTTGGGAAGAGGTTTCTTATCCGGACAGATCCGTACGATTGATGATTTGCCGGAAAATGATTTCAGAAGAGGAATTCCCCGTTTTCAGGAACAGCATTTCTATAAAAACATTGAATTGGTAGAAGCTATTGAAAACCTGGCTAAAGAAAAAGATATTACCTCATCACAATTGGCTCTGGCATGGATTATCAGCAAAGGAATCCTTCCTATTCCGGGAACGAAACGCAGAAAGTATCTTGAGCAAAATATAGAAGCTGCAGGCATCCGGCTAAGCGAATATGAACTTCAGAAACTGGAAAGCATTGTGCCACTGGGAACAGATACGGGTGCTACTTATGATGAATTCGGAATGGGACTTTTGGATTATTAATTTGTAACTTTAATTTCTGTTTAGAGAAGATCATTAATCGTTAAGTTCCTAAACATTCTGCTATTCTTAAAATACAGTATGCTCACAGCCCGACTTGAGCGGAAATCCTTTTGAGAGGAGGCACGACGAACAAAAGATTGGGAGCGGAAGGCGGAAAAGCTGCTCAATATTTAAAAAATTACAGTTATGAACACCATACAATCGATTTCAGCATTTCACAAATTGCTTTCTCTTCCTGAACCGAAGCACCCGATGGTGAGTGTGATTAATCTTTACGAGAGCGTTTTCATTGAAGATGAGGTCTGGAAAGGTTTTGTAAGCAGATATTACTGTGTTGCGCTGAAGCACAATGCGAAGGGGAAAATAAAATACGGGCAGCAGCATTATGATTATGATAAAGGTGTTCTGAGTTTTACCGCCCCGAACCAGGTTCAGTATCTGGACCTGAAAACGATGGATTGTGAGAATACCGGTTATCTTCTTATTTTTCATGAAGATTTCCTGCTGAAACATCCGCTGGCAAAGACTATTTCATCATATGGTTTTTCTCATATGCCGTAAATGAAGCCTTACATCTGTCCGAAGATGAAGAGAATGATTTGCTTGAAATTATGCTTAAAATTGATAAAGAATGCCAGCATATTGATCATCACACACAGGAAATTATTTTGTCACAGATTGAATTATTACTGAATTATTCGAAGCGGTTTTACGAGAGACAGTTTATCACCAGAAAAAGCGGGAGTCATCAGCTTTTGACAAAATTCGAATCTTATCTGAATGATTATTTTAATCAGGATTCTTCAGACAAAGGTCTTTTAACCGTTCAGCAGATTGCTGAAGCCATGAATCTTTCGCCCAATTATCTGAGTGATCTTTTGAAAATTCATACCGGGCAGAATACACAGCAGCATATTCATGAAAAGCTGATCAGTAAAGCAAAAGAAAAGCTCTCTACGACGGAACTGTCGATCAGTGAGATTGCTTATGAGCTGGGATTTGAACATTCGCAGTCTTTCAGTACGCTGTTTAAAAAGAAGACGAATATGTCACCATTGGAATTCAGGCAGTCTTTTAATTAATAAAGATTGAGAATAAATGAAATAAAAATAAATTCCGGCTAAAGCCAATGGAAGATTTAAAATAAAAGAGCGGGCTTTAGCCCGCTCCTATTGATTATTATAGTCTCTATTCATATAAAAGTAAAAGAGAATTTTGCGATTTACGATTTTGCCTTTTTACCTTATTAGTCCCTCGCTTCAAAAAGCAGCCTCTCTCCGAATTTATCCTCAGCAATTATACCATTGTCATACACCAGATGTCCGTTAACAAAAGTATGGGTAACTTTCGAATGGAAGTTTGTTCCTTCTAATGGGCTCCAGCCACATTTGTACAGTAAATTGTCTTTAGAAACCGTCCAGTCCTGATTTACATCTACCAAAACAAGATCTGCTTTATAACCTTCTCTTACAAAACCTCTTTTTTCGACTCTGAAAAGGATAGCAGGATTATGAGCCATCTTTTCAACGATTTTCTCAAGGGATATTTTACCGTTTTTATAGTTCTCAAGCATTACAACCAGTGAATGTTGTACCAGAGGTGCTCCTGATGGACATTTTGTGTATACATTATTCTTTTCCTCTGCCGTATGCGGAGCATGGTCTGTAGCGATAACATCGATTCTGTCATCTAATAATGCTTCCCAAAGGGCCTCTTTATCTTTCTGAGTTTTTACTGCCGGATTCCATTTGATAAGTCCTCCTTTTGTTTCGTAATCCTCGTTGGTAAAAGTCAGGTGGTGCACACAAACCTCAGCAGTGATCTTTTTATCTTTTAAAGGAATATCATTTCGGAAAAGCTCCATTTCTTTTGCTGTCGAAAGGTGGAAAACGTGAAGTCTCGCTCCTGTTTTTTTCGCAAGTTCAATGGCTTTGGATGAAGATTTATAGCATGCTTCTTCACTTCTGATCAGATGGTGGAATTTTACCGGAATATCATCCCCATATTCATCCCTATATTTCTGAGTATTGGCTCTGATGGTAGCTTCATCTTCACAGTGAACAGCAATCAGCATTTTGGTATTGCTGAAAATATTTTCCAGCGTTTCCGGATTATCGACAAGCATATTTCCTGTAGATGAACCTAAAAACAACTTGATTCCCGGAACATTTCTGGGGTTTGTTTTCAAAACTTCCTCCAGATTATCGTTAGTTCCTCCCATCATAAAACCATAGTTGGCATATGCTTTTTGGGAAGCAATTTCATATTTATCTGCTAATAATTCCTGAGTAACAGCATTTGGAACTGTATTCGGCTGATCGATAAAACTCGTTACCCCACCTGCAATGGCAGCTCGCGATTCACTTTCAATATCTCCTTTATGAGTAAGGCCGGGTTCACGGAAATGTACCTGGTCATCAATGACTCCGGGAAGAAGATATTTACCTGAACCGTCAATGATCTGATCTGCTTCTTCAGAAATACCAACTGCTATTTTAGAGATTAAATCATTTTCTATTAAGATATCACTTTCAAAAATTTTTCCCTCGTTTACGATATTTACATTTTTTATAAGAACTTTCATTTCAATTTATTTCCCTGTAAAATTAAGATTTTAAGTTTTAATTCACTCCAAAATCGCAAAACGAATGCTTAAAGTTTTACATTTGCAAAAAATTCGGCTTTGTATAAGAAACTATTAGGACAGACAATCATCTACGGAGTGGGAGCAATAGCGCCAAGGATTATTCTATTCATCCTTAATCCACTTTTGATCTATAAGATTCCCAATGAAGGTTTTGCGATTTTTACGCAGCTGTATGCATGGATCTCATTTGTTAACATTATCCTTTCTTTTGGTTTTGAAACAGCGTATTTCAGATTTTCAGCCGAAGAGGATAACGAAAAAAGACTTTCAATACTTCGTTCTGGTTTTTATTTTCGACTTCCACTATTTTTCTGGCATTGTGTTATTTATTCAACCAGCCCATTGCAGATTATGCAGGATATCACAACAATCCTGAATACATCAGATGGTTTGCGCTGATTGCCTTTTTTGACAATTTACTGGTCATCCCTTTTGCGTGGCTGCGTTTTCATAATAAACCTATCAAATACTCTGCAGTAAGAATTGTTCAGTCTATATTTCAGGCCGTTTTTACCGCCGCATTATTTTTCTGGATCCCGGAAAATATATCAAAAAGTATAGGACTGGATCAAAATGTAGACTATCCATTCTTCAGTAATCTCGCAGGAAGTGCACTTGGTTTTTTATTATTGTTCCCTATTATATTAAAGGTAAGGTTCCAGTTTGTGACTTCTCTATTCGGGCGAATGATCAAATACTCCTTCCCTCTTATGCTGGCAGGTCTTGCCTTTATGGTGAATGAAAATTTTGACAAATCTATTCAGAGGAATCATATTTCAGATGAAGAAGCAGGGGCTTACGGCGGCTGCTATAAGCTGGCTGTACTGATGACATTATTTGTTACCGCTTACCGAATGGGAATTGAGCCCTTCTTTTTTAAACAGATGGATAAAGGCGATGCTAAAAAGACTTATGCCAATGTAGCTGAATATTTTGCTTTTTTTGCATGTGCCGTTGCTTTAGGGATCATTGCCAATATATCCTGGCTGAAAGCCGTCTTTATTCCTAATAAATCCTACTGGATCGCTATAGATATCATCCCGATTATCGTCATTGCCAACCTTTGCTTCGGAATATATTATAACTTTTCAACCTGGTATAAAGTAACGGACAGAACCAGTATGGGAACTGTTATTTCATGGCTTGGGGCAGGAATTAATATTGCTCTCAACCTGATAGCGCTGAATTACTATCACAGCATGATCGGTTCTGCATGGGCTACTTTCGGAGCTTATGTTATTATGATGATTGTTTCTTATCTGCTGGGCCAGAAGTACTACCCTATTCCTTACAGAATGAAAAAAATGTCTTTCTTTCTGATACTGCTTGGAATTTTTAGCTTTATCATTGTAAAGTATCTCAACTATAATATTCTGACAAGTAATCTGCTGTTTCTGATCTTTACCGGAATTTTGATTTATTCTGAGAAAAACCTTATTTTATCAAGAATCAGGAAGAATTAAACTTTGGTCTTTATTTTGCTTGTAAACAAACCTATTGTTAATTTAAACAAATATTTAAAAAGATATAAATTATACCACATCAAATGTTTTAATGATTATCTTTAGCCTTAATATAAAACAACTAATAAAACATCTTTTATACATATAATTTATGAAAATTATTGTCCCTATGGCTGGACGTGGTTCCAGATTACGTCCACATACCCTGACAGTTCCAAAACCTCTTATTCCTATTGCAGGAAAACCTATCGTACAGAGATTGGTGGAAGATATTGCCAAAGTTGCAGGAGAAAACATTGAAGAGGTAGCTTTTATCATCGGAGATTTTGGCTCTGAGATCGAAAGATCCCTTATTCAGATTGCTGAAAAGCTGGGAGCAAAGGGTAGTATTTATTATCAGAATGATCCTCTTGGAACCGCTCACGCCATCAAATGTGCTGAGCAGTCTATGCAGGGAGATGTCGTTATTGCTTTTGCAGATACGCTTTTCCGTGCAGATTTCCAGCTGGACAAAAATTCTGACGGTGTAATCTGGGTGAAAAGTGTTGAAGATCCATCTGCTTTCGGAGTAGTAAAACTGGATAATTACGGTTTCATTACCGACTTTGTTGAAAAGCCCCAGACTTTTGTTTCAGATCTTGCCATCATCGGTATTTATTATTTCAACAGTGCTGAAAAACTGATGGATGAGATCAATTATATCATGGATAATGATATTAAAAACGGAGGCGAATATCAGTTAACAACCGCTCTTGAAAACCTCAGATCCAAAGGCGCTAAGTTTACCCTTGGAAAAGTAAACGACTGGATGGATTGCGGTAACAAAAATGCTACAGTAGAAACCAACAGCAAAATCCTTGAATATGAAAGAGAAGCAATGACTCATTATCCTGCTTCTGCTGTGATTGAAAATTCTTTGATCATTCAGCCTTGCTTTATTGGAGAAAATGTAAAAATCTCCAATTCAAAAGTGGGACCTGGTGTTTCTTTAGGAAACAACACTACCGTTGTCAATTCCAATATTGAAAACTCCCTGATTCAGGAAAACACAAGAATCAATCATGGAAACCTATCCAACTCTATGATCGGTAACTCTGCACAGTATTTCGGAGTTGCCAGAGAAATTTCATTAGGTGATTATTCCGTTTTAGATTTTTTATCTAAATAAGAATCAAAAATATTTAACTTAAACAGTTTATCATCAAGCCACACAAAAGATTTTGTGTGGTTTGGCGTTAATATTGCAACGTATTTTTTAATTAAAGATAAATACATGAAAAACTGGATCCCTTTTCTTTTATTGCTTCTTGCCTTATCATCCTGTAAGACCCGTACTGCTGCTCAAAATGATACAGATCGTACACGGGACAGCATTAATGCTGCAAAAGATAAAGATAGTGGAAATCCAAAAGATGCCAATGAACCGGTGAGAGATAAGCTCACTTTTTATGAGCATGTATTGATTCCGCCAAAATTTGAACAAATCAAAATAGACAGCAAAGTAAAGGTAGAAACGGGAAGCTATGTTCCGACGCTGGATGCAACCGTCTATATTGAAAAGGATAAAAAGGTATGGATGAATCTTAGAGCTTTGTTTATCAATGCTGCAAGAGGCATTGCCACTCCAGAAGGAATAAAAGGACAGGATAAAATCAATAAAACTTATATAGATTCCGATTTTGATTATCTCAATAATTTACTGAATGTCAATTTCATTGACTACAAATCATTGGAAAAAATCTTACTGGGAAGAACTTTTGTAAAGATCAACGACAGACAGTTTGACCTCACCCAAAATGCACAGGGTTTTAAAATGGTTTCCAATACCAATCAGAAAATTGTAACGGATGAAAAAAACAGAGAGTATAAAGTAGCTCTTCAGTATGATACCAATTACGATTTATTAAGTGTAAATTTAAAAGATATTCTGTCCTCTGACGAGCTGGAAATTTCTTATAGTGACTGGAATGAATATGAAGGAATCCGCCTTCCGAAAAATGTTAAAATAATTATAAAAGGCTCAAAATCTAGTCAGATTTTACTGGAAAATACGAAATTTGACTTTTCGAGGATGGAAACACCTTATTCTGTACCATCCAGTTATAAGAAAATTGAGATTAAATGATTAAAAAATTTAGCTTTTTAATAGGTGTTTTGATGTTCGGACTGCATCATGGACAGCAGACCAAAGAACAGCTGCAGAAGCAGAATGCCGAACTTAAAAAACAAATTGCACAAATAAATACCGATTTAGCCAAAACCAGAAGTGAATCTAAACTTTCCGTAGCTTACCTTTCCAGTGTCAACCAAAAATTGGTTTTAAGAGAAAAGGTGTATAATAACACGCAGAAAGAAAAAAGATTCATTGAGGATGATATCTATTTACGCCAGCTGGAAATCAACCGTCAGAATAAAGAACTGGCCGTTTTGAGAAAAAATTACGCTGAAGTTTTGGTAAATGCTTATAAAAATAAAGGAGTACAGAACAAAGTAACTTTTATTCTTTCTGCTAAAAATTTAGGAGAAGCGATACGAAGAGTTCAGTACCTGAAACAATACTCAGATTACCAGGATAAAAAAGCAGCTGAAATCACAGATGCGGCCAATCTCATCAAAAAGACCATCGCACAAAAACAAAATTCTGTAAAAGCGAAGGAATCCCTTTTGATCAACCAACAGAAAGATCTGGCGACCATCAATGCTGAAAGAGCCCAAAAAGAACAGTTAGTAGCCGAATTCAAGAAAAACGAATCCAAGCTGACTGCAGAACTTAAGCAAAAACAGGTTCAGTCTAAAGCATTGGAGGGACAGATCAGGGCTATTATTGCTGAAGAAATAAGAATCGCTAAAGCAGAAGAAGAAGCCAGAAAGAAAGCAGAAGCAGAAAAGATACGTCTGGCAAAGCTGGCTGCTGAAAGGGAGAAAGCAAGAATTGAAGCAGAGGCTAAAGCAAGAGCAGAAGCTCTGGAAAGAGAAAGAAGACTAGCAGAAGCAGAAGCCAAAAGAGCTGCAGATCTTGCCGCAAAAAGAGCAGAAGAAGAAAGAAAACGTAATGAAGAAGCTGCAAAAGCAGAAGCCAATGCAAGAGATGAAGCAAGAAGAGTAGCTGCTAAAAAGCTTCGGATGAAGCTAATGCAAGAGCTAAGGAAGCAGCAGATAAACTGGCAGCAGCAAGAGCAGCAGAAGCAGCACTTACCAAGAGAAAAGAAGACGAGAAAAAGGCAGCTGAAACAAAAGCTATGACAAGCTACGGAGTTTCTACTGCAACGGGAAGCAGTTTTGCAGACAACAGGGGAAGACTTGGTTATCCTGCAGACAGAGCCGGACAGATCACCCACCGTTTCGGAAGACAGCCGCACCCGGTTTTCAAAAATATTACAGAAGAAAATAACGGGATTAAAATTTCCGTCCCGTCAGGTACACGTGCAAAATCAGTGTTCCCGGGATCAGTATCTTCGGTATTGGCTAACAATGACGGAACAAAGACTGTTATTATCAAACACGGCAGCTATTTTACTATTTATTCCAACTTAGGAAATGTAAGTGTTTCAAAAGGACAGCAGGTTTCTTCAGGAACTCCTGTAGGGACAATAGCTCAGGATTTTGATGGCGCCTATACCCTTGATTTCCAAGTATGGAACGGAAGTACACCGGTTGATCCGTTAGGTTGGATTTCATATTAAAAAAAGTGTACCTTTGTAGAAATTTTAAGAGATGAATACATTAACAATACTTGCCTTATCTTGGCAGCATATCCTTATCGTTGCAATCATTTTAGTATTGCTTTTTGGAGGAAAGAAAATTCCGGAATTAATGAGAGGAGTAGGTTCAGGAATCAAGGAATTTAAAGATGCAGTAAAAGAAGAAGACAAACCAGGTTCTGAAAATAAATCGGCTTCCAACAATAACAATTCTTCAAGCAACTAAATTCCTTAGAATTAATGAAATTTACTGAGACTGCATGGAAAGTCTTCAATCAAGCCATTGAAGACTATCACGTGTCTGATGACGTTAACACTCTAATTAATAACCCGTTCGAAAAAGATAGTTTGGAACGGATTTTGTATGCAAAGAACTGGATTGATACCGTTCAATGGCATTTGGAAGATATAATTAGAGATGAAAATATTGATCCGGCTGAAGCTCTTCAACTCAAGAGAACGATAGACGCCTCCAATCAGAAAAGAACTGATCTGGTAGAATATATTGATGGCTGGTTCCTTAATAAGTTTGAAAATATAACTCCTAAACCGGAAGCAAAAATAAATACGGAAACTCCCGCTTGGGCAGTAGACAGGCTCTCCATTCTTGCATTAAAGGTTTATCATATGTCGTTAGAAGCTAACAGAGAATCCGCTTCTGAAGAACACAGAAACAGCTGCCAGGCTAAACTGGATGTTCTGCTTACTCAGAAAGAGGATTTATCAACTTCTATAGATCAGTTGCTTGCTGATATTGAAAACGGTAACGTTAAGATGAAAGTGTACAAACAAATGAAAATGTACAATGATGAAAGTCTTAACCCAATCCTTTATCAAAAAGGGCAACAAAAATGAAACGACTATTTTTCTTTGGAGTACTTATCATATTAACATCTTCCTGTGCAACGGAAAAACTTAATCTTTCTCCGTTGTCAAGTAATTTTTATAGCGATGCAAAAGGTTCTGATTCCGATAGAGGCTCAAAGAAGAATTTCAATATCAATATAAAACAGAATGTAAATGCTTCTGAAATTTCAAATATGATCTCCACTTTTCCCAAGTTTAAAAACAACGGATTAAATGATGAGATTACAAGCATGAAATACAGCCTTCAGAATTATTTATATGCTATTGATGCCAGCAATTCTGCAGGAAAGAGCAGAGCCTTGAAAAGCTTCGAAAAATCATACAAAAAAATACAGAAGCTAAGGCAGAATCTTGACAGAGATGAAGATGAAGTTCTTAACAGATATCTCGTTCGTTTAAAAACCAATGTTTCTGTTATTGAAGATACTTTGCCAGGAAGTTAAAAACTAATTGAACTATCAATGATTAAAATTCAGGCGGAAGCCAATGTTCCTACAGAGCACGGTACTTTCCGAATGATAGCTTTCTCCGAAAACGAAAATGACTGGATGCCTCATATGGCCATTGTTGCAGAAAACACAGATTTCTCAAAGCCTGTCAATGTTCGTTTCCACTCAGAATGTATTACCGGAGAAGTTTTCCATTCAAAAAAATGTGAATGCGGCCAGCAATTGGATGCTGCAATGAAATACATCCATGAAAACGGTGGAATTATCATCTACCTTCGTCAGGAAGGCAGAAACATCGGGATCATCAACAAACTGAAAGCTTACTCACTACAGGAAAAAGGATTGGATACCGTACAGGCCAATCTTCAGCTGGGTCTTCCTGCAGACGACAGAAACTTTGGCGTAGCCATTGAAATTCTTAATCTGCTGGATGTAAAAGACATCAATCTTTTGACCAATAACCCTGAAAAGGTAAAGTATGTGGTTGACAGCAATATTCACCTTAATTCAAGAGTACCGCTACAGATTCCTGCCAACGAAATAAGCAAAGGATATCTGCAGACAAAAAAGACTTCTTTGGACATCTTCTGGATGACAATGATAACTAATTTTATAAAGTAAATATTAAAAAGCCCCAAAAAATATATATTTTTTGGGGCTTTTTAATTATGGAAATTAATAAAAACATTTTAATTATTTGATAATTCACAAATTAGTGTTTTTTTTATAAAGTTAAATTATCTTTGCACAGAAAATTATTCAACTATGAAAAAAACATTATTCATTATTTCTTCACTATTTTTCATTGCTTGTGCAAATAGCAATGATTTAATTTATTCTCAGGATGAAAATTCAATTCCAAAAAACACTACTGAATTTTCATTGATGTCTAAAAATATGTTAGCTAAGAATGCTACCGAATCAGTTATAATGGATTTATCTTTTACTACTGGTGTCATAAACGAAAATGGGGGATGCTCTTTTACAGATTTAATAAGTCCACAAGGGAGTTATTTTACTTCAACAAAATGTTACGGACCAAACCCAATAGAACAAAATGGCTACCAAATAAGAGGGTATGGGAAGCCACGCCGAAGACCATCTTATAATACTAGTTATTATTGGCATGGTGTCATGCTTAAAGCTGAAAATCGAGGGAAGACAATAATTTCTAGAGGTGAATCAGTACTAGTAAATGACCCAATATCAAATGCAATTTCAATAGAGCAATATTTTGAGCCAAATAAAACTTATGAGATTATTGTAACTACTAATGTAGAGGATTATATATATACTACTAAAAACAACAATCGAGAAAACAGATTAGATGACGACCTATTTAATATTGATAAAAGTGAAGCAGCTCCAACTTTAGCATTGGAATTAGCAGATTCACCGCAAATACCAGGAGATGACCCTTGTGCCACAAGACCAAATGTTGGAAATGGATTCGCTTCTGCCAACTATTATAAAAAACAAAAAACTGAGAAAACTACTCAGTGGACTAATGAAGATAAAACTTATACTTTTTATTTCTCTACAACTGAGCCTAAGAATAGTCTTAAAATTTACTATTTACCAGAACAATCATCAATAGTTCCAGCTACCCATGTTCCACAAAGCGCATTTTGGCTAGACATAAGAAATGTAAAAATAATACAAAAACCATACGACGCTGCTTATTATATTAAAGCGGCGGTTTTAGAAACTAAAAATCAAAAGCCCCGGAAGATATTTCTCCCGGGACTTTTTTAATTATAAAAAACTGAAAAGATATTCTGAATTATTTAGCCTTGATTTTAGACTCGTCAATATTGTAATATTTGATTACACTCTTATAATCGTTATAATCTACAGGAGCGCCTTTAGCCATTTTTGCACCACCTGTTCCTGTACTGTTTGCAGGTAGAATCAGGACTCTAAATTTTTTGTTCTGATAATACGATGGATTAGCTGTCAAACTGAAAGTACTGGTAGAATTAATATTAATCGTAGCTGCATACTTACTGAATTCATAAATATAGTCTACGGCATCATTAGTTGCATTCCCTACATAATAAGTATATGGCAGAAGCTTCCAGACAGGAGCATCTCCGTCAGTTCCAATCTGCATATAAATAAGCACCATATCAGATTGTACTAATGGCTTGTTAAAGTCATCACTCCATCTATAAAGGTTGTCGTTAACTCTGGTAAAAGTTGGGCTAATATCAAATGACTGGCTTATTGTATCATAATCTGTTCCCTGTACTACAGTGTCATCACTATTATCACAGCTATAAGCTGTAAAACCTACAGCGCCCAGGAATAAGAAGAGAAGTATTTTTTTCATTTCTATTAAAGTTTAGTAAATTATTTATATTGCGTATTCAAATCATATACCAAAAATTTCGAAAACTTTGTTTTCATCATTTTTTTAATTGTATTTTTGTTCTTATTCAAAAAAGTCATGAAGAAATTAATATATACTTCACTCTTTATTGTTGCATTGATAAGTCCTAAAGTTAAGGCGCAGTATCAGCCTAAAAATGCATCCAAGGAAGATTTGAAAAAGGCTCAGCAATGGGTTGATAAAACTTACAAAAATCTTTCTCAGGATGAAAAACTTGGACAGCTTTTTATTGTTGCACTGTATACCAATAAAGGAGAAGACTATATCAGCCAGGTAAGAAATATTGTTACAAATGATAAAATAGGAGGCCTGATTTTAATGCAGGATGATGCCGCAAGGGAAATCGGTCTGGTGAATGAATTCCAGCAAAAATCTAAAGTTCCTCTGATGATTGGTATGGATGCGGAATGGGGATTGTATCAGAGAATTGCAACGGCTCACAAATTTCCATGGGCAATGACGTTAGGTGCCATCCAGGATAAAAATCTTGTCTATCAGATGGCTGCAAAAATTGCTGAAGATTGTCACAGGATGGGAATCAACTGGGATTTTGCTCCTGTAGTAGATGTCAATACCAACCCTGATAATCCGATTATCGGTAACAGGAGTTTCGGATCTGAAGTGAGCAATGTAATCAGCTCTGCTCTATCCTATTCCAACGGTCTTCAGGATAACAATATATTAGCTGCTATCAAACATTTCCCGGGCCATGGGGACACCAGCACAGATTCCCATCTTGATCTTCCTGTAGTTTCCCATAACATTGACAGACTTAATACAGTAGAGCTGGCACCATTCAAAGCTTTGATGGACAAAGGAATTGGCGGTGTAATGGTTGCTCATTTATACGTTCCGAATTTAGAATCAGGAAAAGGGATTCCGGCTTCTGTTTCCAAAAATATTATTACCGGTTTACTTAAAGATAAGCTGGGCTATAAAGGCTTAATCATTACAGATGCATTAAATATGGGCGCTGTAGCCAACAAATATAAACCAGGCGAACTGGATGCTATGGCCTTTAAAGCAGGAAATGACATCATGCTTTTCTCACAAGGGGTCTCCGAAGGCAAAAAATTAATTCAGAAAGCTATAGATAAAGGTGAGATACCTCAATCCAGAGTAGAGGAAAGTGTGAAAAAGATCTTACTGACCAAGTATTTCCTTGGTCTGACTCAATATACCCCTAAAAATCCGGAAAACATCAATGCAGATCTTAATAATAATTCTCATACCCAATTGGTACAGAACCTTTATTCCAATGCTTTGACTTTATTAAAGGATGAAAAGAAATTACTGCCTCTTACCGGGAAACAAATATATTACGTTCCTCTGGAAGAAGCTCCTTACCAGACTTTTGCCAACAGGTTAGGGAATAATGTGATTATCAAAAAAGCTGGAGAGATTAATACTATTCCAGCGGGTTCTACAGTAATCGTAGGTTTCCATAAAGATAATTCAACAGCTTATAAGCCTTATAAAATTTCATCAGAATCTAAGAAAGTACTTTCTGATCTTACTCAAAACCAAAATGTAATTCTGAATGTTTTCGGAAGCGCTTATGCATTGAAGGATATTGATATTTCAAAAGTTTCAACAGTTCTTGTCTCTTATGAAAACAATGATGATTCTATGAATGCAACTGCCGATGCTTTAAATGGGAAAACAAAAATATGGGGAAAACTTCCGGTACTGGTTAATGACCGGTTAAAACCGGGTATAGGCATAGAGCTTAATGCAGCAACTTCCGCAAACACCAAATAATACAATATCAAACAACAATAATCTAATGAAAATAGGCATACTTTGCTATCCGACATATGGAGGAAGCGGAATTGTAGCAACAGAATTAGGAATGTCCCTTGCCAATAAAGGATATGAAGTACATTTCATCAGTTCTGCACTTCCTGCAAGATTAGACATCACCAACCCGAATATTTTCTTTCACAGGGTAAATGTTCAGACCTATCCGCTTTTCCAGTATCAGCCTTATGATATTGCGCTGAGTTCGATGATCTACAGGGTTGTCAATCTTTATAAACTGGATCTTCTGCACGCACATTATGCTATTCCTTACGCATATGCCGCATTTACGGCAAAACAAATGCTTAAGGAAGACAATAATGACATTCCTTTGGTAACGACCTTGCACGGAACAGATATAACTCTTGTAGGCCAGCACCCAAGTTATAAGCATGCTGTAGAATTTTCGATCAATCAGTCTGATGCGATTACTTCAGTTTCTGAAAGCCTGAAAAAAGATACTCTTCAGTTTTTTAATATCAAAAAAGAAATTCAGGTGATTACCAATTTTATTGACAATTCTGAATTTGATGACTGTACTGAATGCCAGAGGACACAGTTTGCCAATCCTGATGAAAAAATTCTGATCCATGTATCTAACCTCCGTCCTGTAAAGCGTGTGGACGAAGTACTTCAGATCTTTAAAAATGTGGAGAAAAAGGTAAAATCCAAACTAATCATTATTGGTGAAGGGCCTGATATGGAAAAGGTCAATCAGTTCCTGGAGGAAAACCCGGAGCTTATTTCCAAAATCCGTCTTTTAGGAAAAGTAAATGATCTTTATAAAATCCTACAACTTTCAGATGTATTTTTACTTCCTTCCGAGCAGGAAAGCTTCGGTCTTGCAGCGTTGGAAGCCATGGCAGCTTATACTCCGGTAATCAGCTCTAACGCTGGAGGAATTCCTGAAGTGAACATTCAGGGAGAAACGGGATATCTGGCTGAAATCGGAAATGTGGAAGCCATGAGCAATTACACCATCAAGCTGTTGAGCAATGATGAGCTTTTAGCCAAAATGAAGCAAAATGCGAAAGATCAGGCGATAAAATTCGATTTGAAAAACATTCTTCCTATCTATGAGAAAATGTATAGAACAACCATCGAAAATTTTAATAAGGAGCTGACGAAAGTATAATATTTCTATTATATTTACGTCACACTTATGACGGAAAAACTACTTCAATATCTTTGGAACTATAAGGTTTTCAAAAATTTTGACTTCAAGGATATTGAAGGAAATTCCGTTGAGATTATCCATTCCGGAAAATGGAATAAAAATGCCGGCCCTGATTTTCTTGATGCCCAAATCAGGATCAACGGATTACTTCTCGCAGGAAATACAGAACTGCATGTCCGTTCCTCAGACTGGATTTTTCACAATCATTCACAGGACCCCAATTATCAGAATGTCATTCTTCATGTTGTTTTTCAGCACGACATGGAAATTCATGAACATACCGGAAAGCATATTCCCACTTTGGAACTTAAAAATTATATTGATGAAAATATCCTGTGGAAGTATGAAAAACTTATTAACGGAGATGAATTTATTCCCTGTGAAAAAATCTTTGATCCGAAAAAATCCCGGTCAACTTTCATGAAGAGAATATTCTGCAAAAGCTGGATGAGAAATCCTCTGAGCTTGAGCAAAGCTTAGAGCAATACAAAAATAATTTTGAGGCTGTTTTATTCCACAGCTTTGCCTATTCATTTGGCTTAAAAGTAAATGCTCATATTTTCCGGCAAATGGCAGAAAGTATCGATTACAGTATTATTAATAAAATCCGTCAGAACCCGCTTCAGCTTGAAGCCTTGTTATTCGGAATTTCCGGGTGGCTTGAGGATCCTCAGGATGGTCAGATGAAAATATGGAAAAGAGAATTTAATTTTATTAAAGCCAAGTTTTCTATCTCTGATTTAAAATTTCATCCGAAATTTTTAAGATTAAGACCTCCCAATTTCCCTACAATCCGTTTGTCACAATTAGCAGATCTGTATACACATCAGAATTTATTTTCAAAGATTATGGAAGCTAAGAATACAGATCAGCTATATGCTGTTTTCAAATCTGTAAAAGCTTCAGAATACTGGGATTTTCATTTCAATTTCGGAAGTATTGCCAAAGTGCAGTCTAAAACATTGAGTAAAGATTTTGTTGATCTTCTTATTCTGAACACTGTACTCCCTTTAAAGTATACTTATCATAAATATCATCATGAAGAAACTGCGGATGAAATCACTGAACTGTACAGAACTATTTCTGCTGAGAAAAATATTATTATTACAGGGTGGAAAAAGCTTGGATTAAATATAACCAATGCCTTGGAAAGTCAAAGTCTGATTTATCATCACAAAACCTATTGTGAATCCAAAAACTGTCTGGCCTGCAGTATCGGATTTAAACTTTTAAAAGAATAACCTTAGCTGGACAGTTTTTTCATCAAAATCTTTGTCAGAAAAATTTCTTACCTTGCAGTATTAGATTTAAACTTTTAAATAACAATCTGAAAATGCTGAGTAATATCCGTCATAAAATGGAAAGAGAATGGTTCGGTGTACTGACAAGAATGGGGGCCAAGCTGGGAATTCCTGTTTCTAAACTGAGGGTTTTCTTCATCTACTCTACTTTTGCTACCGCCGGTTTTTTCTTTCTGATTTATCTGGGATTGGCATTCACCCTTTGGATTAAAGATATTTTCATCACCAGAAGACCCAGTGTCTTTGATTTATAAATTATGGAATTTTTACCGATTACTTCTGCTGAAGATCCAAGAGTTCAGGAAATCTATGCTTCTTACACAGCCACTTTTCCTGTAGATGAACAAAGAGATAAGGAACAGTTTATGGGCTTGTTTTCAAATCCATATGTAAAATTCATGTCTGTGATTCATGAATCGGAAGCTGTTGGATACCTCATCCTTTGGGAATTGAGTTCTTTTGCTTTTGTGGAACATTTTGAAGTTTTTGAAGCATTCAGAAGTAAAAAGCTGGGTTCTCATATAATGAATCACTTATCAGAAAATTATCCAAGCATTATCCTGGAAATTGAACCTCCAGAGTTAAGTGAAGACGCCTCAAGACGATATTCTTTTTATCAGAGAAATAATTTCAGCCTGATAGATACCACTCATATACAGCCTAGTTATGGTGAAGGAAAAAAATCTTTGAACTTATGGCTGCTTGCTAGCTACACACCTGAAAATATAGAGGACGCTAAAAAAGAAATTCATAAAATTATTTATGCTTAAATATAACGCCGGAATTGTTTTTCCGGCGTTTTTCTTTATGTTTTTTAACCACAAAAGGCATAAAAAGTTTTAAACACTTAAGTTTTTTAGAGCAAAAATTTATGCATAATGAGTACCCCAAAGTTTTGTGAAAATCTTTGATTTTCATCTTATGGGGCCTATCATTTTAACCTTGTTTTAAAAGGAATGCTTTTGTGACTTTTGCGGTTGTATAAAATTCAATAGATAACTTTGCTGTTAATTTACTTCGTATTCCAGTTTTATTGTAATACTGGCTTCTTTTTCTTTGGATGAAGTATTGAAAGTTCCTCCGTAAGAATAATCTTCATTGGAGTTAGGTGCTGTAATCTGGATCACTCCCATGGTTGCTTTCTTCAGATTTCCCAGGCTGCTCCCGGAATTTTCTGCGATTTTTTCAGCACGTTCTTTTGCATCCTTAGTTGCACTGGCGATCATTTCCTGTTTTACAGTTGCCAGTTTGGTATAGAAATAAGCCGGAGAAGAAGATGTGAATTCAATCCCACGGTTGATGATTTCGGTAATATTTCTGGATAAGTTTTCTATTTTACCAACTTCTTTACTTTCGATAGAAACTTTTTGGGTAAGGTTATAGCCGGAGAATTCTCCCTGTACATAATTTCCGTTTGAATCATTATAGCTTCTGAACTGTTTTTGAATATCTACGGAAGAAAATACGATCTCTTTTTGCGGTATCCCTTTCGAAAGCAGATAATCATTGATAACCTTTCTGTCTGTTGCCAGTTCATCATAAGCAGATTTCAGATCTACATTATTCTTGGAAAAACTCCCTGACCAAGTAATGAGATCTGAAGTAAATTGTTTTGTTCCTAAACCTGTTACAGAAATTGTGTTTTCGGATTTATTTCTGTTCTTAATGGCATTTCCTAAAAAACCGAGGCCAATGACAAAACCAAGCGCTGCAATAGCTACGGCAAGAATATTTTTATTCATAAAATTTGTGAATTTAGTTGGTTACAGTATGACTGTATCAATTTCTATTCCAATATTTTAAGATTTTATTAACATCTCAATTACTTTTGATTCTGCTTCAGTCTCTCCAGAAAAAGAGGTACTGTTTCTTCCAGTCTCAGCATTACGCCGGAAAGATTTCTTGCTTTTACATAGGTCCGTACCTGAGGTTTAGCCAAAAATGAAAACTGAATAAACTCTGAAATCCTGTCACCGGGAACTCCTGCTTTGATAAAATAGTCATCGTCTATTCTGTCCCGTACCCAGGCAATATGCTCCTGAAGATCATCATATCTATACTGTCTTTTCTGCCTCCTTGCTTTACCACTGATCAGGTCATATACTCCCTGTACATTCAGGTTTCCTAAAAGTATCGGCAGAAGAACGCTTTTTACCTCAGCCGGTTTTTCCCTCATTTTCCCCACCGGCTGCGGAAGGCCGACAGCATCTCTTACCTGCTCTCCTTTGTCTGCTTTCGCCACAATGCGGGAATCTGCTTCCAGATCTCCGGTGAGTTTTTTAACAATCTTCACTTCTCCCACATCTTTCGGAATCTGATAAAGAGTAATAAACAATGGTAAATTGGTCCCGTTGGTAAGAACTCTTCTTGAAGTTCTGTTGAAATCTTCCTTTACAAATCTTAATTCATCATCAGGATTGGCATCAATAGAAAATATGCCTTCTGTATCAGAATATACTTTTTTATCAGTAGACATGTTGATAACAATTACTTTGCTAAGGTTTTCTCCGTTATCATCCACTATCCGTCCTGTGACGGTCTGTTGGGAAAAAATAAAAATACTGCACAGAAGCATCAGGAAAAGAGAAATTTTCCGTTTTCCAAATGCTTCCATATTTTCAGTACTATAACTCAATTTTTAATTTTAATAAGAATTATTCTTTACCTCCTTCTAATTTATTCATTTTACTGTATTCCCCGAAGGCTATTTTAAGCTCATATTCAATAACATCAATACTAAAATCCTTCCGGTATCTTTTTGCCAATGAGCGGTTTTTATCTGCATACAGAAGAAATGCATCAATCTGCTCTTCATCCATTCCATATTTCTTCAGGAAGCCTAGATTCACTTCATTCCTTACTCTTTTAAGAAAATCCTGAGTTTCATTATAATCCGCTTTGGTGACCTTAGGCTTTGCCAATTTCTTTACAGCATTAAAGACACCAAACAGATTGACCTGTCCTGCATTGAAATCATGTCCGGTAAAAGTTTTAGATATGGCATTGCTAGGTAAAGGCTGATTAAGCGGACTTTTCATATATTCTTCCATGTCTGATTTTAATGCCTGAAGTTTTCTGGATTCATTCAAATGCTGATTATCTTTTGCAAGATTTCCGGTAGGTCTGTACTGAATTTTCACTTCGGGGATCTGAATCTCTATTTTTTCAGAATGATATTGAACGGAGAGCTGATATCTTCTTTGGTAATCTTCTTATCAACCCGATAATATCCTTCTTTTACAAATCTTATTTCATCATTTTCCTTGGCTTCGATTTCAAATGTTCCGGACATATTGCTCAATATGCTTTTGCCGGCTGAAATATTAACAATGAGCACAGGAGTTAAATCCATTTCATCCCCTGTGATTACCTTTCCTGATACTTTCTGCTGTCCCCACAATCCAGAAGTGATACAAAAAAGCACAAGAAAAAAAGCTCTGCTGATATATTTTACGTCCATTTATCTTTGAGTTTGCGGAGCACGATAAGATGAAATTCTTGTCAGGACAAAACGCTGAAACCTGTTCAGATCCGCATCACTGCAAAATCCGTATTTCAGTATTTTTTTCTTTCAAAACCACCTGCAAAAACATAATAAATAAAATGATCTATCAGAGGCTTCTCTATTTTAAGATTGGTAAAATAATCATCTCCCAGACTTGTTCTTATGTATTTCATTAAATCTACATCGTCCCATTTATCTTTAACTTTTCCAATAGAAAATCCCTGCCCTTTCGGCTGTACAAATTCCCCAGGTTTTGCTGCCAGTATTCTGGGATCTGATTTCTGAGCAATATACCGATCCATATCTTTGAGCAGTTTTTCCACCTTTTTAGGTTTATTATAAAGTTTTGAATCAATCTTCAGGTTTCCGGTCAGTCCTTGCTTCACCGCAACTTCAGGAATCTGGATAGTCTGGCGAACCATACTTATATTCATTGGAGATTGTGTGTTTTCCTGGGAAATTATTTTGGTAATACGTTCATAACCCGCTTTTATAAAGCGCAATTCATCGCCCTGCTTTCCGGAAATCATAAAGTGCCCGTCCCGGTTTGAAACTACAATCTCATTTGTTCTGATATTAATTACATTCACATCCTGCATTTCTGTGCCGCTTTCTGAAGTGATCTTACCAAAGATATAGCTTTGGGCATGGGTATGAATAAAGAGAATAAAGGATAGAAAAAAGAATAGTTTGAGTTTCACGGGCTGTTTTTTATAAAGCAAAGCTAAAATTATTTTTAATTTATACCATAAGTTTAACCACAGTTAACGCGTTTTAATATTTCTTTTTGATTTTTACTCTGTAAACTGTTAAATAGGCTGATTAAATTGTTAAAGTTTCTTTTAAATTTTAGCTAACTTGCAGTCTCAATTCTCTTTCAACAATGCAAAATTCTTATACAGTCATCAATGCTTCTGCCGGATCAGGGAAAACATATGCTCTGGTACAAAGACTTCTGATGATCTGTCTCCGGTATCCTAATCAGCAGCAGTCGATCAGGAATATTCTCGCACTGACTTTTACCAATAAAGCAGCCAACGAAATGAAGGAGAGAATTTTATCGTGGCTGGGCAATTTTTCAGCCAAAGATTATGCAGAGAATGCAGACCTGAAAAATATCCAGAAAGCATTTGAAGAACAGGGTTTGAAAATTACCATTGATGATCTTCACCAGCGTTCCAAGAAATTACTGGATTACGTTCTCCACAATTATTCCACATTGAATATCGGAACGATTGACCGTTTTAATTCAAGACTGGTAAGAAGCTTTTCCTATGAGCTGGGACTGGCTAAGAATTTTAATCTTGAAATTGAAGCAGAACCGTTTCTGATAGAAGCAGTTGATAAAATGCTGGACCAGATCGGAGAGAATGAAACCATCTCCAATTCTTTCATGGATTATGTAGACTACAGTCTTGAAAATAATGAAAGAATTAATCTGAATAAAAACCTGTATGATTCTGCAAAGGAATTTGTAAAGGATATTCATTACGAACATCTGAAAAGCAATAAAAGTTTTGATGATGCCAATTATGAAAATATAAAGAATGCACTCCGTAAAGAGATCGTGCAGAATAAAAAGCAGTCTGCGGAACTGGCTGCTGCTTCTATTGAGCTATTCAAATCAAGAAATATAGATATTGAAGATTTTGCCCAGGGCAAAAACGGAATCGGAGGTTTCTTTACTAAAGTGATCGATTTTTATCAGCAGAAAAGACCCGGCTTCCCTTTTCCGACTACTTTGGAGGAATCTGTTATTAACAATTACAGGAAAGGAGCATCTTCAAAGTCAAAGCATAAGGAATCTGAAATTTTTGAAATCCTTGATCAGCTTCTGGAAAACAGGATGAAACTTATCCTTATGTATATTGAAACTCAAAAGAAAGAGAAAGTTTTATCAGCGCTTCTTCCTTTAAAAGTAAACAAGGATATCCAGGACGAACTTCAAAAAATTGAGGAAGAAAATGATCTTGTCCTTCTTTCCAAGTTTAATATCCTGATCAATGAAAATCTTAAAAATGAGCCTTCTGCTTTTATTTATGAAAAGGTAGGTTCACAGTTTCAACATTATTTTTTTGATGAGTTTCAGGATACTTCTGAGCTGCAGTGGCAGAATTTCGTTCCGCTGAGAGATCACAGTGTTTCTACAGAATATACTTCTTTCACACTGGTAGGTGATCCCAAGCAGAGTATTTATCGTTTCCGAGGCGGGGAAAGTAAACTGATGCTGGATATTATCAACAAAAGAATTCTCACCGAAAGAAGCAGACCTTCTTGTCTTAAAGGACAACTGGAGAAGTGCCAGAAACATTGTACAGTTCAACAATGAATTGTACCGTTTCCATTCTGAAGGACTTCTGGAAGAGCATAAAAACATCTTCGGTGCTGATGCTGAACAAAGCTCCAAATCAAAGATTGAAGGGCGGGTAAAGATCAACCTGATCGAAAATCTTACGAATGAAGACTTTTATACCGATACTTCCGCAAGGATGCAAAAAGATATCCAGGAATGTCTGGACAATGGTTTTAAGTTCTCCGATATTACGATCCTTTGCCGGGGAAATTTTGATATTTTCAGTTATTCTCAAAAGCTGGGAAGCTTAAAAGTTAATTATAAGGGTGAAGAAACCAATATTAAAACGATTTCTGATAAAGGCCTTACACTGGAGCTTTCCAATACTGTAAAAGCTGTCATTGAATTTCTGAGATGGGAACTTAACCCAAAGAATAAGCCTTGCCTGATCATGATGATGTATCATCTGAATACACTGGGAAAAATTCATATGCCGGATTTTACCTTAGGTATGAAAGAAATTCTGGATCTTGATGGCCATGAGGAAATATTGCAGTTCATTCAGGAGAAATATTCACTTCAGCTTAAACAGGATAATTTCCCAAGATTTAATCTTTATAATTTTATTGAATATTATATCAACGAATTTTCTGTTGAAAACAAGGAAACTGATTTCTTATTGAATTTCCTGGAAATGCTTTTCAATTTTACACAAAATGCCGGAGCAAGTACCAAAGAGTTTCTGAAATACTGGGATGAAGAAGCGTCGTCGTACACTATTCAAGCCTCGGAAAACATTGACGCTATCCAGATCATGACCATTCACAAATCTAAAGGGCTGGAATTTCCTATTGTTTTTATTCCTATGATGAACAAAAACCGCGACAGCGAATTTTCCAACTGGTTTGACACGAATGAAAATGAAACATTAAAATCTGTGAATATCAACCAGTTCAGCAAAAACCTGGAGGCTTATGATGATGAAATTCTTTTTTCAACACAAAAAATTCCTATAAAAATCTGATTGACAGGCTCTGTTTACAGTATGTTGCTACCACGAGACCTGTTGAACAGCTTTTTTTCTATCTACAGAAACCTAATAAAACGTCTAACAATCTTGAACTTCTGGATTTCCTTCAAACAAAAAATCCGGAGCAGGCTGACGAATTTGATGTATATCCTGTACATCCTGAAATGCTGAAAAAACATTCCAGGGATAAAACTTCTTCTTTTAAGACCCAGAATATCCGGCATCTGAAGAACATTAATGAAAAGAGTACATCTATCAAAATCGCTACTCCGTCTAAAAACTACCAGGTACGGAATGAAAAGGTAAGAATCGGACTTTTTGTACATGAGCTTTTATCAAAGATCAATACAGAAAAGGACATCAACAAGGTATTGGAAGGGTATGCCCTGGAGGGACAGATCACATTGGAGGAAAATGAGATACAATTTACGCTGCAGGAAATTGTCAGGACCTATGCAGAATTCTTCGATGAGAAGTGGGAAGTGATCAATGAAAAAGACATTATGATCACTGAAAGAGGAGAAAGCCACCTATTCAGGCCGGACCGTATCTTGAAAGGTGAAGAAGGTTACATTATTGTGGATTTCAAGACCGGTGAACCAAAGGCCAAGGATGAGGCGCAGGTAGAAGGTTATAAAAATATACTTGAACGCCTGGGCAAAAAAGTACTCAAAACTCAGATCATTTATCTATAATCTGAACATTTTCAAAACATTACTATAACATTTTTTTGTAAAACCCTTTCAAAATATAAAAGATTTTATTATTTTTATTCAAAGACGAATACAATTATATAGTCTTTGATTATATTTTGATTACAACTAACCAACCATGAGAATATACTTAAACTCCTTTTTAATAAGTCTGATCATCATGTTATTTTCTACAGTGGTCATTTACAATATTGTTGATTGTTTAGATCCTCCCGTTACATCAGATGGCCACTATTATATGGCCGCTGAAAACATTGCCAATTCTTTATTTCTAGGTTTTGTATTGGGAGCAGTAGTTTTTATTTCCGCTGTGAGAATCCAAAGGCAGCCGTATAGGAAATAACTATATCATCTTAAAAAAACCGCTATCCCAGAAGATAACGGTTTTATATTTTGAATGCTTTCCAATCTTAAGCTGTTGTATCAGGAGTAAACACTCTCTGAGACAATTCCTGGTCAAAAAGGTATAATGCTGACGGATTATCACACACCATTTTGATTTTCGTTACATATTGAGAGGCACTTGCTTCTTCTTCTACCTGCTCATTGATAAACCATTGAAGGAATGATGTCGTTGCAAAATCTCCTTCCTCATTTGCATTTTTTACAATATTGAAAATACTTTTAGTTACGATTTTCTCATGTGCCAGTGCTTTCTCAAAAATATCTGTTGCGTTTTCGAACTCATGCGGAGGTTTTGGAATTTCCCCGATGATAATTTCCCCACCTACATCATTCAAATAATCAAACATTTTATCTGCATGCATCAATTCTTCTTTGCTCTGTACTCTGAAATAGTTGGCAATTCCATCCAGATCTTTTCCTGAAAACCATGCAGACATTGAAAGATAATATTGAGCAGCGTATTGTTCGTGGGCAATTTGTTCGTTAATTAATTTCGCAATTTTTTCGCTAACCATAAGTATTAAATTTATAGTCAAAAATAGGGAATAAAAGCCCGAAATCAAAAGTTTTAGGGAAAATTAATATAAAAAGGATGGAAATATATCCATCCTTAACACATTAAAAAACTAAAATTACAAACTGTTATTTTACATCAGCAGTTCCCGTATTCATAGGCTTTTTCATCATTCTTCTTTCTTTCATTGCCATTTTCATTTTCTCTGCTTTTGCTTTTCTGTCAGCCTGCCATTTATCATATTGATCAGGAGTAAGGATTTTTTTCATGTCAGCATCCATTTGTGCTCTTTTGGCCTGCATTTCCTGCATTTTAGCTTGTCTGTCAATTTTATTTTTGTCAAACTCAGCTCTCATTTCAGCTTTTCTTTTATCCTGAAGTGCCTTTATCTGCGCGACCTGGGATGCATTAAGGTTAAGGTCTTTCTGCATCTTGTCTAAATGTTCCTGTTGTTTCTGCTCCATTCTCTGCTTCCTTTCAACAGCTCTTGCCTGTCTGTCCTGTGGGGTTGTAGTTTGTTGGGCCATTGCAAAACTTCCCATTCCGATAAATGCTATTGCTAAAACTAATTTTTTCATCTTTTAAAATTTAATTAATTGTTATATGTCTTTTTGATTATGAATTAAAACACAAGTTAAATTAACAAATTCATAAATAATGTTAATTTTTAACAAAAATAAACCAATAGAACAACAAAAAAAGGACAGATTATAAAAACCTGCCCTTCACACCACTTAAATATAATATATGAAAATTAATTCCTTACTAAACTGCCTCTAAAGCCGCCTCCGTTATTACCACGGTTTTCTTGTCTTGGAGCAGGATTTTCAGATCTCTGTCTGAATCCTCCACCGCTGTTTCCTCTGAAACCGCCATTATCTTCTCGTTTAGGAGCTTCTCTTCTTACTTCACTGTTTCCTCTGAAACCACCTCCATTATTCCTGAAGCCGCCATCTGCATTTCCTCTGTTTCCTCCATTATCAGAATTCCCTCTGAAACCGCCACCATTGCTGTTTCTGAAACCTCCGTTATGATCGTTTCTGAATCCTGAATTATTGTTACTTCCATTGTTACCACGGAAGCCTCCCGAGTTCTCACTTCTTGTGTTTCTGAAACCATTGTCCGGCCTGCTGTCTCTTCTGATAATATTAAAAGTAGGGTTATCCATTCTGCGGAATCTTGAACGGTCTACTCTGTAAATATTAACATTGATATTTCTGTATCTCGGCATTACAGTATATCTCGGCACATAATATGTTCTTCTGTAATTCTGGAAATATACAACCGGGCTGTAGCCTCTGTAGTAGTTATTCTGGAAAACTACAAATACTCTTGGTCCAAGGATTCTTTCCAGTGCATAGAACCTGTCATAGTACCATCTGTCCGGATTATATCTGTAGAAATTATTCCATGCTGAAAAACTTGCATACAGGTTATTCAATCTCATGATCTGATCTACCTGCCATCTGCTTAATCTGTTCTGTATAAAAAATCCGTTCCAGTCGATATTAATAATACTTCCTCTGTAGTCGTTATAATAGCTTTGATAATAATCATTTGGATAATAATCCTGAGGATAATTGTAGTAATAATCGTCAGGAAAATAATTTCTGTCATCTTCATCGCTGTAATAGCCTCCATCATTCTGATAATAACCGTCATCATTCCAACCATTATTCGGATATTGCTGAGCAGACGCCAAAACGCCTAACCCAAAAGCTAATCCTAAAAATATTTTTTTCATCTCTATAGTCGTTAATTGGTTAATATATAGCAGAATATCTTAATTCTATCTCTTTGATATAAATAAAAAAAGAAGTTAAATCCTAAGATCAAACTTCTTTTAAAATATTTTTAACTAGTTGATAATCAATTGTTAAATTTATACTCTTCCACTGTCTTTTATCCAATGGGCGATTTTTTTATTGAAAGATGTTCTTTCTTTCAGGTCTTCCAGTTTTATATGCATTCTGTAGCGCCAGTAATGGGGGAAAACTGCGGGATTATTAATTCTTTCATTATCAATTTCCTTATTGGCAAGTTCTGCATCAGTTGCCAGAAATTCCTGAATCGGGAAAATAGCAAGCATGGCCTCATTATACAGATGCTGCTTCATAATAATCTCTGCAAGATGAGGGTTCAGGTCTTCAGGTGCTTTGCCATACTGTATCAGCTGTTCGTTATAGTATCTCTGTGTAAGAACGGAATCTTCTTTCCACCACTGTCTTAATGTTGAGCTGTCATGGGAAGAAGCGGTTACCACATTCATATAATTGGCATATTTAGGATTATAGAACGGTATATTTTCAGAAGGCATTCTTTGCACCTTAAGAGCGATAATGGCCAATTCATCCATGACAACAGGAACACACGCAGGTACCATACCCAGATCTTCTCCACAGATCAGCATTTTGGTAGCATTCAGAATAACGGGAAGTTTCTCCATGGCTTTTTCATACCACAAATGATCCTGTCTTCTGAAGAAATAGTCATGGTACAAATCATAAATATTTTTCTGCTCAGATTCCGGAAGGTATTTATAAGATTCTGTATTGTATACATTGAATCTCGGATGGTAAACCGTTTTCCCATTTCTTTCCTCTGGGAGGAATAAAACGTTGGCACATAGAGAAATCAGTTTTTCTTCCAGCAGGCCATAGGATTTTTCTTAAAGAAATCAACCAGCTTCCTCTGGGTATCAAACTCTTCTTTAAAAGCATAGGTACCGTCTTCATTACGGTTCATCAATTCAAGAGCCTTTCCGCTTTCATCTCCAAAATAATCCCATAAGATCTTGTTGTTGATAAATGGCTTACAATACCTGTCAAAATTGAACGGAATCTGCCAGGCCTTAAATTCATCCGCTACAATAGGAACAGCCGGATAAAAGTACCCTAATATTCCTTGTACGGCTGAAACAGGCATTCTCCATATCCTGAAGAAACCTAAAATATGGTCGATTCTCATGGCATCAAAATATTGCTCCAATGCTTTGAACCTGTTTTTCCACCATCTGTAGTCATCTGCTTTCATAGCTTCCCAATTGTAGGTAGGGAATTCCCAGTTCTGTCCCAGTTCCGTAAACTGATCCGGTGGTGCACCTGCCTGAAAATCCATTCCGAATAACTCTGGTTCTGTCCATGCTTCCACAGAGTATCTGTAAATACCGATCGGGAGGTCTCCTTTCAACGAAATTCCCAGGTTATGGGTATAATCAACGGCATCCTTCAGCTGCAAGTGTAATTGATACTGTACCCAGGCATGGAGCATTGAGGTATCGTAATCTTTGCTTTTCGTGGTAAAGAACTGTGAGATCTTTCCGGCAATATATTTTTTGTGGGTTTTCCACTCATTAAAATTCGGTGTCTTATATTTATCCCTCAAAACACAGAATGCTGAATAGGGTACGAGCCAGTATTCATTATCCTTAATGAATTTTTTGAAGTTTCTGTCTTTATAAATTTTGTCTTTTTCCTTATTGAAAACAGCTGTAAGATATTTCCATTTCCCTTCAATCATCGTTTCATAGTCGATCAGATCTAAGGCGTTTAACTTTTCTTTTGAGACAAATACTCTTCAACTAATTCTTTCGGTATAAGGTAGTCAAGGTTTTCTAAAGAGATATATTGTGGGTGTAAAGCATAAACGGACACTGCAGCGTATGGATATGAATCTGTCCAGGAATAACTGGCTGTAGTATCATTAATCGGAAGAATCTGAATAATACCAAGATTAGTTTCTTTCGTCCAGTCTGCCAGTTTTTTTAAATCCGCAAATTCTCCTACCCCGAAGCCATCTTCACTTCTCAGAGAGAATACCGGAACTGCCACACCGGCATCATGGTACATCTGGTATCCTTTAAACCTGAAATAATGATTGGAAACAATCTGCAGTACATCGCTTAACAGATTGGCAGCCGTTGATCTGTTTCCGCCGGTTTCTACATCTATGACCCTGTTTTCCTTGATATCAAATATACAGTATTTAAACTCGACAAATTCATTTTCAGGAATTTCAACAGAGGCTTCCCACATTCCAAAATCGGTCTGGTGCAGGTGAATAACCTTGTCATAGTTCCAGTTTCCCAAAGATGCTGTACTTCCAAAAAGAACAATTCTCCAATCCGGATTATAAATAGGAGCTTCTATTCTGAAGAGATGGGTATGTTTTTTTAAAACCGTTATTCTTTCAGGAACAAAATCATGCAGCTTGTTATAGAGAATTTTATTGTTTAAATAATTTTCAGGAAAGTTTTTATTGTTCCATTCATCAAAGATGATAAACTCCTTATAATTATGAGGAAAACTTAAATGATGCGGAACGAATTCCTCTCTTAAAACATTTCCTTTTTCATTAACAACCCTATATCGATAAGTAATGGATTTTGAGAAATAGTCTACTTCGCATTTCCATAACCCATTTTCTGCATAAAACATAGTATGGACGTGTAAGGCATGTTCATCTTCACCAAATACCAGCTGCAAATTCTCTCCCGCCTTTACAATATATCCTACATTAAAGTATAGTTTCATCTATATTTTTTTATAAAAGTACATTTTAATATCGAAAAATAAAACTTATTGAATATCAAATAATCATTAAAAAACCTTCTCAAAACAGATTGAAAAGGTTTTTATATATTGATTTATAGCAATCTGCTATTTGGTTACAAGAATCTTTTTATTGAATATTACTTTTCCTGATTCATCAGTAATATTTACAATATAAGCACCGGTCACCAATCCTTTAAGGTATACTTTCTCATCTGATGAGCCTTCTTTTACTGAAACATTCTGAGTCATAACATTCTTACCTGCCATATCAAAGATATTCAGCTTAACAGTGCCTTTTATTTTGTTGCCAGCATGAACATTAATATAATGTTCATCAACTCTTGTTGGATAAATATCAAGATCTGCAAAAGTGTTTGCTGTTGAATGTTTATCATTCACAAAATATTTACTCGCCAGATCATAAATATGAAGTCCTTGCTCACCCGGTAGCTGTTTTGCCTGTAAAGTTGCAAGATCTACTTCATATAATGCTCCCCCTTTTGCACTGGCTATTACGACTTTGCCCTGAGCATTTACTGCCGATCCGTTTACAGAATAGTTATCCGGAATGCCTGCAATCTTACCTATAAATTTAGCTTTTAAATCATTCGTCAGGACTTTGAAAACATTTCCCGAAGCCGAAAAAATATAAAAATTGTTATCTGCATCTGCAACCATATCCCCTCCAAATCCAGTTTCCATAGCGGTAAATGAATTTCTGCCATTAGAAGCATCATCTTTGATAATTCCCAGGTCATTCACCACATATTGTCCATCCTTTCTACTGATTTCTAAAAATTGTGTTCCGGCATTATTTACAGCATAAATCTTACCGTTATACCCCGTTGCCATCCTGGTAATATGAGAATTAATATCACATGATGACACTCTTGCCTCATTATTTTCCACTAAAGTGATTTCTTTTGTCTTCGGATTCAAAACATAGATATTCGAAGAAAACATAGGCATGTATACCAGGTTATTATTCGAAGTATCATATGCAAGTGCAGCTAACGTTACTGCCTGAGAATTGCTGTAAGAATTTCTGTCTTCCGCTACAATACCTTTTTTAGTTTGTGAAAATACTCTTGCAGAAGAATCTGCCGTAAAAATTTCTCTCCTGACACTCCGTTTGTACCATCAATAGCACGAAAATCATTGAAAGTAATACTTTGAGTATCTTTTCCGGTAATCGCAAAGAAATCCTGCTGTGCTTGCGCATTTAAACCTAATAGCAGTAAAAATAAAGGGAATAAATGTTTTTTCATATTATATATTTTTAGATTCGTAATGAATTTGATGGTACTAAGTTACATAATTTTGGAATTCTAAAAACAAAAATCTCTTATAATTGAATAAAGTTGGATACAAATTCAGAAATTTCAGCTATCATCAGACTGTAGCTATTCATTCTGTTGGCCATCATATATATAATTGTACATCAGGAGCTTTCTCCCGCTATTCATTCTTACTCCTCGCGCCTGCGCTGTCACCCTGAGCGAAGCCGAAGGGTCTCAGCGCTTGCTGCGGGGTAACCATTGCTATCGGGGCTATGATGATGAATGGATGATGAATGATAAGTTATTAATGATGTTACAAGGTTCGGGATACGGGTTCCGGGGTATGTGCTTCTGAGATTTGGGATGGAACTAATAAAGAGTTATACACCGTGAGTTATAAATACCCTCTGTTTCAATGGCCTTAATCCTGTTCCAATTGTGTCATTCCGCAGGAATCCAGACTTAGTTATCAGAGCTTCAGGGTCCCAGAGTTGAGTGGTCATAAAGCTTTTGGATGCTTAAGGTTTATAATGAACTATAATTTCAAATGTAAATGCATTGTTTAGACTCCTGCGGAATGACAACGTGGAGGGAATGATAAACGGTAATAGTGACAGCAGTACATCATTTACTGATAAGAGATCAATGATGAATGATGTTACAAGACTCGGGATACGGGTTCCGGGTATGGATTTCTGGGGTTTGGGATGGAAGTAATAAAGATTTATACACCGTGAGTTATAAATACCCTCTGTTTCAATGGTCTTAATCCTGTTCCAATTATGTCATTCCGCAGGAATCCAGGCTTAGTTATCAGAGCTTCAGGGTCCCAGAGTTGAGTGGTTATAAAGGCTTTGGATGCTTAAGATTTATAATGAACTATAATTTCAAATGTAAATGCATTGTTTAGACTCCTGCGGAGTGACAAGGGGTATGTGATGAGTGGTAAATGATAAACGATGAATGATAAGTTATTAATGATGGGAACCGGGGTTCGGGATACGGGTTCTGTGGTATGTGCTTCTGAGTTTTAAGCCATACCATAAATTATAATGTTGTAAACCGTGGGTTATAATGCTTCTGTCTCAATGGTCTTAATCCTGTTCCACTTATGTCATTCCGCAGGAATCCAGACTTAGCTATCAGAGCTTCAGGGTCCCAGAGTTGAGTGGTCATAAAGGCTTTGGATGCTTAAGATTTATAATGAACTATAATTTCAAATGTAATGCATTGTTTAGACTCCTGCGGAGTGACAACGTGGAGGGAATGATAAACGGTAATAATAACAGCAGTACATCATTTATTGATAAGAGATCAATGATGAATGATGTTACAAGACTCGGGATACGGGTTCCGGGGTATGGATTTCTGGGGTTTGGGGTGGAAGTAATAAAGAGTTATACACCGTGAGTTATAAATAACCTCTGTCTCAATGGTCTTAATCCTGTTCCAATTGTGTCATTCCGCAGGAATCCAGACTTAGTTATCAGAGCTTCAGGGTCCCAGAGTTGAGTGGTCAAAGGCTCTGAATGCTTAAGATTTATAATGAACTATAATTTCAAATGTAAATGCATTGTTTAGACTCCTGCGGAGTGACAACGTGGGATAAACGATGAATGATGAACAATAAACGATGAATGATAAATGATGAATGATAAATGATGAATGATAAATAATGAGTGATTGGTGTATCGTTTATCATTCATCAATTATTACTCATTACTCATAGCTTAAGCCTGTCTTGGGTATAAAGCAAAAAAATCCTTTATCGTTATGATAAAGGATTTTTAAAAATAAAATAAAAACTGGCGGCGGCCTACTCTCCCGCGTTAGCAGTACCATCGGCGCTGGTGGGCTTAACTTCTGTGTTCGGAATGGGAACAGGTGAGCCCCACCGCTAAAACCACCCTAAAGAAGGTATATAAGATATCAGAGGGGAGATCTCAGATTTCAGATTGTATGGTCTGTTATCTGATGTCTTACATCTGACATCTGTTTTAAGCGATAAAAACTTTCACAAAGACAAAACCTTTTCTGCGCATAAAGAACTTGTCTTTTTATTTTCGATACAGTAACCATAGACTATAAATCTACGGGTAATTAGTACTACTCGGCTATGACATTACTGTCTTTACACCTGTAGCCTATCAACGTCGTCATCTACAACGACCCTTAAAAGATGTCTCATCTTGAGGCGAGTTTCGCACTTATATGCTTTCAGTGCTTATCTCTTCCAAACGTAGCTACTCAGCGGTGCACCTGGCGGTACAACTGATACACCAGAGGTTTGTTCAATTCGGTCCTCTCGTACTAGAATCAAGCCCTCTCAAACATCTAACGCCCGCAATAGATAGAGACCGAACTGTCTCACGACGTTCTGAACCCAGCTCGCGTGCCACTTTAATGGGCGAACAGCCCAACCCTTGGGACCTTCTCCAGCCCCAGGATGTGACGAGCCGACATCGAGGTGCCGAACCTCCCCGTCGATGTGAGCTCTTGGGGGAGACTAGCCTGTTATCCCCGGAGTACCTTTTATCCTATGAGCGATGGCCCTTCCATACGGAACCACCGGATCACTATGTCCTGCTTTCGCACCTGATCGACTTGTAGGTCTCACAGTCAAGCACCCTTATGCCATTACACTCTACGCACGGTTACCAAGCGTGCTGAGGGTACCTTTGAAAGCCTCCGTTACTCTTTTGGAGGCGACCACCCCAGTCAAACTACCCACCACGCAATGTCCTTCCATAGGAAGTTAGGCTCCAAGTAAGTAAAGGGTGGTATTTCAACGACGGCTCCACAAACACTAGCGTGCCTGCTTCAAAGCCTCCCACCTATCCTACACATTACTTACTCAAAGTCAATACGAAGTTATAGTAAAGGTTCACAGGGTCTTTTCGTCCCATTGCGGGTAATCGGCATCTTCACCGATACTACAATTTCACCGAGCTCGTGGCTGAGACAGTGCCCAGATCGTTACACCATTCGTGCAGGTCGGAACTTACCCGACAAGGAATTTCGCTACCTTAGGACCGTTATAGTTACGGCCGCCGTTTACTGGGGCTTCAGTCAATGCCTTCGCTTACGCTAAGCACCTTCCTTAACCTTCCAGCACCGGGCAGGTGTCAGACCCTATACAGCATCTTTCGATTTAGCAGAGTCCTGTGTTTTTGATAAACAGTCGCCTGGGCCTCTTCACTGCGGCCACCATTGCTGATGGCGTCTCTTCTTCCGAAGTTACGAGACTATTTTGCCTAGTTCCTTAGCCACGACTCACTCGAGCACCTTAGGATTCTCTCCTCGACCACCTGTGTCGGTTTTGGTACGGGTTGCTTCACTTCGGCTTTTCTTGGATCAGATTACTCTACAGCAGCTTCGCCCGAAGGCTAGGCCTTGACTATTCCGTCAGTCTCCAGCAGATACATCCAACCGTCCCCTTTTATTGTGAGCAAGTCAGGGAATATTAACCCTGTGTCCATCCACTACCCCTCTCGGGTTCGCGTTAGGTCCCGACTAACCCTCAGCTGATTAGCATGGCTGAGGAAGCCTTGGTCTTTCGGTGAGCAGGTTTCTCGCCTGCTTTATCGTTACTTATGCCTACATTTTCTTTTCTATCCGCTCCACAATACCTCACAGTACTGCTTCGGCGCAAATAGAATGCTCTCCTACCAGATATAATAATTATAAATCCATAGCTTCGGTAATATGTTTATGCCCGATTATTATCCATGCCGGACCGCTCGACTAGTGAGCTGTTACGCACTCTTTAAATGAATGGCTGCTTCCAAGCCAACATCCTAGCTGTCAATGCAGTCCAACCGCGTTGTTTCAACTTAACATATATTTGGGGACCTTAGCTGTTGGTCTGGGTTCTTTCCCTCTCGGACATGGACCTTAGCACCCATGCCCTCACTGCCGACGAACATTTATTAGCATTCGGAGTTTGTCAGGAATTGGTAGGCGGTGAAACCCCCGCATCCAATCAGTAGCTCTACCTCTAATAAACTTAACATCGACGCTGCACCTAAATGCATTTCGGAGAGTACGAGCTATCTCCCAGTTTGATTGGCCTTTCACCCCTACCCACAGGTCATCCGAAGACTTTTCAACGTCAACCGGTTCGGTCCTCCACTCTGTGTTACCAGAGCTTCAACCTGCCCATGGGTAGATCACAAGGTTTCGCGTCTAATCCTACTAACTCACCGCCCTATTCAGACTCGCTTTCGCTTCGGCTCCGGTACTTAATACCTTAACCTCGCTAGTAAAATTAACTCGTAGGCTCATTATGCAAAAGGCACGCCGTCACAGCTTAATGCTGCTCCGACCGCTTGTAGGCGTACGGTTTCAGGTTCTATTTCACCCTTCTATTCGAAGTGCTTTTCACCTTTCCTTCACAGTACTTGTTCACTATCGGTCTTTCAGGAGTATTTAGCCTTGGAGGATGGTCCCCCCATATTCAGACAGGATTTCACGTGTCCCGCCCTACTCATTTATCATCAATATATACCTTTCGAATACCGGGCTATCACCGTCTTTGGCTGTTCTTTCCAGAACATTCTTCTAAATATATAAAGACTTTTGGGCTAATCCGCTTTCGCTCGCCACTACTTACGGAATCTCTTCGATTTCTTTTCCTCCGGGTACTTAGATGTTTCAGTTCTCCGGGTTTGCTCCTCTTACGAGGTGACATATCTTCAATATGCCGGGTTGCCCCATTCGGATATCTGCGGATCAATTCGTGTGTGCCAATCCCCGCAGCTTTTCGCAGCTTACCACGTCCTTCGTCGCCTCTGAAAGCCTAGGCATCCGCCATACGCCCTTAACGATTTCTTTCCTATTGGTTACTCAAGCGCTTTATGCGCTCGGTTTTCTCTTTGTGATGTCTTTACCGTTAATGTCAATGATCTTTATTTCTTTCTTTCAGTCTGATCAACAGATGTTGTTGTTGGCTCCATCCGTAACTTTTAAATCAAACTTCCAAAACTGTGGAGAATAAGGGAGTCGAACCCTTGACCTCCTGCGTGCAAGGCAGGCGCTCTAGCCAGCTGAGCTAATTCCCCCTCTAGTAGACTAAGAGACCCCAGAGGCCAGATACAAGACTTTTTAATTGTGTCTTGACTCCTGACTCTTTCATCTTCCCGTCTTTTTAATTAGTAGTCTCGGGCAGGCTCGAACTGCCGACCTCTACATTATCAGTGTAGCGCTCTAACCAGCTGAGCTACGAGACTGTCTTTTTAGACTTTTAGATCCAAGATGCTAGATACAAGACTTTCTATCGTCTTGGGTCTGGGCTCTCGGCTCTTGTATCTCTTCCCTGTACTAATTTCTAGTGGGTTTTGTATTGTTATATAGCAACCAAACAAAAAACTAAAGCTTTACTTTGAAGCAAGTACTTTGTATCTTACGATACTGATTTTGTTTAACGTCTTTTGACGCTCTAAAATGAGATGTTCCAGCCGCACCTTCCGGTACGGCTACCTTGTTACGACTTAGCCCTAGTTACCTGTTTTACCCTAGGCAGCTCCTGTTACGGTCACCGACTTCAGGTACCCCAGACTTCCATGGCTTGACGGGCGGTGTGTACAAGGCCCGGGAACGTATTCACCGCGCCATGGCTGATGCGCGATTACTAGCGATTCCAGCTTCATAGAGTCGAGTTGCAGACTCCAATCCGAACTGAGACCGGCTTTCGAGATTTGCATCACTTCGCAGTGTAGCTGCCCTCTGTACCGGCCATTGTATTACGTGTGTGGCCCAAGGCGTAAGGGCCGTGATGATTTGACGTCATCCCCACCTTCCTCTCTACTTGCGTAGGCAGTCTCACTAGAGTCCCCAACTTAATGATGGCAACTAGTGACAGGGGTTGCGCTCGTTGCAGGACTTAACCTAACACCTCACGGCACGAGCTGACGACAACCATGCAGCACCTTGAAAAATGTCCGAAGAAAAGCCTATTTCTAAGCCTGTCATTTCCCATTTAAGCCTTGGTAAGGTTCCTCGCGTATCATCGAATTAAACCACATAATCCACCGCTTGTGCGGGCCCCCGTCAATTCCTTTGAGTTTCAAACTTGCGTTCGTACTCCCCAGGTGGCTAACTTATCACTTTCGCTTAGTCTCTGAACCCGAAAGCCCAAAAACGAGTTAGCATCGTTTACAGCGTGGACTACCAGGGTATCTAATCCTGTTCGCTCCCCACGCTTTCGTCCATCAGCGTCAGTTGTTGCTTAGTAACCTGCCTTCGCAATTGGTGTTCTAAGTAATATCTATGCATTTCACCGCTACACTACTTATTCCAGCTACTTCAACAACACTCAAGACTTGCAGTATCAATGGCAGTTTCACAGTTAAGCTGTGAGATTTCACCACTGACTTACAAATCCGCCTACGGACCCTTTAAACCCAATAAATCCGGATAACGCTTGCACCCTCCGTATTACCGCGGCTGCTGGCACGGAGTTAGCCGGTGCTTATTCGTATAGTACCTTCAGCTAGATACACGTATCTAGGTTTATCCCTATACAAAAGAAGTTTACAACCCATAGGGCCGTCGTCCTTCACGCGGGATGGCTGGATCAGGCTTGCACCCATTGTCCAATATTCCTCACTGCTGCCTCCCGTAGGAGTCTGGTCCGTGTCTCAGTACCAGTGTGGGGGATCACCCTCTCAGGCCCCCTAAAGATCGCAGACTTGGTGAGCCGTTACCTCACCAACTATCTAATCTTGCGCGTGCCCATCTCTATCCACCGGAGTTTTCAATATTAAGTGATGCCACTCAATATATTATGGGGTATTAATCTCCCTTTCGAAAGGCTATCCCCCAGATAAAGGCAGGTTGCACACGTGTTCCGCACCCGTACGCCGCTCTCAAGATCCCGAAAGATCTCTACCGCTCGGCTTGCATGTGTTAGGCCTCCCGCTAGCGTTCATCCTGAGCCAGGATCAAACTCTCCATTGTATGTTTGTCCGACTCACTCAAAGTTTTTAACGCTTTAGTTTTTCCTTACTTGGTTGTTATATTGTATGTCAATGATCTTTATATCTTCCGCTTTATAACGAAGCAATCTCTCTGTCAGTGTCGCTCCGTATTTGCGAGTGCAAAAGTAAAACTTTATTTTGTAATGACCAAATGTTTTTAAAGAAAATTTTAAAGTTTTTTAAGTAACCTTAATCCTTATCCAACATCTCAATCACCCTGCTCCTGCGCTCCGATTTATTCGGACTGCAAAGATACAAACTCTTTTTTATCCCGCAACTCTTTTTACAAAAAGTTTTGAAGTTTTTTTCGTCTGTTTCTTTTCGGAGTCATAATGTCTCTGCCTATCCAAAGGCTCTTCTGCGCTTACTGATCTACTCTCGTTTTCAGTGGGGCAAAGATAGCAACTTCTTACAACGCAAAACAAGTTTATTTAACTTAAATTTTACAATACTAAAACCATTGTGAGTAATTACATGATTTAATCTATTGATATATATAAAGTTATATACAAAATAATACTTATCCACAGTGAGTATTAATAAATTTATAAATCGAATAATTATTGTGCTAATGCTTAATAGAAGCATAATTTATTTATTAGCCCAATAAAAATAGTTTAAAGACTATGTGAAGATTAACTGTCTGATGCATCTCAAAAATTGTGAAATATGAAGTAGTAAATTAAAAAGGAAACTATGAATTAAATAAAACAGCTTATGCCAGGACTGGGCAAGTTAAATGATATGATCAGGGATTCGGATACGGGTTCTGTGGTATGTACGTGCTTCTGGGATTTAAGCCATACCATAAATTGTAAAGTTGTAAACCGGGGTTATAATGCTTCTGTCTCAATGGTCTTAATCCTGTTCCAATTATGTCATTCCGCAGGAATCCAGACTTAGTTATCAGAGCTTCAGGTCCCGAAGTTGAGTGGTCAAAGGCTCTGAATGCTTAAGATTTATAATGAACTATAATTTCAAATGTAAATCCATTGTTTAGACTCCTGCGGAGTGACAATGTGGAGGGAATGATAAACGGTAATAATGACAGCAGTACATCATTTACTGATAAGAGATCAATGATGAATGATGTTACAAGGTTCGGGATACGGGTTCCGGGGTATGGATTTCTGGGGTTTGGGATGGAACTAATAAAGAGTTATACACCGTGAGTTATAAATACCCTCTGTCTCAATGGTCTTAATCCTGTTCCAATTGTGTCATTCCGCAGGAATCCAGACTTAGTTATCAGAGCTTCAGGGTCCCAGAGTTGAGTGGTTATAAAGGCTTTGGATGCTTAAGATTTATAATGAACTATAATTTCAAATGTAAATGCATTGTTTAGACTCCTGCGGAGTGACAACGTGGGATAAACGATGAATGATGAACAATAAACGATGAATGATAAATAATGAGTGATTGGTGTATCGTTTATCATTCATCAATTATTACTGATTACTCATTACTCATAGCTTAAGCCTGTCTTGGGTATAAAGCAAAAAAATCCTTTATCGTTATGATAAAGGATTTTTAAAAATAAAATAAAAACTGGCGGCGGCCTACTCTCCCGCGTTAGCAGTACCATCGGCGCTGGTGGGCTTAACTTCTGTGTTCGGAATGGGAACAGGTGAGCCCCACCGCTAAAACCACCCTAAAGAAGGTATATAAGATATCAGAGGGGAGATCTCAGATTTCAGATTGTATGGTCTGTTATCTGATGTCTTACATCTGACATCTGTTTTAAGCGATAAAAACTTTCACAAAGACAAAACCTTTTCTGCGCATAAAGAACTTGTCTTTTTATTTTCGATACAGTAACCATAGACTATAAATCTACGGGTAATTAGTACTACTCGGCTATGACATTACTGTCTTTACACCTGTAGCCTATCAACGTCGTCATCTACAACGACCCTTAAAAGATGTCTCATCTTGAGGCGAGTTTCGCACTTATATGCTTTCAGTGCTTATCTCTTCCAAACGTAGCTACTCAGCGGTGCACCTGGCGGTACAACTGATACACCAGAGGTTTGTTCAATTCGGTCCTCTCGTACTAGAATCAAGCCCTCTCAAACATCTAACGCCCGCAATAGATAGAGACCGAACTGTCTCACGACGTTCTGAACCCAGCTCGCGTGCCACTTTAATGGGCGAACAGCCCAACCCTTGGGACCTTCTCCAGCCCCAGGATGTGACGAGCCGACATCGAGGTGCCGAACCTCCCCGTCGATGTGAGCTCTTGGGGGAGACTAGCCTGTTATCCCCGGAGTACCTTTTATCCTATGAGCGATGGCCCTTCCATACGGAACCACCGGATCACTATGTCCTGCTTTCGCACCTGATCGACTTGTAGGTCTCACAGTCAAGCACCCTTATGCCATTACACTCTACGCACGGTTACCAAGCGTGCTGAGGGTACCTTTGAAAGCCTCCGTTACTCTTTTGGAGGCGACCACCCCAGTCAAACTACCCACCACGCAATGTCCTTCCATAGGAAGTTAGGCTCCAAGTAAGTAAAGGGTGGTATTTCAACGACGGCTCCACAAACACTAGCGTGCCTGCTTCAAAGCCTCCCACCTATCCTACACATTACTTACTCAAAGTCAATACGAAGTTATAGTAAAGGTTCACAGGGTCTTTTCGTCCCATTGCGGGTAATCGGCATCTTCACCGATACTACAATTTCACCGAGCTCGTGGCTGAGACAGTGCCCAGATCGTTACACCATTCGTGCAGGTCGGAACTTACCCGACAAGGAATTTCGCTACCTTAGGACCGTTATAGTTACGGCCGCCGTTTACTGGGGCTTCAGTCAATGCCTTCGCTTACGCTAAGCACCTTCCTTAACCTTCCAGCACCGGGCAGGTGTCAGACCCTATACAGCATCTTTCGATTTAGCAGAGTCCTGTGTTTTTGATAAACAGTCGCCTGGGCCTCTTCACTGCGGCCACCATTGCTGATGGCGTCTCTTCTTCCGAAGTTACGAGACTATTTTGCCTAGTTCCTTAGCCACGACTCACTCGAGCACCTTAGGATTCTCTCCTCGACCACCTGTGTCGGTTTTGGTACGGGTTGCTTCACTTCGGCTTTTCTTGGATCAGATTACTCTACAGCAGCTTCGCCCGAAGGCTAGGCCTTGACTATTCCGTCAGTCTCCAGCAGATACATCCAACCGTCCCCTTTTATTGTGAGCAAGTCAGGGAATATTAACCCTGTGTCCATCCACTACCCCTCTCGGGTTCGCGTTAGGTCCCGACTAACCCTCAGCTGATTAGCATGGCTGAGGAAGCCTTGGTCTTTCGGTGAGCAGGTTTCTCGCCTGCTTTATCGTTACTTATGCCTACATTTTCTTTTCTATCCGCTCCACAATACCTCACAGTACTGCTTCGGCGCAAATAGAATGCTCTCCTACCAGATATAATAATTATAAATCCATAGCTTCGGTAATATGTTTATGCCCGATTATTATCCATGCCGGACCGCTCGACTAGTGAGCTGTTACGCACTCTTTAAATGAATGGCTGCTTCCAAGCCAACATCCTAGCTGTCAATGCAGTCCAACCGCGTTGTTTCAACTTAACATATATTTGGGGACCTTAGCTGTTGGTCTGGGTTCTTTCCCTCTCGGACATGGACCTTAGCACCCATGCCCTCACTGCCGACGAACATTTATTAGCATTCGGAGTTTGTCAGGAATTGGTAGGCGGTGAAACCCCCGCATCCAATCAGTAGCTCTACCTCTAATAAACTTAACATCGACGCTGCACCTAAATGCATTTCGGAGAGTACGAGCTATCTCCCAGTTTGATTGGCCTTTCACCCCTACCCACAGGTCATCCGAAGACTTTTCAACGTCAACCGGTTCGGTCCTCCACTCTGTGTTACCAGAGCTTCAACCTGCCCATGGGTAGATCACAAGGTTTCGCGTCTAATCCTACTAACTCACCGCCCTATTCAGACTCGCTTTCGCTTCGGCTCCGGTACTTAATACCTTAACCTCGCTAGTAAAATTAACTCGTAGGCTCATTATGCAAAAGGCACGCCGTCACAGCTTAATGCTGCTCCGACCGCTTGTAGGCGTACGGTTTCAGGTTCTATTTCACCCTTCTATTCGAAGTGCTTTTCACCTTTCCTTCACAGTACTTGTTCACTATCGGTCTTTCAGGAGTATTTAGCCTTGGAGGATGGTCCCCCCATATTCAGACAGGATTTCACGTGTCCCGCCCTACTCATTTATCATCAATATATACCTTTCGAATACCGGGCTATCACCGTCTTTGGCTGTTCTTTCCAGAACATTCTTCTAAATATATAAAGACTTTTGGGCTAATCCGCTTTCGCTCGCCACTACTTACGGAATCTCTTCGATTTCTTTTCCTCCGGGTACTTAGATGTTTCAGTTCTCCGGGTTTGCTCCTCTTACGAGGTGACATATCTTCAATATGCCGGGTTGCCCCATTCGGATATCTGCGGATCAATTCGTGTGTGCCAATCCCCGCAGCTTTTCGCAGCTTACCACGTCCTTCGTCGCCTCTGAAAGCCTAGGCATCCGCCATACGCCCTTAACGATTTCTTTCCTATTGGTTACTCAAGCGCTTTATGCGCTCGGTTTTCTCTTTGTGATGTCTTTACCGTTAATGTCAATGATCTTTATTTCTTTCTTTCAGCTTGATCAACAGATGTTGTTGTTGGCTCCATCCGTAACTTTTAAATCAAACTTCCAAAACTGTGGAGAATAAGGGAGTCGAACCCTTGACCTCCTGCGTGCAAGGCAGGCGCTCTAGCCAGCTGAGCTAATTCCCCCTCTAGTAGACTAAGAGACCCCAGAGGCCAGATACAAGACTTTTTAATTATGTCTTGACTCCTGACTCTTTCATCTTCCCGTCTTTTTAATTAGTAGTCTCGGGCAGGCTCGAACTGCCGACCTCTACATTATCAGTGTAGCGCTCTAACCAGCTGAGCTACGAGACTGTCTTTTTAGACTTTTAGATCCAAGATGCTAGATACAAGACTTTCTATCGTCTTGGGTCTGGGCTCTCGGCTCTTGTATCTCTTCCCTGTACTAATTTCTAGTGGGTTTTGTATTGTTATATAGCAACCAAACAAAAAACTAAAGCTTTACTTTGAAGCAAGTACTTTGTATCTTACGATACTGATTTTGTTTAACGTCTTTTGACGCTCTAAAATGAGATGTTCCAGCCGCACCTTCCGGTACGGCTACCTTGTTACGACTTAGCCCTAGTTACCTGTTTTACCCTAGGCAGCTCCTGTTACGGTCACCGACTTCAGGTACCCCAGACTTCCATGGCTTGACGGGCGGTGTGTACAAGGCCCGGGAACGTATTCACCGCGCCATGGCTGATGCGCGATTACTAGCGATTCCAGCTTCATAGAGTCGAGTTGCAGACTCCAATCCGAACTGAGACCGGCTTTCGAGATTTGCATCACTTCGCAGTGTAGCTGCCCTCTGTACCGGCCATTGTATTACGTGTGTGGCCCAAGGCGTAAGGGCCGTGATGATTTGACGTCATCCCCACCTTCCTCTCTACTTGCGTAGGCAGTCTCACTAGAGTCCCCAACTTAATGATGGCAACTAGTGACAGGGGTTGCGCTCGTTGCAGGACTTAACCTAACACCTCACGGCACGAGCTGACGACAACCATGCAGCACCTTGAAAAATGTCCGAAGAAAAGCCTATTTCTAAGCCTGTCATTTCCCATTTAAGCCTTGGTAAGGTTCCTCGCGTATCATCGAATTAAACCACATAATCCACCGCTTGTGCGGGCCCCCGTCAATTCCTTTGAGTTTCAAACTTGCGTTCGTACTCCCCAGGTGGCTAACTTATCACTTTCGCTTAGTCTCTGAACCCGAAAGCCCAAAAACGAGTTAGCATCGTTTACGGCGTGGACTACCAGGGTATCTAATCCTGTTCGCTCCCCACGCTTTCGTCCATCAGCGTCAGTTGTTGCTTAGTAACCTGCCTTCGCAATTGGTGTTCTAAGTAATATCTATGCATTTCACCGCTACACTACTTATTCCAGCTACTTCAACAACACTCAAGACTTGCAGTATCAATGGCAGTTTCACAGTTAAGCTGTGAGATTTCACCACTGACTTACAAATCCGCCTACGGACCCTTTAAACCCAATAAATCCGGATAACGCTTGCACCCTCCGTATTACCGCGGCTGCTGGCACGGAGTTAGCCGGTGCTTATTCGTATAGTACCTTCAGCTAGATACACGTATCTAGGTTTATCCCTATACAAAAGAAGTTTACAACCCATAGGGCCGTCGTCCTTCACGCGGGATGGCTGGATCAGGCTTGCACCCATTGTCCAATATTCCTCACTGCTGCCTCCCGTAGGAGTCTGGTCCGTGTCTCAGTACCAGTGTGGGGGATCACCCTCTCAGGCCCCCTAAAGATCGCAGACTTGGTGAGCCGTTACCTCACCAACTATCTAATCTTGCGCGTGCCCATCTCTATCCACCGGAGTTTTCAATATTAAGTGATGCCACTCAATATATTATGGGGTATTAATCTCCCTTTCGAAAGGCTATCCCCCAGATAAAGGCAGGTTGCACACGTGTTCCGCACCCGTACGCCGCTCTCAAGATCCCGAAAGATCTCTACCGCTCGGCTTGCATGTGTTAGGCCTCCCGCTAGCGTTCATCCTGAGCCAGGATCAAACTCTCCATTGTATGTTTGTCCGACTCACTCAAAGTTTTTAACGCTTTAGTTTTTCCTTACTTGGTTGTTATATTGTATGTCAATGATCTTTATATCTTCCGCTTTATAACGAAGCAATCTTTCTGTCAGTGTCGCTCCGTATTTGCGAGTGCAAAAGTAAAACTTTATTTTGTAATGACCAAATGTTTTAAAGAAAAATTTTAAAGTTTTTTAAGTAACCTTAATCCTTATCCAACATCTCAATCACCCTGCTCCTGCGCTCCGATTTATTCGGACTGCAAAGATACAAACTCTTTTTTATCCCGCAACTCTTTTTACAAAAAGTTTTGAAGTTTTTTTCGTCTGTCTCTTTTCGGAGTCATATTGTCTCTGCCTATCCAAAGGCTCTTCTGCGCTTACTGATCTACTCTCGTTTTCAGTGGGGCAAAGATAGCAACTTCTTACAACGCAAAACAAGTTTATTTAACTTAAATTTTACCGTTTCGTAATATTTCAGCTTAAAGCGCTGGCAGGCAGGTAGAAAAATTTTAAACATTTGTTTGGGGTCCTGGGTGGGAAGCGTGGGAGCGTCCGGGAGTTGGAGGGCGGGGAAAGGGATAATGGGGTGATTCGGGTTCGGAATTCGGGGTGCGGGGTTGACCTTGATCAAAATAGCATATATATTATATAGTAGAAACCAGACTATAGAAGAAAACAAGCTTTCTTCGACAAGTTCAGAATTATACCTGGTTCCTATTGTATTGATGATACACCATATTATATATCAAACACAGCATTGTCAATCCACAGGAGTCCGGACAAAACTTGTCCGTAGCATGACACGGATAATACCAACTGTAAAAAAGATTTTAGACATTATCCTGCTAACTTACATCCTTTACTCTGGTCAAGAGGTTTGGATTCCTACGGAATGACACAATGGAAATAAAGGCTTGGATTCACTAACCCGAAGCTCGCAACACAATAACCCGGACCACTATATCCTCCTACCATGAAATTCATCATTCATCATTCATCATTCATCATTCATCATTCATCATTAACAACTCCTTCCCTAGCCCTGATAGCAATAGTTACCCCGCAGCAGAAGCCGGAGCGAGAGGGCTTGAGATGGGAAGTCCCGGCGCGAGGAGTAGAAATGGATAGCAGGATGAAGCTCCTGAAAAAGTTGGAGAGTTGGAGGGCCGGAGAGTCAGAGAGGGAGAGTATAAGAGAATTGGAAAAAGTGAGGATAAAAAGAGGAATATGAAATTTTGATGGATTTTCTGCTGTATCTAAAAAAAACATTCCGTAAGAGCCTTATATAATGGACTCCTACGGAATGGGGATAAAACGAAGTTATATTTTAGTTCAGGACGTATGATGTTCCGTCTCTTCCATCTTTTAATTCGATGCCTTCTGCAAGCAGCTTGTCTCTGATCTGGTCTGAAAGCTCGAAGTTTTTGGATTTTCTTGCCTGATTTCTCAGTTCGATTAAAACTTTTAGGGTCTGATCAAGTTTTTCGTTATTATTTTCTTCTACGGTCTGTAACCCTAAAACATCAAAGATAAAGGCGTTGAGCGTAGTTTTTAAATCTTCAAGATCAGCAGTTGAGATCGTTTCTTTACCATCATTCAAAGCAAAGATGTATTTCACCGCTTCAAACAGGTGGGCAATCAGGATTGGTGAATTGAAATCATCTGTTAAAGCGTCATATGCTTTATTTTTCCATTCCTGCAGATTGAAACCGGATTGTTTTGTATCATCAGCAGTCATAGAGTTTAATACTTTTACAGCTTCCATTAATCTGATGAATCCTTTTTCGCTCGCTATCATGGCATCGTTTGAAATATCCAGAACACTTCTGTAGTGTGCCTGCAGGAAGCAGAAACGCACTATTGAAGGATGGAATGGCTTTTCAAAGAAGTCATTGTCTCCTGTAACCAGCTGCATCGGAAGGATATAGTTTCCTGTAGATTTGCTCATGCGCTGAGAATTCATGGTCAGCATATTGGCATGCATCCAGTAATTTACCGGTGCGGCATCGTTGCAAGCTTTACCTTGTGCAATTTCACATTCATGGTGAGGGAACTTAAGATCCATTCCTCCTCCATGGATATCGAATGTTTCGCCCAGATATTTTGTACTCATGGCAGTACATTCAAGGTGCCATCCCGGGAAACCTTCTCCCCAAGGGGAATTCCATCTCATAATGTGAGCGGGAGAGGCTTTTTTCCACAATGCAAAATCCTGTGGGTTTTTCTTTTCTCCTTGTCCGTCCAGATCTCTGGTATTGGCGAAAAGCTCTTCTATATTGCGTTTTGAAAGTTCACCATAGTTCAATCCTCTTTTGTTATATTCTAATACATCGAAGTATACCGAACCGTTGCTCTCGTAAGCAAAACCCCTTTCAATCAGCTTTTGAGTCAATTCTATCTGTTCTACAATATGTCCTGTAGCGGTAGGTTCGATGTTTGGAGGCAGCAGATTGAACATATCCAGTACTTTATGGAAATCTACTGTATATTTCTGTACAATTTCCATAGGCTCCAGCTTTTCAAGTCTGGTCTGCTTAACGAACCTGTCATTATCTACATTTCCATCATCGGTAAGGTGGCCAGCATCAGTAATATTTCTTACATATCTTACTTTATACCCCAAATGCATCAGGGTACGGTAGATAAAATCGAAGGAAAGGAAAGTTCTTACATTTCCTAAATGCACATTGCTGTACACTGTAGGTCCGCAGACATACATTCCGACATTTCCTTCCAAGATAGGTTTGAATATTTCTTTTTCCGCTGTAAGGGAGTTATATATTTTTAATTGCATTTATTTTAAGTTAAAGATTTAATGATTTTAAAGATTCAAAAATTAGTTAAAAAATACCTTTGTCACAACAAATAATTGTCGTGATAAAAATTTTATATGAAACTTTTTTAAATTTTATCATTATTAAATCGCTTTTAAATGATGCTGCAAATGATCTACATAATCCTTAATAATAAACTCCAGGGTAAACCTTTGAAGTTCTGTTTTGGTGGTATCGCAGGTTCTTTGCAATGCTTCATCCGGAATATTTTCTACAACATGAACAATCTGATAGTTCAAAGATTTCCACAGGCCAATAAGATCTGAAGTAGGAACATTCTGATAGTTCTGTGCTTTTACCCAAAAATTCTGATCATAAACGATATTCTCATTCTCTTTGTATTGGGTAACGACAAATCTACGGATATTTGTTAAAGCACTGTCACAAAGATGGCCAATAATTTCTTTTTGGACCATTTTTCCGGAGAACTTTTATACGACCATTCTTCTTCAGATATATTTTGAAATCTCTGAAGCTCAGTGTCAATAATATTTTTGAGGATCTGGTAGTTCATTTTATTAATCTAGTTTTGCGTGACTTCCTACGTAATGTAAGAATTCCTGTCTGGTAATAGGGTTTGTTCTGAAAATACCACTTAATTCTGCCGTAATTGTAGAACTCGCCGTATCTTTTATTCCTCTGCAGTTAACACAAAGATGTTTGGCATCAATGATACAGGCTACGTCTTTTGTTCCTAAAGCTTCTTTCAAAGCGTCTACAATCTGCATGGTAAGCCTTTCCTGAACCTGAGGCCTTTTTGCATAGTAATCAACAATCCTGTTAATTTTTGAAAGACCAATTACTTCTCCATTGGAAATATAAGCAACATGGGCTCTTCCTATAATGGGCAGAAAGTGGTGTTCACAAAAAGAATATACAGTGATATCTTTTTCCACCAACATCTGGCGGTATTTATATTTATTGGAGAAGGTGGAGATTCCCGGTTTATTTTCAGGAAGAAGACCTCCGAAAATCTCGTTTACATACATTTTGGCAACACGTCTTGGGGAGTCTTTCAGGGAATCATCCGTCATATCTAACCCCAGCGTTTCCATAATCTCGCCAAAAAGCTCAGTAATTTTTTCAATTTTTTCCTGTGGCGATTTATCAAAAGCATCTTCCCTTATAGGCGTATGTTCTTTTCCTGTGAAAATATCATCGTCGTTATCAGTAAAATCAACCATTTTTATTTAATTTGCAGCAAAAATACGGATAATATCTGTTCATCTCTATTCAATTAGGATGAAAAACCTTATCTTTTATAACCAGTTCTGATTAAAAGCATATGATTATTGCCGAAGAAGTACAAAACCATCTCCATAAAAGGGAATTTCTGGAATTCCCGGCCCGCCTTTACCGGGATGACAAAAATTATATCCGGCCTTTAGATAAGTATATTGAGGAAATTTTTGATCCTGAAAAGAATAAATTCTTTAAAAACGGGGAATGCAAGAGGTTTCTGTTTAAAAGGAATGATAAAACGGTTGGTAAAGTAGCTGTTTTCATCAATGGCTGTTATGAGCAAAAACAACGTACCGGAGGAATTGGTTTTTTCGACTGCATCAATGATCAGGTAACAGCAGATTTCATTTTTGACTACTGCAAAAGCTGGCTTCAGGAAAAAGGGATGGAAGCAATGGACGGCCCTATCAATTTTGGAGAAAGAGATAAGTTCTGGGGACTTTTAATTGAAGGATTTATTGAGCCTCTGTTTGGGATGAATTACAATTTCCCTTATTACAAAGATCTTTTTGAAAATTACGGATTTAAGATTTATTTTGAACAGCTTTGTTTTACCAGACCTGTTTTTGCAGAAGTTTCACGGATTTTTACGATTGCTCATGAAAAGAACAGAAGGAATCCTGCAATTTCTGCACAACCTATGAAAAAAATAATCTGCAGAAGTTTGCAAAGGATTTTACAGAGATTTATAATAAAGCATGGGCGTCTCATGGAGAGGAAAGCATCTGGAAGAAGCAAAAGTTCTGAAAATGTTTAACACGATGAAACCTATCATCAATGAACATATTTCCTGGTTTGTCTATGAAAACGAGAAACCTATCGCGATGTGGATCAATATTCCGGACCTCAACCAGTGGTTTAAGTATTTGAATGGAAGGTTTGGTATTTTGAAAAGCTAAAATTTCTGTTTTTAAAGAGGTTTAAGAAGAATGAGAAAATGGTGGGACTTGTTTTTGGCGTTGTTCCTGAATGGCAGAAGAAAGGGATTGACGGGTATATGATCTGGGAAGGAACCCAACATTTGAGAAAACATACGGATTTTACGACTACAGAATTACAGTGGATTGGTGATTTTAATCCTAAAATGATCAAGATTGCGGAAACTCTTGATACAACAGTTACCCGAAAGCTGGCAACTTACCGGTATTTGTTTGACAGGAATAAGGAGTTTGAAAGGCATCCTAATCTTTGAGTAAGGAAGCTGGAAGTTTTTTCCGGATGCTTTAGGATATTTACCGCAAAGTTTCAATTTGCTTCTATTACATTTCTGTGGAAGTTATAATTAAAATAAAACCCTGCTTTTTAAAGCAGGGTTCCTTCATTTTGGTACTTTTATTAGAATAGCTCACCGGCTACTTTTTTAATATTATCACTTTTCCCCATTGAGTAAAAGTGCAGAACAGGAACTCCAAAGTCCAGCAGCTCTTTGCATTGGGTAATGGCCCATTCTATTCCGATCTGTTTTACCGCTTCATTATTTTTTGCGTTTTCCACTTCATTAATCAGTTCTTCGGGCAGATCTATTTTGAAAACCTGTGGCAGGATTTTCAGGTGTTTCTTTGTTGCAATAGGTTTGATTCCCGGAATAATTGGAACAGTAATGCCCATTTCTCTTGCTTTCTGAACGAATTCGATGTACTTTTTATTGTCAAAGAACATCTGGGTTACAATATAATCTGCTCCGGCATCTACTTTTTGTTTCAGCCATTTAAGATCATAATTCATAGAAGGGGCTTCCATATGTTTTTCCGGATAACCGGCAACACCAATGCAGAATTTATTTAATTCATCACTGACCTGTTCTTCGTTATGAAGATATTTTCCTCTTCCGAGATCATTAATCTGATTGACAAGATCCATTGCACTGGCATGACCTCCCTGGGTAGGCTCAAAATACTGATGTCCTTTCATCGCATCTCCTCTTAAGGCCATTACATTGTCTATCCCAAGGTACATACAGTCTACCAGCAGATATTCTGTCTCTTCTTTTGTGAATCCTCCGCAAAGAAGGTGTGGAACTGTATCCACATTGTATTTATGCTGAATGGCCGCACAAATTCCTAAGGTTCCAGGACGCATTCTTGTAATACGGCGTTCCATAAGGCCATTTCCTTTGTCGATGTATATATATTCTTCTCTGGATGTTGTAACGTCAATGAAAGGGGGTTTGAATTCCATTAACGGATCTATATTTGTATACAGATCTTCAATCCCGATTCCTTTCTGTGGCGGAACAACTTCTAAAGAGAATAAAGTTTTTCCATTTGCATTTTTAATGTGTTCTGTTATCTTCATGTCAATGTTAATCTGCTAAATTTGGTGACAACCATTTTTTCGCTTCCTGAATGCTACAGCCTCTTCTTGCTGCATAATCTTCAAGCTGGTCTTCCGTCATTTTTCCTAATCCGAAATATTTGGCATGCGGGCTTCCAAAATAGTATCCGGAAACAGATGCCGTCGGGAACATCGCAAGGCTTTCTGTAAGGAAAACGCCTGTATTTTCTTCTACTTTTAAAAGTTCCCAGATTGTTTTCTTCTCCAGATGGTCCGGACAGGCCGGATATCCCGGCGCCGGGCGGATTCCTTTGTATTTTTCAGCAATAAGTTCTTCGTTGCTTAAATTTTCCTGATTGGCATATCCCCAGTATTCTGTTCTGACTTTTTTATGCAGGAATTCGGCATAGGCTTCCGCAAAACGGTCAGCCAATGCTTTTACCATGATGGAATTGTAATCATCATTGGCTTTTTCATATTCAGCGGACAGTTCATCGGTTCCAAAACCTGTTGTTACACAGAATGCTCCCATATAATCAGTTTTTCCCGAGCTTTGAGGAGCAATGAAATCACTTAATGCCAGATAATCTTTTCCTTTTGATCTCTGAGCCTGCTGCCTAAGAGTTAAAAATCTTGCTTTTTCATTATTATTTTCATCAAAAATCAGAATATCATCAGAGTCATTGGAATTGGCTTTAAATATTCCGAAAATAGCCTTTGCCGTCAACAGTTTTTCATCCAGAATCCTATTCAGAATAACCTGAGCATCTTTAAATAATTCTTTGGCCTGAACACCCACAACCTCATCTTTCAGAATATCCGGATATTTCCCATGGAGGTCCCAGCTTCTGAAAAACGGAGACCAGTCGATAAAAGGAACCAGTTCATTCAGGTCCTGGTTCTCGATTATTTGTATTCCCAAATTATTCGGAGTAAAAATTTCTTCGTTTTCCCAATCAATTTTAAAACGGTTCTCTCTTGCCTCTCCGATGGAGACATAATCTTTATCTACCTGTCTGTTCAGGAACTTCTCTCTGAATTCAGAGTAATCATTCTTTAAATCCGAAACATATTCTTTATTTCTGTCCCCTAGCAATGCACTTACCACATTTACAGCTCTTGAAGCATCATTAACATGAACAACGGCATTCTTATATTTTAAATCGATTTTCACTGCGGTATGTGCTTTTGAAGTGGTAGCACCACCGATCAATAAAGGGAAATCTAAATTTTGTCTTTCTAATTCTGATGCGATATACACCATTTCATCCAGACTTGGGGTAATCAGTCCGCTTAATCCTATAACATCTACTTTTTCTTCAATGGCAGTCTGAATAATCTTTTCGGCAGGCACCATTACTCCAAGGTCAACGATCTCATAGTTGTTGCAACCCAAAACAACGCTCACAATATTTTTACCGATATCATGAACGTCTCCTTTTACTGTTGCCATTAATATTTTTCCATTGGCGGGTTTTGTTCCGTCTTTTTCTGCTTCAATAAAAGGCTGTAAATAAGCCACCGCTTTTTCATTACCCTTGCTGACTTTACCACCTGTGGAAGAAACATTTTTCCGCTTCCGAATAAATCTCCTACCACTCCCATTCCTGTCATCAGATTCACTTCAATAACGTGGAGGGGTCTTTCAGCCAATAGCCTTGCTTCTTCAACATCTTCCTCAATAAAACGGTCGATTCCTTTTACCAAGGCATGGGTAATTCTTTCCTGCAATGGATTATTTCTCCATTCCAAGTCTTCAGTCTTTTCTTTTTTTACAGATTTATGCTTTTCGGAATAGTCCAGAAGCCTTTCTGTAGCGTCATCTCTTCTATCCAGGATTACATCTTCCACCAGCTCGAGTAATTCTTTATTGATTTCATCATAAACCTCCAGCATAGCCGGGTTTACAATACCAATATTCATTCCTGCCTGAATTGCATGGTAAAGGAATACAGAGTGCATTGCTTCTCTTACGGTATCATTTCCGCGGAAGGAGAAGGAAACATTGCTCACTCCCCCGCTTACAGAGGCATAAGGAAGATTTTGTCTTACCCAGCGTGTGGCCTCAATAAAGTCGATGGCATTTCTCCTGTGTTCTTCCATTCCTGTTGCCACTGGGAAGATATTTAAGTCGAAAATGATATCTTCAGCAGGAAAACCAATTTGATTTACCAGAATGTCATAGGATCTTTTTGAAATCTCAATTCTTCGTTCAAGGTTGTCCGCTTGTCCCACCTCATCAAATGCCATTACAATAACTGCCGCTCCGTATCTTTTAATGGCTTTGGCATGTTTGATAAATTCTTCCTCTCCTTCCTTTAAACTGATAGAATTTACTACGCACTTTCCCTGAGCTACCTGAAGTCCGGCTTCAAGGATTTCCCATTTGGAAGAGTCTACCATAATCGGGATTCTTGCAATATCCGGTTCAGAGGCAATTAAGTTAAGGAATTTGATCATGGAAGCTTTCCCATCGATCAACCCATCATCGAAGTTCACATCCAGAATCTGGGCGCCTCCTTCTACCTGATGGCGGGCAATATCTAATGCTTCGGAGAATTTCTCCTCTTTAATCAGTCTTAAAAATTTTTTGGAACCGGCAACGTTGGTCCTTTCACCAACATTGATGAAATTACTCTCCGGTGTTATGATAAGAGGCTCAAGGCCTGATAATCTTAAATACTTCATTTTATTCTTCTAAAATATAGTAGGCATTATTGGCATTCTGCCTCAATAAATCCCTATGCTTACTTAAAGCTGTAATCAACGGAAATCTTTTGTAAGCTAAATTGTGTTCTTTAGCAAATTCCTCAATTTCCTCAGTAATTTCGTTGTAATACATATAACTGTAGTTTGGAAACAAATGATGGGCTACATGAAAATTAAAGTTTCCCAATACATTTCTTACAAACCAGTTATTTTCTGTTAAATCATTGGTCACCTCCAATTGGTGGCGAAGCCAGCTGAACGGAAGGCCGTTCTCTTTATTTAACCTCGGAAAGGCATTATCAGGAAGCGGATGCAAAGGCAGCAGTACAAACAATGCAAAAATACTTGCTGAAATTACCTGTAAAAACCACGCTCCTAAGGCCAGCCCTATTGATACTTTAAAGAACACAACAGGCACTACAATCTGATAAAAGAAATAGAACAGCTTATAACTCACCATTTTCACTTTTTCAACAACCGGTATTCTTCCCTGGGTTTTTAAAATCACTCTTTCCTTATCAAAAAAGTCCCGGAAGTCTCTTATAAACATCCAGTTGAACAAATACAGCGGATATACTAAAAAAAGAACTTATGCTGATACTTCTGAATCCCTTTTGCCTTGATCCATGGAACGATCAGGAGCAATCCGCTCTGTTCGATATCCGTATCCCATCCATCTACATTTGGGTAAGCATGGTGGCTTGCAATATGTCTTTTTCCAGATATAGGAATTGGCTCCTATAAAATCAAAAATGTGAAGAACCAGCCCATTCAGTCGCTTACTTTTATAGATGTTATTATGGGCAGCTTCGTGGATTAAGTTTAAATAAATTAAAACCAGAGAAATTCCCATCAATACAAAGCTCAGAATATAGATCCAATGCTTTTCAGCATTTAAAACAGCCAGAAAATATAAGCCAATATAAACCAGTGGGAGTATTACCGCTTTGACCTGGATATAAATATCCCTGTTCTCAGAAATGGCTTCTACCCTTTTGTTCACTTTCTTTCTAAGCTCATTAAATAATCTGACATCCTCCGAATCTTTCAAATAAATTGGCTTTTCCATATATTTAACTTTGTGGTTTACTTAAAGTTAACATTTATAATCCAGCCTTCCTTCTTGATTTTAATTAAAAAAATCTATCAAATCACACAAATTCCTTCAATTCTCTCGGTGGATAATCTTTCACCAGCTCTGCAATTGCTTTGATATGTTCAGGTGTTGTTCCGCAGCATCCTCCGATAATATTGATCAGTCCTTTCTCAACATATTCTTTAATCTGTCTCGCCATATCTTCGGGGGTTTCATCATATTTTCCGAAAGCATTCGGTAAGCCGGCATTAGGATATGCTGAAACATAGAATTCTGAATTATGAGCCAGTGTTTCAAGATAAGGAGTCAGCTGATCTGCGCCCAATGCACAGTTGAACCCCACACTTAATAAATTCAGGTGTGAAACAGAAATCAGAAAAGCTTCCGCTGTCTGTCCGCTCAATGTTCTTCCCGAAGCATCGGTAATGGTTCCTGAAACCATAATTGGAATTTTAATTCCTCTTTCATCCTGCAGTTCATCAATAGCAAATAAGGCAGCTTTTGCATTCAAAGTATCAAATATGGTTTCTACCAGAAGAATATCCGAACCGCCATCCAACAACGCTTCACACTGCTGCTTGTATGCGACTCTCAATTCTTCAAAAGTAATAGCCCTGTATCCCGGATCATTAACATCCGGACTTAAACTTGCCGTTCTGTTGGTAGGTCCTATAGATCCCGCTACAAATCTCGGCTTGTCCGGATTTTTTGCAGTGTATTCATCACAGGCTTTTCTGGCAATCTTTGCTGACTCATAGTTCAGTTCATATACCAGATCCTCCATATGATAATCTGCCATGGCAATGGTAGTTCCCGAAAATGTATTGGTTTCAATGATGTCTGCCCCTGCTTCAAGATATTTCTTGTGAACCTCCTCAATAGCCTGAGGCTGTGTCAGAGAAAGCAGGTCATTATTTCCTTTTACCGGATGTTCCCAGTCTTTGAAACGCTCTCCACGGTAATCTTCTTCTTCAAACTTATACCTCTGAAGCATCGTTCCCATGGCACCGTCAAGAATTAAAATTCTTTCTGACAGAGCTTTATATAATTGTTCTGAATTTTTCATTTTTATCTATTTTGAGTAAGGCCGATAATTGTTTGAATTAATCTAAAGCCTGTTTCAGATCCGCAATGATATCCTCTACATTTTCCAATCCTACAGAGCAACGTACCAATCCTGCGGTAATCCCTACTTCATTCCTTTCTTCATCCGATAGCTTGGAGTGTGTTGTAGATGCCGGGTGTGTAACGATTGTTCTTGTATCACCTAAGTTGGCAGACAGCGAACACATCTGTATCTTATCCAAAAAGTTTCTTCCGCCTTCTATTCCGCCTTTTATTTCAAATGCCACGATATTTCCACCGAGTTTCATCTGTTTTTTGGCTACTTCATAACTCGGATGGGATTTCAGGAATGGGTATTTTACCAGTTCTACATTCGGATGGTTTTCTAAAAACGCTGCTACCTTCAAGGCATTCTCGCAATGCTTTTCTACACGGATTGCCAATGTTTCCAGGCTTTTTGATAATACCCAGGCATTAAAAGGAGACAATGCAGGCCCTGTATTTCTTGCGAAAAGATAAATTTCCCTGATCAGGTCTTCTTTTCCTACTGCTATTCCTCCTAATACTCTTCCCTGTCCGTCAATCAGTTTCGTTGCTGAATGTACAACAATATCTGCACCATATTTGATAGGCTGCTGAAGATAAGGTGTTGCAAAACAGTTATCTACAATAAAGATAAGATTATGTTTTTTGGCAATCTTTCCAAAGAACTCAAGATCCAGAATTTCAATAGCAGGATTGGTAGGAGTTTCAAGGTATAAGATCTTTGTATTGGGTTGGATATACTGTTCAACATTCTTTGCATCTTCTGCCTTGAAATAAGAAGTCTCAATATTCCATTTAGGGAAATATTTGGTAAACAAAGTGTGTGTAGACCCGAAAACCGACTGGCAGCTTACAATATGATCCCCCGCATTCAACAAAGCTGCAAATGTAGAATAGATGGCTGCCATTCCTGTTGCAAAGGCATATCCTGCTTCTGCCCCTTCCATTTTAGCAATCTTATCTGTAAACTCTGTTACATTCGGATTGGAAAAACGGCTGTATAAGTTTTTAGGTTTTTCTTCTGCAAAGCTTGCCCTCATATCTTCCGCATCCTGAAATATAAAGCTGGAGGTCAGATATAATGGCGTAGAATGTTCATCAAACTGGGTTCTTTCAGTCTGGGTTCTTATTGCTGATGTTTCAAAATTTTCCATATAGTTTTAATTAATTTAGCAGTGTATCAATGTAACAGTTTACCAACAAGGTTCTTCGCTATGTTCAGAATGGCAATTGCAGTAATTGTTACACTGCTAGATTGATAGATTGTTACATTAAATATTATTTAGTTTCACTTACTCTTAAGATATCCCCGAATACACCTCTTGCTGTTACCTGTGCTCCGGCTCCGGCTCCCATAATAACGATCGGATTTTCTCCGTAACTTTCTGTATAAATTTCAAAGATTGAATCGGAACCTTTCAGCTGCCCTAATGCAGAAGTTGCAGGAACAGAAACCAGTTTTACATCCAGCTCACCTTTATCTTTCTGCAAATCACCGTGCAAATCGCCTACATATCTCAAGACATGTCCAGGTTCCTGGTTCTCTTTTATTTTCTGGTATTCTTCGTCCAGCTCTTCAAGTCTGGAAAGGAATTCTGATTTTGAAACCTCAAGTAAGCTTTCCGGAACAAGATTTTGAATTCTGATATCTTCAAATTCATTGATCAGGTCTAATTCTCTGGCGAGGATCAGTAATTTTCTTGCAACATCATTTCCTGACAGATCTTCTCTTGGATCCGGTTCTGTATATCCTTTTTCCAAAGCTTCGTTAATAATGGTTGAAAATTTATCGTCTCTCAAAGAAAAATTGTTGAAAACATAGCTTAATGTTCCGGAGAATACACCTTTGATTCTGGTGATGTTTTCTCCTGAAAGGTGTAATAATTTGATGGTATCAATTAACGGTAATCCTGCACCAACATTAGTTTCATACAGATAACGTCTGTTATTTTTGTTCAACGTATATCTTAGTTTTCTGTATTCTTCTATCGGAAGGGTATTGAAAATTTTGTTGGAAGAAACCAGATCGAAACCGTTTTCTGCCAGGGCATGATAATTCTTGACAAAGTCTTTGCTTGCCGTGTTATCCACAACGATCAGGTTCTCGAGTTGATTTTCGTTGGAGAAATTGATTAACTCTTCTACATTCGATGGATGCTCAGCGGTTAAAACCTCATCACCCCAATTGGCATCAAATCCTTTTTGTTGAAGGCAATTTTCTTTGAATTGGCTACTGCAACTACTTTAAGGTCTATTTTTTTACGCTTTTTAATTTCTTCTGCAGATTCAAGTACCTGCTCTATCAGGGTCTTTCCTACGTTTCCGTGACCAATGATTGCCAGATGAACCGTCTTTGGCTTTTTGAAAATTTCAGATTCTATGATATTTCTTGTTTTTTCATCCTGGGAAGAAGTCACTACGATATTAATTCTGTTTTCTCCTGCCACCTGGTTTAAAAGCAACGGGAAAACATTGTTTCTTGCCAGCTCAGCAAAGACCTTATTGAAATCTTCCGCTACAAAACCGATCACGGAAACATTATTAATACTATAGATCTGGGAAACTTTTCCTGATTTTCTTTCCGCTTCGAATTCATCGATAAGACAAGCGACTGCTTTCTCTGCATCATTTTCATGAACCAGGATAGAAATTCCGTTTTCTACCGCTTGTTGAGAGATTACTCCTACACTGATACGCGCTAAGGTAAGTGCTTTAAAAATTCGTCCGTCAATCCCGATTTCTCCCAGAAAATCTTCTCCTTCAAACTTGACGATTGATCTGTTCTTCAAAAATTTTATTTCGTTAGCATTTTTCATTTCTCCTGTAAAATGTTTTTTATGATATTATTTAATTGTTGATATTCCATTAGGAAGGCATCATGCCCGTGTATAGATTGGATCTCGTGATAAGAAACATTCTTATTTTTCTCTTTCAAGTTTTCAAAACACATCCGGATCTCAGAAGCCGGAAAAAATAAGTCTGAATCTACGGAGATCATGTGCATTCGTGCCTGTATGGTTTCCAGAGATGGTTCATCAGCATTTATATTCATCAGGAGATGGTTCATCAGTTTGTAAGCTTGTAAACTAAACCTTTCGTTTAGAGCATTACCATGATAAACCAACCAGTCTTCTGATTCCAGGCGTTGTTTTTCCTGGTTATATTGGTTTTGAAATCTTTCATTGAGTGACTGCGGTGTTCTGTAACACAACATGGCATGAATTCTTGCTTTCTGTAATGGTTCTTCTTTATCATTTAATAGGAATTTCTGAACCAGACATTGCGCATGAAGCCAGTCGTGCGTTCTGTAATCGCAGGCAATGGGAATAAATATCTCTGCAAGATCCGGCTGCTGTGCAAGCATTTCCCAGGCGATTCCTCCCCCAGAGAGCCCCCGATAATGGCATATAGTTTTTTGATCTGTAAAGCTTCAAGCCCTTTCAGAAATATCGCAGCGATATCTGAAGGAGTAAAGTCTTCATAGTTTTTAATTAAAAAATTGTCATAACCGTTTCCGGGTATATTGAAACACAGAACTGTGTATTGATCGGTATCAACAATCTGATTTTCTCCTACCAGCTGCTTCCACCAGCCTTTCTCTCCGGATACATTTGAATTTCCGGTAAGGGCATGGTTGATTAAGATGACAGGGGCTGTAAACAGATCTTTCCCAAAAAGCTGATAGCTTAACGGGATATGGTATTCCTTTTGGGAATTTGTTTGATACGTAAGATTAATATAGTTTAGTTCTGTTTTCAATTCTATTATATTTAAATACAATTGAAAATGCCACAGGAAATGGCTGAAAAGAACTTCAGTAAGTTATCTGTCCAAAATTATTTTGGTAGAACGTAGCACCTTCTTTACTTGCGCAAAGGGTTGCTAAGGTTTCACAGGGTCTAATCCCTCAACCTTTCTTGATAACATTTTCAATATTTGAATGAACGAATGGTGCAAAGGTAGTTCTTTTCTTTTAATTTCAAAAAAAATTATTTTAATATTTAAAAAAGCCCTTAAATACAAGCATTTCAACGCCATATTAATAATTATTCAGATGAAAAAAATTGGAATTACTTCTCAAAAAAACTAACTTCGTATGGAAAAATGATGACATATGACCGCCGAAAAAGAAAGATTACAAGATACCAAATGGAAAAACTGGGGACCTTATGTAAGCAACCGGCAGTGGGGAAATGTACGCGAAGATTATAGCCCGAACGGGAATGCCTGGAATTTTACCAATCATAATAATGCAGAAAGCTATGCCTACCGCTGGGGTGAAGAAGGGATTGCCGGAATTTCTGATGTAAAGCAGCTTTTATGCTTTGCTTTTTCATTCTGGAACAAAAAGATAAAATGGTAAAAGAAAGGTTCTTCGGATTGAGCAACCCTCAGGGAAATCATGGAGAAGACATTAAAGAAATCTTTTATTATCTGGATAATACACCTACTCACAGCTATATGAAGATGGTGTATAAATATCCGATCAATGAGTTTCCGTATGATGATATTCTTATTGAGAATGGAAAGCGCAGTAAAAAAGAACCGGAATATGAGCTTTTCGATACCGGGATTTTTGATAATGATGAGTATTTCGATATTTTTATTGAATACTGTAAAGCTGATCACAATGATATTCTGACCAGAGTGACAGTCTGCAACCGAAGCCAGCATGAAGCTCCTATTGTGGTGGCACCAACTGCATGGTTCAGAAACAATTGGAAATGGGGATATAATACCTACAAGGCAGAGCTGAGTGCTTCTCAGGATGGAAGTATTACCATTGGCCACGACAGTATTTCAATTAAAAAACTGTATTCCAGAAATACAAATGCACAAAGTGTATTCTGTGAAAACGAAACAAATACTCCAAAACTTTACGGTACTCCTAAAACAGATAATTCTTATTTTAAAGACGGAATCAATGATTTTATAATTCACGGACGAGACACTGTAAATCCTGAAAAAAGAGGAACCAAAGCATCTTTTCTCATTGATGAAGTTGTGGCTGCAGGTGAATCAAAAGTTTTTGAATTCAGGTTATGTCCTGAAGAAAACGATGAACCTTTTGAAAAATTTGATGAAATTTTCAATACCCGAAAGGCTGAAGCTGAAGAGTTTTATCAGGAGATTCAGAGCGATACCGTGAATGAAGATGAAAGAAATGTGCAGCGACAGGCATTTGCCGGACTTCTCTGGAACAAACAGTTCTATCATTATAATATCGGGAAATGGCTGAAAGGTGATCCGAACTTTGAAGCGCCAAGAAACTTTAGTGAATATGTAAGAAATACGGAATGGAATCATCTTCATAATAAAGATATTATTTCCATGCCTGATAAATGGGAATATCCGTGGTATGCCACATGGGATCTGGCATTTCACTGCGTCCCTTTTTCCATCATTGATGCGGAGTTTGCCAAAGGGCAGCTGTTATTACTTACGAAAGAATGGTACATGCACCCTAACGGACAGCTTCCCGCTTATGAGTGGAATATGAGTGATGTGAATCCGCCTGTGCATGCATGGTCATGCTTCCGTGTTTTTAAGATTGATGAAAAGAACAACGGAAAACCGGATTTATTATTCTTAGAGAAAGTTTTCCAGAAGCTGCTCCTTAATTTTACATGGTGGGTGAACCGAAAGGATAAAAACGGGAAAAATATTTTCGGAGGCGGTTTCCTTGGTCTTGATAATATCGGGGCTTTTGACCGCAATATGGTTTTAAAAGACGGCCAGCATCTTGAACAGGCAGACGGAACCAGCTGGATGGCCATGTATGCATTGAATATGATGCGTATTGCGATGGAACTTGCCCAGTATTACCAGGTGTATGAGGATATGGCCATCAAGTTTTTTGAACATTATCTTTACATCGCTGAAGCGATGGAAAATCTGGGTGAAGGAACGAAAGGTCTGTGGAATGAGGAAGACGGATTTTTATGATGTATTGCAGCTTGGAAACGGAGACAGTGTTTCTTTAAGATTAAGAAGTATTGTTGGCTTAATCCCCATGTTTGCTGTTGAGATTGTAGACCACCGTCTACTGGAAAAGATGCCGAATTTCAGAAGCAGAATGGAATGGATCTTAAAAAATAAGCCGGAGCTTACCAAACTCGTTTCTCACTGGGATGAAGAAGGACATGGGAGAAAACACCTTATGAGTATTCTCCGCAAAAACAGACTTACCAAAGTTCTGACCAGAATGCTTGATGAAAAAGAATTTTTAAGTACCTACGGAATCCGGGCCATGTCTAAGGTATACGAAGAAAATCCGTTTGTATTTTCTGTGCATGGAACGGAAAATATGGTCTATTATACCCCGGCAGAAAGTGACAGCCGTATGTTTGGCGGAAACAGTAACTGGCGTGGCCCCATCTGGTTCCCTATCAACTTCCTGATTGTGGAAAGTCTGCAGCGATTCCATTATTATTATGGAAACAGTCTGAAAGTAGAGCTTCCAACAGGTAGCGGAGATAAGAGAAATCTTGATGAAGTAGCTCAAAACATCAGCAAAAGACTTTGTTCTATATTTTTAAAGGATGAAAATGGAAAAAGAGCGTTCAATGGAGATAATCCAAAATTCAATTATGATGAACATTTCAGAGATTATATTACATTCTTTGAATATTTCCACGGAGATAACGGCCGGGGCGTAGGAGCTTCCCACCAAACAGGATGGACTGCCACTGTTGCGAAACTGATAAAACCAAGACTTACCTTTTAATAAGCAATGAATAATAGGTAATGAGTAAATAAAAAGCCGGATGAATCATCCGGCTTTTTATTTTTAGGTAAAAAATTATATTTTTTCTCCGTTCACATAGACTTCGTATCCTATTTCTACATTCGGTTCTAGAGTTTTTGATACTGAACAGTATTTTTCAAAAGAAAGTTCTGCAGCTTTTAATGCTTTTTTAGGATCAATTTCTCCTTCTAAAAGGAATTTAACGTTAATTGATTTAAACGGTTTTGCATCTTCTACCTGTACTCTTTCTCCTTCTACTTCTGCCTGAAAACTTTTGATTTCCTGGCGCTGCTTCTTTAAAATAGAAACTACATCAATTCCGCTGCATCCTGCTACTGCCATCAGCACACTTTCCATTGGGGAAACACCTTTTGCTCCCGGCTGGGAAGTATTATCCAAAAGAATAGAATTTCCCTGAGCATTGGTACATTCAAATAAAAAATCGTCGTTTATTCTGTTAAGTGTAATTTTCATTTTGTATTGCTTATTGCTTCTGCAAAGTTATAAAATTCCTCTCGCTTTTATCTCCAGATATTTATTGATAACATCGATATTCAAATTTTCCGGAAGCGTATAGACGGTATAAATTCCATATTTGCGGAGTTCCTGGATGATCAGTTTCTTTTCAAACTCAAATTTTTCAGCAATGATTTCGTCATAGATTTCCTGCATATTTTCCGGATTTTTGTTGATCAGGGTCTGCAGTTCAGAATTTTTGAAGAAAACAACTACCAGCAAATGGTTTTTAGCAATTCCGCGGAGATATTTCAACTGGCGGTTCAATCCATCTAACGTCTCAAAATTGGTAAAAAGCAGAATTAAGCTTCTTTGGTTGATGGAATATTTTACATCCTGATACAAACGGTTGAAATCACTTTCAAAGAAATCCGTTTTAATATTATAAAGGGCTTCAGATATTTTTTTCAACTGGCCGGACTTATTATCGGCAGCAATTTTATTTTCAGCTTTTTTGGAAAATGTCATCATTCCGGCTCTGTCTCCTTTTCTCAAAATAATATGAGACAGGGCCATGGTTGCATTAATGGAATAATCCAGCAGGCTTAATCCGTTGAAAGGCATTTTCATCGTTCTTCCTTTATCAATCAGCATAAAGATACGCTGTGATTTTTCATCCTGAAACTGGTTGACCATTAAACGATTCGTTTTCGAAGTGGCTTTCCAGTTGATAGTCCTGATATCATCTCCGGGCACATATTCTTTGATCTGCTCAAATTCCATGGTATGTCCCAGCTTTCTCACCCTCTTGATTCCGCCTAATAAAAATTCACTCTGAATGGCCATCAGCTCATATTTTCTGAGATGGATAAAGGACGGATAAGAAGGCAGCATAGCATCCTTCTGGAAAATAAATCTTTTTGAGATGAAGCCCAATTGTGATGATGCATAGACATTCAGACCTCCGAAATGATACTCTCCCCTTTCCTTAGGTTCTAATGAATACTGAAAAAAAGTATTGGCTCCTGAAGCAATCTGTTTTTCAATCAGAAAATCTCTTTTCTGAAACTGGAACGGGATTTCATCAATTATTTTTGTACTTATAGTGAAACTATAATTATTTTTGATGTCAATTTTTACAAAATTCTCATCTCCGTTGGACAGTTTTTCCGGCAAAATCCTTTGCACCTGTAAGGCATTCTTTTGATTAAAAAGCAGCAGAAAATCTACCATCGCTGCCAGAAAGCACATCAAGAGTGTAATATGGGCTACCCACATCAGCACCGGAAAGAAAAATGCCAGAACATACAGTATTCCCACTCCAACGAGCGTAAAAAAGAAACGGGTATTGATGTATAAGTTTTTCATTGGTTAGGTGGCAGGTTGCAGATGATAGGTGGCAGGTTATGAGGATTAGGTGAATTCACAATAGATCTCACAGTTATATTATTGCAATGAGTTAATGAGTCCGTTCAACATTTTGGATATTTCTATAATCTTTTCATTTAATTTTAAATGCTCATTTTCCTTTAAAAATTTGAGATTTTTTGAAATAATTAATTGTGTTTCTACTTCTGCACAACTGCCTCTTGATATTTTTAAAAATTGCAGGTAATCAGGTTTGCTTCTCCTTGAGTTTCCCTCTGCAATATTGGAGGGTATAGAAACAGCAGCCTTTCTGATTTGTGATGTCAAGCCGTAAATCTCATCCTTAGGAAAAGCTTCTGTATTTCTGTAAATTTCAGTAACAAAATCAATAGATCTCTGCCAGACTAAAAGCTCTTTAAAATTTGCCATACATAATAATTTTGTAAATATTTAAAAATTCACTCACAATCAACTGCTACCAGCTACCTACCATCTACTACCTATTGGTCTATCTAGGTATTTCTATTCCTTCTAAAATCTGACGGATAATTTCATCTGCTGTAAGACCTTCCATTTCTCTTTCAGGAGATACAATTACTCTATGTCTCAGAACAGCGTAGCATGACTCTTTGATATCCTCAGGAGTCACAAAATCTCTTCCTCTAAGGGCTGCAAATGCTTTTGAAGCTGTAAGAAGCGCCAGGGAAGCTCTCGGAGAAGCTCCAAGATATAAAAACTGGTTTTCTCTGGTGTTAATGATAATTTTAGCAATATATTCCATCAGCTGGGCTTCCACAATAATTTCTTTTACCAGATGCTGGTAATTTTTTAATTGTTCAGCCGTGATAACACGGTGTATGCCTTCTGTTTTATCTTCTTTTTTACTTTCGTGCTGATTTTTAATGATGGCGATTTCCTGCTCGAGATTAGGGTAGCCTACATTAATTTTGAACAGAAAACGGTCCAGCTGAGCTTCCGGAAGACGGTATGTTCCTTCATGCTCAATTGGGTTTTGTGTTGCTATCACCAGAAAAGGTTCTTCCATTGTATAGCGCGTGCCATCCATTGTGATCTGTCTTTCTTCCATTACCTCAAATAATGCAGACTGGGTTTTTGCCGGCGATCTGTTGATTTCATCAATCAGGATAAAGTTGGAAAAGACAGGACCTTTTTTAAATTCAAACTCCGAGTTTTTTACATTAAATACAGATGTTCCCAGGATATCAGAAGGCATCAGGTCCGGCGTAAACTGGATTCTGCTGAAGCCTACATCGATGGTCTTAGCCAATAATTTTGCTGTAATCGTCTTGGCTACTCCCGGAACACCCTCAATCAAGACGTGCCCGTTTGAAAGTAAAGCAGCCAAAAGATGTTCAATCATCTTTTCCTGTCCTACGATTACTTTTCCGATCTCAGATTTTACTTTCTCTAAGCTTGCGCGAAGTTCAATCATATCGATTCTCGACTGAAACTGCTCTTCCTGTTTATTAAGGTCTATAGAACTTTGGTTTTCTATATTGGGGTTATCAAAGTTTTCCATAATAAGTTTTTATTTACCAATCTAGCAATGTATCAATATAACAATTATTGGGGAACTGCTATCTCGTCGTATTATTATTTTGTTATATTATCTAAATATTTCATCAAGAAGCTTATTAATTCTGGTAAGATCTTCCTTCATTACGCTGGCATAGGGATCCTGAGCTTTTTTAATAAGTATTATTGCCTCATTAATCATCTCCATGGTTTTTCCGGTTTTCAGCTGTAATTTTTTAGCAAATTCCTCATCCAGATGCTGAGTATCGATCAGCAGATCCATTCTTACTTTATTCAGAAAATACTGAGCTTTTTCGCCATCATATCATGGAAATCACCTTCCTGAAGATAAAGATTTCCAATACTTTTACAAAATCCAGGGAAGTATTTCTTAATGGCTCCGTTACAGGTACTATTCTCTGTTTTCTTTTGGCATTAAAGAAAATAAAAAGCACAAGCCCTCCTAAAAATACCCACCATGCATATTTTAAAGCCGGATTTGACAATACAAACCGCATAAAGAAACGTGATGTTGAGCTTTTATTTGAAACGAACCAAAGGGTTTCTCTATCCGGAAGATAGGAAAATACATCCTGTGCATATTTTGCATTTCCCGGTTTCAGCAGATAATAATTAGTCAGAAAAAGGGGTTCTGTATGAGCATAAATATATCCTTTTCCAAACTTAACCTTAATAAAGTTGGCCTGATCCGTATTCTTTTTTTCCACTGTTTTTCCAAGTACCTCTACTTTAGGTTTGATGAAGGAGAACCCTCTTCCTGATGGAAATTTATCTAATCTGATGAAATCATTCTGGAATTTTTTATCCGTAAGTTTCAGAACATTTTCCTCTTCGAAAGAGATTTCCGAATCATAATATCCGATACTATCCGAAACTTCTTTCGGCATTCGGGTTACCATCAGAAAGGCATCTGAACCTTCGGATACCTGGGTCAGGATTTTTTTCCACGATTCACCATCAAGGTTGTTTTCAATAACAATAATATTGTGAGCCTCTTTTTTATGCTGGCTGTAATATTCATAAGGAGCCTGTTCTACCTTTTTCAGATTATTCTTAAAAAGATGTTTGGCTTCATTATTAAAAACAAACAGTCCGAACGGTGACTTTTCATTGATATCAAAGTTTTTCCGCCAGTCTGTCGTTTCTTTTTTGTTAACTTCAAGCAATGCCAGAATAATCATCACAATGATGAAAATTGCAGCATATGTTTTGAAAGTTTTATTCATGGTTACTGTTGTTATGGTTTAAATGCCTGATACTGGTTTTTAAATTTCTGATAGCTCTCTTCTTCAATACTGAATTCGCCATACCAGACATAATCAAAGATATAAGAGAGGTTTGAAAAATCGTTTTTCAGATGGGGAGTTTTTAACTCTGCAGAATAATCCTTATTTGTTTTTTCAGGATTCCAGCTGATCAGTTTTTTGTCACTCAGCTTTTTAAGGATAAACAGGAAGTGATAACGTATTGCAGAACGGTAATCTCCTGACAGCTCAAATTGGGCAATACTTTCGGGAAATTGATCTCGTGGATATTCTCATGGAGTTCCTGCACATTGATATCCAGTTTTTTATTCTTTTTACCGAAAATAAAATTTCCGTCTTTTCCCATGATGTATTTAATGATGAAATACAACAGGAAACCTACCAGAATAATTGCAAAAAGGCGGATAAGAACAGTGGTGAATTCTGCAGACTTAGTCATAGCTGTTTCACCAAAAATCCCCCGTATAATCTGGTTGATTTTTCTCATCAGTTTTTGAAAGAAAGATTCTCTCGGTTTTGACACCGAATAATCGAACTCATTTCCTTTATATCTTGAGGATATATTTTCTTTAAATGTTTTCGGATAAACCTTATTCTCCGATACCGGATTTTTCATCAATACAGAGTCTGCACGCAGCATATTTCTGTAATGCCCTGTTGTATATAATGAATCTGCCAGATCATCAGAAGCGGGAGTATCGTCCTGTGCATGAACCAGCCCGGAAGAGAAGAAAAGCAGTAAGAAAAAAGAATTCTATTCATTGATTCCGATAGTGTCTATTTCCGCAAGTTCTACCTTTTGATGCAGATCTGTTCTGCTGTCATAATACATTAATCCCGCATTAACATACATCAGGTTTGAAAGGAAAAACGAAAGCAGCATTGAAATTCCGTATAATACAAAAAACAAGATGCCTGCAATTCCCGTAAAAGGATTCTGTTCAAAATTTCCATCCGGCGCAGTGGTAAGAAGGGATCCGTAGAAAAACATCATCGGAATGAATGTAAAAATTGACGTGATCATGTAAATAATAATGAACATGACAAATGCAGCTCCCCAATATTTCCAGTAGGGAGATTTTCACTGCCATTCGGGTAAGAAAACTGCGATCTTAAAGCATAGCTTAAGCTTCCCCAAAAACCCCTGTCCGAATTAAAGTAATCATACATCAGAAATGTAGTGAAATTAAATATCGTGGGATAAAGAAGCAGTATCAAAAAAAGCCGATTATAATAAAAATGAGGATATAAGAAAAGCCTAACACAAATAAAATCGCCGGTGTGACGATAAAGATCATCCCAAGGCATAATTTAGCTATTCTCCCTGCATTGTTTTTAAAATCACTCAGAATTTCATCTGCCTTGATCTTTTCCGCGCCCTGTGCAATTCTCTTTAAATAAAAAACCGGATACAGGTAGTTTACGATCATTAAAACCATGAAAAGCAGAAAAGTCAGTAATCCGACGGTAATCAGCATTCCGGAATTTTCTGAAAAATACTGTTCAAAATAATAGGTTTCACCGCCCAGATTGGATCCGAATATCTGGGAAAAAAGCTCTTTGTATCCGAAAACCACAACAGTGACCATTAAGATCAAAAGCAAACCATTGATCAGGATGTAGTTTTTAAAGTAATTCTTACCGTATAATTTGAAAAAATTGAAGCTATCACTTATAAAAGTTCCAAAATCCCTTTTTTTATAAAATTGTATCATTGATCAGTTTATTAGTTTTTTTGTAAACAACAGACGGATACACAAAATAGTAATATCCAATAATTGCCAGTGAGCCAAAAATAATGATAAGGTTCAGAATTAAAGGCATCTTCAATGCGTGTCTGGTGACATAACCTTCTATAATTCCTGCACAGATAGTGAAAGGAACCGTACTTAAAAATATTTTAAATGAATCTTTAAATCCTTTTTTAAAAGAATTAAACCTTGAAAAGGTTCTCGGAAATAAAATAGAGGCTCCCAGGATCAATCCGCACATGGCTTCCACCACCATAGCAAAAATTTCAAAAACCCCGTGAAGCCATATTCCTCTTGCACTGTCTTTCAATGCTCCATAATCATAGAAAAAATATTGAAAAGCTCCCAGCATGACACTATTTGACAGCAATGCATATAATGTTCCTACTCCACCGGCAATTCCGTAAATATATAATTTTGCACCCACCTGAATATTATTAAATATAATCCCGATGGTACTTCCCCAGGTACTTCCATTCTGATAGACTCCTACAGCATTATTACTCTTAATATTTTCAATGGTTTCATTCACATATCCTTCGCCCAGAATGATATTGACAAAGTCTTTATCATAAACTGCAGAAAGGACACCAATTAAAGTAAATAATATGAAAAAGAGAAAAGCATACATAAGATATCTCCGGTAATGGTATATCAGCAGCGGAACTTCAGTTTTGAAAAGTAAACCAGCCTGTTCTCCTCTACCCTTTTGGTTTTATAAATCTTCTGAAAAATCTGGGCAGACAGATGGTTCAGATACACTGTCGTGTTGCTTTTGGGATAATAGGTCTGGGCAAAGAAAGATCATTGATCAGATTTATGTACAGCGAAGACAGGTCATCAGGATTTTTTTTAATTTTCCCTTGAATAACCTGTTCTATTCCCAACCATTTTTCTTTATTTTGTTTAATGAAATAAACTTCTCTCATAATTGTTAAGGCTAAAATAATAAAAAATATGTCTCAAATCGCGATAAATACCTCACAAAATGTAAATATTAACTTTAATATTGCAGGTGTAGGAGAAAGGATGCTCGCCTTCATTATTGATCTTCTGATCAGAATTGCTTATGTAATGATCGTCCTGTATCTGTTCTTCAGCATTTTTGATCTGGGGTATTTATTAGATGGCCTTGATGAGTGGTCTGTAAGAGCCGTATATCTTATTCTTACATTTCCTATCTACATTTATCCTCTTGTCCTGGAAAGTCTTATGGAAGGCCAGACTCCCGGCAAAAAGCTCATGAAAATCAAAGTAGTGAAGATTGACGGTTATCAGGCAAGTTTTGCGGATTACATGATCCGCTGGATATTCAGAATTGTTGATGTTTCCTTTGCTGGAGTAATAGGACTTATTTCTATGATTGTTTCTAAAAACAACCAGCGTTTAGGGGACATTGCTTCCGGAACAGCTGTTATTTCTCTAAAAAACAACATTAATATCTCTCATACCATTTTAGAAAATATCCACCAAGATTACATTCCTTCCTTCCCACAGGTGATTGCCCTGAGTGATAATGATATGAGAATCATCAAAGATAATTACACCAAAGCCTTGAAAGCAGATGACCGCCAGATCATCAGTAAACTGTCTGATAAAATCAAAAGTATTCTGAAGCTGGAAATAGATCCTACAAAAATGACGGAAAGACAGTTTATTAACGTAATCATCAAAGATTACAACTACTATACAGGGAAAGACAGTTAGCAGGCCAATAGCCCATTTTGCTTCGCTAGTGAATGGCCAATTGAAAAATGTTGAAAATTCACAGCAGAGCTTATTGCTTATGCAAAGGTCGGTTCAATTTTTGTATATTTAATCAGAAAGTTCAGAATCATGAAATTTGTAAACAATAAATCCGGAAACGGCGGAGTTCTTACTTTAAATAATGAAATAAAAGAAGTCGGCAGACTTACCTATACTATTTTCCCTGAAGACCACAAACTGATTATCTCTTTTGTATTGGTACATCCGGAATTTGAAGGCAGGGGAATGGGGAAATTTTTAGTGGAAGAAGCTATAAGATTTGCCAGAGAAAACAATTGGAAAGTATACCCGCATTGTTCCTATGCAAGATCTGTGATGATGAGAATGAGTGATGTGGACGATATATTTTTAAAGAATTAAAACTTCATTGACCAGGATATCTTCAATATCATCAGGATAATCCACTTTAAGATGATGATCAGATGCTACCCATTCCATAATCTCGTGAAGATTTAAAACCTTGGAATTGGGGATTCCCATTTGGTCTAAGGCACATGCATTACATTCCTGTTCATATTGATTATGAATAGGAATTACAAACAATTTTTTATCCATAAACAATGCTTCTGCAGGTGTCTCGAAACCTGCATTACACAAAATTCCGTCGCAGCCTTCAAAATATTTCAGATACTGCATTTCATCAATTGGAAATACCTCCACATTTTTTACTTTAACCTGTACTGTGCTGTATTTTGAAAAGACTTTCCATTCTACAGGAATTTTTCTTAAAACCCTGATAATATTTTCATCTGCAAAGCTGGGAAGATAGACAAGATAATATCCCTGTTTATAAGGATTAAGATTTCTGATTTTTCTTCTGATCACAGGCTTTTGATCTGAGGATGGTAATTCTCAAAATGAAAGCCTATTTTCCTTTCACTGGGAACATAATATTTTAAAATCATTTCTCCCAGAAAGTCTTTTTTGGGGGTTTTGGTGTTTCCGGAAAACTCATGGAAGCCTGATGGCTGAGTTCTATCATAGGAAGTTTTTTCAGCTTGGAAGCCCACCCTGTTAAAGGTTCATAATCATTGATGATTAAATCATATTGTGAAAGTTCCAATTCTCTGATTGTTTTCGCAGCTTCAATAAATTTATTCTCTGTAAACGTTTTCCGGTAAGATAAGCCGCCTGTTTTATTATAGAGAAGGGAAATACCTCTGTATTGGAAGTTAATATCGAAATCAGCTTTTAACTGCGATTGGTGCCCACTGATCAAGGTATCAACCGATGCATATTTTTTGAGAAGAGGAATTATTTCCTGCGCTCTGGCTACATGCCCGTTTCCGGTACCCTGGAATGCATACAAGATCTTCATCTAAGAGAAATTCGTTACGATTTTTAAAAGTGCAGAATTATCCATTTCAGGAATTTCTTCCGCTTCATCATCTTTCAGCAAATGTTTATGCTCGTCATAATAAAAAATCTTCCATTCTTTATCATGGTATTCCAAAGCAGAGAGATTTTCAATCCAGTCACCTGAATTCAGATAAGTACATGAGCCTTTTTTAGTAACAACTTCACGGATCTGCGGCTGATGAATATGTCCGCATACAACATAGTCATAATGATTATCAATAGCCAGTTCGGAAGCTGTGAGTTCAAAATCGCCGATGTATTTTACTGCTTTTTTCACATTGTTCTTGATCTTTTTAGAAAATGAGTACTTCTCCTTCCCCATTTTCTCTAAGAACCAATTTACAACATTATTGATAATAATTAATAGATCATAGCCTTTACCGCCAAGTTTGGCGATCCACTTTGAATGCTGGACTGATGCATCGAAAACATCACCGTGAAAAATCCAGGTTTTTTCTGATCAATATTCAGACAGATTTTGTTACAGACTTTAAGCTTTCCCAGTTCAAAATCTGTGAACTTACGGAACATCTCATCATGATTGCCTGTAATGTAATAGACATCTGTGTTTTTGGTAGCTAATGAAAGTATCTTCCTGATTACTTTCAAATGAGGTTTAGGAAGTAAGACTTTTTAAACTGCCAGATATCAATAATATCACCGTTTAAAACTAAAGTTTTAGGCTGTATAGAATTGAGGTATCTCAACAGTTCTTTAGCCTTACATCCATAAGTTCCCAAATGAACATCCGATATAACAACTAATTCAACGTTTCTTTTCATAGTTTTATACAAAGAAACTAATTGAAAGTTAACTATATATGAATGCTATATTATTTTTTATAAAGAGTTCATCAGCTCTTCAGTGATTTCCATGTTGTGGTAAACGTTTTGCACGTCATCATCCTCTTCGAAACGCTCAAGCATTTTCATATTCGCTTTGAACTGTTCGGCATTCACTTCTTTGGTATTATTTGGAATTCTCTGTAATTCTGCGCTTTTTGCTTCAATGCCAAGCTCATCCAGTTTATGAGACAGAGAGCCGAAATCTTCAAAAGCTGTTGTAATCATTACTTCTTCTTCGTCTTTTTCTACATCTTCTGCACCTCCGTCAATCATTTCCATTTCAAAATCATCCCAATCCATTTTGATCTGTGCAAGATCGATTGTGAAAATTCCTTTTCTATCGAAGATAAATGCCAGCTCACCATTTTTTCCAAGGTTACCATCAAACTTATTGAAAACCGCTCTTACGTTCGCTACAGTTCTTGTTGTATTGTTTGTAGTACATTCTACAAAAAAGCGACACCACCCTGTCCGTAACCTTCATAAGTGATTTCTTCATAGTTTTCCGCATCTGCCCCACTTGCTTTCTTAATTGCTCTTTCTACGTTATCCTTAGGCATATTGGCACCTTTTGCATTCTGGATGCATCTTCTCAATGCCGGATTGGATTCAGGATCAGGTCCCCCAGCCTTTACAGCCAGTGCAATATCCTTTCCTATTTTAGAGAATGTTTTGGCCATTTTATCCCATCTGGCCATTTTAGAAGCTTTTCTATATTCAAATGCTCTTCCCATTTTAATTTTTTAATTTACAGCAAAATTACTTAAAAGTCAACAAAAAAATACCTCCAAAAATTGGAGGTATTCATTATTTAGAAAAATTAATTATTTTTTCTTTTTAGCAGCAGCTTTTTCTTAGCTGGAGCTTTTTAGCTTTTTCACTACAGTCTTCTTCTCTACAACATCTAGATCAGATTTCTTAAGTGCATCCCAAGCAGCGCCGTTTACAGCTTCAACAACTACTTTTCTGTCAACCATTCTTTCTGCATCAGAAGCTTTTTCAGAAACAGTAGCGTCTCTTTCTCCAACTCCTACAGATTTTAGTTGAGTTCCACTAACTCCTCTAGATTCTAGTGCACCTACTACTGCAGCAGCTCTTTGTCTAGAAAGTTTCAAGTTGTAAGCATCAGCACCTTTCTTATCTGTGTGACCAGTTACTAAGAAAGTACCATCGTTAGATTGCTTAATGATTGTAGCAGCTTGATCTAGTTTAGTGCTAGATTCAGGTCTGATTGTAGCCTTATTGAAATCAAATAAGATATCTTTAAGAGCACCTGTAGCTTCTTGAGCAATCACTTCTTTTGGTTTAGGACATCCGTTGTATTCTGGAAGACCTGGAACAGTAGGACAAGCATCATCTTTATCTAGGATACCGTCACCATCTGTATCTGGCCAAGGACAACCGTTGTTTTCAGCAGGACCTGCTACTGTAGGACAAGCGTCATCTTTGTCGATTACACCGTCACCGTCTGTATCTGGCCAAGGGCATCCGTTGTTTTCAACCGGACCAGCCACTTCTGGACATTGATCATCTTTATCTGGAACTCCGTCACCGTCAGTATCAGGACATCCTTGGAATTCTGGTAAACCTGGAGTATCTGGACAAAGGTCATCTTTATCTAGGATACCATCCTTATCTCTATCTCTGTTTCCGAATCTGAATAAGATGGAAGCAGAAGCTTGCCAGAAGTTAGCAACAGTAGATTTGTCACCTGGAGTTGATACATAATCTCCCTGAACACCAAGACCGAAGTTCTTAGTTACCCAGAAGTTAGCACCAGCACCTGTAGCTACAGTAAAGTGATTAGCTTTACCGTTTTCGTTACCATCCTTACCGTTAGTTACAGTTTCGATTGCGTTACCGTTAGCATCAACAGATGTTCTAGGGAAAGTAAGAGCTGTATAATCATGTCTTAAGTAGTTAGCACCAACTCTTAAATATGGATCAAACCAAGATTCTTCGTTCCATAAAAGACCTGCAGCGTGAGCCTGGAAACCAAGACCTGTCATTAGGAAAAATTCTTTCCCCATGTTGAATCTTTTGTTTTCAACATTTCCAACAGAAGTTTGCCAGTCAATTACTAAACCTTTACCAACGTTTCTAGCAACTGTTAACTTAGATAGTGGAGGTGTAATAGAGAAGTTGTTCACATTGAACATACTCTTTGTCAAATTGTTAGCAGAGAACGTATTACTGAAGCTTGTACGTGCTGCTACGTGGTTTTCAGCGTGAGCACCAACTCCGATTAACCACGGATTGTTGGTAGTCTGCGCGAAAACAGTAGAGGCAACAGTAAGCGCCAATGCTGAAATTCCTAATTTTAGATTTTTCATAGAATTAAATGATTAAATAATTGATAATGCAAAATAAATATAATTTTTCTTTATATACAAAGTTTTTCAAATGATTTTTAACTTTTCTTTAATATTCTGTCCAGGTTCCGTTTATTTTCTCTATCTTTTATCGCCTCTCTTTTATCGAAAAGCTTTTTCCCTCTACCCAGCGCTATCAGCACCTTTGCTTTACCTCGGTCAGTGATATATAATTTTAAAGGTATGATGGTGTTCCCGGCATCCTTTAACTTTTTTCAAGTTTTTGTAATTCTTTTTTGTGCAAGAGCAATTTCCGTTCCCTTTTTGTTTTATGGTTGTAAAAGTTCCTAATTTATACTCATCAATCATCATGTTGATGATGTACAACTCCCCATCAATAAACTGACAGAACGATTCTGTGATAGATGCTTTGGATGAGCGTAAAGATTTTATTTCTGTACCCGTTAAAACCATTCCGGCTTCGTATTCTTCCAGAATTTCATATTCAAAACGGGCTCTTCTGTTTAATATATTAACTGTTTTCTCAATCTTCATCATTTTAAAATTTCGTTAATGAAATGTATAAAAAATACCGTACATTTAAAAACTTGACTATTATATTATTACAAAATACCCAAATTCTTTTCGTATTTTTGCGCCAAATTTACAAAACTATATGTTAACAGTATCTAACTTATCTTTACAATTCGGGAAAAGAGTTCTTTTTGACGAGGTAAATATTATGTTTACCAAAGGAAACTGCTACGGGATCATCGGAGCAAACGGTGCGGGAAAGTCTACATTCCTGAAAATACTAACAGGAAAGCAGGATCCTACAACAGGGCACGTATCTCTGGAACCAGGGAAAAGAATGTCAGTTTTGGAACAGGATCACTTTGCTTATGACCAGTTTACTGTTCTTGAAGCAGTTTTAAGAGGTAATAAGAAATTATTTGAGATAAAAGAGGAAATGGATGCGCTGTACGCAAAAGAAGATTTCTCTGACGAAGACGGTATCAAAGCCGGCGAACTGGGTGTAATTTATGATGAAATGGGTGGATGGACTGCAGAATCTGATGCGCAAACCATGCTTTCTAACGTAGGAATCACTGAGGACATGCACTGGCAGCTAATGGGTGAACTTGAAAACAAAGACAAAGTAAAGGTTCTTTTGGCTCAGGCACTTTTCGGTAATCCTGATGTATTGATTCTGGATGAGCCTACCAACGACCTTGACATTGATACCATCTCATGGCTGGAAGACTTCCTTGCTGATTACGAAAACACCGTAATCGTTGTATCTCACGACCGTCACTTCCTGGACACTGTCTGTACACACATCGGTGACCTTGATTATTCTAAACTTAACCTTTATACAGGTAACTATTCTTTCTGGTATCAGGCATCCCAGCTGGCAACCAAACAGAGAGCCCAGGCAAACAAAAAGGCTGAAGAGAAGAAGAAAGAACTTCAGGACTTCATCGCAAGATTCAGTTCTAACGTAGCGAAAGCGAAACAGGCTACTGCAAGAAAGAAAATGATCGATAAATTAAATATCGATGATATCAAGCCAACATCAAGAAGATATCCTGCAATCATTTTTGAAATGGAGAGAGAAGCAGGAGATCAGATCCTTGACGTAAAAGGTCTTGAGAAAACAAAAGACGGGGAATTATTATTCTCTAACATTGATTTAAACCTTAAAAAAGGAGATAAAGTAGCTGTACTTTCTAAAAACTCCTTGGCAATCACAGAATTTTTCGAAATTCTTGCCGGAAATGTTGAAGCAGATAAAGGAACAGTTGCATGGGGAGTTACAACTACCCAATCTCATATGCCGCTAGACAATACGAACTTCTTCCAGGAAGACCTGAGTCTGGTTGACTGGCTGAGACAATTTACAAAGAACGATGAGGAACGTCATGAGGAATTCGTAAGAGGATTCTTAGGCAGAATGTTATTCTCCGGTGATGAAGCTTTGAAATCTTGTAAGGTACTTTCAGGGGTGAAAAAATGAGATGTATGTTCAGCAGAATGATGCTTCAGAAAGCGAACGTTCTTTTACTGGACGAACCTACCAACCACTTAGACCTTGAGAGTATTACAACCCTGAACAACTCTTTGTCTAATTTCAAAGGGAACATCCTGTTGTCGTCTCATGACCACGAAATGCTTTCAACAGTCTGTAACAGAATCATTGAACTGACTCCTAACGGAATCATTGACAGAGAAATGAATTATGACGAGTATCTTGCTGATAAAAAGGTAAAAAGAATTAAGAGAGAAAATGTATTCTTAATTTTTTAAAAACATCAGATAAAAATCAAAGGCTGTCCTGAAAGACAGCCTTTCTTTATATAATCATATCTGTTTTATAAGCAACGAATGGTACCGCCATCAACCCTAATGACAGAACCACTGATATAATCAGCAAAGGGGCTGCAAAGATAGGCCACAGCTCCTGCAATTTCTTCAGGCTCCCCGAATCTGCCCGTATCATTAGGAATAAGTTCCTGTACAGCCTTGTATCTGATTTCCTCCGGATCGGTACCCCAGTTAAACTTCGGGGCTGCATTCGTAAGCCACTCTTCAACCATTGGATTCATAATTGCTCCCGGCGAAACCACATTCGAGGTGATTCCCGTATCTTTAACTGATCTGGCAAGAGAAACTGACATATTGTGACGTGCCGCCAAAGTCGCATTATAATGTGGCTGCTCTTTTATGGGCTGTATACCAAGTCCTCCACCGATATGTATTACCCTTCCCCAGCCTAATTTTTTCATTTGGGGAACAATACGTTGAATCATCCGGACATAGGAAACTACATTAGTATTGTAAATATCCAGCCAATCGTCGGCTCCTGCTTCTCCCCATGATTTGTGAGAAGTTGCGCCTGCATTATTAACGAGAATATCAATCTGTCCGGACTTCAAAGCTACAGATGCAACCTGATCCGCACCTTCATCCGCTGAAAGATCACCTACGGCAACTTCTGCAATGCCTCCTTTCTCCAATATAGAATTCATAACTTTTTCTGCACGTTCTTTATCTCTGCCATGAATAATTACAGAAGCTCCTTCATCTGCCAGCATTTTTGCAATTGCTTCACCCAAACCTGAGCTTGAGCCGGTAACGAGAGCCTTTTTCCTTTTAATTGTAAATCCATTTTGAACTAGTTTTAATTACTTATTTAATTTTTACTGAAAGCTTACGCAAAAGCTATTTTTACTTTATTCAGTATTTTTGATAAAGCAAAATTACACAGCACATCATGATCTGGTTTTGTTGGAAAGCTCAAATCGTTTTGTTGAAAAGCCCATTCATGGTGGAAATTATTGAAAAGAGATCAGGAAAGTTGAGTTCATAATCCAACTTGATAGTATTGCAGAGCCTTTTTTTTAACATTTACAAAGTCAAAACTTCGTTCCGGTTCTGTTCGGAATGCTATTTTTTTCCTTATTTTTGTGAAATGAGTCAAAAATGGATTTACAAGCCTGAACCCGATGAGGAAGTTGTGGACAGACTAAGTTCGTCACTTGGTTTTGGTACTTTTGAATCTAAAATCCTCGTTCTAAGGGAATTGACAATTATCAAAAGGCCAGAGAATTCTTCAAACCGAACCTTAACGATATCCACAACCCGTTTTTAATGGCAGATATGCAAAAAGCTGTAGAGCGTATCGCCACCGCTATTGAAAATGGTGAAAAAATACTGGTATATGGTGACTATGATGTGGATGGAACCACAGCCGTTGCCCTGATGTACCTTTATCTCAGCAAAATTGTTGAGAAAAAATACCTGGACTACTACATTCCGGACAGGAATTCTGAAGGCTACGGAATTTCTACAGAAGGAATTGATTTTGCCAAAGAAAATGGCTTTTCATTAATCATTGCTCTTGACTGTGGAATCAAGGCACTCGATATGATCAATTATGCCACTAATCTTGGTATCGATTTTATTATCTGTGATCACCACCTTCCTGGCGAAGAGATTCCTAATGCTGCAGCTGTACTTGACCCTAAAAGAAGCGACTGCCGTTATCCTTTCAAGGAACTTTCAGGATGCGGGGTTGGTTTTAAGCTTTGCCAGGGACTTAACACCATTTATAAATTACCGGAAGCTGAGCTATTTGAGCTTACAGATCTTCTGGCGATCTCCATTGCAGCAGATATTGTTTCCATGACAGGAGAAAACAGAGTCCTGGCTAAAATGGGATTAAAAACCCTAAGGAAAACCAGAAATCTTGGTTTAAGATTATTAATTCCTGAGGACAAGCTTTCTCATTTTGAAATTTCCAATATCGTTTTTGAAATAGCCCCTAAAATTAATGCTGCCGGAAGAATTTCCCATGGTAAAGCAGCTGTGGAGCTTATGGTTTCTGACAATCTGAAACATGCCAACCAGATAGTCAATGACATCATGAACCTCAACGATGAAAGGCGCGAACTGGATATGAATTCCACCCTTTCTGCCCTGAATCAGATTATAGAATCCCAGCAGGAAACCAAGCATACGACTATCGTGTATCATCCTGAATGGAATAAAGGAGTAATCGGTATTGTAGCCTCAAGGCTTATTGAAACGTATTATAAACCGACACTTGTATTTACCGATGGTAATAATGGTGAAATGGTAGCTTCTGCAAGATCTGTTTCAGATTTTGATGTACATGAAGCTCTTGATATGTGTTCTGAATATTTCCTTAAATTCGGGGGCCATCATGCTGCTGCCGGACTTTCAATGGAGAAAGACAAGTTTGATGCTTTCAAGGAAAAATTTGAAAGAATTGTTTCTGAAAAAATCCAGGAACATCAGAAAGAACCTTCGATTACCATCGACACGGAAATTAAAATTGATGAGATCAACAGGGAGTTTATCAATTTCCACAGAAAGCTGGCTCCATTCGGGCCTCATAATATGAAGCCTATCTTTACATTAACCAATCAAAAACTTTCGGGATATGTAAAAACAATGGGAAAAGATAACAATCACCTTAAGTTTTATATCAGACAGGAATCTACGGGACGAAATATTGAATGTGTCGGATTTAAATTGGGGCAGTTCGTGGAAGATTTTAAAAATAAAAATTTCGATCTTGCTTTTACCCTGGAAGAAAACCACTGGAAAGGCAATGTAACCCACTATCTTAATATAAAGGATGTGAAATTCAGGGATTAACTAAGGGTTGCAGAATTTAGTTGCAGGTAAAAGCAGAACCATCATAAAATTCTGTCAGCCTAAAAAACTTGATTTTTGCTGCCTACACTAAAATACTGTCAACTGTTATCAGCTACCTACTAACAAAACATGAAAAAAATCGGTTTATTTTTCGGATCATTCAATCCAATTCATATCGGACATCTTATTCTGGCCAATTATATTCTGGAAAATTCTGATATGGATGAGCTCTGGTTTGTGGTGAGCCCGCAAAACCCGTTTAAAGACAAGAAATCTTTACTGAATGATCACAACAGACTGGATATGGTACAGCTGGCAGTAAAGAATTATCCGAATATGAGAGCTTCCAATGTGGAGTTTTCTCTTCCGAAACCAAGCTATACGATTGATACGCTCACCTATCTTCACGAAAAATACCCTGATTATTCTTTCAGCCTGATCATGGGAGAAGATAATCTTAAGGGCCTGCACAAATGGAAAAATTCTGATGTCCTGATCAAAAATCATCATATTATTGTTTATCCGAGGGTATTTGAAGGGGAGAAAAAAGATTCTGAATATTTACAGCATGAAAATATCTCCATGATCAAAGCACCGGTCATAGAACTTTCTGCCACTGAAATCCGCAATATGATTAGAGATGGTAAAAATGTAAGACCTATGCTTCCGCCCGAAGTTTTTGAATATTTGGATGGTAGCAATTTTTATAAGTAATTTTGCCAATCAGAAAGAGAAGCATCAAGGGAGAAATATTCTTCTTTATAGCTCTTAATTTATATTTAAAGAAATGAACTTCATCGAAAAATTTTTCTCAAAATATGCTCAGGAAAAAATCATCAGATGGTTTAAACAGATCTGTCTTGCTGAAGCTGTTTCCTGCCTTTTACTGTATTGTGTTGCGATGATCTGGATCCGGTATGATGAAAATTTATATTCTATCATTTTCATCAGCGTTATTGGCAGTTTACACGGATTATTTTTTACGCTTTACCTTTTGCTCTGCCTTCCCGCAAGAAAAATTTATAACTGGGATGATGAAGATTTTGTTTTGCCTTATTATCTGCATTTTCCCCTTTGCAACGGTTTGGGTAGATAAAAAGCTCGCCCGATTCGACAGAGAATAAATAAAATAAAAAAGGACCTTTTCGATCCTTTTATTTTTACATGATTAGAAATCTCTCTTTACATGTCCTGTTGCAGTGAAAGTGTGATTTCCTGAACTATCGGTGTACGTTCCATTAACTGTAAAATCAATATAATCTCCTACAGCTCCAAAAGAGGTTATGTTTACAGTCATATTTCCATTATTTGTTGTGATATAACCTCCTGAAAATTCAAACCCATACCCTGTGTTAAAACTTGCAGCAACTCCCAGCACATTGATTTGTTTCATATAGAAAAAAGGTCCCGCAGAATTCGTTGAGCTTATTATCAGTTGCTTGGCCGATACAACAGGCGACGTCGTCGTCAGCCCTCCCCACTTTACATCAAACAATCCCACTATATTAACGGTTGGCTGATTATCAATTTTATAACTGATCAATTCGTTCAAAGAATTACAAACCATGATATTCCCCAAATTGACTGTGGCAGACGGAGCCGTGAAAGTCACTTCATGAGTGCTTTGTAAATTAGCGGCATCAAACCCTTCGTAGATAAACTGTGGATTTGCAGTACATGCATATGTGTTGAATGTAAAGCCTCCGGTACTGTTTACTGGTACTGACATATATTGGAAACAGTACATACCCGCCACTGGTTTAAGTAGTACATAGCCATCGGTAACATTAGTATTTGTACATGTTTTAAGACTTCCCTGAATAGTATAATTGACAGACGTAGACGGGTTTATGGTAATTTCAGGAATTGTTGTTATGATTCCAACCGGGAGAGGACCTACATTAGAGGTATATAATACGTTATTACAAACATCATAAACTTTTAAAACGAGGACCTCACCTGCCGGAACAATTCCGGAGACCATTCCTGTATTATCTGTCATTCCGTAAGTTTCATATGCTTGAGAAGTTCTCTTTAAAGCGACTCTAATATTAGGCAAAACCTGTCCTGCCGCGTTTTTTACTGTTACTTTCAAGGTTGCCTGTGCAAACTGCGCATCATAATTCCACCAGGAAAAATGGCTTACTGTTCCTACATAGGTATTTCCAATCTTTGTTGCAGCACCTTCTTCCTTCCACATTCCGGTCTCTTCGTTATAAGACCATAATGGTATTGTAGCTGGTGAGCTGGAAGTTTGTGCTGCATCCACCGGAACTGTAATTTCTGCAGTATGACCGTTTGCAATCTGAAGATTTTGCCGGAACTTCCCGTTAATTGTACATGGAGCATTCCAAAAGTTTCCATTATTCTGGCATTCCCTCCTGAATTGTCTGCCAAAAAGGATCCCGGCATTAATTCATTGAGATACTGGTTGGACGGAGCCAGGTGAAAAACCCCGACACTTACACTTCCAGCGTATACATTTCCGTTGGCATCTTTGAAGCTTCCATCAAATTTTACTTTGGTTCCGTTGGGTAGTGAAACTGTAGATGCAGAGCCCGCCGTAATTGTAGAGGTAACTGTTGCAGGAATCATCATGATGTTCACTCTGTTTATTCCATTGGTAGGAACCAAAACCCTGGATGCATTTATATAACCGGTCTTTGTCACTTTTACATGGGCAAAATTTTCTTTTACCGAAGCATTTTTAAATGTGAAGAAACCTTTAAGATCGGTTTTAACGGTACTTGTTCCGATGGTAACTGTTGCTCCGGAAACCGGATTTCCACTTGTATCAAGAATTATTCCCTGGAAATTTCGCTGTGCAGTATTTCCGAAATTATAATTAGATGGAGAATTTATTGTTTCATCTCCTGTTTCTAATAAAGATTCATTTTTACATGAAAATAATAATGAAAGTAATAAAAATAATAGGTAAAATTTTCTCATATGGCATTAGTTTTTAATTTTCACTAAATTAATAATAAAAGACAACTGCAAACATATTTTATTTTATTTCTTCATTTTAAAAAAATTATTCATTATTTTTTTATTTGATGTAACATTTAACATCTTTCATTTGTCTTATTATTCAGAAAGGTCAAACAATCAATATTTTAAACAAAATTTTTATTAACTGATAATCAAACGATTACAATAATTTAAAAATATTTTTAAGTACTTTGTATTGCATAATACTAAATTTATTATATATCTTTGCAATGTTAAATAACAAACCATACAAGCTATTAATTAAAAAATAATATCATGAAAACTCAGATTCTTATTGCAGCTCTATTTTTCGGCGGACTTATAACTGCCCAGCAGAAAAAAGACAGTTTGAAAGTAAATGCCATTGATGCAGTGACTCTCAAGAAGCAGGTTTTCAAAAAGCAAGGTGACCGTTTGGTATATGATGTAGCTTCTTCATCTATCGCTAAAGGAACCAACACTTTTAATCTTTTGAAACAAACTCCGATGATTTCCAGCATTGACGGAAAAACACTGAAGATTCTGGGAAAAATGATGCAGTAATTTATATCAACAATAAGAAAACCAATATGGACTCTGAGGCATTGATTGAAATGCTGAAGTCTACTCCATCTGAAGATATCCAGAAAATCGAAGTGATTACGGTTCCCGGAAGCGAATTCCAGGTCGAATCTAAAGAAGGGGTCATCAATATTGTGATGAAAAAGCAAAAACAACGGCTATAACGGAACGCTGAAAATGCAGAACGAGCAGGCTTATTACAACAATCCCAATGCAGGAGCTTCTTTTAACTTCAGACAAGGCAAATGGTCGGGGAACTCCAATTTCAGAACAGGAAGCTGGACAGACAGACAAAGATATACGCTGTCCAACGGAGATTCTACTTTCAAAAATGAATCATTTGGATTTAATGATGATCCGAACAAAAATTTTGGAGGAGGCTTCAATATCGATTACGAGATTAATAAAAAACACAGCCTTGGATTCTCCTACAACATGAGATACAATAAAAGCTTCAATTCTGTACTGGATATTACCAACTTGCAAAACGGAGTATTAAATAACAGAACAGTGAATAACGAGGACGCCCAGACCAGAAACCACTCTTTCAATCTGAATTATGAGATGAAAACAGATTCCTTGGGGAGTAAACTTACCTCAAACGTTTCTTACCTATGGTTCAACAGGGATAAAGTAAGCTTCAACGAGAGTTTTCCGTTAACGAATGATACAATTAACAAATACTCGGCATTGCATCAGGCGGTACCACAGATCATCAACAACTATGCAGCCAATATCGATTATCTGAAAAAGACAGCTAAAGGAGCTACATGGTTAATGGGAATCAGTTACAATCACACCAATACAGATAACGATACCAGACAGGATAAGCTGAAAAACGGAGAGTTTGTAATAGATCCGAATCAGACCAACCACTTTATTTATAAGGAAAATATACTTGGAATTTATCTGAACTATGAAAGAAAACTGACTGAAAAAATATCCGGAAAGATTGGTGCCCGCTACGAAATGACCAGAAGCACCGGAGACATTGTTGATAAAACAGGCTTTGAAAGAAATTACAATAACCTCCTGCCTTATCTGAATTTAAATTACGCTATCAATCCTGATCATAATCTAAGCTATACTTTTTCCAGCAGAATCAGAAGACCGAGATTCTGGGAGCTGAATCCTTCGAGAACCTACTTTACTCCAACCAATTATACACAGAACAATCCATTTATACTGGCATCAAAGTATTATAATCAAGAGTTAAATTATATGTACAAAAATGCATTCTATGCCAACCTTAGTTTCAATATGGTGGAAGATGCAGCAGCTTCAGACCTGATTCCATTGCAGGGAACTGTAACGGCTCCTCAAAAAGATGCCCAAGGGAAAATCATAAAGGACAGCGAAGGTAATCCAATTATGGAAACCACCAGATTCTTAAGGTATATCAGAACCAATTATGGTAAAAACAGGGAAATTGCTCTCACTCTTGGAATGAACAAATCCTGGTTCAAAGACATATGGACAACCAATTATTCTGTCAATTTAGGATATATTACCTACAAAGGCGGAGTATTTGAAGATCCTACTGCCATGCCTGCCCCGGGAGAAACTGAAGTGATAGATCCTTATATCATTGATGTTAAAAACTATAATATGTCTGTAACCATCAATAATGTTATAAGACTCTCTTCTAAAAAAGACTGGTTCCTGGGAGTGAATTACTTCTTTGCCAGCCAGACCGCTATGGAAGCCGGGATGATAGGTGCAAGACAGAGCTTTGACTTCAGCCTGAAAAAAATTGCAGGGGACTGGACTATCGTAGCAGAAGTGAGTGACTTATTTAACCAAAGCTTCTACAGAGTTAAAGGAGTACAGCCCAACGGAAAATTTAACAATATCACCAACTTCAATTATCCAAGGTTGATGAGCATCGGGGTTACTTACAATTTCGGAAATCAGAAACTGAAAAAAGCAAGGGAAATGAAATCAGCTAATGATGCTGTAAAATCAAGAACCTAAACTATACAACTTATTTCACTAAATCCACTCTTAAATAAAACAAACATGAAACGTATAATTTTGTCAATGGCTATTGTATTCGGTACTTGTGCATTTGCTCAGGAGAAGAAATCTGATACGGCAAAAACAAAAAATATAGAAGGTGTAACCATCACAAAACAGGTTTTTAAAAAGCAAAGCGACCGTTTTGTATACGATGTGGCAGCATCCCCTGTTGCCAAAGGAAATACCACTTTTGACCTTCTGAAGCAGACGCCTTTATTATCTTCTACGGATGATAAAACATTGAAAATCGCAGGGAAAAATAATGCGCTGATCTATATCAACGGAAGAAAAAGCAATATGGATTCTGAATCTCTGGCTCAGTTCCTGAAAAATACTCCGGCTGAAAATATCCAGAAAATTGAAGTGATCACTGTTCCCGGAAGTGAATATCAGGTTGAATCTTCAGATGGAATCATCAATATCGTTTTAAAGAAAAAATGAGCGACGGTCTCAACGGAAATATGAGAATGTCTAATACAACCAATAAGTATAACGGAAGCCAGGCGAGTTTCTCGGCCAACTACAGAAAGGACAAGCTGGGAGTAAGCGCCAGTCTTAGTGGCGGTGAAAATATTGAAGCACAAACGTATACCCTCAGAAACGGTACAGCCAAAACATCCAATGAATCTACAGGTGATATTGATGATCCGAACAAAAATATCGGAGGGTATCTCAATATTGATTATCAGCTTAATGATAAAAGCAACCTTGCACTATCATGGAATACCTGGGCCAATAAAAGCTATAACTCAACGGTAGACTTATTTAATACCATAAAAAAAACAGATACGGAATATACATGGTCCAAAAACAGAGAAGATGCAAGGTCCTACAATAATTCTGTGAATTTAAATTATGAACTGAAAACAGATTCATTAGGCAGTAAACTGAATGTAAATGCAGCTTACCTCAACTATAGAAGATTCCAGTTTACAGATAATCAAACCTTTGCTTCAGACATCAACAGAAATGTGGGAGCAAGAACAACACAGGTGCTTCAGGATCTTCCGCAGATCATTAATAATTTCTCCGGAATGGTAGATTACAATCAGAAATTTAAAAATGATCTTACCGTTTCAGTTGGAGGAAATTATAATAAAACCAAAACAGACAACGATTCTAAAAACATTACTTACTCTTTTAATCCCCTGACATCCCCGGATTCAAGACCCAACCATTTTATTTATGATGAAAACATCTACGGAATGTATCTTACCGTTGAAAAAGATTTCTGACAAACTTTCAGGAAAAATAGGAGCCCGATATGAGATCACAAACAGTTTGGGAACTTCTGACAATGCCCCTACAGAAGCGCTTAAAAGGATTGAAAGAAACTACAATAACTTACTTCCTTATCTGAGCCTGAATTATGCGATTAATGATAAAAATAATATTTCATACTCTTTTTCAAGCAGAATGAGAAGACCGAGCTTCTGGGAACTTAATCCTGTAAGAAATATCCTGACAGAAGATAATTACACTCAGAATGACCCGTTTGTAAAAGCTTCCTCCACCTACAATCAGGAACTTACATACATGTACAGAAATTCATATTTCCTGATTTTAAACCATTCTTATATTCAGGACGTTATTACACAGGTTCCACTTCAGGGATATCCGGTATCACCGGATGGTAAGATCGGAGATAATCCGGCATTGAGATATATCAGAACCAATTTTGGGAACAAGCAGGAAATGTCTGCCATGGTAGGTATTCAGAAGTCGTTTTTCAAACAATACTGGACGACCAACTTTAATATCGGGGTGCAGCATAACATCAACAATGGAAGTCTTGATACCGATCCTACTACCGGAGACCGGTTTAAGAATGATAAAGGACCTAACGGAAATTTTATTACCTACACCAATAAAACGAATTCTACCAGCCTTCTGATTCAGACCAACAACACCATTCGTCTTGATAAAAAGAAAACATGGTTCTTCAGGAGTTAATTATTTCTTTGTAGACAAGCAGCAGATTGAGCTTGGTTCACTGAAAAACTTAATGAGCTTAGACCTCAGCCTTAAGAAAATGTGGAATGACTGGACTTTTGCAGTGAATGTAAACGATGTCCTGAATACCAACATCGTGAAAATTGAAGATTTTCAGGAAAACGGAAATTACAATTATATCCACCAAAACCGTTACAACAGAAGTTTAATTGTAAGCCTTACCTACAATTTCGGAAACCAGAAAGTGAAAAAGGTAAGAGACATCGAAGGGGCCTCAGATGCCATCAAAAGCAGAACAAGATAAAGATTATCTTTCTTCATATTTAATTATTCTTACGGTATCCGCTGATTCTTTTCAGCGGATTTTTTATATTTAATCATTATGAAAAGATATAAAAATATTTTGATATCCCTCAGTCTCCTTTTTCTATGGACAGGCTGCAAGAAAAAAAGATAAAGCTCAGAGATGATATCAATTTTGATAAAGAAGAAAATATTCATTATGGGAATAATGCTGACCAGGTTATGGATCTCTATATTCCATCTACACGAACAAATAAAGAAAAGGATGTTTTTATTATAATTCATGGCGGAGGCTGGAGAGCTGGGAATAAATCGCAATTAACCTTTTTCACGCTCTCTGTGATGCAGAAATTTCCCGATCATATTTTTGTTAATATGAACTACAGACTGGCTTCATCTACTGACTTTGGGCTTCCAAATCAAACTGATGACATTAAAAAAGTAACTGAATTATTAAAAATAAACTGGGCTACAATCCCGGTGTGATTTTATTAGGTAACAGCGCCGGAGGTCATTTATCTATGTTTTATGCTTATAAATTTGACGCTGATAAAAGAGTTAAAGCTGTGATTAATATTGTGGGCCCGGCAGATCTGTCTGATCCAGGTTTCAAAAATTATCAGGAATATTCTTTTGTGGAAAGCAGACTTGTGGATCCTGAAACAATTGAAACCGGAATATCAAAGATAGGTTTTGCCAGCCCTGTGAAATGGATAAAAAGTGATTCCCCTCCTACTTTATCTTATTACGGAAGTTTGGACCGTGTCATTCCGTCTACACAGGAAAAAGACTGGATTCAGCTTTGACAGCCAACCATGTTATCCATGAGTCTTATCAATTCAATGGAGGACATCTGGATTGGGACAAACAGCCACATGATGTATTTCTTATTGATAAAATTGAAACCTTCATTAAAAAAATTGACAAAAAATAACACGCTCTGATTCTTCAAAACGTGTTATTTTCTATTTTAAAATTGAATTTTATTCAGATTTTGCAACGGCTGTCCTTTCTGAGATCCCATTGGCATTGAAAGCTTCAATCTGAAAATAATAGGCATCCGTTCTGTCTGCTCCTGTAAAGAAATATTCATTCTTTCCGTATACCATAATGCTTCCGTACAATTTATCCGGAGACTTTCCAAAATAGATTACATAGCCGTCTGCTTCAGGATTCTGCTGCCATTTCATCCAGATACTTCTTCTTTCCCCATATTTTTTAGGGTCAGCTCTTAATGGCACAAAACCTTCCACTTTAGCAGGCTGTTTTCCTGCTCCTTTTCCAAATACCCTGAAACCGCTCAATGCAAATTTTCCGGTAGGCATTTTCAGGTTTTCCATTTTAAGGAAACGGGCTTTCGCTGGTTTTTCCATCTCAATATAATCATGAGGAACATCCTTTGTATTTTTACTTTTATCCACAATCACATTCCATTTCTTGCCATCATTAGAGCCATAGATTTTATACTGATGCATTTTCCCCAGTGTTTTCCCCATAAATTCTGCATCCTGATCCGCATAATTGATCTGAATGGCATTGATGGTAGAAACTTCCCCAAGATCCGTCTGGAACCATTCCCCGGAATTTCCGGTCTTAGCACTCCAATACGTTTTGATATCCTCATCTACCGCATAGTTAGGCTGATATCCACCTAAAGTAGATGAAACCTGAACCGGTTTATTATAATTCAACAGCATCCATCCGGCAAAAAGACCTTTCGTAAAATCTTTGCCCTGTGCATATTGCGGAAGGTAAGTAGGATAATCGCCATATGCCGTATTACAGTACATCACATCATCTTTATCAAAGCCTGCCGGCCATATTCCCAGCCTTCTTTCAAAATTATTTTTAGTAGAAATAAAAATTGTGGAAACGTGCCACCAGTTCTTGTAATTGTCTTCAAACGTTGCCCCGTGGCCTGCGCCTCTGGCAAAACCGCCCGGTTTATAAGAAAAAGGATTATGCTGCTGATATTCGAAGCCTTCCAAAGGATTTTTACTCACATATACTCCATCGGAATACCCACTGAATTCTGTTGCCGGAGCACCATACTGCATATAATATTTCCCGTTATGCTTTGTCATCCACGCTCCTTCTACAAAAGGCTGAAGAAAGACATTGTCATTGTATTCCCCGAAACGTTCCCATCCGTGATCTTCAGGTTTTAACTTAATAATAGGTTTTACGAAACCCTCGGACTGAAGGTTTTCACTTTTACTTCGGTCCCCAGCAACGGCCATTCGTTACTTGAGCCCCAGTACAGATACAGTTTATTCTTGTCTTCATCATAATGGAATGCCGGATCCCACGCTCCTACTTTTAAAGTATCCACAGCAATTTTCCAGTCATCTTTGGTAGGGTTGGTACTTTTCCAGATCGGAAAATCCTGTTCCCAGGTAGAGCCATACACGTATAAAGTATCTTTCATGGCCCAAACTGCCGGAGCATTAAGATCGTGGATATATTTGTTATCTCTTAGAAATTTCCTTTTTACAAACTTCCAGTCCAGCATATCGTCACTGTACCAGTACCCTTCCTGGTTGGTGGAAAAAAGGAAGAGTTTATTTTAAAGTTAACAATCACCGGATCTGCTGTAGCACGGTGCTTTCCCTGTTTGGAAAAAGCTTCGAAGGGAGTATAGCCATAATCAATATTAATAGGATTACAGAATGTTTTCTGCTGGGCCCCCGCAATCATTCCAAGAAAGATTGCTAATGACAGAAAATATTGTCTCATTTTCAGATTTTAAACGTTCCGGACAAAGTTAATTAACTTTTTTCGGTTTTCTCCAAATAAAACCGTCCAGAAGATAATGAGTAAGCTGCGGAACAACCAATAAGGGAACCAGAAATTGAAACAGATTTTCTGAGAGCATTACATTCAGGGAAAAGTGCTCATTCCAAACCAAAGTTTCCCATAAAATTCTTCCAGAAAAGCGAACAATAAAATAACGCCGATAAATAGAAATATTCGGAAAAAGATTTAAAAATCTGCAACCGGTTCAGCTGGTGATTTTCTTTTTGCTGTATTTCCCGGATATAAATCAATGCGATATAGGGAACCCCATGAGAAACCACGTTCAGAAAAGTAAATAAAAGATCATTATTGAAATGAACAATCCCGAAATACCAGGAAAGAAAAGTTCCGGTGATCAGTGCTGTTTTGGGAATGTTAATGTTTTTTGTTTTAAAAGTTCCAACAATTGTTTTAATAAACCAGATGATCAGAATTGTAAAATAGAATACAGTAAGTAACGGAACGTAATCCGGGAGATTCTGAAGCCAGTCAAACTCATTGTTTACAAACCATGTAAAAGCCCGGGGAGTTTTAAACCAATACAGCATCGGATAAATAGTTGCGGAGTAAACAGCAATCTCATCTATTTTTTTACTCCAGTTGTCCGGTTCAAAACGGGCATAGATTCTCATAAAGCCGTACTGCTGTCTTATAAAATGAAAAACGGCAATCAATGCCAGTACTGACCAGAAGGTCAGACTTCCAAACTGGAACAGGATCATTCCCAATATCCAGCTCAGAACAGGAATTCCCAGATAAAGCAGCTTATTTTTCTGTACTTCTCCTTTTACAAAATAGGTTTTAAACAGTGTGGAATAAACATGGGCAACATCCACAAAAACAATCAGGAAAAGCCATGTGTAAAAGGAATAATGATTTTCCAGTGCCTGAATCTGCTTCTGAAAAAGAAAGATAATCAGCAGCACCAAAAAAGGCGGAGATAAAATAAACCACCAGTCTGTTTTTGCATTATGTATCCACGGCTGTTTCATAATATTATTTTACATCATTTGTTCTGCAGTCCGGAGTCCCTGATAAAAGGCCTCTTCAAAAATAGATATTCCTGAAAGATCGGAATGGGCAAAGAAAATTTTACCTCCTATCGGTTCTTTTGCTTTTCCGGTTTCTTCTCCAAAAATCTGGTTGGGAACCGGAGCGATCATCGCATGCCCTATTTTATGAAACTGCATTTCCAGAATGAAATCTTCTATTAACGGATGTGCTTTCTTCAGATCATCTAAAACTAAATCTTTCAGTTCAGCCTCTTTCATGGCGTAAAGCTTTTTCCTTGCTTTTCTACAGTCTGAAGTTGAAAAGCTCTTATAGTGAGTAATCACCTTTTCACCAATAATCTGGTTGAGATTCTGATGTTGGTCAAAAATATAACCCAATCCCGAAGAACCATAGATCACATTATCCCAGGCCGGCGCTTCATCTCCCCCGAATTCATTTTTCAGCGTAATGGTGGTTAAAAGCCAGGGCACGTAATGAAAGGAAGATGCTTTTTTATGATTAAAAATTCTTTCATTCACAAATTGAGGTGTTGCAAATAACACTTTATCTGCAATAACCTTTTTGGTTTTCTTTTGAATATTGTCAAAACTTAATACCTCAACTTTATCATTGATTTTTATATCAAAAACCAGATTTCCCGGCATATGTTTTCCCTCCGTGTATTTTGAAAGATGTTTTGCCAGTCTTGCATTTCCTTCCGGCCATGTGAATACCTGATCTTTATATATTGTACTCCAGTTATTCTTTCTTCCGGCAAAATAATGAATTCCTGCCCATGCAGAAACATAATCTATTCCTAATCCGAAATCGTCCCTGCAGGAATAATCCAAAAGCCAGAGAAGTTCTTCCGAGTGGTAATTATTTTCTTTCAGCCAGTCTTTAAAAATGATTTTTTCAAGCTTTACTACCTCTTCTTCTCTGCTGGAATCATGTAACGGAATGGCAAACCAGTATTTTCCCCCGCATCTTTCTTTACACGGAACTCATCCATCAGTTTAAAAAAGCGGGTAAGCTCTTGCTGAGTTTGTGCTGAAATTCCTCTTTGCGGAACAATATCATTCTGCCAGGAATTTTTATAAAATAATCTTTCCTGCTGAGGAAATGTCATTTGGTATTCATCAAGGATGGGTTCTCCGTTTTCTTCTGTTCCAAGGCAGATTTTACATTCTTTCAGGAATTCGATGATTTCTGTATTCTCTTTGTTCGGTAACGGTAAATAATGAGCTCCTAAAGGAAATTTTGAAAAAGGGGTCTCTCCGTTGGAAGAATTGCCACCAAGATGGTTTTCCATTTCCAGAAGAAGATAATCATTTTCATGATGCTGACTGAAGGACCTACAAGCCGACAGTCCGGAAATTCCACCCCCGACAATAAGATACTTAGTGTGGATAACTTCTGAAAACTGTGGAAAATCTTTTGCCCACAGCTTATGCCCGAGAATGTGATCGGTACCTGTAATTTTCAGCAGCAATGATTTTACTTTCTTTCCGCAATACTGCAAAAAGGGAAGCATAAGACTACCTAAAAATATAGTTGTAAGAAAATCTTTTCTACTGTACTTTCCCCCACTCTTCATCAAAATAACGGACTAATATCTGGTTATCCAGACGGTTAACTTCTACGTCTTTCACCTTCATATCTTTATTGAAATAAGACATCTGTGAAAAATTGTAATCATAATATTTTAATCCAGGCAGCTTTCTGTAGATCCTGTTGTTGATGGGTTCAAATGAAGCCATAGAAAATCCCCATTCCCCAAAAGACGGAACATAGGTGTGATATGCTGCTGTGAAAGGAAAAATCTGATGGATTGTTTTTTCAATACACCAGAAAGATTTCGGAGCAAAATACGGAGAGGTAGTCTGAACTACAATCTTTGTATCAAGAGTTGTTAACCTTTCCAGTTCTTTATAAAACTGTAAAGAATAGAGTTTCCCCAGGCTGTAATTGGACGGATCCGGAAAGTCTATGATAATGACATCAAACTTCTTTTTGTTCTCTTTTACCCAAATGTAAGCATCTTTATTGATCACTTCCACTTTAGGATTGGAAAAAGAACTTTGATTAAGTCTGCGCATGGTTTCATTGGTTTTAAAAACCGGGTCATCTCGCCGTCAAGATCCACAAGCGTTATTTTTTTAACGTCTTTATATTTTAATACTTCCCTTGCTGCAAAACCATCACCGCCTCCAAGAATCAGGACATTATCTATATTTTTTGCCATGGACATCGCAGGGTGCACCAAAGCCTCATGATAACGGTATTCGTCTGTGGATGAAAACTGTAAGTTATTGTTTAAATATAAACGGAATTCGTGCGTATTTCTCGTTAACACAATTCTTTGGTACGGTGAGCTTTTGGTATACACTACATTTTCACCATATAATTTTTCTTCTGAATAGGATAAAATAGTATCTGAGAAAATGAAAAGCCCTAAAAGAAATGCAAATGCTGCAAGAGATTTTACTTTGAGCGATAGGGGTTTTGATAATTCCTTTGTAAGATAATAGCACAGGAATATCGCAATGGAGATATTAATCAATCCGAAAAACAAAGGGGTTTTGACAATTCCTAATTTTGGAATCAAAACCAACGGGAAAAGAATCGACGCCAGCAAAGCCCCGATATAGTCGAATGCAAAAACGTTTGAAACTAAATCTTTAAACTGTACCCTGTCTTTTAAAATATTCATCAGAAGTGGGATTTCCACTCCTACAAGACATCCGGTGAAGAAGACAAAGAGATAGAGAACACTTTCAAAATGGGCGAGTGTATTAAACAGAATAAAAAGCACAACAGAGCTGATTCCGCCTACGATTCCCACAAGGATTTCGATCTCAATGAACTTATCAATAAGATTTCCTTTGATGAATTTTGCAAGGTAGGAACCCACTCCCATTGAAAAGAGATACACTCCGATAATGAAAGAAAACTGCTTTACAGAGTCTCCTAAAAGATAGCTTGCCAGTGCTCCGGCCACCAGCTCATAAATCAGTCCACATGTAGCAATGACGAATACTGAAAACAATAAAAGCAGCTCAAGAGGAATCCTCTTCTTATCCATGAATTGCCGCGCTTATAATCATTGAAATTCCGATGATAAATGCCCCGAAGACAATAGCAATTGCTATATTTTTATTCTGGGCGATCTCATGCCATGTTTTTTCAGGAGTCAGTTTTTCAATAATGAAATAACATGCAAGCAAAATGGCGATTCCTAAAAATGAATAAAGAACCGAGTTTAATATGGGTAAGAAATTGATGTTGTCCATAGTTTTTATATTTTTATTTGTGATAGTATCTGTAGAATCCTACTCTGGAATGGCTTCTTGTGGTTCCGTCGCGGTATGTTTCCGTCTTGGCACAGTCGCATACCTGATTTCCCTGGTACGTAAGGTATACAAACCAGGTCAGGCAGAATCCTCCGATCAGGCAGAGTATCCAGTTTTTTCTTATGTAATTGGTTATATTAGTTATCATCATTTGCAGGATAAGGTGAGTTTGAACTATTCTTCCATTTATTTACATTAAAGTAATGTTTTCCTATCCACATTGCCACAAACACAGCAATCATTATGAATAAAATAATCCCAAAGTTCCAGAATGAAACGGGAAGCCAGGTTGCTTTGAGCTGTACATAGGTATTGCTTGAAATGGGATCTGTAGTAAGTCTAAGTGCTTCAGTATTAATCAGGGAGTCCAGCTTTTGAGTTCCGAACGATGCTTTGGCAAGTCTGGTTACTTCCGATGTATCTTTTTCCAGCGCCTGTCCGTCTGTAAAAGTTTTGGTCTGCACCTTGAATATATCAGTAACCTCAATTGTTCCTGATTTATCCCGTGATACCATGACCTTTGAATCAGGCGATGTAAGGCCTGAAAATGACGGCAAGCCTCCTTCTTTTTCAGCTGAAATAATGAAATGATATTTTCCGGAGCCTACTCCACACAGGTTAAAATCTTCAGACTGACTTCCTTCTGTCCAGCTTTCCCCTCCTTCGTAACCATGATACTGCTCGATATCTTTGGAAGTGTAGATAATTTCATTGGTATTCTCATTCACAAGGCTTAGCTGAACATTAGCCCAGGAATTATCAACACCTGAAAATGCACTCACTTTTAATGGGGCCGAACCTCCGGAAAGGGTAAAGCTTTTGCTGACCAATTCCTTATCTTTTACATCTGCAAAATTGATGGTTTCTGCAAAAACGGTTTCGTTGGTTCTTGAAGTGTAGACATACATCTGAAGCAGGCAAATCATTAATGCCGCCACACAAAAGATGTTCACAGCCTGTCTGATATCGAAATAATAAGGCTGAACGATCCCTATTCCTGTATAATACGGCAGATTAGCTATTTTAAAAGCTTTCTTTACTTCATATTTTGAAATGTGGACTCCATAGAAATACTGGCTTTTCCTGCTGGTCTTCTCCTGAGAGATCATACGGGTTCCGTTGACATATTCTTTGTAAGTAGCAATACTGAAATCCAGATGCTCATCAAAAAACCGGCTGCGGCTTCAATACTGCACTGAGAGTTTTCGTACCATCGATAGGTGCGCCCGAGATAGGTTGGGAATGCTGAATCTTTACTTTTAAAATCATCAGGATGTATAGGAATCAGGAAAACCCAATGCCCGTCACTTTCACTCAGGAAAGCATCATTTCCTTTACTGTCTTTTAAATAATATTCGCGCCAGAAAATACTGGAACCATATTTCCTGACGATAATGGCAGCAACAGTATATTCTACCTCTCCGATTTTTCCTTTTTGTCCGACATCTAAAACAACATTTTCCGTAGGGACTTTCAGATGTTTAATTTTTTTGTTTCCGGCAACATCAATGAGATAAGAGCAGGTACTGCAAACATATTCTTCAACAGGAAAGGTGAGATCTAATGTATTTTCTGATTCGCATGCTGGGCAGACATAGTGCATTTTTATCTGTAAATTTTGTGTTTCTGAATGGTATTAGCTTTAAAATACTGAACCACCTCATCTGCTATCTGCTCTACTTTCTCGGTATTGTCCTGAGTATAATTACAAAGGAATACATCAAAGGTAAGCTGTTTAAATTCCGGCCACGTGTGGATACAAAGGTGAGATTCTTTAAGGATCACTGCGGAAGTAAAGCTGTCATTTTCAAAAATATGATTGGTTACTCCTACAATTTCCACCTCTCTGGTTTTCAGAATTTCTTCTGTAAACATCAGAAACCCTTTGCTGTCTAATAACAAATCTTCTGACTCTGTTTGCAAAGTCAGAAGAATATGTAAACCTTTACTTGATAATGGGTTCAATTAATTTTTTTGGTAAATATATTATTTTTTTGGAAGAAAAACCTCAGCAAGCATACATCTTGCACTTCCTCCACCATTTACTTCAATGGTATTCAGGTCTGAATAGATAATTTCGCAGTATTTTTCAATAGCTGCCACCTGTTCTGGAGTGAGAGACTGATAAGCGGTCTGGCTCATCACCAAAAATTTCTCACCCTCTTTATTCTGAACCTGAAGCATGTTTCCCGCAAACTGCTGCATCTGTTCTTCTGAGATTTCGATGATTTCTTTTCCTGAGCCTTTAATGGTTTCCATTACTTTTTCCCTTTCCAGCTCGTCGTCAATACAATCAAGGCAGATTACGACAAATTTATCCGCCACACACATCATTACGTTGGTGTGATAGATCGGAAGCCTTTCTGTTCCTACGGTCTGGAATGAATGGAATACAACGGGAGTGAATCCATATTTTGTGCAGAATTCTCTGAACAGTTTTTCATCCAGCCTCAAAGAAACAGAACCATACGCAATTCTATGATCATGATCAAAAATCATACTTCCCGTTCCTTCCAGGAAATGTCCCTGGGTTTCAGGAAAAGACCAGTCATCAATTTCAGTAACTTCAAATCCCTGATCTTTGATACTTTCAATAATATCTTCCCTTCTTTCCACTCTTCTGTTGGAAGCGAACATCGGGTACAAAACCACTTTTCCGTCTTTATGGAAACTTACCCAGTTATTGGGGAAAATAGAATCCGGAGTATGCGGATCCGGAGTATCTTTTATGGTAATTACATTGATTCCTTTTCCTCTCAGCTTTCCTACAAAGGTATTGAACTCTGCCAAAGCTTTTGACTGGATGTCAGATCCCGTCTGTTCTACCTGAAAATAATTGTTTTTAGCTGTCTCTGCGTTGTAACCGAATGCAATCGGCTCTATCATTAATACTGTATCTGTTGTTTGCATTTTTTAAGTTTGAGGGTGTTAGTGTATGAGAGTTTGAGTGTCTGAACAGCGTTTTACAAATTATTATCTTCTTTATTCACCGAAGAAAAATGAACACCACTTTTCTGACTGGCTCATCATGTTAACTAACATCCCTATTATTTGGTTATACTTGTTGTGCAAATTATTATATTGCTCGTCATTCATATAATGGCAGGCAAAAGCAAACTAGAGCCATGTTTGGGTTTCTCTTGCTTCACCCTCTGAGTCTGTAAGCTTAGCAATGAAGGATTTTTCATATTTTCTTTTGCCCCAAGCCTCACTAATATTTGCCGTTACAGATCTTGATGATCTTCTTATCTGATCTGTAAGTGAGTAAAGTTCTTCTTTTGGAAAGGATTTTGAGAGTTCATAAATCAGCTGTGCTGTTTCAAATGATTGTTGATAAACTTTTAAGTCCTGATGAAATTTAATTGTCGACATACCCAAATATTTTTTTAAAATTAAAAAAATATTCAAACCCACCAACACTCTAACGCTCAGACTCTAAAACTCTCCCACTCAATTATTCTCTCACAAGCGGCATTGTAGAGCATCTCAATAAACCACCCATTTTGGAGATTTCTCTGTAAGGGATTTCTTCTACTGTCATTCCCCACTCGTTTCTAAGGTGGTTATTCATTCTTGTGAATGCTTTGTCTGAAACCACTACATCAGGAGAAATGGAGAAAATATTCGGGAACATTTCAAACATCTCTTCATCATTGATATGGAAACAGTTTTCTTCTCCGAAAATATCAATGATTAATCGGTAATCGCTTTCATCTACAAATCCGTTTTTATAAATGATACATTTGTCTTCTCCTACCGGATTAAATGTACAATCCAGATGCAGAATGCCTTCAAAAGGAACTTTATCATTTTTCTTCAGTTCCAGATCGATGATTCTTTTCTTCGGAAAATATTCTTTTAAGATTTCAATGGCATATTCATTGGTTCTTGCCGTCTTATAGTTTCGGTAATCTTCGCTGAAGCAGGTTCCAATGAAAAGGAAATCATTCCATACGATCACATCTCCTCCTTCAATATGTGCAGTTTCGGGAAGGTTGATGATCTTTCTCCATGCTACTTTTTCAAAAACACTTTTGTATGCCTCCTGTTCATCTGCCCTGTCAGCAATCACATTGGAAATGATCATCTTGTCATCAATTACAAAAGCTACATCTCTGGAAAAAACCTGGTTGTAGTCTTTGATGATGCTTGGGCGCAGTACTTCAACATCATACTTTTTAAAACCGCTTCAAAAGCGTTCATTTCTTTAATAATATCCTCTTCTTTAGGATAAATGTTGTGTTCGATTGAGTAATATGACTTTGCGTCATAACTTTCCTCTAGTGTGGGAACCGGCCCCAATGAATTAGGCTGGCCTAGAACTACTGACTTCAGCCTACCCGTTTCGTTTTTAATGTTTAGTCTCATAAAGATTTATGCAATACTACAAATATAAGTAAAGGTCTCTACCTGTAAAACTTTTGGATTATTTTATGCATTAAATTTGGTTCCCAAAACCAGCACCCTTCCACAAAATTTCCTTGCATTTTAGCCAACTGTAGTGAATAGTTCCAAAAACATCTACAACTTACTATTTTCCATCTGCATAAGAAAAGAAAAACAGATAATCATATTATTTAATTTCCTATATTAGTGATATAATTTTCGCGAAATTATAAACAATAAAAACTTAACTATTAACACCAAAAATCAAAGTCATGAACAAGAACAATCCGGTGCTGAAAAACGCACAAAAATTAGGAAGAGATCAACAAAAATCCGTAATGGGAGGCGCTCCCATCTCAACAGGCAGAAGATGCTGCGAATGGGATGATGCAGGAAATTGCTATATCTGGACATGTGACAGATGTGTATGTCCATAATAAAAAACGAAGACCTGCTTTTCAAGCAGGTCTTCTTATCTTGTTCTGTTTTCTTCTTCCGTCTTCTGGGTTTCTCTCACCTGATATTTTGAACTTCCTAGGGTATAACTGAGCGAAAATACAAGCCTGCTGCTGTCCCACCAATGTGTAAAACGGTTATCCATAATCTGTTTATGCCGGAATTCCAGTCGCTGATCATAAGAATCAAACAGATTATTAATCCCGATTTTTGTGTTCAGTTTATTATCAAACCATGCCTTTTGCAATGATACATCTACAGTGTATCGTGGTTTAATAGTATAGAGGCTGTTTCCTGTTTTGGATTCATAAGCACCAAATACATTTACAGTAAATCCTTTCGGAAGCGAAAATACCTGATTGATCCTCACTTCGTAATTATAAATGCTCAATGCAAAAACCTCATCCAGATAAGGTCTGAATTCATAATTATAATATCCGGCAATCTGAGTGGTGATATTCCACCATTTTGTAATTCGTACCGGAAAGCTTGTTTCCAGCATAGCAAAGTTCCGGTAGGGAAGATTCGTTCCTAAATATTCCAATACATTTGTTTCCGGATTGTAAAGGGGATACCGTGTCATCACATCTTTTTCTTTTCCGGCGGTAAAGCTTGTGACCCAGTTTTTATACCGATACATTGCTTTAATCTGGCTGGTAAAGGAAGGTAAGAGGTATGGATTCCCTATCCAGTAATTTAACGGACTGAAATAAAATCTGAACGGATTAAGCTGCGAAAATGCCGGCCTCGTTATTTTTCTGCTATAGGAAAGAGAAAATTCACTGGATTTATTAAAAGTATAGCTTACACTTAAAGACGGCAGCCATTTCAGATAGTTTCTAGAAACCAAGGAGTCCACAGTAATGGCGTTGGAAATACTGTTAGTGTTCTCGAATCTTAATCCTGCATTGATCTGAAAGTCCCCTATCTTTTGCCTGTACACAAGATAACCTGCCCAGATCTTTTCTTTGTATGAAAATATATTGCTTCTCGAAGGATCAAAAACGAATTGACTGCCAACAGATAATGTATCATACCTGATATTGTTATTCGTATCTGAATGACTGTATTTAAGCCCTGCTTCAATATCGGTCTCTTTTATTTTCTGAGATGCATCTATCTGTGCCGTATAAATGCCGATTTTGTTCACCAGATCAGATTTCCAGTATGACAAAACCTCAGCATTTGTCTGGTCTCTATTGATAAAATCATCATTCTGTTTATTTTTGACTGAAAGATAATTCCCTAAAAAAGCAAGCTTAAACCCCTTATTCTGAAAAGAATAATCGGCTGTCACCCCATAGTTACCCTGAGAATAATCTGTGGGATTTTCACTGGATGTATTGAATACCACCTGGGCTTCGCTTTTATCAGTTGTATAAAGAGATCCGCTGCGTATACGGTCATTATTCCGGAAATTACTTCTCAGATTAATACCAAGCCGGTTTTTATCATTCAGCTTAAAATCTGCACCCGCCTGAAAATTGTAAACTTTTCCAGCATCTTCCTGATAGGTTTGGGTACGCATGATATTGGTATTGCCCAATCGCTGCAGGGCGTGATAACGATAGGTTGAAATTCCTTCATTATAACCCGTCTGCAGATTGTATGTCACGCTCCCTGTATGATAAGATATATTGAATGCATTTTCCCGATAGCTGAATTTATTAACATAAATATTACCATTATAGCTTGCTTTCAAGCCAAGGCTGATATTCTTTTTTAGTTTGATATCAATAATTCCTTTAAATTCTGCATCATATTTAGAAGATGGATTGGTATTCACTTCCACCGATTCTACCATTTCGGGAGATAAAGACCGCAAATAGGCCTGCAGCTCCTGATTGCTCATAACAACGGGTTTCCCATCAATAAAAACAGCGGGAGTGATTCTACCTCCAATAAAAATTCCATCTTCCTGATCTACTGTAACCCCGGGTGTTTTTCTTAAAACATCAAGGAGATGCGTGGAAGTTTTAAAGTCTTTATTTCCGGCAACAGACAGTATAAGATTACCATCATTCAGTTTCATTTTTCGTGGCGCTGACTGAATAATAACTTCTGAAATATTCGTTGTTGAAGTTTTTGCCTCAGCCAGAGAATCCGTGGTTTTTCCTTTGACAGCTTCCTGAGCTTTTCCAAAATTGACAGGAACAGCAGAAGCAGCAAGAGCCATAATTTGAAGATCATAGATTTTAAATTTTATGACATCAAAAGTATTGGCCTGGGGCAGAAAAGCGGTTTTGAAATTAAAATTCCGCAGTACTGAATTATAAATTTGAACTCTGAAACCTTGATTCAGTAAGGGTTTGAGACTGCTTATACAAAAGAGGTGTTGTATTTTTAATTTTCTTGAACGTAGAAAAGAAAGTTGATTTGGAATTAAAACCTACTTCATATCCTATCTCTTCAATTTTTAAATAGGAGCCATTTTCTATCTTTTCACAGGCTTCATTAATACGATATTCATTGATATAGGTAGAAAAGCTTTTACCAAGATTATCATTGAGCAACTGGGAAAGCTGATGGGCAGAAATATTCATTCTGAATGCCACATCACTTAATTTAAGATTGGGATTTTTATAAAGCTCTTCAGTATTCATAAGGCGCTCCAATCTGACGAAAAGCTGTCTGCCTGTTTTTCAGAAATCTTTTTATTGGAATATCTTTCCGTTTCCTTTACCGGAAGCTGCTGATATTTTGTATTGAATAAAATCAAAAAATTGGCATACAGCACAAATGAAAATACAAGACTCCTCCCGCACAGTAGATCTGCACCCAACCTGTTGAGATCAGCTGATAGGTCAGAAAGATAATTATATTACTGATCAGAACCGGAAGAACAAATTGGTTTGGACTTTTAAGGTTCTGCCTGGAAAAGTAGTACTGATACACCGCAAGGAATACAAATGCAGACCAGACCGTATAAATAAAGGTTCCGAAATAATGTTCCCAGGTAACAGGGAAAAGCAGATACAATAAACCGACAGCCCCTAAAATTAATGTTAATATTCCGAACCATTTCCGGCAGTTCTTCCAATCAAACTGCTCCTGTTGAAAGGAAGATTTCACGTAATAATAAAGTGCCGGACCTGTAAAAAATAAAGCAGAGAGTCCTAAATGCGGAATAATTCTCGGCAGATCCGGGTAAAAGTAAATGCATACAGCAATGCCCACTCTGGTGCTCAGCATCAGCAAGAGAAGTCCGAGAAAAAATCCGGAGGTATTTCAGTTTCTTAACAAACAGCAGATAAATACCCAGCAGAAGTCCGTTGAATGCTCCTACTGCGCTGAAGAAAATAACATCTGTTGTCCGAAAGTCATAATAATTTATTTATTGTTTTATAACGATCCACCATTCGGCTTTGATTATATCAATAATTTCCTAAAAGTAAAATTAATAAATTATTGAATTCAATTTCAGCAACATATACATTTTTTCTAAGAAATATTGCAGATCATGATCTCTTTGCCATCCGCATATTCTTTGCCCCATTCACATAAGTTTTTCAGAATCGGAATAAGGTCCTGCCCTTTGTTAGTCAGTATATATTCTATCCCCACAGGAATGGTATCAGGAATTTCTTTAATGATAAGTTTGTGAGTTTCCAGTTCTTTAAGTTGCCTTCCCAAAACCTGTTCGGAAATATTAGGCAGTTCTTTCTTCAAAAGATGAAACCGGTTATTTCCCTCCGAAATTGAATAAATAATTTGTGATTTCCAGCGCCCGCTGATGATACTTACTGCCGAATTCAGTTCACAGATACCGAACAGAAACTGTTCGTTTGCCGCATTGGTTGAAGTTTCTTTTCTCATAATAATCACTCACAATTTTGTTCGTTATTGTAATTCACAGACAGCTTGCAGAAATTTACATTAAAATTACAAAATTATGTACACAAAAAACATTCTGTCGATTATTGGTCTTGTAATAAGCCTGCAGCTGTTCCAGGCACAGGAAAGATGGATTTTAAAATCCGGGTTTATGTCAAAACCGGATACGGTATTTATTTTTAAACCCCAAACCTATAAGAAGACAGAGAAATATCCATTAGTCTATTTATTACACGGGTATAGTGAAAATTACGGTCAATGGTCCCGGACAACAGACCTTCAGAAGTTCTCTGATCAATATAAAATGATTATTGTATGCCCGGACGGATTTACAACATGGTATGTAAACAGTCCTTATGATAAAGGGGCAAGAGCTGAAAATTTCTTTTTTAAGGAGCTGGTTCCCAAGGTTCATAAAAATTTCAGTATTGACAAAAAGAATATTTTCATCAGCGGACTGAGCATGGGAGGATATGGTGCTATCCGATATTTTTTACTTCATCAGGATTATTTTAATACTGCAGGAAGTACAAGCGGCGCATTTTCCCTGGATCCTGATATTATGAGGAATGCGAGCTTGCAATTCTTTAATACAGAAAGGATTACTGATGACCTGAACAAAATACTCGGTTCACCGGACGAATGGAAGCAGTATAATATTTCAACACTGTTAAAAACCTATAATAAAGGAAATCCTTTTTTAATAGACTGTGGTTCGGACGATATACTTTATCCTTCCACCATTGAAATCAGAGATATTGCCGATAGCCTGAAATTCCCATTACCTTTATTTCCCAACCCGGAAATCATAATACAGAATACTGGAGAAATTCCATTGAACATCATTTTATTTTTTCAGACAACATTTTAAATAAAAAAATCCCAAAGCGTGCTTTGGGATTTTTTATGATGTAAGCAAATATTATCTGCTTGCAATATCGATGTAATTTCTTTGCTGAGCACCTTGGTAAACCTGTCTTGGTCTTCCGATCGGATCTCCTTTCAATCTCATTTCTTTCCATTGAGAAATCCATCCGGAAGTCTTCCTAATGCAAACATTACGGTGAACATTTCTGTAGGAATTCCTAATGCTCTGTAGATGATACCTGAATAGAAGTCTACGTTTGGATATAGTTTTCTTTCTACGAAGTACTCATCTTCCAGCGCTACTCTTTCTAACTGCATTGCAATGTCAAGAGCTTTATCCTGGATTCCTAATGCTTTAAGGATATCGTCAGCAGCTTTTTTGATAATTTTTGCTCTTGGGTCGAAGTTTTTGTACACTCTGTGTCCGAATCCCATTAGACGGAAATTATCATTCTTATCTTTAGCTTTAGCAACATATTTAGCTACGTCACCACCATCTTTCTCGATAAGCTCAAGCATTTCGATTACAGCCTGGTTAGCACCACCGTGAAGTGGTCCCCAAAGTGCAGATACCCTTGCAGAGATAGAAGCGAAAAGACCTGTGTGAGCAGAACCTACCATTCTTACTGTAGAAGTAGAACAGTTTTGCTCGTGGTCTGCGTGAAGGATTAATAATTTATCTAAAGCATTTACCACAACCGGATCGATTTCGAAATCAGCGTTTGGTAATCTGAATGCCATTTTGTAGAAGTTCTCTACGTAGTTTAAGTTGTTATCCCCGTGGTTTAATGGTAAACCTTGAGTTTTTCTGTAAGTCCATGCACAAAGGTGAGAGAACTTCGCGATCATAAGCTCAGCAGCATGATCCATTTCTTCTTTAGAGTTTACATTAACGGCTTTCGGGTTGAAGGCTGTCAAAGCAGAAGTTAAAGAAGATAAAACTCCCATAGGGTGAGCAGAACGAGGGAAAACGTCGATGATTTTTTTCATCTCGTCTGCAATAAAGTTATATTTTTTAATGTTGTTTTCGAAAGAAGTATACTGATCCTGAGTAGGCAATTCTCCATGTAATAAAAGATACATTACTTCAGTGAAGTTAGATTTTTCAGCAATCTGCTCGATTGGATAACCTCTGTAGAATAATTCTCCTTTATCTCCGTCTAGTAAGTGATGTCGCTAATGGTAGCTCCTGTATTTTTGTAACCTAAATCCAGAGTGATCAAACCTGTCTGGTCTCTTAATTTTGAAATATCAATCCCTCTGTCTCCGATAGTACTATCCACAATTGATATTCATATGAATTACCTGCGTAATTCAATATTACTTTGTTGTCTGACATTATTTATTTTTTTAAATATACTACTTTCCATAAAATACGGCAAACAAAAATTATCGCTTGCCGTTATTTATAAATTCGATTATCTTTTGATTTTAAATGCGCCTAAACCAGGGAAAATGGCAGTCTCACCAAGAGCTTCTTCAATTCTTAACAGCTGGTTGTATTTTGCCATTCTGTCTGATCTTGAAGCTGAACCTGTTTTGATCTGTCCGCAGTTCATTGCTACTGCTAAATCAGCAATGGTAGAATCCTCAGTTTCTCCTGATCTGTGAGACATTACTGAAGTAAACTTGTTGTTCTGAGCCATCTGTACAGCAGCCATTGTTTCAGAAAGGGAACCGATCTGGTTTACTTTTACAAGGATTGAGTTGGCAATACCTTCTGTTACTCCTCTTGACAATCTGTCTACATTGGTTACGAATAAATCGTCACCTACCAGCTGTACTCTGTCACCGATTTTGTCTGTTAACATTTTCCATCCTTCCCAGTCATCTTCCTGCATACCGTCCTCGATAGAAATGATCGGATATTTAGCAGCCAGCTCAGCAAGGTAAGAAACCTGCTCTTCTCTTGATCTGTGAGCTCCTTTATCTCCTTCAAATTTTCTGTAATCGTAAGTTCCGTCTTTGTAAAACTCTGAAGCAGCGCAGTCTAATGCCAGCATAATATCATCTCCAGGCTTATATCCTGCTTTTTCGATCGCCTGAAGCAATGTATCCAAAGCATCTTCAGTTCCGTTGAAAGTAGGAGCAAAACCTCCTTCATCTCCTACTGCTGTAGAAAGACCTCTTCCTTTAAGAATTGATTTCAGGTTGTGGAAAATTTCAGTTCCTTTTCTCAATGCATGAGAGAAAGAGTCTGCTTTTACCGGCATAATCATGAATTCCTGAATGCGATAGGAGCATCTGAATGAGATCCACCGTTGATTACATTCATCATTGGAACAGGAAGCGTGTTGGCATTCACCCCACCAACATATTTATAAAGTGGCATCCCCAATTCTGCAGCTGCAGCTTTTGCCACCGCCAGAGAAACACCAAGAATAGCATTAGCACCAAGATTTCCTTTGTTAGCCGTTCCGTCAAGATCAATCATAATCTGATCGATATAATTTTGTTCGAAAACCGGCTGTCCAACCAAATTCTCTGCAATTACTTCTTTTACATTTTCAACAGCTTTCAGGACTCCTTTCCCCTGATATTCTGAACCGCCATCACGTAATTCTACCGCTTCGTGTTCTCCTGTAGATGCTCCTGAAGGAACTGCTGCACGGCCCATTGCCCCGCTTTCTGTAAATACATCTACTTCAATGGTAGGATTTCCTCTGGAATCTAAAATCTGTCTTGCTTCTATGTAAGAAATTGCACTCATTTTTATTTTTTTTAGTTTAGACAAATTTAATCAAAATTTAACTTTTAGGGGTATTTCACGGGATTTTTTTGAGATAATTCCAAGTTAAATTTTAGTTAATTTATATTATGATAATTGGTCAATTTCTTTGTGGGAATTCAATGGGTTAAAACGGGAGAATGCTGATATGAGAAAGTGCCGCACCTTAAAATGCCGGAGCTTTACGATTGATTTTAGGGCTGTCTGGTTTTCAGAATAATGTAAAAACCATTATTTTCTGGGTGAAGGTGACAGCAGCCCGGCTAAAGCACCTATTGCTCCCGAGGAAATGGTTGCAAAAATAGTGACCAGCTGGCTATCGGAGTTTTCCCATTACCCAGGAAAGATATAAGAATAAGACCGGTTATAATGGCAATAATGGCAAAGCCTAGCATAAGCACTATAATTCTGTAGATCCAGCAATCGGTGTCCTTCGGGCTTCTTATTTCTACCTCTTTAATAGCTTCTATGGGATTGGTCCTGAATTTTTCCTGAAGATCAGTGTCGTTTTTTAAAGCGGCTTCCAAATCTCCAATACTGTCATTAATAAGAGTTTTCATGGCTTTAATTTTATACACCAAATTTCCTTCTAAAAAGCAGAGCAGTCAATTACACAAAAGGGGTATTTACAGTATTATGTCTGAAAAGCAGGCAGGTTCCATGGTGTTCGTGTATCACGCTAAATTCATCGGACAATTCATTCATTCTTCTTCTCATATTTCTAAGTCCGTTACCTTCTTTCTGATCATCAGAAATACCGGTTCCATTGTCGGATATTTTCATTGAGAAGCTATTTTTTTCCTGTAAGAAAGAAAGTTTCAAAGTATCTGCATGGCTGTGTTTGTATACATTATTGACGGCTTCTTTTAAACAGAGAAAAAGATTACGCCTCATTTCTGTGGAAATGGGTGTTTCCGCTATGATATCTTCGCTTTCTGAGTACACCATTATTTTTGTTTTCTTTAAAAAATTTGTGGTATAAAGAATAGCATAGTCGATAAAGCTTCCCAGGGTATCATTTCCGGCATTCAGGCTCCAGAGCATTTCGCGCATGGAGATATTCATTTCTTCAGAAGTCTTCAGAAGCTCTTCGATATCGCTTTGCAGATCATCATTTTCTGCTTTCTGCTTCAAAAATTCTGCCTGAAGCTTCAATGCGGAGATTCCTGCCCCAAGGTCATCATGCATATCGTGGGAGATACGCTCCCGTTCCTGTTCAAGAATTTTTTGTTTTTCCAGTTCTTTCTGAAGGAGCTGATTCTGATGTTCTGCTTCTTTAAGCTGTTTCTCTTTCAGGTATAAAAGCTGTTTTCTATTGTACATCAATACAATGAAAACTGTAAAGGCAGCTAAAAGCACGACTAAAAGTAATGCAATTAAAAAAATAAGTTTTATTTCCGGAGGTAAAGACTTCATTTTTTATTCAGCAAATTATATTTATTCAAAGCAACATAGAATAAACCGCAGCTTATTATATTGATAATGTTCAAGAGTTGTTTCAAAAGCTTTAGGAACGGTTTATCTATTTCGTCCAGCAGATACATAGGAGTTATTCTAAATAAGAAAAAACAGCTCCATAAAAGTATCGATGTTGAAATCCAAAAGACGGGATCATCTGTAATTTTTGATTGATTGATATTGTTTAATTTATAGCTGCACCAGTACAGCACCTGCAATATATTGATGACGCAATACGTAATAGCAAGATTTAAGTTATATTTATCAACATAAAAAAGCTCAATATCCAATATTATTACTATTAAAACGATTGCTGACAGCGCAACAGCTATATTCCTGTTTTTAATGTATCTGAAATAAAAGATAATAAAATAAAAACTGTTGAAAACATTCAAATAATTATATTGAATGGATTTAGTTGCAATAAGATTAATCTCTGAAAAAGTCTACCGTAAAATTTACGAATAAATACAACAAAAAATAGTCTTGAGAGGACACTGTTCTTCCTCTCAAAACTATTATTCCTTTTATTAAAACAATAAAAGAAATTATATAGTAAACTGTAATAAGCATTTTATGGCTCCAAACTTCCCTGATCGTAATATGGAAAATCTGCGCTAAATAATTGTTTATTAGAATCTGCCGGCATAGTTGCAAGATATACGGATTCTTTTCCTGCTCCAAAACTTACCGTTTTCTTCTTTCCTATACACGGGATAAAATCGATTCTGATTACATTTTTTCCGAGGCAGCCTTCCAAATACATGTGTATCCTATCGATATATTGTTTCACCAGAATCAAATCATATCGTATAGAGTTGGCTACATAAGCATCACTGGATGCATCAGTAAGGGTTCTGCCTAAATTGGTCCCGTTGAAATCCCCAAGTTGATTAACATTAACCTCATAATAGGTATCCAGATTAAAAACAAAATAATGTTTATCCAATCTGGTTGTATCTGCTGCCTCATGAAAAGAAAGAGTTGCATATAAATATCCTTTTATACTTTTCAACAACAATTGGTTTTCTTCAGGCATCATTCTGGAAAAGTCACTAATTGTACTGTCTGTAATTTCTCTAAAAGATACCTTCATTATTGTATAGCCATCATTCAAATGACCTCGGACAAGCGTTTCAAATAAGCGGAAATCAATATACAATTCCTGGCTGAGGCCTGGAGCCCGCTGTTGAAATAACCCATTATTTACCCGGAATTCTTCATCACCTATAGGCTGGTTTACAAGAAAATCCACACCTGTTTTTGTGATATAGTCTTTTATCCATTGGTCCTTCTCGGTAAACTCTGTCATTTCATAGAAACTTTTAATCGTTCCAGCTTTTTGCATTGCAATGATGGTTGCTTCCAATGCACATTTAAAATCATACAGTTCTTTTTCCATGGTTCTTAGTTTTTTGATTGGTTAAATTTATTGACAGCCTCCACTTTGTTGTTCACGTGAAGTTTTCTGTAGATATTTCCGACATGCTTTTTCACAGTATCGATGCTGATGAATTTTTTGTCTGCGATTTCTTTGTACAGAAGCCCCTGCGAAAGAAGTTCAAGAATTTCCTTTTCACGTTCTGTAAGTTCATCAAAGCCTTTGATTTCCGGGAGTTTATTTTCGAAATGTTTCAGCACTCTTCTCGCAATAGAAAAACTCATCGGAGCACCGCCGCTATATACATCCCGTATCGAAGAAAGAATCTTATCCATGCTTTCCCCTTTTACAAGATATCCCATAGCACCAGCTTTCAAAGAATTGAAAATCTTTTCGTCATCATCAAAGCTGGTACACATAATAAACTGTGTCTCGGGCATTTCTTTTCGCAGTTTTTCTATGATCTCGATTCCAAGCATATCCTGTAACTGGATATCCATCATGACAACGTCAGGAGAAATGCCGGGCAGATGCATCATTGCGTCATTTCCATCAAAGAACTGAGCGATCACCTTCATATCCTTCTGATAATTGATGACCTTCTTCAACGCATTGTTGTAGTTTTTCTCGTCTTCTACTATGGCTATGGAAATGCTCATGTCTTTGTTTGTTTGAAGCAAATTTCAACAGAAAACAATTTGAAATCAATTACACCTTTGGGTAATATTAGGGGCTGAGTTTGTGGTTATGGTTCAGTTTTTTAGCTGCTATTAAATTTAATCAAATTTTCATTTTAAAAACAATATTTATATGAGTATTTTACAACAAATCAAAATAAATTCAAAAAAGTTGTTATAAATATTACAATATCAATTATTATTTCACAAGCTGATCAAGAATTGGATGGTCGATACCACTTATCTTATTATGAAATTTGATCTGTTCGAAGATCTGAATCTTGTTTCTGCCTTTTTCAACCATACACCGGGAATATAAAGTGTTTGCTGGGGGCCTGCTGTACTCCAGTATCGTCCTGCATTTCTTCCGTTGATGAAAACAATTCCTTTTCCAAAATTTCTCATATCAAGAAAAGTATCTCCCGTTTCATTAAGGGTAAATTCTGCTTCCTGAATTACAGCTGAGTGGTCTTCAATATCTTTATTTTTAAAATGATGTTTTGGAAAGGTATCAAAAGGCAGCGGAAGCATTTCCCAGCTTCCGGAAACTTCAGTTCCGTTTATTTTCACAGGGCTGATAATTCCTTTCAGATTATGAACGATCTCTGCTCCATAATTGATTCTCCCCATATTTTCAACCAGAATTTCCAGGCGGTCTCCGGATTTGATTTCAATATCCAGATCATACTTCTTATTTACCCTGTTCAGCTCCCCTTTCCATCTTCCGTTGATATAAACATTCGCGTAGTCACGCAATCCTTTTATCTCCAGTAATCCCTTCTGGTCTGTATCGAACTTTTTTCTGTAGAGTATATAGCCGTTTCCGGTATTCAGATCTTCGAACGTAAGTGGCTTATCATTCTTAACAGGTTTCATACGATCAGTAAGATCAAAAAGGCTGCTTACTTTTGAGAATTCAATTTCAGGAATTGTGATAACTTTTACCGGCTTTGGAACCTCCGGAAGCTTATTTTTACTTATTTTCTGAAAAATTGCTCTCAACGCATTATATTTTGGGGTAGCCCATCCTGCCTCACTGATGGGAGCGTCATAATCATAACTTGTAAGATCCGGCTGAATGTCATGGTCTTTATCGTAATTGGCACCGCTTGTAAATCCGAAGTTGGTTCCTCCATGGATCATATAGTAATTGAAAGAAACTCCATTTTCTACATACAGATTCGTTTGCTTTACGACTTCTTCCGTAGACACCTTAACAAAAGGTTCTGCCCAGTGATCAAGCCATCCCGGGTAATATTCTGCAACCATGTAGGGACCTTTGCCTCCATTATATTCATTGATACTTTTCTTTAAGACATTAATATCACTTTCTCCGTTTGCTGTTGGTAAAGCACCTTCAACAGAACCTCCTTTAAAAAGTGAACTTCCATCTGAAGTAAATAACGGCACCGAAATTCCGCTTTTCAGAAGCATTTCTTTGATCTTATGGCTGTATTTCCTGTGCTCTTCGAGAGAAATATCTTTTCTCTGAGCTACATAAGAACCAAATTCATTTTCCGCCTGTACCATAATCACCGGACCGCCGTCCGTGATCTGCATGGGTTTAATCTGTTTTGCCAGTTGATTGATATATTTCCTGCATTCTTCTAAGAAGGCTGTATTATATCTTCTTATTTCAAGCTCTTTATTTTTGAAGCCACCACGGATATCCGCCAAATTCCCACTCTGCACAAACATAAGGCCCGGGACGGATAATAACATATAAGCCTGTTTCCTGTGCTGTTTTTATAAACTTCTGCAGGTCTTTTTCACCAGAAAAATTCCACATGTCCGGAGCTTCTTCATGATAATTCCAGAAAACGTAAGTTGTAACCGTATTTAAACCCATTGCTTTCATCATCTCCAAACGATGCTTCCAGTATGCTGACGGAACTCTCGGGTAATGCATTTCTCCTGAATATATGGTAAAAGGTTTTCCATTTAAGAAGAAATGTCCATCTCTGATTTCAAATTTTCCTTTTGAGAAAACACAGTATTCAAAGAGAAAAATAAAAGGATTATGCTAAAATAACGGCTGAAATTTCTCATATTGTAAGGCATGATTTTTGTAAAATTTAAAATATAAAAATCAATTGAATATCAAATAATATAATCATGAAAAAGTCTTTTAGCACTAGGTGCTGTATTGGCACTGACATTAATCAGCTGCAAAAAAAGTGAAAGCGGGAACAAAAGTGTTATTAAAACAGACAGTTCAGAAACTGTAATTACAGACAACAACGGAAAGATAGATTCGGTAACACAAAGCTCTTCTACTGTAGACATCAACGGACAAAAAACAGAGAAAACAGATTTTGTTTATAAAGCTACTGACGGAACACTGGTGAAAGTAGTATTTAAAAACGATCCGAAAGAAAGTACGGTAGCCATCACCAGCAACAAAAAAACATTCACCTTGCCTAAATCAGAAACCAAAGGTGATGAAACCATTTACAAGAAAGATGATATGACTGCAAGGGTAAAAGGAGACAGCCTTCACCTGGAACAAGGAAACAATATTATTGAGCTGAAAAGAACTAAAATCTAAAATAAAAATGTCCCTCCAATGTTGAGGGAAGTGAATATGCATTAAATAAAAAACCATCCGGGATCCGGATGGTTTTTTTTTATCTATCTGAATGAATATTATTCTTCAGTTTTTTCTTCAGTAGTATCAGCTTTAGCTTCTTCTACTTTCTCTTCTACTGCCGGAGCTTCAGCAACTACTGCTTCAGCTTTTTTAGCCGTTGTAGATCTTCTGCTTCTTCTTGTAGCTTTTTCTCTTCAGCATTAGGGTTGTAAAGCTCATTGAAATCTACTAGTTCGATAAGAGCAGTATCAGCAGCATCACCTGGTCTGAATCCTGTCTTGATGATTCTTGTATAACCACCGTTTCTTTCAGCGATTTTAGGAGCTACAGTTCTGAATAATTCAGCAACCGCATATTTATTTTGAAGGTAAGAGAATACTACTCTTCTGTTGTGTGTAGTATCTTCTTTTGCTTTTGTTAATAGAGGCTCAACATATACTCTTAAAGCTTTAGCTTTAGCTACAGTAGTGTTGATTCTTTTATGCTCAATTAGAGAACAAGCCATATTAGAAAGTAAAGCACTTCTGTGAGAAGCTGTTCTTCCTAAGTGATTGAATTTTTTACCGTGTCTCATTATTAATTATTTATCAGCGTCTAACTTATATTTTGCAACGTCGAAACCGAAGTTAAGACCTTTTGAATGCACTAATTCTTCTAGTTCTGTCAAAGATTTTTTACCAAAATTTCTGAATTTCATCAAATCAGACTTACTGTAAGAAACCAATTCTCCAAGAGTTTCTACTTCAGCTGCTTTCAGACAGTTAAGGGCTCTTACAGAAAGATCCATATCTGCTAATTTAGACTTAAGAAGTTGTCTTGTGTGAAGAGTTTCTTCATCGTACTGGATAGATGCTTTTACAGCTTCAGTTTCAAGAGTGATTCTCTCATCAGAGAATAACATGAAGTGATAAATTAATATCTTAGAAGCTTCTGTTAAAGCATTCTGAGGGCTTATAGACCCGTCAGTTTCTATATCTAATACAAGTTTTTCGTAGTCTGTTTTTTGCTCTACACGATAATTTTCAATGCTGTATTGTACTTTCTTGATTGGCGTGAAAATAGAGTCAATAGCAATAGTACCTACAGGTGCATTGTTTGACTTATTTTGTTCTGAAGGAACATATCCTCTACCTTTTTCAATATTGAAAGTAATTTCGAAAGTTACATCAGTGTTTAGGTTGCAGATCACCAAATCCGGGTTCAGAACCTCAAATCCGTTGATAGACTTTCCTAAATCACCAGCAGTAATAACCGTTTGACCTGAAACTTTAGCAACAACCTGCTCGTTAGCCTGGCCTTCTGCTGCAGCTTTTAATCTTACCTGCTTAAGGTTAAGAATAATTTCGGTAACGTCTTCGATTACTCCTGGAATAGTTGAAAATTCGTGCTCTACACCTTCTATTTTGATAGATGAAATAGCGTATCCTTCCAGAGAAGAAAGCAACACTCTTCTCAAAGCATTACCGATTGTAAGCCCGAAACCTGGTTCTAAAGGTCTGAATTCAAATTGACCTTTAAATTCATCAGAGTTAAGTAAAATTACTTTATCGGGTTTTATGAATTGTAAAATTGCCATATTATTGGGTTGAGCAAAAATTTGATTAAAAAATTATTTAGAGTAAAGTTCGACGATAAGGTTTTCCTTAATGTCCTCCGGAATCTGGATTCTTTCAGGAGCAGAAACGAAAGTTCCTTCTTTTTTCTCATCGTTGAATTGTAACCACTCATAGTTTGACTTAGAAGCCAATGCATTGGTAACAACTTCAAGAGACTTAGACTTTTCTCTTACAGCGATTACATCACCAGCTTTTACCAAGTAAGAAGGGATATTAAGAATCTCTCCGTTCACAGTGATGTGTCTGTGAGAAACCAATTGTCTAGCAGCAGATCTTGTTTTAGCAAAACCGAATCTGTATACTACGTTATCCAATCTTGATTCACAAAGTTGTAATAGAACTTCCCCTGTTACACCTTTACTTCTGTGTGCTTTGTCAAATAAGTTAGCAAACTGTCTTTCTAAAATACCGTAAGTATATTTAGCTTTTTGTTTTTCAGCTAACTGAACTGCATATTCTGATTTTTTAGCACCTCTTCTTTTGTTAGGACCGTGTTGTCCTGGCGGTTGGTTTTTTCTTTTTCGAAGTTTTTATCATCTCCGTAGATTGCAGCACCAAACTTTCTAGCAATCTTAGTTTTAGGTCCAATATATCTTGCCATAATGGGTAAATTCTAAAAATTAAACTCTTCTTCTTTTTGGTGGTCTACATCCATTGTGTGGCATAGGAGTCACATCAATGATTTCGCTAACTTCAATTCCTGAATTGTGGATAGATCTGATAGCAGATTCTCTACCTGCACCTGGACCTTTCACAAACACCTTTACTCTTCTTAAACCAGCTTCGTGAGCTACAGCAGAGCAATTTTCAGCTGCCATCTGAGCAGCAAATGGAGTATTCTTTTTAGAACCTCTGAATCCCATTTTACCGGCAGAAGCCCAAGAGATAACCTCTCCGTTTTTATTTGTTAAAGAAATGATGATGTTATTGAAAGAAGCCTGAATATGAGCTTCACCAATAGCTTCAACTTTTACTTTTCTTTTCTTAACTACTTTAGTTTGTTTTGCCATAATTCCTAACGATTATTTACTAGCTTTTTTCTTGTTAGCAACAGTTTTTCTCTTCCCTTTACGTGTTCTAGAGTTGTTTTTCGTTCTCTGGCCTCTTAAAGGTAATCCAAGTCTGTGACGTATTCCTCGTTGGCATCCTATGTCCATCAATCTCTTGATGTTCAATTGCACTTCAGATCTCAATTCTCCTTCTACTTTTACGTTTTCAGAGATATATGTTCTGATTGCAGCCAATTCATCGTCATTCCATTCGTTGACTTTCTTGTCTTCGCTGATACCGGCAGCTTTAAGGATTTCAGAAGAAGTACTTCTTCCTACTCCATAGATGTAAGTTAAACCGATAACACCTCTTTTGTTTTTTGGTAAATCAATACCTGCAATTCTCGCCATAATTTAATGTTAACCTTGTCTTTGTTTAAATTTTGGGTTCTTCTTGTTGATTACGAACAGTACACCTTTTCTGCGTACGATTTTGCAATCAGCGCTTCTTTTTTAATTGATGCTCTTACTTTCATTTTGATAGTATTTATTTTTTACAAATGCCAAATGGAATGGGTATTCCATTTGGCTAATTGTTTTAATATCTAAATGTGATCCTCCCTTTTGTCAAATCATAGGGAGACATTTCTAGTTTTACCTTATCTCCAGGTAAAAGTTTAATATAATGCATTCTCATTTTGCCGGAGATATGAGCAATAAGGATATGCCCGTTTTCCAGCTCTACACGGAACATGGCGTTAGAAAGTGCTTCCACGATCACGCCATCTTGTTCAATATGTTTTTGTTTTGCCATAAATTAATATCCAGTCGTTCTTGATAATTTAGACTGCATTAAGCCATCATAATGATGGTTCAGCAGATAAGTATTAATCTGTTGAACTGTATCTAAAATTACACCCACCATAATTAATAGGGACGTTCCCCCGAAAAATAGGGCAAACGCATCTGTCTGAACAAAGCTTCCATGCACAATTGCCGGAAGGACTGCAAAGATAGATAAAAAAATTGCACCTGGCAAGGTAATTTTTGATAAAATATCATCTAAATAATCAGCGGTCTCTTTACCGGGTCTTACTTTCGGTACTAAACCTCCATTTCTCTTCAAGTCATCAGCCATCTGGTTTACCGGAATTGTAATCGCAGTATAGAAAAATGAGAAGATAATAATTAATAGCGCAAACAATACGTTGTACTGCCAGCTAAAAACATTCTTGAAACCTGCAAGAAAAGTATTAGACTCATCGAATTTTGTTAATAATCCTGGTACGAACATCAATGCCTGGGCAAAGATAATCGGCATTACACCAGCAGCATTTACTTTCAATGGGATCCATTGTCTTGCTCCCTGCATAAGATTTCTGTTTACACCTCCTCTTGCTTGAGCTCTGCTTACATACTGAATCGGAATTTTTCTAACAGCTACTGATAAGATTACTGCTAAAAGAACTACCAACATCCAGAATAATACTTCAATAAGGATCATGATAGATCCCATTCCTCCTTTACCGTTCTGCACGGCCATCTCCTGTACGAATGCTTCAGGTAATCTTGAAAGGATCCCCACCATAATAAGGATAGAGATACCGTTTCCGATACCTTTGTCAGTGATTTTTTCACCTAACCACATTGCGAATACTGAACCGGCAACCAGGATAACAATACTTGGCAGCCAGAACATGATAGAATTTGGCTCTACATAATATGCAGACTGGAACTGAGCATACGGTAAGAATAATTGAGTAATAGAAGTTAAGTAAGAAGGTGCCTGTACCAGACAAACTCCAATCGTTAACCATCTTGTAATTTGGTTCAATGTATTTCTACCTGACTCTCCATCTTTCTGAAGCTTCTGAAGATAAGGAATAGCCATCCCCATCAACTGAACAATAATAGAAGCAGAAATATAAGGCATGATTCCTAACGCCATTACGGAAGCGTGGCTGAAAGCTCCCCCGTAAACGACGAAAGCAAGCCAAGGAGACCTGCTCCTTGCTTGTTACCGCCTTGATTTTTATAATGCTCTAAGAGATCTCCCACCTCTGCAAGGTTAATTGCCGGAAGTGAGATATAAGATGCGAATCTATACACAAGGATAATACCTAAAGTAAAGAGAATTTTATCTCTAAGTTCTTTAAGACTCCAAATATTTTTAAGTGTTTGTATAAATTCTTTCATTAGTAAGTATTATAAGGTAATTGCTTTTCCACCTGCCTTAGCAATAAGCTCTTCAGCAGATTTAGTGAATTTGTCAGCAGAGATTGAAACCGCAGATTTCAATTCTCCTCTACCCATAATTTTCACTAATTCGTTTTTAGAAACTAAACCGTTTTCTACTAAAACTTCTTTCGTGATATCTCCGGTGATGGATTTGTTCTCGATTAAAGTTTGGATTGTATCAAGGTTTACTCCTCTAAACTCTTTTCTGTTTACGTTTTTGAATCCGAATTTAGGTAATCTTCTTTGTAAAGGCATTTGTCCACCTTCGAAACCGATTTTCTGAGAATAACCAGCTCTAGACTTCTGACCTTTGTGTCCTTTTGTTGAAGTACCTCCTTTTCCACTACCTTGACCTCTACCAATTCTCTTTGAGTTGAAAGTAGATCCTGCAGCAGGTTTTATGTTATTTAAATTCATTTTAATTTCTCTTTTATAAAATTATTTTTGAACTTCAAGTAAGTGGTTTACTGCAGCGATCATTCCTAAGATAGAAGGAGTAGCTTCATGTTCTACAACTTGGTGAAGTTTTTTTAATCCTAATGCTTCAAGCGTTCTCTTTTGGGTTTTTGTTCTACCAATAGCGCTTCTTACTTGCTTTACTTTAATTGTTGCCATTGTTTTAATTATTAACCGTTAAACACTTTACTTAGAGAAATTCCTCTCATTCTAGCGATTTCTTCAGGTCTTCTGATGTCTAATAACGCTTTGAAAGTAGCTTTCACCACGTTGTGAGGGTTAGAAGATCCTTTAGATTTTGAAAGGATATCGTGAATACCAGCAGATTCCAATACCGCTCTTACCGCACCTCCGGCGATAAGTCCTGTACCGTGAGAAGCAGGTCTTAGGAAGATATCTGCACCACCGTATCTAGCAGTAGTTTGGTGAGGAATAGTATGGTTCATTACAGGAACTTTCACAAGGTTTTTCTTAGCGTCTTCAACTGCTTTAGCAATTGCAGAAGCAACCTCTTTAGATTTTCCTAAACCGAAACCGATAACACCTTCTTCGTTTCCTACTACAACGATAGCAGAAAATCCGAAAGCTCTACCCCTTTTGTTACTTTTGTTACTCTGTTAACAGCTACGAGACGATCTTTTAATTCTAATCCTCCCGGTTTTACTCTTTCTATATTATCTAGTCCTAACATATTTTCCGAAATTTAATGATTAGAATTTAAGTCCACCTTCTCTTGCACCATCAGCTAGAGCTTTTACTCTACCGTGGTATACGAATCCGTTTCTGTCAAATACAATACTTTCGATTCCTGCAGCGATAGCTTTAGCAGCGATAGCTTTACCAACAGCAGCAGAAACTTCAGTCTTAGTACCTTTAGCGTCTACACCTTTCTCTCTTGAAGAAGCAGATACTAAAGTTTTACCATTTTTATCGTCGATTAACTGAGCGTAAATTTCCTTATTACTTTTATATACAGATAATCTTGGCAATTCAGAAGATCCAGAGATTTTCCCTCTTACTCTTCTTTTGATTCTTATTCTTTTTTCTAATTTACTTAATGCCATAATACTTATAATTTATTAAGCAGATTTACCAGCTTTACGTCTAACATTTTCACCAACGAATCTTACACCTTTTCCTTTGTATGGCTCAGGCTTTCTGAAAGAACGGATCTTTGCAGTAACCATTCCTAGAAGTTGCTTGTCATGAGACGTTAAAGTAATAATTGGGTTTTTACCTTTTTCAGTCAATGTATCAACTTTTACTTCATTTGGAAGTTCTAATACGATACCGTGAGAGAATCCTAAAGCTAATTCAAGTTTTTGACCTGAGTGAGAAGCTCTGTATCCTACCCCTACTAGTTCTAGTTTCTTTTCGAAACCTTCTGATACACCAACGATCATGTTAGCGATCAACGCTCTGTATAAACCGTGAAGCGCTTTGTGTTGTTTAGAATCAGATGGTCTGTTTACGTTAAGTTCACCATCTTTTTGTTCTAAAGTAATTCCTGCTGTAAGCTCCTGAGAAAGTTCTCCTTTAGCTCCTTTTACAGTTACTACACCATTGTTTTCAGTGATTGTAACTCCTGCTGGAATTGTTATAATTGCTTTACCAATTCTTGACATTTTCCTGTGATTAAAAATTAATAAACATAGCAGATTACTTCACCGCCTACTTTCTCTTCTCTAGCTTTCTTGTCAGTCATTACTCCTTTTGAAGTAGAGATGATAGAAATACCCAAACCGTTTAGTACTCTTGGAAGCTCAGCTGAACCTTTGTACTGTCTCAAACCTGGTCTAGAAGCTCTTTGGATAGACTTGATAGCTGGTTTGTTAGTTTGCTTATCGTACTTTAAAGCGATTTTGATCACTCCTTGAACAGCGTTATCTTCAAACTTGTAGTTTAAGATATAGCCCTGATCAAATAAGATCTTAGTAATCTCCTTTTTGATTTTCGATGCAGGAATTTCCACCACTTTGTGGCCTGCGCTTTGTGCGTTCCTTACTCTTGTTAGGAAATCTGAAATTGGATCTGTTACCATTTTTCTTTTATAAATTATTGGTTAAAGAACAATCAGTTTTGAAAAGACTTGAAGAGTAAAATATCAGACTTCAGAAATCTTCAGTCTGATATTTATTCTTTAGTATCTTGACAACTTAATTGTCCCGAGTTTTAATTAGTAATTATTACCAACTAGCTTTTCTTACACCTGGGATAAGACCGTTGTTTGCCATTTCTCTGAAAGTTACTCTGGAAATTCCGAACGTTCTCATGTATCCTCTTGGTCTACCTGTCAGTTTACATCTGTTGTGTAATCTTACAGGAGAAGCATTTTTAGGCAATTTTTGAAGTCCTTCGTAATCACCAGCTTCTTTAAGAGCCTGTCTTTTAGCAGCGTATTTAGCAACTAGTGCTTCTCTTTTGCGCTCACGCGCTTTCATTGATTCTTTAGCCATTTCTTAGTTCTTTTTAAATGGTAAACCGAAGTGAGTTAATAATGCTTTAGCTTCTTTATCTGTTTTCGCAGTAGTAACGAAAGTGATGTCCATCCCTTGGATTTTTTTCACTTTGTCAATTACGATTTCAGGGAAGATAATCTGCTCAGTAATACCTAAGTTGTAGTTACCTCTACCATCGAAACCATCAGCTTTGATTCCAGAGAAATCTCTGATACGAGGCAAAGCAGAAGAAGTAAGTCTGTCTAAGAATTCATACATCTGATTTCCTCTTAGGGTAACTTTTGCACCTACTGGCATCCCTTTTCTCAATTTGAAAGCAGCTTCGTCTTTCTTAGAGATCGTACCAACAGCCTTTTGACCAGTGATATTCGTAAGCTCTTCTACAGCATAATCAATGATTTTTTTGTCTGCAGTAGCATCACCTAAACCTTGTGATACAACGATTTTCTCTAATTTAGGTACTTGCATTACTGACTTATACCCGAATTCTTCCATCATTGCAGGAACAATTGTCTCTTTATATGCTTTTTTGGGTCTTGCTATATATTCCATGTGTTATTTAAAATTATAAAGTTTCACCCGTTTTTTTGTTGATTCTTACTTTCTTATCTCCTTCGATTTTATAACCTACTTTGATAGCTTTTCCGTCTTTACCAACTAAAGCTACGTTTGAGATATGAATAGAAGCTTCTCTTTCAACGATTCCTCCTTGAGGATTTGAAGCTGAAGGCTTAACGTGCTTTTTGATGATGTTAAGTCCTGCAACAACTACTCTAGGGTCTCTTCCTTCTTTCTTGATCACTTCAATAACTTCACCAGTCTTACCTTTGATATCTTTCTTACCAGTAGTAATGATTACGTTATCTCCTCTTTTTATTTTTAACTTTGACATTTCTTTAAAAAATTTTAAAAATTAAAGTACTTCAGGAGCTAATGAAATGATTTTCATATATTCTTTGTCTCTCAACTCACGAGCAACTGGTCCGAAAACACGGGTTCCTCTCATTTCTCCTGCTGCGTTTAGTAATACACAAGCATTGTCGTCGAACTTGATGTATGAACCATCTTTTCTTCTTACTGCTTTTTTAGTTCTTACTACTACAGCTTTAGATACCTGACCTTTTTTAGCGTTTCCTGATGGTGTAGAATCCTTGATAGTAACAACGATTTTATCACCAACTGAAGCATATCTTCTTCTGGTTCCTCCCAGAACTCTGATAACTAGTACTTCTTTTGCACCTGTGTTATCAGCAACTTTTAATCTTGATTCTGTTTGTAACATTATTACTTAGCTTTTTCAATGATTCTTACTAATCTCCATCTCTTGTTCTTGCTCAAAGGTCTAGTTTCCTGGATTAAAACTGTATCTCCCTCGTTGCATTCGTTGTTCTCGTCGTGTGCAGTATATTTTTTCGTTTTTAATACGAATTTACCATACATCGGGTGCTTCATTCTCATCGTTTCACTAACAACAATGGTCTTTTCCATTTTATTGCTGGAAACAACTCCGATTCTTTCTTTTCTTAAATTTCTTTCCATTGTAAAATGAAATTATTGTTTGTTAGTTAACTCAGTGTTTAGTCTTGCGATTGTTTTTCTCAAATCTCTGATTTGAATCGGGTTTTCAATTGGGCTGATAGCATGAGCCAATTTCAATTTAGAATATTGAGCTTTTGCTTCAGTTAATTGAGCTTGAATATCACCCGCGCTTAAATTTTTAATATCAGCTTTTTTCATTGTATTCAAAGATTATAGAGGTTTAACAAAATCGTTAGCAACGATGAATTTAGTAACTACCGGTAATTTTTGTGCAGCAAGTCTAAGAGCTTCTTTCGCTACTTCGTAAGGAACACCTCCCACTTCGAACATAATTTTACCTGGTTTTACTACAGCTACCCAATATTCAACAGCACCCTTACCTTTACCCATACGTACTTCCGCTGGTTTTTTAGTAATTGGCTTATCTGGGAAGATTTTGATCCATAGCTGACCTTCTCTCATATATCTTGTTGCAGCGATACGCGCAGCTTCAATTTGTCTGGCAGTGATCCAAGCACCTTCCGTTGCTTTAATCCCGAAAGTTCCGTAAGCAAGTTGACTACCTCTCTGGGCATTCCCCTTCATCTTCATCTTATGAACTCTACGGAATTTGGTTCTTTTTGGTTGTAACATAATTTCTAAATTTTAGATTTTAGATTTTAGATTTTAGATTTTTTTTTATTTTAAAAAAGTAACGGTAATTTAAAACTCAAAACTCTAATCTAAAATTTTAATTATTATTGTTATTGTTGTTGTTTTTTCTAGGTCTTCTGTTGTCTCTGTCTCCTCCTCTGTTTCCTCTTTCAGACTGACCTCCTTTTTTCTGTTGTCCCACTAGTGGAGAAAGTTCTCTTTTACCGTAAACTTCACCTTTCATGATCCAAACTTTTACCCCTAGTCTACCATAAGTAGTGTGAGCTTCTGCCCAGTGGTAATCGATATCAGCTCTGAAAGTTGACAATGGAATTCTTCCTTCTTTGAAAGATTCTGATCTTGCCATTTCAGCTCCGTTTAATCTACCAGAGATTTGAACTTTGATACCTTCAGCACCCATTCTCATAGTACTTGCCATTGCCATTTTAACAGCTCTTCTGTAAGAAATTCTGTTTTCAATTTGTTTAGAAATACTATCAGCAACCAATACAGCATCTAATTCAGGTCTTTTGATTTCGAAGATGTTGATTTGAATATCCTTACCAGTCAATTTTTTCAACTCTTCTTTCAGTTTATCAACTTCCTGACCTCCTTTACCGATGATAAGCCCCGGTCTAGCAGTAGTAATAGTTACTGTAACTAATTTTAAAGTTCTTTCAATATAAATTTTTGAAATACCACCTTTAGATAATCTAGCTTCAAGGTATCTTCTGATTTTGTAGTCTTCAGCGATTCTGTCTCCATAATCGTTTCCACCAAACCAGTTAGAATCCCATCCTCTGATGATACCTAATCTGTTACCAATTGGATTTGTCTTCTGTCCCATACCTTGATTAATTTTCTTTGTTACCTAAGATTAATGTAACGTGGTTAGATCTTTTTCTGATTCTATACCCTCTACCTTGTGGAGCTGGTCTTAGTCTCTTCAATTGTCTTGCACTATCCACAAATATTTCTTTAACGATAAGGTTTGCTTCCTCGATATCAGCACCTTCGTTTTTCACTTGCCAGTTAGCCATAGCAGAAAGAAGTAATTTTTCTAACTTGTTAGAAGCATCTTTCTTAGAATATTTTAGGATATAAAGTGCTTTGTCTACCTGCTCTCCTCTAATGATATCAGCAACTAATCTCATTTTTCTCGGAGAAGACGGGCAATTATTTAATGAAGCTTTTACAACGTCTTTGTTAGCTTCTTTTCTTGCGATTGAACTATCTTGTTTTCTTGATCCCATGATTATCTGCTTCCTTTGTTTTTGTTACCACCATGACCTCTGAAAGATCTTGTTGGAGAAAATTCGCCTAACTTGTGACCAACCATGTTTTCTGTAACATATACAGGGATAAAAGATTTCCCGTTGTGTACAGCAATAGTTTGTCCTACGAAGTCCGGAGAGATCATAGATGCTCTAGACCAAGTTTTGATAACTGTCTTCTTACCAGACTCTATATTTGCCTGAACCTTCTTATCTAAAGTATGATGAATGAACGGTCCTTTTTTAAGTGATCTTGCCATAATTATTTTCTTTTAGATACGATGTAACGGTTAGACACTTTGTTTTTCTTTCTAGTTTTGTAACCTTTAGCCGGTTTACCGTTTCTAGATCTTGGGTGACCTCCTGAAGAACGTCCTTCACCACCACCCATTGGGTGATCTACAGGGTTCATTACAACCGCTCTTGTTCTTGGTCTTCTACCTAACCATCTGCTTCTACCAGCCTTACCTGATACAGTTAATTGGTGATCTGAGTTGGAAACAGAACCAATCATTGCCATACATTCAGTAAGGATCATTCTTGATTCTCCTGAAGGTAACTTGATGATTGCATATTTACCATCTCTTGAAGTTAATTGAGCTGAAGAACCAGCACTTCTTGCTAAAATTGCCCCTTGTCCAGGTTTCATTTCAACACAAGAAATTACAGTACCCAATGGAATGTTTTTCAATTTCATTGCGTTACCTACGTTTGGTTCAACGCTTTCTCCTGATACTACTTTCTGATCTACTTTGATACCGTTTGGAGCGATGATATATCTCTTCTCTCCGTCTGCGTATTCTAATAAAGCGATAAATGCAGTTCTGTTTGGATCGTATTCTACAGATTTTACAGTAGCTTCAACGTTTGCTTTGTTTCTTTTGAAGTCAATAATTCTGTATTTCTTTTTGTGTCCACCTCCGGTGTAACGCATGGTCATTTTACCTGTATTGTTACGTCCACCTGACTTTTTAATACCAACTACTAGAGATTTCTCTGGCTTGTTAGTAGTAATTTCCTCAAAATTGTTTACAATTCTGAATCTCTGTCCCGGGGTGATAGGTTTTAATTTTCTAACAGACATTACTATTATTTATAATTAATAATTAATTTACAGCAAAAATATCGATAACCTCACCTTCAGCAAGCTTGATTACCGCTTTTTTCAATTTGTTTGTCTTTCCTACTTGAAGACCTTTTTTAGTGTATTTTGAAGAAACCTTCGGAGCATAAATCATTGTGTTAACGTCTGCTACTTTTACACCGTAAGCTGCTTCAACAGCTTTTTTGATCTCGATTTTATTCGCCTTAGGATTCACTAAGAAAGAATAAGAACCTCTTAAATCTGTAAGGTAATTAGCCTTTTCTGAAATAACTGGTTTAATAATAACTGACATGATTTATTTCTTTAAATTTTCCTGGAATTTTTCAACTGCACCTTCGAAGAAAATGATCTCACCAGCATTTACTAAATCGTAAGAACTGATTTCGTTGAAGTTCATTACTTTAGCTTTAGGTAAGTTTCTTGAAGATAAATATACATTCTTGTTAGCTTCAGGAAGAACGAATAAAGATTTTTTACCGTTAAGTTCCAATGCGTTTAATACATTGATGAAATCTTTAGTCTTAGGAGCAGCAAAGCTCATATCTTCTAAAACTTTAATGCTGTTGTCTCTCATTTTCTGAGATAATACAGATTTTTTAGCTAATCTCTTAAGAGCTTTGTTCAATTTGAATCTGTAGTCTCTTGGTTTTGGTCCGAATACTCTACCTCCACCTCTGAATACCGGAGATTTGATATCACCGTATCTGGCAGATCCTGATCCTTTTGCTTCTTAAGCTTTTTAGTAGAAGCCGTAATTTCGCTTCTTTCTTTTGCTTTATGAGTACCTTGTCTTTGAGCAGCAAGATACTGTTTAACTTCTAAGTAAACCGCGTGCTGATTTGGCTCAATTCCGAATACTGTTTCGTCTAGAGTTACTTTTCTTCCGGTCTCTTTTCCTGATGTATTTAATACTACTAGTTCCATTTTCTGATAATTACATAAGAATTTTTAGCTCCCGGAACAGCACCTTTTACTACTAAAAGATTTTGTTCTTGATCAACTTTTAACACTTGAAGGTTTTGAACAGTTACCTGCTTACCTCCCATTCTTCCAGCCATTCTCATCCCTTTGAATACTCTTGAAGGGTCTGAACCAGCACCGATAGAACCTGGAGCTCTAAGTCTGTTGTGCTGACCATGAGTTGCCTGCATTACACCTCCAAATCCGTGTCTTTTAACAACACCCTGGAAGCCTTTACCTTTTGAAGTTCCTGTTACGTCAACATATTCACCTTCTGCGAATAAATCAACTTTTACTTCTTCTCCTACTTTTACTTCATCAACGAATTCTCTGTAGAATTCAACTAATTTAGCTTTAGGAGCAGAACCAGCCTTTTTAAAATGACCAGCTAACGCTTTACCAACGTTCTTCTCACTCTTGTCATCGAAACCTAACTGAACAGCTTTATAACCGTCTTTTTCTAAGGTTCTGACCTGTAAAACCGAGCATGGACCAGCTTGGATAACTGTACAAGGAATGTTTTTTCCTTCTTCGTTAAACAAAGATGTCATACCGATTTTTTACCAATAATACCTGACATTGTTTATATTATAATAAAATTTATCCTTTATTTATCACCATTTTCCGGGAGTCTGAGGTAATTTCTACTTTTGATATAGGCATACCACGCCCCTAAAATGAGTGTGCAAATCTACGAATAATTTTGTAACTGACAAATATTTCGACTAAAATATTTTGATTTTTAATCATTTACAAAAAATCAGGTTGATCTCATCGCAATATTCATCATTGAAATTATTCCAGCTCAATCGGATTATAAGGCAAGGGTTTGGATTTAACTATCATTGGGCTTCCGTCTGCATTATAAGCCTTCCCATGAAAAATACCCGGGTTATCATGATAGTTTTTTTCTACCTCCCTGTATTTTTCTTTAGTGACATTCAGTATTCTGTCTTCACTTCTAAGATAAATAGGCAGATTTTTCTTGTCAATGGCAATGGCAACAAAATGAAATTCATTTCCTGTATCTGTCAGCTCAAGTATAAGCCCCGGCAGTCCTTCAAATTTATATGGCCCATTATTGGAAGATATTGAATCTGTGAACCAGGCAACATAATCCCTTCCTTTATATTTCACAGTTGCTTTTTTACAGGCATATCCTAAGATAGTTTTGGTACCCTTCTCCAGCTTCCATTTAAAATCAGGCTGTTCCTCCTGATATTGATATATTCCTTTTATTCTCCCCTGATACGTAATTTTTCTTTTCGAAATATCTTTTAAAATCACCGGATGAAAGACAACATTTATATTCATCAGTGCTTCCATCTCCTTTCCATTAATCTCTTTTTGGTGACTGTACTTTTCACTCAGCGAATCGGATTTAAGCTGCTTCACATCACTGAATTTCGAGTAATCCTTTCCTACCTGAAGAATACAGACACTTTCTTTTTTCAATTCTTTACGAGCAACATCAGGAACAAACTCTAACCGGTAATAAACATTGTACAAACTTGTATCATAATTTTCAACTTTGTAAGTAGATGTTTTCATAGAAAAGTTTGGATTATCAATGCGAAACTGAGCATGAAAAACCGAGGCTGTTAAAAAAAGAATAGTAAATAAAATTTCATATTTATAACATTATAAACAAAAGAATCGGAAGCATGAAGCAACCGATTCTATATTTTTTCTTTTAAACGGATTACGAACACTTTATTTCGGCAAAATGATGTACATCATCCCAGAATTCGTCTGTTGTAGCATAATCATTATAATCAAGGTAAAAAACAGCGCCGCAAGGTGTCACAATTGTAACCCAGTTATATGGCTTAAATGTGACTTTAAGAGTTTGAGTAACTCCCTGCTGATTCTTGCTTTCCACTAAGATGGTTTTCTCTTTTGCATTTTCAGCATTAACATCTTTAATTTCAGAGGTATTTGCACTTGCCATACCCGCAACAGCTAACGCTGCGATAAAAAACAGTTTTTTCATTGTTATTAGTTTTTGTTTATTAAACGTATCAAAAATAAAGACCAAAAAATAAAATACCAAATATTTTATGGAAAATATTGCAATTATTTTATTATGTTAAACAAATCCTTATCAGAAATTCATTATAAACTTAAAAAACACTAAAACAAAATCATTTAAACAATTACGGTTACCCCAATCTCTTCCAGGTTGTTTTTATCTTCCTCCAGAATCCCATCATCTGTAATAAGATAATCCACCTGATCTAAACTTGCAATCTTTCCGAATCCCTTCTTATTTAACTTTGAAGAATCCGCAAGGATTACCGTCTGGTCTGCACACTCCATCATAATCTGGTTCAAATGAGCCTCTGCTGCATTGGAGGTACTGATTCCGAATTCAGGATCAATTCCATCTACTCCCAGAAAAAGCTTATTGCAGGAAAACTGCTTCAGAATTCCTTCCGAAATAGAACCTACTATAGACGTAGAACTTTTCCTCACTTCGCCTCCCAGTTGTATAATATTAATGTTAGGATTATTACAAAGCTCAATTGCCACCCGTAAAGAGGATGTTAGCACTGTAAGCGGACCAAAATTCACCAGCATTCTCGCCAGATAATGCATTGTTGTTCCGGATGCCAATATAATACAGTCATTTTCATGAATCAATGATAACGCAGCCCTGGCAATAACCTGTTTTGCTTCCACATTGATGCTTTCTTTCTCACCTACATTCTTTTCATAAGCATACCTTACCTGCTTACTTGCCCCTCCATGATTTCTGAAAAGAAGCCCCAGACTTTCGAGATAGTTCAGATCCTTTCGGATCGTAACCGAAGACACATTGAGCTTTTCACACAGATCCTGCACAAGCACATGCCCTTTATCATCCAGCTCTTTAAGTATTTCATCCTGCCTTGGTAATAGCTTTTCCATTTTATTCGTTTCCTCAAAAATACCGATTTTTTCCGACATCTTAAAATTTCATTTATTTTCTTTTTGCTTTCATTTTTAATTTATATATTTGAAAACGAAACATAAACGAAACATTTATGAAACGAAACGAAGAACTCAGTACATTAACCCAGGTAAAAGAATGGGACTTTATTGTCATAGGAGGAGGAGCCAGTGGTTTAGGTTCAGCATTAGACGCGGTAAGCAGGGGATTCAAAACTTTATTGCTCGAATCTCATGATTTCGCAAAAGCAACTTCCAGCAGAAGTACCAAATTGGTACACGGTGGAGTAAGATATCTTGCCCAGGGAGATGTCGGATTGGTAAAAGAAGCATTGAAGGAAAGAGGACTTCTGGCAAAAAATGCAGCACATATCGTAAAAAATCAGTCTTTCATTATTCCCAACTATACATGGTGGGGAGGAATCTATTATAAGATAGGACTGTCAGTTTATGATTTCCTTGCCGGAAAATTAAGCTTAGGTAAAACAAAATATATCAGCAAATCAAAAACAGTGGAAAAGCTTCCTACTATTGAACAAAACCACTTAATGAGCGGTGTTGTTTATCAGGACGGACAGTTTGACGATGCAAGACTTGCGATCAACCTTACCCAAACTATCATTGAAAAAGGCGGAAGTGCAGTTAACTATGTAAAAGTAATCAATCTTTTAAAAGATGCTTCCGATAAAATAATCGGTGTTGTTGCAGAAGACCAGTTTTCTAAACAGCAATACCAGATCCATGGTAAAGTAGTTATCAATGCAACCGGCGTATTTACCAACGACATCCTGAATATGAACAATCCCAAGCATGGTAAACTTGTAGTACCGAGCCAGGGAATTCATCTTGTACTGGATAAATCCTTCCTGAAAAGCGATGATGCGATCATGATTCCGAAAACATCAGACGGCAGGGTTTTATTTGTTGTTCCATGGCATGACCGGGCTTTGGTAGGAACTACAGACACCCTACTGGAAAATGAAAGCTTTGAGCCCCGTGCACTGGAAGAGGAAATAAGCTTTGTTTTAAATACAGCAAGACAATATCTGGCTAAAAAGCCGACACGTGAAGACGTAAAATCAGTGTTCGCAGGACTACGTCCCCTTGCTGCTCCTAAAGACGGAAGCAAAAGCACAAAAGAAGTTTCCAGAAGCCATAAAGTCATTACTTCAGAAACAGGATTGATTTCCATTATCGGAGGAAAGTGGACCACATACCGTAAAATGGCGGAAGACACAGTAGATGAAGCTATGAAAGTTCACAGGCTGGGAAACAACCCATCAAAAACAGAGCATATGTCCATTCACGGAAATGTAAAACCTGAACAGGTAGACAGAACCAATCATCTGTATGTGTACGGATCAGATATACCAGCCATAAAAGCATTACAGGAAAGCAATCCCCGTTATGCACAAAAAGTCCATCCGGATCATCCTTTCACCGTAGCAGAAATCATATGGGCAGTGAGAGCAGAAATGGCAGAAACGATTGAAGATATCCTGGCAAGAAGAGTCCGTTTGCTGTTCCTGGATGCAAGAGCAGCAATAGACAGTGCTCATAATGTAGCAAGAATTATTGCTGAAGAAAAAGGATATTCTGAAGAATGGGCCCAGCAGCAGGAAAATGAATTCATTGAACTAGCAAAAGGGTATTTACTGACTCCTTATTCACCTAAAGTTATCAACCTAAATTAGCACTATATACATGAATGAAAAGCTTATCCTCGCTCTAGACCAGGGGACAACTTCCTCCAGAGCGATTCTCTTCAACCATAGTGGAGAAATCAAATATGTATCTCAGAAAGATTTCAGACAGATATTCCCTACTCCGGGATGGGTAGAACACGATCCGAATGAAATCTGGTCTTCACAGATCTCCGTAGCAGCAGAAGTTATAGCAAAAGCAGGAATCTCCGGACTGGAAGTTGCCGCTATCGGAATTACCAATCAGCGTGAAACCACCATTGTATGGGATAAAGAAACCGGTGAACCGATCTACAATGCCATTGTATGGCAGGACCGCAGAACTTCAAAATACTGTGACGAACTGAAAGAACAGGGACATGCAGAAACCATCAAAGAAAAACAGGTCTTGTTCTGGATGCTTACTTTTCAGCAACCAAATTAAAGTGGATTCTTGATCATGTAGAAGGAGCAAGACAAAAGCTGAAGAAGGAAAATTGTGTTTCGGAACTGTTGACACGTGGCTTGTGTGGAAACTTACCCGCGGAAAAATGTTCATCACAGACGTTTCCAATGCCAGCAGAACCATGCTTCTGAATATTCACACTCTGGAATGGGATAATCATTTATTAGAGCTATTTGATATTCCTAAAAACATCCTCCCGGAAGTAAAGCAAAGCAGTGAAATATATGGAGAGACCGCTACTACCCTGTTCTCTACCAAAATTCCGATCGCAGGTATTGCCGGAGACCAGCAGGCCGCCCTATTCGGACAGATGTGTACCACTCCGGGAATGGTAAAAAATACCTACGGAACAGGGTGTTTCCTATTAATGAATACAGGAACAGAAGCTGTTTCTTCTAAAAACAACCTTCTTACCACTGTAGCCTGGAAAATTAACGGAGAGGTTAACTATGCACTGGAAGGAAGTGTTTTTGTAGGAGGCGCGGCTATTCAATGGCTGAGAGACGGTCTTAAGCTTATTCATTCTTCCGAGCAGGTGAACGAACTGGCTGCTTCCGTAGAAGATAATGGCGGTGTTTATTTCGTCCCTGCATTAACCGGCCTTGGTGCCCCTTACTGGGATCAATATGCGCGCGGAACGATTGTAGGGATTACCCGTGGAACTACCGATGCCCATATCGCCAGAGCCACCCTGGAGGGAATTGCATTTCAGGTTTATGAAATTGTAAAAGCAATGGAAGCAGATTCCGGAAGAGCCAGCCTTGAATTAAGAGTGGACGGAGGTGCCTCCGCAAGTGATCTTCTGATGCAGATTCAGTCTGATCTTTTCGGATTTAAAATTACAAGACCAAAAACATTGGAAACTACTGCTCTTGGAGCAGCCTACCTTGCAGGACTTGCAGTAGGATATTGGAAAAGTATAGACGAAATCCAGGAACAATGGATTGTAGACAAGGACTTCCACCCTCAACTGGACAGAGAAAAGGTAAATAAAATGACCCACTTCTGGAAGAAAGCTGTAAAAAGCGCTCAAAGCTGGATTGAAGATTAACTCACTTATCAAAAAAACTTATATGACCCCATTTATTGCAGAAGTTATCGGCACGATGCTTCTTATATTGTTAGGCAACGGTGTTGTAGCCAATGTTGTCTTAAAAGATACGAAAGGAAATAATTCCGGATGGATTGTTATTACTACCGCATGGGCACTGGCCGTTTTTGTGGGAGTAACCGTTGCAGGGCCAATAAGTGGGGCCCACCTGAACCCGGCAGTAACCATTGGTCTTGCTGTTGCAGGAAAATTCTCATGGGACCTTGTTCCGTCTTATATCGCAGCGCAAATGATCGGAGGAATGCTGGGTGCATTTTTAGTATGGCTGTTTCATAAGGATCATTTTGCTATCACAGAGGATGAGGGTGCGAAACTGGCATGCTTCAGTACTGGTCCGGCGATCAGAAAAACATCTTCCAATCTTATCAGTGAGATCATCGGAACATTTGTACTAGTATTCTGTGTATTTTATTTTGCTGGTCCCAGTATTTCTTTACAGGCAGATCCGGCAGCTAAAGTAGGCCTCGGATCTATCGGAGCCATCCCTGTTACCTTTGTCGTTTGGGCTATCGGTTTATCTCTGGGAGGAACTACAGGATATGCTATTAACCCGGCGAGAGATCTTGCTCCAAGAATCATGCATTCCATCTTACCCGTAAAAGGAAGCAGTGACTGGGGGTATGCGTGGATTCCTATAGTAGGTCCGATTACAGGAGCTATTATCGCAGCAGTATTATATGGATTTTTAAAATAAAACAAATGATGAGAAAAATCTTAAAGGGAATCTTCGTTCTTGCTTTAGGCACAGGAAGGTTATTTTCACAGGAAAGCGGTGAAACCAAGGAAACCCAAGAAGGAAGACTTGATTTTACAGCCAACATCCAGAACAATCACTTATGGAGAGGACTAATTATTACGGATAAACCTGTCGTGATGGGGAATCTTTCCTACGCCCTGGATGCAGAGAAGAAATGGAAGGTAGGAATCTGGGGTGCCTCTGCATTAGCTGATGATAAGGACAACACCCATTATAAAGAGATCAACTATTATGTCCAATATTCTGACGGGCGTTTTTATATCGGATTATGGGATCTTTATAATTCCAGGAATATCAATACTGCAGTGGCAGCAGATGACATTTTCAGTTATTCACGGAGAAGAACCGCCCATATTATTGATTTAAGAACCAATTATACTTTCGGGCCTTCATTCCCGATTAATATTGAGGCTGATATCATGCTGTACGGAGGTGCCAATGCCGGAGAAGTTATTCTGGAATCCGACGGAAGCTATAAGAAAAACAGATACTCCACTTATGTTCAGGCAAGCTATCCTGTTATTAAGGGGCAGAAAGTAAATCTGGACGCATTTGTAGGAGCCGGGTTTGCTCTCCATGATAAAACCTTTTTGTATGGTAACGGTAAAAACAGTTTCGATATCGTTAATGTAGGAGTAAAAGCAGGAAAAGTAGTAAAGATTACTGATCATTACAGCCTTCCCGTATCCATGATGGCGATGTGGAATCCTTCCAATAGATTTGCTAGAATTCAGCTTGCGGCAACTGTTTTTTAAACAGATTTAAACACAATCATAAAAAGCCACTTCTTTTAGGAGTGGTTTGTTTTTATAAGAAACATGCATCAAATCAAAATTCACAACTCATGTTATCAAAGAGATTTCTTTTACAATTTTTTAATTTTAAACAACAGTGTTTTTACGGTGAATGCTTTGCTTAAAAATTTTTACTTTTGAAAAAAATAGATATGAAAAAGTTTTTCAGTTTAATGGTTCTGTGCATCAGTATTTTTACATGGGCACAACAGACGGATGTTCCTTTTATCGGATATAGGAATTTTGATATTTTGAAAGGATATAGCGGCACCGGTACTCCTCATTATTATCTGGATGTAAAAAGTAATGGTGATGTACATTTTGGCTATGTTCAGATCAATCAGGCCAACGGGGAAGAAACAACGGAAGAAATCAATGCAGGGAAATATGCACCTAATAAAGTAATGAAAGTGGTCTTTAAAAAATATGAGGAAACCTTTTTCGTGAAATTCGACAAAGAAAAAATCTACCTTACCGATGAAAAGGGAAATGTGAAGAATCTTGATGGCTGCTGTTCATCTACTGAGAGCATCACTAAAGAAACCTGCACCTGTGAAAGTGAATTTTTTAAGTAGTGAAATAATATCTATAGAAAAAGCCACTCTATTTTGGGGTGGTTTTATTATTATTTGTCAAAACCACCCCGTCAAATTATCAATTTGACACCTCTCCATAGGAGGGGAATAGTTATACAACCTACTGCATTTGAACAAATCATACTATCACAATACAAATTTCTTTGCTTATCTACCTATAATTGCCAATCACCGGGATTTTACGGTTTATATTCTGCCAAAATATCTTTAATTTTGAAAGGTCATTTGCACCAATGAAAAATTTTAAAATTTTATTTCTATTCCTTCTCTTTCTTATGGTATCATGCAGCAGGAAAGAGAATCATCCTTATACATTTTATTACTGGAAAACCAAACTAAAGCTTGACCATGCAGAAAAGAAAGCACTGGAGAAAGCAACGGTTCCTTATTTATATACAAGATTCTTTGATGTAGATAAAGTCAATGGGAAATTTCAGCCGGTAGCAGTGATTACCAAAGACGTGAGTTTTCAGACAGGAAAACAGATCGTTCCTACGGTTTTTATTACCAATCAGGCTTTGCTGGGCATTTCTGCAGAAGAAACCAAGTTTCTGGCTGAAAGTATTCACCTTTTAATTCAAAAGAAAGCGGAAGAATATAAACTGAAAACCAATAATGAAATTCAGATCGACTGTGACTGGACCGCTGGGACAAGAAATGATTATTTTAAATTTCTGAAGGAACTGAAAAGGATTTCCGGAAAAGAAATAACCTGTACACTTCGCCTTCATCAGGTTAAAGATAAAACAAACCGGTATTCCTCCTGTAGAGAAAGTATATCTCATGTGCTATTCTACATCATCACCATTGGAAAAATCTGATAAGAATTCAATTCTGGATGTCAATATCCTGAAAAGCTATCTTTCAAAAATGGAAGACTATCCGATCAAAAAAATTGAAGTGGCACTTCCTATTTACTCCTGGGGAATTATCACGAACCATTTAGGCAAACACAAACTGATTAATGCTTTATCAAAACAAGATCTGGAGAACCCTGATTTTAAGAGGATATCTGATCATGAAACTGAAGTTCTGAAAGACGGTTTCTACTTTGGAAGCTATTTAAACAAAGGCTTTACAATAAAGGTTGAGGAAATATCTGAAGAACAGCTTAACGATGTTATTAAGTTTTTACAGAAAAAAATACCACATTTTAATATTATTTATTATCAATTAGATAGTAAATTTGTGTCAGACCGTAAATTTTAATCTCCAGCAGATGGAGATCAGCCTGCCTGAACCCTATCATACCATATTATAAACTAAAAAAACACGACAAACCCTATGAAAAAGTATATTCTTTCACTTGCGGTTATATCACTTTTCTATACCCAATCCGAGGCCTGCGCATGGTCGGATCCTGATTATGATTACTTCAACCTTTTTACGCAAACAATCATTAAGGACAAAGCTTACCTTCCTTTTCTGCACAACTATTCAAGCAGGTTTTATGGGGGATACAACCCTTCACTGATTCCTGATGACAATGTTGAAACATGGAGAAAGTTCTTTAATAATCAGCTCAGCTATTCTGAAACCCAGAATCTGGTATATAAAGTGAGCATGAATGACCTGAATGCCTTAAAGAACGGAAATCCGACCAATCCTCTTTTACAGAAGCTGGGATCCGGATTTTATCAGAAGTACAAGGAAGGCATTGATTATTTAATTGAAGCCAAATATCTTGAGCCTTACATGAGCATCAATTATATCGAAAGTGAAAATTCATTTTACTACGACAGAGATGCCAACAGGAAAAATGCAACAGCTCTTGATTACAATAAAACCATTGCTGCTTTAACGTCTTTATATAATGCAGCGCGAAATCCTGAAATCAAGCAGCGCTATGGATACCAGCTGGTACGTCTGAATCATTACACCCGAAATTACGACTCTGCAGTACAGGCTTTCAAAACTTATGTTGCCCCTGTCAAATTAAAAGGAACAGTATATTTCATGTCCCTTGACCAGCTTGCCGGTGCACAAGAGGACTTGAAATGAACAGTGATGCCAACTGGAATTTCTTTCAGGTATTCATGAACAGTAAAGACCGCAAAGAATCTGCATTTGTTTCTATGAAGCTTTCTGATACTGCCTCTTTCAGCAATATCATGAAAAGAGCCAGCACCAATGAGGAAAAGAATATGGCATACTTTCTTTTAGGATATGAGGATTTCAACAACCCGATTCCAACCATGGAAAAGATGTATGAGATCAATCCTGATTCTGAAATCCTGAAGGTAATGGCTGCAAGGAGCATCAATGAACTGGAAAGAAGTTATCTTCCGGTGTATTATTACAATTCTGATGCTGCTAAAAGTCCTTACGTACAAAGAGGAAAAGCAGATAAAAATGCCTCTTCAAAGGATGCCCAACCTTCTGCCACAACTGAAGTAAAGGAAGAAAAGCTTTCTTTCTGGCAAAAAATTGTGAGATTCTTTAAAAACCTCTTCGGGGGATCTAAAAAAGAATCCGCTGATGGGAGTAAAACAGATCAGAGTGATGATGAGTTACTGGACAATCCAAACAGGATTCCGTTCTACACGACTTCCGGTTATGGGTATGATGATAAAATGAAGGATTATCTTGATGATCTTCAGAAGTTCACTGACAAAACCAAAGAAAAATCTAAGGATGAGTTCTGGCAGATTGCAGATGCTTATCTTAAATTCCTTAAAAAAGACTACAAAGGAAGTACGGAAATCCTGAGTGAAATTAAAACGACCAATCCTGAATATCTGGAAGAGATCAAAAGAATGCAGGTTCTGAATGATATCGTTTCACAGCCAAGAATTGATGCAGCATATGAAGACCGGCTGATGAAAGATTATTCGGAATATTTTGTAGAGAAAAAGGTAGAAAAGGATACTGCCACAACTGATAATTTTGATTATTATGGTGAAGTGCCGTCTACGGCTGATTTCCTTAAAGATGTTCTTGCCAACCGTTATTTCCTTCAGGGTGAAGATGGAAAATCATTCCTGATGAACAATAAGCTTTCGGATCTGCAATATAACCCTAACTCGAGTCTTGTGAAGAGTGTGGAAGCGTTTTACAGAAAACCTAATAAAACCCGGTTTGAACAGCAGATCATTGCCAAAAACATGGACAGCGTAGGCAATATTGATGCTTTCTTCAATATCATTTATGGAGACAGAGCCATGAGACTTGCTGACTTTGAAAAGGCAAAATCTTATTATGAAAAAGCAAAAAACTTTGCCGGTATTCCAAGACAGAATTATGAATGGACAGAAAAGGAAGGACAGACTGTTACAGCCAAACAGTATGCACCTGCTGAATACAATGGATTTAAAAACATTTCAAATCTTGTATTCGGGCATAATGTATGGGAAAGTTTTGGAAGTCCTGAAAACGAAAGTATGGAAGCAGAAAACTATACAGATTTCCCTTTCATCAAAACAAGTATGGATAAACTTGAGCTTGCAGATGCATTGATTCAACTTAAAAAGATTGGATCCGGTACGGGTGAAAAAGCCGCAAAAGCCAATCAGCTTATCGGAAACCTGTTGTACAATACTTCTATTTTAGGATATTACCGTCAGTTATTTGTGATGGATATTGACAACAGCAACGGAGGTAAATACGACTTCTGGAATACAGACAGAAAAAATCCTTACCAGTATTATTATAAAAACTTCCTCGATACTTCCTATATTGAACCTGATAATTTTGATCTGTCTATCCATTATTATCAAAAAGCCCTTAAGCTTTCAAATAACAAGGAAGAAAAAGCAAGGATCCTGTTCCAGATGGCAAGTGCCGAGCAAGGTAAATATTACCAGTATGAAGCGAAGGCTCCAAAAGATTTTGATTATTCTGATCCGAAATGGTCTGAGAAAGAAGATGCCCGCCAAAAGGAAATGGATCAACTTAAAAATCAAAAGTACAGAACCTATTTTGCCCAGCTGAAAGCGCAGTATTCCGATACTGAAACAACGAAAAACCTGATGGGAAGCTGTAGTTATTTCAGCTATTTCATGAGATAATATTATTCATAAAAAACCTCTGATGACTCAGAGGTTTTTATTTTATCTTTTATTGAACTATTTTTTAACAAACTTAATTGTGTTCTTTTCGTCTTTATTATTAATTGTAATAAAGTAGATTCCTTTTACAAGAGCACTGACATCAATTTTACCGTCTCCAATAGCTCCTTTTGAAATTAACTGCCCTGGAGCATTGAAAATTTCATACGATGCATTTGAAGAAACATTCAGAACATTCAACACCTCTTCTACAGGATTTGGATAAATCTTAACTGATTTTACCTCATTTTTTGCTTCAGAGACAGCCATTGTACCGGATACTACAGCTTGTTTCACTGCATAAAATACATTTCCAATAGCTGACACCCTCAAATGAATCGTTTTACCCGCCAATGACGCAGGAATGAAGACACTGGCTGAGCCGTTATTCGGAACTGATGCTGCAAGATCATTCCAGGTTAATCCGCCATCTTCTGTATAATCAATTTTAACATTGGCTGCATTGTATGGAGCGACTGCAGTTCCGGAAACCGTCCATGTAATAGTAGAATTCACATTCGGGGTAAGTGATGTTGTATTAACAGTAAATGCAGCTGCGGATCCTACTACAATAGTTTGTGTTGCATAAGCAGTCTGCGCCTGTCCGCCAGGTTTGTTATCTCTTACCGTTACTCTGAAAGCAGTGGTTCTGGCCACCGTACTTGCTGCTTCAAAATCAGCTGTATTTTTTACAGCCCCTCCCAAAACAGTTGTCAGTTTAGGGAAATATCTTGTAGGGCTAGTAGTAGGAGCCCATGATCTGAAATTTGCTCCCGTGGATGTATTTCCGATATTACTTTTGGTAATACCGCCCGGTAAACTGCTTGAGTTCACTTGTTCCCAGCAATAGGTCAATACATCTCCATCCGGATCCGTTGCCGAAGCTGTCAACACAAAAGCTGTGGATTTTGGAATTGTATAAGTTGTATTCATCGCAGTTACAACAGGCTGATTGTTAACAATGGGTGTTTCTACATCTGCTGTTACTGTTGCAAGATTAGCCTGTACCTGATCAATACTTACACTATGGAAATAAACATCAGAATGTTTCTGAACATCTTTATCCGGGCCGATAATCCCCGCATATCCCATAATCGTAGATCCTGAACCTGGTTCCACATAAGTATTAGAACCGGTACCTTCATCACTGCTATAAGTATGATTATCTCCCAACTGATGCCCCATCTCATGAGCTACAAAGTCAATATCAAAAGTATCTCCGCTGGGTGGTAATTGAGCCGTACTGTTTTCGTCCCATGTACCACTAACATAATAATCAATTCCCGGGGAGGTAAATCCGCTGCCCTTATAATTATTTGGATATGGTGAATCTTCACAAAGAGGATCGATACTTGTAGATATATCATTACTTCCTATGCACCCAATACAGCCGGCACGCCCGCCACCGCCTGTTGCTCCAAACAAATGCCCAATATCAAAATCTGCATCTGTAACACCATACGCTCCTCCATGCAATGTATTCATCAGTTCATTACTCCATTTACACATAAGATCGGAAGTGCTGTAAGGATCATTAGCATCATCCGGAAATATAAGTGCCGGAGCATTGATTGCGTTGACATGTACATTAAACTCTTTTTCAAATACCCCATTTACTCTTGACAAAGTAGCATTAATTTGGGTAAGAGCACCCGCTACTCCCCCAAAGAAAGCGGTGTACTCTCCTGTTACGGACATAGCCAGTCTAAGGGTATGGAAAGTTTTGTTGTTTGATTTTGCAACAGTTCCTGAATTCATCAGCTTCTGCATTTTAGCAATAGCTTCTTTGTCTTCTTTGGTGTTACATACAAATGCATGCCTGCTCTTATTGGTTTTTCCGTGTACAGAATAATAAGATTTGTCAGCAGTGGCAGGTTCTATAAATTCATATTTACCATCAGTACCAATGATCATAGACTGGAAATCATTGGGTGCGACACTAAATCTGATATATTTGGAAGGATCATCAGTTCCGATTCCTACATACGACCCTAACTGATATTTGTTAGCCAGGGTCTCATCCATAACCGGAAAGCTATTTACTGTAAACTTCTCAATTTTTCCTTCAAGAGTAGGAATACTGATCGTAATAGGAGTACCCTCACCTATTTTAGGCGCTCTAAGAAGTTGAGTTCTTATCTGATCTATATCGAGTTTATAATAAGCCGAATGATCACTTTTCTTTATGATTTTTTGTTCTGGCAGCCCTCTGCTCCATTGTGCATTTGCTGATATTGCTAAAAATAATACCGGCAAACAAAATAATTTTGTTTTCATTTAATATTTTTAACAAATTTAAACACTTGCTAAAAAAACGCTAAAAAACAAAGAAAAGAATCAAAAAAAGCCAAAAATACATAAATTACAACAATATAAAATTAAAAAAATATTGCGATAATTTAATTTGAAAGATTTTTTTAAACCGAAACTTTATTTATTCTTTTGTTCCTGCTTCTGCATCCATTCTTCATGTTTTCTTTTGAAAAATTCGTATTTGTAATCCTGATTTCTCTGCGCAGCATCTATAGAATGGGAAGTATGGATATCGTAATCTTTTTTCGCCAGTTGGGCAAGTCTTTCATAATAGCAATGAAGCTGATCCAGCTCTTCTTCTGTAAGATCTTCGATATCTACAATTCTGTTACTGGCTTTTTCGTGGGCAGCAATAATTTCGTTGAGCTTAATTTGTATTGCTTTTGAATCTTTATTCTGAGCCTTCTGAATAAGGAATACCATCAGAAATGTAATAATGGTGGTTCCGGTGTTGATAACCAGCTGCCATGTTTCAGAATAGTCAAAGAAAGGACCGGTAACCGCCCATACCACAACGATAAGGAAAGCTCCCATAAAAGCATGTGGACTTCCTGTAAATTTTACAGCCCAGTTTGAAAACTTTTCAAAAAAATGATTTCCCGTATGTCCCATAATCTTGGTTTTTTACATAATAAATGTATAAAATTAACAGGAATAAGGAGTAATAATACAAACAAAAAAACATTAAGACCATGCTTACTGTCTTAATGCTTTTAATTAAAATTGATATGAATGATTGAAATATATTATTTAATCTTTTCTGAGAAACGGTTTTCCAGGTTCTGCTTTTCTTCTGCGATCATACTCTTTCCGATTTGAGCAGGTGAAAAAGCTTTTGGATAAATTGTATTATTCCAGTGATCTTTCCAGGGAGAAATATTACCCCAGGAGTATATGCTTTTAGGGTTATTATAATGTTTTTCAATATTTTCCCTGGCCGTTTTCAGTTCCTCTTCGGACAAATGTTCTTCGGAACATGAAGCTACACCAGCTCCGGCAATCAATACTAAGAGTATTGTTCTGGCAATTTTCATACTATTTTTTGAGTTAGAATTTATAATTTACCTGTACTGCAAAATTTCTTGGTTGAATCTGATCGATATATCCACCTCTGAAATAAGAGCTGTAGCCAACACTATCAAAAATATTATTAAAGAACACTCTTACTCCCATTCCGTTTTTCATAGAGTATCCAGCCTGGGCATCTACCGTTGTATACTGTGGCATATCGAAAGGCTGATCTCCCGGTTTTACGCTGTTAATGTGGCCTGCACTGAAGGTCTTCTGTGTCCACTCATCTACAGGGCGTTGTCACACGTAGTAAATTCCTGCTCCAATATCTACTCTGTCTAATATCCCTTTGTTAAATTTGTAATTCAGCCATGCATTTGCGGTGTGCTTTGGAGCATTCATTGGCCTTGAACCGTTGATATATGCCGGGCTATCCTGATACTGGGCATCCAGGTATGCCCATCCGGACATGACCTGAAGGTTTGGTAAAATCCTTCCGATAAGTTCTACCTCTACACCTTTTCTCCTTAAATTACCCGCTAATCCGTAAAGGATATTTTTATTGGCATCTTTAATCGGATTATAGTTGGCATCCAGAATCTGGAATGAAAGATTATCTGTATTAATATCAAACCAGGTAACATTAAATCTCAAACGTTCATTAAACCAATCAGACTTAATTCCTGCTTCCCACTGTTTTGTATGGGATGGCCCTACCAATCCTCCGGCCTGAAGAATGTTATTGGAAGATCTTAATGAAGTTGTTGTGGTATAAGATCCGAAAACATTAATATTTTCAATTGGAGAAATGATCAATCCGAAATTAGGATTCCAGGTATCTACAGATTCATTGGCAGAGCCGTTCAGTCTGCTGTATCTGATTCCCAGATGTGCTTTTACATATTTACCGATTGACATGACATCCTGAGCCATTGCTCCGATACTTGGAGTCAATACAGCATTGGAGCGTCCCAGGCTTTTATAAATAACGTTTACAGGAAGTGTATTCGGAATAGATCCGTTTACTACATCAAATATATCAAGCGGATTAGCGGCGTACTTCACACCAGCAATTTCTGTAGGTCTTGCTGTAATTAAATTTCCGGGTGCTATAGAGTTTTTGTATGCTTCATACGTTACAGAAGAAGTCTCAGTTTCTCTCCAATCAAATCCAACCTGGAAAGTATGATTAATAATTCCTGTTTTTACATTTTCACCAATAAAATCCAGCTGCAAGACCCTGTTGATGTCTAACGACTCGCTCTTTCCAATGGTACGCTGTCTGATATTATAGTCTGTACCTCCGGTTGGTAATGAGATGGATGACGCCTCGCTATCTGAATTCGTCACAGAATTTATAAAAGCAGCCCTCACTTTAAACTTGTCATTCAGCTGGCGAATAGCAGTAGTGGCAAAATTATAGGTTTCCGTCATGGCATAATCAGAAGTATATCCCAGGAACTTGCCTTTTGGCATATGATATAATGCTTCTATATTTCCAGGTGCCAGGTTAATAGTTCCTCTGTCCGGAGTTCTTTTATCATGTAGGTAATCCATTTCTACATTAATGTAGGTTTTATCGTCCGGACGAAAAGCGATGGAGGGATTCACATAAATTCTTTCTCCTTTTACATGGCTCCTGAATGAATTGTTGTTCTGATAGGCTCCATTGAATCTAACTGCGACTTTCCCCTGCTGATCCAGTACTCTCTGAAAGTCTACTGTGGGCCTGTAAAAATCCCAGCTTCCATATCGGAATCCAATATTGGTCTGATCAATAAACTGAGGTCTTTTGGTCACTACATTGATTACTCCTCCTGCAGATCCTAACCCGTTTCCAATTCCCTGGCTTACCGCTGCAGAACCCTTAATGACCTGGATACTTTCTACTCCCTGCATATCTGTCATCATCCCTGCAGTACGGAAATCCGAATCCATCTGAACCCCGTTCTTCAATACAGGAACTCCACGATATCCTCTGATAGACATACTCTCGTTTCCTCCTCCATAACTTGAGAATAGCGTTACACCAGGTACATTTTTGGCAACATCGGTAACGGTAAGAGCTCCTAATTCTTCAATTGCTTTATGGGAGATCACAGAAATACTCTGAATCTGATCTCTGGTTTTTAATGGCAGCCTTGTGATGGCCTCCAAACCTTGCGGCTGCTTTTTCTTTCACCGAATAGTTCCACTTCGTCAATTTCCTTCGACTTTTTAATAGAATCATTAATTTTCTGTGCATTTACAAAGACCCCACCCAATACAAGCAGAGAAAAGGATACTACTTTATTCATTTGATAATTTTTTGTAAAAATATTATTTTTATTAATTCTAAATAAAGAAATTAACGTGACTTATGTCACCTAAAAAGTACTGCAGTTATCAGATCATTAACCAGCAATGAGGACTCTTAAAAACCTTAAAGCAGTTCTCTTCAATTGTTAGAAGTATTATTCTTCAGACTTTTTATGGTTAAAGAAAGTACAATACAAAAAAGCAGATTTGCCAGCCACAAATCTGCTTTACGCTCTGCATTTTTCTGCAGATAATATCCAAAAAAATCCGCCCCTGAAAAAGGGACGGACTGTATAATCATTGCAAAGTATGCATTTATCACACTTTAATTTCAACGTCTACACCTGAAGGAAGTTCTAATTTCATTAGAGCATCAACAGTCTTAGAAGAAGAAGAGTAGATATCCATTAGTCTCTTGTGAGCTGAAAGTTGGAACTGCTCTCTTGCTTTCTTGTTTACGTGCGGAGATCTCAACACTGTGAAGATTCTCTTATTTGTTGGTAATGGAATAGGACCGTTTACAACAGCACCAGTAGCCTTTACCGTTTTTACGATTTTCTCTGCAGATTTATCTACTAAGTTGTAATCGTAAGACTTAAGTTTTATTCTGATTCTTTGTGACATTTTAATCTAATTTAATATTAACCTTTAGCTTTAGCGATTACTTCTTCAGCAACGTTTTGCGGAGCAGCTTCATATCTTTCAAACTCCATAGAAGATGTAGCTCTACCAGAAGATAATGTTCTTAGTGAAGTTACATAACCAAACATTTCAGAAAGTGGAACGAAAGCTTTGATCACCTTAGCATTGTTTCTGTCATCCATACCGTTTACAGTACCTCTTCTTCTGTTAAGGTCACCTACGATATCACCCATGTATTCTTCAGGAGTTACTACCTCAAGTTTCATGATTGGCTCCATGATAACAGCTTTAGCAGCTCTACCGGATTCTTTGAATCCTAATTTAGCAGCTAATTCGAATGATAACTGGTCAGAGTCAACTGCGTGGAAAGATCCATCTTTCAATGTAACTTTCATTGATTCAACCTCGAATCCAGCTAATGGACCATTCTTCATTGCTTCTCTGAATCCTTTTTCAACTGAAGGAACGAATTCCTTAGGGATGTTACCACCCTTAATTTCGTTGATGAATTCAAGACCTACTTTACCTTCGTCAGCCGGACCAATTTCGAATACGATATCTGCGAACTTACCTCTACCCCCAGACTGCTTTTTGTACACTTCTCTGTGGTTAGCTTTTTGAGTAAGAGCTTCTTTGTATTCTACCTGCGGCTGTCCTTGGTTAACTTCTACTTTAAACTCTCTTCTCATACGGTCAACGATGATGTCAAGGTGAAGCTCACCCATACCAGAGATGATAGTTTGTCCTGAAGCCTCGTCAGTTTTAACCTGGAAAGTTGGATCTTCTTCAGCTAATTTAGCCAAAGCGTTACCCATTTTATCCTGGTCAGCTTTAGTTTTAGGCTCAACAGCGATACCGATTACCGGATCCGGGAAGATCATAGATTCAAGAACGATTGGGTTCTTTTCATCAGATAATGTATCTCCTGTTTTGATATCTTTAAATCCTACAGCTGCACCGATATCTCCAGCTTCAATATATTCTACTGGATTTTGCTTGTTAGCGTGCATCTGATAGATTCTGGAAATTCTTTCTTTGTTTCCAGATCTTGTGTTAAGAACATATGAACCTGCATCAAGTCTTCCTGAATAAGCTCTGAAGAATGCTAATCTACCTACGAACGGGTCAGTAGCAATCTTAAACGCTAATGCAGAGAAAGGCTCTTCTACAGATGGTTTTCTTTCGATGTCAGCATCAGTTCTTGGGTCTGTTCCTTTGATATTATCCTTATCCAGTGGAGAAGGAAGATATTTACAAACAGCATCCAGCATGAACTGTACTCCTTTGTTCTTGAATGAAGAACCACAAGTCATAGGAATGATAGAAAGGTCTATAGTAGCTTTTCTAAGAGCTTCGTTGATTTCTTCTTCAGAAATTGAATCCGGATCTTCGAAGAATTTCTCCATCAAAGTCTCATCGTAATCAGCAACAGCTTCTACTAATTTCTCTCTATATTCAAGAACTTCATCTTTCATGTCCTCAGGAATTGGAACTACTTCATAAGTAGCACCCTGTCCTGCTTCATCCCAGATGATCGCTCTGTTTTTAATTAAGTCTACAACCCCTTTGAAGTCTTCTTCAGCACCGATTGGTAAAACGATTGGAACTGCGTTAGATCCTAACATTTCTTTTACTTGTTTTACAACGTTCAAGAAGTCAGCACCTTGTCTGTCCATTTTGTTTACGAATCCCATTCTAGCAACTTTGTAGTTGTCTGCAAGTCTCCAGTTTGTTTCAGACTGAGGCTCTACTCCATCTACTGCAGAGAAAGGAATACCAATCCATCCAATACTCTCAAAGATCTGTTTACTTCTACAGTGAAGTCAACGTGTCCCGGTGTATCGATGATGTTGAAGTGGTAAGGTTTTGTTTCAGGCAATTTCTTACCTTGATCTGTTGGGAAATTCCAGTTACAAGTAGTTGCAGCAGAAGTAATAGTAATACCTCTTTCTGCTTCCTGTTCCATCCAGTCCATTGTAGAAGCACCATCGTGAACCTCTCCAATTTTGTGGTTTACACCTGTATAGAATAAAATCCTTTCTGTAGTGGTAGTCTTACCTGCATCAATGTGAGCAGCGATACCAATATTTCTTGTAAATTTAAGATCTCTTCCCATTTCAGATTAGAATTTGAAGTGTGAGAAAGCCTTGTTAGCTTCCGCCATTTTGTGAGTATCAGTTTTCTTTTTGAAAGCGGCACCTTCTTCTCTTGAAGCAGCTACAACTTCGTTAGCTAATTTCAAAGCCATAGACTTATCATTTCTAGCTTTAGAATATTTGATTAACCATTTCATTGCCATAGAAATTTTTCTGTCAGCTCTGATTGGCATAGGGATCTGGAAGTTAGCTCCACCTACTCTTCTAGAACGTACTTCTACGTGAGGCATTACATTTGTAAGTGCATCTTTCCAGATTTCAAGTGCAGTTTTCTCGTTATCTCCTTTTTTAGTTTCTACGATATCTAATGCATCATAGAAAATTTTGAATGCGATTGACTTCTTACCGTCAAGCATTAAGTTGTTTACGAATCTCGTTACCAATTGATCATTAAATTTCGGATCTGGTAACAACGGTCTTTTTTTCGCTTTTGTCTTTCTCATTGCTTTTGTACCTTATTTAATGATTACTTTTTCTTTCCTTTTGCAGGAGCAGCAGCTGCTTGTCCTGGTTTAGGTCTCTTAGCTCCGTACTTAGATCTTCTCTGTGTTCTTCCATTTACACCAGCTGTGTCTAATGCACCTCTTACGATGTGGTAACGTACTCCCGGTAGGTCTTTCACCCTTCCGCCTCTAACCAATACTATCGAGTGCTCTTGAAGATTGTGTCCTTCGCCCGGGATATAGGCATTCACTTCTTTACCGTTAGAAAGTCTTACCCTTGCTACTTTTCTAAGTGCAGAGTTAGGTTTCTTAGGTGTAGTTGTATATACTCTCGTACATACACCACGTCTTTGTGGACAAGAATCAAGGGCAGCCGATTTGCTCTTCTTGGCAAGCGTGGCTCTTCCTTTTCTTACTAATTGTTGAATAGTAGGCATTTAATTGCTTTTTATTTTAGGGTGCAAAAATAGGAATATTTTTTTAATCTGCAAACACTTATATAAAAATTAAAATCAATTACTTACATCAAAAACGAAACACGTTTCAGTGTGACAAGCAGGGAAGCATAATATACAAGCGGAAAATGCACAGAAGTAAATCTGTTTTCACGCTTAAAAAATGAATATTAAATAATTATGAAATTTACCCAGCAAAGATTGTCCATAATTTTTCAGTTTCCAAACAGGCCCGGACATAGGATCCGATACATCCAAACTCTTTTAAAAAACTTTCTTATAGTTATCATCTATTAATAATCAACTGTGTTCGGCACGATATTTCGTAAATTTGAAATACAAATGATAAACGCATTGAATCACCATTCTCTTTTCACTGTTTAACTGAAGCCGGTGATTGAATTTAATCTAAAAAATAAATATATACATATGAAAAATGCTAGTATTATTGGCCTTAAAGAAGCCGACTGCAAAAGATCTCAGAAAAATTAAATGTACTCTTAGCCAACTATTCCGTATTTTATCAGAATACAAGGGGTTCACACTGGAACATCAAAGGAGAGCAGTTCTTTACCCTTCATCCGAAATTCGAAGAACTGTACAACAGTCTTGTTTTAAAGATTGATGAAATTGCTGAAAGAATTCTGACATTAGGAGCAACACCGGCCCATAACTATTCAGATTATTTAAAGGTAGCAACCATTAAAGAAAGTAAAGAAGTAACGGACGGCACGAAAAGCGTTGAGCAGATTTTAAGTTCATTCAAAGTAGTGATTGACCTGCAGAGAGAACTTTTGGACATTACGGATGAAGCAGGAGATGAAGGTACCAATTCTCAGATGAGCGACTATATTACAGAGCAGGAGAAAGAAGTTTGGATGTACAATTCTTATCTTGGGAAATAACTCCGGCAAAAGCATGGAAATAATTCAAAAAAATCGTCTTACATTTAGGCGATTTTATTTTTTATTTTTATATTTGCGTTAAAATTACACATATTATGAATGACGTAAGACTGAATTCTATTCTGGATAATGATTTTTACAAAATAACAATGCAGAATGCCGTGGTAAAATTATTCCCGAGTTCTATTGTAAAATATGAATTCATCAACAGGGGAAAACACCACTTTCCGGAAGGATTTGACGTTGCTTTAAGGGAAGCCGTACATAAAATGGCTGAACTTAAACTTACGAAAGAGGAAAAAAGTTCATGGCAAGAACCTGTCCTTATATAGATCTACCCTATCTTGATTTTTTAGAAGGCTATCATTACGACCCGTCTGAAGTGAAAATTCATCAGGAAGGAGGCAACCTTTCCGTTATTGTTGAAGGGCTTTGGTACAGAACCATCCTTTGGGAGGTCCCGCTGCTTGCGTTGATCAGTGAACTGCATTATGAAATGAACCACATGGAAAGAGATTCTAATGAAGTGGTCATGAGCAAAACGATTGAAAAAGCGGACTCATTAGGCAGACTTGGGGTAACCTTTGCAGAGTTCGGAACCAGAAGAAGACATTCTTATAAGGTACAGAATCTTGTAATGGAAGCATTGACCCAGAAAAAGGATTCTACTTTTATCGGAAGTTCAAACGTTCACTTTGCCATGAAGTATGGGGTTAAACCTATCGGAACCCACGCCCACGAATGGTTTATGTTCCATGCTGCAGAATATGGATTCAAGATGGCTAACGAAATGGCTCTGGAACATTGGGTAGATGTATACAGAGGAGATCTTGGAGTGGCTTTGTCTGACACTTATACTACTGATGTTTTCTTCCAGCAGTTCGATAAAAAATTTGCAAAACTTTTCGATGGCGTACGTCATGACAGTGGTGATGCTCTGGAATTTGCAGATAAAACGATTGCCCACTATCAAAAAAATGGCATTAATCCAATGTTTAAATATATCATTTTCTCTGATGCCTTAAATCTTGAGAAAGTGGAAGAAATTACCAACTACTGCAGAGGAAAGATTGGTATTTCATTTGGAATTGGAACCAACCTTACTAATGATGTGGGACTGAAACCAATGAATATCGTCATGAAGCTTATTGGCGTCCAGGCTCCCAATAAAGAATGGATTCCTACGGTAAAGCTTTCTGATGAACATGGTAAATATACTGGAGACCCAAAGATGATTGAACTGGCAAAAGAATTTTTAAGAATTAAAAACTAAAGTATGAATTTAAAAATTTCCCTCACAATTACTGTTCTGGCTGCAGGGCTATCATTTGCCCAGCAGAAAACAGAAAAGCCAAAATTCAATCAGGAACTGGCAGCATCTTTAGGGGCAGATAAATACGGCATGAAACCTTATACTATCGTTATGCTGACAACAGGTACTGCCAACATTGAAGATAAAGCCAAAATGAGTGAACTTATGAAAGGACACATGAGCAATATCGGCAAACTGGCCAATGAAGGTAAAATTGTTGTAGCTGGACCTTTCCTTGAAAAAAATAAAGAGAACTACCGCGGCATGTTTATCTTCAACACCAAATCTAAGGAAGAAGCTGAACAGTGGGTAAAAACAGATCCGGCAGTTCAGGCCGGCGTTTTCAGTTATGAAATTTTCCCGTGGTACGGATCCGCTGCTTTACCTTTATATCTTAAGCATCATGATGAAGTGGCCAAAGAAAATCATTAAATAAAGCAGAAAAGAATCAGCTTCTCTTACGGAAACAAACAAAACCTATTTTTAACTTTCTACATATCAAATAATTACCAATAAAAACACGTAAATATTTCTTGTTTTAATGAATTAATTTAATTACTTTAGCTATTGAGCAACACAGCTTACTTGTTTAATTGTGAGTAAGTTATCACCAATACAAACTAAAAATTAATCTCATGAAAAAATTGAATTTTACAAAACTTTCGAGAACAGAACTGAAAGATGTATTCGGAGGAACATTGTATCCGGCACAATGTCCGGGAGGATGCCATGGGGAAGCGATGATCCGATGTCCTGACGGCACCACCACGATGACGAATTTTATATGCATAGGGGGAACCTGCCAGCCGGCAGCAATGTGCAAGCCATTGGTTCTTGAACCTTTTCCCGATCCGATTATCATCACTCCATAATCTGAAGAATAATAAAGTGAGCTTTCCGGCTCACTTTTTTAGTATCTTTAAATAAACAAAACTCACCATGAAAACCATTGAGGAAGTTCAGAAAAAGCTGGATGAAATTATTATCTGGAGTAAAGAAAACCAAAGTCCGGCAGGATATTTTGCATGTACCTATAGAATAATGACCGCACAGGTACTGAAAGGAATCCAGCAGAAAAAATTTGAAGACAATCCCAGAATGACAACACTTGATATTGCTTTTGCACAGAGGTATCTTCAGGCGTGGGACAGCTACAGCAAAGGAGAGAAATGTACCCACTCCTGGTATATTGCCTTTGAAGCGGCTAAAAATAAAAACCTGCTGATCTTACAGCACATATTGCTGGGAATGAATGCACATCAATCTGGATCTGGGTATTTCTGCTGCTGCTGCTATGCCTTACAGGAAAATTAATCCTTTGAAAAAAGATTTTGAAAATATTAATAACGTTATTGCATCCATCAATCAAAACGTACAGGACTCTTTAAACAAAATCTGTTATCCTGTAGATCTTATTGACAAACTCTCTCACGGAAAAGATAATGCAGTTCTTGATTTTGCCATATCCAAAGCACGGGATACATCATGGGCAAGCGCGGTCATTGCATCCAATACTCCCAATTTTTAAGAGAATCTGTAATCGGTATTATAGATTATGCAGCAGCAAAAGTCGCCACACAAATTCTGAATCCGAAAATTCTCACTCCTTCCCTTTTAAAAGAATTAAAAAAATGTGAAAGCAGTGATGTAGTGAAGAATATTGAAATGTTAGAATCTACAAAGAACTCATAAAAAAGGCCGGGATCTTCCTCACGGATCCCGGCCTCATAATGAACAAAATAAAAGAAACTATATTACTTCCTTATGCTTTTTACGATAGGCATAATGAAAAATAATCGGCAGTATTGTAAATGACAGCAGCATACAGATGATTAATCCCCCTACAATCATGATAGCTAAAGGCTTTTGAATTTCAGAGCCCATTCCGTTTGACATTGCTGCAGGAAGCAGTCCCATAGATCCCATCAAAGCAATCATCACCACAGGACGGATTCTACTCTTCACTCCCTGTGCAATGGATTCTTTGAGAGAAAGTCTGTTTTGGAGATTTTCCTTCATCACTCCAATCAGAACAATTCCATCTATCGTTGCCACTCCGAAGAGGATAATGAAACCGATTCCCGCAGAAATCCCGAATATAGTTCCTGTAAACCAAAGAGATAAGAATCCTCCGATAAACGCAAATGCCAATGTAATGGAAGAAATCAGCGTGTCTTTTATATTTCCGAAGTTAAAATACAACAGCATCAGAATTAAAACTAGAGAAATCGGTACAACCATAGCCAGCTGTTTTGCCGCTCTTTCTTTGCTTTCAAACTCTCCGGCCCAGGTCATTTTATGATTTTTCGGAAGCTTTACTTCTCTATCTACTTTCGCTTTAGCTTCTTTGATGGTACTTCCGAGATCACGTCCTTCAATATTGAATCCAACTCCGATATATCTGCTGTTTCCTTCGCGGTAGATAAATGATGGCCCGGTATGATAATCAATGGTGGCAATTTCTTTCAACGGAACTTTTTTATTGTCCTGAGTCGGGATCAGAATATTTCCCATCTTTTCAGGAGTATCTCTGTAATCTTTTTCAAATCTAAGCATCACATCAAACATCCTTTCTTCTTCATAAAATTTGGTCGCGGCCTGCCCTCCGATCGTCATTTCAATCACAGCCTGTGCATCTGCGGTGGAAACACCATACTTTGCCATTTTGGAGTCATGAAGCTGTATTCTTAATTCCGGAAGTCCGATATTTTTGAAAACGTTTACATCTGATATTCCGGGAACAGTTCTGATGGAATTGGCTACTTTATTGGCATAATTTTCAAGTTCAAAAAGATCGTTTCCAAAAATTTTAATAACCAACGGAGCTTTTACTCCTGCTACATATTCTTCCACATTGTCCTGTATCGGCTGACTGAATCCAAAATTGATTCCCGGATATTTCTCAAGAGAAACTCTCATTTCTTCAAGGAGTTCTTCTTTGGATATTTTTTTCTTCCACTCGTTCTCTGGTTTCAGCTGAATATTAAATTCGATATTAAAGAATCCTGTAGGGTCAGTACCATCATTGGGACGACCTGTTTGGGTCATGACAAATTTTACTTCATCATACTTCATTAAAATCTCTTTCATCTCTTTGGTCAACCGTACAGATTCATCGAGATTAACACTGTTTGGAAGGGTTGCTCTTACATAAATTGCACCCTCGTTTAGTTTAGGTAAAAATTCTGATCCGTAATTGGAGAATCTCCATCCACATACTGCAAGCAAAGCAATGAAACCAATAATGAATCCTTTTTTATGGCGGTCACTGAATTCGTAGATTCTGTAAATATTAACTCTGAAAAATCTGGAAATAAAATTTTCTTTCTCTTCAATATTCTTAGTGAGGAGCAGTTTACACATTGCCGGAACATACGTCAAACTTAAGATCAAAGATCCTAACAATGCATATCCCAACGTAAATGCTAATGGAGAGAACATTTTTCCTTCTACTTTCTGGAAAGAGAAAATCGGCATCAGGGCAACGATAAGGATCAATAAGGCAAAGAAAATATAACTTGCGACACTTCCTGCGCTTTTCTTGATAATTCCCAGCTTTGAAATTTTGTTGAATCTCCGCAGTCCTATCTTTTTTGCTTTAAGCTCGAGGGCGACAAAGACATGTTCCACAATAACCAATGTCCCTTCCAGAAGCAGTCCGAAATCCAGTGCTCCCATGGAAATCAGGTTGGCAGGCAATCCCTGAATTTTAAGCATAATGATAGCAAACAGAAAAGCTAGCGGAATTACTGATGCTACAATGAAAGTTGTTCTCCAGTTGTAAAGGAAAATAAATACAATAATGGAAACCAGAATGACTCCTTCAATAAGGTTTTTGGAAACCGTATGAACGGTAGTGTTCACAAGCTCTGTACGGTCAATGATCGGAACAATCTGAACATCACCGGGAAGCTCTCCCCATTCAGCTGCTCGATTCTGTCTTTCAGTCTTGCAATGACTTCACTTGGATTTTCACCGCGGAGCATGATCACAATCCCTTCTACAACATCATTTTCCTTATTATATCCTACCTGTCCCAATCTGGGCTTTGCAGAAACTTTCACTTCGGCAACGTGTTTCACCAGGATAGGCGTAGAGCCTTTTACTTCGATCTGAATATTCTCAATATCTTCTTTTTTCTCCAAAAGACCGATCCCCCGCACTACATAAGCCTGATCACCTTTTGCCACTACATCTCCGCCTACATTGATATTACTCTTCGAAACCGCTTCATACACATCCAGGGGGAAAGGTCGTAATTGTGTAATTCCGTAGGATTAATTTTTATTTCATATATTTTTTCTTCGCCGCCAAAGCTCACAACATCGGCAACACCAGGAACGGCCAGCAATTCTCTTTCTATTACCCAATCCTGAATAGAGGTAACTTCTTTGATCGGAAGTTTACTTTTAATGATATACCGGTAAATTTCACCGGTTGCCCCGGATGGAGGCTCAATGCTGTATTCTGCTCCTCCCGGAAGTTCTACATTTCCAAGTTTATTGGAAGCATATTGCTGTGCATAAAAATCATTCACATGATCATCAAAAATCACCGTTACCACAGATAATCCGAACAAGGAAATAGAGCGTACCGAAGTTTTATTCGGAATAGCATTCATTTCTTTGGAAATAGGTAATGTGACAAACTTTTCTATTTCTTCAGCACTTCTTCCCGGCCATTGGGTAATGACTCTCACCCTTGTATTGGTAACATCCGGAAATGCTTCAATGGGAGTATGTATATAGGAATAGATTCCTCCGGCCAGCAATAGAAAAGTTCCCAAAAGAACGATCAATGAGTTTTTTAAAGAGAAGGAAACTATATTCTGTACAAATTTTCGCATTACTTCTTGGAATTATTTAATTGATTTTTCAGGTTTTCATAGATCAGCAGTCCATTGGAAGCAATAACATTTTCACCTGGTTTTAAATTTCCTTCTACATAGATATATTGACTGTTGGAAGCAATTTCCGTTACCGGTCTTATCTCAAGCTCACAGTCTTTTTTATAAACCACCACATAACTTTGGTTATTATCAAAGATCAAAGCCTTTGCAGGAATAGCCAATGCAGATTTATTTTGTGAATTAATGGGTAATACAACATCTGCAGACATTCCCGGTCTCAGTTTCATTCCATTATTATCCATAATGATTTTGGCTTTGAGCACCCTTTCGTTTTCATTGAAAACCTGGGAAATCGTATTAATCTTTCCGGAAAAACTATCATCAGGATAAGCAAGCGTCTTTACCACTACCGGCTGATCAACATAAACATGCCTCATGTTGGTGGCATACACATTCGCCATCACCCACACTTTATCCAGATTGGAGATGGTAAACAGCTGATCTCCTCCTGCCGTAACCGGCATTCCTTTAGAGATATTCTTTGAAATAACATACCCGTCCGCAGGGGCCTTTATCTGAATAGTATTCCCTCCCGCTGAATACAGCTGCATATTTTTTTCGTCTTGGAAATATTAGATTGTAAAATGGCTACTTCTGATTTTGCTTCCTGCAGATCTTTCTGAGAGGCAATATCATCTTTATACATCGCTTCTACAGAAGACAGCTTTCTTTTGCTACTGCCAGCTGAGCCTGCAAGGTCTGGGTGTCATCCTGCATTTCATTGACAGCTGTACTTTTTACACTGGCCAGTGTTTGTCCCTTTTTCACATAATCGCCAAGAGAGAAATAGGTATCTATCACCACTCCGTCCACAAGACTTACAAAAGGAACCGTCTTATCAGAATTACTTTCCACTTCTCCGGTAAGTGTAATGCTTTCTTCTATGGGAAGCATTTCTGCTTTTACTAGTTTAAGGTCTTTCTTAAGCTCTTTACTGATGCAATAGCTTTTTCTGTTTCTTTATTTTCTGCTTTTCCGGCACAGCCTGTAAAAATGATGAGGGCAGACAGGTAAGCCGCAGCTATGTACTTGGTCATATTTTTGTTCATATCTTATAAATCTTGTCCTACAACATACTGCAGGCTTTCATAGTATTGATTAAGTTCTTTTTTGGTATCCAGGATGATCATTTTGTTTCCGATATAGGTTTCCAGAAAATCCATATATTCCAGCATGCTGATATTTCTTAATCTGAAATTTTTCTCATGGCTTACCAGCAGACCGTCCAGCGTAGCCTCGTAATTGTCATCAATTTCTTCTGATACCTGCTGTGTCCTGATATAGTTTCTGAAAACAGAGACAATTTCATTCTCAGATTTCTGCACATTTTTACGGGTCTCAAGTTTGCTTTTCTCAATTTCCAGTTTAGCTTCCTGAATATTTCCTTTGTTGCGGTCGAAAATGGGCAGATCCACAGAAACCCCCAGTCCTATGAAATCTTTCATGATATTTCCTCCGCGGTCGTATCCGATAGAAACTGCAACGTCGGGAGTTTTCATAGCATTTTGAATTTCCAGATTTTTGGCGGCATGCTTCTCTTTATTTTTTGCGATCATGATATCCGGACGGTTTTCTTTTGCCTTTTCCATCCATTGATTTACTTCCAGCTCTGAAATTTGTTTTTCAGGCATAGTGAATGAATCAGAAATGACCAGATAAGATTGTGGCGGCAGCATTAACAATGCTTTTAACTCCATCTGCTGGTCTTCGATTTCCTGTTTTAATGAAATCAGTTTCTTTTTAAATTCAATTTCCTGTGCCTTTAGGCGGACATACTCAGCTTTACTGATGTTGCCAAGGTTTAATTGATTATTATAGGATTTTGTTAATTTCCCGATGGAAGCAATCTGTCCCTGGTAGATTTTCTGCTGTTCCTGATTGTAAAGAATCTCTGTGATTGTATTTCTGAGTGTTTTCTTAAGCTCACGCAGAACTTCCTGCAGTTCATACTTTTCTCCTTCCACTTCTATTTTCTGAAGTTCAATATTTTTTCGTCTTTTACCCGCAGTCTGAATCACCTGTTCTATCTCAGCAGAAATCTGGGTATTTTTTCCCCAATTTCCGATCAATGCAGGCTGCTCTTCAATATCATAGGTTCTCCATAGATTGACTTCGCTGATACTTAATTTGGGATTGGGCCAGTATTGAGCCTGAATGGCTCTTGCTTCGGCTTGTGAAATCTCAAGTTTCTGCGCAATAAGGTCAAGGTTTTTAGCCAGAAAGATAGTCTCAGCTTCCTTTCTGCTGATTTTCATAGTATCTGAAATCTGCGCCGAAAAGAAACTGAAACAATGAATATAAAATAGGGTTAAAAATAGCTTCTTCAAGATCTTTTATTTTAAGACCACAAAGCTATTTGTCTAATATTAGAGGGAATTTTAAAGCAAATTAAAATTGGGTTAGTTCAACATTAGAGTTTGATTAGAATGATTTTATTCCTGCGAATTTTTGTTTGAAGAGAGTTATGTTTTGGCTAAAGCCAAAGGATTTGAATGCATTTTGTAAGCGGGTTAAAACCCGCTCCTATTGAATATTTAAATCTCTCATAGATTTCACGGATAATACAGATTTTTTTAAGATTTAAAATGAATCTTAAATCATCAATTTGCTAGATCTGGGAAATCTGTGGGAGAAAAAATCAAGAATGGGCGGGAAATTCCAGGAGAACATTGGTTCCCATATTAACCGTAGAATCAATTTTCATGACAATATGATGATGGTCAAAAATACTTTTTGAAAGCGATAAGCCAATTCCGCTTCCTTTAATGGTATCTACATTTTTTCCTCTGTAAAATGTTTCAGATATTTTCATCAGATCATCCGACGGAATCCCTCTTCCTTCATCTGTTACTTCAATATACAGCTGAGTATCTTTTTCTGATAAAGTAATGATTACAGGCTTATCATAAGAATACTTGATGGCATTTTCTACAATATTATATAAAGCCAGATACAGCAGCGTTTCGTTTCCGGGAAATTCAAGCAAAGCGGGTTGGGTTACGTGAAGCTGAATTTTAATGGAGGAATTATTTTCTTTCGCTTTAGGCTCCAATTTCTCGTAGATTTTCCACACCAGCTCATCTACCCTCATTGGCTTATGGGAAGATTCAAGTTTGGTCATTCCTGACATCAGTAAAAGGTTGTTGAGAATATTTTCAATCTCATATACATTTTCCAGAGACTCTTTTGCTACTTTCTTATATTCTTCCGGTGTACGGTCTTTTTGTGCAAAGACTTCCAGATTTCCGGAAATGGCAGCCAGAGGTGTTTTAAATTCATGAGAGACATAGTTAATAAAATTCTGCTGCAAGAGTACACTCTCAGAAATTCTGCCCAGCAGCTTATTGTAGGATTTAATAAGATCTTCAACTTCATCATTGGTATTGGTAGAAGTAATGGCCGTAGAAATATTATTATAATCCACTTTATTAATGCGTTCCACAACATTGGAAATAGGTTTATAAACCACTTTCGAAAGATACCGGCTCAGAAAATAAATTGCAAGCAAACCAATGACCAGCACTGAAAGCATAATAATGGAAAGCCTTAATATCTGAGATTGAAATGAATCGTTGGAAGATTTTACAAAAACAACAAAATCCCCCTGGTTATCCGGATAAAAAATCCCATAATAGAATTGGTTATCAGACATAAACTGTATTCCTTTATTATTCCGGACAGCCTGTAAATGGGAAGGCTTTATATTCTGATCATTAAGGTTATGCCCAAAGGTAACCTCGTTATTCTGATTATACACCGCCACTCTGTTATTCTGGATCAGATGATTGTATTCTTTTTTGATCTGGGCATGGCGGTCTTTCGGAAGTTCATCTTTTTCGAGATAATAAATAGCAGAAATCAGAGCCGCATTGCGAAGTTTTTCAAAATAAAAAATTTTGGTACTGTCATAATAGGCAAAGAATATCACCGCAGATGTGATGATAGAAACAATGCCGAATGAAAGGCTTGAAATAAGGGTAAACCTGTTTCTGAGTGTCATGATCAGTCTTTAATCAGATAGCCGGTTCCTTTCACCGTATGGATAATCTTCTGTTCTGTCTCGTCAATCTTATTACGGATGTAGGAAATATAAACATCCACTACATTCGTTGTATTATCAAAATCAATTCCCCAGACTTTATGCAAAATCTAGGTTCTGCTCAGCACCTTATTTTTATTCTCCATCAGGAAAGTAAAAAGTTTGTATTCAGTTGGAGAAAACTCTATTTCTTTACCGTTTTGAGTTACTTTATGAAGATCTGTATCAATAGTGATATTGCCGCATGATAAATATTGATCTTCTTTCTGATAGCTCAGTTTATTTCTTCTGGTTAAAGCTTTAATTCTTGAAATCAGTTCTTCAAAATGGAAAGGCTTTGATAAATAATCATCCGCTCCCATATCCAGCATTCTGATCTTATCATCAGGACTGTTCAGGGCGCTCAAAACCAGAATAGGCGTGTAATTTCCTTTGAATCTTATAATCTGTGTAAGCTGCATTCCGTCCAGCCCCGGAAGCATGATATCCATTAAAATAATATCAAAATCATAGGTATGAAGAAATTCACGTGCTTTTTCACCTGAATCGGCAAGGGTTATATTGTAACCGGCCTCAGAAAGGCCTTTTATCAGAAAATTGCTGATTCTTTGATCATCTTCTACCAACAAAATATTCATAAGTCTCTGAAATTTCCCATAAATATAGGTATTCTAATTAAGAAAGAAGCTGGAGGCTGGAAGAGAGAAGCAATGGAGCTCTGGTAAATCGTCCCAGCCATTTCATCAATCTTTTAAAATAGTAGAACAAACAACTATTATTACCCATACAGCTTCCAGCCTTTTTTCATAATTTTGAAAGATGGAGATGATATATTTAATTATTGGGTTTGTTGCCGGCGGCTTACTGGGAGCCATTATACTGTATCTTGCATTGAAATCATCAACGGTATCAAGGAGTTCATATGATGCACTGAACGCCTTATCTATTAAAACCCAGTCTGAGCTTGAAAACTCGAACCTGAAAATTCAGGAACTTACACAGAACATCAGTAAAGAAAAAGAAGCCAATATGCTGCAACAAGTTTACTGGATGACCTGAAAAATGAGTTTTCAAAAATCTCCGCCGAATATTCTTCTTTACATATCCAGTTTCAGGAGTTAAAACAAATCAATCAGAGACAGACTTCCCAGATAGAAACCCACATTCTTGAAAAGCAGACCCTTTTTGCTAAAAATTCTGAACTTCTGGCAAAAAATGAAGGCCTTCAAAAGTCTCTTGATACCCAGAAAGAAGAAATCATTAAAATCCAGGAAGATTCTAAGCTCCAGTTTGAAAACCTGGCCAATAAAATCCTGGAAGAAAAAACAGAAAAGTTTACTGTTTTAAACCAAAACAACTTAAAAAATATCCTTGAGCCTTTTCAGGAGAAAATTGCTGATCTAAAGAATAAAGTCAATGAAGCTTACGAAAAGGAAAACAAAGAACGTTTCTCCCTGGCAGAAAAAGTGAAGGAGCTGGCAGAACTGAACCAGCAGATATCTGAAGATGCCAAAAAACTCACCCGCGCACTGAAAGGAGAAAGTAAAACACAGGGAAACTGGGGAGAAATGATTCTTGAAAGTATTCTTGAAAAATCAGGACTGGTAAAAGGAAGGGAGTATTTCCTGGAACATGAATTACGTGATGAAGATAATAATGCTTTATTTTCCGAGTTTTCCGGAAAAAAATGCGCCCGGATGCGGTTGTAAAATATCCTGATGAAAGAAATGTTATTATAGATTCCAAGGTTTCACTTACTGCTTTCACAGAACTGGTGGACGAAACCGATGCCGATGTTTATGCTATCAAGCTCAGCCAGCACCTTGGATCTATCAAGAATCATATTAATCAGCTAAGTCAAAAAGCGTACGATGACTATGGAAAATCATTAGATTTCGTGATGATGTTTATTCCTAGCGAACCCGCTTATATTGCTGCGATGCAGGCAGATCAGAATCTCTGGAACTATGCTTATGAAAGAAGAATCCTTCTGCTCAACCCAAGCAATCTGATCACTTCCCTGAAGCTGATTGCCGATCTTTGGAAGCGGGAGTATCAAAACCGAAACTCTATGGAAATTGCCGAGCGCGGCGCCAAGCTCTATGACAAATTTGTAGGTTTTGTAGAAAACCTGGAAAAAGTGGGCCGAAATCTTGACCAGGCAAAGAACGTATATAATGAGGCATACAAACAGCTGCATACCGGAAATGACAACCTTGTCATTCAGACTCAGAAGCTGAAATCATTGGGAATTAAAAATAAAAAAGACCTGCCACAGAGCCTTATTGACAACAGCAATCTTATTGAACCTTCAGAAAGCTAAAACTCCATGAAAAAGCCATTTGCCATCATCATTATAAGTATTTTTATTTTTATACTCTCTCTTCCTTTTACAGCAGTATATACGGAACCCCATAATGTGGATGGGTTGACCTGTCTGTTATTAGGATGGGCAGAAATGAGCGGTGGAGGCATCGCATGGATGGCCAATCCTCTTCTTGTTACAGCAGCTTTTTTGCTTTTGATGAAAAAGACAAAAGCATCGTTAGTGATCAGTCTTCTTGCGTTGCTTCTCACTTTATGTTTTTTAACCGTGAAGGAAATCACTGTTGATGAAGCAGGTCATCAGAATCCGATAACAGGCTATGGCCCGGCTTATTACTTATGGATAGCAAGCTGCATTTCAATGATTTCAGGGAATATTATTCTTATTAGATCCGCTGGGCAAACTCATATTTCCAAATAAAGTGCTGTTTAAAACGAGCCTGGAAAACCTTTTTATCAAAGCCAGGGAAGTTCAATCATAAATTTTGCATAATTTTGCAGCATGTTGATAGAAAGTTTCCAGAACGATAAAATAAAAAATGTCACTAAGCTCCTTACTGACAACAGATTTCGTAAAAAATCAAAAGTTTTTGTAGTAGAAGGCCAGCAGGAAAATGAAAGGGCCATTCAGTATGATTTTGAACCCCAGGAGTTCTTTATCTGTGAAAGTATATTCAAAGGAGCTATTCCCAATGGAAAAATCCATTACGTAAGCGAGAAAGTATATGAAAAAATAGCTTACAGAGGAAGTTCAGAAGGAATTATCGGGGTTTACCATGCAAAGGAAACTCTTCTTTCATCATTTGTTCCCCAAAAAGATTCTACAGTAATTATTGTTGAAGGTGTAGAAAAGCCAGGAAATCTTGGCGCAATTTTAAGAAGCTGTGAAGCATTTGGAATTGATGCACTGATTGTTGCTGACGGAAAAACGGATTTCTATAACCCCAATGTCATCAGATCAAGTGTTGGATGTCTTTTCGGAATGGAAGTGTATCAGGCTGAAAATAAAGAGACATTGGAATTTTTGCAAAAAAATAACTTCAATATCTATACCACGCTTATGGATGAAAGTGCTGAAGATCTTTATAAGAGAGATTTCAGACAGCGTTCTGCCGTGTTATTCGGTACGGAACATTCCGGATTAAGTGATTTCTGGATCAAAAAAGGGAAAAATACCCTGATTCCTATGGCCGGAAGTATTGATTCTCTGAATCTGAGCAATGCTGTAGCGATTACCTGCTATGAATCTTTGAGACAGAAGAAGGGCTAACTATATTTGGCTATTCCTTGTTGAACTTTGTCTATTAAGAGATTGCCCAGCCTTTGACTCGCAATGGGTAAGCATAAAAAAACCGCTTCACTGGGTGAAACGGTTCTTTTATTGTTAAGCGTATGCTAGAATTATTTCTTAGCAGCGTCTTTTGCAGCATCTTTAGCAGCGTCAGCAGCACCTTTAGCAGCATCAGCAGCTCCTTTAGCAGCTTCTCCAGCTCCTTTAGCAGCATCTTTAGCAACTTCAGCACCAGCAGCAGTTGTAGCAGCAGCAGCATCTTTAGTAGCTTCTACAGCAGTAGTTGCAGCAGAATCAACAACTTTAGCAGCAGAATCAGAAACTACAGCAGCAGAATCAGCTACAGTAGCAGCAGCAGAATCAGCAGTACCTTCAGTAGAAGTAGCTTCAGTTTTTTTACAAGCAACTAGAGAGATTGCAGCGATAGCAGCTACGAATAATGACTTTTTCATAATAAATTAAATTTAATTTTGTTAATATTGTTTTATAAAATTTTCTTCTGTTCTGTTATTTGAACAAGACAAAGGTAGAGCAGTTAGAAAGTTTGTCTATGAAAAATAATTGTAATACCTTTGTAAAATCGTTTTACAAAGAAACGCAACTGATAATCAACAATTTAATTATTTTTTGAAAAATTGACAGATTTAGATCTATTACACTTTGAGCAACTGAAAAAGGAAGTTCAGAGCCAATACTTAAAAGAATATACCCCATCACAGGATGATATTTCCAAGTGGAAGGGTATAGATATTATATATTTTCAGGAAGACCTGCAGGAAAAAGCAAAAGGAAACATCAGTGAAAAGTCATTTTACACTTACTTTAAAACTTCACCGGTTACCAAATTGCCCAGAATAGATATGCTCAATTTATTGAGTATTTATGCGGGTTATGACTCCTGGTACGAATTCAAAAAGCAGCATCTTTTTGCCGGCGAATTATTGCAGGAAAATGAAAATCCTGATGAAGAAGAAATTGATGAACCGGAGAAAACGGTTTCTGAAGCGCCTGAACTTCCAAAAACTGAAATTCAGCCTAAAAAATCGAGATCCGCACCCCGGAAAATACTGATTTACAAAAATCAGCCACTGATAATCAAACAATTAAACAAAATAACACTACAACAAATGAGGTTGAGATTTCATCTGTTCCGCCAAAGAAAAATTTCTTTAAAAAGAATGCCTGGGCACTTGTTACTTCAGTTTTAATTACCATCACCGGCCTTTTAGGATTTAAAGATGTACTTTTCGAAAACATATAAATATTGTTTCATCGATAAAGACAGGGGAGTTTCTGTGATCAACACTTTAGAAATAATGGTAGTGAAAGAAAATGAATCTCCACTGATGTATAAAATAAAGCCGGGGGAATGCTTCTACTATTCTACCAAGGATAAAAATTTAAAAATGCGGATCAGCGCTCCTTTCTACGAACCTCTTGAAGTAAACAGAAACCTTGAAAATGCTCCTGAAGAAGAAAAAATAGAGTTAAAGCCGGATGATTATAAGATGGCTGTCTATTATTTCTCTATAAAAGACATCAAGGGGGAAATCCTGATGAGCAGGTTGCTCTTATTAAACAGAAGAGAAACCAGCTGGAAAACCTGATCAGCAACAATGCGGTAATTTACCAGGTATATGATAACGATACTTATGGTATAGAAAGCCTGAATAAGCAGAAATATATCACATTGGTAACCACCCCTACCACCTCTCTGAAAAACCTGAATGTAATAGAAATGAAAAAGGATAACAAAGGTAAGATTGTATCCATTAAATTTAAAATTGCTACCACAGATGAAAAGAATAAATAATTTTTAATTTTCACCGTGCTTCTGACTTTATTTATTGCCTGCAATAATAAAACTTCAGAGGTAAGCGACCTCGATAAACTGCGAAACAGCAACAATGAAAAGAGCTATCCTGCTGTACAGATGGACAGTATGCAGGCCATTAACTCCATCACCAAACAGAAAGTTCAGGAGCTGCTCGACCTGTCGACTCTTTACCTGAGCGGAAACAGAAATACAGAAATAGACACGGTCATCTATTCTCAGATGGAAAGCTACTTCCACAAGCCTGATTCCCTCACCTTTAAAAGGCTGCTGAAAGAGCTGGACAGTATGAAAGTGAAAACTGCTAAGGTAAGCAACCTGAATGTTTATAAAGAATTTTATAAAAAGGACACATTGGATTATGCCAAATTTAATGTAGAGTACTTCGATAATAAAAACAAGTCTCTGGGAAGCTTTGAAAAGAATGCACAGTACATCTTGCTCTCTACTTCAAAACTTAAGAAAGAATTTAAATTTTACTTTTTAGATTTTTATTCCAAACCACTTAAGAAAGACAGCACTTCTGTAGGAGTAACCAAATAGTCCAGGAATATCGTTTTCCCAGACATCATCCACATATTCATCGGGATCAAAATAATTGATTCCGATTTTTTTGTCTCAGGAGAAATACTTTGAAACAGGCCGTCATAAAATCCTTTTCCATACCCTACCCGGTTTCCTTTTCCATCACAATACAGCAGGGGTGTAATGACGTAATGAAAGTAATTTTCACCGGAATCTTCATTGGAAACAGGTTCTGTAATCCCCCAGCTGTTGGCTTCATAAAGAGTATCTTCAGAGATTTCTATATTAATCAGTTTATCAGCCACAATCTTAGGACATAAACCCGGATATTTTGCTCTAAAAAATACTTTATGAAGATTTGGGTATCAATTTCCTTCCTCTCCGGAATCGGGATGAAAATATGTACTTTCTCCCCCACTTTCGGGTCGAAATACTTAATGAAATTTTCAAAAGTCTTCTGTGATAACAAGAAAGCCTCATCATCAGACAAGGCTTTTTTTTTTTGTATATTTTTTCTAAGCTCAGCTTTCAGCATAATTATCAGGTTATTTTAACTGAAATAATTGTTTCTGGATTATGCGTTCTCCAAAATTCTATACAGTTTATCAGACAGGCGAACTCTGAACGGAAGCTCGAAAGTAATCTGATCTCCCGGCTTTGCAGTTTCACAAGGACCTCCGTTGGCATAGATCTCAGTAACAGTAACTTCCTGTTCTCCCGTTGTAGGGCCTGAAATCAATATTTTATCTCCTACTGACAGGCCTTTGTTTTCAATTAAGAACTGTGCAATTTTTGATTTTGAATAGTAATGTTCTGCTTTTCCGATCAGCTCTTTTTTAACAGCAATCTTCTGGCGGATATTTTTAGTTTCAGCTTTTGCCAGAGGCTTATCCGGTAAATCACCTGATTTTTTGAACTTCAAAGCATCCGATTTTCCTTTTCTGAAAACTTTATTTCCAACCTGCAGCCCTTTTCTCAGCTTCACCTGCTCGTCCCAAGGCAGATGTATGGTATCCAGACATTCTGTGGAGCAGCAGTTTTCCATTGCAGCCTTACATTCATCACATTGGATAAATAATAAATGACAAGCGTCATTAGCACAGTTCGTATGGTTATCACAAGGTTTACCACACTGGTGGCACTGTGCAATAATATCGTCTGTAATTCTTTCCCCCAAGCGGTGGTCAAATACAAAGTTTTTACCAATGAACTTACTTTTGATACCTTCTTCTTTTATCTGGCGTGTGTACTCGATGATGCCACCTTCCAGCTGGTAAACATTTTTGAAGCCCTGATGTTTGAAATAGGCACTGGCCTTTTCACAACGGATCCCGCCGGTACAATACATCAACAGGTTTTTATCTTCTTTAAAATCCTGAAGCTGTTCATTGATAATCGGTAAACTTTCTCTGAAATTTTCCACATCCGGTGTAATAGCTCCTTCAAAGTGCCCCACTTCACTCTCGTAATGGTTTCTGAAGTCTACTACAATAGTATTAGGATCTTCCAGCATATTATTGAACTCCTGAGCTTTCAGATGAATTCCTTTATTGGTAACATCAAAAGTTTCATCGTTCAAACCGTCAGCAACAATTTTGTTTCTGACTTTTATGGTTAATTTTAAAAAGAATAATTGTCCTGATCTACCGCTACATTCAAACGGATTCCTTTCATGAAGTCATAAACTTCCAGCGTATCACGAAAAGCCTCAAACTGATCTGCAGGAACACTCATCTGAGCATTAATTCCTTCAGTGGCAACATAAATACGGCCAAGGGCATCCAGTGCATTCCAGGCTATAAATAATTCGTCGCGAAATTTTTGGGATCTTCAATTTTGGCATACGCATAGAAAGACAAGGTAAGGCGGTCTTTACCGGCTTCATCAATAAGTTTGGCTCTTTCTTCTGCGCTTAAGGTGTTATACAGTTGCATGCTATAAACGTTTTAAGTGAGAATAAAATTTTTGCAAAGATAATCATTTTTGAATTAAATATACTGATGATAAGAATCACAGCTATACCCAATAAGTAATCAGCAATGAATTAAATAATGCTGTACCCTGAGAAAGTCTGACATATTTTCCTTAATTTTTTTTAAGTTTTGTTAACTATGACATTAACAATTATGATTTAAGGCACAAAATGATATAATAGCCGTTAAATTTTAGTTAAAATTGAAACATAGCATACTAATTGCTTACTTATTTAACATTAAATTTGTTTACTCAAAAACATAAAAATAAATTAATTAATAAACAAGAAAGATATACAATGAAGAGTACTTTAAAAAAACTATTACCATTTGCAGTAGTTGGGGTAATTTCCGGAGCTACTACCGTTGGAGCTTTACAATATTTCGGACCTGGTTCCAACAATGGAGATCAATCTTATTTCACAACAGCCGCACCCAACACTTCGTTTGCGGGAATGAATACGGCAGCCGTAGGTGATGACTTTGTAAAAGCAGCTAAAACAACTGTTCCGGCTGTAGTTACCATTAAAAATTATCAAAGCAGAACTTCAAGCAGAGCTTCAGAGCAGGATTTGTTTGATTTCTTCTTCGGAGATCCTTTCGGGGGAAGAGGCCAGCAGAGACAGAAGCAGCAGGCTCCTGATAATATGCCATCAGGAATGGGTTCAGGGGTAATTATATCGCCGGATGGTTATATTATTTCAAATAACCACGTGGTGGCCGGAGCTAATAAGCTGGAAGTCGTATTAAGCAACAAAAAATCATATATTGCTACTTTGGTAGGTACAGACCCTAACACGGATATCTCTTTATTAAAGATTGAAGAAAAAGGTCTTCCTTATCTGAATTTTGCCAACTCTGACAATATTGATGTAGGACAATGGGTGCTTGCAGTAGGAAACCCGCTTGGGTTAAACTCTACAGTAACAGCCGGTATTGTTTCTGCTAAAGGAAGAGGTATCGGAATTTTAGGAAGCCAGGGAAAGCGGCTAACCCTATCGAAAGTTTCATCCAGACGGATGCTGCCATCAACCCGGGTAACTCTGGAGGTGCTTTGGTGAACACTAATGGTGAACTTATCGGAATCAATTCGGCAATTCAGTCTACTACAGGATATTACCAGGGATACGGATTTGCTGTTCCTTCCAACTTAGCAAGAAAAATTGTTGAGGATATCAAGAAATTCGGAATTGTACAGCGAGGATTCTTAGGAGTTCAGTCTCTGGATCTTTCGAATGATCAATTGGTAAGTTCTTACAATCAGCAATATAAAACGAACCTAAAAGTAGGGTCCGGGATCTATATTACAGGATTTGGCGAGAACAGCGGTGCTGAAGATGCAGGCTTGAAAAAGGTGACATTATTACGAAAGTAGATACCTATGACATTACTGATTTCGCAGACCTTTCTATGTCTATCGGAAGCAAACGTCCGGGTGATAAAGTACAGGTAACTTATCTGAGAAATGGCAAAGAAGGAACAACTAACGTAACGCTTAGAGACCAAAAAGGCGGAACTTCCACAAGAACAAAAGCAGATCTTAGCGTAACTGAAAAAATAGGAGCTGAATTCCAAAGCATTGATGACAGAACAAAAGCATATTACGGCTTAAATAGCGGGGTTGTTGCCAAAAACGTCATAGAAGGAAGTGAAATGGCCAAAGCAGGAATTGTGGACGGTTACATCATTACAGAAATCAATGGTAAACCTGTCAACTCTCAGAAAGATGTAGAAAGCTTATTGAATAAATTCTCCGGAACCGCACAAATAAAATACATGGATGACTACGGAAGAAATTACCAGAGAGGATTCAAAATGCCTTAGTCAAAAAATTAAATTAGTTTTTCTCATATCAACATAAAACGCTGCAGAGATCTGCAGCGTTTTTGTATTTATTATTTATTACTTGTTCATTTTTTCAGCAATTCTTTTCTTCTTATTGCGCTCGTAGATCACTTCTACAATCTTACCTCCGATCCAGGAAAACGGAAAGAATGTAAGGAAAATAGAAATCTTGTAAAACGTAGGATGATAAGGAAAAATAATTACATCCAGCATTGCGATAAAGAGCATAATAAAACCGATCAGAATAGCATAGGCAACTTTAGCATATTTAACGATGATTGCAGTTGCAACTCCTCCGATAGTAGTTCCCAGTCCGGAAATAAACAAGAGGAAGCCGAAGAATGCCTTATCATCTTTCATACTGAAAAGAAACCTCTGCCAGTGCTCAAACGGAGCAAAAGCCTCAAAAGTTACCCATTGCGGAAAAGCCCTTATACCAAGAGTGATAATAAGCCCTGCAATACCAAGGCCTATCAGAACCGCAATTGTATTTCTTATAAAGTTCATTAATCCTGATGTGCAATCATAGAAATTTCGATATCCACATTTTTAGGCAAACATGAAACCTGTACTGTTTCACGGGCAGGATAGCTTTCAGAATCCAGGTAAGAAGCATAGATATCATTCATTACAGCGAAATCATCCATATTCTTTAAGAAGATTGTAGCTTTTACAACGTTTTTGAAAGTCATGCCGGCTTCAGTAAGGATCGCTTCAAGGTTTTTCATTACCTGGTGCGTTTCTTTTTCAATTCCTTCAACCAATTTTCCAGTTGCAGGATCTACAGGAATCTGTCCGGAGATATACAAAACTCCGTTGGCCATATTAGCTTGTGAATAAGGCCCGATAGCTGCAGGTGCATTAACTGTGTTGATTACTTGTTTCATATGCGGATATTTAATTTTTTCTAAGTTCATAGACTGTCACTGCCTGTTAAATTCATTGATATTTAAATCTGCCAGCAGTGGTTGCATTAGAATTTCTTTTGGTTGCAAATATAAAATTTATATTCACAAATGCCAATCTGATATTAGAAAGGCGCATTAGGCTGGGTAAAGCTTCTGTCTTTGTACTTCAGTGCATCACTTAAGATATTGGCTTTGATGCCGATAAAGAAGTCGTACACTTTATACTGTCCGAACGGAACCCAGTTGAAATTGATCGTAAAACTTCGCTGATCTCTTGAAAAACCAATTCTTGTGTATGCCAGTTCTTTGGTCACCATATCATAATGGGTGCTTCCGTTGATATTCCAGTAAGGTGTCAGCTTGATACTGCCATCTAATCCTAAGGATGCAATTTTATTACCAAATCTGCTCAGTCCTTTAGAATATGCGTAATTGGCACTGATATTTAAAGTCCATGCCTGATCAAAGTGAGCATAATGATCATCATCAAAATAATAATTTTCATTTCGGACCTCTCCCTTGGAAGAATACTTTTTGGCGTAATCTGTTTTTTCTCCAAAAATCTCGCTGCTTAAAGGATAAGACAGCTGAACGTTGAATCCCTGTACACTGAAATGTCCGAACTGTTCAGTTCTTATTCCTGTATCCTGTCCTGGTAAGAAATCAATTTTATAAGGTTCAAGTGCAAGACTGGTATTAACTGTTAATTTGTTATTGAAAAAAGAAGACTGCCCGTTGATTGAAAATACAGACCAAGGATGGTCTTTAGCAGCGAAGTTATAGCTTCCCGCAAGGTTTAAGGATTCAAAAATCTTGATTTTCTTCACTCCTGTAGAATCACTCTTAGACTTTATTTTCATCTCGATATTGTTACCGATATTAAAGCCTAAAGCTCCCTGCATCCCGCTTGACGGGCTTCCGATGATCCCTTTTTCAAAAATAGAGTAAGGCGTCAATGCCCCGGTGGCATTATAATAGTTTCTGTAATATCCGAAGTTAGGACTTGAGAAATCCGGAGAATATGTGAAGCTTACACTTGGAGTCATCATGTGTCTTACCGCTTCCACTGCTGAGCCTTTTTTGAATTTCAGCATTCCGTACAATGTAGTCTGAAGACTGGCAGAAGTAGAGAATGTAGAGTATCCGCTAAAATTTTTCTTAATCTCATCGACAGTTACATTTTTTACAGGATCGTAATACCTGTTCAGTGTTTTTGTAGTCAGAGCATTGTCAATATTGGCACTTAAGCTGAATGTAAAGTATTTAGCCACCGTTGTATTGGTTGCCAATGCAATATTATTTTTAAGCCCGGTCTGCATTTTATCCCACATTTCTTTTTTAAACAGCTCATTTTCCTGAGTATTTACGAAATTGGTAAGGTTAAATCCGGTATTCACCGTGATATTTTCAAGAAGTCCCTGTCTGATTCCCGTTCTAGATTTGAAAAGATAAAACTGGTTAATGGCTACGTTCATCTGCGGGAGACGAAGGTCTGCCAGTCCTGTTGCAAAGTTCTGTGAATAAGAAGCCGTTCCCGTAATAGTCATCGGAAGTTTAAGAAATCTTTTGGTAAGGGTAACCGTAGAATTCTGCTGGGTATTCAGTACATTCTGGTTGAAAATGTAATTGTTGTTAAGTGGGTTATTATAGAATTTGGTACTTACAATGTCCACAGAAGCACTGAATGTAAGGAAAGGATTGGCCTTGGAATCCTGAGAGTGGGTCCAGTTGATCCTGTATGTACTGTTTTTAGTATAATCATCCAGGCCTTTGATTCCCCTTACCATGGTACCGATATCTGCTGTAAAGTTTCCTGAGTAACGGTATTTCTTCTGGTAATTCACCTGGGGACGCAGGTTCCAGCTTCCTTTGGTATAAATATCTGCTAAAACTTTAAGGTCAAAATGTTCCCCGATAGGCTGGTAATACCCTATCCCATTCAGGAAGAAACCTACATCTTCCCTTTCCCCGAAACTTGGGATCAGAATACCAGCTGCCCTTTTATCAGAAAATGGTAAAATGGCAAACGGAAGATAAAGAGGTGTAGGAACCTGCTCAATAAACATCTGGATAGGTCCTGTTACGATCTGGGATTTTGTTTTGGTTTTAATCAGCTTAATATTGTAAGCCCGCATAAAATAATCCGCTGCCGTATCTTTTTTCTTAATGAAATAATCATCCGTTGTATAATCCGCTTTTCTCATCGCGAATACGGAATCGTTGTATTTTTTAGTTTTCTGAGCTATAATTACCCCTTCACTTTCTTCTGTTCTTGCATTGAAAGCGATGGCCTGCTTGGTTTTTGTATTATAACTGAATTCGTTGGTTTCGTATTTTTTTCCGGCCTGTGTTGTAATGACAGGTTCAATAATTTTTCCCAGAGAGTCCTGTTTTCCTCTGGCGTATATCAGGTTTTTGTTATCATCAATAGAAATATAATCCGCATCAATCTGCATATCCTGATATTTTACCTGCGCATTTTTATTCAGGAATGTCATTTTTTTCGGAACATCTCTTCTCTGATCGTCTGCTTTTGTACGAAGAACATCATTCAAAGATTCTTTTTTTACAACTATGGTATCCTTTTTGGAAATAGTATCATTAACCGCATTTTTAGGCAATTTTTCAGGAGTTTTCTGTGCTAAAAAATTGTTAAAAATTAGGATAATTAAAATTTGTAATATATTTTTGAAGACGGTTTTGGCCAATTTTATACTATATAATTAAGGCCCAAAATTAATATAATTTTTATAACTGTAAGATGCACAAACAAAATTTTAAAATAATTTTATCATTTCTCCTTATCCTTGTCAGTAACTTTATTTTCTCTCAGAAGAAGTTTACGATCGTTTTGGATGCCGGACACGGAGGAAGTGATCACGGGGCCAACAGGACCTATTCCGACATCGGAAGAGTCGCTGAAAAAGACATTACACTTGCTATCACCTTAAAAGTGGGTGCCATGTTAGAAAAAAACAGAGACTTCAAAGTAATTTATACCCGAAAAATAGACGAGTACCCTTCTCTATCCGACAGGACAAACCTGGCCAACAGGAGCAAAGCAGATCTTTTCATATCTATTCACTGTAATTCTTCTCAAAGGCCTACAGCTTACGGTACAGAAACTTATGTACAGGGACCTAACCAGAATAACGAAAACCTGGAGGTAGCCAAAAGGGAAAATGATGTGATCTTCCTGGATGAAAAGGATAAGCAGATCTTTGGTTCTTATAATCCTGATTCTCCTGAATCTCTGATCGCTTTGAAACTTCAGCAGAGTAAATATCTGGAATCAAGTCTTCTTTTGGGAGGATTGGTGGAAGATAACTTTGTGAATAAGGACAAAAGATCTTCAAGAGGGGTATTCCAGAAAACCTTCACGTTCTCCGTATGAATGCGATGCCATCTGTACTGATAGAAACAGGATTCATCAATCATCCTGAAGAAAGTCACTATATCGCTTCTGACAAAGGACAGACTGAGATTGCAGAAAGCATCTACAATGCTGTTATCGATTATAAAAAAGCAATTGACAGAAAATCCGGCGGCTCTATTGCTGTCAGAAAACCTGAGCCTGAAAAGCCTGCTGAAGTTCCTCTGAAAAATGACTTCAGAATCCTTCTGATGAGCTCTCCTATGAAATACAATGAAAATGATCCTGCCCTTAAAGGTCTGAACTATATCCTTACTCTTAAAGAAAACGGACAATATAAGTATTACTATGCTGTAACCAATCTGGCCTCTGTGAAAGATATTAATCTTAAAACCGCTAAGGATGCAGGATTCAGAAATGCTTTTGCCGTTGGATTTATGCCCAATCAGAGAATCAATATGGGTTATTATACAATAGAAGTATATGCCGGAGATAAGCTGAATGGCAACTCTTATATTCTTCAGAACCTGAAAGATGTGGAAAGAGAAAAAGACAATGGAGTATTTTATTATACCTATGGAAAAGTGTATACACTGGAGGATGCAGTGAAGCTTCAGAAAGAGCTTGAGGCTAAAGGCATCAAAAATACTGTGATACAAAAAGTCTACAAATAAATCCGGAAATAATTTTGAAGTTAAAAGTTAATTATTACTTTTGCAACCTCAAAATTCGGCCTATTCGTCTAGTGGTCAGGACTCAAGATTTTCATTCTTGCAACAGGGGTTCGATTCCCCTATAGGCTACGAAAATACAAACCTTTAACTGCTCAGTTAAAGGTTTTTTTATGGACTCTTTTATTTTCTTATTTCTCATTAAGATCTCCGGGTAAATTTCAGATTGTATGATTTAATTAAAAATATTGAAAGTCAGATTATAGCAGACTTCCAGATTGAGAATTGTAATGAAACAATATTTACTTTTTGCTGAAAAAGGTATTGTGTATATGTTATATATCACAAAAGCATTATATTTGCAAAAATTTTATCCATAGTTGGTCACACAATATGGTCACACTGATGAAAAATAATATTGATAAATCATTGTTTGTAGTTTGCTACAGGCTATCAAATTTTATATCATGCCGGATTTAAAAATACAAGAAGCGAAATTGCTTTTTAAGAAAATCCACTCTAACCCAAAAAGTTATGATTTACAAATCAATGAAGACGGGATTACAGGCAAAGATGATAAAATCAGTTTCAGGCTTTACAGGACAGGAGAAAGGGTTGCTTTTGAAGTAACAATTGACGGACTTACTTTCACCAATACTACTGGAGAATGGAACAATGCACTGATCATGCTGGGAAATACGATCAAAAAATTAGAAAAAGAACAAGAAAATTTAAAAATAGAACAGGCAATAAATAAACTCAGAAAGTACCTAACAGAAGAAAATTAATTTTTTAAAAATAAATTTGGTAGTTTAAAAAAGTTTATAGTTTTGCACTCACATTTAAACGATATGGCAAATCATAAATCAGCACTAAAGAGAATCAGACAAAACGAAACTAGAAGACTTCGTAACAGATATTACCACAAGACTGCTAGAACAGCTTTAAAAGCTTTAAGAAATGAAGAGAACAAAGCTGCTGCTACAGAACAATTGCCAAAAGTTATCGCTTTATTGGATAAATTAGCTAAGAAAAACATTATCCACAAAAACAAAGCGGCTAACTTGAAAAGCAAATTAACAAAGCACGTTAATAAATTAGCGTAATAATATAGCCGGCCCGTTCGTCTATCGGTTAGGACCTCAGATTTTCATTCTGGTAAGAGGGTTCGATTCCCCTACGGGCTACTTACATCTTAAAAAACCACTGTATAATATCAGTGGTTTTTTAAAGACAAAGTAGTAAAGCTATATAAAACATAACTAACCGGCCCGTTCGTCTATCGGTTAGGACCTCAGATTTTCATTCTGGTAAGAGGGGTTCGATTCCCCTACGGGCTACAATAAGAGTTGATACTTATAAAAACAAACACTAACCTATTACTTCGGTAGTAGAAGATAGAGGGCCCGTTCGTCTATCGGTTAGGACCTCAGATTTTCATTCTGGTAAGAGGGGTTCGATTCCCCTACGGGCTACAAAAGGACTTTTTCGAAGTCCTTTTTTCGTTTCCGTACAAGACATTCAGTCATTATTCACAGCACCTGCAGATTTCAACTTCTGCCATCATTATTCATTTAATATCAGATTAATGTGACAGCCTCCGGTAAATTTATCATTAACCAGGCAGGTCATACTGCTTCCATTCGTGCAATGAAGCATATTACATTTTATTAAAAATATCACCAATAATGGAAATATTATTTTCTGTTTCTTCCTTTTATTCTTACATTTGAATAAAACTATTCACTCTAAAATATATAACATGAAATTCAATTTACTTGTGGGAAACCGAACTTCTTTTAAGGCCGGTTTGATGGCTTTGTTTTTATTTTCCGCCAGCACAATGTCCTTTGCCCAGAACAGAATTTATGCGCATGCACAAAGTTCAGGCGTATTTGGTGTCGCATGCCTGGGATGCCATATAGATAATCCGCTCAATGCCGTAGGAGATAATGAAAATGATTATTCAACAATGGTATTGGGAACGGCTCTATTGGGAGGAATTCAGCAAACGCTGATTTTTCCTGACCTGAGATCAGACACAAGGCTGGTTGTAGGAATCGGGACAGATAACATTCCATTATCTGTACAATTATTAAGCGGGGTCACTCTCGAAACAATGAATGGAGGTACATCCAATGAGGACAGAAGAACGATTGATGTCAGCCTTCTTAAACTGGGGGCAATTCCCAACAGAGGCACAGTAGAATTCAAGCCAGCAAAGCCTTATGACGGAATAAGAATTGGTTTAACCGGAGGAGTGTTAAGCCTTGGCGGCGGTTTCAGAATTTATTATGCATATCAGGATCCTCTGGTGAATATTATGGCATACAGCCAAAACGGACAGATTACTCTTGGAGGAAATGTTCCGGTGGAAGGTTCTGAAGTAACGCTGTTCAATACTTCGGGGAAAGAGGTATTCCGTTCAACACTGAAATCAAACACATTTGAATCTAAACAGCGTGAAGGGCTTTATATAATGAATGTAAAAACTAAAGATGGGAAAACATATTCCAAAAAAGTTTTAATTCAATAAGTGATAACAAAAGCACGGTAGGTTTTAGCCTGCTGTATTTATTTTCAAAGCAGCTTAAAACACCACATTAAATAAAACAAATTCATAATCACAAATATCAACAAATTATTAACAAATCACTTAATTATGAAATAAAATAAACAACATAATCATTTTATTTATAAATTTACAAAAAGCTAAAACCCAAAATTTTTCTACATATGAAAACTTATTTATTACTTAGCCAACGCACAATGAAAGCTGCAATTTTGGCATCATTTCTATTTTTAACGAGCTCAATGTCTTTTGCACAGATTGTAAAAACTTATGCAAGCAGCCAAACCAACCAGGTACTTGGCGTATGCTTAGGTTGTGGTGTTTTGAATCCTCAAAATGCAGTAGGAAGTAACGAAAATGACTACTCTACCCTTCAGGTTTCAGTAGGTCTTCTGGCGAGAACGGAACAGACATTGATCTTCCCAACTACCAATATCGCGAACAATACCAACAAGCTTGTTCTAGCCATTGGTTCAAACGGAACGCCTCTGTCTGCCCAGGTATTGGGAGGTGTTTCTATTGAAACATTTAATGGAGATGTCTCCAACAACGATTACACAAGTCTTGCCACCAAACTGATCAACCTTGGTGCCGGAGATCCAAGCAAAGGTGAAATTGAAATGACGATGAACATTCCTTTTGACCGTATCAAAATCAATGTGAATTCAGGATTATTGAATATTGGCGGTGAGCTTAGAGTATATTATGCTTATCAGTATAAAGATCCGTTCATCAACTTTATGGCCCATAACCAAAACGGACAGTTCACTCTTGATAAAAATATTTCTGCAGCCGGTTCAGAAGTAACCCTGACCAATACTTCAGGAAAAGAAGTATTCCGTTCCAAGCTGACATCCAATACATTTGAAACCAAGCAGCCACAGGGAGTGTATATCATGAACATCACTACAAAAGAAGGAAAAACATATTCTAAAAAAGTGACCATCAAGTAAGGAAAAGATACATAACAGATCAGGCCCGGCAAGCTTTTAAGCTTGCCGGGCTTTTATTTACAATTCAATATTTACTAAAAAACCCTGACCAATTTGGCCAGGGTTAGACTAACAAGATTAACTATCTAAAATAGTATTAGTTTTTGATAACTTTTTGCTGATATACCGCTTTATCTGTTACCGCTTTTACAATATAAACACCCTTTGGAAGAGCACTTACATTGATTTGTCCGTTATTCAGCTGTGCATTGATGGCTCTGCCAGAAGCATCATAGATAGAAACATTCTGAATTTTCTCCTGTGTTTTAATGGTAAGAATATCAGTAACCGGATTAGGGTACATACTGAATTCAAGTTTCTTCACCTCAGCAGTAGCCAGAGTTGATGTTGTACTAGTCACTGTAAGTGTTTTCTCCACTAATTTACCATTGGAATTAAAGCTGATCACAATATCAGATGTACCTGAAACAAGTGGTGTCAAAACCAGCTCGTCATTATTATTAATCACTGCGGAAACGACTGTAGGATTGCTGTTTGATTTTATAGACTTTACAACCGATACTGTCATGTTGTCCGCATCAGAGATTACTGATTTCAGATCGATCGAAGTCGTATTTGCTGCTGTAAACTGTGAAGGTAAAATATTGCTTACAACAGGAACTGAATTATTGGTAAATACCGTCAATGCAGGGAACCAATAATAATCATTCAGTGTTTTGGTATTGATAAGAGTCCCGCTCATATTGTAGGTATGAATCCAGTTTTTCTGGAAGTGTGCACCATACCCGCTTTCTGTGGTATTCAGAACAAGTTCACCGGTAACAGGGTTTACACGAAGAGCTGCACCGTAAGGAATTTGCTTAAACTGCCCTGTCTGTCCCGGAATTGCTGCAAAGTTTTCGTTAAATGTTTTTGTTGTAACATCAAATCTTACAATCTGTGTTCCTGAACTAAAGCTGCTGATTGAATTGATCCAGTATAAGGCATTTTCTTTATTACTTGCCGTAAATCTTCCTGCATTCCATGCTCCCCAGTCCCCAATGTATTTAGTGGTAGGAATATTGTAAACCTGTGTTGCAAACGTGGTAGGGTTGATGCTGATCAGCTTCTGATCCTGAATTCCCCATATACTTCCGTCTTTAGCCTGAACTACTGAATAGAATCCTCCGGCAACAGTGCTCACTATGGTATCCGTATTGGGATCGATTACTAAAATTCCGACCCCCTGCTTCACTGCAAATACATATTGTGAAGTACGGATCATGTTTCAATCTGGCCGGTTCCGCCGGTTCCGGTAATCAGGGAACCTACCTGCAGATTGTCGATATTGAAAAGGACTATTCCGGTAGAAGTACCAATATAACCTTTATGCACGTTCACCCCTACAAATGATCTTCCATCACCACCTCCGATGTTATTAAATCCAGCAATTTTCTGCATGGTCTGCGCATTGGCTACAACCAGTCTTCCACCCGGCGTATACTGAGTATCTCCTCCATCGGCAGCCTGCTTTGATACAAAGTAAAATTTGTCTCCATAGATTGTTCCGTATTGTGTGGTGGCACCGAAAGCCTGGTTATTGTTTGCATTACTGTAAACACGATAATTGATCTGACCGTTATTATCAATGAAATTTACAGAACCGTTGGTATGGCCAAACCATTCTTCGTTTACCATAAAATATCCGTTGGTATAGTTTGTAGAAGCTACGTATGGAGAAACCGGAGTAATGGTAGAAGAAACAGGTGTTTCATTAAATCCTACATTGAAATTCCATACATCCCATGAACCATTTTGCAATGTACGTGAAGAAGCCCCAACACTGGAATATCCGAAATCTGCATCAGCCGGATTCTTTACCCAATAAGCCCAGTATCCGTTAACTGTCCATCCTGACTGCCAGTGATCATTGGCAGCGTCTACAATTGTATAACTGTCAAAATCATAAGCTGTTGTGTTTACAAAACCGTTCACAGGATATAACGGATATGTGGTATTTCCGTTTTTGATCAGGGCGTTGGTACCCTGACCGTTAAGATCAAAACCTATTCCCCCGACTGCTGATCCGAACTGTGTTCCCTGATACAGCAAAGTGTACAGCCTGTGATCTGCTTTAGCAATGGCTTTCAGCATGTCTTCTCCTGTGGCATTTCCGTCCCATTTGTAGCCCCAGACCATAGCATCAGGATTTTTAGCGTCATTCCACTGTACGACAAAAGCAGCCTGATTGGCTCCCGACCCTACCCAATACTGAATATCAGAAAAACTGATGGTAGTGGTATTAAGCTGACTGATCCCTGAAATATCATTTCTGGGTACTCCCTGTACTTTTATCTGTGCATTGGATAAGCATGCAAACAGAAAAAGCATCATAAAAAGATAAAACTTTTTCATTTTTATTAATTTAAATAGATTGTATTATTGATTTATTATTTGAAGTGCAGATCATAAGCTCCTGCCACTTCTGTAGAAACCTCTCCCAGCCAGCCGGCTTCCTGATTGACTCCCGTATATATTTTCATAAAATCGATTCCAGGAAGTTTTACATATTTTCCGCTTCTGTCTACTGCCCATGAAATATCAATATTGGAAGCTTCATCATTATTCGGAGCATTATCTGCATATCCGAACTCATATGATTTTCCTACCCAATAGGAACCGTCTCCGTTCTGATCGAAGAAATTATTTGCAAGCCTGGTTCCCGAAAAGCCGTAAGAACTATCGGTAAACCACAAAGGATAATAGCTTTGTGCGTGAAAGGTATTTTTTGTTTTGAATCCCTGATTGCCAAGATTATCACTCCACTTTATATATTCCACATCAGTCTGCCAGAATTCAGTTCCGGCTACAGGTGTTTTATTTTCGTCAGGCTTATAATAGGTTATGGTGTAGTTTTTTACGGTCGTATTTTTAAAATATTCACTGCCTGCAATTTCGTACCATTCATCGTTATCCGGCTTTCCGTTTTTGTTTCTGTCGTAAGCTACCATAATAATCCCCGGCTCACAGGATCCTGAACGCGGCTCACTGGCATCATTTCCAAAGAATGCATTTCCCAGTACTTTAAAATCCCTTCCATTCAGATTGGGGATGGTATGGTCAAACCCGAACACAACATATCCGCCATATCCTCCCAGACTGATCATGGTAGAATTGCCTCCAACTAAGGATTCATTGGCTTTCTGGAGCATATTAGCAGCTGTATTTCCGGGTACATATTCCGGGATTTCGTTCATGAACTGCCCAACCGCGGGACGGAACTCCAATATTTTTGAAATGTATTTACTATAAGGTGTTTTTTCTTTGGTAACAATAATTTTAGAATGAAAAACCTGTTCGTTTCCTTTACTGTTAATCTTTAAAGTCAGAGGATAAGCATCAGCATTCAGACTGATAAATTCAAGTTCCGGGTTTTGAGAAATAATAGAATCGTTAATACTCCAGGTAACCGATCCTGATGCATTCGTAGGAATACTTAATACTTTCAAGCGTTCAATGGTGTAAGAATCATCAAGCCCTCTGAATGTAAATTCATCTTCGTCATCGTGTTTACAGGCAATCACTCCTAAAAGGAAAAAGGATAAAAATCCGGCTTTTAAATAAGTAAAGGTATTTCTGTTCATGTTTTAAAGTTTGGTTATTTGTATAAAAAAGCGAAGTGGGCAGGGATATTTCCACCCTCCGTTTTCCATTTAAAGTGTCCGTTTTTATCAAAGCAGTACACCAATCCCATTGATACGTAATTTCTGGCATCTGTGATGTAGATATCTTCTGTGATGGGGTTTACGGCAATTCCGTAAGGTGTTTTAATAGCGGCTTCATATTCTTTATCAAAAATACTGTTGGCGATAATCTCTTCTGTTTTCACATCAATAATCCCAAATGATTTTTTATAGCTGTGGGTATTGTAATTGAATTCATTGCCATAGAAATAGAGTTTATCATTCACGATCGTCATTTCACTGACTGAGAGATGAAAGTTTTTCTTGACAGTTCCTGTTGCTGCATCTATTGCATAAAGATTGGAAGGAACATTATAATAATCTCCTCTGGAGCTTACATACAGATCACCGTAATTGTCCTTTTTAATGTGATGAAGGTTAATAGCAACTTCTATTTTTTTAATTTCTGTAAAAGTATTCAGATCGATTACGGAAACCGTATTATCATAATCAGGAGCTTTGTATCCTCCAGAATTGGCTACAAATAAGGCATTTCCTACAATTTCCAGTTCCTCCGGCTGATAGCCTACCACTACTTCACGCTGGATAGAGAGCGATGTTGTATCGATTTCCACTACTTTTCCTTTTGGAGCTTTCGGGTTAATAGCTACAGGACCCGCATAGCTGCTGGCATAAACTTTCCCGTCTTTGAAGGCAAGATATCTGCAGTTTTGCAAAGGAATAGACGTAATGCGTTTAGCTGTTCTGGCATCCAGCACTTCTATTTTGTTGGAAACATTGACAACAATATAAAGTTTGCTTCCATACACTTTGATATCATTTCCTACATCACCGAGTTCTTTTACCACATTGGGATTGATTTCCGCGTAAATATTTCTGAAATAAGTTCCTTTGGTATAATCAAAAAAATCCAGGGTACATTTGTTACTGCCCATATTCCCTTCATTCAGCATGTAAAAGCCTTTTATTGCAGTATTTTCTGAAGGAAGCCCTTCTACCACTTCCTGACGGACAATAATATCATCTGTACGGCATGACGTAAGAAAAGCTAAGACAAGAAATAAAAAATAAAAGTTTAGTTTTCTCATAGGCTAAAGTTTAGAATAAGTTTAAAATTTCTTCCGGGCATCGGATAATTGATAACCACATCATAGTATTGATTGAAAATATTATTCATCTCAAGGCTTACTTTAAATTGATGATTCGCCCATCTGAATTTTTTCTGAACAGAGAGATCATGAGTATACCATGGCTGCACATAATTGTACTGAATATTATCCTGGTTCACATCATATCTTTCTCCCACATACATTGCGCTGTAATTGAAGCTCCAGTCTTTATAATCTGCCATCAGACTGAAAGATCCGCTATGCCATGGTGTGTAAGGAATCTGATTTTTGTAGAAAGTATCTTCAGGATCACTCACATCTTTTGCACTCTGATAAGTATAGGAAAGCAAAGGTCTAAGAGTTACTTTTCCCAGCTGAAGTTCTGTCTGTACATTCACATCAGCACCAATGATTTCAACCATTCCAAGGTTCATCATCAGCCAGCGGAACATGCTTCCGTTGGGAGCGGCTACAATTTTATCCTGTACTTTATTGTAGTAACCATCAACTTTAGCATAAAAGGTTTTAACGAGACGGTTGCTATAATTCTTCTGATAGGTAAATCCAAGATCATACTGGTTGGTAAATTCCGGCTTCAGGTAAGTGTTTCCGATATTGGTATAATAGAGATCATTGAAGGTTGGAAGCCGGAAAATCCGTTTATAGAATGCTCTGAGTGTCAGTTCCGGGATGATCTCCGGCTGATAGCTCATAAATACGGCTGGCGTCCACTCCCTGGCATCTCCCGGTCTTTTGTTTTTCCTTACTTCTTCAAATGTAAAAGTTCCTAAAAGGCTTCCCAGAATTTTGAACCTGTTCCACTGATAGGTTGTTGCCAACGCTACCAATGTGGTATAGCGCGTAGGATATGAAAAATTATCCAGATTGGCATCCAGATTATTGTACTGAAAATCCCCGCTCAGACTGACATCCCAGTTGGGTGTGATTGAATAGATATTGGATGAGGAAATATAAAACTCCCGTTGAATATAAGTGTTATCGGTATGAATGACAGACTGTGAGCGAACCGTATCCATAAAATGGGTATAATCGTATGCGAATTTTGCTTTCAGCTGTGTTTCAAATTTCGGGAACAGCTTTTTTCTCAGCTTGGCCTGTACAAAATAATTTTCATCAGAAAGTCTCGCTCCTCTTCCTCCAAAACGTCCGTTGACTATAGGTGCCGGCATTCCGCGGTCTGAAATATACCCATACCCTCTGATATTCCAGCTTCCGTTATTTAAAATTCCATTTAAAGAAGTTTCAAAACGTTTTGCCTTGATATCTGAGTCCTGTCTCCTGGCAATGGTATCATAAGCCTGCTGCCCGTCAGGATATTTCTTGGCATACCGAAATCTGTAAATTCCGTCACTCTGCATAAATTCTCCACTGAAGCTGGCAGAAACCCTTTCTGAAATCTTCTGCTCCAAACGGAATGACGGATTGAAAAGGTCTATGGAAGCACTTTTTGCTCTTATTGTAAGATTCGTTTTTCTTGTTCCTTTAAAAACAGGCGTTTTAGGCTGTAAATAAATAGACCCTGAAGAACCGAAATCTTTTGCCGGCTGAAAAATCTCACTTTTCTGACCGTTGTACAATGATATCTCTTCAAGATCATCCAAAGAGTATCTTCCGAGATCAACCAGTCCGTTCTGGGCATTTCCCAACTGAATCCCGTCATAAAAAACCCCTACATGCTGGCTTCCCATGCTTCGGATATTAATGGTTTTCAAACCACCCAATCCACCATAATCTTTAATCTGGACACCCGAAAAATACCGCAGCGCATCTGCTACAGAATGACTGTTCAGTCTTTCCAGCTGTTCGCCCTGTAAAGTTTGTGCAGGAAGGATTTCTTTGAAATTCTTTTTATAAAGGTTGATTCCTTTAATGGTTTCTTCCTGAAGACTGTCTTTTTTCCTGGTTTGGGAAAGCACAAGATGGGATGTTAACACCAGTATAGTGAAAACAGCTTTATAAATTGCAGAAGTAGTTAGTTTTGCCACCATTAGCTCATTTAGGGATAATGATGACGCTAATGGATATAAGAATACAAGGATAAAGCACAACGGTCACTGCACAGAATCATTGATGTCCTAAGCTTTATTCCACGAAAGCGTCAAACGATTATTTTCTGGCAGGTCTTCTGACTTACTCCATTTTTGAAATCCTTCCCATTCCTGAAAACAGTGGATATTTTTCTTCAAAAACTTTGGTGCGGAGCTTACAGCAGCGGGTCTGTTCCGGATTTTCACCGGATTCCCTTTTAAGAGCTTTTTACGGCTCACCAAATTCCGGCAAAGATAAATAATTATTCCTAATACCCAACTAAAATCATGATTTATAAACAATTAAAGCTCCCGAAGGAGCTTTAACATGATTTCAACGAGGGTTTTCTTTTTAAATTCCAATATTCAGGAAAATACTGAATCTTGATTTGGCTTCAATATCTCCTCCCGCCAGATGAGTATACATCGGAAGCATGACTTCACTTCCCAGGCTCAGCTTTTTATAGGAAGCTTCAAAGCCTAATTTTCCGTACAAAGCGCTTCCTGCTGTATTGGGCAGGGCTTCATCAAACTGTTTATTCTGTGCATACACTTCACCCTGCACTCCGGTTTTTACAGAAAAGATCGACTTTTCGTTTCCTGCAACCTGATAAAAACCTGTTGCGGCATAGTTCCATTGGTTTCCGAAACGGTAATTTTTCTTGTTCTCTGTTTTGATCGTATAGTCTGTATTGACTAATACTGCGACCTTATTCTTTTGAAATTTATAATTCAAAGCAGCCTGATAATCCCAGCTTCCGGTTCCCAGCTGAAAACTTGGATTGACACCGGATGCTCCTTTTTCATCAAATTTTCCCAGAGGAATTTTCACGCCTAAACCTCCGCTCAGGTGATGGAAATTATCTTTAGAATTCATCAGCTGGTAAATTCCCATCAGATTCATATCCCCTACTCCATTGATTTTGATACCTCCCTGCATGGTCCGTTTTTCATGGAAATGGAAGGGCAGACTTGCATAAACACTTAGTTTTTTAGTCAGTGGAACTTTCCCCCAAAGCTGTAAAGTATTGAAATACTGATCCTGCGTAAGGTCTTTTACAAATAAATTTTCTTTGGCTTTGTAATGTTGTGCAAAGTATTTGATTCCGATAAACTGTGGATTCAGCAAAGATTCAAAACCGGAAGAACCGTTTCCTGCTGCACAACCGCACGCATCACAATCATCATCAAAATCGAAACTGCTAAAAGTTTCCGGAGCAATATAAGCGCTGTCTCTTATGGCCTTCGCCTGATACTGATTCAACAGGATCAAACTTAGTATCATTATAATCTTCTTCATGTCTTCTGTAATTTATTCTGCAAATTTTGGATTCGAGATAAAACGTTTATCTGATAATGTTTTCAGGAACGCAATGATGGATTGTTTTTCCTGGCTGTTCATGGCAATTCCAACATGCCCGTTCTGTTTCAGCTGGGGATCAAGATTGGGATTATCTTCCACCTGATCTGAATAGAAATTGAGTACTGCCTCTAAGGTGTAAAACCTTCCGTCATGCATATAAGGAGCAGTATATTCCACATTCCTTAAGCTGGGGACACGGAATTTCATCCAGTCTGTCTGATTAAGGGTAACCCTGTAACGTCCGGCATCTTTGAATTCTGTATTGTAATACATTCCTGTATTTCGAAAACTTTCATCAGTAAACAGTTCTCCGCTATGGCATGAAGCGCATTTCTGTCTGAACAATACCATTCCCTGAGATTCTGCCGAAGTAAGCTGCTCTTTTCCCTGTCTGAATCTGTCATATTTTGAATCCGCAGAGATTAAAGAAGCCATAAACTGTGATAATGCTTTTAAAATTCTTTCGCCGGTAATGGTTTCATCTCCATAAGCTTCTCGGAACAGTTTTTTATATTTCTGATCATCTTTTATTTTCGAAATCGCTTCCGGTATAGAGCTGTCCATTTCATTCACATCTGTAATCGGGCTGATGGGCTGTTCATTCAGATTATGAATCACACCGTCCCACATATATCTTTTCAAAAAAGCCATATTCTGAATGGCTGGCGCATTCCGGATTCCTATTCTGTCATCCACGCCATGGCTTACGGTATGGCCGTGATGAGTAAAAGCATTTTCCTGGATATGGCAGAAACCGCATGAAATGGTATTATTCCTGGACAGCCTGCCTTCATAGAATAATTTTCGTCCCAGCTCCACTCCGTTTTTTGTCACCGGATTGGCCGATTGATCGAAAGTCATTTCCGGGAAATAAGACGGAAACTGCAGATTGTAGGCTTCGTCCTTTTCCAGCGGTTGTATCACCTCATCAGAACATGAAATAAAGCTTAATACGAATACAAGCAGCACCAGTATTGTTTTGATAAAAAAATTAATCATTGTGAACGTGGTCTACTTTGAACATTTTTGTAAGATTATTGGTAACGTCTACCAAATGCTGGTTGGAACCCATCAGCATGTCATTGGCTGTGGTAAGAGTAAGGGGTTTGTCTCCGCTCAGAAACTGGTTCAGATCCGCAAGAATATGAACTGAAGGACGAATTTGTCCTGTTACTCTGGCTGTTGTTGGAAAGTTTAATGTGATTTCACGGTAAAGATCCGGAGTATTATTGGCTGTGGTATTCCCCATATTTCCGGTATGATTCATGAATTCTTTTGATGCAGCATCTGTTCCATATTTCCCTTCCAGTTTTACAAAAACATATCCTGCTGCCCATGACCAGGACATTCCTTTCTGCTTGGCCTTCGTCCAGAATTCAGCCTGTCCGTCCTGTCCTAATAAATAGGCTTTCTGACTGATCCCTAAACCGAATCTTATTTTTTTATAATTGTTTTTCGGAATGCCATCCAGATTAAGGTAGATAATTCCGGCTACGGCATCTGCCTGATCGACAATAAATGCACCTTTATCAGGATTGTTTTCATTGTATTTAAATTCATTTCCATTTTCATCTATCAATGCGATATTACTGATGACGTATTTCAGAGCAGAAAAATTATGTTTCTGACCGTTGGAAGAAGTCTGAACGGTCTGATTCAGGACAATGTCTCCTACGTTATTAAATCCATTTTCAAACTTGATCTGAAGTTTTCCTGGTGCAGTATCCTGTGGGTTATCATCATCTCTGCTGTTTTCGCACGCTGTAAAAGAGAATAAAATAAAGGCAATACAGAATAGTGATAAAAATTGAGAAATTTTCATTGTTGATTTTTTAAGTTGAATGCAATTTTGAATGTGTTATTTTGAATGTGAAAAACATTCTTTTTACCGTAAAAGACACAGAAGTTTTTACACTTAAATTTTTTAAGTGATAAGCCGTATGTATGATAAGAACACTTAAGCTTTTGTGGCTTTTGTGGTTGAATAGTGATAGTTTTAACTTAAAAAACCGGTGGTTTGAAAATATGGGTCAGAAACAGAAAAGAATAGGCTGTTTCGTAAGTGAAGTTGAAATTGAAAAACGGTCGTCTTTCCGTAGCATTAATCGCTGTAGTTTCAGGAAGGATATAAATATCAAGAATTTTCTGTCCTGAGTTTTTGAGTTTCTGAAAAGGGGAAGATTCTGAATCATTAGCTTTGGCCAATTCTTTACTCAGGTAACATTTTCCATTACAGTGAATCTCGGGTCTGTTTTTATTAATACAGAGAACCTTAACGATATAATCATAATTTACAGCATACTCTACCACAGGCACTAAAGGCCTTAGCACCATATAAAAAGTAAAAAGTATGCTGTAAAACAATTTCATGAGTTTATTTCTTGTTTATCGCTTCGTCATATCTTCTGCTGATTTCTTTCCAGTTGGTAACATTCCAGATTGCGGTAAGATAATCTGCTCTTTTATTCTGATATTTTAAATAATAAGCATGTTCCCAGACATCAATTCCGAAGATAGGAGTTCCTTTTTCTTCTACAACATCCATCAGAGGATTGTCCTGATTTGGAGTTGATGAAACGAATAGTTTTCCGTTTTTATCTACAGAAAGCCACGCCCAACCGGAACCGAAACGGTCTGCTCCTGCCTTAGACATTTTTTCTTTAAAAGCATCCATACTTCCGAAAGTTTCATTGATTGCTTTTGCCAATTTTGCAGAAGGCTGGGTGTTTTTCTGAGGGGTAAGAACCGTCCAGAACAATTCATGATTGTAATGTCCTCCGGCATTATTTCTTACTGCAGCAGGCAGTTTTGATACATTGGAAAGAATCTGAAACAACGTTTCTTTTTCCTGTGGAGTGCCTGCAATGGCTTTATTCAAATTGGCTGCATAAGCTGCACCATGTTTTGAATAATGAATTTCCATCGTTTGGGCATCAATATTTCCTTCCAGAGCATTATAAGCATACGGCAGAGGAGTCTGCTTAAACTGAGCCAGTACAAACTGAGCCGCGAAAACTGCACTTAAGGCAGCTATTTTCATAATCTTCATAACGTTTTTGTTTATGGTTGAACAATGTTTTCTATTAGTTGGAAGATGGGAGATGGAGGCTGGAAGTAATGAATGCGGTAACATAATTTCTTCAGCTTCTATTTACCTTTACAGCCATCTCAAAAATCGCCAGAGCTGCATCGTCCGGAATAACTTCCAGCTTCAAACATCCAGCTTCCCTCTTCTCTATTTCAATAATTTCTTAATATCCTCAATCAGAATTTCCCTGTCGGGATGATATTTTCCTGTGAGCACAGGAGTTTTACCTTCCGGATCTCCGTAATTCAATCCTGAATAATAAAGGATCGGCATATTTTCTTTATTATATCTGCAGCGGATATTTCCGTCCTGATCTACCAGAGCGATCATTCCACTGTGGTTCAGGCTTTCTCCTTCATCTTCTTTATCGCCAACGTAGATATTAAATTTATCCGCAAGATCACCAATATAGGTACGGTCTCCGGTCAGGAAATGCCAGTTCGGGGATTTTGCTCCTATTCTTGCAGCATGTTCTTTCAATGCTGCAGGGGTATCATTTTCCGGATCAATACTGATAGAGATAATACCGAAATCTGGGTCATTAATCTGGTTTTGGATGGCTTTCATATTGGTATTCATCACCGGGCATATGGTAGGACATTTGCTGTAGAAAAACTCAACAAGATATACTTTTCCCAGCATGTCTTTATTGGTGATTTTTTTACTGTTCTGATCAGTGAGTTCAAAATCCGGAACTTTCATCACAGTGTAAAGATTCTTTTAAAATAGCCCATTCCTATGCCAATTCCCAGGAAAAGCAATGCAAATAACGCAATAGGAATGATTACCTTACTTTTATTATTGGGCTTCTTATTTTTGGGCATATTTTTCAGGATTTTTTTGAATTCACCTTTGCAGTACACACTGCAAAAACCGTACGTTTTATTCTTATATACCGCAGTATCTTTTAGAGATCCGGCTGTTTTCATATGGCAGACAGGATCTTCTTCGTTCACGACCTGAACATTTTCTATTTTCTTTCCGGAAGAGTCCATGTGGCTTGCATGCTTTACCTTAGGGGTTTCTTTGGTGCATGACAGCAATGATACCGACAGCACAGCAGCCGAAATAACGAGATATTTCATTGTAATGGTAAATTGAGATTAATAATGTTAAAATAAATTATAACACAAAACACAGCTTAAACTTACGGAATGATAAGCCTGATAAACACAGAATTCTTTAAGAACTTATGTATTTTTTACCGCTTACAATCGTTTATTGTATTGTGCAGTGTGTTTTCAATGATTGTATAAGTAAAAGCTTTTAAGAACTTCAACTTACAAACTAAAAGTATAGTTTAAAAATAAAATTAAGCTAACGGAGGATGGAATATCCTTGAAAAGTATTCTGAAGAATGAGAATTAAAGTAGCTTGAATCCGGAACCTCAGTAAGTAATTCTGAGTTCAGCTGTGAGGAAAATGAAAGAATATCATGAGATACAAAGACATCTAACCCGGCCATCTTTATCGTTTGAGAACTATTGGACTGTTTTTCTGTTTTGGCCAGTTCTTTTTCCACATAGCATTTCCCGTTACAGGTTGATTGCGGTACATTTCTGTTCTCACAAAGGTTTTTAACAATATAATCATAGTTCACAGCATAGTTTACCAGTGGCAAAACAGGACGTAATGCAACGGTAAAAATGATGAATATGGAAAGTATTAACCTCAACGATGTATTCTCTGTTACAAATATACTACTTCAAAATTGTTTTATCACAGATTTATGATCAATGTCATTATGGCTATCTACTGTTACCTATAAAAATCACAAAACTGTGCCTGTCACCGGTATAATATTATTCCGAACTTTGAGTGAGACTTAGACCTAAATAAAAATTTAGTTCTTTATATACAATTTAATCTTGTTGATAAAAGCTTTGCTGATGTTTTTGGCAGAGCTTTTTTAAATTCTTTGTTTTGTTGGAATCTCAAAGACGCAAGTTTTTTTAATGTTTGTAATGCTGGTGTTGCTTATCTCTCAATTCGGGGAGATTGATTTTTATAGAGATTCCTGCGGAATGACAAGCTGTGTGTATTATTCTTTGTGCAATTGTCAGCCACATAGTTTAATCATATAGTTTATACAGAAAGTAAAGGCTGTCCCTTTGTCACTCCGTAGGAGTCTCAACTGCATAATACGGATTTATACGGAATGGCTTGCATGATATTAATTAAAAAACAAAAGCCCCACTGTAGACCAGCAGAGCTTTTATTCAATATAATTGAGTTGTGTTTATTATTTGCTTCTTAAAATTTCATCCTCTGGATTCTCACTGCATTTAAAATAGCGAGCAGCGCTACTCCTACATCGGCAAAAACCGCTTCCCACATGGTGGCCAGTCCTCCGGCTCCCAGGACAAGAACGACTGCTTTTACAGCAAAGGCAAGGATGATATTCTGCCAGACTATTTTTTTCGTTTGTTTCCCGATGTTGATCGCCATTGGGATTTTACCTGGTTTATCATCCTGAATGACTACATCAGCTGTTTCAATGGTGGCATCACTTCCTAAGCCTCCCATTGCGATGCCCACATCACTTAAAGCTACTACAGGTGCATCGTTGACTCCGTCTCCTACAAAAGCTACGGTTTGGTTTTTAGCTTTGATTTCTTTAACCTTGTTTACTTTATCTTCAGGCAGCAAATCTCCGAATGCATTGTCAATTCCCAGCTGGTCTGCTACATATTTCACTACAGTACCTTTATCACCACTCAGCATCGTAGCTTTTACATTCATTTTGTGCAGATTGTCTACAGTTTCTCTGGCATCTTCTTTTATACTGTCTGCAATCGTGATATATCCTGCAAATTTTTTATCGTACGCTACCGCAATTACCGTGTACACAATATTGGCATGGTTGATATCATAGCTGATATTGAATTTATCCATCAGCTTAAAGTTTCCTACCAGAAGTTCTTTACCATTAATGGTTGCTTTCAATCCGTGCCCGGCAATTTCTTCTACATTTTCTAAAGGAATGGCGTGATCAATATCTCCTACATAATTGTGAATAGCTGTCGCGACAGGGTGGGTACTTTTACTTTCAAGGGCATTCACCATCTGCAGGATTTCCTCTTTATTAAATTCAGGGCTCATACTTACTTCCTGAACTTTGAATACACCTTCAGTCATCGTTCCCGTTTTATCCATCACTACATTCTGGATTTCTGCAATACTATCCAGGAAATTACTTCCTTTGAATAAGATCCCGTTTCGGCTTGCGGCACCAATGCCTCCGAAATATCCTAAAGGAATTGAAATTACAAGGGCACAAGGACAAGAAATTACAAGGAAGATCAATGCTCTGTACAGCCAGTCCCTGAACTGATAGTCATTCACAAAGAAATAAGGCAGTAAACAGATTCCTATAGCCAGAAATACTACAATTGGAGTATATACTTTCGCAAATTTTCTGATGAATAATTCTGTAGGTGCTTTCTGAGCGGTGGCATTCTGAACCAGCTCAAGAATTTTGCTAAGCTTGCTGTCTTCGTAAGCTGTATTTACTTTAACTAAAGCAATACTGTTCATGTTAATCATCCCGGCAAGAACCAATTCACCTTTACTTTTGGTATCAGGTTTACTTTCTCCCGTTAAAGCTGCCGTGTTGAATGAAGCAGAGTCTGAAAGCAGTTCGCCATCCAAAGCCAGTTTTTCACCGGGTTTCAGCTGTATGGTGTCTCCAATTTTAGCTTCTTTAGCTTTTATTGTTTTAGGCTGGTTATTTTCCATCACCGTTACCTCATCGGGGCGCTGATCCAATAAAGCTTTTATGTTTCCTTTGGCTCTGGTAACCGCCATAGACTGGAATACTTCTCCTACGGCATAAAACAACATCACCGCTACTCCTTCAGGATATTCTCCGATGGCAAAAGCTCCGATAGTGGCGATACCCATCAAAAAGAATTCTGAGAATACATCTCCCCTGATGATACTTTTATAAGCATCTTTCAATACCGGGAATCCTACAGGAATATAAGCTGCCAGAAACCATACCAGACGTACCCAGCCGGTAAACCATGCGGGTTTTATATAGTTATCAAAGGCAATTCCCAATAATAAGATGATAAAGGATATAATCGCAGGAAGAAACATCTGGAAGACCGTCTGATCTCCTGAATCGTGAGAGTGATCATGGCCATCGTGGTCATGTCCGTCTTCATCCGAGTGGTTATGTTTGTGTCCTTTTGTATCTGGTTTTTCCGGGGTTGTACTACAGCATTTTTCCATAACTGATATTTTTTATACAAATGTAAAGATGTGACTGATGCAATGCTATTGCAAACTTTCAAGACAGTTTTCGCAGATTCCTTTGGCAAATAACCGTATTTCATCTATCCTGAAATTGGTCTGTATATTTTCAGGGAAGGAGATATCTTCTTTGCAGGTAGTCTGTTTGCATATTTTACAGTAGAAATGCAGGTGCCAGTCTTTGTGTGTTTTTTCGTCACAATCATCTTCACAGAGCTTGTATTTCGTGGTTGTATTCTCCTGAATGCTGTGAACAATTCCTTTTTCTTCAAAGGTTTTCAGTGTTCTGTAGATGGTGATTCTATCAGCATTGCCGAAATGATTTTCTATTTCAGAAAGGGACAAAGCAGCTTCCTGAGAGCTTAAGAAATCATATACCAGAATCCTCATGCTGGTAGGTTTGGTATTTTTATCAATGAGCTTATGTTCTATGTCTTTTTTCATTGTACGCTTTTAAAATTTTACAGATGTACTTCATTTTCTTCATAACCTTCCTCTTCTATCTGAAAAGTTGTATGACTGATTTTAAAATGATTCACAGTTTTATCTGTCAATGTTTTTAATAATTGATTCTGGGAATATCCGTTCTCTTTTACAACATGTGCACTCATTGCATTCACACTGGATGTCAGCGACCATACGTGCAGATCATGAACATCTTTTACTCCCGGAATTTCTTCTAATGATTTCCGGAGTGCATGAATATCCACATCTTTAGGAGTTCCTTCCAGCAGGACATTAATGGCTTCTTTCAACAGCCTCCATGTTCTTGGGAAGATCAACAGTCCGATGGCAGCTGAAATTAAAGGGTCAGCATAGTACCAGCCGGTTGCCAGCATAATCACGCCTGCAATCATTACGCCTATTGAAGTAAGCATATCTGAAAGGACTTCAAAATAAGCTCCTTTCATATTGAGACTGCCTTCCGAGTCTTTTCTCAGGATCATCATTCCGGCAATATTGACAATCAATCCTATTCCTGCAACGATCAGCATCGATTTACTTTGTACTTCAGGCGGATTCTGAAATCTCTGGTATGCTTCAAACAAAACGTAGATTGAAATTCCCAGCAATACAACAGCATTCATTACTGCTGCCAGTATTTCAGTACGGTAATATCCGTATGTTCTGGAAGGATCTGCTTTTCTCTCTCCAATTTTGATGGCTATAAATGCCAGCAATAATCCTACCACATCAGTCAGCATATGGGCTGCATCGGCCAGTAATGCAAGACTGTTGGTCAATATCCCCCTATTACCTCAGCAATAAGATAAGTTCCGCTAAGGCAGAGTACAATCAGCAGGCTTTTTTTATGTCTGCTTCCTGCAGAAACCGTTTGTGTTGGTATGTTTTCCATAGGGTGTATGGTTTATTTACATTTCATAATACAATGTATTTTCTTTTTGGGCGGAACATTCTGCTCACCCGTCATCTGTCTGATATTGATCTCTATGGTCTGTGCCAGAGAAGTCACCGGAGTATCTACAGGGCCATTTTCAAACGGATCCTGCATAATGATGGATGTTTTTTCAATAGCAATGAATGTCACCGGAACCAGGAAAGTGATTGCAATTTCTACCAGCAGCTGTGAATCATCAAGCCCAAACGGAAGTATAGCGGCAAAAACATAGATCAAAATATGGACTAAAACACTGTAAGAACGCGGGAAAACCGTATTCTTCAGTCTTTCACATTTTCCCATACTGTCGCAAAGTCTTGTAATGATATCGTTCAGCTGCATCTGCTGGAAATCGGTCAATCCTTTGGATGCTGCAATTTCTTTCAGCTGTCTGGAGTGTTCATCCAGCATTGCATTGGGAATGTTAACAGCTTTGATCTGATGTTTATCCAGATATTGTTGTACTTTTTCAGAAAAAGGAAGTTTTCTCAGCGATTCTCCAAGCGCATAGGTCCAGATGATCTGTCTTTCGGCAAAACCTTTTATGGTTTTATCATCTCCGGCAGGCATAAACTGAATGACCAGTCTCACAAAAGTTCTGGAATCATTGACAATGGCTCCCCAAACGGTTCTGGCTTCCCACCATCTTTCGTAGGACTGGGAAGTCCGGAATGCCAGCAGCAGGGATACTGCTGTTCCCAGCAATGCAGGGATATTCAAAGGCAGCGAGATCTTACGAAACCATGGCAGCTCGTCCAGAAGACCGATCGCTATGGCAAATATTCCGATGAACAGAATTTGGGTTTTTATTTCACGGATGAAATACCAGACTGATATTTTTTTGTTCAGTAACATAATCAGGTCATTTATTAAAAATTCGGTGAGATACTCTTTACTTTTTTCCTGCCGTTTTTATTCAATAAAAATTCCGTAAACAGCTCTAATGTAAGGATAAAAATTGACATTTTCCAGATTCCGGATGCTTTCATTAATGTTCGTGTTCCCCGGAATTTACCAGTTTTGCGTTCACGAAAAAGGCTCCTTTCACCACAATCTTTGCATTGTCCGGAATATTTCCTACCGGGGTAATCGCAGTATATCCCATATCAGTCGTTCCTTTTACCACTTCTATTTTTTCAAAATTTAAGGTTTTCGGATGAGGTTTTCCTTTTTCCTCATGCTCTTCTTCTACTTTTTTATCGGTCTGAATAAACACGTAATATTTCCCGTCTGCTTCTACAATGGCTTCTGTAGGTACTGCAGGAGTTGTACTTTTATCAAGGCTTACAATTCCGGTAATGTTCATTCCGTCGATTAATCCGGATTTGTTCCCTATCACTTCACAATGCATAGAGATGGTTTTACTTTCGTTCTCAAAAGAAGATCCTATGCTGTAAATTCTTGCATCATATTCAGTTTCCGGGTTGTTGGTCAGTTTAAAATGAACAATCTGCCCTACTCTCATTTTAGGAAGATCTTTTTCAAATACCTGAAGATCAAGATGAATAGAGCCATTATCAATTACTGTCGCCACCGGAGAGGAAATATCAACATAACTGCCGATCTGTGCCGTAATACTGCTGATCGTCCCGCTGATAGGTGCTGTAATCACCAAACCGGATTTCATGTTTCCATTACTGACTTTTCCCGGGCTTATTCCCATCATCTGGAGCTGTTTCAAAAGGGAAGCCCTTTTTGTTCTTAATGTTTTCAGCTCAGCATCGGCACTCTGAAGGTTTTTCTTCGCTCCTGCATCATTATCAAAAAGCTCTCTCTGTCTTCTGTACTCCTGTTCTGCATAGGTAATTCTGCTGTTGGTAGTCAGATAATCTTCCTGAAGCCGGATGTATTCCGGGTTGGCAATGGTGGCAATCACCTGCCCTTTTTTTACAATACTTCCCACCTGAATATTGATGGTTTTGATGATGCCTCCATACAGGGAGGTAATGGTTGCTTTATTACTGTTGGGTACACTCAGCAAACCGTTGGCTTTTATCGTAGAGGTAAGCTCTTTCATTTCTACAGTTCCCAAAGCAACTCCTACAGATTTCATTTGTTCTTCTGTAAGAGAAGCTATGTTTTGAGGCTCCCCGTCATGGCCTTTTTCGGACTGCTCGGTTTTTACATCAGCATTTTCCGTTTCCTTTTCCTGTTTTCCGCAGCTTATGATCGAAAGGGTCGTGACTGCAAGATATATGATATTGTGTTTTAGTTTCATATTATTTATTGATGATTGAATTAATAGTAACGACAGATTGGTTCACCTGCTGGATAGATTCCAGGTATTTTAACTGAATATTGGTTGCAGTCTGCAGGGCAAAAAGATATTCTACATAGGAAATTTCCCTGTTTTATATCCTAGCTGAGCTGCTTTTACAATTTTTTCAGCATTCGGAAGTGCCTGATTCGTGTAATATTCATACTGCTGTAAGTCCTGCTGATACTGACTGAATGCATTTTCCAACTGTGCAGAAAGCTGTTTTTGCTGCATTTTCGCATTGGTTTCGGCGACCTGTTTTTCATATTCCAGCGCCTGTATTCTTGCTTTTGTAGCTCCAAATGTCAATGGAATAGCTACTCCTACTGTTGCTGACTGAAAACGCTTTCCGGAATTATAAAAATTCTCCTGCCCGTTGATGGTATGGAAACCTATCAGGGATTGATTGGTATATCCCACACTGAAATCGGGAAGTCCCAGCGATTTTTCAACTTTTTTGTTTTTCTCGGCAATCTCCATTTCCTGGTAAAAGGCTTTTACAGTGGGATTGTCAGCTACCACGGTACTGTCGAGCACACTTTCTGCTTTCAGAGGAATATAGTCTTTATTAAACGGTACTTCAATATCTTCTGAGGTGTTCATAAGGGTTTTTAAATTCTTATAAGCATTGTTCAGAAAGACTTCATTTTGTCTGAGCAGGAGATCAATTTCTCCTTTCTGAGTTTCTGCGGTACTGATTTCAATCTTTTTGATATCACCTGCTTTGAATCTTACGGTTGCAATTCTGATAAATTCCTCATAATATTGGTCCAGGCTGGTCAGCTGGGCTTTATTATACTGAAGGTATTCGATCTGATAGTAGTAGGTACGAACCTGTTTTACCAGTTCATTCGCTGTGATTTCTTTATCAATCTGCCTGCTTTTAATATTCTCATTGATCAAGTCTTTTCTTGCTTTAAAAAGTGTTGGAAAAGGGATACTCTGCGAAATCGCAAACGACTGGTCAAACTTCGGACTGTTGTATTGTCCAAGCTGTGCTTCAAAACTTAACTTAGGAAGTTCTTTGGCCGTGGGCCTTAATGCTTCGGCGGATTTAATACTTAAATCTTTTGACTGTAAAGTCAGATTATTATTCAACGCCTGCTCTACTGCCTGTTCTACAGAAACCGGTCTGGACTGTGCTTTGAAAGTCTGTCCCAGCATTATGAATCCTACAACAAGGATCGCAGTAAACATTCCCGTATTATTATTTTTTCTTTTCAAAATCTTTGTGTTAAAAATGACATACAGCATCGGCAAAACGAATAATGTAAGGAAAGTAGCTGTCACCAAACCTCCGATCACTACTGTGGCAAGAGGTTTCTGTACTTCCGCCCCTGCTCCGGTGGAAATAGCCATCGGCAAGAACCCTAATGAAGCTACTGTAGCCGTCATTAATACAGGTCTCAATCTGGTTTTTGTTCCTTCAAATACCCTTTTCAGAATATCGGTTTCACCCTCTTTTTCTAATTGGTTGAATGTTCCGATCAAAACAATTCCGTTCAGTACTGCTACTCCGAAAAGAGCAATAAACCCGATTCCGGCACTGATACTGAATGGCATATCTCTTATCAAAAGCGCAAATACACCACCAATAGCACTCATAGGAATCGCAGTAAAGATCAATGCCGCCTGTTTGAACGAACGGAATGTAAAATACAGCAGCATAAAAATAAGAAGTAATGATACCGGAACAGCAATCATCAGGCGTTTACTCGCTTCCTGCAGGTTTTCAAACTGTCCTCCATAGGTAAAGTAGTAACCGGAAGGAAGTTTCACTTTATCCAGTTTTGCCTGAATATCCTTCACCACACTTTCCACATCACGGTCTTTTACATTGAAACCTATCACAATTCTCCGTTTTCCCTGTTCTCGGCTGATCTGCGCCGGTCCAAGTTTGTAACTGATATCAGCCACCTGTGATAATGGAATCTGAGCTCCGCTGGCAGACGTAATCATCAGGTTATTCACATCCGAAATGTCTGTTCTGTGAAGGCTGTCGAGACGGACTACCAGATCAAAACGTCTCTCATTTTCAAAAACCTGACCGGCAGCTTTTCCGGCAAAGGCTGTGCTTACTGCATTATTGACATCTTCGATATTCAATCCGTAATTGGCGATTCTTGTTCGGTCATACTGTACATTGATCTGCGGAAGACCACTTACTCTCTCAATCTGAGGCGCTGTAGCTCCATCCACGGTCTGAATGATTTTCCCAACTTTATCTGCATACACAGCTAATGAATCAAGGTTTTCTCCGAAAATTTTCACAGCAACATCCTGTCTGATACCGGTCATCAATTCATTGAAACGCATCTGGATAGGTTGGTTTTTTCAAAGAATACTCCAGGAATCGTTTCCAGCTTTTCACTGATCTCATCGGCCAGTTCATTGTAGGATTTTTGGTTTTCCATTCGCTTTGCGGTTTTAATACCACGATCATATCTGTAGCTTCAGGGGGCATCGGATCTGTAGGTACCTCAGCAGAACCGGTTTTCCCGACTACCATTTTCACCTCATCAAACTGCTTGATAATCCTTGATGCCTGCATGGAGGTTTCTATACTCTGACTTAATGAGCTTCCCTGCGGTAAAATACAGTGGAAAGCAAAATCTCCTTCCTGCAGCTGCGGAATAAATTCCCCACCCATATTCTTGAAAATAAAAGCGGAGATAAGAAAAACCACAGCAGTCACTGAAACAATCATATATTTTACTTTGATCGCTTTCTGCAATAATGGCTGATATACCTTTTGCAGGCGGTTCATCATTTTATCAGAAAAAGTTTCTTTGTGGGATATTTTCTTGGATAAAAACAGGGCACTCATCATCGGAATGTAGGTCAACGACAGAATCAATGCCCCCAAAATGGCAAAACCTACTGTTTTAGCCATTGGAGTAAACATTTTTCCTTCTACGCCAGCCAATGTAAGAATCGGGATGTATACGATAAGAATGATGATTTCTCCGAAAGCGGCACTACTTCTGATCTTTGATGCAGAAAGAAACACTTCTTCATCCATTTCAGACTGTGTCAAAGCACGGACAGATTTTCTTACGCCTAAATGATGCAATGTGGCTTCTACAATAATTACAGCACCGTCAACAATCAATCCGAAGTCAATGGCTCCAAGGCTCATCAGATTGGCACTTACTCCGAAAACATTCATCATTCCTAGCGCAAACAGCAAGGAAAGCGGAATGGCTGAAGCCACGATAAGTCCCGCTCTCAGGTTTCCAAGAAAAATCACAAGAACGAAAATAACGATCAAAGCTCCTTCGATCAGGTTTTTCTCCACGGTATTGATTGCCCTGTCTACCAGATCTGTCCTGTCAAGGAATGGTTCTATCACCACATCATCCGGAAGAGATTTCTGAATGGTGGGAATTTTTGCTTTAATATTGCTGACCACTTCATTACTGTTGGCCCCTTTTAGCATCATCACTACTCCACCTACAGCATCTACTTTTCCGTCATAGGTTAATGCACCATAACGGACAGCACTTCCTAAACGGACATCGGCTACATCCTTTATAAAAATCGGAACGCTTCCTGTTTCGTTTTTAACAGCAATGTTTTTGATATCCTCAAGTGAAGTTACCAAACCAATTCCACGGATAAAATAAGCATTCGGCTTTTTATCAATGTAAGCTCCTCCTGTATTCTGATTGTTTTTTTCAAGAGCCGTAAATATTTCGGTGATGCTGGTTCCCATTGCTTTCAAACGATTGGGGTCGATAGCCACTTCATATTGCTTTAATTCACCCCGAAACTGTTGATCTCCGCCACTCCCGGTGTTCCGTTTAACTGTCTCCGGACGATCCAGTCCTGCATGGTACGGAGTTCCTTGGCATTGTATTTCTTCTCGCTTCCTTTTTTAGGGTGAAGAATATACTGATACACTTCCCCAAGGCCTGTACTTACGGGAGCCAGCTCAGGAGTTCCTACCCCTTTGGGAATTTCTTCCACTGCATTTTTCAGCTGTTCATTAATGAGCTGTCTCGCAAAGTAAACATCTACATTTTCTTTGAACACCACTGTAATTACAGAGAGCCCGAATCTTGAAATACTTCTTGTTTCCTGAATATCGGGAACATTGGCAATACTCTGCTCAATGGGAAAAGTAACCAGCTGTTCCACTTCCTGCCCCGCCAATGTAGGGCATACGGTAATAATCTGTACCTGATTGTTGGTAATATCCGGCACCGCATCTATGGGTAATCTGGTAGCACTCCAGGTACCCCAGATGATCAGCACCAGGGTCATCAAACCAATGATTACCTTGTTTTTGATACTGAATCTTATAATTTTATCTAACACAATTTGTATTTAATTTTTATTGAAAAATGAATGCATACAGCGTATAATACTGCAGCAAAAATATCCTGAAAACCTCTGCAATGGTATTGCAAAGTTTCAAGCACAGATAACTATCAGAAAGCAAAACTTTCTGAAAATCAATAAAAATTAAATTTTAGGAGGCTGCCAGATAGGATCATAAATCTGGTAAGCAAAGTCATTTTTGTGGAATAAGATCTTCTTTGAAAAGTAAGCCGGAATCTGTTCCGGAATTTCCAGTAATGGATCCATCTTAAATGCTGAAACCGTCATCTGGCAGCAGCTGCATGTACACAGCGGAGAACAGATGTCTCCTTTTTCTTTTGAATGATTTTCCTGAACACTCAGGGAAGCTGTTTTATTCCCCGAATTCTGCGGATGGGATACATCAGCACATGGCATCAATGATAACGCCATAAAGTAAACTGCCAGTATCCATCTTAAGAGGTTCATTGTTACAAAGGTAGAGATTTTTTGTTAAATAAGACTGTAACTGCTCTTTTCCATATAATATTCTATCATAATGCACAGTTTTCAAGGTGTTTTAAAAAAAATATTTTCCCACTAAACAGAAGTTTGTCATAAAAAACAAATGTTATTTCTATGCTTATCTTCACTACATACTATTAATCATAAAACTTGCTTAAAATCAACACATTATACAAATTCATGTTTAAAAAAAGTACTTTTAATGCATTCAGGAAGCTGAAATCCTGAGCACCACAAAATTGGAAGCAGATCCACGGATCGATGAAAGTGAGTTCAAAAGTTTTAGGGGAAGCAATCCGGATACCTGTTTTCATTTTAAAATAACAACCTGAAAAAGGTTTTAAAATACACATTTTATGAAAAAAATTATGTTTAGCGGCATTATTAATGCCATTCCTTTCATGGGCCCAAAGCTGGAACATTACAGGAAACTCAGGAACTAACCCGTCCAACAATTTTATTGGAACTACAGATAATCAGCCGTTGGTTCTTAAAGCCAATAATAACCCATCACTTCGTATACTGCCTAATGGATCTTTAAGAGTTGGACTCAATGATACAGATACCAATCCCCTTTCTACACTAAGAGTCTATAACAATGAAAATACTCTTCTTGAAATTGCTAATTCACAAGGAAGGTTTCAAATTGGAAAATCTTCATGTAATGGCTGTTATGGTGGTGGTATAGGAGATACTGTATTAAGAAATCTTGACGTTTCTCATAATATTATTATAGCTCAGCCTAACGATGGTAATGACGGTTCTACTTATTTCGGTATTCAGGATGGCTATAACGGAACATGGGTGAAATTTTTCAACAACGCCATTGCCAGATTTGACGGTAAAATTAAGGCTAAAGAAGTTGAAGTAAAAGCTAATGTATGGGCTGATTATGTATTTAAAAAAGAATACCAACTGAGATCTTTAGAGAATGTTGAAAAACACATTATTGAAAAGGGTCATTTGCCTAATATTCCCACTGCTCAGGAAGTACTCGAAAACGGAATTAACGTTGCTGAAATGAATTCCAAGCTTCTTGAAAAGATCGAAGAGTTAACACTTTATTCGATTGACCAGAATAAACAAATAAAGCATCAGGCAGCACAACTAAACCAACTTCAGGAGGAAAATAAAACTTTAAAAGCTCAGTCTGCAAAAATTGAAAAACTGGAACAACAGGTTCAGCAGCTCTTATCAACACAAAAATAACCACAAATGAAAAGAAAATTACTGTCACTGTCATCCCTGATGATAGGTTTCTTTGGATTTTCCCAAACTGAAGTCTATTTCAAATACGATGAAGCCGGAAACCAGAGATACAGAGGAATCGACGCTGCTGGTAAAAAGGCAGAAGAGATCGTTTCAAAAGAGTCAAAGGTAGCAGCTGTTACCAGACAAGCTCCCATTATTGATGAAAAAGCATTCCTGAAACAAATACGTCTGTACCCGGTTCCTGTTAATGACTATCTTACCATAGACTGGACAGAAGAAGTGGATGGACTCATAGAATCCGTTTCATTGTATCAGCACAGTACAGTTCACTGGAAATTCCAGCAACAGAATATCCCGGACTTAAACCGTCAGGTTAAAATCAATATGACAGGTTATAACTGGGGAGTATATGTTGTACGCTTTACGCTAAAAGATGGCAGAATTTTCAGTAAAAATATTACCAAACGATAAAATCATGAAACTTTACGATAAGAAAATACAACTATTTTCATCCTTCATACTGTCTTTATGTTCAGTATTGGGCTTTTCACAGACCATCCTGTATCAGACAGAAAGCCTCTCGCGGACGGTGCAAGATCCACAGTCGGTTGTATTAGCTCCGGGATTTTATGCTTCATCAAGTTCATCAAATCCTTTTGTAGCGAAAATTGGTCCTGCAACGGAAAGCCCGGGTGGTGGTCCCACAGATTCAAATGCGGGAGCAACTAATCCATCGGGAACAACAGCACCAGATGGGAAGAGTTTTCATGACACCAAAGGTAATATAGAGGTAAACGGAGCTGGGCAATTACAATTTACTTTGCCTATTGCTTTGCCTCCAGGGGTGAAAAGTGTAGCTCCACAAATTAATTTGATGTATACCAGCGGTTCTTCCAATGGAATAGCAGGTTATGGCTGGAATATTTCAGGAATTACCTCTATTTCAAGAGCCGGAAAAACAATTGATAAAGACGCAGAAGCTAAAGCAGTACAAATGGATTATTCTGATTATTATAGTTTTAATGGTCAGCGATTGATTTTGAAATCTGGAGAATATGGTAAGGATGGTGCAGAATATGTGACGGAAAAATATTCTAATATCAAAATAAAATCTATTGGACATAGTTTAAATATTTCAGGACCTAACTATTGGGAAGTGACTTTTGAAAATGGTTCTCAAGCTAAATATGAAAAAACATTTTCAACAGGATTTATGGGAGATACGACCCCAGCATTGGAGTATAATATTACAAAATGGAAAGATCCTCAAGGGAACTTTATCACATACAACTATGAATATACACCACTTGGTTCCACGGGCATAAATGGCGGTGTGTCCAGAATATCCACTATAACATGGGGAGGAAATGAAACATTAAACAAACCTCATTATAACAGCATTGAATTTACTTATATAGACAGGGACTTGATCGAACAGTCATATGTACAGGGATTAAAATATACTCAAAATAAACTTTTGTCCGAAATTAAGGTAAGTTACAATGGTAGTCAATTTAAAAAATATGGAATTGATTACATTAAAAATGGAACAAATTATCAATCAGTTGATAAGATAACGGAGTACAATGCAGATAACAAAGCTGCTAATCCGGTCGCTTTTACTTATCCAGCTCCTACCCAGCCTGTTTTAGAGTTTTCAGATAATAATGTAGATAGCTTTGAAAACGTAAAGCTGACAGGTGATTTTAACGGTGATGGATATTTGGATTTTTCCCTGAATAATGGTGTGGTCAAGCTGGGAGGACTCAACAATACCTTTACTGATATTTCTACAGGTAAAACCTTTAATACAGAAGCTAAAGTTGTTAATACATTGCTCGATGAAGAAGGGCAAGTCTATAATGGGAATGGAATTGTTCAATATGAAGGAGGTAAAATCACAGGCTATATTTTCAGAGATAACCTATTTGTAAAAGTATTTGAAAAGTTTGTTTATGATGAATCAACTTGTACAAAAAGTAATTATCCTCCACCTGCTGGCTGTAAAATGTTATCTCCTAAATTAAATGAAGGAGATCTTAATGGGGATGGTATTTCAGATATATTCTTCACATTAGAAAAGGAAGTTTGTCAGTGGGTTTATGATCCTAACTGCGTCAATAAAACATCCAATGACACAACTAACCGCCCTCCTTCATGTAGTATACTTGAATGCAATACTTATGCTATAAGAAGCTTTATTGTTGATTTAAAAAATGCTAATAATCCTTTATCTACTTATACTATTGATTCAGGAATCAATGAAAGTTCCTATTATAAACAACAATACCTGGATGTAGATGGAGATAGGAAAGTAGATATTATTGATATCTCCAATACTACTTATACTGTATTTGAATTTGTAAAAACAGCTCCTAATAAGTATCTCAAGAAAATTAGATTCACAGGTAATTTAGCCGAAACAAAAGCAACGGAATACCCTGTGTTGTTTGGAGACTTCAACGGCGATGGAAACCTTGACTTTACGATCCCAACAACAGATAACAAAGATAAAGATAACTGGAGGTTTTATATGGGTACGGGAAAAGGATTTTCCAATGTCTTAAAAACAGATTTTTTGAAATACAGAAAGCCAGATGACTTTCAAAATAGTAATCATCCTACGTTTAATATTTACAGGAATTTTTACACTACTTCAGATATTAACAGGGACGGAAAATCAGATATTGTACACATCAACTCTTTTAATAAAGCGGGTGTAGTAAATTCGAGCGGATTAATACTTAAAAGATATTATGGCTATACTATTGCTGCTTATACGGCTAATGGAGCTATGGCAAATGGAAGCCCTGATTTTTATACCAGTTATAATTATGGAGGATATAATTATGTTACCAGTTCCAGTGAATTTGCTTTATTCTCTCCCGTCACCTCACAGGTAAAAGTCAACAACAACTATTATGATGTACTGTTATTCTGGAAAAAGAGAATGCATAAGCTAAAATCCCCTTCACCCGTTGGAAAGTTAGCCCAGGTACAATCTATTACGCAAGGAGGTATCGTTACATCAGCAGACTATCAGGAGGTGATTCCAAATGATCCAGCTCTTCCTAATTTTTATCAAAAAGTAAAAAAAGAATATTACCCTTATTTTTCATTAAGCAGAGCAGATCAGTCCTATGCAGTATCACAACTTAGGCAAGAAGGCAGAAAGCAGGATTTCCGATACAGAGGGATGACAGGGCATTTACAGGGCAAAGGGATGATGGGATACCATCAGTCTGCCCGCAGCTCATGGTATGCTGATGGATTTGAAAACACTAAAATCTGGTCGGGAGTAGAGATTGATCCTGTTTTTGATGGAGCCCCGGTAAAAGAATGGAGCATCAGAACTACCAATGAAAACAATATTTTCCCAACAGATATTTCTGAGAACAACACTCAGCTATTGAGCTTTAAATCCACCCTATATGATACTTATAAATTATTAGACGGACAGGTGGTAAGTACACCCGTTTCTGATACTGATAAACCAAAGGTTGTTACAGTTACTGTTCCAAAAAGTACTAAAACCAAGGACTTCCTCACTGGAACAGTATCAAACAGTTCTATTATTTACGGTGATTATTATCTTCCCAAACAGACAGTAATCAATGTAAATAATGGCTATGTCGTAACCTCGTCGGATTTTGAATATATTCATAATATATCAGCAGTGGGACCTGATTATTTTGTGGGACGTCCAAAAAACAAAACAGAAAAGTCACAGGCTTATGGTGATATAAAATCTTCCAAAGAAGAATACACGTATGAAAACAATCTGTTAAAAACCTTAAAATCCTGGAATCGTGATAATACAGGGTATTTGCTTGAAACCTACACCTATGACGGTTTTGGAAATATTACCCAGAAGACAATCAGCAACAGTGTAGACTCCCAGACCCAGACAAATGCAACGGCATATGATTCAAAGGGAAGATTTGTTGTAAAGAAAACAGATCATTTAGGATTAGAAACAGGTATTGAATATAATGATTGGGGGCAGATCAAAAAACAAACTGACGCTTTAGGAAATACGCTTGAGAATGTGTATGATGGCTGGGGAAAATTATTGAGCTCTAAAACCAATCTTGGAGGTACAACCACCTATCAGTATAGCAGAGATAACAATTCTAATATCACTGTTACACAGTATCATCCGGATGGAGATATTTCAAAAAAATATACCAATAAGCTGGGACAGGAATATAAAGTATCTGCGAAGGCATTTGGACAGGGACAATTTGTATCTCAGGAGACCGGGTATGATGTGCTGGGCAGAAAAATAAAAGAGTCTGAGTCTTACTTTGTCGGGCAGAGTCCAAGTCAATTTAATACCATTGCTTATGATGACACGGTTTTTCCTGCTAAAATAACAGCCACTTCATTTAGTGGTAAGCAAACGGAAACATCTGTTTCAGGCTTAGTTACAACTGTAAAAGAACTAAATGGATATCAAAGGACAACGTCAAAAACTACCGATGCCTTAGGCAATGTAAGTTCTTCCACGGACAAAGGTGGAACAATTCAGTTTACTTACAATGCGGCAGGAGAACAGATCAAGGCTCAATATGCAGAAAACATTGTGACTACTAAGTACGACGCCTGGGGGAGAAAATCAGAATTTAACGATCCTTCCAATGGCATTTACAAATATGGATACGATGGACTTGGACAGCCCAAAAAAACAACCAGTCCAAAAGGAACAAAAGAATTTACCTATAATAACTTAGGTCAGCTCATCTCGCAGAAGGAGATTTCAACAACAGACGGAGGACAGGCGACCAATAAACTGATTTCGTATTCATACGATAATAAAGGAAGACTTATTTCCAAATCCGGAACATCTAAAGGGCAAGCGTATACTTTCAGTGTTTCTTATGACCCACAAGGAAGATTAACATCTTCATCAGAAAGTAGCAACGGAAAATACTTTATTGAAAAAGGGTTTACTTATGATGATAAAGGAAGGGTGATTTCTTATGAAAAGCAATTATACTCTTCTGGTGCCCTTACTACAGTTCAGATTGAGAATGTATACAACCCATGGAATGGTGAACTGTATCAGATTAAAGATAAGGCATCAGGTAAAGTACTATGGGAGTTAAAGGAAGTGAATTCAAGAGGACAGGTTCTTAAGGCCCAGCTAGGGGCAGCAGAGATCAATCAATCTTTTGAAAATGACGGAACCTTAAGCCAGGTTAATCATTCTTCAGCCATTAAACCAGGCATTTTACAACTTGCTTATAACTTTAACGCTGTTAAAAATGAATTAGAAACCAGAACAACTGGAGGTGATTTTAATATTACAGAATCGTTTGATTATGATGACAATAATCGTTTGATAAACTGGACAAACCCTGTTACAGGAGTTAAGCCTCAATCTAGCAGAAATGTCTATGACATCAAAGGAAGAATTACCCAAAACGATCAGGTAGGAACAATTAAGTTTGAAAATTCTGCTAAGATCTACCAGCCTACCGGAATGACATTAAATGCAGCCGGAGAACAGAATTATAATAATGATCTGATCCAAAGCATTACCTATAATGAGAACAATGATCCTGTATTCATTGATGGAATGAAGGGGGATGCAGCCTTCCAGTATGGTTTAACTTCAATGAGACAGAGAGTCACCTATGGAGGTAATTTCAGTGTCGGTGGTGATGGTAAGTTCACTAAGTTTTATAGTGAGAACGGGAACTTTGAAGTGGTAAAAGATAATACAACCGGAAAGGAAAAGCATGTTCTTTATATTGGTGGAACACCATATGAATCAAATATTGTATATTTAAAAAACTTCGCAGAGAGCAGCGGTTCTTATAAGTTTTTGCATAAAGATTATATCGGAAGTATTTTAGCGATCAGTGATGAAGCGGGAAACAAATTGGAACAAAGACATTTTGATGCCTGGGGTAATTTCACCCATCTTCAGATTGGAAACGGAGCGATTATTACAGACAAAGATGTCATCCTGAGCTTGTCGAAAGATCTCGCTATAGACAGGGGCTACACCAGCCACGAACATTTTGCAGAAGTAGGCATCATCCATATGAATGGTAGATTGTATGATCCTTTATTGAGAAGATTCTTAAATGCAGATGAGAATATTCAGGATCCCAACAATACCCAAAACTATAACAAGTATGGGTATGTATTGAATAATCCCCTGATGTTTAATGATCCGAGTGGAGAGTTTGCATGGGCAGCAGGATTTTTCTTAACATATGTTGCCCCGGTAATTTGGGGAGTAGCAGTAGGAACACTGGTCAGCGCAGGGATGTATGCGATACAGGCACTGGTCATGAACAGCTGGTCATGGAATGGTTTTGCCAATGCCCTCTTAATGGGTGCTGTCACAGGCGGAGTCTCCGGTGGACTGGGACAGGTATTCAGTGCCAGTGGTTTCTGGGGATCGGTAGGAAGCAGTGCTTTTGTAGGAGCAGGAACAGGAGGTGTAACAGCTTTACTTACCGGGCAAAACTTCCTTGAAGGAGTATTAAAAGGTGCGGTAATCGGTGGTGCTGTGGCAGGAATAACTTGGACATTAAATAAATTTTATAATTCTTATGAATATCAAGTTGATGAAATGCTTGCTGATGATAATAATACCTTAAGTGGTCCAACAAAAGCTGAGTTTAATCTAGATACAGTAAAAAAGGTTGCTGACAGCCGATACAAAAATCAATTCATCAGAGGAAGCTGGCATCTAGTTGATGAAACAAGTGATCTGAGTTCAAATCTACGAGAGAAAGGTTATAGTTTTGACAAAAGTTCAGGTTTAATTGATGGACCGAGAGGAAGAGCATTTGGTCTGACCGAAACTCTTACACATAAGGGAAAACTTGTTTATCAAAGAATATATCTTCCAACAGGAACATTTGTTAGCTTAGAACAATTAGATCTGACTATGGGACATGAAATCTTCCATTCGATTTTAAATAATGCCAGGCTTTTTGATGATTATACATTATCTGCGACTCATCAGAGGGCATCAGCTCATGAATATTATACTTCGAGATGGGAAGAGAAGTACGTGAAATTCCGAAAATGGCAAAAATTAAATTTAAACATGGAAGGATTTAATACTGACGCATTTTATGATAAATCATTAGAAGGGCTTATGAATAAAATAAAACCTATTTTTAATAATTATTTAAAAAGTACATTAAAATAATGAATTACAGATTTCTTTTAATTTGTTTTATATTTCTTCTTTCTTGTGAAGACAAACGAAAAGATATACTCTATTTAAAGTATATAAAGGAAAATCAACAGATACACCTTCAATTAAAAAACAACACAGGTACTGATATTATCTTTTTGGTTCCGAATTCCTTGGAATTTAGTGACAGGAATTATAAAAGTTATTCTACACGAGGAAGCCGAGAAGAATACTATCCAATAAATGTGTATGCTGTAATAAACCAAGGACAATCTTCAAAAAAATATCAGAGAAAACTAGATAGCGTCCGCAATACATATCTAGCTGAAATTGGTAATGAAAATTTTCTAGGGGATGAAAGGCCTGGTGATGGGCATACTGTTTTATTTTTAAAAAACAATGATGTTATAAATGTAAAATATAATTTATTTATAAAATCAGTAAAAAACTTATCTCAGAGCATTTATTCATCAAAATTTAAACAAAACTATTACCCTTATGATAAAGTATTAAAAGGAAATTATCCAGAAGGAGAATACTTAAAAAGGTTTTCAAAGCTCAATTTTGGAAATGCAAAGTTTGTAGCACAACCTGTAATAGAAGACAGTTTAGTTTTAAAGCTTTCAGAAAAAGATATTACCAATTAAAATGTTTATTCTCGTATAGTAAAATTTTTCTGCTGGCTGCTCCGGTGATCTGGGAGTAGCAGTAGGAACACTGGTCAGCGCAGGGATGTATGCGATACAGGCACTGGTCATGAACAGCTGGTCATGGAATGGTTTTGCCAATGCCCTCTTAATGGGTGCTGTCACAGGCGGAGTCTCCGGGGGACTGGGACAGGTATTCAGTGCCAGTGGTTTCTGGGGATCGGTAGGAAGCAGTGCTTTTGTAGGAGCAGGAACAGGAGGTGTAACAGCTCTAATTAACGGACAGAATTTCCTTGAAGGAGTATTAAAAGGTGCTGTAATTGGGGGAGGTGTAGCTGCTGTGAGTTATAGTTTTAGTAATTTATTCACTGCATCAGAAGCAGGAAGGAATTATGCTGATGCAAACGGGAATACTGCTGCAGCATCAAATGATGTTCGAGGAGACAAATTAAACTGGTTTAATAAGGAAAAAGACGGGTATTTATATAAAGCTGCAGAACTTGATACGAGCGTACCAGAAAGAGGAATTAGAATATACACACACGGTGCTCCTAATCTTATTATTGGCCCTGATCATATCCCTATTACAACACCCGAACAATTTGATAAAATTTTAATGCAACGAAGTGAAGTATGGAGAAACTTTAGAGAACATGGAGGTAGCATTAGAGTAGAATTAATGTCATGTCAAACAGGCAGATGGAGTAATGGCATTGCGAGTAAGTTTTCCAAAGCCTTCAGAAATGCCGAGTTTATTGCTCCTTCCACTAAATTTTTTGCTGGAGAAATGGCTAACGGAAGGATCTATACTGACATTGCTGGAAGATTCAAATTTTTCAATCCGGGAAGATGGAACCATTTCGTAGATGGACAAAATATAACAGGGTTATTAGATAAATATAAATATATACCTAACAATATACTATGGAATCAAAAAACAAAAGCTCCAGTTTGCATTGGTGGTGGTTGTCAATAACTTTATTTATTACTTTTAACTGTAAAAAAGGTAATAATGAAAAAGGCTATTCAATGCCAAAAACGATCGACACACCAATAGTTTATGAAAGAAATATTATTTCTGATACAGTTCTTAGTAATAAAGATTTAGAAGAGTTTAAGAGAGAGGTAGTAAATAAAGGGGATAATTATTCATTTAGTAGGCTTACTATTCATTATACAGAAAACTCAAATTATAAAGAGTTACATAAATATTCTCTTATAATGGCTAATAAATACAATAAAGGAGACGGATATCGACAAGCTTTTGAAGATATTGTCGCTATGAATAATAATAATTCATATAGAGATATTTCGGATTTTTCAAAGATTAATGCAAAAGCTAAATCTGAAGCTTTAAAATATCTGGAAAAAGGCATTTTATTAAATGATGTAAACTCTGCATCAATGCTTGAAGAAATCTATAGGAATGGGATTGGTGTTACTAAAGACATAAAAAAAGCAGAAGAAATAAAGAAAAAGATAGACAAAATGTAGTACGCTTGCACGCATAACACTATAAAGTCTTTAAAACAGAAAGAGGCCGTCTCATAAATCGTGAAAACGGCCTTTTTTATGAAATTTTCCTGTATCACAATACGAGAAGGGGTTTCGTTTAAGCGAGTCTCACCCCACATCATCTAGTTGTGATACACCTTCACTGGAGCTGAAAAAATATTCAGTGCGGTAGTTTCTGGGGATCGGTAGGAAGCAGTGCTTTTGTAGGAGCAGGAACAGGTGGAGTAACAGCTTTACTTACCGGGCAAAACTTCCCTGAAGGAGTACTGAAAGGTGCTGTCATTAGTGCTGCTGTGACAGGAATAACTTGGACATTAAATAAATTTTATAATTCTTATGAATATCAAGTTGATGAAATGCTTGCTGATGATAATAATACCTTAAGTGGTCCAACAAAAGCTGAGTTTAATCTAGATACAGTAAAAAAGGTTGCTGACAGCCGATACAAAAATCAATTCATCAGAGGAAGCTGGCATCTAGTTGATGAAACAAGTGATCTGAGTTCAAATCTACGAGAGAAAGGTTATAGTTTTGACAAAAGTTCAGGTTTAATTGATGGACCGAGAGGAAGAGCATTTGGTCTGACCGAAACTCTTACACATAAGGGAAAACTTGTTTATCAAAGAATATATCTTCCAACAGGAACATTTGTTAGCTTAGAACAATTAGATCTGACTATGGGACATGAAACATTTCATACAATTTTAAATAATGCCAGACTTTTTGATGATTATACATTATCTACGACTCATCAGAGGGCATCAGCTCATGAATATTATACTTCGAGATGGGAAGAGAAGTACGTGAAATTCCGAAAATGGCAAAAATTAAATTTAAACATGGAAGGATTTAATACTGACGCATTTTATGATAAATCATTAGAAGGGCTTATGAATAAAATAAAACCTATTTTTAATAATTATTTAAAAAGTACATTAAAATGAAAAATTTCACAATAATCTTACTAACAATATTTAGTTTATTTTCTTGTAAACAGAAAGAAAATAATGTTTTTAGCTTAAAATATAGTAGGAATAATAATGAGTTGATTCTTTCATTTGAAAATAATACTTCTCAAAACATTATTTTTCCAACACCTAATACACTTGAATTTGGAGATAAAAACTATAAAAGCCTTTCCACCCAGGGAGGAAAAGAAGGGGATTATCCTATAAATGTTTATGCTATCATAGCACCTAATCAATCATCAACATTCTATCAAAAAAATTGGATAGTATTCGAGATAATGATTTTTTTGAAAGAGATATGATTGACTTAATAAAAGAGATAAAACCCGGTGACGGAAATTCTGTTTTTTATTTGAAAAGTAAATCGAAGTTAGAATTAAAATATAATTTAATTATTAGATCGATGTTGCCTCTGTTTGAAAGGAGCTATAAGTCAAAATTGAAACAATGCTATATGAATTTATTTTACCTACATATAGGTTACAATTTCCGGATGAATCTGTACAGAAGTAATAGCAATACTTCAGATATGGTAGAAAAACAATGAATAAAAATCCCCCAAATGATTGGGGGATTTTTATTTCACAAAAAAACCACCGCAAAAGCAGTGGTTTAAAAAAATCAAATCTAATTATGGGTTACCTCATAAATTCGGATTATTCTCAAACTCTCTCTGAGGAATACTGAATAAGTAATAATTGCTGTTCGGTACAAAAGCAGATTTATCCGGAAAATCAAGAACAGAATGGCCTTTACCGTCTACAGTTTTCACGGTACCGTCTGGAGTAGTTACCTGAACTTTTATCGGTTTGCCATCAGCATCTACAAACGGTTTTCTTACTACTGTTCCCTGCGTTCTGATAATATCTGAAAGAGAGAACCCTTCTCCGAATAATTCTTTTCTTCTTTCAATCAGAACTGCTGCGATAACATCACTTTGCGATAACGAGCCATTATAAATATTGGCATTTCTGGCAGATTTCAACTGGTTCAAAACTGTGACTGCCTGAGGAATATTTCCGTTTCTGGCTTCCGCTTCCGCTTCGATCAGATACATTTCTGCAGCTCTCATATAAACAATATCTGCAATTAGGGTTGGTTTAAATTTAAACTTGGCATATCTCAGTAATCCTTCCCTTCCTTTCTGCCCGTCCCATGAAAACAACTGGGATCTGATATCATTGGTATCAAAAAGGTCTTTAAAATAAGGATCCGCCATAAAGCTGTAATAATAACTCCCTGAAGAAGATACATCCAGATAATGGAAGGCATAACTTTCATCAGACTGTTCCTGGGTCTGTGCATGCCCCCAGATCCACTCGGAATTGTTGATATCATTGAAGCCTTCTTTGTACTTTTCAGGAGCCATCAGAGGGAAACCTTCCCTTGCAATTTTCGCTGATGCTGAAGCTTTGCTCCATTCACCCGTGTTCAGGTAAGTTCTTGCTAAAAGCCCGTTTACGACAGAACGGTTGATTTTATCTTTATTATTTCTTGTATAATTTTTCAACAGGTTATCTGCATCGGTAAGATCACTTTTAATCAAAGTATAGATTTCTTCAAGACTTGCTCTTTTCTTCCCTACCGTACTTGTTGTGGAGGGTTCCGTATAAATAGGAGCCGTCAATGCTGATTTATCTTTAAGATAGCTGAACTGATAAAAGCTCGCCAGATTCAGATAGCAGAAAGCACGTAATGCTTTTGCCTGTCCTTTCACCTGGTCTTTTTCTCCTGGCTTCCTTCCGTACCGTCAATTCTTGTAATGACATTATTCATATTATTGATGGTGGAATACAACAGAGACCAGATAAATAACGGACGGCTTGCTGTACTGTTCACCATTTCGGTAAAAGCATAGGTGGAAGCGAAACCGTACTTATTCGTTAATACGGCAACATCACTTCCCATCGCATCGCTGGCCCTTAAAACAGTGGAATACCCGATATTGGCATAGGTTGTCCCGTCATTATTAAACTTTGCCCAGGTACCGTTCACTACTGTTTCAGCACTTTCAGCGGTTTTGAAAACTTCTACGCTGTTAGCCTGATCAGTCGGAGCAGTGTCCAGATCGCTTTCACAGCTTGCCAGTGACAAAAATCCAATGATTGCAAACGATATATATTTTAATTTTTTCATTATTTCAATTTTAAAGGTTAAAGCGTTGCCTGAAGACCAAAAGTGACCGTTCTCATGGCAGGATATCTGTAATACGTTGTTCCGTCCAAAGCCTGTTCAGGATCCATTCCCTTATGTTTATAGAAGGTCAGAAGGTTTTCCGCCTGAATATAAATTCTGAACTTTTTGAGTCCTATTTTCTCAAAATAACCTTCAGGAAGTGTGTATCCCAAGCTCACATTTTTCAGCCTTGCATACGTACCTGAATATAAAAATCTTGAAGACGTTGATGTCCAGTTATTCGTTGTTGTACTTAATGCAGGAACATCTGTGTAAGGATTATCAGGCGTCCATCTGTTCAGGATTTCAGAACTCCATGCGCGTCCTCCGGCACTTCCGTTATGCATGATGGAAGTATAATCGGTATCTAAAATTTTACCTCCGATTTTGAATGTCAGTAATCCTGAAAAATCAAAATTCTTGTAAGTAATACTGGTACTGATTCCTCCTGTCAGCTTAGGTAATGCAGAACCTTGCAGCAGTTTTGTTGCTTTAGAATATTCTGAAGTAGTTCCTTCTACTGAGTTTCCGCTGGCATCGGTAGTCACCGTTTTCCACAAAGGTTTTCCATTGCTGGGATCTACTCCTGCCCATTCCGGAATAAAGAAATCATATACTGAGCCTCCTACTGTCAGCAACTTCGTCCCCACCACCAAAGAACCTCCGGGTAGTTTGGTCACTTTATTATTTAAAGTACTCAGGTTTACATCCACATTCCACTGGAAATCATCATTTTTAATCGGGGTTGTGAATAATGAAAATTCAAACCCTGTATTCTGAATCGTTCCGATATTGGCAGGATAGTCACTGATTCCCAACGATGGAGCCACCGGCATATTAAAGAGAAGGTCCTGGCTTTTTCTTTTAAAGTATTCGATATTTCCCTTAACTCTGTTATTCAGAATCGCGAATTCCAATCCTACATTTAAATTAAGGTTGGTTTCCCACTTCACATTATTGGTATATGTTTTTTCAAGGGTGGTCCCCGGTTCTCCGCCAAGACTGATAAACCTGTACAATTCCTGATAAGCGTAATAAAGGGGCTGACCATTTGGACGAAGTAATTTATCATTCCCCTGCCCTCCATAGCTGGCACGTAATGTCAACTGATTGAAAACATTTAAGCTTTTGATGAATTCTTCATTGGATATTTTCCATGAACCGCCAACAGACCAGAATCTTCCCCATCTGTTATCTTTTGCAAATCTTGAAGAACTGTCTGCTCTTCCTGATGCTGAAATGAAGTAAGTATTATTATAATCATACTCTACTTTTCCAAGGAAACTCAATAAGCTTAATTTATTGCTGTTTCCACTGAAACTTCCCAGCAGTGATGCAGCGTCCGGCTCATAGTAATAAGGCAATGAAAACTGGCTTCTTGTTCCGGAAATTGTCTGATAATCGTACTTATAAAATTCCTGTCCTGCTAACGCGTTAATGTGATGCTTTCCAAACTTTTTATCATAGGTCAGAATATTGCTGGTTGTATACGAAAGCGTTCTGGTATTCGTTTTCGTTACCGAACCTCCAATTTCTGCTCCTGGCCAAGCAATGGATTTGAATAATAATGTCCGTTATAATTCACAAGATCAACAGAAAAACTCGTTTTGAATTTCAGCTCCGGTAAAAAGTGAATTCCATGAATCCTTTTCCTGAAAAGTTATCTTCTTTATTTTCGTTTTTATCTAACGGAAGGGTTGCAGCCGCATTTTGATTCTGTAAAGCATTCGTAGGCCTGTATTTTCCAAAATCATAAACCGGATTTCCATCAGCACCCAAAACGTAGGTTCCATCCGCATTCCTTTCATAATAAGGATAGAATGAAGGAATGAATCTTGCTGCATTGATGATATTACTGGCCTTGGAATCCGAAGAAGTAGGTGCCTGCTGAATACTGTTGGTATAGCTTAAGTTTACTCCAACATTCAACCATTTCTTAACTTCAGAATTAATTTTCAGCCTGGTATTATATCTTTTAAAGCCAGATTCAATAGCCATCCCTTTGTCATCCAGATAACCAAGGGAAAAGAAGTAATTGCTTTTCTCACTTCCTCCGCTGATATCAAGATCCACCTGGTTTCTTGATGCTACTCTCTGTAAAATATCTCTCCAGTCATCATTCCAGAGTGGTGATGCACCCGATAATAATTTTCCATCGGTTCCTACAGGTTTCGGATAAGCTGTCCCGTATGGATTGATCCCAAGGGTTGAAACGAGATTATCTGTAGCCATCTGAGCTGCCTGCTGGGAAGAAACTTTCCCGGACTGATATCCGTTTCTCAACGCCTCCCAATATAATTGAAAATACTGATCGGTATTGACCTGCTCGTAATCTTTTACTGCTCTTCCGGAGAAACCCTGGCTGATATTAAAATTAACTTTGGCTTCTCCTTTTTTCCTGATTTTGTGGTAATAATGATAATCCCGTTTGCTCCTCTTGAACCATACAGAGCACTTGCTGTTGCATCTTTCAGAACACTTATAGATTCGATATCGCTCGGACTGATAGAATTCAGGTTACCGTCAAAAGGAATTCCATCCACTACATATAATGGATCGCTGGAAGCACTTATTGAACCAATTCCTCTGATTCGGATGGTTGAAACAGCACCCGGCTGGCCAGATGCACTTGTCGTCTGAATCCCCGCTACCTGCCCTTCCAATGCTTTGGTAATGTTGGTAACAGGTCTGTTATTGATCTTATCACTGGAAATTGTCGCCACAGAACCGGTATAGCTGTTTCTTTTTGCTTTTCCATACGCTACCACTACCACTTCATCAATCTCCTTTTCATGAAGGCTGTCTTTTTTGGGGTTTGAATTCTGCGCATTTACATTAGCTACTCCTAAAAAATGCAGCTACCGGAGGCATCCATATTTTAGAATTGAATAAATTTTTGCTAATCATAATCAATTTTATTTATCATATATTAAAAATTTACCCTTTGCAGAAAAGTCAGCAAAGGGCATCGATAAATACGATAAACCAAATGCTTATTTTTCCTTAAAAGGCTGAATGTAACACCTTGCCCCCACGGGTAGGTTGTTAAGATTTCACAGGGTCAGTTCCCTCCATCTTTCTTTATAAGCCGATCGAAATATGGTTGCAAAGCTAAAAACTTTTAGTCTACAAAACAAGTAGACTTATCATTTTTTCATGATAAATTTTCAATAATTAACATAAAATTTTAATAAAACTCAATACAATAAGGAGTTACAAACGTTACATTATTTTTAAACATGACAAATATCATTACTAATAACTCAATGACATAAAAATCCAGCACAGTTTAATTTCTATGTGATTTTATTGGAAAAACTTTTTAATTTTATAGTATGAAAGTTTTAATTATAAACGGACCAAACCTTAACCTTTTAGGTACCAGGGAACCGGAAATCTATGGAAGCGTTTCTATGGAGAGTTATTTGGAAATTTTAAAATCCGAGTTTCATTCTCACGAATTAAAATATTATCAGTCGAATATTGAAGGGGAACTTATCAACAGGCTTCAGGAAGGTGATTTTGATGCAGTAGTAATTAATCCGGGAGCTTATACTCATTATTCTTATGCCATTGCGGATTGTTTAAAAAATATCCGAAAGCCTAAAATCGAAGTTCACATCAGTAATATCTACAAAAGAGAAGAGTTCAGACAGAAATCTGTAACAGCAGCCAATACAGATGCGGTTTTATCAGGTTTTGGAATGGATGGATACAGATTGGCTTTATTGAGCTTGAAGTAATTTTTAGCTTATATTCCGCTTCAGACCGTACGGATCCTTACAGATAATTATGCATACAGGAGAATAATTTATGAATATAAAGGATAAGATTTACTGTAAAAATATTGGGATATATTCCGGGCAATTAACGAAAAGAAAATCTTATATCGTTGAAGAAACAAATGATGAAAATATAAGAATCTGGAATGATGAAGGAAAACTGAGATGGTATTCTGATTTTTATTTTAGTTTAAACAATGAACCAGAAATAACTTCTATTCATATTGATGATGAAATAGAGGATACTGAATCTGATGCTATAGAAGTCACCATTGAACTTTCCAATAAAGAAAAATATTGGCTGACTTTCACTACTCCAAAGTATTTAGAGAAAATATTGGATGAAGAATCTTACTTTTCTTCAAGACATTTTATGATCATAAAAAATCTAAGCGAAGAATTAATTAAATCAACAATCCATAAACTGGATGAACAAAATGAATTGATTAAGAGCTGTAAAAAATTTAATCAAAAAGCCTCATCAGTGATGAGGCTTTTTGATGCTTATTGATAACTTTTAAATAGTCTGTTCCTGCAATTGAGGTCCTGAAGCAACTAACTTCTTCCCTTCTTCTGTACCACAGTACTGTTCAAAGTTTTTAATATATCTTGAAGCAAGATCTTTTGCTTTTTCTTCCCATTCTGAAGCATTTTCATAAGTATCTCTAGGATCCAGGATACCTGTAGAAACATTTGGCAATTCAGTAGGAATTTCAAGGTTCATGATCGGAACCTGAGTTTTAGGAGCATTGTCAATAGAACCGTCAATGATTGCATCGATAATTGCTCTTGTATCTTTCAGAGAAATTCTCTTTCCGGTACCATTCCAACCTGTATTTACCAAATAGGCTTTAGCACCATGTTCCTTCATTTTACCGATCAGTGTTTTAGAATACATCGTCGGGTGTAATGTAAGAAACGCTTCACCAAATGCAGGAGAGAAAGATGGTTCTGGTTCTGTAATTCCTCTTTCTGTTCCGGCTAATTTAGACGTATATCCGCAAAGGAAGTGGTACTGAGCCTGATCTTCATTCAGGATAGAAACCGGAGGAAGTACTCCGAATGCATCTGCTGAAAGGTAAACAATCTTCTTAGCGTGACCTGCTTTAGAAGGTAATACAATTTTGTTGATATGATAGATTGGATAAGAAACTCTTGTGTTCTCAGTGATTGATCCGTCTGTATAATCTGCTACTCCATTGTTCACCACAACATTTTCAAGAAGTGCATCTCTCTTGATGGCAGCGAAGATATCCGGTTCTTTTTCTGCAGATAAGTCGATAACTTTAGCGTAGCATCCGCCTTCATAGTTGAATACTCCGTTGTTATCCCATCCGTGTTCGTCGTCACCGATAAGGTATCTCTTAGGATCTGCTGACAGAGTAGTTTTCCCTGTCCCTGAAAGACCAAAGAATAAAGCAACATCACCTTTTTCTCCTACGTTGGCAGAACAGTGCATTGAAGCCATACCCTTTAATGGAAGATAGTAGTTCATCATTGCGAACATTCCTTTCTTCATCTCACCTCCGTACCATGTTCCTCCGATGATCTGTAGTTTTTCAGTAAGGTTGAACATGATGAAGTTTTCAGAGTTAAGCCCCTGAGCTTCCCAGTTAGGGTTTGTTGTTTTTGATCCGTTGATTACTGTAAAATCCGGCTCACCGAAGTTTTCAAGCTCATAGTGAGAAGGACGAATGAACATATTGGTCACAAAATGTGCCTGCCATGCTACTTCAACGATAAATCTTACCTTAAGTCTTGTGTCTGCATTCGTACCACAGAAAGCATCTACAACATAAATTTTCTTAGCTTCGGAAAGCTGATTCATCACTAGTTCTTTACAAGACCCGAAAATTTCCGCAGTTGTAGGTAAATTTACTTTACCATCCCAGAAAATGGTATCTCTTGTAACATCATCCTGAACAATATATCTGTCTTTAGGTGAACGACCTGTGAAAATTCCTGTTTTTACTGATACCGCGCCAGATTCTGTAAGCTCAGCTTTCTCAAATCCCTGATTTTCAGGAGAAACTTCAGCCTGGTATAATTCTTCATAAGAAGGATTATACACTACTTCATAGTTTCCTTTAATCCCTAATTTCTCTAAATCCTGGATGATTTTAGTGTTTTTCATTTTACTTATATTTTCTATTTCTTTATTGCTTTCAACAAAAATAATATTAATTATTTGTTAAAGGTGGTTTAAATATACTGATATAAGTCAGAATGGCAAACAAAAAAACGGTTTTGTAAATTACTGATTATGAATCAATTATTTCCGACCATTCAAAAACGGCAGGAAAACCTTTGTCCCAAAAATAGTTCTTATAGCCCCCAAATTTGGCACTCATTACAAAATCTCCGCCCCATGCACCCAAACTTTTGACAAATGAAGGGCAACCTGAGAATAACTTCTCTCTAACTGTGGGAATTTCAAGAAAATTGGCTATTTTTCGCTCATGAATCATCATTAATTCGGAAAAATTTTCCAATTCGTCGCATAACATTACTTTCTTTGTGATTTCCGAAAATTCACTGATCAGTTCCGGAGACTTCTTTTTGGATTTGTAAAAACTGATTCCTTCCCTGCTGTCCTGTTTCTGATTTAAGTGGATAAAAATCAGCTCATTTTTAAAAGAAGGATTAAAAGTGACCTTTTCATATTGGATCTCAGGCTTACTTTGGAAAAGAACTGCAGATTTTTCTTTTGCTACCGCAATATCATATCCGCTTCCTCCCAGGCTTATCGTATTAAGGTGAAAAGGATCAATCCCCGCCCATTCCGCCAGGTTGGTCATCAGGGTAGAACTGCTTCCCAAACCATAGTCTGCAGGAAACTGAAGATTGGTTTTTAAATGGTAAGTAAGGTTAGTTTTGAATTTAGTCTGAGAAAGCTGCTGAACATTCTTTAATGTTCTGGTAATAAATTCAGCGCCTGATGGAATGTTGGTTTCCAGGATCTGCCAGTTTTTATAATCAATGACAGCTTTTAACCATAATGTATTCTGATGATAGGCCTCCCAGATAATGAGAGATTTTTTATCATCGGTTTCTTCAAAGAAAAACTCTTGTCCCAGCCTGGTAGGTACCGCTAAGACAAGAGCTCCATCGATTGCGAAATATTCTGAAGTAAGCATAAGCTTGCCCGGTGAAAATATCGCGTTCATATATTTGTTTTTAGATGGCAGAAGTAGCTTCTACTGATCCGTCAATTTTCTTGATTAATCCCTGAAGGGTTTTCCCTGGTCCTACTTCTACGAAATTAGATGCACCGTCTTTAATCATATTTTGAACAGACTGCGTCCATTTTACAGGACCGGTAAGCTGATCAATCAGATTTTGTTTGATCTCATCGGGATTTGTTACCGCTGTAGTAGTGATATTCTGATATACAGGAATCGTTGCTTTTCTGAATTTGGTTTTTTCGATAGCTGCCGCCAGTCTTTCCTGTGCAGGCTGCATCAATGGTGAATGGAAAGCTCCGTTTACAGGTAACAGCAAAGCTCTTTTTGCTCCTGCTTCTTTCAACTTTATACAAGCCTCTTCTACCGCCGGTGTTTCCCCTGAAATTACCAATTGTCCCGGACAGTTATAATTTGCAGGAACAACAATTCCGCTGATCTGCGCGCAGATTTCTTCAACCTTCGCATCGTCTAAACCTAAGATTGCCGCCATAGAACTTGGATTTGCATCGCAAGCCTCCTGCATAGCTTTTGCTCTTTCGGAAACTAATTTCAAACCATCATCAAAGGATAAAACGCCGTTGGCAACCAAAGCCGAAAACTCTCCTAAAGAGTGTCCTGCTACCATTTCAGCACCAAGCCCATTTACTGCTTTTAATGCTGCTACTGAATGTATAAATATTGAAGGCTGGGTAACCTCTGTTTTCTTAAGATCCGCATCCGTTCCGTTAAACATGATGGAAAGAATATCGAAACCTAAAATTTCATTGGCAGATTCCATCAGATCTTTAATATCTTTTCTAGAATCATACAATTCTTTTCCCATTCCTACGAACTGAGAACCCTGCCCTGGAAATACAAGTGCTTTCATGTATTGAATTAAATATTATGCAAATATAACTATAATGTTAACAATATTATTTTAAAGAGCTATAAATCATGTTACGGTACTAACCTGATTACTCTGTAACCGGTATTTACATAAGCACCGTTAGCTTTGGATTTTACAAACTCAAATTTGGTAGCAAGCTGAGTCTGAACTTTATTCATCTGTTTAAAGATTTCTCCTTTTTTATTTTCTCTGGTTAACATGTCATTTACCACATCAAAACCTACGATAGCATATTTTGGCGGAGTTTTGCAGTATTTGCTCTTATAGGCAGCCAGAATTTCTTTTTCAAAGCTACCATCTGTATTGATTTTTCTATCCATCAGATAAACCAGATTTGCCTGGCTCAATTCATCCACTTTTTTCTCAAAAACCGGAGCGTAGAACATACTGAATGCCTTCACTCCCTGAACTTCTTTAGAAATAGTAATGATTCTGTTGGCAAAAGCATCTCCAACTGCATTATCATCATTTGCCAGAATAGCAATAACCGGAGCAGACTGTCCTGTCATCATATTCTGGTCCAGCTGAATATCTGCCGGAGAATTAACAATCATGATATTTGGATTTTTTACAGCTTTTTCAAGTCCTGCCTTGATGTAGTTGGCATTTTCTTTCTTGGCATCGGCCACCACATATATTTTCTGATCTGAATAGATTCCTTTTACCTCTTCTACAATTTTATCAGCATAGGTCTGATTATTGGTTTCAACGATAATAAGATTACTGTAATTATATAGTTCCGGAGTGTTGGCAAATGGTGCTACTACCGGAATTTTCTGATTTTTTGTAAAATCAAGGACATCAATAACATTGGATTTGAAGAACGGCCCGATGATAAGGTCTGTATTATCGGGGTTGATCTGTGTCAAAGAGTTTTTGAATGAAGCTTCATTCCCTGAGTCTACTACTTTAACGTCCAGTTTCTGTCCTCCTCTTGCATTTCTTTCAATAGCAAGTTTAGCTCCTGTCAAAAAGTCAAGTGCCATTCCTCTGTATTGGGTTTCGTTGGTACTGTACCCGAAAGGAAGCATCAGTATTACACTTAAAGCATCACCGTTTTTCTTTACATATGCTGCATCCTGTTTTTTGATTTTTAAAACCATTCCGGTTTTCAAACCATGTGAAAGATCCGGGTTCAGAGCAATAAGTTCGTCTATAGAAACTCCAAATTTGTTAACGATAGAGAAAACAGTATCACCTTGCTGTACAGTATAGGTAACGTAATCATCTCCTGCGACAACATTGGAAGAGGCCGTCGATTTTTCATTTCCTGAATCCATTTTTGCTTTTGGATTGGCAGGTTCAGCAGCTGTGTCAGTATTAGTACTGCTAGTATGGGATGTTTTTACTTTAATCGCATCACCAGGTTTAAGTCCTTTTTCTTCCAATCCCGGATTTAAGGCAAAAAGATCCTGCTGGCTGATGCCAAACTGTTTTGTGATTCTGTAATAATTATCTTTAGCCTGGATCACATAAGACTCTCCTTCTTCTGCTGCTGGTGTTGTTGCTGTTGTTGTAGCTGTTACCGCTTTTTCTACAGCTTTCTCCGCAGGCTTTTCAGTGGTCACAGCCTGTTGCTGTGAACCTCCGTATTTTTTAATACTGGAAAGAGGTAAGGTAATTTCGTCTCCGATTTTCATGTGAGAATCCAGTTCGGGATTCAGTTTTCTAAGATCAGTTTCAGAAATTCTGTATTGTTTTGTAATACCATAAATGGTCTGCTTTGGCAGTAAAACAATTTTACCTAAAGCAGAAGCACTTGTGGCTGAAGTTACTTTTTCTGCCGGAGCTGGTTTTGTCACAACCGGAGTGGCTGCTTTATCTGATTTTATGGTTAAAACATCTCCGATCGCCAGTTTGCCATCTTTATGTTTTGGGTTTAGCTTCAGCAATTCATCTACAGTCATTCCATACTTTTTTGCAATGTTGTAAGGATTGTCACCTTGCACAACCGTATGTGATTTCTGGGCTGAAACTCCCAAAACCATACATAAACTGGATAGAATAAAAAACCTCTTTATCATATTCGATAATTATAATTTACAAAAATACTTCTTTAAAATTAAATGGCAACAATTATTAATTTGGAATCTTGAACCACCATTTCTTCCAAACAATTTTCAAGCCATGAATAGCCATAATCTGAAAAGAATACACTAAAGTTATACACTCTTTCCTGCCATGTTTTGGCCGGATGAACATCTAAAAACAGATTTTCAAGTCTTTCAAGCAATTCATTCTGTTTTATTTTCTCGGCATGAAGCAAGCGTTTTTTCATTCTTTTAAATGATTTCAGCTGCCGTACTTCTTCTGCTTTCACCATATTTCCGAAAGACTTTTCAGTAGTTTCTGCCAAAGCCTTCAATGCTGAAAAATTACTAACCAGTAATTCTTCTTTTTCTTCCAGCAACTGTAAAATGGGATTGTCTTTTAAAATCTTCTGATTGGTCAAAACCGTGAAGTTCTGGAAGAAATCTTCTATTTTAAGATCCAGTTTCTCAATTTTCCCTAGAGTTTTTTCTTTCAGGAAGAGCATAGAGTTTCTTGGAATCAGAATCGGGAAAGGAATATTGATTTTAGAAAAGTAATCTTTCAACTCCAGCCAGTACATAATTTCGGCATTTCCTCCAATATAAGCCAGATCAGGCAGTACATTTTCCTGGTATACCGGACGCATCAAAGCATTCGGGCTGAATTTTTCAGGATGATTTTCCAATTCAGTCAGAATTTCTTCTTCTGTAAAGTAAATTCCTTTATCTACAATAATATATTTTTGTCCGTCAAATTCAATTCTGTCTCTGGTTTCAGAAAGATAAAAAAGATTAATTTCACGTGGGTTTACCTGTACTTTCCCATATTTCTCTGTGAGAAAATCTACTTTATCTTTAGAAGTTTTCTGTAAACTGCAGTTAAGAAGTTCATCCTTAAAAATCGTTTTCATCTGATTTTTAAGTTCCACGGAATCTCCATCCAGAATCAAAAGCCCGAATTCTGAAAAAAGACGATTGACAAGAATTTTAATGGCTTCTGTCAACGTGTTTCCGTTTTGGTAAGCTTCCTTCATCATCAGGATAAGTTCCGTACCGAAAATAGAATCTTTGAATTCTTTTTCAAATTCAGAAATAAAATAGATATCACTGATTGCAATTCGCCCTACCGGGCCACCCGGTTTTTCATTGGTTTCGTAATAGTTATTTTCGGTTTTAAAATGGTTGATTTCTGCAAAATCATGGTCTTCCGAAGCCATCCAGTATACCGGAACAAAATTAAAATCAGGAAAATTTTCTTTCAGATAGGTACATGTCTTAATGGTCTGAAGAATTTTATATACAAAGAAAACAGGTCCTGAAAACAGGTTCAGCTGATGTCCCGTCGTAATGGTAAATGTATTGGTCAGTTTAAGATTCTCAAGGTTTTCTTTCTGCCTTGAAGAAAGAGAAAGACTTGTTAACTGGCTTTCGAATACTTCAGTTAAAATATTTCTTTTCTCTGATGCGAAAGACTCTTTTTCAGATGGATCTGCTGTCTGAAATGCTCTAAGGAAAATGTATTATTTTCAAAACCCTCGATTTTCTGATTTAAAAAATCTTTTACTAATTGAGGAATGCTTTCTATATCGTTAAATGATATTTTATTAATTGTTTTCAACCTGTACAGTTTTTAGTTGAACAAATACCACACGATCCCGATATTCAATCTGAAATCATATACCGGATAATGTGGAAATGCGTATGCTTTGTTATTGGAAATAACAGTTCCTATCTGCTGACCTTCTATGAAAAAGAACATTTTTTTCACTTTCATATTAATATAAATATCGGCAATAGGCTGTCCTCCAATTGAAAATGAATCTGCTCTTGGAAGAATATATTCGTTAAGAATAGGGAAATATTCTCTTGATGCGAATTTAGAGAAGTAATATACCTTAACACCAGCCTGAATTTCTGCTGCTTTTTTAAAAGCCTGTGTCTGGTAGAAGAAATTAGCTCTACCAACAAAGCCCGGCAGCGGAAGTAGTTCTTTGTTAGTTAAAGTATTCTGGAAGTGTAATCTTGTATTCAAATGGAATTTATTAAAGCTAAATGTAGCATCTCCTCCAATTTGAGAGATATTTACAGAATTATCACTTTGCTTCGGACTTCCGTTGCTGTCAAAGTAAGTATAGTTATCGATCCTGAAATAATTGGCGAAAATCTCTGTTTTAAACCATTTCAGATTTATACTTCCCCCTACTTCCATTACAGATTGGTTCTTCGCATTTTCAAGGTAATAGTTGAATTTGTTATAAACGGAAGTATTCAGTAAGTAATTAAATGAAGGATATGCACTTTGGAAATTCACCTTTGCATTAACGAAATAATCTTTGACAGGTTCAAATTTCAGATTATTGGTTGTTTTCAGGTAGCTTTTAAACTGGCTTCCGTTTGAAAATTCCAGGAATGAATTCAATTGAATTTTGTCCCAAAGTTTTACCTGAAGATTTCCTACAGCACCAATTCTGTTTTCTTTAAGTTCATTCGGAAAAGGAAATCCATTATTAATAGACGCAATATCTGTTACCCCAAACTTAATGATCTGATAACGCACACCTGCATCCAGTTTGAATTTTTCATTATTAAAGATCAGGCTTACCGTATTGCTGAAATTTTCAGAATATTTTTTTGTTGTCAGCGGAAAACCATTCACTAAATCTGTAGGAGCATTATACCAATATGTTTCAGGAGTTGTCTGATTGTAATAATATTTATTTCCCTGATGAGAAATAATATGCCTGATACTGAAAGGAAACTTTTCAGCATTGAATGGGGTAAACTGATGACTCAGGTAGTATCTTCGGTAAGAAAACTGAGAGCTGGAAGAGGCTAAATTTACCTGAGCATTTTGTCTGTTGCTATAATTGCTGTCACCACTCTGAAACAGATTATCTTCAGTAATACCACCACTTTCCTGATTGTTTACATTCTGGTGAAGATAGTGGGCAAAAAGCTCATAATTCCCGCTTTTTGAAACATAGTGTCCGGAGAATAAAGTATTGTTATTCGCCGCTAATGAATTTCTGTAAAGTCCCTGAGAACGAAGCCCCATATATTCAAGAGCAAAATTGAATCTCTTTCCTATATTCTGGGTATAGGTAGACTTCAGAGCGGCACCGTTACGCATTGCATTATGATAAATAAATGATGCGGTAGGTGTCTTTACGTCATAATACTTCACATCATTGGCTCCAATGATCATGTAAGACTTATTGGAAGGCAGCAGGGAAAGGTTTTGCTCGTCGTTCACTTCAAAAACAAGCGGATTGAACCCCGAGCCAATATTGGCAGGCTGTATTCTTCCAAAGTTATCTTTATTATTTTGCTGTGAAAAGATGTATGTTTTATCAAAAGTCATTACGGTATCAAAAACTTTCTTTTCAGAAAACTGAGTCTGATACTGATAATCATTAATAGTAGGCTTGAAAATTTTCAGGGAATCTTTTTTCCCGGAGTCTATCACCAGTGTATCTTCTTTTTTGGGTTGAGGCTTCACATCGGCTTTATTTACGACCTGTGCCCTGGCAACAAAACTTAAAGAGAAGAGTATGAAAAGGATGTACTTCATTATTCATTATTGTACAGCAAAAATAAGAAATAAAAGGACATAAAAAACCCCACAGAAAATGTGGAGCTTGAGCTATTTTTGTTAGAAACAATTTAACAAACTTATTACTTAACTGCATATTTATACAAATATTAAGTTTATAAATTCTTACAATTTCAAATGAAAATAAATGTTTTTCTAAAATTATTTTGTACATTCACAACTAAAACTAACCATAATTTTATGAAAACCGTTCCAATTTTATTATTCCTATTTATGTGCTCAAATTATAGTTCACAGACTTTATTGTCTTTATATGGAACCGGGCTTATTCCTAGTAACAATTCAGTAATAGGAAGTAAAAAATCTGATAAGCTTACTTACGATGAAATAGAAGGAAGTGCATACTTAGAAAAACAATTCTCAATGGCTTCTGTATCTCCCAGCTATGAGGATGTATTGATACGATATAATACGTATAAGGATGAAATAGAATTCAAAAAAAACGAAGAGGTATTAGTATTACCCAAAAACGAAACCTTTTCCAGAATTACATTTAGAAATTCAAAAAATACACTTGTTTTATTAGACTCAGAGGGATATTATTTTGAAATTGTAAAAGGTAAATACAGCCTTTACAAAAAACTTAAAACAAAGTTTATAGATTTTATTCCTGCACCTACACCTTATCAGACAGACCAGCCAGCTAAGTTTAGAAACATGGAACCAATATATTACATTAAGACCGATGGACAGCTTATTGGAAATTTTAAATCAACAAAAGATTTAGCATCTCAACTTCCAGATAAAAAAGATGCGTTGAATAGCTTTCTGAAATCAAATAAAATCAAAATTGAAAAAGAAGAAGATTTAATAAAATTAGTTAATTTTCTTAACCAGCAATAATATAAATTTAATCTCAAGACGGAAACTATTTAAGATAAATTCTTTAATATAAAAGACCAGCTATTAATAATAGCTGGTCTTTTTAGGATTAATGTAGATAAGTATATTAGTTATTTTATAATACATGAAGATAAAGGTCCTTTAATAGCGGTAGTAATCTATTTATACTAAATAGGGACACATTTTTTCCATTATTACAAGTGTTTATAAATCTTCATTTTTTTACTACTCAACACTATAAAACACATTGGTTTATCTCTGTTAAAATATCTGAACAAACCAAACCTTTACCAAGTAATACAGCTCACAAAAAACAAAAAACAACCACTTTTGAAAAGTGGTTGTTGATTTATATTATTAGCTTATTATAAATAATCTTTTGAATTTATTCTAAATATCTATTAATAATCAAGCATAAGTATTAATGAGGTTTAAAAATACATCTTGCAGTAAATGGTGAAGTGAATAACGATTGTCCTACTACGATATCTATGATTCCGGTATTTGGATCATATGTACCTGTACCACCTTTACCCCAAGACACATCACTCTTAAATGTAACATTCCTACAGTTAATCGTAATTACTCCCGGGTGAAGATATTGGTTATTATAACTTGGATCTTCAGTAGCCCAAGCAACAAAGGTTGGCCCCCATGATGAATTAACTTTAAACTGATTATCTGTACCTGCTACACGAGTAAATACCTGTTGATGTGAAGGGGCATTATCACCAAATGCAATAACATCAACATCGTAAGTTAATGGGAAATTGTTTAAAGGACAAGACAATTTGAAAGTAACTACTACCTCTTGGTTAAATATAGCATTACCTAAAGTACCTGATTTAAGTTTAAAAACCGCTACCTTTCCTGCTTCAGCTGCAGCCTCTGTTACTTTTATTTTAAAATCACCTAATACGCTTCCTGATTTTAGAACATCAGTTCCCTCAACAATTGTAAAGTCAGTTCCTAAAACAGCTGTAGATTGACTAGAGTCAAAAACCAATTCAACATTATGGTCTCCATCAACAGCTTTAAGAACCCCATAAGTAACCAAATAATCAGCACTATTTTTATTCAATACAACAAAAGCAGTCTGTTCTGTTTTATCAAACTCCAATAAAGAGTTTCCTTCATATGTTGGCTCATCATCATATTTACATGCAACCGCTGTAAAACCCAAAACAATAATAGCCGAAAGAATTTTAAATATATTTTTCATTTTCTATAACTTTGATAAGATTAATAACCTGGATTTTGAACAATAGACGGGTTACCTAATACTTCAGATTGTGGAATCGGGAATGTCCATCTGTAGTCTGTAATACTTAAAGTAAGAGGTGTATCTACAATATCATCTGTATGATTTCTATCAATACTTACATCTGCTTTATTGGCTTTACCTAATCTTCTCAAGTCAACATATCTGAATCCTTCAAAGCAAAACTCTACTCTTCTTTCTTTTAATATATCACGATAAGCTTCTTTCTGAGATGTATAAGACAATGCAGGAGCAGTACCGGTAAATCTCCTCGCATCTCTCACCTTTTTAACATTCAGAGCAGCAGTCGCTAAGTCATTTTCAGCAACCGCAGCTTCAGCAAGGATCAAATACATTTCAGAAAGCCTGAATATTTTCAAATCATTTCTAAGCGGTGTATTTCCTTTACCAGGGTATTTATCAATAACCAATACATCTGTAAATCTATAATCAGGATCTGTATTATAGGTAGGGCTTACTAATGAAGTTGGATCTATAAATGCCCATCTTCTTACATCATAAGTAGGATCCATAAGATTAAACAGATTACGTCCCATGTCTAATAGAGGAGAACCATTAAGATCTGTTGTGTTAGTAGTAAAAAGATTAGCAACATTACTCCATGAACCTGCTGAAGGCCTGCTAAGTGCAAAAATAATCTCTCCCTGTGCTCCATCTGCCCACATTTTTCTATAAGGGTTTGTAGTAGAAGCTGAGTAGAAAGAGGAATTAAATGTAGAGCTCCCTGGATTTGCAGGTATAGGCGTTGCTAAAGTTAGTGCCCCACCATTATTGATAACAGCCTGAGCATATTGCTTTGCTAAAGCATATTTTTCTCTGTATGAATACATTCTAGCTCTAATTGCATTAATTAGATTATTTGTTACAAACAAATAAGAATTACCAGGTTTAAGGTTAGCTTCAGCAAAATTTAGATCGGCCTCAATTTTAGCATAGATTTCTCCATTAGATATTCTTGGAAGTTGAGAATCAGTCTGAGGCACCCCTTCTACCCAAATTACCCCTAATGCAGCATCATCAGCCATATTTGTAGTAAAATATGACTCCAGTCTTAAATATGCAAGAGCTCTCATAGTCCTTGCTTCAGCTAAAATAGAGTTATACTCTGCTTCTTCACCAGAGTTTGGAGTTATTGTGGCAGCAGCTCTCAACAACCTGTTAACTCGGTTAATTGTCAGATAGCTGTTAACCCAAACACCTCCTACCTGGGCGGTAGCACTATTTAAGATATATCTATGTTCTGCAAAATACCATCCAGAATTTCCTGGTGTAATACCTACCTCATCCGTAAACGCAGCGGTCAATTGTATTTCATTACCAGTATCATATGAAGTATATATATTTCCATTTAAAAAAGATCTTAAATCGGAAACCCTTTGAAGTGCTACCTGCTCCGTCAATTCTCCATCTTGTACAATATCAATTGCATCTTTACAAGAAGATAGAGAGAAAGCTATTGCAACACCATATATTAAATATTTGATTTTTTTCATTTTATAACTTTTTTAGAATTCAATATTTGCCCCTAAACTTACTGTTTTCATATTTGGATAAACTGATAAAGAATATGCAAAATTTGGTTCAGGATCATATCCTCTCCATTTCGTCCATGTAAGTATGTTTTCAGCCTGAACAAACACTTTCAAACCTTTAACAAAGGTATTCTGAAGAACTGATTTTGGTAAACTATATCCAACTGAAAGGTTTTTAATCTTACGAATGATGCGTCTTTTAAAAATCTATCTGAATAATCAGCTAACTGAAGATTAGTTGCTGTCAGGGAAGGGATATCTCCATTAAGATTAGTTGGAGACCAAGCATTCAGCATATCTGCTGACTGATTCCAGCTACCAATACTTGATGGGTCATATAACCACGCCATTGCATTATCATACTTCCAAACATCTGCCTGATAAGTAAAGTGAGCATCAACAAAAATACCTTTATATTCAAAGTTGAAACCGAATCCACCACTCCATACAGGGAACATATTCTTACCGGTAGCTCTTGCGTCTGTTGTATTATTGATAGTTTCAGTTGGGTTACCATTAATATCTTCATAAAGAGCTTGACCATTCGCAGGATTAACCCCTAAATAAGGAGCTAGAAACCACTGATCAATAGGTCCACCAACAACATTTCTAGTTGTTCCCGCATTATCATCCTTAACTAGAGATAAGATCTTGTTCTTATTATAAGCAGTATTTCCATAGATTGAAAGTTTTGTACTTTCAGTCTGAATAATGTTGTATCTTAATAATACTTCAATACCTCTGTTCTGAAGCTTACCATTATTACCTTTAATAGATGTTGTTCCTGTAACCGCAGATAAGTTAATATCATTGTATAGATCTTTTGTTGTTTTGTCATATACATCAATATTACCTTCCAATCTTCTGTTTAATAATCTGAAATCCAAACCAATGTTAGTTTGTGCAAGTCTTTCCCATTTTACGTCAGGATTAGCAAATACACCTACTCCTAAAGCTCCAGCAATATTATTGTATCCTGTACCAGCAACATAAGTATCTCTAACAAGATTAGTTCCTACCAGCATCGGATTACTACCTGCAGATACTGCAATAATATTCTGGTTACCCTGCTCTCCATAAGACACTCTTAATTTCAACATATCGAATATAGATCCTTGCATAAAGTTTTCTTTATCGATATTCCATCTACCTGCTACAGACCAGAATGTAGCCCATTTATTATCAGAAACAAATCTGTATGACCCATCTCTTCTTATCAATGCACTTACACCATATTTACTATCATAATCGTAATCTGCAGTAGCAAAATATGCTAGAGCCCCCGCTTTAATTTTACTAGCAGAAGCACTTGGTACATAGTAAACGATAGGAGCTCCACCGCTTGGGTTAGCATAGTACACAGGATCAACATAACCTGTACCTGCTCCAAAAACCCAGTTTATTGGGTTCAAACCAGTTCTTCTCTGAGATGTACCATTGTATATAATTTTAAGATAATCCAGATAAACACCTCCGTTAATAGTATGTTTATCTCCAAATGTTTTGTTAAAGTTTAAGCTGGTAATAGCATTATAATTAAACTCTCTTGTCTTTGAAAAATCTTCAATACCACCAAATGGTTTTGGATTTACAGTAGCATTTGCTCCAGACATTGCTGTTGCAATAGCTAAGTAGTTCCAAGGAGCTCTGGCAAAATTAGTCTCTTGGTATTTATAATCTACCCCAGACTTATGATTAAGCGTCAAATAATCAGTTAACTTATAGCCTAAATTAATATTCGCAATAATACCTGTTTCTGTTCTCTCATTTGGCATTGAACCTTTTCTCAATACATCTTCAAGAGAGTAAATATTTTTCCCACCGTCAAAATTAGTTCCAATAGCATCATATATCTGCTGTCCGTTTTGATAGATACCAGAAGGTAAATATGGAAGTCCGGCATTAGCACCATGTAATGGGTTCTGGATAGAGTTATTGCTTATATTAGCATTAGTTTCTTCATCCAACTGATGTCTTTTTGAGAATGATAAAGCTACCTGGGCGCCATAAGTGAATTTACCATTTTCCGATTTACCATTCAAATTATTTCTAAAAGTAAATCTTTTAAAATCAGACACATTAGATACAATACCCGTCTGATCAAAATAACCTAGAGATGAATATAAGTTTACATTTTGTCCCCCTACTGTCATTGCTACGTCATGCTTTTGGGTAAAACCTGCATTAAAGAAAACTTTTCTCCAATCGGTATTCACTGGATAGCTATTGATCTGTGCATCGGTAAGTGTAGCCCCTAATCCAGCACCAGCTCTTTTCTCTAGAGTCAATGCCTGTTGGGTATTAGACATATTATAGTCTGTCTTTGGTAAAAAGCTAACCCCTGTAAACCCATTATATGAGAATCTCATTGGAGAGTTATATTTACCTCTTTTAGTATTAATAACAATTACCCCATTTGCAGCTCTGTTACCATAGATGGAAGTTGCAGCAGCATCTTTAAGAATAGACGCAGATTCAATATCGCTGTCATTTAAGTTTCTGTATTGAGTCGCATTCGAAATAATACCATCAATAACGTACAGAGGTTCAGAGCCTGCACTTAGAGATCCAACCCCTCTAATGATTACATCAATCTTACCAGATCCTGGCTGACCTGATGTTGAGTTGATTGTCAAACCAGGCGCTTCACCTTGCAAAGAGTTCAAGAATGATGTTGTAGGGCGATTTTCAAATTTTTCTGCAGTAACAGTGGTAGAAGCTGTTACATCTTTCGCTTTTGTGGATACTTTACTATATCCAAGTACAACTACCTCATCAATTTTTGTTTCTTTTGCGTCTTTTGGCTTAAGAGTGTCGCTTGGTTTTTTTGAGCAAACACGGCCTGGCCTGTAAAAAACAGCACACCAGCTGTCAATACACGTAATTTAACATTCATATTAACAAATTTTAATATATTTAATGGGCAAATATGTTAATAAATATTAACATTCACAAATTAAACCAATGTTTAAACAGTGTTTTTTTTTAATGTTTTATTTATAAATTACGTAAATAGAATGAGATTTAATAATAATAGATGATTTTTATTTAATAAAAAATAATTTTTAAGCAAACCATTTTAAATTTAACAAATTATTGATAATTCAAAAATAATTATTTAGAATCATTATAAATTACATGAGGTTGGAAAATAAAAAAACCACTTTATAAAAAAGTGGTTTTCACATATTTAGGATATATTTATTTCAGTTTTTTCTTAACCGCTACTTCTTCGTACACTTCAAGAATATCTCCGATTTCGATGTCGTTATAACCTTTCAGGTTCAGACCACATTCGTAGCCTTTTGTGACTTCTTTAACATCATCCTTGAAACGCTTCAAGCTTTCAAGCTCTCCGTCAAATTTCACAATACCATCTCTTAGCAAACGTACTTTAGACTGTCTTGTTACTTTTCCGGTAAGAACCATACAACCTGCAATTGTTCCTACTTTAGAAATCTTGAATACCTCACGGATTTCAACGTTACCGATCACCTGCTCCTGAATTTCCGGAGAAAGCATTCCTTCCATTGCTTCTTTTACCTCATCAATTGCTTTATAGATAACAGAATACGTTCTGATCTCAATTTCCTCACGATCCGCAAGTTCTTTTGCATTAGCACCTGCTCTTACATTAAATCCAATAATAATCGCATCTGATGCTGCTGCTAAGTTGATATCAGATTCAGTGATCTGACCTACACCTGAGTGAAGAATTTTAACACTGATTTCTTCTGTTGATAATCTTTGTAACTGATCAGAAAGAGCTTCTACAGAACCATCCACGTCTCCTTTCAGGATAATATTCAATTCTTTGAATTCTCCTAAAGCAATACGTCTGCCCAATTCTTCAAGCGTCGTATGCTTCTTGGTTCTGATTGACAGTTCTCTTTGTAACTGTTCTCTCTTATTGGCAATAGCTTTACCTTCACTTTCATCAGCATATACACGGAATTTATCACCTGCAGTAGGCGCTCCGTCCAAACCTAAGATTGTTGCAGGAATTGACGGCCCCGCTTCTTTAAGATTTTTTCCTCTTTCATCAAGCAAAGCTTTTACTTTACCATGGTTTTTACCTGCTACCACATAGTCTCCAACTCTTAAAGTTCCGGACTGTACCAACATTGTTGCCACATAACCTCTCCCTTTATCTAAAGATGCTTCAATAACAACTCCATTTGCAGAACGATCAGGATTAGCCTTTAATTCAAGCATTTCAGCCTGTAATAAAACCTTCTCCAATAATACATCTACATTATTACCGAACTTAGCTGAAATCTCCTGTGCCTGAACATTTCCACCCCACTCTTCTACAAGAACCGGAGGATTCAAACCGGAAAGCTGCTGACGGATGTTATCAGGGTTTGCGTTAGGCTTATCAACCTTATTGATCGCAATAATCATTGGAACCTGTGCAGCCTGTGCGTGGGCAATAGCTTCTTTGGTCTGAGGCATTACATCATCATCGGCAGCAATTACGATAATTGCAATATCGGTAATCTGTGCCCCTCTTGCTCTCATCGCAGTAAAGGCCTCGTGACCAGGAGTATCCAAGAAAGTAATTCTCTGACCATTCTCCAGTTTCACGTTATAAGCACCAATGTGCTGAGTAATTCCACCGGACTCACCAGCAATTACGTTTGTTTTTCTAATGTAATCCAGTAATGAAGTCTTACCGTGGTCAACGTGTCCCATTACAGTAACTACAGGAGCTCTCGATACAAGGCTTTCTTCTGTATCCACTTCATCTTCTGAATCTGTATCTTCAAGATCAGCATCTGAGAATTCGATTTTATATCCAAATTCATCTGCAACTAATAATAAGGTATCAGCTTCAAGTCTTTGGTTCATGGTAACCATTACCCCTAATGAGAAACAAGCAGAGATTACTTCAGTTGGAGAAACATTCATCAAACTTGCCAATTCACCTACTGTGATGAATTCTGTTACTTTAAGAGTTCTGTCTTGTGCTTCAAGCTCCTGCTGACGCTCATCCTGCTCTCTACGGAAAGTTCTTTTATCTTTTCTGTGTTTTGCAGATTTGGATTTCCCCCTTTATTGGTAAGTTTTTCTAATGTTTCCTTGATCTGATTCTTAACTTGTTCATCAGTCAGTTCAACCGGCATAACTCTTTGTCCGGGTCTGTTGTTCTGGCCTCCTTTTTTGAAGCCGCCACCTTGCCCCTGACGGTTTCCACCACCCTGGTTATTTCCAAAACGGTTTCCACCCTGGCCTCCCTGACCTTGAGGGCGATTTCCTTGTCCGCCCTGACCCTGGCGGTTTCCACCTTGTCCTCCGTTATTATGCTGACGGTTTCCCTGGCCCTGACCACCCTGGGTGTTATTTCCTGAGTTTTGATTATTCCCCTGACCTTGCTGGTTATTCTGGCCGCCAGGTTTTTCAATTCTCTTTCTTTTCTTTTTTGCTCCGGCACCTGGCTTTGGCGCAAACTGAGTTAAGTCTATCTTTTCTCCAACGATCTTAGGACCATCAAGTTTCTGATAAACGGTTTCAATTTTCTGTGGTTCCTGAGATTCAGACTCAGTCTCTACTTTTGGAGTTTCCACTTTTTTCTCCTCTGCAACCACTGGTTTTGGAGTTTCTTTTACCGGTTCTGCCGGTTTAACTTCTTCTTTTTCTCCTCCATTTTTGGTTTGTCTTTTTTCACAGGTCTGTTTCTAGATTCTATTTGAGACAAATCAATTTTATCCAAAACCTTAAATTCCTGCTTTTCAGGCGCTGCTTTAACTTCCGGCTGTTCTTCTTTCACGATTTCTTCTTTCTTTTCTTCAACCGGTGTCGCAACAGGAGCCACAGGAGCTTCTTCAACTTCAGGCTTTTTAGTTTCTAAGTCTATTTTACCTAAAATTCTAGTTTCTGGTTTATTTGCTTTAGCTCTTATCACTTCAGGGGTTTTCTTTTCTTCAATTTCCAGCTTTTCTTCCGGAACTTTAGTGATCACCACCTCATGGGAAGCCTTTCTTTGTTCGCCGTCTTTAGCAAACTCAGCTTCCAATGCAGAATATGCCGCTTCTTCCAATTGAGCGTTAGGATTGCTTTCAACCTCGAAACCCTTTGACTGTAAAAATTCTACTAATCTGGACATCGAAATGTTGAATTCCTTAACCGCTTTATTTAATCTAATTTTTGGCATTTATATTATTTACTGTTTTTTAATTTTTAAAATTAAAGTATTTCCTTTTTACTGTTTATTAAAATTTATTTAAATCTTAATCTTCAAATTCTTCTCTCAGAATACGTTTAACCTCTTCGATCGTTTCTTCTTCAAGGTCTACCATATTTAAAAGACTCTCAGTTTCTTTATCCAATACTGATTTTGCAGTTGTAAGTCCTACTTTCTTAAACTCATCCAAAATCCACTGCTCGATATCATCGTTAAATTCTTTCAATTCAACATCATCATCCTCACTGGACTCTCTGTATACATCAATCTCATATCCTGTCAACCAAGAAGCCAGTCTGATATTCTGACCTTGTTTTCCGATAACTTTAGAAATTTCCTCAACCGGAGTATACACCAACGCGTAGTTGGTCTCCTCATTGATTTCAATTTTGTTAATGGTAACGTTTCCTAATGCTCTCTTCACCAAGATCTCAGGGTTTTTAGACCACTGAATAACATCGATGTTTTCATTTCTCAACTCTCTTACAACGCCATGAATTCTGGATCCTTTTACTCCTACACAAGCTCCTACCGGATCAATTCTGTCGTCATAAGCATCTACTGCGATCTTCGCCTTTTCACCAGGAATTCTTACTACCTTTTTCAAGATAATTGTACCGTCCTGGATCTCAGGAATTTCCAGCTCTAATAACTTCTCAAGGAATTTAGGTGCAGTTCTGGAAATAATAATCTGCGGTTTAGAACCTTTAAAATCTACTGTCTCAACAATAGCTCTGATATTCTCACCCTTTTTAAAGAAATCGGATGGGATCTGGTTTTCTTTCGGTAAAATAAATTCATTCCCTTCATCATCCAGCAAAATCACGTGCTTATGACGGATATGGTGGATTTCTCCTACAACTATTTCCCCAATTTTATCTCTGAACTGTTCGTACAGCATTGCATTATTATGCTCCTGAAGTTTAGTAGCCAGAATCTGCTTCAGGGTAAGAATATTTCTTCTTCCCAACTGCGCAACAGGAATTTCCATTGTAAAGTCTTCGCCTACTTCGAAGGTAGGGTCTATCTTTTTCGCTTCAGAAATTTCAATTTCCAGATCATCATCTTCAGACATTTCGTCCTCTACAATTGTTTTATTTAAAAATATCTGAAAATCTCCTTTATCCGGGTTTACAATCACATCAAAATGGTCATCTGAATCAAATCTCTTTCTTAAAAGAGTTTTCAGTGAATCTTCAATAATTGCCATAAGATCAATCTTACTGATCCCTTTTTCGTCTTTAAAATCACCAAAGGATTCAATCAACGCTATATTATCCATCTATTCTTTTTTCTTTTTAAAATTTAATTACTACTAATGCTTTTCTGATCTCAGAGTAAGGAATCTCTTTTTCCTCCTCTACATCTACTTTCCCTTTTCCGATATCTTTCGGCTTACGGTAACGCAAAACAAGGGTGATTTTCTCATCATCTACTTTTGACAATTCCCCTTCAATTTTAGAAGAATCCTCCAGCATCACCTCAATCTCTCTTCCAATGTTTTTACTGAACTGTCTCGGTGTGGATAATGGCTCACTCAGTCCGGCAGACATCACCTGAAGGCTGAAGTCATGTTCTTCACGATCCATATTGAATTCTATTGCACGGCTTGCATCAAGGCAATCCTGCAAAGAAACTCCGTTATCACCATCTAAAATCACTGTAATATCATCCCCTGCAGAAATCTTAAGATCAATAAGAAACAGATCTTTTCTGGTCTCAAGGAATTCATTTAATAATTCTTCAATTCTTTTTCTAAACTCCATATATTTTTATCTTGATTTACAGTACGAAAAAAGGCTTTCTTCCGAAGCCTTCCCATTTTTTCCGTAAATCCATTGCAAATATAAGCTTTTTTCTAAAAATGCAAAATTATATTAAGTATCAAGCAAATAGCGCCCGGTTCATTTACAATAAATTAAAAGAATATGTCACAGGATTTTTATTACTTTTGTCTTTAGAATTTTAAAACAAACATTTTGAATATAACGATTGTAGGAACAGGTTATGTAGGATTAGTTACAGGAACTACTCTAGCAGAACTTGGCAATTCAGTATACTGTGTTGATATTGATGAAAAAAAGTAGAAGGTATGAAAAACGGCATTGTTCCCATCTATGAGCCGAACCTTGAAGAAATGTTTTTGAGAAACATCCAGTCTGAAAGATTATTTTTCACTACCAATCTTAAAGAAGCTTTAGATAAAAGCGAAGTTATTTATCTGGCATTGCCTACTCCTCCGGGGGAAGACGGATCTGCAGACCTGTCTTATGTACTTAAGGTAGCCCAGGATATTGGTGAACTGATGACTGAATATAAAGTCATTGTCAATAAAAGTACCGTTCCTGTGGGAACTGCGGAAAGAGTAAGAGAAACGATCTCTTCCAGAACAGATATCCCTTTTGATGTGGTATCAAATCCTGAATTCTTAAGAGAAGGCTTTGCCGTTGAAGACTCTATGAATCCCTCGAGAGTAGTTGTAGGCGCCAGCTCAGAAAGAGCCAAAGACATCATGTCTAAAATTTACCAGCCCTTTACCAATACAGGGATTCCCATCATCTTTATGGATGAAAAATCCTCAGAGCTTACCAAATATGCAGCGAATTCATTTTTGGCAGTAAAAATTACCTTTATGAATGAAATTGCGAACTATTGCGAAAAAGTAGGTGCAGACGTAGATAAGGTAAGACTGGGAATGGGTAGTGACGACAGGATCGGGCACAGATTCTTATTCCCGGGTATCGGATATGGCGGAAGCTGTTTCCCTAAAGATGTAAAAGCCCTTATAAAATCAGGGAAGCAGGAAGACTTTAATTTCCAGATCCTGGAAGCCACGGAAAAAGTAAATACAACCCAGAAAGTAATCTTGGTTTCTGAAATTGAAAAATATTTCGGAGGAAATATTGAAGGAAAGAAAATTGCCATGTGGGGACTTGCCTTTAAAGCCAATACAGATGACATCAGAGAGGCTTCCTCTTTAGACAATATCGCTCTTTTGTTAGAGAAAGGTGCAGAAATCATAGCTTATGATGCTGTTGCAGAAAATAATGTTCAGAAGCTTTTAGGCAGCAAAATCAGGTATGCCAAAGGAATGTATGATGCACTGGAGGATGTAGATGCCTTGTTTATTGCTACTGAATGGCCGGAATTCAAAAATCCTAATTTTGAACTTATGGCTAAAAAAATGAAAAACAAAGTCATTTTTGACGGCAGAAACATGTATCCATTGGAAATCCCTGAGCAAAACGGATTTCATTATAAAAGTATAGGAAGAAAGACCATCTCAAAATAAATCAATGAAAAATATTATCATTACAGGAGGTGCCGGATTTATCGGTTCCCATGTTGTAAGAGAATTTGTAAAAAACAATCCGGACACTACGATCATCAATCTTGATGCCCTCACCTACGCCGGAAATCTGGAAAACTTAAAGGACATTGAAAATGAGCCCAATTATGTTTTCGAAAAAGCAGACATCACAAAACCGGAAGAACTCAGAAAGGTTTTTGAAAAATATAACCCGGATGCTGTTGTACATTTAGCTGCAGAAAGCCACGTAGACAGGAGCATTACTGATCCGATGGCATTTATCAATACGAATGTGAACGGAACCGCCCATCTTCTGAACCTGTGTAAAGAGTTCTGGACATTAAATCCGGATCATACCCATGGCAGATTCCCGGATGAAAAAAGAACACATCTTTTTTACCATATTTCAACGGATGAGGTATATGGAAGCTTAGGCGAAACAGGATTCTTTCTGGAAACAACACCATACGATCCTCAATCTCCATATTCAGCTTCAAAAGCAGCTTCCGACCATTTGGTAAGAGCTTATGGAAATACATATGGAATGCCATTTATCGTATCCAACTGCTCCAATAACTACGGACCTAATCATTTTCCGGAAAAACTGATTCCGCTTTGCATTTCGAATATCATCAATGAAAAACCGCTTCCAATTTATGGCGACGGAAAGTATACCCGAGACTGGTTATTTGTAATTGATCATGCCAGAGCGATTCATCAGATCTTTAAAGAAGCAAGAACCGGAGAAACATATAATATCGGAGGCTTTAATGAGTGGCAGAATATTGACCTTGTAAGAGAACTGATCAGACAAATGGATGCTAAACTGGAAAGACCGGAAGGCTATTCTGAAAAACTGATTACCTATGTAAAAGACAGACCTGGGCATGATAAACGTTATGCCATTGATGCAACAAAATTAAATAAAGATCTGGGATGGAAACCATCTGTGACTTTTGAAGAAGGGTTAGGAAAAACGATTGACTGGTACCTGGAAAATAAGGAATGGCTGGAGCATGTAACGAGTGGAGATTATCAGAAATACTACGAGACTCAATATAATTAATCATGAAGCTGGTTTTTCTATTGCTATTTATCATATCTTCTCTTTTAATGCTCAGGCACTCCCTCCGCCTCCGGCAATGGCAAACTCTTCACAGCAAAAGCTTATTGATGAGTTTATAGAAGTTTCCCATTATAAGGAAGCATTGATTAATTATGCAAAAGATTATCTGGAACTGAAAATGTTTGATTACAGTGTGGATCCGCCCAAAGAACTGATTACAAAGGAACAGGCAAGATCTATTATCAACCGTTTTAATTTTGATGAGTTTAAAATTTCATTATACAGCTCATTCTCTTTTATTCCGGAAAAAAACTTAAAAGAACTTATACAATTTCATAAAGGCATAGGAGGAAAATTATCCAAAGATAATTCGGTATTCCTCATCACTCCCACCATAGATTTAAATATTAAAAATCAAATGGATTATGCCATAGAAAACATACAAAAATAAAAGATGAAAGGAATAATATTAGCCGGAGGATCCGGAACAAGACTCTACCCTCTAACGATTGCAGTAAGTAAACAGCTGATGCCGGTTTATGACAAACCTATGATCTATTATCCGCTTTCCACATTGCTTTTGGCAGGAATCAAGGATATTCTGATCATCACTACCCCGCATGACCAGGAAGGTTTCATCAAACTTCTGGGCGATGGTTCACAAATCGGCTGTAATATAGAATACGTTGTACAGCCAAGCCCTGATGGTTTAGCACAGGCATTTATCCTGGGCGACAGGTTTATCGGCAGTGATCCTGCCGCACTGGTACTGGGTGATAATATTTTTTACGGTTCGGAAATGGGAACTTTACTGAAAAATAAAACCAACCCGGACGGAGGTGTTGTTTTTGCCTATCATGTAGCTGATCCTGAAAGATATGGTGTCGTGGAATTTGACAAAGATCTGAAAGCCGTTTCTATTGAAGAAAAACCGTTGAATCCAAAGTCAAACTATGCTGTACCCGGACTTTATTTTTATGATAACAATGTAGTCGAAATTGCTAAAAATATCAAGCCTTCTGCAAGAGGCGAGCTGGAAATTACCGATATCAATAATGTTTATTTAAAGAATGGAAAGCTTGAGGTAGCTGTTCTTGACAGAGGGACCGCATGGCTGGACACAGGAACTTTTGACTCTCTTCACGATGCTTCAGAATTTGTAAGCGTTATTGAAAAAAGACAAGGATTTAAAATAGGCTGTATAGAAGAAATTGCGTTCAGAAACAAATTCATTAATGAAGAAAAACTGCTTGAAACGGCTACCAAATATGGTAAAAGCGGATATGGTGAATACCTGAAACAACTTATCGGAAAATAATCAATATAATTTATAAAAATCACAGACTATTGGCCATAACGCCAATAGTTTTTGTTCATACCGCCAAATATCAATATATTAGTTGTTGATTTTTAGTTTTATTGACGATGAAAATTCATAAACTAAGAGAGACGGTAAGAATTAATTATTATAAATTTGCAAAAACTTACACAGATGAATGAACCACAACAGAAGTGGACAGAAACGATTGATGCAGATCATTCGTTATTTGACTTGAAGCTAAAAGAAGTCTGGCGATACAAAGATCTTGTTTACATGTTTGTAAAAAGAGATTTTGTATCCAGTTTTAAACAGACTATTTTAGGGCCAATCTGGTTTTTTATTAATCCCATCTTAACAACCATTGTCTATCTGGTTATTTTCGGAAGAATTGCCAAATTACCTACAGACGGTGCACCGCCGCTTCTTTTTTACCTGGCTGGTGTTACTCTTTGGAATTACTTTTCAGCCTCATTACTGGCGACCTCCTCTACATTTACCGGAAATGCAGGAATCTTCGGAAAGGTGTATTTCCCGAGACTGGTGACTCCGTTATCAATTGTCATTTCCAATCTGATGAGGTTTGGGGTTCAGTTTCTTTTATTTATCCTTGCATGGGCATATTATCTGAGTGAAGGAAAAGTTCATCCTAACATATGGATCCTTGCAACGCCCTTTCTGATAATCCTTATGGCCCTATTTGCCTTAGGATTGGGTATGATTTTTTCTGCTCTTACAACAAAATATAAAGATCTGGCAATGCTGCTGGGGTTTGGAGTAAGCTTATATATGTATGCAACACCGGTGATATATCCTATTTCCTCATTACCGGGATTCTTTAAGAAGCTTGCTCTATATAATCCTTTAACAGGTATTTTTGAATGTTTTAAATATGCATGGTTAGGGGTTGGTGACTTCTCTCCTCTCATGTTAGGGATGAGCTCTGCTATCATTCTCATCATCATGGCAGTAGGAGTTGTTATTTTCAACAAGGTTGAAAAAACGTTTATGGATACGGTGTAATTATTTGCTGTTTAAAATTTAAATTAAAAATGCTGGCTTTAAAAGCAGAAAACATATCTAAACAATACCGTCTGGGACAAGTCGGGACGGGTACTCTTTCCCATGATCTCAACAGGTTCTGGCACAAGGTAAGAGGGAAAGAAGATCCTTATCTGAAAATTGGAGAAACGAATGACAGAACTACAAAAGGAGATTCTGAGTATGTATGGTCTCTTCGTGATGTTAATTTTGAAATAGAAAAAGGTGATGCAGTAGGAATTATCGGAAGAAACGGTGCCGGGAAATCCACCTTATTAAAATTATTGAGTAAGGTTACAAAACCTACTACAGGAAAAATATATACGAATGGCAGAATCGCATCCCTGTTAGAAGTAGGTACAGGTTTCCATCCGGAAATGACAGGCAGGGAAAATGTATTCTTAAACGGGGCTATTTTGGGTATGTCCCGTAAGGAAATCAAGCGTAAATTTGATGAAATTGTGGCATTTTCAGGTGTTGAAAGGTACATAGATACTCCTGTGAAAAGATATTCTTCAGGAATGTATGTCCGTCTGGCTTTTGCTGTTGCAGCTCATTTGGAATCTGAGATTCTTATTGTAGACGAAGTTCTAGCTGTAGGAGATGCAGAATTTCAGAAAAAATGTCTGGGAAAAATGAACGATGTGACCAAAGGAGAAGGAAGAACAATTCTTTTTGTAAGCCATAATATGGCAGCTGTTAAGCAGCTTTGTACATCAGGAATATTAATGAGAAACGGACAGATCGCTCATCGCGGGGATATCAATAGTGTTTTGGAAAATTATATCATCAATGAATTATCTCCTAATGTTGATTTCAGATATATAGAAGATTTGAGCAAAAAAGCACAGATTCAAAAAGTAAAAATATATAATAATAAAACTGTAGAAACTACTGAGTTCGGCCATAATGAAGATATTAATCTGGATATAGGTTTTGTCAACAGAAATGTAAATACAGGGATCAGAGTCAATATTGCAGTTTTGGATAAGTTTGAAAATGTGGTCTTTATTACGAGAAAAGTATTTGAAGGAAAAAATGAAAATAATTTCACTCTCAAGATTGAGGGAGGTAAATTAATACCTAACACTTACGTACTTTCAGTTGCTATAGATACACCCTCGGTAGAATTGTACGATATTATAAAAGGTGGCATACAACTTAATATCATTGAAACGGGACATGAGAATTTCCTTGCCGGAGATACGGACAACGGAATTATCACTCCACCTGTAATATGGATGTAAACAATGGGTAAAAAAATATTAATTCTTTCTACAGGTGATGTAAATGGTGCATACGAAGCCATGTACAAAGTCGCTCATATTATGAAAAATATGGGTCATGAGGTTGTCATGTGTGTGAAACACAAAACAAAAAATGAAGACTTCATTAAAACCTACAGACATCAACACTCTTCGCCACATCCAGGTCTATTGACAAGAGTTATCGGCAAAATAAAGAATAAAATAAATCCTGTACAGCCTCCAAAAGCACTGAGTACAGACAGAAAATACTCCTTTTTCAGCAAAGATGAATTATCAGAAAATATTCATGTTGAGAGTATGCTGAACATTGTAGGTTTCACACCTGATTTTATCTTCACGGGAATGACTATTGATTTTCTCAACAGTACAGATCTTCTCAATATATATAATGCTACCAAAGCAAAAATATACAATGTTACAGTAGATATGAATCATTTCACCGGAGGTTGCCATTTTTCTTGGGGATGTGACGGCTATATCAAAGGATGTGATGAAAACTGCCCCGCAATTACAAAGAATGATGAAAGAGTAACAGCTAAAAATAATTTTGAAAGAAAATTTGAAAATGCAAAAAAGCTAACTTTCAGATTATTGCCGGTTCAGGGCTGACGTTGAAGCAAGCTCAGGAATCAAAGATATATAAGGATCAGAAAACAATTTATAATGTCAACAGCCTTATTGACACCAAATTACTCAATGATAAAAACAAATCAATCGCAAAAAATATTTTCATTAGCTGATGATCACTTTTATATTTTAACGGGCGCCCAAAATATGGAAGATCCAAGGAAAGGGTTTTCCTACCTTCTTGAGGCTCTTGAAATATTAGATAAAGAATTGCCTGTTGAGCAAAAAGAAAGAATAGTGCTTCTGGTTGTTTCCAACAGTGTAAATGAAGAGTTCAACAGAGTGACCTTCAAAAAACAAAAAATAGATTACATAAAAGACTACAGGTTATTATCATTATTATATCAGGCTGCTGACATCTTTATCAATTCATCCATTGAAGATTCCGGGCCTATGATGGTTTCCGAAGCTCTTGCCTGTGGTACGCCTGTGGTAGGCTTTGATACCGGTGTACTCACCAATATGGTAATAAATGATTACAATGGATATAAAGCTCCGTTGAAGGACAGTGAAAAATTAGCTGAAGGAATAAAAAAGATCTTTGAATTAAATAAAGATTCTTACAAAACCTTTTCTCAAAATGCAGTCAAACAGGTCGAAGAATTTTCGTCTTATGAGTATGCTGAAGAAATCTTTAAAAACATCCTTGAAGCATGAAAAAAGTTGCTATTTTAGGGGCCAGCTATCTGCAGCTGCCGTTAGTAAAAAAGCGAAAGAAAACAATCATGAAGTACATTGTTTTGCCTGGGATGACGGGAAAGCAGTTTGTAAAGAATATGCAGATTACTTTTATGATGTTTCTGTTCTGGAAAAAGAAACCATTCTTGCAGAATGCAGACAAATTGGTATAGATGGTATCCTGACCATTGCAACTGATATCTGTATTCCTACAATTGCCTATGTAGCCCACGAATTAAACCTCCCCGGAAACAGCATTGAATGCTCATTATTAACGACAAACAAGTCGCTGATGAGGAAGTGCTTTGAAGAAAATAACATTGTATCACCCCGGTCCATTTCAGTTTCTGAATTTAATCCTGATGATTTTAAGTCATTCAATTATCCATTGATTATAAAACCTTCTGACAGATCCGGAAGTTTGGGAGTAATAAAGGCAGATTCTCCTGAGGAATGTAAAGAAGCAGTAGAAAATGCAATACGTTATTCTTTCTCTAAAACCTGTGTAGTTGAAGAATACATCAAAGGCAAAGAAGTAAGCGTGGAAACAATAAGTTTAAACGGCGAGCATAAGATTATAACAATCACAGATAAAATTATTACAGAAGAACCTTATTTTGTAGAACTGGCACATCATCAGCCCAGTTCATTTCCCCAGGATATTCAAAATAAAATACATGATATTACCTATGCCATGCTGAAAGCTACCAAGGTTGAAAGCGGAGCTTCGCATGCAGAACTTATGATCACGAAAGAAGGTAATGTCTTCCCTATAGAAATAGGAAGCCGTATGGGAGGAGATTTTATAGGTTCGGATCTTGTTCAGCTATCAACAGGATTTGATTATGTACAAGCCGTTTTGGATATTGCTTTGGGAGAATTTAAATTCCCTTCTGAAATATCACAAAAAAATATTCGGGAGTCTATTTTTATCAGAAAATACGAAATACCTGCTTCCTCTCTTTGCTGAAAATGCATTGGAAACATTTATCGTAAAAAAGAAATAACAAACCCTTCATTACAGCAGGCACACTCAAGTAATGATCGTTCAGGATATTTGATATATCAGTCGGACAAAAAAATTGATTTGGCATGAAACGCATAGCTATTATTGGATCAGGTCATCTGGGACAACAAATTCTGCATCATATTCATACTGATACAGAAGATAAGGTTATTGGTTTTTTTGATGATTTTCAGGAAAAAGGAAATACCATTAAGAACCTTCCTGTTCTGGGCGGCATAGACCATATTATGGCTTCTTTTGAACAAAATCTTTTTGATGAACTTATAATTGCTATCGGATATAAACATCTCACGTTTAAAAAGCAGGTATTCGAACAATTTAAAAACACAATTCCATTTTATACCTTTATCCATTCCACAACCATTGTTGATTCTTCAGCAAAAATAGGGGCCGGAAGCTTTGTGTATCCCAATTGCATGATTGATCAGCATGTGGAAATCGGTGAAAATACACTCATCAATATTTCATGCTCCATTGCACATGACTCAGTTATAGGCAACCATAGTTTTCTCTCTCCCTCAGTTTCAATAGCTGGTTTCGTTACCATTTCAGAATTATGTATTCTTGGGATAAACAGCACAATTATTGATAACATCAGTATTTCAGAAAATATACAATTGGGAGGAGGAACCGTAGTCATTAAAAATTTAGATACATCAGGATTGTATGTTGGTAATCCTGCAAGATTTATAAAATAAATATGATTCCATTCAACAAACCTTTTATTATAGGCAACGAGCTAACATACATTGAAGAAGCAGTAAAAGCGGCAAAATTTCAGGTGACGGAATGTTCACAAAGAAATGCCAGCATTTTTTTGAACAGAAATATAACTTTCCTAAAGTTCTGATGACAACTTCATGTACTGATGCTCTGGAAATGGCCGCTATTTTATGCAACGTAGAACCTGGTGATGAAGTAATTGTTCCCAGTTATACCTTTGTTTCTTCTGCCAATGCATTTGCTCTTCGTGGTGCCAAAATAGTTTTCGTGGATTCTTATGCCAATAATCCCAATATTGATCCGGCAGAAATAGAAAAGCACATTACAGAAAAAACCAAAGTTATTGTTCCTGTACACTATGCAGGAGTAGCTTGTGATATGGAGAAGATCATGAATCTTGCCCATAAGCACAATCTATTTGTGGTAGAAGATGCTGCACAGGCTATTGACAGCTATTACACCTTCTCGGATGGTACAAGAAAAGCATTGGGATCTATAGGACACTTTGCAGCTTTTTCTTTTCATGAAACCAAAAATATCATTGCCGGAGAAGGCGGAATGCTGGCTATTAATGATCCCCAATATTTTGACCGTGCTGAGGTAATTCGTGAAAAAGGAACCAACAGAAGTGCTTTCTTCCGTGGAGAAGTAAATAAATACGGCTGGGTAGATCTGGGTTCGTCTTTTTTGCCTTCTGAGATCATATCAGCATTTTTATATGCTCAGCTGGAAAACCTGGAAATCATACAGAAAAAAAGATTAGAGATCTGGCATAATTATCAGAACGGGCTTTCTTCGTTACAGGAAAAAGGATTCATTACACTGCCGGATATCCCTGCTTCTGCAACCAATAATGCCCACATGTTTTACATTGTCTGTAACAGCTATGAGGACAGGAGTAATTTAATTCAGTACCTGAAAGCACAGGATATCCACCCTGTTTTTCATTATCTTAGCTTGAATAAAAGTGACTTTTTCTTAGCAAATAATCCTAAAATAGATATTCCTAACTCAGACCATTTCACAGATTGTCTGCTGAGACTTCCCTTTTATTATGAATTATCTGAATCTGAACAAAATAAGATTATAGAATTGATCAACAGTTTTTATAAAAAATAATATAACTGCCCCGCCACTTCTCAATAATAAAATATGAATTTTTTAAAAAAATATATTGTTAATTTTTTGTTCGATGTTCTGAATTCGAATGCATATAAAGCTCACCGGCAAAATAAACTGAATGCATGGGCAAGGAAAAGCTTTAAACAGTTTGGAACGAATTCTGTATTGCCAGAGGACCATTGGATAAAAAACCCTCAATATATATCTATAGGCAAAAACTTCAGTTCCCTGTTTCATCTCAGGTTGGAAGCATGGGATCGTTTTCAGGGAGAACACTTTACTCCTGAGATCATAATCGGGGATGACGTCATTTGTAATTCAGACGTCCACATTGGTGCTATTAATAAGATTATTATTGGAAATAACGTACTTATGGCCAGCAGAATATACATTTCTGATCATTCCCATGGAAATATAAGCATTGAAGATCTGGAGCATGTCCCTGGAATGAGGCCGCTATATTCCAAAGGCCCTGTAATTATTGAGGATAACGTATGGATTGGCGAAGGCGTATGCATCCTCCCGGGAGTTACCATTGGTGAGAATTGTATTATAGGAGCCAACTCTGTGGTAAATAAGAGCTTCCCTAAAAATTCAGTTATTGCAGGAATTCCCGCCAGATTAATAAAAACATTAGAAAACTGAAATGAAAAAAATAAAACCTCTAGCATTTTATCTCCCTCAATATCACCCCGTTCCTGAAAATGATGAATGGTGGGGAAAAGGCTTTACGGAATGGACCAATGTAAGTAAGGCTAAGCCATTATTTGAAGGACATGAACAGCCTATATATCCTGCAGACCTGGGATATTATGATCTTCGGGTTCCTGAGGTCAGGGAGCAGCAGGCTCAGATGGCAAAAGATTATGGAGTACACGGATTTATTTACTATCACTACTGGTTTGGCAGCGGTAAACAATTGCTGGAACGTGTTGCCAATGATGTATTGCAGTCAGGTAAGCCTGATTTTCCTTTTTGCTTCTGCTGGGCCAATGAGACATGGTCAGGAATATGGCATGGATTGTCAGAAAAAATACTGGCCAAACAGACTTATCCGGATGAACAGGATTTAATTGCTCATTTCGAATATCTGCTGCCTTTCTTCAAAGATGAAAGATATATTAAAGTAGACAACAAGCCGCTTTTCATTATCTATGATCCGAATCATTTAAATGAAGGTGATCCTCACTATATTTCAAAGTTCAGAGCGCTTGCGAAGAAAAACGGATTTGACGACCTGTATGTTATGGCATCCAATAAACTCCGTGATGATTTTGATTTTAAATCCATGGGGTATGACAGCAAAATCTCCAATGCCTTTCAGAAAGCATGGGTTCCCCATATTGATAAAAAAGAATATATCTCCCACTCCCAATATTATAAAAACAGGATAAAAGGACTGATCGGGATTAAGAAAAAAGAGCAGCCTAAAGTAAGAATTCAGGATGCCCGGGCCGTTGTAAATGACTTAAAGTTCGAAGAAAGTAACGTTCCTACCTATCCATGTATCCTGCCTAACTGGGACAACACTCCGAGAAGTGGCTACAGAGGGATTATATTAGCCAATAATTCCCCGGAACTGTTCGAAAAACAGGTAGAAAAAGCGCTACAATATCTTGAAAGTAAAAAAGATTATCCGGAACAGTTTTTAATTGTTAAATCCTGGAACGAATGGGCCGAAGGAAATATCCTTGAACCTGACAGAAAACACGGCTTCGGATATTTGAATGCATTAAAAAAAATATTGAATAAATACAGTGGAAATGAGTAAATTCAGTGTACTTATCGCTAATTATAATAATGGCCATTTTTTGAAAAATGTTACCGGAGTTTAATTGCGCAGACTGAAACAGACTGGGAAGCAGTAATTTTAGATGACGGTTCTACTGACAATTCTCTTGAAATCATCAAAAAGATCATTGGTGGTGATCCCCGGTTTAAAATCAATCTGAATGAAGAAAACAGAGGAATAGGATATACAAAAAGAAAATTAATTGCCCTTGCTGAATCCGAAGTATGCGGTTTTTTAGACCCTGATGATGCGCTGGCACCACAAGCCCTGGAAATTGTATTAAAAACTCATTCCGAAAATCCGGAAGCAGGCTTGGTATATTCAAACTTTGTCCGTTGCGATGAGCACCTCAACCCCATATCCGTTCATAAGGCCAAACAAATTACAGACCTGGATCAGTCTTATTTTAACTTCAATGCTGAAATCTCGCATTTTGTCACCTTCAAGAAAAAGATTTACGAAAAGACATCAGGTATTGATCCTTTTCTCAAAATTGCTGAAGATAAAGACTGGTATATGAAAATGTGCGAAATAGCCCCCGTTAAATATATTGATGAGGACTTATATTTATACAGAATCCATGACAGCGGCATTTCTACTACAAAAAATGCAGAAAAGGCATTGTTTTGGCACTGGGTAGCACTGATAAAAATGGCAGAAAGAAGAAACATCAGTGTGGAAGACCTTTTCCTTCAGAGCTATGTTCCGAAAAATAAATATGATCAGGCGCTCAATAAGCTGAATCACGTGAAAAATTCAAGATGGGCAAAACTGGGAAATATGCTTGGACTTTTTAAAATATTTAAAAAACTTTAACCCTATTGGAGTAAATTAACATCTTAACGAGATAAAAAGCACATATGATAATTGGTAATGGAATTCTGGCAAATGCCGTAAGATTGTACGATAAAGAAGATGTTATTTTTTGCATCAGGGGTTTCCAATTCACTGGAAAAAAATCCTGTTGAATTTGAAAGAGAAATATCACTCCTGAAATCAGTTATTCAAGACCATCCTGATAAAAAACTGATTTATTTTTCCACATGCAGTATTTACGACCCCAGTAAAACCGGAAGTCCTTATGTGATGCATAAACTTACCATTGAAAAAATAATCGCTGAGCATTGTTCAGACTTTATTATTTTCAGGGTAGGAAATGCTGTAGGCCGCGGTGGAAATCCCAATACGCTGATCAATTTCTTTAAAAATTCGATTCTTTCTGAAAATAAGCTGACAATCCATAGCAATGCAAGAAGAATCCTTATCGGGACAGATGATATTGCTGCATTTGTAGGAAAATACATGAGAGATTTCAATAATGAGATTATCAATCTCGCCTACCCTTACCAATATTCGCTGCCGGAGATATTATCCCAGCTGGAATATCATCTTGCTAAAAATGCAGATTATGAAAGCATAGAGGAAGGTTCCCTCTACAATATAGAGTTCAACAGCATTACCGAAGACTTTTTCAGGGGCATATCACCTGATGAATATTTAAAAAAGCTTTATACATCTTATTTATAAACCAGAATGATGCTGCTGCATACAATTAAACCGGCAGCTTCATCTGTAACCTGAAAAAATAATTTTTGTACCTTCGAACAGAAAAATTCAGAAACCCTGAGACCAGGCGGAAACAATTTATAAAGCCTGAACTTGTATTAACTGAAGATTAAAAACACAACTAACCCATTGAATAAAAATGAAAATGAACCCCAAAATATCCGTAATTGTTCCCTGCTACAAGCAGGCTCAGTTTTTAGATGAATGCCTGCAGTCCATACTGGATCAGACTTATGAAAACTGGGAATGTATTATTGTCAATGACGGATCACCCGATAATACTGATGAAGTAGCTGATAAATGGGTAAAAAAAGACAACCGTTTCAGATATCTTTATAAAGAAAACGGAGGCTTATCTTCTGCAAGAAATGCTGCTCTGGAAATCGTTACCGGAGATTATATACAGTTTCTGGATTCTGATGACCTCATACACCGGGAAAAGTTTGCCAAAAGCCTTTCCGGAGATAAAGAATATCCCTTGATCGTAAGCCAATATACAATTTACAGAAACCGGGAGCACCTTCCGGGCTATAAAGATATTCAGCAAAGCTTCCTGACGTTTGATGGAATTGTATACGGCTGGGACCTTAGTTTTTCTATTCCTATCCATTGTGCTTTGATCAATAAAAAGCTTTTGGAAGGTTTTCTTTTTGATACGACTCTTACCAGCTGTGAAGACTGGGTTATGTGGATTTATATCACTAAAGATAACCCTGATGCCCTTCTGATCAATGAAGCTCTTGCCCATTACCGAAAAGATGTCAACGACAATATGTCTGCTGACCCGCTCAAAATCATGAAGCAGCGCCTTAAAATTCTACCAACATTAAAGAAGCTTTACGGTGAAGAGGTACATGACAAGCTGGCCTATCATATCATAGAAGTTCGTACAACCCAACTGATACAACAGAGACGCGAATTTCAAAAAATGATTCCTCTGGCGGTTGTGGCAAGATATCTTTCTTTTAAAAATTCTATTATAAACTTTTCAGGAAGAAAGTAGACGGCTAGCTTCCAGACAGCTATATTTCCATAAAACCACACAAATGAATCGGGTGATGCCAGGCAGATATTGAGCAGAAACCCAAATAACATGCTATAACTTTTAATAAATTTATTTAGATGAGTCAGTTTGTACACGTAATCATGACAAGATTCAATGTTCCAACAAAAGGATGGAACGAAACGCGTTCAGGATTTAAACCCCTTACAGAAGAATGGCTGGATGACCGTTTTAAGCTATTCAGAACATACGTGCTTCCTTCCTATAAAAATCAGACCAACCAAAACTATGTCTGGCTTACCTTTTTGATACCAACACATCTGATAAATTTAGAAAAATCATCAAAGAAATTGAAGCAGAATATCCTGTTTTCAGAGCCGTTTTCGTAGAGGATTTTGATGAAATGAAAACCAAAGCAGTAGAAGTAATTCCCCAATACTTCGCCTCTGACACTAAATTTGTCATTACCAGTGAGCTGGATAATGATGATATGCTTCATCAGGACTATATAAAAACCGTACAGGAACTCTTTAAACCGGTTCATGACCTTGTCATTGATCTGAGAAGAGGATACCAGCTTACTATGCTGCCTGATCGAAAAGCAGTGGTGAATGTTTATAATGATGTGGTAAATCCTTTTGTAAGTTTAGCCGAAAGTGTGGATAACTTTAAAACGATGTTAAAAGAAAGAGCACACAACAGCTACCGTCATTACCCGAATTTTTCTGTTGAAAACAGCAGGGAGATGTATATTCAGATCATCCATCAATATAACCTGATGAATGTTACCTTTAAGCATAAAGCAGTTTACGATGTTGATTTCTCTGAATATGGGATGACAGAAAATACCAGATTTACCATTAACCGCTTCAGAACCCTTCAGCATAATATTGCCAGGGTACCTTTCGTAATGGGACTTATTCTGAAGAAAATTTTTAAAAGATAAGGCCCGCCATCTGCCATGAAGCTTAATAACCTCCAGATATTAAGAGGAATTTCAGCATTGTTGGTGTGTTGTTTTCATTTTCGTGAGACCATCAACCTGCCAGGCCTGAATCTTGGTGATATTCTTTTTAAAAAAGGAAGTATTGGTGTACCTGTTTTCTTTATTATCAGTGGATTTATTATGGCTTTTACCACTCAGAAACTCAATTTCAGTAAAGATTCATTTCAGCAGATCACTCTCTTTTATAAAGAAGAATCATCAGAATTGTTCCGTTGTATTATCTTCTCACATTGGCTGCGATGATACCCGGAGGAGGTTTCCTGCTATATTTTTACGGACCGGGTCTTCATGAGCTTATCCATTCTTTATTATTTCTTCCGACACGGAAAGAATTCCCCGTACTTTTTCTGGGCTGGTCATTAAATTTTGAAATGTTCTTTTACCTTATATTCGGAATTTCATTACTGTTTAAAGAAAAAAATATTACTTCATCACAGCCTTTTTTATCCTGACAACTATTTTAGGATATTTTATCCATTTTGAAAATCCTTATCTCAGGATGGTAACCCATTCCCTGAATCTCTATTTTGTAACAGGAATTCTTTTTTCACTTTTACTGAACAGATTTACCGTTTCAAGAACCTGGGCAGGAATTATTGCTGGGGCAGGAATTACATCATTCATCCTTGTTTTGCTTAGTATTATCCCGATAGACAATGACTGGGTAAAGCTGGCCATTATATCCCTGTTTGTGTTTTCTTTTTTAACTTTTGACTACACATTCCATTGGAAAGGAAACAGATTTTTAGTCTTTCTGGGTGATATTTCCTATTCATTATATTTGTCTCATCCTTTTGTAGAAATAGTATTCAGGAGGTTTAAAGTTGAAGGTTATCTCAATATTCCTTTTTTCCTTTTAAAAATTATTACGGCTGTTATAGCAGCTTCGTTCCTGTATTATTTTGTAGAAAAAAGGTAACCCATTATTTAAAAATTAAATTAAAAGCATAATTGATCAAAATGAAAATTTCAGTAATCATCCCCGTCTACAACGCTGAAAAATATGTTGCCCAGGCTGTAAAGTCTGCGCTTCAGTTCGAAGATGTATATGAAGTAGTACTGGTAGAGGATAAGTCTCCGGACAACGCTTTGCAGGTATGCCAGGAACTTGCTGCACAATATGACAGGGTAAAGCTTTACCAGCATCCTGATAAAGGAAACCATGGGGCAGGCGCAACCAGAAATTTAGGAATTGAAAAATCAGAAGGAGATTTTATTGCATTCCTTGATGCCGATGATTACTATCTTCCGAACCGTTTTGATGCAGAAAAAGAATTGTTTACCAACAAAGATGTGGATGGAGTGTATGGTGCCATAGGCGTCCATTATTATTCTGAAAAGGCAAAAGAACAGTATTATAAAGTTTTCGGAGACCGCCTTACTACGGTTTATAAAAAATATCCTCCCAAAGATGTATTTCCGGGACAGCTTAATATGATAGGAACTTTTGGACTTTTCAGTATTGATGCTCTCACAATCCGTAAAAGTTCTTTACAAAATATGGAGTATTTCTTCAAAACCCATTTAAAGCTTCATCAGGACACAGAATTTTTATTCAGGCTTTCTTACTACCTGGATTTATATCCGGGAATACTTGACAAAGCAGTAGCTGTAAGAGGTGTTCATGAGAATAACAGAATTACCAAAGTAGATTCCGGACAAATAAAGCCGGCTTCTACAAGGGTTGTATTATGGAAAGAAGTCAACAGCTGGGCAGAGAATGAAAATACGATTCCCGAAGATATTAAGCTCCATATCAAACGGGTATACAGAAGTTTTCAGATTGCCAATGCTCCCCTTCTGAAAAAATGGGGAATGATCACGAAGTATCTGCTGACGGATTATAAAAGTATCCGATCCGGTCTTTACAATATTAATTTCAGAAACGACCTGTTTTAAACTAAGAAACTAGTTTAATAATTAATGTTTTGCAAAATGGATCTTTCTTAAAAGATTCCGCATCGGCTTTTCAATAAACTGGTAGAAAACAGCAGAACTCAGCAGCATCACAACAATATAAATCACAAATACCGTATCGATACCGAATGTATATTCCTGAGACTTAAAAAACGCCCTTAAAAGATAAAGAACAGGGATATGCGTAATGTATATGCCATAGCTTATTTCTCCCAGATACTCCAGCGGCTTCAATGAAAATAATCTGGCAACCCGGCCGTTATTGGCAGAAATCAGGATGATAGCAGGAACAAAAAGTAAAGCCATCAGACCATTATGGTAGAAAAGCGGTACAAACATCAGAGATATAAGGATCAGTAAAAAAACGGCAATAACCTGACGGTCGTAATTTTTCTGTCTGTAATTTTTTACGAAAAATATCCCCGCAAGGTTTCCGATCAGAAATTCATTAAGATGCCAGAAAGGGAAATAGTAAAGGAACTCATGGCTTTTGTATGAGGCCCTTCATACGCTCCATACACCGGGTAAAGATTAGAAAACACCTGGGTAACCAGCCATAGAGCAATGGCAAACACCCAGATCATTTTATTCTTTTTGGCATAAAAATAATTATATAAAAGCGGAAAAAGCAGATAGAAGAAAAACTCAACGGAGATAGACCATCCCGGAAAATTGAGGATCATGGCTTCTCCGGGTATCCAGCTCTGAATCCCCAATCCATATAAAACCACTTTATACCAGTCGAACATCTCATACCGCGTCATAAAATACAGCAAAAGCCCAAGCATATAAAGCGGATAAATCCGGGCAAACCTGTTTTTATAAAATTCCAGATAATCAATTTTGTCTTTCTTATGATATGCTATAATCATAATAAACCCTGAAAGGATAAAAAAATAGCTGACCCCTACATTAGCCCTCAGAAAAAGATTGGAAATGTAGTCTATCTTATATAAAAACAGATCTTTATTAAAATGGGAAACAACAATTGCCATGGCGGCAACAAACCGGGTAAATGTAATCTGACTTATCTTCACAGAAAAACAAAATGCTTTACTTTATCAAAAGATACTTCCTTCAAAGCGGCAGGCTGTTTATCTGATATAAAGTATTAATTTTAAGGCACAAAAATAAGATTTATTCTTATAATTATGTAAAACAAATTATATTTGTAGGCTACAAATGTGAAAATAAATTCAGGTATGCTATATGAAATTTTAGCAAAAATTCAACGGAAAAGTCAGATTTCTCGTCTCAGAAAACACCCTAATGTTTCTTTTAAGGGGATAAAGCTTGGGACCAGCAATCATTTTGTTCTGCACGGAAATTTAAAGAAAATTACCATCGGGGATTCCGTGAGTTTCAGAAATTATGTACACATCCTGGTACAGCAAAATGCGACTTTAGAAATCGGGAATCATTTTTTCATGAATAATTTCTGTTCCATCAATTGTCTTGACAGCATTTCAATAGGTGACAACACGCTGTTTGGGGAAAATGTTAAGCTTTACGACCACAATCATGCTTATCAGACACATCCGGAATTTAAGCTGTTTTCCTCTGAGTTCACCACCGCTCCCATCAAGATCGGAAGTAACTGCTGGCTCGGAAGTAACGTAACCGTTTTAAAAGGGGTTACCATAGGAGATAACTGCATTATCGGAGCAGGATGTACCATTTACAAAGACATTCCGCCTAACACTACTGTAATCAATCGTCAGGATTTAATATTTAAGGAACAATAATGAAGTTTTCGATCCTTATCGCACACTATAACAATGCTCTTTTTTCAAAGACTGTTTTGAAAGCATTCTTCAGCAAACCTATACAGACTGGGAAGCTATAATTTTAGATGATGCTTCTGCTGAAAGTGAGAAGAAAATAGTACAGGAAATAATTTCAAATGACAAAAGATTTAAATTTTTTGAAAATGAAAAAAATTCCGGTGTAGGAGTCACAAAAAGTAAGCTGATTGAACTGGCAGAAGGAGACATCTGTGGGTTTCTGGATCCTGATGATGCCATTGCCCCTACAGCCATTCAAAAGTGTATGGAAGTGTTCCAGGCTAAAAAAATACCGTTCTTACCTACTCAAGATTCATGACCTGTGATCAGAACCTGAAACCGATTTCACCATTCAGATCTGCCATGCAGGTGCCGAATGGAGATCCTTACTTTTTCAATTTCCCGATTCAGATTGCTCATTTTGTGACTTTCAGAAAGGCAGTTTATGAACAAACCGAAAAAATGAATCCCAATTTAAAAATAGGAGAAGATCAGGATTTATACCTTAAAATGTATGAAAAAGGGAAAGTTCGGTTTATTGATGAAACCAACTATTTTTACAGAACACATCAGGGCGGAATCTCCCAGAATGACAATAAAAAGAAATCCCACGACTATTTTGCCCAGGTGATTTTCAATACCATGAAGCGCAGAGGACTTACCACCATTAATGGAGAAAAAGTTCCGGAACAATATACAAATGCAGATGAAATATTCGGACTGCTGCAATACCAGCACCAGCTCCCTTTCCGTATCAAGAAAAAATAAAAATTACTTTACAATCAATCTTCGGATAATGTTAGAAAAAAATAAAAATTCTGTTCAGGCATCGTTCCATGGAAATGGGAGGCGTAGAAAAAGTATTACTGGCTCTTCTCAATAACCTTGATCCTGACAAATTTGAAATGACGGTATGCCTGACCCTTAACCAGGGGAAATTGCGTGATGAACTTCCGAAACATATCAGAAAACTATATCTTACCGATGGAAAAGAAGATTTTTCCGGGAACTCTATTTTACAGAAGCTTCAGCTTGTTAAAAGAAGACTGAAGCTGAGAAAACTGAAAAACAACCCTGCGATTGCCGACCGTCTCATCAATGATACTTTTGATATAGAAATCGGTATGGATTACAGGGATTACGATGCCATTCTTAATTCTACCAATAAAAAATCAAAAAAAATAGGATGGTTTCATTCTGAAATTAATGTTCCAAAATTTCAGCCGCTGGTCCCTGATATTTTAAAGAGCTTTCCTCAGTTTGATCATATGGTATATTGTTCCCACAAGATAAAAGATATGATGCATCAGCACTATCCGGATCTCAATTATCCGGCAGAAAGTGTAATTATCAATCCTATTCCTATTGAAGAGATCAAGCGGAAAGCGGAAGAAAAACTGGAAAATTTTCCGGAAGGGCCTGTCTTTGCATCTATCGGAAGGCTTCATTCAAGAAAAGGCTACCATAAACTTATTGAAGCTCATACAAGGCTTATTAACGAAGGTTTCCATCACAGTATTATTGTCATTGGTGATGGTGACGAAATGAAGAACCTCAGGGCTCAGACAGCAAAAAACAATGTTGAAAAAACATTTATTTTAGCAGGGAATCAGATGAACCCATATCCTTACATCAAAAAGGCAAATTATTTTATCCTTCCTTCAGAATCTGAAGCCTGGCCATTGGTAATTGCCGAAGCATTAATCCTTCAAAAACCGATTATTGCAACAGAGGTAGGAGATGTAGGTCTTATGATCAAAGACCGGGAAACGGGATACCTCATCAATTACGAGATCGATGAAATGTATTCGGCTATGAAAAAATTCCTTACGGATCCCGGCTTTGTTCTTCAAATCAGGGAGAATCTGAAAACTATTGAAAGCCAGTTTGACAATAAGAAAATATTTGACAGCGTAGAAAATATGATAGAAACGCTATACAGAAAATAGGCTACTGTGCAGAATATCCTCCGTCAATCACGAGATTGGTACCTGTGACCCATCTTGAGGCATCAGACAGCAGAAAAATACAGGCATTCGCTACGTCTTCAGGTTCGCCTATTCCCAGCGGATGCTTTTTTATGATCTCAGATGAAGCCTCTTCACCAATATCTTCAAACATTTTTTCTAAAATCGGAGTGTTTACCATCGCAGGGCTTATGCTATTGACACGGATATTACTTCTTGAAAGCTCCATGGCCAATGAACGGGCTCCGGCAATTACCGCTCCTTTACTCGCAGAATATGCAGCTTTTCCTGCCTCTCCTACCATTCCTGCAACCGAAGAGATAAATACAAAACTGGAGGTTTCGTCTTTATATTTTTTAAGGATAAAATTTTAGCAATTTCGAGTCCTGCAATGACATTCACGGCAAATATGTCCTGATACAGCTGAGAATGGTGTTTTTTAGCGGTAATGTTTTTTCGATACCGGCACAGTGTATAAATCCTGATATTTTACCTAAAACTGAAACTTTATCAGCAATAATTGCTTCAAGGTTTTCAGATTGGGTAATATCTTCAGTTATCGTTTCCACTTTTGTTTCAGGATCCAGCATGGAGACGGTTTTCATCAGTTCTTCATGATTTCTGCCCACAAGGATCAGGTTTGCACCGCTTTTGCTGCATCCTACAGAACAGCTTCTCCCGATTCCGGAAGAAGCGCCTGTAATGAGAATAATTTTATTTTTTAATGAGAAAGCATCCATTAATCTTCAAAATTTTCTTTCCCTATAACATCCATTAAATCTGATACGGTTTCGATATCTTTAAAATGCTTGGTATCAATTTTCTTGCTGAAATTTTCGTCTACAAACGCAATAACAGAAAGTAAGCTGATAGAATCATAGCTTTCCAGAGATTTCAGATTCGTTTCAGTAGTTAATGTTTCATCTTCTTCCAATTCCTCCTGTAGTTTTTCTAAAAACAGATGTTTTCATATTTTATAATTTTAAATGTTTGTTTTTAAATTTCCATAATAGTAGCTCCCCATGAGTACCCTACTCCGAATCCTGCCATTAAAACCTTATCTCCTTCTTTCAGCATTCCTTTTTCCATCATATTTTTAAGAGCAATAGGAATGGTTGCAGAAACAGTATTCCCTGTTTTTTCCATATCAATATAGAACTTTTCCGCAGGAATTTTCGTTTTCTTTCTTAAATAATTCAACATAAAAGAATTAGCCTGATGAAAAACAAAATGATCAATATCATCCATGGTCATTCCGTTCACTTCCAGTGTTTCTTTTACCAGTCCGGGAATATTCTCAATCGTAAAATTAAAAATTTCCGGGCCGTTCATATAAATATTTTCCGGGCTGAATTCATGTTCAGGATTCAGCTCAAAATCTTTTTAAAAGCCCCTTTCTTCACAATAAGATTTTCTGCACCGCTGCCGTCTGTTCCCAGACAGAACTGATAATCATTACCTTCAGCCTTTTCGATAATGGCAGAAGCAGAGGCATCCCCGAATATACTTCGGTTTCCTTTATCATCAGGATGAATATGTTTGGTGTACGTTTCTGAAGTAACCAAAAGAATACTCTTTGCAATTCCTGCAGAGATCAATCCTTTTGCAAAAGCCAGTCCGTACACAAATCCCGAGCAGCCCAGGTTAAAATCTATGGCTCCGATATTTTTTCTAAGCCCCAGTCTGTCCTGCAAAATACAGGCCGTTGTAGGCAGGAAATATTCAGGACTCTGGGTACAGAACAAAATAAAATCTACTTGGTTCCTGTCATAGCTTTCGAAAATTTTTTCTGAAGATTGTACGGCCATATCCAGTACGGTTTCATTATCAGAAGAGATGTGGCGCTGGGAAATGCCTACTTTCTCCTGGATACGCTCTGAGCTCCATTCGGGGAACTGTTTTTCAAGATCATCGTTAGTTAACACCTGCTGAGGCAGATAATATTCTATTTTTGAAATTTTCATCATATTAATAAATTCTCTTTCTTTGCAAAAGTAACGAAAACAAATTTACACTTTGATGATTTTTATATTCAGAATCTTGTTAAAAATAGACGCTCTCTATCATACTTTTTTGAACAGGGCCAGTCTTGAAGTGGCAAAATACAGAGGGATGAAAGTAGGTAAAAACTTCAATATGCCTGATAAAGTGTATTTCGGAACAGAACCTTACCTTATCGAAATTGGTGATAATGTGAATATTGCCGGGGATGTAAGGTTTGTAAATCACGGGGGAACCACTACTCTTCTGAGAAGGCTTCCCGGATATGAAGATGCCAGAATCCTCGGAAGAATAAAAATCGGAAATAACTGTACCATTGGCCTTAATTGTGTGATCATGCAGGATGTACAGATTGGAAACAACTGTATTCTGGGAGCTAATTCTGTGTTATCGCAGTCTATGCCTGACAATACGGTCTTTATCGGAAACCCTGCACAGTTTCTCTGCACCATTGAAGATTATGGTGACATCGTTCTTAAAAATAATCCGGAATATCCCCGTGAACTGGAGAAAGACAGAAAAAAACTGGACGCCTATATCAAAGAGAATCTTCCTTACAAATTCAAAAAAGCAAGGAAAATCAAATAAAAACCATGAAACGGAAAAAATCTTATTTATATATTACCAAAATACCAAGGCTGGCGGCATAGCTAAAGTACTTTCCCATCTAACCTCAGAACTGGCAGAGCTCAATTACGACATTGAAATTCTTTTTCTGCTTGAGCCGCACGAGGATTTTTATCCGATACATCCTAAAGTTAAAAAACACTATATCAATTCTTTTGGAGATAAATACGCAAGGCTCGGAACTTCCATGTATAAGAAGTACAGTAAAATCCCCAAAATATATAATATTTATTCTTATCTGTATGATTTTGGCTCATACAGGGTATTAAAACAATGGATCCGTGAAAACCATCACAGGTATGACACTATCGTTTCCTGCTGGTATAAAATTTCCTCAATGCTGGCTGTTGACAGTCAGGTAAGTAAGAAAACAATTGCGTGGGAACATATCAGCTACCAGACAGGCGGGTTGGTTTATTACCGCATTTTACGGAAATATTATAAAAACCTGCGCTCCATCATCTCCCTGACACAGACTTCGCTGGAGCATTACAAAAAAATAAATCCGAATTCTGTGGTTATTTCCAACATTATCGGGGATAATTATGAAAATTTCCAACTGGATATTTCCAATAAAGAAAATATTATCTGTACTGTAAGCAGGCTGGATCCTGAAAAAAATGTAGAAGATTTAATTAATATCATCAAGGAATGCAATATAGGTGAAGACTGGAAAATCATTATTGCCGGTGACGGAAGCCAAAAAAATTTACTCAAAGAGCAGGCTCAGAAGCTTGGGCTCCATTCCATTGAATTTCTCGGAAGCATTCCTCAGGAACAAATCTTAGCGCTATACAAAAATCAAAAATATTTTGCATGACCTCACTGAACGAAGGCCTGCCTACCGTTCTTATTGAAGCCATGTTCTGTGGTAATGCTCTTATTGCCTATGACTGTCCTACCGGTCCTTCCGAAATCATAAATGCCAATAACGGTTATCTGATCCGGATGCACGATAAGGAGGATTTTATCATAAAACTGAAACATCTGATTAACAACCCTGGTGAACTTACAGAGCTTATGGTTTCCAGCAAAGCGGAATCAGAAAAATGGAGTAAAGAAAAAATAGTACTGCAATGGGAAAAGATACTTTAGAACAGGATATGCTTATATCCGTCATCATTCCTGTTTACAATTCTGCGAATAGCCTGCCTCAATGTATTAATTCTATTTTAGAGCAGCGTTATAAAAATTTTGAACTGCTGTTAATAAATGATGGTTCTGCAGATTGTTCTTTAGAAATCATGAATTCATTTGCCGGAAAAGATCAAAGAGTTAAAGTCATTGATAAAATTAAAAACAGCGGAGTAAGTGATACAAGGAATATGGGTATTTCTCATGCAAAAGGAAAAATAATCTGTTTTATAGATTCTGATGACTGGGTTGAAAAAATTATCTCCAGGTTTTCGTTGATCATTATAAATCATCAGATACTTTACTTCTTCAGAACATTATACGGGGTAAAGCCAGAGATCTTCATTATAAAACGTATCAAATACAGACAGATTTTACAGAATTACTGGTGAGAAATAACCTGTTATATTTCGGAGGGCCCGTTGCAAAATTTTTTGAAAGGGAAATCATCACAGAAAATAAGATTGCTTTTAACAAAGAAGTAAGTTATGGTGAAGATCTGATGTTCTTTCTGGAATATATGAAACACATTAATGCCATAAAAATCATTGATGCCTCCCTGTATCATTATGAGTTTACTGAAAGCTCGCTGAGCAGGTCAAAACATTCCTTTGAATCTTTATTCAAATTGCATACTGCCATAAAAGATTTTATTTCCTTACACCGGCAGCAATCCGGCAAAAAGCTAAAAAATATGTTTATCAGGTAGACTGGGATATTATTGAATCCGGTATCGATCAGGGTATTATCGGTAAAAACTTAAGCAGAAAAGAAGCCTATAAAAATCTGGACTGCATAGCATCATCGATAAACATCTGTCATTTCATATATACAGGGTTTTACAGAAAAGCTTTATTTTTACTTCTCAAAACCAGACAATTTAAGCTGCTTTTGAAACTTAAAAGAACTCTAAATAAATAATTCTCCTTTGAAAAAAAAATTCTTATACGTATTGGTTCCCTTCGCCACGGTGGTGCAGAAAAAGTCCTTGTTAATTTTCTTAAAAATCTTCCTGAGGACAAATATGAAATAGACCTGCTCATCAACCTGTATACAGGAATGTATATCAAGGAAATTCCGTCATGGGTCAATCTGCATTATTTGCTTAAAGGAGAAATGATTGCCACCAACAGGCCCCATGAAATACCGGTAAAGGTATTCAGAGTACTGTATCAGAAAATGTTTTTATGGTTTCCGTCGCTTCTTTACAGGTTTGTTTTGAAAAATAAAAAATATGACGTAGAGATAGCGGCCATCCATGGGATGTACAAAGAGCTGCTTTCCAGCCCGCAAAAAGATTCAAAAAAATAATCTGGATTCAGAATGATATTTTTAATCTGAAAGAATATACACCGGATGTTATAAGGGAGCTTTTTAAATTTGACCGGATACTGGTAATTTCCGAAAAACTGAAAGAAGAAATGCTGAAGGCTGCACAAAATGACCGGGAGAAACAGAATGTGATTAAAATCTTTAATCCGATAGATAAAAATGATACTTTAAGAAAAGCAGATATTGAAATCAGCGATTACCCTTTCAGTAATGATCTTCCCACTTTTGTGACTGTAGGAACCGTATATCCTCAGAAAGGCTATGACAGGCTATTGAATGTTCATAAAAAACTGATTGATGAAGGATTAAAGCACCAGCTGCTGATCATTGGTGACGGCTATGACTTTAATGCTATTCAGGAGCAACTTAATACGTTAGGACTTCAGGATACTGCAAAAATGCTTGGTTTCAGCAGCAATCCCTACCCTTACATGAAAAAGGCGGATTTTTATATTATGTCTTCGCGGCATGAAGGGTTTCCTACCATTATTGCTGAGGCCCTTATTCTTAACAAACCTATTTCGGCAACAGACATTTCCGGAATCAGGGATCTTCTGCAGGACGGAAAACTGGGAAATATCACCGCAAATTCCGAAGAAGGAATATATGAGGGAATGAAAAAGTTCCTTACTGATAAAAATGCTACTGAAGAATACCGGAAACAGATCTCTGAAACGGAACTTCCCTTTGTTTTGGAAAAATCCGTAGAACATCTTCAGAAAATAATTGACGAAGCATAAAAACATTGACAATGGCTGATTATTCTATTATTCAAAAAGACTTTTACCGGGAAAGCGGAAAATGGCTTTCAACATTTCAGATCTGGAAAAAATGCATCAATCCCAATCTCCATTTTATTTACATCTTGAGAAAGGCACAGAAATATCAGAAGAAACCCGTTCTGAATATTTTCTGGAGGATAGTACTAAGACATTATCAGATCAAATACGGATTTCAGATCTATCCTGAAACCCAGATTGGTGAAGGTTTTTATTTAGGACATTTTGGAAGCCTTGTCATCAATCCGAAAACGATTATCGGAAAAACTGCAATATTGCCCATGGAGTTACCATCGGCCAGCAAAACCGCGGAAAAAATGAGGGTTCTCCCGTTATTGGTGATGAAGTATGGATAGGCACCAATGCTGTAATTGTAGGCGCCATTACTATTGGTAATAATGTACTTGTTGTTCCTAATTCTTATGTTAATTTCGATGTACCACAGGATTCTATCGTTATGGGAAACCCCGGAAAAATTTTTCCAAATTTAAAAGCAACACAAGGCTATATCAACAATAAGATATAAAACCTGCCAATGGCTGAAGATTTTTGAAACGCTGGCGTAATACACTATAAAACAAAGCCAATCATAAAATTCTGCGATACTATTTGAAATTTATTATTTTTTTCTATTTTTACAAAAAATGAAAACAGTTATACTATAATTCATTTTTAAAAAATTAAAAACACACAACTATGAAAAAAACACTCAAATTCAATCGGGTAGTTGAAACTACGGCTGCCCATCCTTTTACCTTTCAGAAACACAACATTAGCATTTAAAATCAGAACAACTGTAAACACTTATGTTTATAGACTTTGCCTTTTTATTCACAATAAGTGAAGAAAGCAAGCTGGTCTTCTATTGTGAATCTGGATATTTTACCACTTTAAAAAGACACAACGTTTAATAAATTCTAAACACATGAAAAAAAAGTCTATGCTCAGAGCTATTGCCGTACTATTCTGTATAGTACCCAGCCAAGCTTTTTCCAGGCTCTCTTCCATTCCGGCAGAGTACAGTTATGGAAAAGAAAAGCCTCCAGGGGTGAGCCGTTATACGCCGCCTTATGTCTATGATCTGGATCCAGGTTTCACCATTCAGCAGAATGTCAACCAGAAAGGACTGGTTGTTATTGAAGGAAAATTCACAAAGCCTTTCACCAGCGATGATGTCCGCATGGAGATCAAGTATCAGACCCCGCAAGGCGGCTGGATAACCGCCTGGTGCAAGATTCTGTATTCCTACAATCAGTACAATGAAAACCTTAAAGCTGTTTTTGAACTGCCTGAAGCCACTACAGCAACCTATAACCTGAAGATTGAACTGAACTCCAATTCGAATCTCAGCAACTTCAGCAGTGTGACATGGAACAAATCCGTAAGCCATTACAAGCAAGGAGATTATAGCCCCACCAGCTGTGACCTTGACGAAAATGAATACACCATCCTTTTGACTCCTAAAAAAGAAGGAACACTTATCCTTGATAATACAGGAAAAGTTACAGGTATCAAAGACAGGGTAACCTCAGCCCATGCGTGGAATAAACTTAGCAATATCATTATGAACAATAAGAAAGATGATGTTGTATTTTCTCCAAAGAACCCTTCAGATCTCCTTACCGATACTAATGGGAGTAAATCCGTAAAGATGGTGAATACAGGAGCTATAAGCGATACATTGGGCGCCACTCCGGAGTTTATTTACCATGAGATGCCAGGACATCCGATCCCTTATCTGTACAGCTATGATGATCCTGTATATATGTTTGCAGGGAAATTCTCCATCAACGGATTGATGATGAAATTCAGCCAATGGCCGGGAGAACCCAACGGACCTGGTTACCACAACTTTAAGAACCCAAACAGCCTGGAAAGCAGATACTTTAATATGTACAATACCATCCATGAAAAACTATCTGACTTCATGACTGACCAGGAGCCTATTGTGATTGTATCCAGCTATATTACAGGATTCCGTGTCTACAAAAGTAACGGATCCTACATTAACATTACTAACCTTACGGCTCACAGTAATTATGGCGCTCCTCATTTCGGTTACACCAATGATCAGGGCAATGTCCGTAGGGGACCGGGTTCTGAAGACCTGATCATTTCTAATACACCGGAAATGACCTTATATGGCATGGGTGCCCTCCGGAATAGTGTTACCAATTTCTATGACCCCGTACGTTCACTACAGGATATTGAATCAGAAATATCAAAATTCATCAACTATGTAGGAATCTTCAATATTCCTTATAATGTTGGGGAATGTGTGAATGCATGTTTTGCAATAAACTCAGGAGCTCTTCCGGACAATAATGTCATAGACTGGACCAAAGCCCCCAACAGCTATATTTTTACAGGAAAAGATAAAAACGGTAATAATGTGGATGGCCTTTATATTCCTGTTAAAAAGCATATGAAATGTGGGCAAAAGGAGGCGACCTCATGAAGGATGAACAGAACAACTATACCAGGATTCCGGATGCAGGAGTTGCCAAAGCCGGATTATACTGGGAAGATGAAGTAGGACTGATAAAATCAGTGGCCCTTGAGGGAGCCGGAGAAAATGCCAGGATTAAAGTACTTGTCAATAAATTGAAAGAAGGAAACGCTGTGGTTTCTTATCGTATTGATGATAAAATATACTGGACCTGGCATGTTTGGGTTACGGATGACCCAACCAATGGAAGCACATATCACCAGGGATTTGAGGCTGATAAAAACAATAACCTTGTAACAGACTGGAAATGGATGGACAGGAACCTTGGAGCGACCAATGCCAATCTTGTAGGTCATGATTTCCACAAATCAGGAGGATTGCAATATCAATGGGGAAGAAAAGACCCGTTCCCATCCAATTATAAAGATCTTTCGATATATACCATCAGAGGAGAAGTTGGAATCCTGAAAGGTTCCGTTCCTTCAAAATACAGAGGAAGCCTGTATGCACCGGCTGACAATACAGGTTTTGATTCTCCTAACGGAAACATTAGATATTCCATCAATAATCCTATCAACTTAATTATTCCACCGGTTTATGTGTACAAAATAGGAGAAACACCTGTTGATAACGGAGAAAACTATCTGATTCAGGGTCCTGGTGCAAACGACTGGGAAAGAAAAGAGCAAACCACATGGTTCTCAAAAAATAAGTATAAGGTATTCAACACGAACAACCATTATGACAATGAAACCTGGGATTTGTGGGGAGATACCCGTGGTGGAAAATGGGTAAATATGAATACTTCTGACGCAACCGTTGCCAAAGAAAGCAAGCAGTATGCAATGAAATCTTCTTTTGACCCATGCCCATGCGGATGGAGAGTTCCTTCTTTCTACTCATCCGTAGATGCAGAACCGAAAACCAGCCCATGGGGTAAGGCAGGAAGCATGAGTAATGTGGATATCTCGCCTAATACCTTAAGTCCACAATATCCTGGAATAAAAGTTTATCCTGGTTATGGATTTGACTTAAGCAATGTTGCTGACCGAAATTTAGGAATGCTACCCATCACAGGAAACTATGAGTACTACCCTCAGCCAATGACTTTAGCCAACCGTACCAGTGCCCAGATTGACGGATTAAGGGATGCCAACAAGCTATACAAACAGCCATTCATAGGCTTCCAGGATCAGCATAGTGATGGAGCACTGCATGCCTCTACGTTCTTTTCTTCCATCAGCCCGGGGGAAACTCCCGTAACAGGAGCAAGAGGACTTTTCCTAATATCAGATGCAGGAAATGTTCCCAACCACTCAAATGTAGGATGGCACAATATAGCTTATAACCGCATTCTTGAGGGAAATACCTATGAAACAAGGGCAGTACGCTGTATAAAAGATCCTAACAATGCTTATATGTCTGCAGCATTCGAAACAGAATATGTGGCTGCATCCCCTGTACAATATTCATCGGAAACTCTTAAGGAATGGACAAAAGACCCCAACAGTTACATTGAATATACCAACACCACGTTAGATGTACCTGCAGCAGATAAAGACATGGTTATCGATATTCCTTTGAGAAAAGCATATGCAATGCATAACCTCTATTTATCCGAAAATAATGAAATGCCAACAGGAAACATCAAATCTGCCTCTGTACAGTGGACAACTGATAAGAACCTGATTGCCAACATGGAAATCATTGGAGACACTATGGAAAATTCCAGATTAAGGGTAACTCTCAACCAGGGCCGTACAGGTAACGCCGTGGTAGCTTTTCATTTAGGAAATACCGGATGGATAAGTAGTGGAAATCCTGACCCGGTTCTTTGGAGCTGGCATATCTGGGTTCCCGGCACAGTAATACAGGAAAGCCCAGAATTCACCACAGAATCTATAGCAAATGATGGTATAAAAGCAGCTAATGAGCAGTTCGTAAACCCAACAAACAGTTATTATGGAGTTCCCTTAAAAACAATATTAATGGATAGGGACCTAGGAGCACAGATGCCATTTATCAACGAACATGTGGAAGGTTCTGCTGATACAGAAACTTCACCACTGGGATACCAGGCCTCTAACCCAACTTCTGTAAACAGTTTACGGGTAGATCAGATCAAGAACAGTGGCGGCCTGCATTTCCAATGGGGAAGAAAAGATCCGATCCCTGTATTTTACAATCCCGGAGGCTTCTATAATTACCCTCAGGTCTGGGTTTCCGGAAAATTATCCAGACCTTTCAATACCTATAACGTCTACAGACAAAGCAACCTTGCAGGCGGAGTCATCCAGTATGGTGCAGCGGATATTACCAATACCAGCTATATGAGTAATTATACAAAACCTTACAGTACTTACTCCAACAGTTCAAATGCCAATGTATTGCCTACGGACAATACAGCTTTAAAAATAAAAAAAGTTCTAAAGTACTCTGTTAATAACCCATTTGTATTTCTGTATCAGAACGATGCTGCTAAGTTCGACTGGATTTCTGATGAGAACGGATTATTTACTGAAAGATGGAACCATGCCGGAACAAAATCTCCATATGACCCATGTCCTGCCGGCTGGAGAATCCCTGATCTACAGGGAACAGCGGTGGACGGTGTAAACATCTTTGACGGCTACTTAAGTTACGCCAAAGGAAACTCTCCATGGTTCTATAATGCCAAGTTCAGCATTCTTCAGTCCAACGGAAGCTATAAAAACTTCTACGGAATAGATCCTACTATTTCAAGCACATTATCAGGAGTACCCAGCTACGCTCCAAACAACAGGGTTCACTTTGAAAATTATAATGTCAATAAAGGAAATTATATCGGAGGATATGCCCGATCTACCGGCGCAAAAACGAACATCAGATATGGATTCGTCTTCAATAAGCCCGGTTATAACATCGGTAATTTTGCAAACAATGGAATCAGAGGTTTTGCCGGAGGTAATAATATGGATGGTATCATTGATGCAGCCAATGCAAGTTTCTATAAATCGGGGATTTGGACTTCTGCCGCTTTAGGGAACGGATCAGGTAAGGCAGTAGGAATGTACTTCAATTCTGAAGGTGGCCAAACTACCACTTCTTCTCCATTGAATGTTATCTTTTACTTTACTCCGACCTATGATTTCAACCCACAGGCTGCAATGTCTTGCCGTTGTGCCAAGATCCAATATGACGCCGAAGGAAATGAAATCCCAAGATATGATCCTTCAGCAATTCCCGTCCCTAAAAGCGCAATGCAGAAAGCTGTCAATACCTTTGCCAAAAAGGACATTGAAAAGATGCAGAAAGACAACAGCAAACTGATTCTTTTCCCAAATCCGGTTAAGAATATACTATACATCAATGCTGATGACAAAGAGTATTATTTCCAGATCTACAGCCTTTCCGGACAACTGATAAAAGAAGGGAAGTTTGAGAACAGGCAGACCGATGTATCTTCTCTGGTATCCGGAGCTTATTTAGTGAGGATCAACAATGCAGAAGCATTCGTGAAAATCATTAAGGAATAATCATCTCTCACTTCATAATTAAACGATCCCGGTTGGGATCGTTTTTTTGTTTAAAAACTATTCTAATAATTAAATGGAAAACGTCAACATAGGATTATCACCGTAAAGTATAGTAACACCAACAGTTAGAGTAAAATTTTACTTGCATTTATCGGTAATTTCATGTACTTTTGAAAAATGTATTGTTAGATTACAGGTTATTATATTTTATCAGTAGATGACACAATCTTACAATACAACTTGTTCTGAAAGAAATCGCTTAATATTCAAAAACACAATCCAGACCTATTATTAATTTAAAAAAGATAATTTTTGATGAAAAAAATACAGCCCAAATTTTCCCATTCCATACCTGTGCAATCAACTCTATAAACGGACAGCACTCCGTTGCACAAACAACCGTAACAATTTATCTTCAAAAGTTTCTTTTGAGCTGTTGAGGTATCTGTACACTTAAGAATTATTTCTGAAATTAATTCTTTTCCAAACAATATATAATTCCGATACCCGGCATAACACCTTCAGGAAACACCTAAGGAAGATGATATAAAAATTAATCTCAAAGCATAGAAAAACAAATACAAACATGTTAAAAAAAATAGTTCCGATTCTTCTCATCCTGATTTATCTTACAGGTTTTTTACTTTCCTTCACTTATATATTTGATAATTTATTTGGTGCAGAAAAGCTGGAAAGTATCCGGAATATTTTCGAATACGGAATTATGTTCTGTTCTTTCCTCGTATTCAATGCATTTCTTTTTAAAAACAAATACACCTCAGTAATTGCCGTTATTCTATGTTTATTATTAAGCATTAATTTCCTGATATCAGTATCCTGTTTTTTTATTTACCACTCAGGCTTCAATGTAGGAATGGCAATAAGCATCCTGGAATCTAATGTAAATGAAGCCATAAGCATGTCTTATATGTTTATCCTGCCAGGTATCCTGTTTTTTATTTTTTGGATTACTGCTTTATTCAGTAAATTATCTGAAAAAAGTGTAATTAAGTTTGATATCAAATTTTTTATCATCGCTTTATTGTGGCTGCTTATGCCGTTTGCTTTTTATTTTAAACACAGATATGTAAGTAATAAAGGCGGAGGAAGAATGATCAAAAATGTGTACTATCATTTAACGGATTTCGGTATTGCATTAGATATCCAGAAAGATATCAATGCTCTCAAAAATGTTCCAAAATTCGACGTCAAAAAAATACAGCCTGGAATAGAAAATGTAATTCTTATCATCGGTGAATCTGAAAGGAAGCAAAACATGTCCTTATATGGCTACGACAAAAAACAACACCTTATACAGATCAGCAGGCCGAAAATATGATGATTTTTGACCATGCCGTTTCTCCGGCAGGAATCACCAACCTGAGTGTTCCCCTGATGCTATCCAGCATTCATCCGGATGAATTCAGGTATCATTATGAGAAGCTTTCCTACAACATCATCAATCTGGCCAACCAAAGCGGATACAATTCCTTCTGGCTTAGTACACAGGCAAGCGCAAGAGGAATTACAGCCATCGCTTCCATGGCTAAAAATAAAAAATGGGTAAACGGCTATGATGAAGTAATTGTCCCCGAATTGAAGAACGTTATTCAGAAGAAACAGGATAAATTTATAATTCTTCACATTATGGGCAGCCATCCCAATCCATGCAACAGACTGCCTGCTAACTGGAATTCCGGAGATCTGAACTGCTATGACAGCTCCATCAAATACACGGATTATGTCTTCAATAATATTTTCCGCACTTTGAAAAACACCAATTCTGTAGTTATCTATGCTTCTGATCATGGTCTCAAAATAAAGGGTGACAAATTATTGCACATAGACTCTAAAGAATCTACCCAGGTACCGTTTTTTGTATGGTTTGGAGATAAGGTACCTGCCAAATACAGAATCACCGGACATGAAACCAAACTGACCCAGACCACTTATATTTACCCTCTGATCATGAAATATATGGGTCTCGAAACACCTCAGCATTATAAAAATGAGGAAAATAAATACCTGGACCTCAACATGAGCAGTATGGAATATAACCAGCTTCCGGAATAATCATTCCCGGTACTGCTAAGAGTGTTTATTGAAAAATTAAGAATATTTTAATTCCCATGACTCAGATTTTGATTTATACTTTGTAATTTTATACTGTTTTTAAACGTTTGGATTAAACTTATAGACATCAATAGTTGTAAAGCAAAAAGCATATCGGAATATTGAATATGATTTTAAGCATATTTTAATATTAAACTTTGTTAAAAGTGATTGATTCTTTAACAAAAATTATATTTTTGTATAATTATTGATTTGGTCTATTGATTTTGAAAATAATTTAAACGAAATAAATAATTATAAACCTTACAATTTAAATTATGGCACAATCGTACGAAGTTATTTTCGAAAACAACAAAAAATGGGTAGAGTCCAAATTAGCTGGGGATCCTGACTTCTTTCATGAACTTGCAAAAACTCAGCATCCGGATTATCTGTACATCGGATGTTCGGATAGCAGAGCTACTGCAGAAGAACTGATGGGAGCAAAACCAGGCGAGGTGTTTGTTTACAGAAACATTGCCAATGTGGTCAATACTTTAGATATGAGTTCCACAGCCGTTATTCAATATGCTGTAGAACATCTGAAAGTAAAACACATTATTGTTTGCGGACATTACAACTGCGGCGGTGTAAAAGCAGCAATGACTCCTCAGGATCTGGGGTTACTGAATCCCTGGCTGAGAACCATCCGTGATGTATACAGACTGCATCAGGCGGAGCTGGATGCTATTGAGGACGAAGGTAAGCGTTATGACAGGCTTGTAGAGCTTAACGTTCAGGAGCAGTGCATTAACGTGATCAAAATGGCCTGTGTGCAGGAAAGATACATTTTAGAAGAGTATCCTATTGTTCATGGCTGGGTTTTTGACCTCAGAACAGGTAAAATCATTGATCTGGAGATTGATTTTGAGAAAATCTTGAAAGACATCCAAAAGATCTACAATCTTACAAGTTCTGATTGGGTAATGAGCAGAAAGACTAAATAGTTTTTCTAAAAAAGAATGTAAAAATGAAATTCTGGAGTATTATTGTATTAACGTTTTTTCTGAATTTTACGGCGCTGCCAGGCATTGCTGCGGTTGCGGGCTGGGATATTGCAAGAACGAATGTAATAATCAATGAAGAAGAACCCCATTCTCACCCATCCTCATTCATTGTTTACGAAAAGACCATTCCGAAACCTTTAGATGTTTTCGATTATCTGAAGTTTTCCGAACCTGATGTTCAGGGCGTGTCTTTTGTTCTGATTGATGATTCCTTTCATCTTTCACCTTTACTTACTATATTTTCTCCCTCCGGAAGCGTAACTCCTATAGTTAGATTTTTTGATACTATTTCCATATCATTTCTGATATCGGATACACATGTACTTTAAAAAATTATTTTTTCAACTTTTATAATTGACTTATTTAAAGCAGATAAGCCGGTTATACCTTACAGCTTCACATTATGAAAAAGACATCATTAATAGGAGGAATCAAGGAGAATTTTCCTTCAGGACTCGTGGTATTTTTAGTAGCACTTCCGTTGTGTTTAGGAATTGCTTTAGCATCAGGCGCTCCACCTTTATCCGGTATTATTTCCGGTATCATAGGCGGCCTGGTAGTAGGAACAATCAGTAATTCAAATATTTCAGTTTCAGGTCCTGCAGCAGGTCTGACAGCTATCGTTTTAACAGCAATAACAGATCTTGGTGCATTTGAGCTTTTCCTTTGTGCAGGGATTATTGCAGGACTTATCCAATTGGTTTTAGGGTTTGTAAGAGCCGGAAGTATTTCCAACTATTTCCCGAATAATGTCATTGAAGGAATGCTGGCAGCCATCGGAATTATTATTATTTTAAAACAGATTCCGCATGCGTTAGGATTTGATAAAGATTATGAAGGGCATGAATCCATCTTCGATAACGGCCTGAATTTCGGATATTTTACAGAATTGTTTGGAGCGATCCATCCCGGTGCAGTTGTTATTACTTTCATTTCTGTAGCGATCCTTATCGCATGGGATAAAATCCACGTACTGAAAAGGATGAAAATGCTTCCGGGAGCATTGGTTGCCGTCATTGTAAGCATCCTTTTGAATCAGCTGTTTAAGATGTCCGGAAGCTCGCTGGCTATCGAAACCCAGCATTTGGTTTCTTTACCGGTACCACAGTCTTTTGATGATTTTAAGAACCTGATTACGACTCCTGACCTTAACGGCTTTACCAATCCTAAAGTATGGATTGTAGGGGCAACGATTGCCATTGTAGCTTCTATCGAAACTTTACTTTGTATTGAAGCTTCAGATCGTCTGGACAGACAGAGAAGGATTACAGATACCAATCTGGAGCTTAAGGCACAGGGCATCGGGAACCTTATAAGCTCATTCATCGGAGGGCTTCCAATGACTTCTGTGGTCGTAAGAAGTTCTGCGAATGCCAATGCAGGAGCAACCTCTAAAATGTCCACAATTATTCATGGTGTCTTCTTATTGATTTGTGTACTGTCTATTCCTGTTGTTTTAAATTTAATTCCGTTGGCAACATTGGCTGCGGTATTAATTCTGGTAGGATATAAACTGGCGAAGCCGGCTACATTCAAACATTTCTGGCATTTGGGAAAATTCCAGTTTATTCCGTTTGTGGCAACGGTGGTAGCGGTAGTGGCTACAGATCTTTTAAAAGGTGTGGGAATTGGTCTGGCGATATCCATTTTCTATATCCTTCAGGGAAATATGAAAAGAGCCTATTATTTAAGCAGAGAAAGGCTGGATGATGCAGATGGGATCAATATCAAACTGGCTGAAGAAGTATCATTTTTAAATAAGGCAGCCATCAAAAAAACACTTAAAAATATAAAACCCAACTCTACGGTGGTCATTGATGCGAGAAACACTTCCTACATTGCAACAGATGTACTGGAAATGATTCAGGACTTTGCCAATATCCGCGCAAAGGAACAGGACATCAATGTAGAACTGATAGGCTTTAAAACTTCATACAGAGATTACGAAAGAAGTGAGGATTCCCATATCCTGGTTACTCACAAGAGAGCCATATAATCTCAATAATTAATTAATTTTTTAACTTTAAATTCGAAAACAATAAAAATATGAAAGCACATACATACGAAACCCAATCTACTATTACTCCTGAAAAAGCATTAGAGTTCTTAAAAGAAGGAAACCAGAGATTCGTAAACAATCTTAAGGCAAACAGAGACCTTCTTGAACAGGTGAATGCAACCCGTGAGGGACAGTGGCCTTTTGCAGTAGTATTGAGCTGCATAGACAGCCGTACATCTGCAGAGCTTATCTTTGATCAGGGATTAGGAGACATCTTTAGTATCAGAATTGCCGGTAACTTTGTGAATCAGGATATTCTGGGATCTATGGAATTTGGGTGCAATGTGGCAGGTTCTAAACTTATTGTCGTATTAGGACATACCAAGTGCGGAGCTTTGAAAGGAGGTCTTGATGCTGCAAAAATTGAAGGTCTGGGAATGGACAACCTGAACCATCTTATCAATCACTTCAATCCTATCATCAATGAAATTATTGAAGAGAATGAAGAACGTTCATCCAACAACAGCTCTCTTCTTGAAAGGCTTAACCAGCAAAATGTAAGAAGCGCGATTGAAGACATCCGTAAGCAAAGTTCAACCCTTAAAAATCTTGAAGCTGAAGGTAAAATTAAAATCGTTGGCGCCAATTACGATGTTGAAACAGGTGCTGTAACCTGGTTATAAGAAGCAATTCATTTAATTCCAATTATAATTTACAGAAATGCCATCGGAATCCGATGGCATTTATTTTTGACAAATAGCATCAATATTCTAGCTATTTTAAATTTCATTTTTAAAAGTCTATTGATACAAGCTTTTTATACTGTCATTTTTCTTTTTGATTTCTGAATAGATCAAATTCAGTTTTTCGGGGTTTACTTTAGCTGGATTTGCTTTTATCGGAGATCGGTTACTTGGATGAACCATTGCCTTTTTTAAATCAAATTGCTCAAGATCTTTTTGAGTATAGAATATTTTTAAAAATCCGCCTGTCTTGGTAGGAATTTCTTTAGCTTTTACTGTATCAATTTTTATTGATTTTACTTTTTCATATTTTAAATTGCCTTTTACATCCATAAAAACCGGTGAAACAGCTATATCTTTTGGGGTAATTATGATAGAATTAATTGTTATACTATTTTTTATAGCTTCGTTCACGGGAAGGCTGATAGGATAGGAATCTATGGTTTTCGTTCCGTCAGAAAATAAGAAAATTGATTTTTCTCCTTCTTGTCCTTCCACGGAATATAAAGCATTTAATAAGGCATGTGAAAAATTAGTCCCCGCTTTCAATGGCTTGAAGAGAGTTATATCTTTTGTAATTTTATCAATAGAGGTAAGCAATTTCTGTTTATCCCGTGTTATAGGACAAATGAGATAAGAGTCTCCTGCAAAAACTACAATTGAAAATGCCTGATTTTCTTTTTTAGCAGAAACTACATTTCTTACAACCTTTAAAATTGCTTCTGATCTGTTCGGCTCAAAATCTATTGAATACATCGATAATGATTTATCTATCATCAAAACTATATTCTGCTGTGGCAGAGCGCTTCTTTTCTCCACATTTTTATTTTCAGTCTTGTTACAACTTAAGAGAGTCACCAAAAGCAGGATAAAAAAGGCTTCATTTTTTTATAATTTCATGGAAATAGTAGATTTGAATACAACATTAATAGCTTGTGATTCAATACACAATAATAATCAATTATTTAATAGGTAACACTTCTTGAAGCGAATAAATTTTAAATAATAAAGTATTTAAACATAAAATGAATGACTGCCTTATTGTAAGACAGTCATTACATTATATTTTAATTTTTGTTGTTTTTCCTTTCTGAAATTATTTCCCGTTAAAAGCGGACATTGTATTATTCAATCCGGCAAATACAAAAGAAAGAGCAGCCTTGGAAAAGGTTTCAATTCTTTCGGTAAGCTTTTCAGCTTCTTCTTCATTCCAGGTTCCTAATACATAATCTACCTGTCGTCCGGCAACAAAGTCTGCAGAGATCCCAAAACGAAGCCTTGCGTAATTTTGAGTCTGCAGTACTTCATTGATATTTTTAAGTCCGTTATGCCCCGCATCGGATCCTTTTCCTTTCAATCTTAACGTTCCGAAAGGGAGGGCCAGGTCATCGGTAACAATAAGCACATTCTCCAAAGGAATGTTTTCTTTCTGCATCCAGTATTTCACAACATTCCCTGAAAGATTCATATAAGTATCAGGCTTAAGGACAAAAACTTTCCTTCCTTTATGTTTTCCTTCTGCCAGCCACCCGAAATTCGATGTATTGAATGATACCTCAAGTGTTTCCGCTATTTTCTCAGCTACTTTAAAGCCTATGTTATGTCGTGTATTTTCATATTCTGAGCCTTTGTTCCCAAGCCCTACGATTAAATATTTCATCAGAAATTTTTTGCAAAATTAAGGGATAAAAATAAAAAACTCAATCTTAGGAAAGATTGAGTTTGAATATTGTTAAAAAAATTCTTTATTGTGGTTTGTAGATGTAATTAACACCATATCCTTTTGTCATATAAGTCTGAGGATCGTAAACGTAATTTGTACTCTTAACAATCGGCGTCGGAATTGGTGGAGTAAGATCTGTTACCGACCATCTCTTAGGGTTATTTGGAGAAAGGATAAGACTTTCTTTATCATTGATTATTGTAGATAATAATCTTGAAATTTTATATACATGCGGCAATAATGTGAATGGGCTCACCTGCTCATCATATGCATAATATTCATAGCTGTATTTTCCTGTAACAGCTCCAAATGCACCTCCTGACATTGTTCCGTAATATCTTACTACTTTTGATACGTTATCTCCTACATAGCTGTACCCTGTTTTAGAATAATCCGTGAAAGTAAGAGGAGCTCCCGGAACATCCGGCCCGTTTCTCATAATGATAGAATCCAGTTTTCCTGTAGAAGCGCTGTATTTGATATCATAAGCCGTTTTCTCTTTTCTCAGCAAAGTTTGTGGCCCAGGAGTCGTTGCAGGCGGAACAGGCGGAGGTCTTCTGAAGATCGAGCGGCTTTCAGAAATAAGCTGCAGCCTGTTGTTATTTGCGTAAGTGAATAATTGAGTGTAGGACACACTGTCTTTATCCAGCTTTCCGTTCCCGTCAAGATCAAGAAAACCATTGAAGTTGATCTGGCTGATTTTATCACCACTGTACATAATATCAGTAACGGAAGCACTGTCTGTGATTACTTTGGTCACAAGAAGCCCGCTGTAGCGATATTCTGCGATAGTATCTTTATCTGTAATTTCTCTGTATAATGCTCTGGGACCGCTTAATCCTTCTGTATTGTTAAGATCCAGCAATGGATTCCCGTCCTCATCCAGCATGTCCTTGCAGGAATGTATTGAGGAAAACCCTGCGATCAGTAAAATAAAATAGAAAATTTGTTTCATTTCCTTGTAATTGATTATTTTTTTGACAAATATAATTTTTTTGCCTAAAAATTGTATTATTATTTATATTCTGGTGAGATTAATAACTATATTTCTCCTATAAATTTTTATAGGTAAAAGTTAAATTCTGATTTTTTTCAACTGTTACATACCCCTGGTTATCATAAGAATAACTTTGGGCTGTATTTACAGGAGCAGCCGGTGACGGCAGTTCTATGAACATTGAAGTAGGATTGTTCGGAGATATTTTATAGAACTGGGCCGGATTGATCAGACTTCGTGTGATAAAATACACTGAAGGGAGTGTTGAATACGGGCTTTTCTGAGCATCATAGTTCTGGAAGCTGTACTTGCTTATCACAGCTGTGCTCATATTCGGGTTTCCATTGATATCCAGTATACCTTTGGAACAAACTACCTGAATAACATTATCACCATTGTACACAAAACTATAGTCAATAAATCTGTTATAGGCACTGATTCCTCCTTCTTTTCTCTTCTCAAGAATTTTAGTAAGTTTATTGGTAGTTGCACTATAGGTAAATGCATAGTCACTTACAACAGATACAGACGGGGTAGCCCCTGTTGCTGTAGAAGTAGCATTGTAAATCTTTTTACCGGTAGCATCAGGAACAATGTTGAATTCATATACAAGGCTGGATGATGCTGAACTTACATATTTAATTTTAGTGATATTCTTATCCGTATAGGTTACCGTTCCGGTAAAATAAGCATTTCCCGGAGCAGATTCATCTTTAGACACTGCAGTCTGTAAGTCTCCGGTTACCGCTGTAGTAATGTATTCTTCCTGAGTAACATTATTGGAACTAACCTTTGCCAAAATCTTTTTAGGCGGCGGACCATCATCAGGATTCGGGATGGATTCTGTAGGATCCGAGGTAGTATTACATGCTGTCAGGAACCCAAGAAAAGCAATACCGGCAAACATTTTAAAAAATAGTTTTTTACCATATAGAATTTTTTAGCTTGTCCAAATATAATTCAATTTTCGATAATACACTTTACTTTATCTGAACAAATTCACAAGAAATAGAGTTAATAAACAAAAAAAATCTAAAAACATAACGTTTTTAGATTTCCAAATATTGTATTATTATAAAAATTAATAAGGCTGTAATATTGATGTTGTCAAAACAGACTGTGACATATCGCTATTGAGGAAAGTAGCGTCAACCGCTCTTCCTATTCCAAGCACTGTTCCTGCAATAGCTCTTTTTATACAGGCTACTTTAACAGAATATTGATTTTGAGGGGTAAGATTGGTAAGGGTTGCATTAAGGTTAAAAATCTTATAAGCACCGCTGTCTCCCAGGAGCACATCTGTTCTCACCGCTCTGAGTGCATCATTTATAAAAACACCACAGGCAAAGCTTGCAGAATTGGTACCTGTCTTCTGAACCGTTGTCTGGAATGAAAAAGTAGCTTTGTTTGTACCGTTGGTAACGGAAAACGTATCTACTGTTCCGGGAATTACAGTCCAGCCTCCCGTCAGAGCGTCTCCATTACTGTAAGGGCTGGTAGACCCACTGGCCCCAGAAAAGCTGATTCCGGTTTTATCCGCAACGGTGTTGATGGAAAACAAAGACATACTCCCCTGCCCATCAGCAATTTTGATAGCTTTCCAGTCATTCGTACCTAAATCCGTATTATTGTGCAATATATCACCGGCTGTACCGGCAGAACCTTTCAGTAAATCAGTACCTCCAGTTCTTAATTCTTTTCCAACATTAAGATCTCCGTTCACATCCAGCATATTAGTCGGATTAGGAGTATTGATACCCACCTGGGCATTTGTTGCAGCAGCTAATAAAAGAGATGTAACAAATAATATTTTTTTCATAATCCTTCTTAATTTATAATAGAGTTAAATACTTCCGGAACTTCATACACGTCTATTTTAAGAGAAGACTGGGAAATAAACTTATTGATATTGCTGTATAAATTTGTTCCTATACTCAGTGTATTTCCTGATCCCCCATAAGAGCCTAGTCTTGTACATGCAACACTTACCGTATGGTCCCCTTTGGAAAGATTATCTACAATCCCGATCTGGGTGTGGGTAAGGAAAGGATATGAAGTAGTAATGGCCTTCAGATTTCGCTGTCTCAGGTTTACCAGTTTGTCATCCACAAAAATTCCACAAGCATAATCTATTGAATTGTCTGTACTTCCTGCTCCCCCAAAATCTGCCTGTACAACAGTTTCAAACTGAAAATACGCTTTACTTTGAGTACTGAATACCCTGATTACATGTGAAAGCCCGTCTATTTTTTTGAAGTTCGTAAGCGTACTATATTGTTTTCCCTGGGTAAATGTTCCTCCTCTGGAAGCAAGACTTACTGAAGAATCTTCCGAAGAAGTAAAGGTAATTCCTGCATCATCCGAGAATGAATTGTTATAAATCAGGTAAAATTTATTAGGTTCGTATTCAGGAATTCGAAGTGATTTCCACATCGGCGGAAAACCTTCCCCCTGAGAAACCAGCAGCTGGTCATTATTGCCATGGAAAACGGAGTTATCAGCAGAATTAAAAACCCCGATTTTATTTCTGAAATTAACATCTCCGTTTACATCAAGTTTGGCTTTTGGAGTCTCTGTTTTTATTCCTACCTGAGCTGACAGTAAAAGGCCCATGGTAAGAAGCAGCGTTGATAATAGTTTTTTCATCATTAGTTGTTTTTATAGCTCACGTATTCGATAACATCCATTTTCATTGTAGATTCCAGAGTAAATGCGCTGGAAGCCCCGTTTGAAGACTGTACATTACGTCCGATCGCAAATTGCGAAGCAGCACTTGAGGTATCAATCTTTCTGCATGCAATGTCAATATTATGAACTCCTACAGGAACGTTCTGCTCAGTATAGTTAAGCGTAAAGATATAATCCTGAAGCCCTGCTTTTCCGCTGTTGTTATTGGAAGCAATTCTGTCCGGACGTACAGCTACCAGTGTTCCGTTTCTGAAAACACCGCAGGCAAATCTGACACTCTGTACCGTAGTAGCTGTGGAAGCCTTCATTTCAACGCCGGTCTGAAACTGATACGTAAGCCTGTTCTTGCCGTTTTTGATGGTAAAAGTATTGCTAAGCCCGTTTATTTTTTCCAGTTCCCTTTGGTGATATCAGTGATATTATCCCCAACATTGTTGGTATAGACGCCATCACCTGCAACTCCATCAGTAAGTGATATAATACCCGTTTGATCCGACGACAGATAAGAATTGATCAGCTTATACTGCCCCTCTTCCATAAAGGAAACATTCAAAGATTTCCACACAGGAGGCAAACCCTCACCCTGAGAAACCAAAACCTGGCCGTTCAATCCAGCTTCACCAGCCTGAGTTGAAGTCCCGCCTACTCTAAGTTCTTTTCTTAAGGTGGTTTTCCCGTTCACATCAAGAACAGACTTCGGTTTAGCAGTACCGATTCCCACCTGTGCATTGGCATAGAATGATAAAAATCCAGCCGCGCAGCAATATATAATTTTTTCATAATAAGGACTGCAAAGGTACAGAATGAAGTCCAAAAAATTCCAGTTATATATCGGTAAACCTATAGAAATAAACACATTAGAGAATAGAATTAATCACACATAAAAGTAGAATTATTTCTACATAACTCCACTTTTTATATTTAGAAAACAGCATATAAGGTCTCAAACCCTTACTGTGCGGGAGTTTACAAAACTTCTTTACTCATTAAAGAGTGATTTCGCACCCTTAAAAAAGGCTGTAATTCTCTTTAACAGGAATATTACAAAAGAAAAACATGATAACAATCACAAAAAAACGTATAAAATTTTAAGGCTTTTATACGTTTTTCACAATTTTTATAAACTTGTTCCTAAAGAACAAAAAGTAAAATTTAATTATGCTCAATAATGGCTTTCAGCAGTAGATTTACCTCATCTACATTTTTAACCTTTTCCTTTCTCATCATCAGCTGATTGCCCTCTTTTCCTGACTTCTCTTTCAGCTGAGCTTCAGCAGGATTTCGGGTCAGATAATTAATTATATGTCTGAATCTGTCAGTCTGATAAAACCTGTCCTGGGGATTTCCCGGGAAGTACCCTAAAAACACACCGTTTTTCATGACAATTTTTTCAAAACCAATGTCTGCCGCAAGCCACTTCAGGGAAACACTCTTCAATAGATTTACAGCTTCTTTAGGTAACGGCCCGAAACGGTCAATCAGCTCCAGTTCAAACTGATGAAGATCCGCCTCATTATTGATCTCGGCAATTTTCTGATATAATAACAGCCTTTCTTCTGTATTGGAAATATATGAATCCGGCAGCATCAGCTCCAAATCGGTATCGATATTGACATCCTTCACAGATTTGAAAAGCTTCTGTCTGTCTTCTTCATTTTCAAAAAGATTTTCAAAATCAGCATCATCTTTTAGTTCTTCCAATGCTTCCTGCATTAATTTCTGATACGTTTCAAACCCCATCTCATTAATAAATCCACTCTGCTCAGCACCCAGCAGATCACCGGCACCACGGATTTCCAGGTCTTTCATTGCAATCTGAAAACCACTTCCAAGATCAGAAAACTGTTCTATTGCTTCCAGACGTTTTCTGGCATCGGAAGTCATCATATCATAAGGAGGAGTAATCAGGTAGCAGAAAGCTTTCCTGTTGCTGCGTCCTACCCTTCCTCTCATCTGGTGCAGGTCTGCCATTCCAAATCTTTGTGCATCATTGATGAAAATGGTATTGGCGTTGGGCACATCTACCCCACTTTCTACAATGGTGGTAGACACAAGAACATCATATTTCCCTTCCATAAAATCCAGCACATTTTTCTCAAGCTGCTTTCCTTCCATCTGCCCATGTCCCGTAATCACTCTTGCATCCGGAACCAGCCTCTGGATAAGTCCTGCAATGTCTTTAAGGTTTTCAATCCTGTTATTGATAAAATAGACCTGTCCATCTCTCTGGAGCTCATAAGAAACAGCATCACGAAGGGTTTCTTCATTGAATCCGATCAGCTGTGTCTCTACAGGCTGCCTGTTGGGCGGTGGTGTTTTGATCACGGATAAATCTCTTGCTGCCATTAATGAAAACTGTAAAGTTCTCGGAATAGGAGTTGCCGTAAGGGTAAGGGTATCAACATTATTCTTCAAAGTTTTCAATTTATCTTTTACTGAAACTCCGAATTTGTGCTCTTCATCAATAATCAGCAACCCAAGATCTTTAAATTTCACAGAACTGCTCACCAATTGATGTGTACCAATAATAATGTCTACCTTTCCGTTTTTCAACGCTTCCAAAGTCTCAGATTTCTGTTTAGCCGTCCTGAACCTGTTCACATAAGCAACATTTACCGGGAAATCTTTAAGCCTTTCTTTAAAGCTTCTGTAATGCTGGAAAGCAAGAATAGTTGTAGGCACCAACACAGCCACCTGTTTGCCGTCTGTAGCCGCTTTAAATGCCGCCCGGATTGCGACTTCCGTTTTTCCGAAACCAACATCTCCACAAACAAGTCTGTCCATTACCGTATCAGCTTCCATATCTCTTTTTACATCGATGGTCGCTTTTTCCTGATCCGGAGTATCTTCGTAAATAAAGCTGGCTTCCAGTTCATTCTGTAGATAGGAATCGGGTGTATACGCAAAACCTTTGGCCGTTTTTCTCTGGGCATATAATTTGATAAGGTCAAAAGCAATCTGCTTAACCTTCGCTTTCGTTTTCTGCTTTAAAGATTTCCAGGTCGGAGATCCGAGCTTGCTCAGCACAACCTCTCTTCCATCCGGTCCGTTGTACTTCGAAATTTTATGTAAAGAGTGAATGCTTACATATAATAAGTCTCCGTTTTTATAAGTCAGTTTAAAACATTCCTGGATTTTCCCGTCATTATTCACTTTTACCAATCCCATAAATTTTCCGATTCCATGATCGATATGGGCGATATAATCTCCGATTTTCAGAGACATGAGGTCTTTCAGGGTAAGCTGTTCAGATTTGGCAAAAGTGTTTTTAGCTTTGTACCTCTGATAACGGTCAAAGATCTGGTGATCCGTATAGACCATCAGTTTATGCCCGTTATCAACAAATCCTTCATGAAGTTCGGATTTAAAGCTTTTAAAAGGAAGCTCATGTTCAAGCTCTTCAAAAATAGACTCCAGTCTTTCTTTCTGTTTTTCTGTTGAAAAAGAAATCCAGGTATCGAATCCATTGTTCTGCTTTTCCTCAATATCTTCAATCAATAATTCAAAGTTTTTATGAAAAGATGGCTGTGGAAGCTGGTCCATTTTTACTTCAGTAACTTCTTTCAGGCCTTCCATCATCACTCCTCCAAAATCAACTGTTTTGAATTTTTTATAATCGAACAGAAACTCCTGGTCAGAAATAAAAAGTTCCTGCGGAGTCCTGTGAGCAATATCTTTACTCAGTGTATCATACTTTTCCAGGGACTTTTCATAGAATGTCCTGATCTTCTGCATTCCTACCATTCCGTTTTTAGAAACGACAAAGCTTTCAGGAGATAATAACTGCAGCAAAGACACTCTGGTTCCCGTCACTGAAAAGTTCATATTGGAAACCAACTGGAAATCCTTCACTTTATCTACTGAAAGCTGTGTCTCAATATCAAAAGTTTTAATGCTTTCCACTTCATTACCGAAGAACGTGATCCTATACGGTTTTTCATGCGAATAGGAAAAGACATCTACAATACCGCCTCTTACAGAAAACTCTCCCGGTTCAGAAACAAAATCAGCCTGCTGGAAATGATAATGATTAAGCAGTTCATCCACGAAATCAAAGTCCAGCTGATCCCCCACTTTAATATGATGGGAAATTGCTTTAAAATCCTCTTTTTTCAAAACCTTTTCAGACAAAGCTCCAGCGTATGCCACTATAACTTTAGGAGATCTCCCTGAATTGATTTTATTTAAAACCTCAGTTCTTAAAACCAGATTGGCATTCTGCGTTTTTTCTACCTGATAAGGTTCAAGATGGGTTGCCGGAAAATACAATACCTTATCCTTACCCAAAAGATCTTCCATCTCCGTATTGGCATACAAGGCATCTTCCTTATCATCTACCAGATAAAGAATATTTTTCTTCTGGACCAAAAAAGCTCAGCCACAAAAATAGAAACCGAAGAGCCGGCACTTCCTTTTACGGCAATATGCTGATTATTTTCTAGCTGGGTAAAAATTTCTTTTCCAAATTCTTTCTGCAAAAGATCTGGAAGAAACTTTTCATTGATGGATTTTAACTGCATAAATAGTAATGGTATAAACGACAAAAGCGATTTCGGGAGTTTTCCGAAACCGTTTATGATATACAAAGGTACGGATATTTTTTATGTTCCTTTGAAAAACAGAAAGAGTGATGTTTAAAATGAATAGCTTACGTTCATTATTCTTAATTTTTTACAATTTTATTTAATAACATGTTAAAAAAATTCAAGTATTTTCTCCGTGGCACAGTGTTTGGCTTTTAAGTAAAACCAAACATTAAGAATAGTATTATGAAAAAAGCAATTAAAATCCTAGGAGTTATGATGCTGTTGGTATTTACAGCATTATCTTTTTCGTCGTGCAGCAAAGATGACGACCCTGTTAACAATGAATTTTTTGCAGGCACCTACAAAGGGCAGATTTCTTATAATGACGGTGGCTCTACCAACATCAGCACGGACAACGGAAGTGTATTTGTAACAAAGATAGCGAGCGGCACCAAGTATAATTTTGCTTTCTCAAACAGCATTCCGGACATTAATGGAGTAGAGTTTAATCAGGAAGGAGATCATACGCTTGTGATGATTGGTTCTACTGCGACCTCTTATATCAGAATTGACAACAATACTTTAAAAATATTATTTGCAAAAGACGGCAAAACGTGGACAGCCAACTGTACACGCTAGATTTGTCTATTTATATATTATGCAAGCCTGTCTCCTCTATTGAAGACAGGCTTTTTAATTGTAAATGAAGTGTTTTAATATTTTTTAAGCTGTAATAAACTTTAGTTAAGTTTAAAAATCCTAATTTTCTAGCCTGCTTTTTGTATATCTTTATTCAACAAAAACAAACAATAATTCTTATGAAAAAATTATTATCTGCAATGTCATTGATCCTTGGATTAGGACTTGCAACTGCCCAGCAGACTGCTCCCGCTAAAAGCACAACAGCACATCCACCTGTAAAAGCAACTGCTGTAAAGGCTGCTGCTAAACCGGCAGAAGTAAAAGCTGCCAAACCGGCAATGGATGCAAAAGCTGTGAAGCCTGCACAACCAGCCGCCAAAATGAAAAAAGACGGCACCCCGGACAAGAGGTACAAAGAAAACAAACACCTGAAAAAAGACGGTACTCCTGATAAAAGATATAAGGAGAACAAATAAGCATAACATCAACATATAGTTGTTATTTTCATAATCAAATTTCGAAAAGCCGGTGGAACTTGTTCCATCGGTTTTTTTATGTGAGGCTTCATAAAAAATGATTCCAGATTCTCTACTTATTTATAAATTTGACCCATGTTAAACTTCTTCAAGAAAAATGCAGCACTGATCTGGGCAAAGAAACATGTCCGAAAAGCAGAGGATTTCAAAAAAAACGCTGAGAAAGACCAGGAAGATTTACTCCTTTCTCTTGTGAATACGGCTCAAAAAACACTTTTTGGGCGGGAGCATGATTTTGAAAACATCCATACTGTAAAAGAATTTCAGGACAGAGTTCCTGTAGCCGATTATGAAGATCTGAAACCTTATATTGAAAGAGTAAAAAAAGGCCAGGCAAATATTCTCTGGACAGAAACTCCTGAATATTTTGCCAAAACTTCAGGGACAACTTCAGGATCTAAATACATTCCTATTTCCAAAGAAGGAATGCCATTTCAGATTGCCGGTGCGCAAAGTGCTCTTTTCCATTATATCAGCAAAAAAAACAATGCAGATTTTGTAAACGGAAAAATGATTTTTCTTCAGGGCAGCCCTGAACTGGAAGAGGTATTCGGAATAAAGACAGGAAGACTGTCCGGCATTGTAGCGCATCATATTCCCAATTATCTTCAGAAAAACCGTCTGCCAAGCTGGGAAACCAATATCATGGAAGACTGGGAAGCCAAGGTAGACAAAATCATAGAGGAAACGGAACATGAAAATATGACGCTGATCTCCGGAATCCCGCCATGGCTGATAATGTATTTTGAGAAGCTAACCGAAAAACATGGTAAAAAGATCAAACAGCTTTTCCCGAATCTTCAGCTTATTGTCACCGGAGGAGTCAATTACGAGCCTTATCGTGATAAAATGGAAGAACTTTTGGGAGGCAAAGTAGATATCATCCAGACCTTTCCGGCGTCTGAAGGATTCTTTGCTTTTCAGGACGATTATACCAGAGAAGGGCTGCTGCTCCTTACTAATCATGGAATTTTCTATGAATTTATTCCCCTGGAAGAATATGGCAAACCTGAAGCAAGAAGATTAACGTTAAAAGAAATTGAGCTGCATAAAGATTATGCACTGATTCTTACCACCAATTCCGGGTTATGGGCTTACTCCATAGGAGATGTTGTAAGGTTTATCAGCAAAGATCCGTACAGAATTCTGGTAAGTGGAAGAACCAAACATTTCACTTCTGCTTTTGGGGAACACGTAATTGCTTTTGAAGTGGAAGAAGCAATGAAAGCTACCCTTGAAAAATACCCCGCACAGATTACAGAGTTTCATCTTGCACCTCAGGTAAACCCGGCTGAAGGACTTCCTTATCATGAATGGCTGATAGAGTTTGAAAAGGAACCTGAGCATTTGGATGTATTCAGAAATGAGCTTGATCAGCAGCTACGGGCAAGAAATACGTACTATGACGATCTGATTTCGGGAAATATTTTACAGCAACTGCACATCACAAGGCTTAAAAAGAATGCTTTTCATGACTATGCCAAATCCCAGGGAAAATTAGGAGGCCAAAACAAGACTCCAAGATTGGCTAATGACAGGAAGATTGCAGATCTCTTAGAAATTTACAAACTTTAATCATATTTTTTAAATTCCAGAAACGTATATTCGAAAAAAATTATAAATTTGAAAAACTAAAAGAAAATAATGAAAGCATCTGTACTGTTGAAATCATCCTTACTAACGTCTTTATTTGTTATTACATCTTGTGCTACGACAAAATACAGCGAAGATATTTCAAAAAACAATTACTCCAATCTTGAAGCCGGAAAAATTTACAAAGTCACCATGAGAGACGGATCTCCGAAACAGACGATTTTATTCAGAAACGTCGTTGGTGAAAATCTTGTAGGTACAGCGGGTAAAAAAGACAGTACAGAGGTAATTATTCCAAAAGCAAATGTAGCAGCTGTAAAAGACAGAAGAAAGGCCAGAATTGCGGCCGGTGCTACTCTTATCGGCGCTGCAGGTGTTGCTGCAATTGTACTGAGCTCTACCAGAGCCGACTAAAATAGATTTTATCTTTTGGGATATATTTAATATATCTTTTAAAAATCAACATATGAATAGTCCTAAATAAATTTTTAGGGCTATTTTTGTTCATGATTTCCTTTACCCCGTTACAAACATTACAAAATGTTGAGTTCAGAAATCTTCTCACCGGGAGATTTTTTATTGTTTTAGCTTTCAGAATGCTTGCCACTTTATTGGGATGGTGGGTATATCAGTTAACAAAAGATCCTTTTTCCATCGGCCTTATCGGTCTTTCAGAAGTAATTCCTGCCGTAAGCTGCGCGCTGTATGCAGGGCATGTTATCGATATGAATGAGAAAAAGAGACTGCTTCTCATTTGCAACTATGCTTATATTTTTCTGATCGGGCTTCTTCTGATTCCTGCATTTTTTAATGTGGAAATGCATTTTACCGGCCATCAGATCACTTATTTTATTTATGGCGTTATATTTTTTACAGGGATCGCAAGAGCTTTTATCGGCCCTATTGTTCCTTCCATGATTCCAAAAATTGTAAAGAAGGAAAATCTTCCGAATGCAGTAACTCTGAACCAGGCCACGTTCCTGATATCTTCTGTCTGCGGGCATGCTATTGGTGGTGTCCTTATCGGATTTATCGGAGTAAAATGGACCCTGGTTGCTATTTTATCATTAATATTTGTCGCTTCATTATTTTTCTGGCAGCTTCATAAACAGCATTCGGAATACAAAAAAGAAACAGTAAATGTTGTGGAAAGTATGCGTGAAGGAATTTCTTATATCTTTAAAACCAAAGAAATCCTGGGAGCACTATGCCTTGATATGTTTGCCGTCCTTTTTGGAGGGGCAGTGGCTATGATCCCGGTATTTGCCACAGATATTTTAAAGTCAGGAGCGGAAGGCTTCGGATTGCTGAATGCAGCCTCAGATATCGGTTCTATGTGTATCATTACTATTTTATCTATTGTTCCGCTTAGAAAAAACCAAGGAAAGATCCTTCTTGCTGTTGTTACCGGATTCGGGCTTTGCATCATTGGATTTGGCCTGTCCAAAATATACTGGCTGTCTTTTATGTTCCTGGTGATGAGCGGCATGCTGGATGGGATTTCCGTTGTTATCCGCGGCACCATTGTGCAGCTTAAAACGCCTGATCATATAAGAGGCCGTGTTCTGAGTGTGAATTCGATTTTCATCATGTCCAGCAATGAAATGGGACAGTTTGAAAGCGGTCTTATGGCTAAATTACTGGGGGTTGTGCGCTCTGTCGTATTTGGAGGATGTATGACCGTCCTGGTTGCATTGGTAGTGGGAAGCACTAATCCCAAACTGAGGAAAATGCAATATTAATATATTGTTTATCAATTGTTTTAAAATTCTGATATACAAAAAATCAGAATCCGAAATACTTAAAATCAGAATAGAACGTTTTCTATTCTGATTTTTATTTTACAGCTGTTTTTTTTAATCCAATAAAAGAATTCGATCTCAAAAATTCATCAAAACCACCAATATCTTTACGATGTCTGCATAATTCAATCTCAAGAATAAAATACAACATTTAAAACCAATACATTACTTTGATTAAATATATCTCAAAATCTTTAATTTAACGTTAATAATTTTTTATATTTGCTTCATAAACTATCCCCTATGACTAAACTTTTACTAATTATGAGCTTTCTCATTGTAAATTATTGGGCAGAAGCCCAGACTTTCTCTGATAAAGCGTTAACCCAAGCTGTTTTGCAGCTCAACGCTTCCAAAACAGCCAATGATTACGATAATCTTTTCAATAAATTTTCTGGAGCAAAAACGTCAGAAACATGGCAGTCCAGTTATTATGCCGCTGTCGCTTTATATCTTAAGAATGAAACCCTGCTGAAGAAATCAGCCGGAGCAAGCCTTATGGATGACAATGCTTTAGCCAGAAAAATAGCAGCAGGAGCATGGACTGTACAAAGAGACAATGCTGAGATCAACATATTGCTAGGGTTACTATATGTTCAGAAAATTCAGATCGATAGCTCCCAAAGCAGCCAGCCGGACCAGGATATCATCTCTCAAAGTATAGCAAAAGCGGAAGCCAACTCTGTAAACAATCCGAGACTGGCCGTTCTTCAGGCAAAAATCAAAGAAAAATCAGGTGATAAATCCAATGCCGACATTTTATACCGTAAAGCTTTAAGCGAATTCTCCAACCCCTCTTCAGACAGTAAATCTCCAACATGGGGAAAGCAGCTGATACCTTTCCAATAACCTGAAGATAAAAAATTAAAATGATCAACATGAAAAAATATCTACTCGTTTTTCTATTTTTTTTAGCTCAAATGGCTTTTGCACAGCAGGACTGTGCTACTGCCATACCGATATGCAGTGATGCCGCCATTTCTCTCACTCCTAACAGCTGGGGGAATGTAAAAGAAGGTCAGGTAGGCTGTCTGGGCCCTTCCGGAGAGAGTAATTCCATATGGCTTACTTTCAGCATAGAAACAGCCGGAACACTTACTTTTGTAGTAACTCCTACAGGCCCCAATGCCGTAGGTATTGATTATGATTTTGCCCTTTATGGCCCCAATCATAACTGTGCCAATACAACAGCCACTCCATTGAGATGTTCTTATGCTGGTGTTAATATAAGCATCGTCAACCCTACCGGGCTTAATATGACTTCTACGGATACAAGTGAACCATCAACTGGTGATGGTTTTGTAAAATATATTGATGTCCTCCCGGGGCAGGTTTACCATCTTCTTTTGAATAATTATTCTCCGCAAATTGCCCCATTTACGTTAACTTTTGGAGGAACAGCTAAGCTTCTTACTCCGTTTGACCATAATTCGGCACAGGTTTATCAGCCACATCCGTTTTTACAGCCTGGCCCTACGCAGAACGGAGAGATCCCGGTATGCGGAAAAATTGTCAACTATGATTTTTCTACATTTTCCTCCCAGATCTTAAATGGCAACCCTAATTTTGTAGTAAAATATTATGCTTCAGCAACAGATGCATTAGACGATACAAACGCAATTACTGCGCCTACGAACATTAATGTAGCTACCACTTATACTTATGCAATCAGCTATGTTGATCCAAACAGCCCGACCAGCTTCTTAAACCAGTGCAGAGAATATGGACAGATCAAATTTCTTGATAAATCATTCACGCTAAACCCTGCCACACTTACCTCTTGCAGCAACAATAATTCAGGGACTGCAATGTATGATCTATCTACAGCAACTGTAGGAGCTGCTCCTAACCATATATTAAAGTATTATCCTTCTATGTATGATCTTAATAACGGAACCAATGAGATTACCAATCCTTACATGTTTGTTTCGGCAGAAGGGTCAGTTTTTGTAAAAGCAATCAACGAATTTGGATGTACAGCATCTGCAGAAATTACTCTTAAATTCTATCCTCTGGTTACAGCAACAGATGCTTCATTAAGATCTTGTTTTATAGAATCCAACCCGTCCACTGCTTTATTCAATCTTGCAAATGCACCGGTGACAAGCCCTACGGGAACCACTACCAAGAGATATTTCCCGTCACTGACAGATGCAATAGATGCAACAAACGAAATTTTAGGATTCAATAATTATATAGCACCGAATGGATTTGTATATGTTAGAGTATCAGACACACGAGGATGCTATACCGTTGCAAAAATTACCTTAACAGTAATTCCTCCTGTAACATCAAGTGTTCTGAAAGACAAAATCATCTGTATGGAGGACACCACAACTTTAGATGCGGGACCAGGATTCAACAGCTACGAGTGGAGCACAGGAGCTACTACCCAGTCTATCAAAGATGTAGGAGTAGGGGTTTACTGGGTAAAACTGAAAACAGGAGAATGTATCGCAACGCAGAAAGTTACTGTATATCCTTCTGAACAACCTGTCGTAAACGGTGTTGATGTTTCCAATACAACTCTTACAATAAATGTTATCGGAGGAACACCGGATTATCAGTACTCAATGGATAAAATCACATGGCAGAATTCCAATACCTTCACCAATATTGCCAGAGGCACTTATAAAGTATATGTAAAAGATGCTTATGACTGTGAGCCTATTGAAGTGACTGTAGTGGTTCCAAACCTTATCAATATGATTACGCCTAATGGCGACGGTGTGAATGATGTTGTAGATTATTCCGCTATGGCAGACAAACAAAATCTTATTTTGAGTATCTTTGACAGATACGGAACAAAAATCCACCAGGGAGACAAATCAAACGGTTACAAATGGGACGGAACGATTGCAGGGAAAAAGATACCAACAGGTACATACTGGTATTCTGTAACCTGGAATGAGAATGATAAAAAGAACACTCCTTTCAAGTTTTCAGGTTGGATTGTGGTAAAAAACAGAGAATAATCCTTTACATAAAAAGCCGCTTTGGCGGCTTTTTCTTTACAAATAATGATAAAAATTTATTGATTTTATAACTTGTTTAACGAAAATAGTTTTAACAATGAAAAAAATATTACTTCTTTTTATTTTATTGATAGCTCAAATGGCCTATTCACAGTCAGACTGTGTCACAGCAATCCCTATCTGTGGTAACTCTGACATTTCTTATACCCCTTCTGGCCCGGGGAGCATCATAGAAATTCTTAATCAACACGGAGGCTGCCTTAGTACCAATGAAAGATATACTGTTTGGTATACCTTCACTGTGTCTACACCAGGTACACTTGCGTTTACAATAAAACCTAACGACCAGGACGATGATTACGATTTCGCAGTCTATGGCCCTACTACAAACGGCTGTGCTTCTTTACAGGACGCAAATCATGTTTTCATACAGCCAATAAGATGTAATTACAGCGGTACTCCGGGAGACACAGGACTGGATCTTGCTCTTGCTCCCCCTGCAGTATTCCCTACCAACCCTCCTGGTACCACAGCAAGTATGAACAATGGAAAATGGAGTCCTTATATGAACGTACTGGTAGGCCAGACCTATTATCTGGTTATTGACAACTTCAGCAGATCCGTTAATGGTTTTTCTTTAGAATGGACAGGTACGGCAAGCTTAAGTTCTGCATTTAACGATCCTGTACTTTCCCCTAACCCATTTATCACTCCGGGAATTCCGGGAGCGAATCCTAATGATCCAAGCCAGGTGATGGTTTGTTCATTACCAACTCAGTTTGATTTTACAACACTGACGGCATCCATTATTAACGGTAACAGTTCCAACTTCTCCGTTACTTATCACAAAACAACCAACGACGCCCTTACAGGCGCCAACCCTCTTACAGTAACTACTGTAGACGGAACAACAACATACTATTACCGAATTGTATACCACGATCCAAGCAATCCGAATAACCCTATCAACGGATGCTTTATTACCGGGAAGTTCAAGTTTGTCAATGCCGGCATCACAGCCAATTCGGCCACTTTATACTCCTGTAACAACAATGGAGCCGGTACCGCAAAATACAATTTAACAACAGCCAATATATTCGGAGGCTCCGGGGCAACAATTAAATATTATACTACGGTTGCCGATATGAACGCAGATATCAATGAAATTACTGATCCTGCCAACTACGTTTCCGCCGAAACAACCATATATGCAAAAGTTGTTTCCAACTTCGGTTGTATTGCAACTACTACGATCAGATTGTTATTCTATCCAACGGTTGTATTGAAAGATGCTGTACTTCAAAACTGTTATATTGAAAACGATGTTACCCGTTCAACATTTGATCTTTCCAAAGCTGATATCGGGGTAGCTGTTCCAACTCCTACAGGAACTATTATTAAATATTATACCTCGATAGCCGATGCTAAAGCTCAGACAAATCCTATTGTAGGAGCATTAAATTATCTTTCAGAAAGCAAAACGGTATATGTAAGAGTAGACAATGACAAACAATGTTATTCAATTGCCAAGATAGAACTGGTGGTATTACCTCCGGTAAAATCAGCTGTACTAAAAGACAAAACGATTTGTGCAGAGGCCAAAACCACTTTGGATGCAGGACCTGGATTTGTAAGCTACGAATGGAGCACAGGTGAAACGACACAGTCTATCAGCAACGTGGGAGTTGGTGCTTATTGGGTAAAACTTCAGACCGGGAAATGTTTTACACTTCAGGAAGTACGTGTGCACCCAAGCCTTCAGCCGGTAATTTCAGGAATAGAAATTACCAACAACAACATCACTGTAACAGCTACGGGCGGAGTTCCTCCTTACAAATATTCTGTAGATGGTGTTACATGGCAGGATTCCAATATATTCACAGGACTTCCAAGAGGTGAAAATACAATATATGTAAAGGATACTTACAACTGTACTCCTATTCAGGTGACTGTGACGGTTCCTAACCTTATTAACGCCATCACACCAAACGGAGATAATGTAAATGATGTAATCGACTACTCAGCATTAGCATACAAGAAGAACCTTATCTTCATTGTGTATGACAGATATGGAAACAAACTTCATGAAGCTAATAAAATGAGAAACTTTACCTGGGACGGAACAGCCTTCGGTAAGAAAATTCCAACCGGAACTTACTGGTACACGATCTCATGGAATGAAAATGATAAAAACAATACCGAAACCAAATATTCAGGATGGGTATTGGTAAAAAACAGAGAATAAGTTCTCCTAAATCTATTTTATAAAATCACCTCAGTTCTGAGGTGATTTTTTTATCAACAGATTCAAGCTCCTGTTTACAGCATTTTCCGAAAGACTGCTAATAATTTGTTGAATACTATTTTTTAATTATTTTTTAAATAAACTATCTTTGCACCATGGCGCAGAAAGAAACATTATCATCCCTGACACACGGAAACTTTGCAAAAGAATTGTCTATTGCGGATGGAAAAATGCCTCCCAATGCAGTGGACTTTGAAAGACTTGTTATCGGAACTTTTTTGATTGACAAAAAAGGTCTTGATCATTCCATTGACCTCCTTACTCCGGAGGTATTTTATGACCCCAGACATCAGGTCATCTTTTCCACTATCCTGAAACTTTATGAAGGCAACCACCCGGTAGACTTAATGACGATTATTCAGGATTTAAAAAAGAAGATAAGCTGAGTCAGGCAGGTGGAGATCATTACATCATTGACCTTACAATGGGAGTAAGCTCATCTGCTCATATTGAATACCATGTACGTGTTATTCTTGAAAAATATATTTTAAGAAGCCTTATCAACGTTTCTGCCAACGTTATTGATTCTTCCTACAAAGAGTCAACAGATGTTTTTGAACTTCTGGACAAGGCAGAACAATCTTTCTTCGAGATCACTAACGGAACGATTAAGAAGGGATTCGACACTGCCAATTCATTGGTAAAGCAGGCTATTGATACCATTAAATCTTTAAAAGATAAGCAGGGGCTTTCAGGAGTTCCATCAGGTTTCAGAGATGTGGATAAGGAAACCGGTGGATGGCAGAACTCTGACCTCATCATTATTGCAGCCCGTCCGGCGATGGGTAAAACGGCATTTCTTCTTTCCATGGCAAGAAATATTGCTGTAGGCCACAAAATCCCTATGGCGCTGTTCTCTCTCGAGATGGCATCCGTACAGCTTATCACCAGAATGATTGCTTCCGAAACAAGAATCTCCTCAGAGAAGTTAAGAAAAGGAACACTGGATGATGAAGAATGGCAAAGACTGTTCTCCAACGTATCTGAACTGGAAAACGCTCCTTTATATATTGATGAAACTCCTTCCCTTTCGATATTTGATTTCCGTGCGAAGTGCCGAAGACTGGTAATGCAGCATGGCGTAAGGCTTATCATGGTCGACTATCTTCAGCTGATGACTGCCGGAGGAGGCGGTAAAGGAGTCGGAAACCGTGAACAGGAAATCTCCATGATTTCACGTTCATTAAAAGCGATTGCAAAAGAACTTAATGTACCTGTGATTGCTCTTTCCCAGCTTTCAAGAAGTGTGGAAGCCCGTCCGGGGAAAAGACCTCAGCTCTCAGATTTGAGGGAATCCGGAGCGATTGAGCAGGATGCGGATATTGTATCTTTCATCTTCAGACCGGAATATTATAAAATTTCTGTTTGGGATAATGATGAAGAAGGACAGGAGACTTCTACTGAAAACCAGGCTGAGCTTATTATTGCAAAACACAGAAATGGTGCTACGGCAGATGTCAGATTATCATTCCTAAAACATTTTGCAAAATTCGGTGATATAGAAGCAGCATTTGATGGCGGTGCCGGAGGAGGATATCCTTCCAATTTCGGGGAGCCAAGCGGATTTGACAGGATCAAAACTACGATTCAGCCAGGAGCGGCATTTGATCTTCCGGACAGTTCGAAACTTTCGGGGTCATCAATGAATGATTTCGACGATGATGATGACTTTCCGTTTTAAGGAGGGCTAAATTCAAACCAGATCAGTTTAATGTACTGTCAATAAATCAATTTTAAAAAGCAGATTTGAGAATCGAAATTTATACCGATGGGGCTTGCAGCGGAAATCCGGGAAAAGGCGGATACGGAATTCTCATGCGGGTTCCGGAAAAAAATTACCAGAAAACATTTTCAAGAGGTTTTCGGAAAACCACCAACAACAGAATGGAGCTTCTGGCTGTCATCACGGCATTGGAAAAACTGAAATCAACAGAAAATGAGATCCATGTCTACACAGACAGCAAATACGTATCTGATGCGATCAATCAGAACTGGATTGCAGGTTGGATCAAAAGAGGATGGAAAAATGTAAAAAACCCCGACCTCTGGAAAAAATTTGTTGAACTTTACAATAAACACAACCCCAGAATGCACTGGATAAAAGGCCATGCCGGGCACTTTGAAAACGAGCTTTGTGATAAATTAGCGGTTGCAGCAGCCAATTCTTCCGATCTCGAAATTGATACTTATTTTGAGAGCCTGGATAATAATTCCTTATTTTAATTGAATTAATACAAATACGTAATCACTACTATAATATTCACCATTATATCATAATAAGCGATAAATATTTAAAAAATTATTAAAATTTTAGCAAAATTAACATTAAATACATATTAATTGATTGGGATTTAATATCTTTACATATTAAAATAAGTCCCATTATAAATGAATAAAAATCTATTATTGTATTTATCTGTTCTTTTACTCTGTATAGCCGGGAAGTCCTTTGCCCAGACTTATCAGCTTGTCGGAAACCCGGTAACGACTACCGGCTGGACAATGGTTTCTCCCACCCAGGTAAACACAGATTTTATTCAGCTTACTCCGGATACCAACAACCAATCCGGCTCCATCAGGCTGAATGATCCTATCAATTTAAAATATTGTGACAAATGGAGGGTGGAATTTGATTTCAGAATGGATTCCAACCAAACCTCCAACGGAGATGGAATCGCTTTCTGGTATCTTGCCAATCCGCCTGTTGCCAGCGTATTAGGCTCCGGACTTGGAGTTTCTCAGAATGCAGTTGGTCTTATCGTAGGGCTTGATACTTACAACAATACCACTACTGCTACAATGAGCAAGGTTCATGTTGCTTACGGACAGGTTCAAAACACAACAGACTCCAATAACGTTGAATTTTTCAATGTTCCCGGAAGTTCTTTTCACTCACCGGATTTAAATACTACGCAGCCTTTTCAGGGAACTACCTTTAAGCATGTTGAAGTAACAGCACAGGTAGATCCTGCTGCCCCTACCAGCTGGATCATAAAAATAACAATAGACGGTAATGTAATCTGCAATCAGTCTTTTGCCCCCTCCGGAACAGCAGCTGCAATGACTGTCGGATATTTTGGATTTTCAGCGTCTACAGGAGGGGCAAGATCAAGACACTCTATTAAAAATGTAAAAATTTATACGGATAAAGTTCCTATTTTACAGAATTCAGCAACTCAGTCTTTCTGCCCTAATCCCACTACCGGATATGGCTCTGTAAACCTGACTTCATTTAATTCGCAGTTTGTCAGCAATCCTTCCAATTATACATTCACTTACTATCCTTTTGGAAGCTCAACGCCTATTGCGAACCCTGCCAATTATCAGTTTAATGCCAACACAACCGTTACCGTTGTTGTTAAAGATAATGCAGGACTCCTTTGTGATAATCCGGATGGGAAAATATTACTGGTTCTCGCTCCTTTTAAAGCCGAAGACAAAACCATTACGGCATGTAATAACAATAAAGCCGGAACCGCTGCTTTCAACCTGAATACGGCGAATGTCACTGATGTTCCCGGTGTCACTAAAAAATATTATAAAACGTTAGCAGATCTCAATGCCGATAGTAATGAGATTCAAAATCCAACCAATTATATAGCTGCACCGGGAGTTGTTTATGTAAAAGTAACTACCCCTCAGGGATGTACAGGTACGGCAAAAATCACACTGGCATTTTACCCTGACACCCCTGTGAAAGAAGCTACCCTGAGATCTTGTTTCATTGAAAATAATATTAACAGCGCTATTTTTAACCTGACTGCTGCGGATGTGACCACTCTGGGAACAGGGGCCGCAAAAAATATTATACCTCAATAGCAAACGCTTTAGACGGAACCAATGAGATCATGAATCCCCTTCAGTATTTATCAACAAGTACTGCCGTGTATGCAAAAGTAACAGATGCCAACGGATGCTATAATATTGCTAAAATCAACCTTATCGTATTACCTCCTGTAACATCTTCTGTTCTGAAAGACAAAATCATTTGTATTGGTGAAAAAACAGATCTGGATGCAGGTCCCGGATTCGATGGTTATGAATGGAGCACCGGAGCTACAACCTCATCTATTAAGGATGTAGGCGTAGGGCCTTATTGGGTAAAACTTAAAACCGGCAACTGTATTACCACACAGATTGTCAATGTAAAAGCATCTGCAAACCCTGTAATCTCCAGCATCAATATTGACAATAACACAATAACTGTAAATGTAGCTGGCGGAACCCCTCCTTATCAGTTTTCTGTGGACGGAGTTAACTGGCAGACCAGCAATATATTCACAGGCCTTGCAAGAGGAGAGGTAAGAGTTTATGTAAAAGATGTTTATAACTGTACACCTGTTGAAGTTCAGATTACAGTACCTAACCTTATCAATGCCATCACTCCGAACGGCGACAATGTAAACGACTTTATTGACTACTCGGCACTTGCCTACAAGAAAAACCTGCTGTTCATTGTTTATGACAGATATGGCAACAAACTTTATGAGGCAGGGAAAATGAGAAACTTCACATGGGACGGAACTGCTTCCGGTAAAAAAGTCCTCACAGGTACTTACTGGTACACCATCTCATGGAACGAAAACAACAAAGACAATACTGAAACCAAATACTCAGGCTGGGTATTGGTAAAAAACAGAGAATAATTGAACATCTGAAACTACCTCCTTGGGGGTAGTTTCGGTATTAAAAGCAGGCTATATTCAATCCAAAACTGAAACCAGACATTGCTTTCGTTAGCAATATAAACATAAAAAAAAAACAATTTATATCCAAGAACAAATAACATTATAATCCATCCACTATGAAAAAAGATATACTCATTTTATTTTTGACTATCTTACTCTGTCTTCCGGGAAGATTATTTTCACAGACTTACCAATTGACCGGAAACCCTGTAAATACGACCGGCTGGGACCTGGTTTCTGATGCTGTGGTAAGCGGAGATTTTGTAAGGCTTACAAGTGATCAGACCAGCAGATACGGCGCTATAAAACTATCCACTCCAATCACCCTGAGCTACTGTGATAAATGGAAGGTGGAATTCGATTTCAGAATCGATGGAAACGGAACCGCACAGTTTGGAAGAGGAGACGGCTTTACTTTCTGGTATCTTGCCAATCCGCCAACAGGATTCGTTTCAGGAGGAGGACTAGGTATTCCGGCCAATGCTTCAGGGCTTATGGTTGGTTTTGATATCTTCAACAATACAACTGAAGGGCAGATGAGTAAAGTTCATATTCTTTATGGCACCAACAATACAGCGGGTAACAATATTGAGTACAACACGACTCCGGGAAGCACATTCCACTCTCCGGATCTTATTGCAACGCAGCCGTTTGTAGGAGATACTTACAGACACGTTGAAGTAAACGGAGAAACAGACCTTACCAATCCTACCAACTGGATTATCAAAGTAAGAATAAATGGTGTTCTTATTGTAGATCAGTCTTTTGCTCCTTCCGGAGGCGCTGTGGGAATGTCACAGGGATATTTCGGTTTCTCTGCAGCAACCGGAGGCGCCAGCGCAAGACATTCCATTAAAAATGTTAAAGTATTTGTGGATAAAGTTCCTATCTTAAGCAATACCGTAACACCGTTCGTATGTACGAATCCAGCTACTGGAAATGGTGTTGTAGACCTTACTTCTTACAATTCTCAATTTGTAAATAATCCTGGTAACTATATTTTCACTTATTATTTACTGGGAAGCTCTACTCCCATTGCCAATCCTACAAACTTTCAGTATTCAGGAAATACCACAATCAAAGTAGTTGTCAAAGACCCTACTTCTACTCTTTGTGATAACGGCGACGGAGTCATCCAGCTGAATCCTACTCCATTTGCAGCAACAGATGCCAGTCTTACCGGATGTAATAACAACAATGCAGGGACTGCAACCTTTGACCTCAACACAGCTGCCGTAACCACTGTTGCAGGAGTTACCAAGGAATTCTATCCCACTCTATATGATCTGAATAATGGGACGAACCAGATTACAAATCCCTCTGCTTACGCATCTGCAGCAGCAACAATATACGTAAAGGTAACTACTCCTCAGGGCTGTGTAAGTACAGCTAAAATTACATTGAATATTTACCCTGTTGTGGTTGTCAATGATATTGAAATCAAATCGTGTTTTATTGAAAGCAATCCGTCTATGGCATCCTTTAATCTCGTAGGAGCCGTCGTTTCACAGGGTGGACTCACAAAAGAATATTACCCTTCATTGACTGATGCTATCAGTGGAACTAATGCAATCTCCACTCCTGCAGCATACATTGCGCCTAATGGAGTTGCCTATATTAAAGTATTCAGTGCAAACGGCTGCTATTCTATTGCTAAAGTTACGTTAACCGTAATACCGCCTGTTTACTCAACAGCTTTACTTGACAAAACAATTTGTATAGAAAACACAACCACTTTAGATGCAGGAGCAGGTTTCAAAAGCTACGAATGGAGCACAGGAGCTACCACACAGTCTATCAAGAATGTAGGAGTAGGCACTTATTGGGTAAAACTTAAAACAGGCGATTGTATTGTGACACAAAAGGTAACGGTATATCCTTCCGATAATCCCGTTATTACCACGATTGATATCGCAGGAAGCACTGTAACGGTATATGCCAATGGCGGAACTCCTCCGTACCAGTATTCAATGGATAATATCAACTGGCAGGATTCCAATGTCTTTACCAATATTGCAAGAGGAGAGGCAAAAGTATATGTAAGAGATGGCTATAACTGTCTCCCTGTTGAAGTCAATATCACAGTACCTAATCTGATCAATGTAATTACTCCAAATGATGACGGCAAGAATGATTTTATTGATTATTCAGCGCTTGCCAATAAACAGAATCTGGAAATAGCAATTTTCGACAGATATGGTTACAAAATGTTCCAGGCAGATAAAACCAATGGTTACAAATGGACAGGAACCACCAACGGAAGCAAAAAAGTTCCTACAGGAAATTACTGGTATTCTATTTCATGGAATGAAAATAATAAAAACAGTACTCCGATAAAATTCTCAGGCTGGATTGTTGTAAAGAACAGAGAATAATTACACTTTCCAACACATCAAAAGAATCACTCCGCTGGCCGGGGTGATTTTTTGCATTAACGGAAAGGAGATATTTCATTTTAAAGACTCTTTATTCATATTCAATTCTTAAATTTGTCCTATGAATTATTTGGAAGCTTTAAGCAGAAGATATTCTGTAAAAAAATTCAATCATCAGATTATTCCTCAGGAAACTCTTCACAACATTCTTGAGTCAGGAAAGCTGTCTGCCAGTTCACTGGGACTTCAGCCCTATAAGATTATCGTTGTTGAGAGTGAGGAGATGAAACAGAAACTGATTCCTGCCTTCTATAATCCATCACAGATTTCCACCTGTTCTCATCTTATTGCTATTATTTCAAAGAAAACGATTGAAGAGAATTATATCCGTGGTTATTTTAATCATATTTCTGAAGTACGGGACACTCCCATTGAAAAACTGGATCCCTTCAGAAACAGCATTAATCAGCATATCAACCAGAAAACACATGATGAAATTTTCAACTGGGCGGAAAAGCAGTCCTATATAGTATTGGCCAATCTTATGTATGCCGCTGCTATTGAAAATATAGACTCATGTCCCATGGAAGGCTTCCGCCAGGATCTTATAGAAGAAATTCTGGATATCAATCCTGAAACAGAAAAAGTAACCGTTACCCTCGCTTTAGGCTACCGTTCTGAAGAAGACCATTTCCAGCACATGAAAAAAGTAAGAAAACCAAACGAAAAATTGTTTAAATTTATTTAATATTTTAAACGATTGTACCTAAAGCCAGCATATGATAAAAGCGGATGTATTAGTAATCGGTTCCGGCATTTCCGGACTTTCCTATGCCATTAAAGTTTCTGAACAGCTCCCTGATGCCAAAATCATTATTGTAACCAAGTCTGACGAGGACGAAAGCAACACCAAATATGCACAGGGCGGTCTCGCTGTCGTTACAGATTTTCAGAATGACAATTTCCAAAAGCATATTGATGATACAATGCGTGCCGGCGACGGAGAAAACAAACGCGATGTCGTGGAAATGGTAGTAAGAGAAGCTCCGGCGAGATTTAATGAAATTGTTGAATGGGGTGCACAGTTTGATATGAAGAACGGCAAATTCGCTTTAGGAAGAGAAGGAGGCCATACTGAAAACAGAATCGTCCATCATAAAGATATCACAGGTTTTGAAATCGAAAGAGCTCTTTGAAACAGCCAATAACAGCCCGAATATTGAAATTTTGGATCATCACTATGTCATTGACATCATTACACAGCACCATGTCCCGGGAAAAGAACTTAATGAAGGTGACATCCACTGTTATGGCGCTTACATTCTGGATGAAAAATCCAAAACCATCAAAAAATTACTTCTAAAATAACACTGGCAGCCACAGGAGGTGCCGGACATGTTTATAAAAACACCACCAATCCTACGATTGCAACAGGAGACGGAATTGCCTTTGTAGCCCGTGCCAAAGGAAAGGTTTCCAATATGCAGTACTACCAGTTCCATCCAACAGCCTTATACAGCAAAATGGACGGAATGCTGTTTTTAATTTCAGAAGCAGTACGTGGAGACGGGGCCAAATTAAGAACCAAAAAGGTGAAAAGTTCATGCATAAATATGATGAACGTGAAGAGTTGGCATCCAGAGACATTGTTGCAAGAGCCATTGACGCTGAAATGAAAATTACCGGCGATGAATTTGTTGGCCTGGATTGCAAGGAAATGAACCATGAAAAATTCTTAGAACATTTCCCTAATATTTATAAAAAATGCAAAGACGAAGGAATTGATCCATTCACTCAGCTGATTCCTGTTGTTCCCGCCTGTCACTATTTGATGGGGGGCATTGAAGTAGACAGGGACGGGCAGTCTTCCATCAGAAACCTTTTTGCCGTAGGAGAATGCACCAACTCAGGACTTCATGGCGCCAACAGACTTGCTTCAAATTCACTTCTTGAAGGTTTGGTTTTCGGCCACAATGCTGCTATGAAAACTGTAGATCTCCTGAATGAAAACAACTTCAACTTCGATGATCTGAAAGCCGTTCCTGAATGGAATGAAGAAGGAATGAAAATTATGGATGAAATGGTCATTATCAGTTATCTGAGAAAACAGCTTCAGGAAATGATGAGTGATCTGGTAGGTATTGTAAGGAGCAACCGACGTTTGAATATGGCTCTGCAAAAACACCAGGAGATTGCCGCTGCCGTTGATGAAATATACCACTACTCTATACTTTCCCCGCAATTGTCAGAATTAAGAAACTTAACAACCGTTGCACACCTCATTATTACCCAATCTATGGAAATGAAGGAGAATAAGGGAGCATTTTATAATAAAGATTTAGCCTAAAGCAAAACATAATGAAAAGACCAAGCTACGTTACAGATAAAACATTAAAGACATTTATAAAAAACGCTCTTGAAGAGGATATTCAGGATGGAGATCACTCTACCCTGTCTACTATTCCACAGGATCTTGTACAGAGTGCAAAGCTTTTGGTAAAACAGGACTGTATTCTTGCAGGTGTTGAGCTGGCAGAAATCATTTTCCACACTTTTGACAAAAACCTAAAGGTTGAAGTTTTTATTACAGAC
>NZ_JAPNUF010000010.1:0-71945 GCF_036631475.1 Chryseobacterium sp. 1B4
TTGCAACATGGGTATTCTGTTTTGCGATATCAATATTCTGAGCGGAAACTTTGAGCTGCTGATGATTCTGAACAGCGAGTTCCGCCACCTCATCTGCGGTCATCTGCCTGATCTGTTGTGAAAAAAACAGCTCAGGAAAAGCTGCTATCAAAAGTGATAGTGCTGTTTTTATTTTCTTTGTCATTTTACCTTGTTTTACAGATGCAAAGTTAGGTCAACAACAAAATCAATCAAATGTTTGATTTTGGAAAAAGATGTTCAAATGTAAGATTTTAATTTTCGAACTGATGTCTGTATTGTGTAGGACTTACTTCCAGATGTTTCTTGAAAAAGTGAGAAAATGAGTATTGATCACTGAAGCCAAGGATAGATGAAATCTCCGACACCGGTTTGTTGGAAGAGTTTAAGAGAACTTTAGCTTCATTAATGACAATTAAAGCAATGATCTGACTTGCAGATTTACCTGTGATGGTCTTTACAACAGAAGAAAGATGTCTGGTTGTAATTGACTGCCTTTCGGCATAAAACTCAACTGTTCTTTCTGTAAGATGATGTTCAGCAAGATCGGTAAGAAATACAAATACAATTTCTTCCTGCCTGGACATCTGATTCATAGAACTGTTGTCTTCTTTTGAGATGATTCCCGCCATCTGATAACAGAAAACAGAGAAAAGATGTTCCACCATTTCTTTCTTATAGAGCATATCGGTATCAGAATCCAGGATATACTTCAGGAAGTTAACACTTTTCCAGACTACTTCCATTTCATCTTCAGGAAAAGGCACCCCTTTATTCATCTGCTGTCTGAAATACCGATAGGTAATCAGGCGGTTAAACTTTAATGATAATGCTGAAATAAATTCCCTTTTATAGGAGACCATCCTTGACTGAAAGTCACCCGTCACTCCCACCACTTCATAGATGGTTTGGGGGTCGGTTACCATAAACATATTGGCAGAAACTTCCAGATCACTGAAATGCTGGCGGAGTTTTATGGTTCCGGATTTAATAAAGATAAAAGCAGGATTATCGGGACGAAAAGGCTTACCAACGGCTATTCGCTCGAAAATATTACGTTCCGTAAAAATATCAACTCCGAACTTTTCTAAGGCAGACATAGGGCAAATGTAAGCAATCTTACCAGTGATTACAAAATTTTATTATTTTAGCATCAATCCAATTTTCTGTCAGTATGAGAAAGGTTGATCTATTATTTGCCGAATACAGTAAAAGCCATAGAAATCCTACCAACAAGTTCATTCACTGGATTTGTGTACCTCTGATTTTCTGGACGATTCTGGGGTTTGCCTCCCTGATTCCCGCACCTCATTTCTGTGCTTCCTATTTCGGATGCGTCAGTATTGTAAGCCTTATAGTGATTCTTCTGATTACTTTATTTTATATCAGGCTTTCTTTTAAGATCGCGGTAGTAATGCTTGCTGTAATGCTTGTTATGGAGCATTTCATTTATCTTACCAACATAAGTTTTGGAAAGCAATCCTGGGTAGTTTATCTGTCCGTATTCATCATTACCTGGATTTTTCAATGGATAGGCCACAAAATTGAAGGGCAAAAACTTCTTTTCTCAAAGACCTTCAGTTTCTTCTGATAGGACCGATCTGGCTTTTAGGGTTTATTTTCAAAAAGGCAGGAATCAGATATTAATCTTCCAGGGCATAAACCGCAAAACTGGCCAGCCAATGGTCTCCCCCGTAATTCCCCTGGAAAAGCAGCGGCAAACCGTTAGCCAGGAATACATCTGCCTTCTTCCTGAAGCTTTTCTTCAGCGGATGATTGGCCGGAAGGGCATTTGAAATCCCTTTCATACACCATGCTTTGGAAAAAGACAATCCCACCAGGTGAACCGTTTGGTAATCACTCAGGTCACTTACCACCGGAATTTTTTCAATATTCTCCAGACTTCTTTTTTCATAGAAAGCATTCAGCCACTGTACAAATTCCTTTTGAGGAAGTACTCTGCGCATCAGGTCTGCAATCTCAAGACTTGGAGAAAAGAAATCTGAGCCGTCCGGCTCCAGATAAGCGGGTGTTTTCTGATCTTTTAAGAAAAAGTATTTCGCTTTTTCCATCAGCTGATTTTCGAATTCTTTATCTTTATTGGCTCTTGCCCAATCTATAGCAAAAGCCATAGCAAATGCGGTATTCGGATGAACTCCGGTTCTGTTGGGATAAGTTTGTTTTGGAAGGTATGTTTTCCACGATTTGAGAATCTGATCTGTTAATGGTTTCAGATTCCGGTGCCATGTTTTAGCTTTCGGATGATCCCAGTTGGTGAGTTCTTCATCCAGTTTTAATATCCACGCCCAGCCGTAAGTTCTCTCGAAGGTCCCTGTCAGCTGAAATTTTGTAAAATAATCTGCTTCCGTCTGCAGCTTATCTTTCTGAAATGATTCATCCAGAATTTTTTCAATATCCTTAGCACTGGAGAGATTAGGTTTTGTTTTCAAAAGTCTTGCCAGCATCCAATGTCCGTGAACGGAGCTATGCCAGTCGAAACATCCATAAAAACTGGGATGGAGATCTTTAGGTGTCAAAGGAACTTCGCCCGCATTATTGATTATATGTGCCGTTTTATTAGGATATTCCTGATTGATGCAGTGAAGAGGTTTATCGGAAAGCTTCATTGCCATTTCGTCTGTAAGTTTCGGAACTTCCTGGGCATACATCAGAAATGGAGAAAACACAAATGCTAAAAGACTTTTTTCATGAATTAAAAATAGAAATAATTTACAGTTTCAGCAATTTTTCCAATCGGTTTTAAAAGTTTTGTTCTGAATGTATGTCCAATTTGCAGTATAACTATTTTTAAGCACAATTTTTGATGATATCATCAGAAACTAAGCTATGAAAAACATTATTCTTTTTTTATCCACCCTTCTCCTGATCAGTTGCAGTAAATCCGGCAATGATAAATTTGAAGCGAAAGCTGACCTGATGGAAGTTATTCCTGAAGAGAAAGTTACAGCATTATCTTCTCCGGCTCCTGTTATTTCTGAGAAAACGGTATCCGACAAAAATGAATCCAGCACAGAAAGCTATACCCGCAAAAAAGCCGATACTATTTCCAAAAAAATTATTAAAAACGGAGATATGAAGATTCAGGTGGGTGATATTAAAAAAGCACAAAATCAGGTCAATGAAATTATCAGGAAAAACAATGCCTATATCCAGAAAGAAGAATACCAGAATACGGATATGGATGATAACCTTACACTGATTATCCGTGTACCTCACAAAAATTTTGATGCTCTTATCAATTCATTTTCAGATGGTATTGGATCTGTTCTGTCTAAAAATGTTTCATCTGATGATGTGACCGAGGAATATACCGATGTTGCCTAAAGCTGGCCAACAAAAAGATATATCTTGAAAAATACCGGGATATGCTTAAAAAGGCTTCCACAACGAAAGATATGCTGGAAATCCAGGAAAAGATCCGGGAACTGGAAGATGAAATTGACATTGCTGAAGGCAGACTTCGTTTTATTGATGACAGAGTAAATTACAGTACCCTGAATTTAAACCTATATAAAGAAAAAGTGAGAAGCTCAGCCACCTCTAAAATTGGCTTCGGAAGCCGGTTTATTGATTCTCTGACTGAAGGCTGGAACAGTTTTGTAAGCTTCCTGCTGGGAATGGTTTCACTGTGGCCGTTCTTTCTGATCATTCCTGTCATAGTTTTCTTTTGGAGGAAATGGAAGGAAAATAAAAAACAGAAAAGTTCATAAACTAAGAATCCGGGCATCGGAGATGCCGAGATTCTTACTGCATAATCAACAATTTACCTATTAAAATAGTCCTTTACTGTTTCCAGTACTTTCTCATCTGCCATTTTCTGTGAAGTTCCTAACGTAATTTTTAAATCTCTGAACTGTGCTGTATCATGCAGAAAATGTTTCAGTTCTTCCTGCATTACTCAGGACCTGTAATATAGAGTTCCTGGGAATTGGTCAGCAGATGTTCAATTTCTTTAAAAAACTTGTTTCTGTTGGTGATTTCAGCATTATTTCCTGCATTTTCACTGGAATTACCATGCTGAATCTCCGCTTTTACAGGCTTACAAAGGGTAAATTCAGAAGTATTCTGTCCATCGTGATTTCTGGCTACAATGGCTTTCTCTGTATCAATCCAGATACCTGCTAATTTTTTATCAGACATAATCATATAATTTTAAGTGATGCCAGATAAAAAACAAGAATAATGCAACAGCCGTGTTAAGGGCTGTTAAATGTTAATATCATATTATTTCCCCAGCACAAATACTGCAGGGATTTTATGAAGTTCCGGCTTTTGCTTCTGCCAGTCTTTTATTGATTTTGTTTTAATAAATTCATGTTCCGGGTCATTAATATTGGCAGCAATACACAGTTTGGTATTCGGTGACAAAAATTTACATAAATCTTCAAAAAGCTGGTTGTTCCGGTAAGGCGTTTCCATGAAAATCTGAGAATATCCTGTTTTCTGTACAAGACCTTCAAGATTCAGGATCTGTTTCTTTTTTCTCCTTTATCAATAGGAAGATAGCCATGGAAAGTGAATTCCTGCCCGTTGAATCCACTGGAAATCAGAGCCAGAATAATAGATGACGGCCCCGAAACAGGAACTACCCTGATATTTTTCTCATGACACCATTTAACGATCAGGTTTCCGGGATCAGCGATACAAGGTAACCCTGCTTCTGATAACAATCCGAAGTCCTGCCCTTTCAGCATCAGTTCCTGAGCTTCTTTAATATCTGCATTTTCCGTGTATTTATCTAACAGAAATAACTTCAGATCGGCCTGCTTTTTTCAGGAGCAAAAAATTTAACAACCTTTCTCGCCGTCTTTTCATTTTCCACGAAGAAATAATCCGTTTGCATGATATAATCCTTCAAAACAGGTGAAAAGTGGTTGATAGAAGTATTTTCTGATAAGTAAGCAGGGAGTAAGAAAAGCATTGTATTATTTTTAGTTCTTTCGTTTAATGAGGGTTGTGGGAAATATTTTGTAAGATCCATGGAAAAGGTAACAGAGGTAATTTTTCAGGTTCCGTTGATCTTCATCAGTGTCCAGATCTCTTTTCCCCAGTTTTCCATTTTACCGTCATACCAGAAACTGTAGTCAAAATTGGCAGAAGCAATTGATCCGTCTTCTATGATCTTAATATTGTCAAATTTTTCTTCAGATTTATCATCTTTAAAGCTTTTGATAAAAGCCTTATAATCATCGGCAAAGTAGTAATCCGCTTTAGGGTTTTTCTCAAGACGTTTTGCCTGGGTCCTGTCTTTGTAGATTCCGGTCCAGAGTACAGGTTCCTGAAACAAAGAAAGATATTTGGCTTCATCACGGGACTTAATGCATCCCATAAAGTCATCCATTACCTTACGGATCTCTGTTTCATCTTTAGTTTGGGCAAAACAGAAATTAAAGCTTACTAAAAGCAGCAGCAATAATTTTTTCATGGTTAATATTTTAGTATTTGGTTCTTAATGGCATCACATCCCTGATCCAGAAGCTGGAAAACATTTTCGAAATCTTTCATATCTCCCCAATACGGATCAGGAACCTCAGCATTTTCATGATCTCCCAGTACTTCTAAAAACAACGCTACTTTCTTTCGCTCTTCTTCGTTTTTGGTTTTAGAAACCACGTCTTCGAACACATCAATATCCATGCAGTAGATTTTATCAAATGTTTCAAAATCTCTTCGGGTAATGGGTCTTGATTTCTGTTTTGAGATATCAATATTATGGTTTGCAGCAGTTTTAACAGCTCTTTTATCCGGATGCTCTCCTTCGTGCAATGAAATGGTTCCGGCTGAGTCAATCACAAAGCTTTCCGGCACTTTTGTTTTCATGATTCCTTCTGCCAGAGGACTTCTGCATATATTTCCCAGACAAACCATTAATATTTTCATAGGTCAGTATTTATAAAAAGACTTTTAACGACAAAACTAAATAAAAAATGAAGAATACAACGATCCTTCATTTTAATTATTTTTAAGCTCAGCTATTTACTGTTTGATTCTTTCAGTAAGATCTTTTACGTATTTCTTGATTTCTTTATCAATTTTCGATACGTCTTTGATGGTATCACAAGCATACATTACTGTTGAGTGGTCTTTTCCTCCCATTTCCTCACCGATTTTAGTAAATGTGGAATTGGTGAATTCTTTTGAGAAATACATGGCAAGCTGTCTTGGCAATGCGATCTCTCTTTTTCTTGTTTTTGAAAGCAGCTGCTCTTTTTTGATTCCGAAATAATCACAAACCACTTCCTGGATATAAGGAATATTGATGACTTTTTCTGGTTGGCAGCAATTCTGTTAATGGTTTCTTTCAGCAATTCAAGACTCAGGTCTCTCTTATATACTGTAGAATAAGCGATCACTGAGTTAATTACCCCTATCAGCTCTCTTACATTGGTTTTGGCTTCAGCAGCAAGGAAGTCAAGCATATCTCCCGGAAGAACAATTCCGTCTCTGCTTAGTTTATCTTCAATAATCTGCCTTCTTGTAGAAAGATCCGGAGATTTGATTTCTGCAGAAAGTCCCCATTTGAAACGGGAAACAATTCTGTCCTGAATATCCATGATGTCTGCAGGCGCCTTATCTGAAGTAAGGATAATCTGTTTTCCGTTCTGATGCAGGTGATCAAAAATATGGAAGAAGCTGTCCTGCGTAGCTGATTTTCCTGATAGGAACTGGATATCATCAATAATCAGTACATCTACCATCTGGTAGAAATTCGCAAACTCAGTCTGCTTGTGTGCTTTGGCAGCAGAGATAAACTGCTGGATAAACTTTTCAGATGATAAATAAAGTACTACTTTATCAGGGAACTGATTTTTTACTTCAAGGCCAACAGCCTGTCCCAGGTGGGTTTTCCAACTCCGTAACCTCCATATAGGAATAATGGGTTGAAAGCGGTTGCTCCAGGTCTTTTTGCAATGGATCTGGCAACAGTCGCTGCAAATTTATTGCTTTCTCCTTCTACATAACTATCAAAAGAGTAGTCAGGTTTCAGGTTAGAATCTATGTTTACTTTTCTTATTCCAGGAACCACAAATGGGTTTACAATATTGGCAGAGAATCCCTGCGGCATTGTTTCCTGTGTTTTCGGAGTAGGAACGCTCTGTCCTTTGATGTTCATGGTAACCGGCTTTTCTTCGCCTTTGGGTCTGTTTTCCATTACAGAATACCATAATTTCACTCCTTTTCCAATATTTTTCTTCAGGGCAGCAGAAAGTAAGGACAGGTAATTATCCTCTATATATTCCTTGTAAAAATCGCTCGGTACGATCAACGTAAGGTTATTGGCCACCAATGAAAGCGGCTGAACCTTATCGAATAGCATATCGAAAGATTTTTCAAGTTTTTTAAGGTCAGAATTGTCTTCAGCAGCGTTCAGGTTATCGCGCATAAACTGAAGGCATTTCTGCCAAATCATCATTAAATTGTCATCCATTTTTTAAGCCCCGATTATTCTTTGTTTGTACTGTGTTTAGAAGGAAGACAAAGGTCTAATTTTTTCTTTTCAAAAAAAAATATTGCAGGTATTGATTATTTAAAAATATATTTGTATGTATAATTTAACACCTAAAATGATACACACAACACACTCAATACGAGTACGTTACGCAGAGACAGACCCGATGAAATACGTATACTACGGAAACTATGCAACGTACTTCGAAGTGGCGAGAGTTGAGCTCTTCAGAAGCATAGGAATCTCATACGATGAAATTGAAAACCAAGGAATTTGGCTTCCCGTTTCGGACTACAAAATTAAGTATATCCGACCTGCTTTGTATGATCAGAAATTAGAAATTCATACCTATGTCAAAAAAATTCCGGGAGTAAGAATTGAATTTGAATATGAAATTTACAATGAAGAGCATATTAAAATAACAGAAGCATCCACTACCCTTTTCTTTCTTGATGCCAAAACCAATAAGGTGATTAAGTGTCCGGAATTTCTGATGGAGCTCATTGAGAAAAACTGGAAAGAAAGGTAACAGGGGTTTTGAGCTTGAGATTGACAGGGTTTGAGGATTTGAGAGTTTAAGGATAATGTCCTGAATTTAACGTTATGGATAACCCGCAACAAAGACAACCCGCACCCCCACCCCGTACGCAACTCGCAACAAAAGAAGCCCGTAACACCCACTCTATTTATGAATTAATTCGCACCTTTGTACCTTTATTTTAATTATCCCTTATATTATATACTATGAAGATTGCTTTTTTGGGACCCCATGCCAGTTTTACGCAGCTTGCCGCTGCACAGCTTTTTCCTGATGATGAATTATTGCCACAAGCCAGCATTCTGGATTGTTTCAATGCTGTTGAAAACGGAGAAGCAGTAAAGGCGGTTGTGCCATTGGAAAACTCTATTGAAGGAACCGTTTCTATGACGCTGGATTATTTATACAAGACCCCGTCTATTAAAATCGAAGCAGAAGCAGTAATGCCGATTGCCCATCATCTGATGATTCATCCGGAAAATTCCATTGAGGATATTGAAAGAATATATTCACACCCACAGGCCCTCGCGCAGAGCTTTCATTTTCTGGATACCCATTATAAGGAAATTCCCAAGCAGGACTTTTCCTCTACTGCTGCTGCAGCCAAGTTTGTTTCCGAAACCCCGGATACTCCTATTGCCGCAGTAGCCAATCAGTTTGCAGCCAATTTGTACGGTTTGAAAATTGTGAACCGTAATATTCAGGATTTTGAGCAGAACCATACCCGCTTTATCATTATTTCCAAAGAACAGAACAAATATCAGAATGATCAGCTGGAAACCTTGGGTGAAAAATCAGGAATGCTCATTACACTTCCGGAAGATCATCCCGGCGGGCTTCATCAGGTTTTATCCGTGTTTGCGTGGAGGAAGATGAACCTGAGCAAAATTGAATCCAGAACACTAAAAACCGGATTGGGAAATTATTTCTTTTTTATCAATGTTGAAGGCCCATGGCAAGAAGTCTTACACGGGAATGCGCTAAAAGAACTTGAATCAATTAATGCCAACGTTGATTTTCTTGGAAATTATAAGGAATTTCTCCTGGAAAGCTAAGAAAAAAACAATAAATAGGTTTAAAAAACACTGTCATTAAGGCAGTGTTTTTTTATTATCTGCTATTAAAAACACGAGAAATTAAAAAAATATTACCATAAATCACCCTACCGACCACTTGTTCTGGATCACGAAAAAATAACCCACACATTGGGAGAATTATTTTTCGCTAAAACACTCATAAACAGGAGATTAATTTAAAAAGAAATATAATAAGTCGTAATTAAATTATGTAGTAATTTTAACTAAAAAATAAACATATGTTTAAATATATTGTATTGTTTTAATGTTAAAATTATAAATTTCACAATGCTGGGTATAATTTTTATTGTATATTTGCTTAGCAACTAATTAAAAATCTTGATCATGAAAACTAAACTTTACAGCTTAATGTTAGCATGCGCAACTTTACCTTTATTTTCCCAAGTAGGTATCAATACAGCAACCCCTTCTGCAACTTTAGATGTTAACGGAACCCTGAAAGTTCGTGATACCCCCGCTGCTACATCATTACCCGGATATCAGGTTTTAGCAATCAATCAGGGAAGTACTCAGGTTTATACTGTGGATCCGTCGCTATTAATAGCGGCATCAGGAACCAATACTTCCGTATATGCAGCGAAAAAAACAACAGGAATAAGCCTTCTGAGCATAGGAGCCTTTCCGGCAGCATTTCAGCCCGTAAACTTTGTAGCAGCCGACAGGAATATTGGAAGCGCAGCTTTATTTACAGACTCTGATGGTGCATATAACATTCCAACGACGGGAGTGTATGCGGTAGGATACGCATTCAGATATGGAACAGGATTGCAGGCTTCATTGTTATCAGGGACTCCGGGAATCGGAATCGCGAGAACCAGAGCAGGTGTTTCTACGATAATAGATAGCCGTCCTTTCAGTGGCGTTAACCTTGCCCTGGCAGTTAACCTAACACTTTCTGATTCCAGCATCAACTCTTTGTATTCATTCCAGGCTGGTGACAAAGTATCTTTCGGACTTACAGACGCTGGGGTATTCACTGTAGGATTGTTAGGTTCAAGTATTACATCATTCTATATTTACAAAGTATCAAACTAGTAAAAACATATTGTTAGTTATCTATACCATTTAACCCATCGCTGCACCGTGATGGGTTAATTTTTGAATAACATATCAGACATTTCCTTTATATTTGATAAAACTAATGAAATGAGTGAGTTTGTTGTGGTTATAATTCTTATCATTATCTTCATCATTTTCAATAATCTGAATACCAAAATCAGGAAATTGGAAAAGGAGATCTCAGATCTTAATTATAAAATCGGCAAGGGAACTGCCAGTCCTGAAGTTACACAAAAGAAAACTCCATCTGAAGAAACGGTCATTTCGCCAATACCACCTCAACAGGTTGATCATGAAGGCGCAAAACATATAGAAGAGCCTCCAACGCCTCCCGGAAAAGACTGGCTGGCTCCCGTTTTTGATTTCCTGAAACAGAATGCACTTACTGTTATTGGTATTTTCACCCTTGTTTTGGGAATTGGTTATTTTGTAAAGTATGCGATCGATAAAAACTGGATCGGTGAAGCTGCAAGAGCTGGTATAGGTTTTTGTACCGGAGCAGGCATCATCATGACCGGACATTTCCTTCGAAAAAATTACAAAGCTTTTTCCTCTATTATTACAGGAGGCGGAATTGCCGTTTTATATTTCACAGCCACTATTGCCTTCCGGGAATATCATCTCTTTACCCAAAACACAGCTTTTGCCATAACTATCCTGATTACAGCTGCCTCTATCATTTTATCATATTATTATAAAAGCGAGGTGCTGATTATTTTCTCTCTGATAGGAGGTTTTGCGGCTCCTTTAATGATCAGTACGGGACAAAGCAATTACCTGTTCCTCTTTATTTATCTCACGCTACTAAATACCGGAATGCTGGTAGCCTCTTTCCTCCAGCATTGGAAAAGTGTGGGCTGGACAGCTTATATTTTCACAACCGGTTATCTTTTCTCCTGGACCCATGAAAGTCCGGAGCTTTTAAGCATTACTTTTTATCTGATCAGTTATGTGGTATTCTATATTTTCGCACTGCATGATTACTTCAGAAAAAATATCCTTTCAACCTCTGATATTGCCATTCTTGCTCTTGCTAATTTTTCAAGTGTTCTTGGGCTGATCTATATTTTTAAGACCCTTGGATATGAAACTCCCATTATTTTCCCGCTTATTTTTGCTGCAGCCAATTCCATCCTGCTGTTCAGAGAATATGCACAGAAGAATTTCGGAATTGCCTATTCCGTATTTGCAGGACTGGTGACAAGCCTTATAACGATTGCCGTTGCAATTCAGTTTAAAACCCACCTCATCACCAGTATCTGGGCAATAGAAAGTACCCTGCTTCTTTTCATCTGGAAAAAACCGGCCATAAGATTTTCAAGACCTTCTTTTATATTCTGTTTCCATTAGTAATGATTGCCCAGATGATAACTTGGACCGAATATTTTGGAACAAAAGATTTTAACATCATATTCAATCCTCCGTTTATTACCAGCTCGTTTACTATAATTTCCATAATGATCAATTTGTATTTATTAAGGGATGAAACAAAAGAGCCGGAGGAAAAAGACAATAACTTTTTTGAAGATCTCATCACTGTAATCAGCTATGGTGCTATTTATATTACCTTCCTGCTTGAGATTACCTATCATATTTCGGAAATGCATTGGTCAGCAGTTACCACTGCAGGGCTGTTATTCAGTATCTGTTATGTTTTTATATTACTGCTTTTCAGAAAACCGTTGGGTATCAGAAATGACATTCAGAATATGCTGATCTACCTGCTTCTTTTACTGGCAGTTCTCACTATTTCCGTATCCACTCCGGCAGTAGTTACAGTTATTTTATCAAAAAAACTGTATCCCGGATTTTATTTGCTGCATCTGCTGCAATGGATACCTTTTATATATGTTTACAGCAAAATCATTCCTTCTTCGGAGTTTCACAAACGTCAGATTTCTTACTGGATACTTTCTTTGGCTCTTATCGTACTGGTAAGCTGCGAACTGCATCATTCCTATGTTTTGTTGATTTCAAATGACATCACTAAATCTTATGAAGCGAATAAGCATTTCAATATTCTTTATCTTCCTGTCATATGGACAATCCTTGCCAGTATTTTTATTTATACCGGTTTAAAAAGGAATATCCGGGAGTATAACAAAATTGGTTTTGCGCTGGTAGGCCTGATGGTATTGAAGCTGTACGGCTATGATGTCTGGCAAATGGATAATATTTCAAGAATCAGCGCCTTTATTGCTCTTGGAGTCATTTTATTGATAAGCTCTTTTGCTTTCCAGCGCCTGAAAAATATCATCAGAAATATGGTAGATAAGAAAGACAGCAATGATGAAAACGAAGAAGCTGCCGACTAAGAATCAGGATAAAAGTTTTTATTTCTAAATAAAATGTAAAACAATATAAGATTTAATTCAGATTTTATAAAAAATAACTATATTTATCACGTTTTTAACAGTTACATATTCTGATTATGAAAAAAATACTCTATTCTTTTTTAATACTATCCTCTGTTACTTTATTGGCACAGCAAAAAAATCCTGCTGTAAAGTTTGCAGTGGCTGACAATGCTATCGGAACAGTAGAATTATTCAACACAAGAAAGAACCTGCTGCAGGTTTCAAAAGTATACAATACCCCGGCAAGCCTTCCACAAAGTTTAAAAAAATACAGCTCTGTTTTTACCAAAGGGATCACTGAGTATAAGTTCAAGAACGGAGAGAATCCATTGGATAAAATGGCATTATCTGAAATCAATGTACAATACAACATCCCGGCGGATAATCCCGTGTTTATTGAAGGTTATGAATTTACAGACACCGGCACACTAATCTATCCGCAAATCAGGAAAAAACGGAGGTAAAAGATTATAATGGTAAAAAAACATTATTCATTTATACAACTGAATAATTCAATATTAAATAAGAAGGATGCTGTTTTAGAGCATCCTTTTTTATTAGTATTTATTGTTCCATTTTTTCCTGAGCTCTTCGTAGATTTTCTTTTCTGTAGAATTATTCCCGGGCTCATATAATTTTATATTTCTGATTTCTTCAGGAAGAAAGTCCTGTTCTACAAAATTCCCCTCATAAGAATGGGCATATTTATAGTCTTTTCCGTAATCAAGATCCTTCATCAGTTTCGTAGGAGCATTTCTCAGATGAAGCGGCACGGGCAGATTTCCTGTCTGTTTCACCAGAGCCAGCGCTTCATTAATCGCCATATAAGCAGAATTACTTTTAGGGGAAACCGCCAGATATATAGCTGTTTCACTTAGTATAATCCTCGCCTCCGGGTTTCCGATCACATTAATTGCCTGAAAACAGTTGTTGGCGACCACCAATGCATTCGGATTAGCTAATCCAACATCTTCAGCCGCAAGTATAAGCATTCTCCGGGCTATAAACTTGATATCTTCTCCCCCGGCAATCATCCTTGCCAGCCAGTAAACCGCACCATTGGGATCTCCTCCACGCATGGATTTGATGAAGGCCGAAATAATATCATAATGCTGCTCACCGTTTTTATCATAGAGTGCCATGGTCTCCTGAAGAACTTCAAGAACATCTGAATTAAGGATTTCTTTTGTGTCAGAGTTTTTATATTGATTAAGAACCAATTCCACAGAATTGATCAGCTTCCTGGCATCTCCTCCCGAATACTGAATGAATGCTTCTTTTTCCAGGATTTTAAAACCGGTACCTTCATCTTTGTTGTACCTTTCCGAAGCAATATCAATGAGTTCTTCCAGTTTTTCATAGCTCAAAGCTTTTAAAATGTAAACCTGACTTCTTGAAAGCAGCGCTGAAACAACTTCGAAGCTCGGATTTTCCGTAGTTGCACCGATCAGTACAATCCATCCCTTTTCTACCGCATGCAATAATGAGTCCTGCTGAGATTTATTGAACCTGTGAATTTCATCTATAAATAAGATCGGTGACTTTCCGGAGAACAGATTCTGCTTTTTGGCATCTTCAATCACCTCACGTACATCTTTCACTCCGGAGGAAACAGCAGAAAGCTTATAAAATTTCCTCCCCGACTGTTCTGAAATAATTTCAGCCAACGTGGTTTTTCCGGTTCCCGGCGGCCCCCAGAATATCAGCGAGTTCAGGGTATTATTTTCGATCATTTTCCTGATAGTTCCTTTATCGCCGGTAAGGTGCTCCTGCCCCAATACATCGTTCAGGGTTTTGGGTCTTAATTTTTCAGCTAATGGGATATTTTGATTCAAAGTAATTCTATTTTTTAAGATCAATGTCCCGGATTTCCGATCTCCGAAACTTATAACAAAATTAAACTAATTTTCATTTTTTTACCCTATTTTTGCATTGTTTTGAAACTTACATTCAATAAAATCATTACATTTCCACTGGTAATTTTGATCAAATTTTACCAATGGTTCATCTCGCCTTTACTTCCCAAAACTGCCGTTACGAACCTACCTGCTCTCATTATATGATTGAGTCTCTTCAGGTACATGGTGTCTTTAAAGGTTTCTGGCTGGGATTTAAAAGGATTTTAAGATGCCATCCATGGGGAGGAAGCGGCTATGATCCTGTTCCCCCTAAACATAAATGTCAATAATCAAACTATTAAATCAATAGAAAAATGAATACTTTTTTTCAGAATTTACTTTGTGCTGTTTGCATTGATCACCCAATGCCTCTTTGCACAGGAATACCCTGGGGGTTTATCTGACGGAACTTTAGATATCAATGGAAACAACATTCCCGTAAAAATCTATTCCACCACGGAGATGGGAGACCTTACGGCTTTTCCTGACAGGGAATCGGATAAGAACCAGTCTTTTGTTGTCATCTTAAATGAATCAAATTTTGAGCCTGAATATTACAATTACGGCGCTTCAACTTTAGCCAAATATAAGGATTCAAAGTATCAGTTTTTCGATAAAAACTTTAAGCTTATTGATACTTCTGTTACCAGGGATAATATTTCAAAATTCAAATATGCTGTAAAATCAGTGAAACCTATTACTGATTCTGATAAGGTAGAGCTTAAAACTCCGTTTAAAATATGGGATCCTTCAAAAGGAATTCGTATCGGATCCTTTACCCTTCACTTTTATAGTTTGATGTTTGTTTTTGCATTCGGATTCGGATATGTTTTAATGACAAGAATCTTTAAAATCGACAACGTTAACCAAAAATATCTGGAACCTCTTTTCACATGGACATTGATCGGGACTATTCTTGGAGCAAGATTAGGACACGTTATCTTTTATCAGCCGGAATTATTTAAAGAAGATTTCTGGAGTGTATTTTTACCGATAAGTACAAAAAACGGTTTAAAATTCACAGGATTTTCAGGTCTGGCAAGTCACGGTGCTACAATCGCTTTGATTTTTACAACATTATATTATTCATTTAAAGTCATCAGAAAAAATCCGTTCTGGGTATATGACAGATTAGGTATCGTAGTGGCTTTGGGAGGTGCATTTGTAAGAATGGGGAACTTTTTCAATTCTGAAATCGTAGGTAAGCCAGCTGATCCCAACTCTCCGTTCGCTTTACTTTTCCCACAACAAAGCAGTGAATATGGTCTTACCGTTCCGCGTTATCCAAGTCAGTTATTTGAAGCAGTAGGGTATGTTCTTCTTTTCATTTTATTATGGATATTGTACAGAAAAACGGATAAAAAATATCAGCAGGGCTGGTTATTCGGTTTGTTTTTCATCATTCTTTGGGCGATCAGATTCTTTGTGGAATTTCTTAAAGAGCCACAGGGAGATGAATTCATCCAGATTGGCAGTCTGAATACAGGCCAGGTCCTTTCCATACCTTTTATGATTGCAGGAGTTGTGATTATGCTTGTTTCCAAGAAGTTTACAATCACACCGGAAGAAAACGCAAAACCGGAATAGGTTCATCAGACTAAAAAGTAAATCAGCTGAAAAGCAAAAAGGCAAATTTGTAAAATACAGATTTGCCTTTTTATTTATCTTATTTTGCTGTTTACTTTTTCTTCCCGTGTCTTATAAATTTCTTGCTGCTTTCCTGTTCAGCTCTTCAAAAACACTTCCCAATGCATCAATAACATCAGTGGGAAGCATAGATTCTTTTGAATGCTTTTCTGAAGCAATCTCCGCAGCCCTGCCATGCAGCCAGACACCCAGAATACAGGTGTGTTCTTCAGAATATTTCTGGGCTGAAAGTGAAGTCAGGATTCCGGTAAGAATATCTCCGCTTCCTCCTTTGGCAAGCCCCGCATTCCCGGTAATATTGTAAAAAACATTTCCCTGTGGAGTAATAACCTGGGTATGGTGATCTTTTAACACAATATAAATATCCAGTTCTTTTGCTTTTTCTCTTGCAAGCTCAAGCCTTTTGAAAGAATCTGCAGTACTTCCGAAAAGCCTTTCAAACTCTTTGGGATGGGGTGTAATGATTGATCTTTTAGGAATTAATTTCAGATTTCCCGAATCTTTTGAAATGATATTCAAAGCATCTGCATCCAGGATTAATGGCCGTTTACAGCTTTTCAAAAAGCTCAGAAAACCTTTTTCTGTTTCCTGATGAGTTCCCAACCCGGGACCTACACCACAGACAAAATCATCTTCAATCTCAAAATTAAATATAAACTTCTCACCTCCTTGTAAAAACATTGCTTCAGGACATGAAGTCTGCAAAATCTCATATCCGCATTCCGGTGCCAGAGCAAAGGTTAATCCCGCTCCGGTTTTCAAGGCTGATTTTACGGCCAGCACTGCGGCACCTATTTTTCCGTAACTTCCTGCTGCGATAACTGCCTTGCCATAGCTTCCTTTGTGGGAAAAATCCTGTCTCGGAACAAATATCGGTTCTATCAGCTGATCATCAATTACAGAATATACAGCATCAGTGGTGTCTGCGTAAGTTTTACTTAAATCAATATCCAGCACTTCTACTTTTCCGGTATATTTTCCGGTTTCAGGATGCAAAAAAGTGCGTTTCCAGCATTGAAAAGTCAGCGTATAATCAGCTTTCATAATGACAGGATTATTGTCAAACATTCTATCTGCAGACAGCCCGGAAGGAATATCAATGGATATTTTAATATTCTTTTTGGTATTCAGCTGCTCAACAAGCCTTTTGTATTCTCCTTCCAGCGGTCTTGATAATCCTGTCCCGAAAAGGGCATCTACAATAATCGTTTTATCATCAAAGCTATAGTGTTCATCTGGATCAAATTTCCTGACTGAAATTCCTGACAAATCACGGAGCCTTTTAAGATTAACAGAAGCATCTTCAGAAAATTTTCTTTTGGAATCGCTAACGAATACATCTATATCAAAACCTTTCAGATAGAGTATCCTTGCGACAGCCAACCCATCCCCTCCGTTATTTCCGTTACCACAAAATACGGCCAGTTTTTTATGGTTTTTACAATGTTCAGAAATCCAGTGAGCCACAGCCATTGAAGCTCTTTCCATCAGCTGGATGGAAGAAACCGGCTCATGGGAAATGGTAAACTGATCCCAGCTGCGTATCTGTTCTGCGGTAAAAATTTTCATAGACAAATCAAACTTTTAAGCAAATTACAAAAGATTTTCCATTATGATATCACGGTTATTAATAAAAATAAGGAGCCTTCATTAATGAATTAAAGTATCTGTATAAAGCTAAAATATTCATTAAAATGAAATGGCATGAAATCATCATAAAATTCAATATTTTGGGAATAAAAAACTATAAAATGTAGTGTTTTTTACATTTTTTAATCATATTTTTGTGTATATACTAATTAAAAAAATATAAATTATGGGATTTGTAAAAGAATTTAAAGAGTTTGCCTTTAAGGGTAATGTTCTCGATCTTGCTGTCGGTGTGATCATTGGGGCAGCATTTGGTAAAATTGTTTCGTCTTTGGTAGAAGATGTAATCACTCCTCTGATATTAAACCCGGCATTAAAAGCGGCCGGCGCAGAAAACATTGCAAAGCTTACATGGAATGGGGTTGCTTATGGGAATTTCCTTTCAGCAGTAATCAGTTTCCTTTGTATTGCCATGGTTCTTTTCTGGATTATCAAACTGGCTAATAAAGTCAACAAAAAAGAAGCTCCGGCTCCGGCAGGACCTACGGAAGATCAAAAATTACTGACGGAAATCAGAGATTTATTGAAAAGCAGAAATATCTAGTCTATAACAGCAGTTTTAAAATAAAAAAAGCACCCCGGTTAGTAAACCGGGGTGCTTTTTTATCATCTATTTCAAATTATTGAATCTGTAAGATACTTGAAATCTGCTCTGCCAGGGAAAGCCCTATTCTATCCTGTGCTTCAAGAGTAGAAGCTCCGGTGTGAGGAGTAAGCGAAATCTTCGGGTGAGTAAGAATTTCTTTGGAAGGTGTTGGTTCATTAATGAAAACATCTAACCCGGCAAATCTTACTTTACCTGAATCCAAAGCCTGAATCAAAGCCGCTTCATCGATAACTCCCCTCTGGAACAGTTCACGACAGCCACTCCGTCTTTCATGATCTCAAACTCATTCTGGCCAATCATATAACCATCCTTCTGTGCAGGAACGTGTAAAGTAATGAAGTCAGAATGCTTCAAAACATCCTGTAAAGGTTCTGTTTCTATATCAACATTGATAAACTGATTGTTGTAAAACTTCACTTTGATACTTGCCCTACCTACATTGTTATCAGCAGCAACCACTCTCATCCCAAGCCCTAAAGCAATTCTTGCCACTTCCTGGCCGATTCTTCCCATCCCTACAATACCGATGGTTTTTCCTCTCAGTTCGATTCCCGGAGCGTATGCTTTTTTAAGAGCAGCAAATTCAGTATCTCCTACTACAGGCATTTTTCTGTTGGAATCCTGAAGGAATCTCACTCCGGAAAACAAATGAGCGAAAACAAGCTCAGCCACAGATTCCGAAGAAGCAGAAGGTGTATTGATCACATGAATTCCTTTTTCCCTTGCGTAATCTACATCGATATTATCCATACCTACCCCACCTCTTCCAATAATGTCGATGGACGGGCATCCGTCAATAATATCTTTTCTTACCTGTGTAGCACTTCTTACCAGCAGGGTGCGGATTTTGTGCTCATTAATATAATCTACCAAAAACTCCTGCGGAACTTTTGTAGTGATAACCTCAAAGCCTTTTTCTGTCAATGCATCTATTCCTGATTGATCAAGGCCGTCGTTTGCTAAAACTTTCATAAAATATCAAGTATATTAAAAAATGAAAGATTTAAAAATTAAAGGAACTGGTTCCCATGTAATTTTTAAATCTTTGAATTATATTTTTATTCGCCGTCTTCTTTGAATACTTCAATGGTCACTTGTTTTTCTACCAGGTCCGTAAATCTTCCTTTATACCTTGTAGCCCTTACCAGGTGGTTATCTATCCAGTGATAATTTCCCCCTCTCGGTTTTCCGCAAAGCACGCTGTGGTATTTGAAGCCATGCTTATCCAGCCAGTCGATTGTGATTTGTTTCAGATTTTCGGTTCTTGAAGTAAAAAGCAGATCTGATGCCCTTCATCATACCACCTGTTGATCGTTTCCAGTGCATCAGGGTATGGTTCGCAGGTAACCATTCTTTCCGGTTCTTCGTTGGGAACGTCATCAGTAATGGTTCCGTCGATATCTATTAAGTAATTTTTTATTCCATCCTTTAGAATAGGACTAATGTGTTCAATGTATTCTAATTCCATTACTAAATATTAAGTAACAAAGTTAACGTTTTTAGAACTATCAGGCACATTAATCTTAGTTTAAGTTAAAATTTTACTATAAAAATAATATTCAGAGAATAATATCAATAATTTATTCATTATTTCACTCAAAATAGTTAAAATTTTTCGTTTTGAATTTCTTTTTAATAAAGTGAATCAGGATTGCAGACAAACAAATCGGAAAATTGATAATTTTACTCTGTTACTTTTTGTATTTTCTTTCATCTTGTTATCATTATTATAAAAAGCATGATGTTTAGCTAAAAATTTCCAAAATACATTTATTACCCTTACATTTGTAGGAATGGAAGAATTTGTCGTTTTAGTAAATCCTGAAGATCGGGTTTTAGGGCTGATGGAAAAGCAGCAGGCTCACATCAATGGTCTGCTGCACCGTGCTTTTTCTGTATTTCTTTTCAACAGCAAAGGAGAAATGCTTCTGCAGAAAAGGGCTTCAGGAAAGTATCATTCTCCTAATCAATGGACCAATGCCGTATGTTCACACCCAAGAGAAGGGGAAACTTATCAGCAAGGAGCAGCGCGCAGGCTGAAAGAAGAACTGGGAATCGAGACAGAACTTTCAGAAAAATTCAATTTTATTTACAAGGCGGATGTAGGCGGCGGCCTTTGGGAGCACGAGCTGGATCATGTGTTTGTAGGAAATCATGAAGCGGGTTTCAATTTAAATAAAGAGGAAGTGGATGCTGTAAGATTCATTTCTATGGAAGATCTGGATAAAGAAATTTCCGAGCATCCTGAAAACTTTACGGCATGGTTTAAAATCATCCTTGAAGAATATAAACACCATTTTTAATGATGAAAAAGATATTGTTTTTTTCTGCTCTTTTGACGGGAAGCCTTTTTTTTGCACAGAAAGCAAAGGTCTACGAAAATTCCAGTTATTCTATTAATGTTCCTGAAGGCTGGAAGTCTACCAACGACAGTGAAATAGTTAATATTTTCCCTACGAGTCAGATAGGTGCAATTACCATTTCGGAGTATCACGATCTTCCCCTTCCAAAAGAGGAAGTGAAAAAATTTATGCTGGCACTTTATCAATCACAAGACCAGGAGAGCAAAGTAAAGGAAAAAAAGAGCCAGAAAGGATATACAGAATACCTGTATGAACATTTTGACGAAAAAGAAAAGCTGTTCTGGGTAACCAAAGCTTTCCAGAAAGACAAAAACTTATATTTGGTTTCCATCAATTGTGGCCAGAAATTCTGGAACGGAAACTATATGACCCTATTCAATGAGACTTTTAACAGTTTTAAAATAAAGAAATAAAAATTAAATATGAAGAAAACAGCCTTGTACGACAAACATGTTTCTTTGGGAGCTAAGATCGTACCTTTCGCAGGTTTTGAAATGCCTGTTCAATATTCAGGGGTTACAGAAGAGCATTTTGCCGTAAGAGAAAAAGCAGGATTATTTGATGTTTCCCACATGGGACAGTTTTTCATCGAAGGGCCGGGTTCAAAAGACCTTTTACAATTTGTAACCACTAATAATGTAGATGCGCTTGAAAACGGAAAAGCTCAGTACTCCTGCCTGCCGAACGAAAACGGAGGAATTGTGGATGACCTTATCGTTTACAAAATGGAAGATGACAAATATTTCGTGGTGGTAAATGCATCCAATATTGATAAGGACTGGAATCATATTTCAAAATACAATACTTTCGGGGCTAAAATGACCAATGCTTCTGATGAAATGTCTTTATTGGCAGTTCAGGGGCCTAAAGCTACTGAGATTCTTCAAAAACTTACCGATGTCAATCTTTCCGAAATTCCTTACTACCATTTTACTGTTGGAAGTGTTGCGGGAGAAAATGATGTGATCATTTCAAATACAGGATATACAGGAAGCGGAGGTTTTGAGATTTATTTCAAAAACGAAAGTGCTGAGAAACTTTGGGATGCAGTAATGGAAGCTGGTAAAGAAGAAGGAATTATTCCTTGTGGACTGGCTGCCAGAGATACATTAAGATTAGAAAAAGGGTTCTGTCTTTACGGAAATGACATTGATGATACAACGTCTCCGATTGAAGCTGGTTTAGGGTGGATCACCAAGTTTGATAAAGACTTCGTTTCCAAAGATGTTTTCGCAAAGCAGAAAGAAGAAGGAGTTTCCAGAAAATTAGTTGGTTTCGAACTGACAGACAAAGGCGTTCCAAGACATGACTATCCTGTAGTAGATGCTGAAGGAAACGTGATCGGAAAAGTAACTTCCGGAACACAATCTCCAATGAAAAAGGTAGGTTTAGGTCTTGCTTATGTGGACAAACCTCATTTCAAATTAGGATCTGAAATCTTCATCCAGGTAAGAAACAAGAATATCCCTGCAAAAGTGGTGAAAGCTCCTTTTGTATAATCTGTTCAGAATATAAAAAAAGAGGCTGTGAAAAATCACAGCCTCTTTTTTGGTTTAATAGCAGATGCAGCAGGTCTTTCTGTCAGAGGTACAGACATCTCCTGCTCCCGGTGTATTGGAAATTACACCTCCGGCAGGTCCGCATAAAATACTGCAGATAGGTAAAGAAGCAACACCTCCGTTAGCTTCTTTCATTTCTGATCTGTTAAGCTTTTTTGCTTTTGAAAAGTTTGTTTTCATATTGTACATTTTTGGTGATCGCAAATATAGCCATTCAAAAACAACTAACAATCAAATACTTACAAAAAAATATACAATCTAAATATAAAAATATCCGGCACAATAATAAAATCATTAAATCGGACAGTTTTCTTTAAGGCTGCTTATTCAATTACCCCAAAGAACTTCTGCAGTTCTTCAACATTTTTCTTATCATTTCCTACAAAAATTTCCTTATCTGTCATAAAAACAGGTCTTTTTAAAAAGGTATAATGATCCAGAAGCAATTCTTTAAAGTCTTTTTCTGTCAGAGACTTTACATCCAGGCCTCTCAGTTTGATCTGTGTAGATTTTTTACTGAATAATGCTTCGTACGATTTTGTTTTTTTATGCATTTCGGCCAATTCCTCTTTCGTGATCGGCTCTTTTTTGATTTCGCGAAGTTCCCAGCCGGTAAGGTCGAATTGGGCTAAAATTTTTCTGCAGGTATCGCATGTATTGAGATAAAATACTTTCTTCATTACGTTTTCTAAATCTGTTATTGTTAAAATTCCCTTTCATTGAAAGTTTCGTCTTTCAAAAGTAGGATTTAATCCAAAACTTTGGAAATTATTAAATAACTTTATTCAAATTTTTAAAGATGCAGAACAAGCCTATTACTTTTCAGTTTATTTCGGAGCCTTCAGATGTTAATTACGGAGGAAATGTACATGGAGGAAGTGTGATGAAATGGATCGACCAGGCCGGTTATGCATGTGCCACCACATGGAGTGGTAATTATTCCGTCACAGTGTATGTGGGCGGAATCCGTTTTTATGATCCTATCAAAATCGGGGAAGTCGTAAAAGTTGATGCCCAGGTGATTTACACCGGGACTTCAAGCATGCATATCGCCATTAATGTTTTTTCAAGAAACCTGAAACAGCCTAATTTTGAGAAAAAACCCATTGTATCATTGTTTTTGTTGCTGTGGATGAAAATGGTAAAAAACTCCCAGTACCTAAGTGGACTCCGGAAACAGAGGAAGAAAAGCAGCTTGAAATGTATGCCAAACGCCTGATGGAGCTGAGAACACAGATTGAAGATGAAATGAAACCTTTTTTATAGAAGAATCAGAAAGGTTTTCAGGAAAAAGTCTGCAAAATTTAGTGTGGGTATGTGTTCTGTGGTTTGATAGTATAAAAGAATAAGATTCATTACCTCCATTCTGAATTCATAGACCTGCTTTTTCATATTATATTGCACAAGAAATTAAGATTAACTAATTTAGTATCAGTCCATTTAAAATATAATATGAAAAATATCCTTACAATCACAGCGGTTCTGTTGATGGCTTTTCTTCAGGCACAAACCCATAGGTTCATTTATGAACTTCAGTATAAAATGGATTCTACCGGGGCCGGATATGAAAAAGTGAATATGATCCTGGATATCACCCCGAAAGAGGTAAAGTTCTATGGAAAAGATCTCGCCATCAGAGACTCACTGAATAAAAATTCGGGACGAACTTCAGCTATACTGATATGACCGGACAGGTGGTTAAAAGAAAGATCAATTCTTTTGATAATGAAAATTTCATCAACATTAAAAATGGATATTATACATTTAAAACTACGGATAAGATTAATTGGGCGATCGCTGATGAGATTAAAAGGTAGAAAATTATACTTTACAAAAAGCAACTACAAAATTCGGAGGGAGAAGCTGGACGGCCTGGTTCTGTAAAGATATTCCATTTAATGAAGGGCCATTTAAACTGCGTGGGTTACCCGGTTTGATCTTTGAGCTGTCAGATGCTAAGAAAAATTTCATTTATACTCTCGTTAAAAGCAGAGAACTTCCGGAAATCTCCTCTACTTCAGATTTCCTGGAATCCAGCTTTGGTAATAAAGCAATTCCTATTAATGAGAAGCAAAAACATAAGCTGCTTATGGAGTTTTATAATGACCCTTTTGCCTTTGAAAGAAATAATATCAGCAAATCCAATAATGACCTTAGAATTAATATCAACGGAAAGGAAATTCATAATGTGGATGAACTGAATACTCAGACCAAAAGCATGCAGGAGGTCATCAGAAAATATAATAACCCGGTTGAAATCGATAAGGCGATGCATTATCCGGTATATTAAAACTATGGTTATTTTTAAGTTTGGGCTAAAGCCAATGGATTTAAAATTTATTTGGCTGGGCTAAAGCCCACCCCTATTGATATAGTCAAACAAGGGTAAAATTTAACAAACAACATCTTTTATCTTTTATCTTTTATCTTTTTAGCATAATTCATATATTTGCATCATCAAAAGGAAATGGTGTTCTTCCTTACCCAACCGCTTTACAAAAGCTGATGACGCCTGATTAAAAGATTATTAACAAATAACTAATCAGGATTATTATGTCAAAAAGTCAAAGAACACTTGGTAAAAAAGCAATTTTTCAGACTCATTTTTCTTCAGAAAATTTCCGGCACTGCCTTATATTTTAAAATGGCTCTTCATCAGTATGATTACTGGAGCATTAGTGGGAACCGCTTCTGCAGGATTTCTTCAGTCTTTGGAATGGGCTACCAATTTCAGAGAAAATCATCTCTGGCTGATAGCTTTTCTTCCTGTTGCCGGATTTCTGATAGGACTGCTTTATTATTACTTCGGGAAAGATGTTGAAGCCGGAAACAACCTGTTGATTGATACAATCCATGAGCCCAAAGGCATCATTCCGTTTAAAATGGCTCCTTTTGTTTATCTGGGAACCATTGCAACGCATTTCTTTGGGGGTTCTGCAGGCCGTGAAGGAACAGCTCTTCAAATGGCAGGTGCTATTGCAGATCAGCTTACGAAACCTTTTAAACTCGACCGAAATGATCGAAAAGTATTGATTATTTCAGCGATAGCCGCCGGATTCGGCTCTGTTTTCGGAACTCCTCTGGCAGGTGCGGTTTTCGGTCTTGAAGTTTTTCTCATTGGGAGAATCCGTTACAATGCTATTTTTCCTGCATTTGCTTCGGCCATTCTTGCTGATCTGGTAACCAATCTCTGGAATGTAAAACATACCCATTATCATATTGATTTCATACCAAAACTGGAATTCCTGCCCATTCTTTACAGTATCCTGGCAGGTATTGCTTTTGGAATCTGTGCAGCAGCTTTCAGTAAAATCATCCATGGGATGGGGTCTTTTTTCAGATCAAAAATTAAATATCCCCCATTCCGACCTTTCATAGGGGGAACTATTATTGCAATTGCTGTTTTTGCGATGGGTACAACCCGCTATATCGGATTAGGAGTTCCCGTTATCCTGGAATCTTTTGAAAAACAGCTTCCATTGTATGATTTTGCTTTAAAAATGATTTTTACCATTGTCACGCTTTCTGCGGGATTCAAGGGGTGAAGTTACCCCGCTGTTCTTTATCGGAGCTACTTTAGGCAGTGCTTTATCTCTTTTTATTCCTTTACCTTTCGGGTTATTGGCCGGGATGGGATTCGTTGCCGTATTTGCCGGAGCCACCAATACGCCTTTGGCCTGTATGCTGATGGGAATTGAGTTGTTTGGAGCAGAATGTGGCGTATATGCAGCCATTGCCTGTGTTGCCTCTTATCTTCTTTCCGGTCACAACAGCATTTATACAAAGCAGAAGATCGGAGAAGCAAAAAACAGAAGATATGAAAGCCAGCAGGACAGATCGATTTCTGATTTTTTATAAGGGGCTGCGGGTTTCGAGGTGCGGGTGCCTGTCATTTTTTGTTGCCTGTTGCAGGATGCCGGTTTTTATTCTTTCTTAGTCGTCTGCCTATAACCTTTAAATTTTGAAGCGAATAACCACGAATCCCGAAACCCGGAAGCTTACCACCTGAACCTTTCCATTCTCAGATTCTCCCTCTCTCAGACTCACTCCGCTTCCCATTTTCAACTATAATTCGTAATTTTACCCCATGTTCGATTACAGATTAAAAGTTTTCCATACGGTAGCTTCCCGGTTAAGTTTCACTAAGGCCTCAGAAGAGCTTCACATTTCACAGCCTGCTGTTACCAAGCATATTAAAGAAATTGAAACTCAGGTAGGCGCCAAATTATTTGACCGTAAAGGAACTTCTATTCAACTGACCCAAAGCGGTAAAATTTTGTATGAGCATGCCGAAAAGATAAGAAATATCTACCGTGACATGGAGTTTGAAATCAGTCAGATCAATCAGCAGCATAAGGGAAAACTGATTATCGGAGCAAGCACAACGGTTGCACAGTATATTTTACCTGAAATTCTGGCCAAATTCAATTCTTATTATAGAGATATCAAGATTGAACTGCTTACCGGAAATACGGAAACGATCTCAACACTTTTAAAAGAAGAAAAAATTGATCTCGGTATTATTGAAGGAGAATCACAGTCTTCTTATTTTGAATACAGGACTTTCAAGCCGGATGAAATTGTTTTGGCAGCGAAATCCGATCATCCTCTTGCCCATAAAACGTTACACTTAAAAGATCTCTATCAGCTGGATCTCATCTTCAGGGAACAGGGTTCCGGAACGCTGGAGTTTATACAAAACAGGCTTAAAGAGAAAGAAATCAATATCAATGAACTGAACACCGTTATGCAGCTGGGAAGCAGTGAAAGTATTAAAAATTACCTTCTTCATTCGGAGTGTATGGCATTTCTTTCCATCAGCACGATATTGAATGAACTTAAAAATAATATCCTCACCGTCATTGATATTAAGTACTTCAGTATTGAAAGGGATTTTCATTTTATTCTTCCTAAAGGAGAACAGTCTGAACTGATTAAGCTTTTCCTGAGATTTGCAGAGCAATAAGCAAAGATATAACTTTTAGTTATCCGACATAACAAAATACAATTTACTTTATAATACTTTATTCCGGACTTTTGGTGCAGATTTTAAAAGTTCGCATTATGAAAAATTTCATTCAGAATGAAATGACCCGGAAAGTATTCTTTATAGTTTTGGCTGTCTTATGCCTTACACCGCTTATATCTTCTCCAATTGCTCTTGCTTTGGGATTTGCCCTGGCTGTTTTTATAGGAAATCCTTTTGAAAAACATCTTCATCAATATATTCATCTGCTGCTGCAGATCTCAATTGTAGGACTCGGATTCGGGTTAAAGCTGGATGAAGCTCTTAACGCGGGAAAAACGGGCCTGATGCTGACTATTGTAAGTATTGTTACCGTAATGGTTTTGGGATATTTTCTGGGAAAAATATTTAAACTGGAAAGACCCCTGTCTTATCTTTTGTCTGCAGGAACAGCTATATGTGGCGGAAGTGCCATCGCAGCGGTATCTCCCATTATTAAACCAAGCACAAAACAGATTTCCCTTGCACTGGCGATTGTTTTTACCTTAAATTCAATTGCGTTGTTTGTATATCCTGCGATAGGGCATCTGCTGAATCTTTCACAGGAGCAGTTCGGGCTTTGGTGTGCCGTGGGAATTCATGATACAAGTTCTGTAGTAGGAGCCGCGAGTAAATATGGCGATGAGGCTCTGAAAATAGCAACGACAGTGAAGCTTGCCCGTGCATTGTGGATTATCCCGGTTTCACTGATTACAATGTTTATTTTTAAAAGTAAAGGCACTAAAATAAAGATTCCATGGTTTATTGGCTACTTTATTGTGGCTATTCTTTTGAATACGTATTTCCCGGTTCTTGATCGTTTCAGTACTTCAGTCACTGTTCTGGCAAAATCCGGACTGAACCTGACCCTGTTTTTCATTGGTTCTACCCTTTCCCTTCAGACCCTGAAATCTATAGGATTAAAGCCATTATTAACCGCAGTACTCCTTTGGGTTACGATAAGTGCCGGCAGTCTTCTTTACATTATCCGTTAAAAAGAGCAGCACCCTTTTGAAACCAAAAGGGTGCTGCATATTAAATGTGGAAATGTTTATTTCATATTGAAATAATTTCTTTAGATAGCAGCTTCACCACAAGTATAAACCTGAGGACAAGCGATATATTGTACGCAATACCAAGGTCCTGTTACTGATCCTGAGCAGCTGCATCCGCAAAGAGATAGATCAGGATTTCCGCTTATTCCTCCAGTAATGTTTTTCAGATCCTGCTTTCTTAATTTTTTAGCATTTTTCATAATGTTCATGAGATTTAGTTGATTAAACAATTATAGTTTTAGTTACTTTCCAAAGTTAAACAAATATTAATTACACGCAACAAAAATTAGCATAAAAATTAATAATTTACTGATTTTAATGTAATTATTATATCCAAAATAAGGAACAGCTTTTTCTTTTTTTAAACAGTTTAATTATTCCGTAAATTCAAGATCCCTGTCGTGGGTTTCTGAAATGGTAAGTGAGGAATAAAATGCCAGCCCGAATACTACCACTCCTACTATGGCAGCACTTTCCACCACCGGGAAATGAGCTTTAAGAGAATCAAAAGCCAGAATCATAACAGGAACAAGGCCTCTCACCATGTTCGGAACAGTTGTCGTTGCTGTATTTCTGATATTGGTCCCAAACTGTTCTGCTGCCAATGTCACAAACATAGCCCAATATCCTGTACCGAATCCCAGCCAGACACAAAACAGATAATATTTGGTTTCCGTATTCGTATTCCCGAACAGCATGACGGCGACGCCAATCAGTGTAAAGATCAGCATGTAAAAGATGGCCATTTTGCGGGATTTTAATGCATGAGAAATGAAACCGCTCAGCAGATCACCTACAGAAATACCTACGTAAGCCCACATAATTGCTTTTCCGGGGTTGATATCCTTTATTCCTAATTCAGGGGCAAACTGGTTAGCTAAAACAGCCAGAATCCCTATGCAATACCACGTAGGTAATCCTACTGCAATACATTTTAGATACCTTATCAATCGGTCTTTATTGGTAAAGAAGGAGAGAAAATTTCCTTTTGAGACATTTTTATGCTCAATATTCTTGTAAATCCCTGATTCTGAGACGCTTATTCTCAGTATCAATAACATGATTCCCATGATCCCACCAATAATGTAAGAAATGTTCCAGCCACCAGCCAGCTCTACAGTAAGCTGGGCAACAACAGCGCCCATTAATCCGAAGCCGGCAACAACTGAGGTTCCGATTGCTCTTAAATTCTTCGGCAGGCTTTCAGAAACCAGTGTAATTCCTGCTCCAAGCTCTCCGGCAAGGCCAATACCAGCAATAAACCTTAAACCGGCATATTGGTACACTAAATGTTCTTTTGGAAAATAAGGCAGAAAACCACAGGCAATATTGGCTAAAGAATACACCAGAATAGACCCGAAGAGTACGGAAAGCCTCCCTTTCTTGTCTCCGAAAATTCCCCAGAAAACACCTCCGAGAAGAAGCCCTACCATCTGGCAGTTCAGAATAAAGGTTCCGTCTGCATCCGGATTAAGGCCTAATGCCTTTAAGCTGGGTATCCTGACAATTCCAAACAAAAGGAGATCATAGATGTCTACAAAATAGCCGAGGGCTGATATAATAACGGGAATAGAAAAAATGTACTTTAATTTTGAAGACATGGACAGTTCTTGCATTTTTAAGTTTTGATAAAAATAAAAAACCTTTCAATTTCTTGAAAGGTTTTTATCAAATATCTTTTTCTGAGTATTATCTGGCAATATTCACGGCTCTCGTTTCTCTGATCACTGTTACTTTTACCTGTCCCGGATAAGTCAGTTCATTCTGGATTTTCTCAGAGATATCGTAAGAAAGCTGGGAAGCTACTTCATCGTTTACTTTTCCGCTTTCCACCATTACTCGCAGTTCTCTACCCGCCTGGATTGCATAGGCACTGGATACTCCATCGAAGCTTAATGCTGCAGATTCAAGGTCTTTCAATCTCTGGATATAAGATTCCAGCACCTGTCTTCTTGCTCCCGGTCTTGCTCCTGAGATTGCATCGGCAACCTGAATGATCGGGGATAATAATGATTTCATTTCAATTTCGTCGTGGTGCGCTCCGATTGCGTTAACAACTTCCGGATTTTCACCGTATTTCTCAGCCCACTGCATACCTAAAAGGGCGTGTGGTAATTCTGATTCCTGCTCAGGAACTTTACCGATATCGTGTAAAAGACCTGCTCTTTTTGCTAATTTTACGTTTAATCCTAATTCAGCAGCCATCGTTGCAGCGATATTCGCAACTTCTCTTGAGTGCTGAAGTAAGTTCTGTCCGTAAGAAGAACGGTATTTCATTCTACCTACGATTTTGATCAGCTCAGGGTGTAATCCATGGATTCCTAAATCAATGATCGTTCTCTTACCTACTTCAATGATTTCCTCCTCGATCTGTTTTCTTGTTTTTTCAACCACTTCTTCGATTCTTGCCGGGTGAATTCTACCGTCAGTTACCAACCTGTGAAGGGATAGCCTTGCAATTTCTCTTCTTACCGGATCGAAACAAGAAAGAAGAATTGCTTCCGGGGTATCGTCAACAATGATTTCTACTCCTGTTACCGCTTCCAAAGCACGGATATTTCTACCTTCTCTACCGATAATTCTACCTTTTACTTCATCAGACTCAATGTTGAAAACTGATACTGAATTTTCGATAGCCTGCTCCGTCCCGATTCTCTGGATCGTTTGGATAACGATTTTTCTTGCTTCGTTTTTAGCATTCATCTGAGCTTCCTCCATAATGCTCTGAACGTGTGCCTGTGCTCTTGTCTTCGCTTCAGCTTTCATGGTTTCTACCAGTTCAGCCTTAGCTTCTTCAGCGGTATAGTTCGAAATTTTCTCAAGTATTTCGACTTTCTTAGCCGTTGCAACATCCAGTTCCTGTTGTTTTCTTTCCAGAATTTCGTTCTTCTTAGCGTAGTCAGCAATCTGCTTATCCAGATCTTTTTCAAGTTTTCCGGTCTTACTAAGCTCGTCATTCAGCTTATGTTCTTTATCCTTGATTCTTTTCTCAATCTCCTGCATTTTCTTTTCGCGGGCCTGAATGTCAGCGTCATGCTGTGATTTCAGTTCCAGGAATTTTTCTTTTGCCTGGAGATTCTTTTCTTTCTTTATGGATTCAGCCTGTACATTAGCTTTTTCTATAAGGTTTTCGGCATTTTTCTTGGCATCATCTATGATGAATTTTGCTTTAGTATTCAGAGAACTTCTGGAAAAAAACATTCCCACTACGGCTCCGATTACCAAACAAACAACACCGACTATAACTTCTATCATAATATATATTGAGTTTTAATTGTATTCATATCTAAATAAAAAAGCCTACAATAATCCAGAGATTGAGAGTAAACTCCTAATCAACACGATTTGAACTGATTTCCACTGTCTGTAATCCGGAAGCCCGGCACGCCATTCAATGGACATTTGTTCGGTAATTGTTTAGCGTTGAGTTTACCTTTAATGTGTTAGAATTATTGTAGGCAGTAATTTTTCAGGAAAAAAATCTATTTCCCGATTTCATTCAGCGATTGATTAATCTGCGTTAATCTTTCGTTGGTAGAATTAATATTTTTCTCGTAGTTAAGAGAAACCACTTCTGCATTGGTTCCCAGTTTAAGGGCACACATAGCCAAAGCATCCTGTTTATCTCTTACATCGAAGTTCTGTTCAAAATCTTTAATCATATTCTCGATCTGCTTCCCTACTTTGCGCAAAGTTTCTTCCTCTGCTGCCGGTACGTTCAGCGGATACACTCTTCCTGCAATGTTGACGGTTATTCTCCTTATCTCCATTATAATCCACTGTTTTGAAGCTGAGCAATACAGAAATCAATTTCTTTTACCAATCTGTTGATATGGTTTTTCATTAATCTATTGTGTTCAGGATTTCCTGATATTGCTGAATAAAGTTTTATATTTTTTTGTTCTTCTGCTAATACCTGATTTTTTCTTCTTTCTTCATCATACTTCTTCTTCAACTCTTCATGCTCAATACTTAATTCTTTTAAATTTTCCGTAAGATTTTTATAGTTCTTTTGCAGAGTCGAAATCTTTCTCTCTAATTCTGAAAAATTATTTTCTAAATCTTGAAGCATTTCAGGTTTGTATATTCTAACTAAAAGCAAAAATAAAAAAATAATAACACTAACAAAAATAAAACGCTCTATATTTTGATATATAAACAAAAAAGGAGGCGCCAGAGCGTCTCCCATGTATTTTCCAGTGAAAATTTTTATTCAAATTTCAGCACGAACATTACTGCTCTTGTCTGTAATGTAGAAACAGCAGATGCCCAGTAAGGAGGTGTAGTCGCGTTATCCGCCACTTTCTCATTGTTCATGAAGAATGTTCCTCTGATTGCAGGAGTCAGTTTAAACTTGTTGAAATAAAACTGGATTCCCATTTCTGCAGACCATGCAAAGTTGTGCGTGGTAGATCTGAAGATACCCTGCATGTTATCATCGGTAGAAGTTGCATTAGACTGAAGGTTTACTACGTAGTTCACCCCTGCTGCAACGTAAGGTCTTGAGTTATACCATCTTTGTCCGTGAAGCTCCAAAAGTACCGGAATATCAATTAATGTGGATTTAATTTCTCTTACTTTATCCTTTTCCTGTAAAAGGAACGGTATGAAGGGATCATTCGTTAAAGATCCGCCTGCATAAATATCATTGGATTGAGTATTAAAAGTCAACTGTCTTTGTGCAAACTGTAAACCTGGCTCTATTCTTACGTCTAGATAGTCGTTCAGTCTCCATTTTGCAATAAGCCCGGCACCGAAACTATAACTTTCCTTGGAGGTAACAAGGTTTTCATTATCATTCATCCCATATTTCGGATGTAAAACAATGCGGTAATCCAGTCTGTTCCCGTTCAAATAAAACCCCCAACTGAATTTCTGTTCGTCGAAATCTTCCAGCTTATCCATTCTGTTTCGGGTTCTGAATTGCGCGTTTGCAAAAACGGCAACATTTACTGAGGTTAAAACCAGTGCTTTTAATAGAAATTTATTCATAGGTTACTTTGTTGCTTTATAAATTGTGGCTATACCTAAACTTAATTTTTTATATTCAACTTTCTTAAATCCCGTATCTAAAAGAATTTGCTTCATCTTCTCCCCGAAAGGAAAAGCATTTACAGAATCCGGAAGGTATGTATATGCCCTATTATCCTTGGAAACCAGCCTGCCAATCGCAGGCAATATATTTTGAAATAAAACATATACAATGGCCCCATGAAACCCTCAACCTTTGAAAACTCCAGTATATAAACACTTTTGTTATCTTTAACTACTCTTCTTAACTCTGCCAAACCTTTGGTAAGGTTCTCAAAATTCCTTACTCCAAATGCAACGGAAACCGCATCAAATCTATTGTCCTCAAAAGGTAAATTTTCTGCATCTCCTTTTTGCATGGAAATTTTGCCGTCTAATTTAAGTTTTTTTATTTTAATAACGCCAACATTCAGCATTTGTTGTGATAAATCTAATCCGACTACTTTAGAACCGGTTCCTTTTTCTATAGTAATAGCCAGATCTCCCGTTCCTGTAGCCACATCCAGCACTTCCTGCGGATTATCATTTTTCATCCATTTTACCAGTTTATTTCTCCATAAAACATCAATTTTCATGGATAAAACATGGTTCAGAAGGTCGTACTTCGGTGCAATGTTGTCGAACATATCCTCTACCTGGCTTTTTTTCGTAGCCTCTGAATTGTAGGGAGTAACTTTGGTAATATCTTTTGTCAAAACTTAAAACTTGTAATATTCTTTGTAATAATTTAGGTAATCCTGCTTTCTGAAGATTTTGGATCTTGATTCCACTTTCTGGATATTCTTGATCACTTTGTCATAGTCTTCATCCACATTGTAATAAAAATCTTCTGTGTAAAGCTTGTTGAAGCGTTTCGCTCCTCCGTAATAATCTTTTCCGTCAATAACTGTTTTATCAAGTGCTGTCAGTAGCGAATCCTTTTTAAGGTTGTATCCGTAGTACTGATCATTGATATAGTAATCCTGGTGGGTAATATTGATCAGACCGCGAAGCTTGTTGACTTCAAATGCCGAATCGTACAGCATTTTTTTATTCTGATCAAAAACCTGAATAGAGTTTTTCCCCTTATTCAAATCCACATGCACATACTGCCCCGCTGAAATAACGCCTTCAGATCCGTTATTGATCTTGAAATAATAGGTATTCGGGGTAGGATTATCTACAACATAATAATTCTTCTTGGCTAAAAAAAGGAAGTAGATCCCAAAGGCAACGATAAACGCCACAGCTGCAATAAGTAAGCCTTTTAAGGACGAGTTGTTTTTCATAGATTGTAAAGTACAATTTTTGCAAATTTAATAATATTTTTAATTCTCCGTTATTAATATTAATTATTAACTTTGCAACTTTAAAAAAATCATATAAACGAATGCCGAATACGATCATTATTGGCTCTGGATGTTATATTCCGAACAGAGTTATTGGTAGAGATTACTTCATGAATTCTGAGTTCTACACTGAAGACGGAGTAAAGATTGAAAAGCCTGTGGAAGAAACCATTGCGAAATTTGTAGAGATTACAGAAATCGAAAACAGGAGATTCATTGAGGATCATCTTTCCAACTCACAAATCGGTTATGAAGCTGCAAAAATTGCCCTTGAGGATGCAAAAGTAGATGGCGAGGACCTGGATTATATTATTTATGCAAGCAATTTCGGGGAAGTTACTGAACACGGATATGCTGATTTTATGCCTACCATGGCAGCGAGAGTGAAGAACAAACTGGGAATCAAAAACAGAAAGTGCGTAACCTACGATATGCTTTTCGGATGCCCTGGATGGGTAGAAGCCATGATCCTGGCAGATAACCTGATTAAAGCCAAAGTAGCCAAAACGATCTTGGTAATAGGAGGTGAAACATTAAGCCGCGTAACAGATCCGCATGACAGAAACAGAATGATTTTTGCTGATGGTGCAGGAGCTGTAGTCGTAAAAGCAACTGATGAAGAAAATGTGGGAATTATCGCTCACAATACGATCTGTGACAATGGCCCGGAACTGAACTATCTTGAAAACGCTCCTTCCATCAATAAAGAAGTAGATCAGAGACGTCTGTATGTAAGAATGTTAGGAAGAAAAATCTATGAGTATGCTTTAAAAAATGTACCGGTTGCGATTAAGGATACCATTACCGATGCCGGTCTTTCTATTGAAGATATAGACAAAATCTTAATTCACCAGGCAAATGCTAAAATGGATTATGCAATGATCGAAAGGCTTCACAAGCTTTATGATGTGAAAGAATACGATCATGCCATCTCACCTATGACCATTCAGGATTTCGGAAACACTTCTGTAGCAACGATTCCTACCATGTATGATTTAATAATTAAAGGAAAAATGGAGGGTCAATCGTTTAAAGAAAAAGGTAACATTGTGATGACTTCGGTAGGTGCCGGAATGAACATCAATGCTATCGTATACAGATTTCCTTAAAAATATTTAATAAAACAAAAAATATAAAGCACAGGGAAGTTATTCTTTGTGCTTTTTTGACCAGACATGCAAAAGAATTTTTAATCATTGCCGGAATCTTCCTGTTTTTGGAAGTGTACATTTACCAGGCTGTCAGAACACTTACCGATAACCTGTGGATCAAAATCGGATATTGGGTTATATCATTAGCTGTATATGGAATCTTCGCTTATGAAGTTACCCATTACCAGCGATCAGACAGAAGCATGGTAAGGGCCCAGATCATGATTTCATTATTTTTGATTTTTATCCTTCCGAAAATTTTCGTGGTTCTGTTTTTATTAATTGATGATATCATCAGAATCGGAGGCTACCTTATCGGTTTTTCCAAACCTTCGGAAAATTTCTTCCCGGAAAGAAGGAAATTCTTGAGCCTTGTGGGACTGGGAATGAGCGGCGTCCTTTCTGCCCTTTTCATAGATGGAATTACGTTTGGAAAGTACAGGCATAAAGTAAGAAGGGTAAGGGTAAATTTTACCAATCTTCCGAAAAGCTTTAAAGGATATAAGATCATTCAGATTTCGGATGTTCACAGCGGGAGCTTCTCTGATCCTGGCAAATTAGAGCATGCCATTGAGCTGATCAATGAACAAAAGCCCGACCTGGTATTATTTACCGGAGATATGGTAAATAATGTTGCGGATGAGTTCAAACCATTTATACCCCTGTTTTCTAAAATTCAGGCTAAAGACGGTAAGTTTGCAGTCTTAGGCAACCATGATTACGGAGATTATGTGACATGGGCATCACCTGCTGCCAAAAAAGAAAATCTTGACACCCTGATCCGTTATGAAAAACAAGCCGGATTTGATATGCTGAGAAATGAGCACAGGGTTATTGAAAAAAACGGAGAAAAGCTCTATATACTGGGTGTTGAGAACTGGGGATTAAAACCATTCCCTCAATTCGGAAAAATAGATGACGCCTTAAAAGATGTACCGGAATCCGCCACGAAGATCCTGATGAGCCATGACCCTACCCACTTTGATTATGTGGTAAAAAAACACCCTGCAAACATCCATTTAACCCTTTCAGGACATACCCATGGAATGCAGTTTGGTCTGGATCTTAAAAATGTAAAATGGTCACCGGTACAATACAAGTATCCTAAATGGGCGGATTTATATGAAAGTGAAGGAAAGCTGCTGTATGTCAACAGAGGATTCGGAGTATTGGGATATCCGGGAAGAGTGGGTGTATTGCCGGAGATTACGCTTTTTGAACTGAGTTAGAGTGGCGGTTATTGGTTGCTGGTTGTTTGGTTGCGAGTTAGTTTATTCCGGGTTACATGTTACACAGAACATCAAACATTAAACCTTGAACTTAAAACCTTAACCCCTTTACCTGATCCCTGCAACCTAATATCTGCAAACTGGCACCTAACATCTAAAAAATATAATCTTTCATACGGGAAGTAGCCATTTCCCTGTCGTTGAGAAAAGTAAGGAGGGCATCTAATTTGTCCTCCATTTTTTTACCCGAAAATAAGCTGCGGTAAAAAGGAATATCAAAGCGGTATTTTTGAAATCCGTAAACTGCCATGTGTTAAGATAGATCAGCACAAATTCTTCATTCTGCAGAGTCTCCAGCACCATATTCTGATAATACTTCATCGGCAGGATCTGGAACACGAAATCATTATAGGGCAGCTGACTGTAAGGAGAGATACTTTCCGGGACAATACTCAGTCCGTCCTCTTCTATAATTTCCGTATCTCTTTTGAGTCTTTTGAATGGGAAAAGAATATTGGCATTATCAATATTAGAAACGTAATTGAATTCCATCAGCTTCAAAATATCCTGCGGAACTTTCACATCTTTCTGGCGGATTCCCCTGATCTGTTTTTCCAGAAGATCCTGAATATTCTTTTTGGCATTTTCAATTTCTTCAGGATTTGAACCTTTATTATAAAAAGCAATTTCATGCCCTTTGGATGAAATTGCTTTTATTAAATTCTGAAGTTTTTCAGTAAGAGAAATTTCTACAAAAAACTTGATTTGATATCATGAATATCTAAAATTCTAAGAATTGCTTTGGCATTATTTTCTATGATTTTCAATCGCTCTTCATCGGAAATCCGGAAGCCTTTTTTACTTCGGCTTCAATACAAGTGATGTTAAACGTCAATAATACCATTTAAATTAAATTTTATATAAAAGTTTTAATACATTAAAAATCAGATGTTAAAAACATTATTATTTAAAGTATTACTTTACCTTATTAATTCTTACCCAATTTTACTTTCAGATTCCTGATCATATCTTTTGTCATTTCAGAAATTCCGAAATCATATGTAAGGCCCCAGTCTTTTTTCGCTACCGAATCATCAATAGAAGCCGGCCATGAATCTGCAATTGCCTGTCTGAAATCCGGGTTATAATCAATCGTAAAATCCGGAATTTCTTTCCTGATTTCTTCCGCCAGTTCTTTTGGGGTAAATGACATTCCACCCAGATTGTAAGAAGAACGAACTGTTACACTTTCTTTTGGAGCTTCCATCAGTTTCAAGGTTGCATTGATGGCATCATCCATATACAGCATCGGCATTCCTGTATTTTCGGAAATAAAGCTTGTATATTTTCCGTCTTCAATTGCTTTGTAGAAAATCTCAACAGCGTAGTCAGTGGTTCCCCCTCCTGCGGGAGTCTTCCATGAGATCAATCCGGGATACCTGATACTTCTTACATCCACTCCATGTTTGTCGAAATAGTATTCACACCACTTCTCCCCTGCCATTTTTGAAATCCCGTAAACAGTGGTAGGATTCAACACTACATCCTGTCCCACGTCATGCTTTGGAATTCCTTTTCCAAATACAGCGATAGAACTTGGCCAGAAGATCTTTTTAAGAAGCCCTTCTTTCGCCATTTCACAAAAATGAAGCAGTGGTTCAAGATTCAGTTTCCACGCAAAAATAGGCTGCTTTTCCGAAGTCCCGGATAAAAGCGAAGCAAGGTGATACACTGTAGTGATATCGTAATCTTTAATCACCTGCCTTACCAATTGCGTATTGGTAACATCCATTCTTTCATAGTGTCCGGCAGAAGTAATTCCTTCCTGCCATCTGTCCAGTCCTGAAGCAACAACATTTTCTGCTCCGTGGATTTCAACAAGTCTGTTCGTAAGTTCGGTACCAATTTGTCCCAGGGCACCTGTAATCAGTATTCTTTCCGTATAGGATTCCATTTTCAGATTTTTTTAGAATTGTACAAAAGTAAAAAACATGTCAACCATAATAAAAAAGGTGTATTTAAAAAATACACCTGATGTCGCTGAAAAAACCTTTATGAATTCCAGCCAAAAAACAAAGCTAATCCATGCACTACCTGTAAGAGTTTCTTACAGTGTTTCAGTTTTCATATTTAATTTTTTCGTCTCAAGGACCGCAGTACCCGTTACATCTATAGGATTAGAAGGATCAGTAATATCGGTGACTTTAATCAACTTTCTCATATTTGCCATTGTACTTACTATTATTTTGCTATCGCCCATATAAAGCAGGTCATAGGCGTTGATATTGTTTTGCGATTGTCCCGAATTCTCTATACCGGTATATAAATAGCGGTTTTTGTATCCATTGGCTAGTCCTGACTTTGAGGCAAATACCCGCAAAGGAACATTGATAAGCGGCTCCCAGGTACTTTGATTGAGAGAAATAAAAGGAGGAACATGAAAATCGCTTTTATCTTTAAATAACTTTTGAAATACCTTCAGATAAGCCCCTCCATTGATATCGATCTGTTTCCGATAGCCAAGCAGCTGAACAAGGATTTTTTTCCTTTGGCCACCTTAACCGTTACAGCCGTTTTGTACCAATTTAATTTCCTTGTGGAAGTTGTAAGTGTTTCTGAGTTAGTACTGCTGTATTCAAATTTATATGCTGTATTCGTTTTTATCGTGACCACTTTAAGCACATTGACACTTACTTCATACGATAAGGTAACACCGCCAACAAATTGATTCTCGGTACTATTGGTCATTACTACTGTCTCTTCTTCCTGTTCACTAAATTCACTCATCAGACTTACTTCATCTGATTCAGTAAGATTTTGCAGCACGTCAGATTTGATTTCGACTAAATCTCCTTCAACGTTAGTATAAGTTGACACGTTCTCTCCACCTATATATTGCCCCTGAATGTTCGATTTCAACCCCGGATGCCAGCTTTTGTAAGGTTCTCTGGAAGCCGCAGACTTACTGATATCCGACTCAGGCAGCTCATCATAATAGTACATAAAATCCCACGGTTTATCAGGATCTCCGGTATTATACACCCCATACGTCAACGGCAGATCCCACCATATTCCCAGATTATAGTAATAGCCGTCATGATAGGTTTTATTCAGGAATTCACTTTTAAAATCCCCTCCCCTCAAATTGTCCTGCAAATAGTAACCGAAAGCAGCATGTGAATTACTTAACTGTCCGGCACCATACCCATCTACAACCAACATAGGGTCAACAGGTCTTAAGTCCACATTCTTAAAATAACCATTATACATATAACATTGATTGAAATTATTAGGACCAATGAAATTCCAACTAAAATCATGTTCAGGAACACTCCACCATTCTTTTCCATGTCTGTTGATACTCGTTGTCTGGGTTTGGTTTTTATACAATAAATCCATCCGATGCTTATTATCGTTAGGAAATATAGAATTTGGCCTATGAGTCGATACTGTACCTGCAGCCAAAATAAAATTATTAAAACCGGGAACTTGAGTTTTTTGGGTTAGCTTACGTAAACTTTGATGGTTAATACCCCAGCTATAAAGCACAGCAGGAGGCAGTTCAAAAATCTTTCCGTCAGAGGCTTTTCTGGAAACTTGTTCAGGAGCGTTTTGAGAGAGGATTGCGGGGGCATTTTCAAAATCTAAGGCTATTGCATTTTTTACCACAAGATCATACTCAGGGGTTCCATGCTTAATAATTTTTTTCCGTTAAAAGTTTCTCCCGCAGGTTTGTTGGGTTCATGAGAAGCTTTAAGCACTTCCCGTTCAACTTCACAGGCTGTTAAAGATAAAACAGCCATCAGAAGGACTATAATTTTACTGTTTTTTTGCATTTCTATAGTATTTATAAGGTTAGTTTTTCGTACAAAGGACACCTTAAGTCCCAGACATCAGTATCTTACCGGTAGTATAGATTTCTATAAGAGATGGCTGATTTCTTTTGCCCTTTGAGAGTTTTCCCAGCCGTTAAGTCCCGGCGTACTTTATTGGATCTTAATATTTTCCGGTCCGTATAACAGCGAGCCGGCGATTACAATCTATTTAGCAGACAGAGGTGAGACCTTCATGAGTTACAGGCTCATATTTAATCTGAGAAACAGAAATCTTCCATTCATTCCAAACTGGGAAACGTTTCTGGAGTAGACAAACTGATCCTGATTGGTAAGATCAATACTCCTGATTGCATTTCCTGCAGCATCTACAGAGGGAATCTTTAAAGATTGGGGTCCGATGTTTCTGTCCGGATAGATATCAAACAAATTATTGGCACCTAACGTCAGCCGAAAGCTTTTAGTAAACCGGTATCCGATGGAAAGATCTGTAATGAGTTTACCTCCCCACACAGGATGTTCAACAGGAACCTCCTGCCCGTTGATGAAAGTACTGTTGACGATACCATCTCCATTTACATCTGTTGTATTGGGGTCAGTAACTTTTCCAAAATATACATTCCTCAAAAGAATACTAAATTTGTTAAACTCCAAAGCATTATTCAATGAAGCTTTAAAACGTGGCACAGCTTCCTCAAGGTAAACGCGGCTGGTTTCGGAATAATACTTATTGACCTGTCCTGCATTAACCAAAATATCAGAACCATGAATATTTCCTACCCTGTTGGTTTTGGAAAGTGTTGCTGCGAGATCAGAATTCAGCGATACTTTGTCAGAGGCTTTCCATCTGTGGGAGACTACCGCTTCTACCCCTTTGGTTTGGGTATCGATGGCATTCGCAAAGAATGTTGCAGCATTAGCATTAGCTTTATCAAACCCCTTTTGAAGTTCATATTGAGGACTTCCTTCCGGAAATGTACCAACAGGTCTGGAAAACTGATCTGTTAATACTACTCTATTTTTTATTTTGATATAATATCCGTCTACGGTAAAAGTTAAATTCACTTGTGGAATCTTAGCAGTAATACCTAAAGAAAAGCTTCCGGACTTTTCCTGTTTTAGTTGCGGAATACCTAAAATCTGCGCCACATCAGAATCATTGGAAAAGGTGCCTACCTCATACGCTGTACCGCCAACGAATTGGGTAGCTGTTGCATTAAAATAAATCTGTTGCAGAGAAGGGGCTCTGAAGCCTGTTGAATGGGCAGCTCTGATATTAATATGGTCTGTAAGTCTAAAACGCGATGCTACTTTATAGTTGAAAGTAGAACCAAAGTCCGAATAGTTCTCGAACCTCAAAGCTGTATTGATCAAAAGTCGGGTCGTAACATCCAGTTCTGTGTCCAGATAAGCAGCTACGGAACTCCTCCCTTTTCCCAATGCATTTTCAGGTCTGAATCCCGGAAATACCTGTGCTCCTCCCAGCTTGGTTGCCCCCATAAAATCCGTGGGTTTTAGTAAAGCATCTGTTCCGGGAGTCTGTATATTCCCATGAATATCATAAAGTGCCCATGAATCTTGTTCTCCATTATTTATCTTATATCGTTCCAGCCTCATCTCCGCACCAAAGGCAATATTAAAACCTTTCATCCATTCAAATCTGGTATCAAAATCTGCATTAACAGTATTTTGCAGAAATCCTAAACCTCCGGCCCTGAACTCTCTTTTATCTGAGCGTAACATGGAAGTATTAGCTGTATTCTTTATCGTATAATCAAACGTATTCTGACCAAAAGTATTGCTGATATCATAACCGATCTTTCCTACTTTCCCTTTAAAACCGGCTGCCAATGAGAGATCAATCACATCAGAATCAATTTCCGGAAGAAATCCGTTGGGGTAAAGGGAAGTAGGCGTACGGCTTTGGTTGGGTCTCCTATAAAATCCACCCGCATTTCCCTTCCTGTATGAAACTCCTCCAAATGCATATCCACGAACAGACGAAGAAATATCAAATTCTGAATTCACAAAAAGCTGTCCCGATTCCAGTTTAGACTGCCCGACCCGCATATTAAAATCTCTTCTCTCCAGCCTCCTATAGGCCAGCTCATTCTCTGTAACATCAGTCCTTAAAATTGATTGCAGCGCAGGGATTGTATTAGCCTTTTGTATCTCTGTTACCATGGCCGGACTGAAATAATTCACTTGGGAAGCATATTGATGAATATCATTGATAATCTGCTGAGTATTGGGTGTATTTCCAATATTTCCAAATAAAGAGTTGATATCCACCCCGTTTTCACGGGCTCTCTGTTCAATGGCATTGTAAGCGTTAAAGATATTTCCTGTTGCTGTTCCTGCTCTTCGCGTCATGTCCCGGTTCAGAATGCTTGCTGTCATATTAACAAATCCTTTCTGTCCGAGCTTTACTCCGTAGTTGAGGTCCAGCTGGTATTTTTCTCCATCCCAGCCACCCTGGTGATCGTTGGATCCTTTTGAATTGAAACCTCCTCCGGTAATGGCTGCCGTGAAATTATTCGTATTTTTTCATGATAACGTTAATAACACCAGCGATGGCATCAGAGCCATATTGTGCGGATGCGCCGTCTCTCAATACCTCGAGTCTTTCAATGGAAAAAGCAGGAATCGCATTCAGATCAGTCCCTACGGAACCTCTTCCGGGTGAGCCGTTAATATTGACAAGGGATGAAGTATGCCTCCTTTTCCCATTCAGAAGTACAAGAACCTGATCAGGGCCCAATCCTCTCAGCTGAGCAGGATCAATATGATCCGTTCCATCTGCAACGGTGGTAGAATTGGAGGTAAATGAGGGGGCTGCATAATTCAGAATCTGGTTAAGATCCATTTGAGGGCTAAGAAGTGCTTGAGATCCGATATTGATTACATCCACAGGAACCGGTGTATCAACAGCTACCCTGCTTTTATTTCTCGATCCAACAGTAATTTTAACTTCATCTACAGTTTTAACCTGTATTAAATCTCCTGTCTGCGCATATCCATGGGCAGAAACTAAAAGAAAACCCCCAGAGAGGTAATTTTATAATTTTTTTCATCATTTGTTTTTTTCAAATGTAAACAAAATCATGATATAAATCATATCTATTATTCAATAAAAGACCGTATTTCATAAAACAAATTCAATACAATTTATTTTATACTAAATAATAACCAATTTATCACACATTTTAACATTAAAACAACAAATACTTTAAATAATTTTCACAACCATCTGAACAATAAGTTTTGTATAAAAAATTCAATAATTTTGTTTCAAGAAAAAACAATCATATGAAGAAGATTTTAATTGCTTCGATGCTTTTGGCAGCTCAGCTCAGCTGGGCTCAATTTACTGACATCAATATCATCAAGGAAGTACAGGTAAAAAATAAAGGTGTGGTAGTCTCTGCACACCCGCTGGCCAGTGAAGCGGGAGCCAAAATCTTAAAGATGGGCGGAAATGCTTACGACGCTGTTACAGCCACACAGTACGCCCTTGCCGTTGTGTATCCGCAGGCCGGAAATATTGGCGGCGGCGGATTTCTGGTAGGGGTAAAAAACAATGGGGAAAAATTCACATTGGACTACAGGGAAACTGCTCCTAAAAAAGCTTCACGGGATATGTATATCGACAAAAAAGGAAAGGCAGATACGGATCTTTCTCAAAACGGAAGACTGGCAGTAGGCATTCCTGGAAGTGTGGCAGGATTTTTTGCTACCTTGAAGTATTGCAAGCTGCCGATGGAAAAGATCATCCAGCCTGCCATTGATCTCGCAGAAAAAGGGTTTGCCATCACAGACAAAGAGGCAGAAATGCTGAACAGCCAAAGAGAAAAATTCCAGAAGCATAATAAATCTTCTATCATTTTTGTAAAAGATACTCCCTGGAAAGCCGGAGATCTGTTAATTCAGAAAGACCTGGCCGAGACTTTAAAACGAATCCAGAAATCAGGAGCCAAAGGTTTTTATGAAGGGAAAACAGCTGAACTCCTGGTTGCTGAAATGAAAAGAGGAAACGGAATCATCACTCTGGAAGATCTTAAAAACTATAAAGTTGCAGAAAGAAAAGCTCTTGAATTTGATTATAAAGGAAATGATGTTGTCACCATGCCTCTACCATCAAGCGGAGGAGTTTTGCTTGCACAGATGCTGAGGATGGCAAGTTTTGAAAACCTGGAAAAATATCAGCAGAACTCAACAAAAGCAGTTCAGATTATGGCTGAAGCAGAAAGAAGAGCTTTTGCAGACAGAGCAGAATATATGGGTGACCCTGATTTTATTCAGGACAAAACTTCTTACCTGATTTCTGACGAATACCTGAAAGGCAGATGGAAAAGTTTCAGTTTTGATAAAGCTACCCCAAGTGCAGAAGTTGGCAAAATCATAGAACAGCCTAAGGAATCAATGCAGACTACTCATATTTCCGTATTGGATAAGGATGGAAATGCTGCTTCAGTAACCACAACCCTTAACGGATATTACGGAAGTAAAGTTTTAGTTTCCGGAGCAGGATTCTTTTTAAATAATGAAATGGATGATTTCTCAATCAAGCCGGGTGTACCGAATATGTTCGGAGCTGTGGGTGGAGAAGCCAATTCCATTCAGCCTAATAAAAGAATGCTTTCATCTATGACCCCAACCATTATCCTTAAAGGCGGAAGGCCTTATATGGTAGTGGGAACTCCCGGAGGAACAACTATTCCAACATCAGTATACCAGTCTATTGTGAATGTTGTAGATTTTAAACTGAACGCCAATCTCTCAGTAAATGCACCAAAGTTCCACCATCAGTGGCTTCCGGAAACCATTACGGTAGAGAACAATTTCCCTGAAAGTACTATTTCTGAACTGAAGAGTAAAAATTATGTTATTGAAAAGACAAAATACATCGGAAAAACAGAAATGATCGTTCTTGATGAAAACGGAAATATCCATGCAGTGGCAGACGGCCGTGGGGATGATTCCGTAGCCGTGGAATAAACATTTCACAATTATCAAAAAGTAAAGTTCCGGCTTCATTCTTCGAATGAAGCCGGAACTTTTACTCCTTATAAAACCAGTCTTACAGATTCTTTTCAATGACTTTTGTCATGTTTTTAGATAAATTTTCTTAATTTTCGCCCTTAAAAAACAAAACGACTGTTCTTTGAAAGCAAAAAATATACAATCAGCTTTATTTTCAAGTCATTATCGCAATTATTGCAGGTATTCTTCTTGGAAAGTTTTATCCTGAACTGGGAGAAAAAATGAAACCTTTGGGAGATGGATTTATCAAATTAGTGAAAATGATTATCGCTCCGGTTATCTTCATTACACTTACGCTGGGAATTGCCCACATGACCGATTTAAAAAAGTAGGAAGAATTGCAATAAAGGCAATGATTTACTTTTTCACTTTTTCAACCCTCGCTCTTATTATCGGGTTAATAGTAGGAAACATTCTACAACCGGGACATGGTTTAAATATTAATCCTTCTACCCTTTCAGGAGATGTTTCACAATATCAGGCAAAAGCACATGAATCTACTCTTACGGGCTTCATTATGAATATTATCCCGGAGACTTTATTCAGTCCTTTGGTAGGAGATAATATCCTTCAGGTTCTGCTGGTGGCTATTTTAATGGGAGTTGCTTTGGTTTTAACAAAAGAAAAAAGCCGGAAAGTAACTGACTTTTTACAGGATCTCTCAACTCCTGTTTTTAAAATCGTACATATGCTTATGAAGCTTGCGCCAATCGGAGCTTTCGGAGCAATGGCCTTTACCATCGGAAAATATGGACTTCATTCTGTACTGAATCTGCTCTTCCTTGTCGGTACATTCTATATTACGTCTGTTCTTTTTGTAGTTATCGTACTGGGAGCTGTGGCCTGGTATAACGGTTTTAACATTTTCAAATTCCTTTTTTACCTTAAAGAAGAGCTTCTTCTTGTTCTGGGAACCAGTTCTTCGGAATCTGCCTTACCGGGAATCATGGAAAAACTTGAAAAAGCCGGCTGTTCAAGAGCTATTGTAGGTCTGGTAGTTCCTACAGGATATTCTTTCAATCTTGACGGAACCAATATTTATATGACACTTGCCTCTCTTTTTATTGCACAGGCATTAAACATTCATCTACCTGTTGAAAAGCAGCTTATGCTCCTTCTGGTAGCGATGTTAAGTTCAAAAGGTGCAGCAGGTGTTACAGGCGCTGGGTTTGTTACTCTCGCAGCAACATTGGCTGTGGTTCCTGAAATTCCAATTGCGGGAATGACCTTAATTCTCGGAATTGACAAGTTTATGAGTGAATGCAGAGCTTTAACAAACGTTATTGGAAATTCTGTAGCTACCGTTGTCGTTGCCAACTGGGAAAAGCAGCTTGACAGGAACCGGCTTCAATACTGCCTGAATCATCCTGCTGAAGTAGAGAAAAAGCTGGAAGTGTAGATCGGTGGCAGATCTTAGATTGCAGCTATAAGGAAGTATTCTATGAAGTTTCAGTGGAAGTTTATTAAGGTCAATAGTGAATTTGCCTGGCAAGTGAATGGTGAATTTTATCAGTAACTAACAACCAGCAACTGATAACTTTAAACTATCTTTTTGTAGCTTTAAACTCAAAACCTTGAACCTTAAACCAAAATATTCAAACTTGAAGGCTGTACTTTAACGTGAATGGGTGATTTGATCTTATTGAATTCACCATCAAGGTGCCAGTTTTTGGTATTGACTTTAAATGATATTTCAGAGACGGGAAGATAAGTGACATATTCATCATCTTTAAGTCTTTTGGTAAACATTCTGAAAGCAAAAAGAGCAGAATACGTCAACGGGAACTTTTTCACTAGAACCATATCAACCAAACCATCACTTTTGCTGGCTTTGGGAGCAATGTATGCATTGTTGCCAAACTGACGGGTATTGGCAATGTTCATCATCAGGTATCTTCCATTGTACTGCTGATATGCTTCATCGAAAAATTTTACTTTGATCGGCTTATAATTGAAGAAAGTTTTCAGGGAAACTTTGATATAGTTTTTGAATCCCCGGCTTGTTTTCTCAAACTCCTTTACTACTTTACCGTCAAAACCTGTTCCTGAAACATTGATGGAAAGCCTGTCGTTCACAGTAAATGTATCAATCTTCCTGGAGTTTTTTGCTTTTATTTTTTCCAAAAGTTCATCCAGATTTTTGCTGAATTGTGTTTCATTGGAAAACCCGTTTCCAGAGCCGGCCGGAAAAATTGCAAGAATTTTTTCAGTATTAATAAGGTTTTTGGCTACTGTAGAAATGGTACCGTCCCCTCCTATTGCCACAAAAATATCCACTTCCCCAAAATGAGCCTGAATAAACCTGTCTGTTCCTGGAATAGATTCTGACACGTAATACAACGGGTCTTTAACCTTCGTTTTAAGTTCGTTCAAAAACGGCTGATAGTTTTTTTGGCCGAAAAAGGATTGATAATAAAAGCTACTTTGTCCATCACCACAAAATTAAAAAATGCTTCCAGAACTGGAAGCATTAATTTACTTAATTTTCATTCTTTCTTTGAATTCTGCATTTAAGGTGCCTTTCAGATCTTCCCATGAAACAGGAATTGTAATGTCTCCGGCAGCAAAAGCTGCAATTTCATAAGGACTGTAGTGGAAATACAGGTTTTTATCATCAAAATAGAAATTATCGGAAGCCGGAATTTTATCTACCAATAACATTTCTGAATTCTTAACTTCCCCATCGCCATCCATCGTTCCGCTGTTAATTTTATCGATATTTTTCATCAGGATGGCTTCAATTTTATTTTTAGGCATTGACGTAATATCTTTCAACTCCAGTTTTCTGTTGTTTTTAAGATCAAAAACCCTTTCTGAAAATCCGTAATTATCATGGGCACCTCCTTCATAGCCGCTTCCTACATACTGAATATGCATATACCCATTTTTATTGGAAATCAGGTTCATGTGGGAGCTAGAATACCAATTCTGGGCATACGTCACATCTGAAAGCCAGTCTTTATTATCATTTTTTACAGAATTGAAATAATCATTCTTTTCTTTATCAAGATAAGCCTGAAGCCCGGCTTTGGAAAAGTCTTTGATTTTTTCATTCTGGAAATAGATGCTGTCCAGCAATTTTTTATCTTTTAAAGTAGGGAAAACCAACAATTTTGAAGTGAAGCTCACTTTTAAGGAATCTGTAATTTTTGTAGAATCATTTACTTTTACAGAATCTACTACAAATTCTTCAGCTGCTTTGTTTTCTGTTTTTTCTGCCTGCCCTGTTGTTTCACTTTTTTTACAGGCAGCCACGGCCAGGAAAGAAGACAATGCTATAACAGCAATCGTGTTTTTCATAATTTATTTTTTGGTATCAAATACAAAAACCATTCAAAAGATGAATGGTTTCTGAAAATTTTTTATTTTTTGTGTAAATCGTGCTAAAAAATTACTTTTTAACAAGGCTGATCACCTGGTTTTCAAATTTCGAAGCTACTCCCCAGATTTGTTTAAATGCGGGATAATATTCTTTCGGATAGTCTGAACTGTTAACCTTTGTAGTAGTGGTGACCTCCAGTTTATTTCCTTTTTGTTGTACAGAATAGGTGTATGCTATCTCTTTGTCTTCCGTTACAATCTTTTTTTCTTTAGGCATTTCTTCAATCACATATCCGTCCGGGATTTCAAGAGTAACCTTTTTCACTTTGGTTATCGGCGATCCGAAATCGATAGGATATTTTCGGACCTCAGTCTGATCAAATTCATTGGAATTCTTATTTAAAAACAGCATCGGATTAATGATCATTTTCTTTCCTACCCTATCGATAAGGTTTGTTGAAGAAAACTTCATACTGCTTTCAAATTCGCCGTTGTCCAATACTTTTGAATCGATATCCGTAAAATCTATTGAGAAGTTTTCTTTATACTGTTTTTTATATTTTTCAGGATTATCATCATAGCTGTCTTTAACATACATTGCATATGCACCCGTATCTTTATCTGAATAGGTTCCGGAAATACTTCCGTCATCATTAATTCTGGCATTCACGGTAAGGTAAGTATTGCTTGATTTCAGATTAGCCATCTGAATCTGCAGCGCTTTATCCTTGGTTACCAGGATTCCATACTGGTTCCAGTTTTTAAGAGGAATTTCATCCAATGAAGACTGTTTGGAGGTAGCATCATAAATATGTAACTGATCATCCAGCTTGATAGCAGCCAGCACAAAATTCATATTGGATACGTTAGGAGACACCAGATTGATAAGACCGTTTTCTACGGTAGAAATAACCAGTGGATCAGCCTTAAGACCTGCTTCACGAAGCATCATAACAAGAAAAAGATTAATTTCTGCATCATTCCCTGTTTTCGTTTCCAAAAGCTTCTTAATCCCGTCTTCAGTATAAATTCCTTTATCTTTATTCCAGGTAAAAGTTTTCTGTACGTATGAAAAAATAGCATTTGCCTTTTCAAGATCAGTCTTCATTTCCGAAACTCCTGCAGGCATATTTTCTTTGGCAAGCTTTGTTCTTTTCAGTTCTCCTCCAAAGTCTTCACTTTCATAAAGTCTCTTGGCAATCTGGTCCCATGAAGATGAATACAGCTTAAGCTCACCGAAATTAGTGGAGTTCAGCTCCGCACTTATTTTGGTTCTGAAATTCCTGTCATTTCTTACAAATTTCTCAGTTTTAAAACCGGTTAAGTTTTCATAAGCAAATCTAAAGGTTTTATATTGAGTGCCATACAACTGTCTCTCCTCCATTTCCCTGTACTTAGGCGTAATACCTCCGGTATAGTTTACATTATAAGACATATTGATCGGTGCATCAAAAACATATTCTGTATTCAGTGAAGGGGTATCAGACTCTATCAGTACTTCCGGAATCATAAACCGGAACGGGGATACAATTTCATACTGATATTCTATGACAGATCCGTTTTTTACGCCTGGAAAAGCAAATTTTGTCAGCGTAACATATTTATTCTCTTTACTTTTATATTGAGAACTCTTTTCCACCTTTACAGGAACAGCAGCTCCATTCTCAAGGTTATAGGTAAATGCCTTGAACTTACCCAACGATTCCCTGTTGGTCCCGACATTATAAATAGGAATTTCAAGATTCAGCCAGTCTTCAGCTTTATCTTTATCATATATCTTAACTCTGTAAAAATATCTTTTGTGAAGATTACCCGTATTGGCATCTACCATAAAATAAGCAGATTTGTACAAAATTTCGGCAGGAGCATTTTCATCTAATAAAGATTTTGCTTTAGACAGATCTGCCTCGTTAAACTTAGGTGGATTCAGAAATTCATATTTCTTCTGAGCATTCAGCAATATTGCATTGGCAGAGCAAAGAAGCAATACTATTATTTTTTTCATGGTTATATTTTTGTTATTAAAATTTTTGAATTGTCCATATTCAGAATTTTCTTTCTGAAACTGATATAGTCGTTGTACTTTTCTTTAGGATATAATCCTTTATTAATCTGCATTTTCCTGGTCACCATTATCTGCCCGTCACTTTTAACAAAACTCAGCTTATAGGATCCGAATTCAGAAGTGATATTTGAGTTGTCAGGAACTTCATCTACTTTATAGCCCAAAGGGACTACAAAAGCAATTTCATATTCGTCCTCATAAGACATCCCTACTTCAAAAGGAAGCTCACGGTTTTCATCCGTTTTAAAGACAGCATCAGTAAAAATAGGTACAGATCTGAACAGGAGGCTGTTTCCAGCTTTTTTAGAGAAATTATTGGTCTTAAAATCCAGATCATAGGTAATAACGGCATTGTCTCTGTCGTTATTAAAATTTTTCATTTCAACTTTTTCAAAGTTTAAAATATCAAACCTCCTTTTTATCGCATCATTTTTTTCCTTAGGATCAAGATTGGCAAAACTTAAATTGTAATCATATTGATTTCCGGTATAGGAAAAGCTGCCGCTTCCCGTAAGACTGTTATCCTCATTAAGGTTGACTCTCAGTTTCTGCTTTTCCTTGTTCTGTTCCGCTTTATAAACGGGTGTATTAATCAGTTCTATTCCTTTCGGAGTTACAGCAAGTACATTTCTGTCGGTGGTACTGTAACTTAAATGGTTGAAAGCAATTTGCTGAGAGGTATTTTCAAGCCATATATTTCCTTTTTCTGTCGGAACCATAAGAATAATATGATTTCCCCCATAGACGGAAATTCCGGATCAAAGGAAACCTGTGAACGCCCGGAATTGATGATACAATAATTAGAAGGAATTCCCGCTTCATTCAAAAGAATCTTCATATAGTTGGTAAGTCCCTTGCAGTCACCATATCCTTTTTTCTGAACTTCATCCGGCAGCATGGGTTGCCAGCCTCCTATCCCTAATGAAACAGCTATATACCGGGTTTTGTTCTGCATATACTGATAAATTTTCTTTACTTTATCTTCTACAGATCCCTGTAATTGTAAAGAAGCAACCTCGGCTTTAATAGCAGGAGTAGACGCAGAAACGGGTACCAAAAGATCATTGTAAATCCAGGTTCCGAAATCTGTCCAGTTATTCAAAGTTCCCTGCTTCCCTGCGAGGCTGAATTTTGCAAGAGCAAAGTTGACCGCAGGTAAGATTTTAACAGGCTGCGGGATCATAAAAGCATCGTCTATTGCAGGTACATTTTTATAGGTATATGTTTTATCATTTCCACTACCGCTTTCTATCACGGAAGTATAGTTGTATTTTGATGGGTAAATTTTAGATCTGAGTTCTATTCCCGAATTGTTAATGATTTTAAACTGTGCTTCTTCCAGAGCTATTTTGGTAGCGTTAAAAGGCACAAAATCCGGAATGAAAACGGTGTCTTCATCTTCCACTTCATAGGAAAAATCAATAGTATAGGGATATTGAACCGGCGTATACGAATAAACCAATATCCTGTTATCAGAATAAAAAACTCCCTGAGGATTGTTAGCTACATCTTTAAAATCAGATTTTGAAACACTTTTAATTTTTTTCCTGATTCATCATAGATTGTAACCTTTATATTCGAAATACTTTTTGACTTATCATAAGGAATGTAAGCTACTGCCTCATCGTCACCATCTTTATTTAAAACTGTAGTTACCGTATTATGCTGATACTTTATTTCATCAACTTTATTGATCTGAACAGTTGTAAAATCCTTCCGTATAACGACGTTAGCGTTTTTCTTCAGATTCTCCGGAATTGCAGAAGCAGGATAGCTTTGTGCAAAATATAATGAGGCGGTAGATAAAGCCCCAAGGACTAATATTTTCATCATAGTTATTAAGATGATGCAAAAATAAGAAAATCTTAATAACTGTTAAAAAAATATAAAAGGCTTCAACCAGTGAAGCCCTTAACCTAATACTTAAAAAAAGTACTGTTTTGAAATGTACCTATAAGGCTATGAACACATTATCAACTTTTCATTAGTAATTTCTGAAAAGTTAAAGCAGAATATTTGTATTCATTCTATATTGAAAGAAGAATATGTATTCTGCTACATGAAGGGATAAGCTTCATATTGTCTGCGTTTCAAATTTAGAATAATTTAGAATTCATATAATTCAAAAGGTGTAGAATTAATTTGAAACAGGAGTACAATTAATTCTACAAATGATGGTAGCAATAAAAAAGACCTCATTGCTGAAGTCTTTAATTTTCTCTTTCTTATATTATTTAATCATTTGGAATACGCTTGCTATCGAACTGATCACTTCCAAGGCCCAATACCGGAATAAAAATAAATCCGAAAAGGAGAATCAGAATCGTGTAAAGCGGTGTTTCTTTTCCAAATCCTTTGGCAAGCCTGTCATATACCACCCAGCATGCAAAAATATTGACCAATGGAATAAAGAAAAGGATGAACCACCAGATTGGTTTTTTCACGATTTCCAGCAATACAATTGTATTATAAATAGGAATAAAAGCAGCCCATGCATCCTGTCTTCCTGCTTTCTGAAAGATCTTGTACATGCAATATCCATAGAATATATAGCACAATAATCCGAAGAACATAGCTCCCATCCCTATGCCTGCAGCGGCTGCGCCAGACACGGCATCTGTCCCGTTATAAGGGTCTGTTTGTAAAAGAGTTAACATATTATTTGTTTTTTGATTTGTCCAAATATAAAAAAAGCTTCCAAATAATCGGAAGCTTTTTTATTATATTTTTAAAAACGTTTATGCATCAATTTTGGCATATTTCGCATTTTTCTCAATAAATTCTCTTCTTGGCGGAACCTCGTCTCCCATCAACATGGAGAAAATACTGTCTGCTTCCACCGCATTATCAATGGTTACCTGCTTCAGAATTCTGTGTTCCGGGTTAAGGGTTGTTTCCCAGAGCTGCTCCGGGTTCATTTCTCCAAGACCTTTGTAACGCTGTACTTCTACCCCTTTTCCGTCCGGAGACATTTCCAAAGTAAACTCTTCACGTTCTTTTTCGTTGTAAGCGTATACTTTTTTGTTTCCTTTCTTTAACAGGTATAAAGGCGGTTGAGCAATATAGATATAACCGTTCTCAATAAGTTCTTTCATATATCTGAAGAAGAAAGTAAGAATCAGTGTAGAAATGTGAGATCCGTCAATATCGGCATCGGTCATGATAACGATCTTGTGGTATCTCAGTTTTGATAAGTTCAATGCTTTGCTGTCTTCCTCAGTTCCTACAGAAACTCCAAGAGCTGTATAGATATTTCTGATCTCTTCGTTATCATACACTTTATGAAGCATTGATTTTTCTACATTCAGGATTTTACCTCTTAACGGTAGAATTGCCTGGAAGTGTCTGTCTCTTCCCTGCTTGGCAGTACCCCTGCGGAATCTCCCTCTACAAGGAAGATCTCAGATTCTGCCGGATCTTTTGATGAACAGTCAGACAGTTTTCCCGGAAGACCAGAACCTCCCATCGGAGATTTTCTCTGAACCATTTCACGGGCTTTCTTAGCAGCCTGCCTTGCTTTTGCTGCCAAAACCACTTTCTGAACAATCTGTTTCGCTTCATTTGGGTTTTCTTCAAGGAAATTGGTAAGCATTTCCCCTACAATTTTATCTACAGCACCGGAAACTTCAGAGTTTCCTAATTTTGTTTTAGTCTGTCCTTCAAACTGAGGCTCCATTACTTTTACGGAAACTACAGCTGTTAACCCTTCACGGAAGTCATCTCCTGTAACTTCTACTTTTTCCTTCTGTGGAATCCCTAAATCATCAGCATATTTCTTAAGGGTTCTCGTCAAAGCACGTCTGAAACCTGCCAGGTGAGTTCCCCCTTCATGGGTATTGATGTTGTTTACATAAGAGTGAAGATTCTCATTGAACGAAGTGTTATAACGCATTGCTACTTCTACCGGGATATCATCTCTTTCTCCTTCCATGAAAATCACATGCTCCATGATAGATTCACGGTTACCGTCAATGTAAGCAACGAACTCTTTCAATCCGCCTTCAGAATGAAAAACTTCTGAACGGAAAGATCCGTCTTCCAATTTTTCTCTTTCATCGGTAAGCGTAATGGTAATCCCTTTATTAAGGTAAGAAAGCTCTCTTAAACGGCTTGCTAATGTATCGTAATTGTAAACTAATTCTGTAAATATAGTATCATCCGGCTGGAAAAACTGCTTGGTTCCTCTTCTTTCGCTGTGACCGATCTCTTCAACACCGGTCTGCGCTTTTCCTCTGGAATAAATCTGCTGGTAAACGTTTCCGTCTCTGTAAACAGTAGTGATCATCTCATTGGAAAGTGCATTCACACACGAAACCCCTACCCCGTGAAGACCTCCTGAAACCTTATAAGAGTCTTTATCAAACTTACCTCCGGCTCCGATTTTAGTCATTACAACTTCAAGGGCTGATTTCTGCTCTTTTTCGTGGAAATCAACCGGGATACCTCTACCGTTATCACTTACTTCAATTCCGTTTCCTTCCTTGATGCTAACGAAGATCGTATCGCAGTATCCTGCCAAAGCTTCGTCAATAGAGTTATCTACTACTTCATAAACCAAGTGGTGAAGTCCTCTGACTCCTACATCACCAATGTACATTGAAGGACGCATACGAACGTGTTCCATTCCTTCCAATGCCTGAATACTACTAGCTGTATATTGTTTTTGACTCATATTAAATATTAAAAATCCTGCTCTATGCAAAGACTTACAAATATCGTGATTTTTTTCGAGGTATGAAAGTTAAAAAGTGTCAAAAAATGGAGTGTTTTCTTAGCCCAGACATAAGGGATAAGAAGTCAATAAAGAATCAAAATTAAAATGTATTGGTGAAATATCAACTGTTGTAAATCATATTCATCATCAATAATTTATGCGTAAATTTATTTACTGAAAAGTTGATATTATGGATGATTTTATAGCAGCACGTGCTCAGATGGCACTTTCCCTGGGCTTTCATATCATATTCTCCTGTGTGGGTATGGTGATGCCTTTTCTGATGGCTTTTGCCCATTGGAAATATCTTAAAACCAACAATGAAGTATATAAAGGATTAACAAAAGCATGGAGCAAAGGGGTGGCTATCCTTTTTGCCACCGGAGCTGTTTCCGGAACAATGCTTTCCTTTGAACTGGGACTTTTGTGGCCCGGTTTTATGAAACATGCCGGTCCTATTTTCGGAATGCCTTTTTCTCTGGAAGGAACAGCCTTTTTTATTGAAGCAATTGCCATTGGGTTCTTTCTCTATGGCTGGGAAAGGTTTAATAAATGGTTTCACTGGTTCTGCGGATTTCTTGTGGGGCTAAGCGGACTTGCCTCCGGAATTCTGGTGGTGGCAGCCAACTCATGGATGAATTCACCGACCGGTTTTGATTATATTAACGGGCAGTACCTTAATATAGATCCTATAAAAGCAATGTTCAATGATGCATGGTTTCCTCAGGCTCTTCATATGACAGTGGCAGCATTTTGTGCGACAGGATTTGCAGTTGCAGGAGTTCACGCCTTTATGATCATGCGAAAAAGGAATATTGAATTTCATACCAAAGCTTTTAGAATTGCAGTGGGCTTTGCCCTTATCGGAGCTTTTGGCGCTCCTTTAAGCGGTGATGTCGCGGCTAAATCCGTTGCGGAAAGACAGCCCATCAAACTGGCGGCTATGGAGGCGCATTTTGAAACTGAAAAAGGAGCTTCATTCGTGATTGGAGGAATTCCAGATGAGAAAAATGAAGAAGTGAAATATGCAGTGAAAATTCCAAAGGTTTTGAGCTTCCTGGTAAGCAACGATTTCAATTCCGAAGTAAAAGGTCTTAAAGATTTTCCGAGAGATGAGTGGCCTCCGGTTGCAGTTGTTCATTATGCTTTTCAAATCATGATTTTCTTTGGTGTGGTCATGATTGTTATCGGAGCTGTCTATTTATATGCTTTTTTCTTCAGAAAAGAATGGCTGAACAAAAACTGGCTGTTAAAAACCTTCCTCATCGCAACACCTTTTGGATATATTGCACTGGAAGCAGGATGGACCGTAACTGAAGTGGGAAGACAGCCATGGATTATCTACGGCATTATGAGAACTGTAGATGCCGTAACCCCGATGCCGGGAATACAATATTCATTCTATTTCTTCACCGCAATTTTTGTATCCTTATCACTGATCCTTATTTTCCTTTTAAAAAGACAGATTCAGATGGTACCGAAACTTTACGACCCTACCGATTCTCAGTTTAACGATAAAAACAAAAAATCATGATTTACATTGTAATAGGTTTTCTCTGGCTTTCCATCTGTCTTTATATTATTCTGGGAGGTGCTGATTTCGGGGCAGGAATTGTGGAACTCTTCACGAATAAAAAAGCCCGTCATAAAACTCAGGAAATCATGTATGAATCCATAGCTCCTGTATGGGAAGCCAACCATATGTGGCTGATCATTGCCATTGTAATTCTTTTTGTAGGATTTCCGGAAATTTATACCACGATGTCTACCTACCTTCATATTCCTTTGGTTCTGATGCTTTTGGGAATTATTGCGAGAGGAACGGCGTTTACATTCAGACATTATGATGCTGTAAAGGATAACTGGCAGGTTTTATACACCCAGATTTTCTACTACGCGAGCCTGTTAACACCTTTCTTTTTAGGATTAATTGCTGCTGCAACAGTTTCACATTCCATCAACCCTGATGCAGCAGGTTTTCTGGATTTGTATGTTTTCAGCTGGCTGAACTGGTTTGGGGTTTCTGTGGGCTTATTTACGGTAGCGCTTTGTGCTTATCTTGCTTCTATCTTTTCATTAAGAGAAACGCGTGATAAGGCCGATCTTTTATTAATGATAAGAAAATCCAAGCAGACGATGATCTTTGTTGTGGTTACAGGAATATTGGTATTTGTTACGGCTTATATCTCAGACATTCCACTTTTGATGTGGGTATTTTCGAAGCCTTTGGGGATTATGGCAATTGCTTTTGCAACAATTGCGCTATTACTCGTCCTACGAGCAATGAACCGTCAAAAACTGCTTCCGGTACGTGCATTGGCTGGATTTCAGATGGTGATGATTTTAGTTGCGGCAACCTATCAGCATAATCCGGATATTATTTTATTGGGAAACGGACAGCATCTTTCACTACTGGAGCATATGGCCCCTGAAAAAACGATTGCCGCATTGGGATGGGCCCTGATGCTGGGATCATTGTTTATTCTTCCGTTTTTATTTTACCTGATGGCTTCTTTCAGTAAACTGAGAAAATAAGTAAGGTATGCAGGGATACAGGAACAAAGAGGAATTTATTGAAGAGCTGAAGAAAAGATACTAGCTCTATAACCAGGAATTTAACGACATAAAGGAAGATGAAAAGAATCTTCTGCAGCCAGGCGTAGACAAAACGCCATCGCAAAATATCTCCTATCAATTGGGCTGGACACACCTGCTCTTACAATGGGAATCTGATGAAAGTAACGGAATTGAAGTAAAAACTCCTGCTCCTGATTATAAATGGAATAACCTGGGAGGATTATATCAATCTTTCTATGATCAATATGGCTCTTACAGTTTACAAGAGCAAAGAGAACTGCTGCAAAATAAAGTTAATGAAATCATTACATGGATAGAAAATCTTGACGATGAAACATTATTCACTCCCGGACGGAGAAAATGGGCAGCTACTCCTGCTCAGTGGCCGGTCTGGAAATGGATTCATATCAATACCGTAGCTCCGTTTAAAAGCTTCAGAACACAAATCCGGAAATGGAAAAAAGAAAAAGGTACAGCATAACACTGTACCTTTTTTATTTATATTTTCTGAGAAATCTTAAGCCAGTTTCATCAAAAGATTTTCGTCAATCTTCTCTACTTTCACAATATTGTTTTTTGTCAAAGTTTTGGAAGCTTTATCCCATTTTTTACCGGATAACTGGCTTCTTTCTTTTACTTGAGCCAAAGCCATCGGTTCTTCCTGGGAATTAAGGATTTCAAGGATTACTTTTTCATCCTCTCCCAATTCAATCTGTGGTGCAGCTTTTTCCGGTCTCATCTGAGGGAAGAATAATACTTCCTGAATCGATGCATTATTGGTTAGGAACATAATCAATCTGTCCATTCCGATTCCTAATCCTGAAGTTGGCGGCATACCGTATTCCAATGCTCTCAGGAAGTCCTGATCGATGAACATTGCTTCATCATCTCCTCTTTCAGATAAAGCCATCTGTGCTTCAAAACGCTCTCTCTGATCAATAGGATCATTAAGCTCTGAATAAGCGTTGGCAATTTCTTTACCGCACACCATTAATTCAAAACGTTCTGTTAAACCTTCCTTGCTTCTGTGTTTCTTTGTTAATGGAGACATTTCAATCGGATAATCTGTAATGAAAGTCGGCTGAATGAAGTTTCCTTCACATTTCTCACCGAAGATCTCATCAATAAGTTTTCCTTTACCCATCGTCTCGTTCACTTCAATGCCGATAGACTTTGCGAAATCATATAATTCCTGCTCAGTTTTTCCTGTAATATCGAAACCTGTAAATTTCAGGATCGCTTCTGTCATAGAAACCCTTGGGTATGGAGCTTTGAAATCCACTTCATGTTCCCCAAAAGTAGCTTTTGTAGTTCCGTTTACCTGGATCGCACAGAATTCCAGTAATTTCTCAGTGAAATCCATCATCCAGTTATAATCTTTGTAAGCCACATAGATTTCCATAGCAGTAAATTCCGGGTTATGGGTTCTGTCCATCCCTTCGTTTCTGAAGTTTTTGGAGAACTCATATACTCCGTCAAAACCACCTACGATTAGTCTTTTCAGATATAATTCGTTGGCAATTCTTAAATATAATGGAATGTCTAATGCATTGTGGTGCGTGATAAACGGTTTTGCTGCTGCTCCACCTGGAATCGACTGCAGGATTGGGGTTTCCACTTCAAAATATCCTGCATCATTAAAGAAAGTTCTCATGGCATTGAACAATTTTGTTCTCTTCACAAAAATTTCTTTTACCTGTGGGTTTACCGTTAAATCTACATAACGCTGTCTGTATCTTAATTCAGGATCTGTAAAGCCATCGTGTACCACTCCGTTCTCGTCAGTTTTAGCCTGGGGAAGAGGACGTAAAGCCTTTGTAAGAAGCGTAAAGTTTTTCACTAAAACCGTCTTCTCTCCTACCTGAGTGGTAAACAATTCTCCTTCGATACCAATAATATCACCGATATCCAAAAGGTGCTTGTATACTTCATTGTATAGTTCTTTATCTTCACCCGGACAGATCTCGTCCCTGTTGAAATAAACCTGAATTTTTCCTTTAGAATCCTGCAATTCTGCGAAAGAAGCTTTCCCCTGAATTCTGCGGGACATCAATCTACCAGCGATCTTTACCTGTTTACTTTCAGAAAAATCCTGTTTTATAGATTCTGTCGTATCTGTAATTGTATACTCATCCGCAGGGAACGCATTAATCCCCATTTCAGTAAGCTTGTTCAGCTTTTCTCTTCTAATGATTTCTTGTTCTGATAATTGCATTTCTTATTTTTCTAAAAGCGTACAAATTTAGGCATTTTTGACTTGACCGTCAATGGCTTTTTTAAGAAATTTTAAAAAGTAGCAGAGATGCAGGGTGTTGAGGTCCGTGTTACGTGTTACCGGGCTAAGGGTGTGAGATTCGAGCCTGGATTATTGTGCTATTGGCTTCAGCCCTTAAACATTGAACTTTAAACCTTGAATTTTAAATAAACCAGTTTTTTCTGTCTTTTTGAGGAATAAATGTCCAGGCAAGTATTCTGCTTACTTTTTGTCCCTGGGCCATATCGATGGTTTTCACTTCTGCAGCTTTTACTTTCTTTAAAAGATTCGTCAGTTTATTGAGATTATCTTTTTTAGAAACCAGACATGTGAACCAAAGAACCTGCGATGAAAACAATGTACTTTCATTGATCATTTTAGTAATAAAAGCAAGTTCACCACCTTCACACCAAAGCTCAGACTGCTGACCGCTGAAGTTAAGAAGAGGTTGGGTTTTCTTCGATTGATGAAGGTTTTTTGTTTTCCTGATATTTCCTTTCATGGCAGACTCTTCAGAATCATGAAAAGGAGGATTGCACATTGTAAAGGTAAATCTGTCTTCCGGATTAATGATATTGACAAAGATATGGTCTGCATCAGGCTGACTTTTCAGCTGAATAACAGAAGCCAGATCCGGGTTCTGATCTAAAATATGCTGAGCATTTTTCAAAGAATCCTGATTGATATCCGTCCCCAGCATGGCCCAGCCATAAGATCTGTGACTGATTAAAGGATAGACAAGATTGGCGCCTGTTCCTATATCCAGACCTTTTACAGAATTTCCTGCCGGAATTTTGTCAAGCTGTTCGGCTAAGAGATCGGCAATATAATGGACATAGTCTGCTCTTCCCGGAATAGGCGGACAAAGATTGGTGTCCGGAATATCCCAGCCTTTAACATGATAAAAATGTAAGAGTAAGGCTTTGTTGAGCAGTTTCACTGCCTGTGGAATGCTGAAATTAATGGTTACCGTCTGATAAGCATTCACAAAAACATAATGTTTCAGTTCCGGCACACAAGAAATAAGCTGATCAAAATCATAGGGATTACGATGCAGGTTTCTTGTGTGCAGACTGGATTTTTCAGCGGACATATTTTATTTCTTCTGACTCAAAATATATTCCACCATTTTTTTGGCATCTTCTTTTGACACCTGTGGATGGGCAGCCATAGGCACACTTCCCCATACACCACTTCCGCCTTCTATAATTTTGGAAGCCAGCAATTCCGTATCCTTTTCAGAATACTTTCCTGCAATTTCCTGATAAGAAGGTCCTACCATTCTTTCATTCACAGCGTGGCATCCTGAGCAATCCAATGTTTCGATGATCTGATCACCGGAAAGATTGGATTTTGCCGGTTCTGAAACAGTAGCCGTTTCAGAAGAAGTTGCCACTTCTGCTGTATTTTCTTTTTTAGAACAGGAAAGGATCATAAGACCCATCACTCCTGCCAAAAGTATTTTTTTCATTATTTCTTCGCAGTAGAATCTGTTTTAGCAGCTTCAGGTGCAGGTGCAGCCGGAGTTGCAGCAGCTGGAGCGGTAGTTTTAGCAGTAGAATCTACAACTGTAGTTGCTTCCGGTTCTTCAAGCATTGTGTTGCTATCCTGTAAAGAGTGATCCGGCTTTTTTTGCAGCCTGTCAATAATAAACCTCCGATAAATGCGATTGCTAATACTTTTTTCATTTTTTTCTAATTTGGAAGCAAAAATATAAAAAATAAACTTTTAAACTTATGACAAATGTTTTCTTTAGGAAATATTTTTACGTCAGGATCTTAACCAAATGACAAAAAAATAATTCAAACATCAGAGAGTTTTAAATAAGTTGTTATTTTTGTATATCGGATGATTCAAACCAAAACTCAACTTATTAATTGAAAATGTATGATTAAAAAAAATGTATCAGGTACAACGTTCTTTGTTGTATTTTCTTCCCTCCTTCTGTCATGTGATAACTCCTCAAACGAGCCACAATCAGAATATTCTGATAAAATTGAATCGGTAACGCTTTTAAAAACAACAAAATCCTGGGACGGAACAACGTATCCGGCCTATCCTGCAAGCCAGCCGGAAATTTCGGTTCTTAAAATTGCCGTACCTCCCAATTCAGCCCTGAACTGGCACAAACATCCGGTCATTAATGCCGCGTATGTGGAAAAAGGCGAAATTCAGATTGAAAGAAAGAAGACGGCAAAACGCAATGGGTAAGAAAAGGTCAGGTACTTCCTGAAATGGTTAATACCGGCCACAGAGGCAAAACCGGAGAACAGGGAGCAACTTTGATTGTTTTCTACAGCGGAACACCAGACATTCCATTGTCTGAACCAGTACAGTAGAAAGTTCAAACGCCAGGTTCGCAAAGCCATTATGTTAAAACTCTGTTTTTCGTTATCAGGACTACTACTTTAGCTAATGACACTACATTTTGCTGAGTAAAAAGCCTTTAGGTTCTCTCTAAACATTTGCATTAATTATATCTTTGCGATCCCGGCGTTTAAATAATTATTATATTTAATGCATGGTTTTAATTTCAAAAATTCTGTTTTTCACCAGTCATCATGGTTTTTATACTGTGATTCTGCTGCTGGTGTTCTTTGGAGGGCTTTCCTACCTGACCAAAAAGCCTGGCTTTTAATTCCTATCATTCCTCTGGCGATATTGAACGGGTTCGGAGGACAGTTCCTAAATGCGTGGTTCTTGAATAAATACGGTGTTGAAAGCACTGCGATCATTACTGCTGATGTAGAGACCAATTCTACCCTGAATGACATGTATATTCACGATTATGAAGCTATTGTAAAGAAACAGGACGGAAAATACACCACTACTTTCTTCTCTACTACCAGTGCTGCAATTTATCCAATCCGAAATTCAATCAGAATTCCGGGTGACAAGGATATTCCCGTAAAATACATCCCGGGATATGAGAAAAACATTGTCATCCTTTATGACCAGTCCAGGGAAGGAAAAATTGTATTACAAAATGAAAAACTGGCTCCCGTTAATTCTGCAAAAATAAAATATGAGGCAGACAGAACGAATAAGGAATTCATTAAAGAATATATTAATGCGCTCGAAAATTATGTAAAAGACTATGATGATGAAAATTACAATAAGAAACTTGAAGAATTAAGGCAGGAACTCAAACAGCTTAAATAAAAGGTTTCAATGTTAAGTTTTTTTATTTTCAGAAATTTTTTAGTCCAGGTATAAAAAAATTTCTACATTTGTCCCATGTTTAAAATGAACAACAATATTTGGTGGTGGCTTTCAAACTCTTCGTCGGGTCTGAAGGTATTGTCATGTTGTTAATTACAGCAGAAATAATCAAAAAACAATATATAGGCTTTGACGGATACCGTTGAAGCCTTTTTTATTCTTTAACCTTACAAAAAACAAAAAGATGTTTACAGACACAATCAAAATAAAAACTGTTTCGAAAAAAATACTGGGAGACCTTCACACTCCCATGAATATTTACCTCAAGATCAGGGATAAATTCCGTGATACAATTCTTCTGGAAAGTTCAGATTCAAAAAGTATTGATAATAACTTTTCCTTTATTGCAGTGAATGCCATTGCCGGAATTGAAGTAAAAAACCTCAACGAATACGAAATTAAACTTCCTGCCTCTACTCCTGTAAAGCAATTTATTATGGAGCGGAATATCACAGATATTTTTGAAGATTTCCGCAATATTTTTAAATGTGAACCCACCAATGACGCAATAGAGCAGACAGCCCAGAGCCTTTTTGGGTATACAAGCTTTGAAGCGGTACAGTTTTTGAAAACATCAGCCTTAAAGCACAAAGCAAAGAAGTTGAAATTCCTGTCCTGAGATACAGATTATACCAATATGTGATTGCTATCAATCATTTCAATGATGAGATGTATCTTATCGAGAATTTTATTGATGGAGTAAAATCTGAGCTTCACCTGTTGGAAAATCTTATTAAAAATCAGAATACTCCTATTTATCCTTTCGAGAAAACAAGTGAGGAAACCTCCAATATTACAGATGAAGAATATATTGAACTGGTAAAAACAGCTCAGAAACACTGCATGCGCGGAGACGTTTTCCAATTGGTTCTGAGCAGACGATTTGAACAGAAATTCAAAGGAGATGAGTTCAATGTTTACCGGGCTTTGAGAAACATCAACCCTTCCCCTTACCTTTTTATTTTGATTACGGCAATTATAAATTATTCGGATCAAGTCCTGAAAGCCAGTTAATCATTAAAGATAATAAAGCCATCATCCATCCGATTGCCGGAACATCCAAAAGAACGGGAAATTTTGAAGCTGACCTTGAAGCCATTGAAGTCCTGAAAGCCGATCCTAAAGAAAACGCAGAACATACCATGCTGGTGGACCTGGCAAGAAATGATCTTGGAAAGCTAGGAAAAAATGTAACGGTGACCAAACTTAAAGAAATCCAGCTGTTCTCGCACGTTATTCATATGGTAAGTGAAGTGACTGCTGATGTTTCTGATGATATTAATCCTCTTGAAATGGTGTCTGCCACCTTTCCCCAGGGAACCCTCAGCGGTGCACCCAAACATAAAGCGCTTCAGCTGATCAATCAATATGAAAAAGATTCGCGCGGTTATTATGGCGGCTGTATAGGAATCATCGGACTGAACGGAACCTGCAACCAGGCCATTATGATCAGAACTTTCTTAAGTAAAAACAATACATTATTTTACCAAGCAGGTGCCGGACTGGTGGCAAAATCTGTCCCGGAAAATGAGCTGCAGGAAGTCAATAATAAACTGAATGCCCTTAAAAAAGCTGTGGAAAAAGCAGAAAAAATAGTTGAAAAATAAACCCACCAACTATCAACCAGCAACAAAAATAACCAGCAACAAAAATAACCAGCAACTATCTAACAAAAAAGCAATGAACAACACTATAAACTCTCAACAGCCGTCACTCAAAGTCCTCGTTTTCGATAACTATGACAGCTTCACATACAATCTGGTCCAGATCATCGAAAGAATTCTGAATCAAAAAGTGGATGTGGTAAGAAATGACGAAATCACTCTGAAAGAAATCGGAAAATATGACAAAATCATCCTTTCTCCCGGCCCCGGAATTCCCGAGGAAGCAGGTATTTTATTAGACCTTATCAAAGAATATGCTCCTACAAAAAGCATCTTTGGTGTATGTTTAGGCCAGCAGGCTATCGCGGAAGCTTTCGGAGGAAGCCTGATCAATCTGTCTGAAATCTTTCACGGAGTGGCTACCACGACTGAGCTGGTGAAAGAAAATACCAAACTTTTCAAAGATTTGCATTCTGGTCTGGAAGTGGGAAGATACCACAGCTGGGCAGTCAATACTGAAGGTTTCCCGGAAGAGCTGGAAATCACTGCTGTAGATAAAGACGGAATGATCATGGCTTTACAGCACAAAACGTATGATGTACATGCTGTACAGTTTCACCCTGAAAGCATTTTAACGCCCGAAGGTGAAATGATCATTAAAAACTTCCTACTGTCATGAAAGCTTTAGAAAATCCTTCAGCAACTATAAAAGCACCTCAAATGAAAGAAATACTGCAATACCTGTTTAATCATAATACGCTTTCAAAATCAGAAGCTAAGGCTACGATGATTGAGATTGCACAGAATAAATTCAACTCCGCAGAGGTTACTGCCTTCATCAGTGTTTTCCTGATGCGGAATATTACCCTGAAAGAACTGGAAGGCTTCAGAGAAGCTTTATTACAGATGGCCGTTCCTGTAGACATTGATTCCAGTGATGCCATTGATATTGTAGGAACGGGAGGTGATGGAAAAGATACGATCAACATCTCTACACTGGCCAGCTTTGTGGTAGCCGGAGCCGGTCAAAAGGTAACCAAACACGGAAATTACGGAGCTTCTACCACTACAGGCTCTTCCAATGTACTGGAAGAATTAGGCTATCAGTTCAAAAACAATTCGGAACAATTGAATGAGGATCTTGAAAGAGCCAACATCTGCTTCTTACACGCTCCTTATTTTCATCCCGCACTTCAATCTGTTGGATTATTGAGAAAATCTCTGGGATTAAGAACATTTTTTAACCTCCTGGGCCCGTTAGTGAATCCTGCAAAACCCAAATATTCAATGATTGGGGTGTACAATCTTGAAATTGCCAGAATTTATCAGTATCTTCTTCAAAAGGAAGAACGTGAATTTATTCTGGTCCACGGTCTGGACGGATATGATGAGATAAGCCTTACCGGCGACAGCAAAATCATCACGAAAAACGGTGAGGAAATCTATTCTGCTGAAGACTTAGGCTTCAATGCTGTAACGCTGGAAGATATTAAAGCAGGAAACTCCATTCAGGAAACCGCAAAAATATTTATGAATATCCTGGAAGGAAAGGGTACGGAACAACAGAACTCTGTGATTCTGGCCAATGCTTCAGTAGCGCTGTACAACACACACCGCTTCGGAACATATGATGAATGTCTTCTATTGGCTAACGAAAGTCTGCAAAGCGGAAAAGCATTGAAAAGTTTTAATCTTTTGATTAATTAAAATTCACCATTTACTAAATTCTAAACACAAAAATGACCATACTGGATAAAATTATCGAACGAAAAAAGGAAGAAGTTGCATCAGCTCAATCAAAAATGCATCTTGATCACCTAAAAGACAGTGCTCTTTTCAGGAGAAAAACAATTTCTCTGAAAGAATCTGTCAAAAATAAAAATGGGATCATCGCTGAGTTTAAAAGACAATCTCCTTCAAAAGGAATCATCAACAATACCGTGGAACCATTAGAAGTGATTTCAGCATACGAAAATTTTGGAGCCAGTGGAATTTCCATTCTTACCGACAGAGATTTTTTCGGAGGGGATTTAACGGACATTGTAAATGTAAGAGAACAGATTACAATTCCCATACTCCGTAAAGATTTCATGATTGATGAATATCAGTTTTATGAAGCTAAAAGCATCGGTGCTGATGTGGTTCTACTGATTGCATCTTGTCTTTCACCGGATCAGGTTCAGGAATTTACAGACCTGGCCCACGAACTGAAAATGGAGGTTTTGCTGGAAATTCATACCGAAGATGAACTGAAGCATTTTAATTCAAAAATTGATCTGGTAGGCATCAACAACAGGAACCTTAAAGATTTCAAAGTAGATCTGCAGCATTCCGTTCAGCTGAAAAATCAGCTTCCGAAAGGCATTTTGTCTGTTGCAGAAAGCGGTATTTACAGTCTGGAAGATTTCAGATTTTTAAAGGAAAAAGGATTTGACAGCTTTCTGATGGGCGAATATTTTATGAAAAATACAAATCCGGCCAAAGCGTTTGAAGAATTTGCTTCTCAAATTTTAAATAATAATTAACAATGAACCTGCAACCTCCGACCTTATACCAGCCACCTTTGCTCAAAGTCTGCGGACTCACAAAGCCGGATCAGATTCAGGAATTGATTTCTATGAATGTAGATTTCCTCGGTTTTATTTTCTATGAAAAATCACCGAGATATGTTTTGAATCGTCTGAGTACGGAAGAGATCTCAGCTATTGATCATCAGGGAAAAACTGGTGTTTTCGTTAATGAAAAAATGGATATCATTCTACAGATGGTACAAAAAGCAGGATTGAATTTTGTTCAGCTTCATGGCGATGAAAGTGATGATTTCATTGTTGAACTAAGACAAAAACTGAATCCGGCAGTTGGTATTATTAAAGTAATAAGGATCGGAAACAATGCAGCTGAAAATAAAATGAAAATAACGCAGGTTTTTCACTTTCAACGGACAACCTGCAATCTGCAACCTGTCACCTATTATCTTTTTGATACAGACAGCAAAGCCTTTGGCGGAACAGGAAAGCAATTCGACTGGAATATCCTGAATGAACTTGAGATTCCTCTACCCTACTTTTTAAGCGGTGGTATTTCAGAAGACAACATCGGGAATATTGAAATATTGAAGCATCAGCCTTTTGCATTGGATATCAATTCAAAATTTGAAACAGAGCCCGGACATAAAAATATTGACAGAATAAGAGAATTTAAAAGCCTGTATCAGCAGAATAATAATTAAAAAAACACAATGATGAATATACATTTGCTAAAAAAGACCTTTTACAAAACATTATTTCCCCCTAAATTCGGGAATGAAAAAATTCAGAACCTGTACCATTTTGTTGCGGAGAATGACAGTAACACAGAACATTGGGAAGCAGGCGGGTTATTGTCTGATTTCATCTGTATCATTAAAGATTTTGAAGAAGGAGATATCCAGTATTTTTGAAAGAATCAGCCTGTGGAACAGCTATTATCTGGTTATTATTTCGGATAAATTTTTAGAAAACCATGTCAGATCAGTGGTAAAGTATGACTTAGGATTAATTTATGCTAAAATATTTTTACTTTATGACGATTCTGACTCTTACTATCTGATTGATAATCTCGAAATTGCTATCACGATGTATCAGTCGAAAATAGACAAAGCAACCTTAATAGATTTAATGCACAAAATTGAGTTGTTATATTATAAAAAACTGATCACCAAACAACAATATGATTACCATCTTACATTTATTAATAGTTTAAACCCATGAAATATCAGATAAAAGAAACTCAGGATTTAAAGGAAAAGGAAATAGAACATATTTTGCAACTATGGGATATTTCTGCATGGAACGCCATGAAATCTGCCTATTTTATTTTTTTTAAAGATTCGGAATTTCATTTCCTGTTGGATACGGATGAAAATATACTGGCGGTTATGCGGGTGAATTTTGATTTTACCTTACAAATAGCAGGCAATGAATATTCCTTTGCTGAAGTGGTAGGACTTGTTTCCGCTCATAAAAAGAAAGGATATGGAGCAGCGTTAGTTCGTCATTTCAAAGAGAATGCTGTACAAAGAAATCTGGAGGCGATTGGTTTCTGCCATTCGGATCTTCGTCCTTTTTATGAAAAATGTGATATTGAAATACTTCATGACAAAGCCAAAATGATCAAAGAAAGTATCGGCTCGGAATGGGTGAATTCTGAAGATGATGATATTTTGATTTTTCACACCACACAGGAAAGAAAAGAACTGCTCAACCAGCTGAGCCCACAAAACAATGCTTATTTAATGACTAAAGAATAAAAAAATGAATTATAAAAACCCCGATGAAAACGGATATTATGGAGAGTTTGGAGGTGCTTTTATTCCCGAAATGCTCTATCCTAATGTAGAAGAGTTACAAAGAAACTATCTTGAAATTATAGAATCTGAAGATTTTCAGGCTGAGTATCAAGTTTGCTGAAAAACTATGTAGGACGTGCTACACCGCTATATTTTGCTAAAAATCTAAGCCAGAAATACAACACGCAGGTCTATCTGAAACGGGAAGACCTCAACCATACCGGAGCCCATAAAATCAATAATGCCCTGGGACAGGTTCTTCTGGCAAAACGTCTCGGAAAAACGAGAATTATTGCTGAAACCGGAGCCGGGCAGCATGGTGTTGCCACTGCTACAGCATGTGCTCTGTTGGGTTTACAATGCATCGTTTATATGGGAGAAATTGATATCCAGAGACAGGCCCCGAATGTGGCGAGAATGAAAATGCTGGGTGCAGAAGTTGTAGCAGCCACTTCAGGTTCAAAAACCCTGAAAGATGCTGTGAACGAAGCCCTGAGAGACTGGATCAACAATCCTGTAACGACTCATTATGTGATCGGAAGCGTGGTTGGCCCTCACCCGTTCCCGGATCTTGTGGCACGATTCCAGAGTATCATCTCAAAGGAAATCAGAGAACAGCTTAAAGAAAAGACCGGAAGAGAAAATCCTGATTATGTGATTGCCTGTGTAGGTGGCGGGAGTAATGCTGCCGGGACTTTCTATCATTTTGTAGAAGAAAAGGAAGTAAAAATTATCGCCGCTGAAGCCGGTGGTCTGGGTGTAGATTCAGGAAAGTCTGCTGCCACTACTTTTTTAGGAACGCTTGGTGTACTTCACGGAAGCAAAAGTCTTGTAATGCAGACGGAAGACGGACAGGTTATTGAGCCGCATTCAATTTCCGCAGGACTGGATTACCCTGGAATAGGACCTTTTCATGCGAATTTATTCAAAGAAAAAAGAGCTGAATTCTTTAGCATTAATGACGATGAAGCTTTGCAATGTGCTTTTGAGCTGACCAAACTGGAAGGAATTATCCCGGCATTGGAAAGCGCTCATGCCCTTGCTGTTCTGGACAAAAGAAATTTAATGAAAATGATATCGTTGTTATTTGTCTGAGTGGCCGTGGGGATAAGGATATGGAAACGTATCTGAAGAATTTGTAAAATGTCAGATGTAAAATGTACAATGTACTTTCTCACCTGAGTTTAATACTACTTTATACATTGTACTTCGTACATTATACTTTGTACATTATACTTTAATACAATAAAAAATGAAAAAACTGAATATATACTTCACAGCAGGAATTCCACAACTGGAAAATACCGCTGATATTATACAACTGATTCAGGATTCCGGAGCAGATATGATTGAAATCGGAATGCCTTATTCTGATCCTGTAGCAGACGGCCCTGTGATCCAGAAAGCTCACGAACAGGCTTTACAAAACGGAATGACCATTGAAAAACTGCTGTCACAATTAAAAGCCATCAAAGACAAAATCAGAATTCCTGTTATTCTGATGGGCTACATCAATCCGGTATTGAGTTTCGGATTTGAGAAATTTTGTGCGGCGTGTGCAGAAAGTGGCGTTTCAGGACTGATCCTCCCTGACCTCCCTCCTATTGAATTTGAGAAAAATTATCAGCAGATTTTAAAACAATACCATCTTAATTTCACCTTTCTTGTAACTCCGGAAACATCCGATGAAAGAATGATCTATCTGGATTCATTAAGTTCAGGATTTCTGTACGCAGTAAGTTCTTCTTCCACCACCGGAAATGAAAATGCAGTTGTAAAAAATGAAGATTATCTTTCCAGACTCGCTGCCCTTCCGCTTAAAAATCAGATAATGATCGGGTTCGGGATTAAATCGAAAGAAGATTTTGAAAATGTAACGGAAAAAGCAGATGGCGGTATTATCGGAACTGCCTTTGTCAATA
>NZ_JAPNUF010000011.1:0-635412 GCF_036631475.1 Chryseobacterium sp. 1B4
TCGATGTAGGTTTCTCCTACAAAATCAGATTGCAGAACGAGGCTCAGTACTTCACTATTGGTGCTAACGTTTACAACCTATTTGATACTGTATATATTTCTGACTCTGCTACAAGTGTATTTGCTGACGATAAACCAAAATATCTGGCTGATGGGAAAACACTTAATACAAAAATCAGACTTACGAACAACTTGGTATGATGTACAAAGGTCTAGCAACTGGTAACCGTGCTTATTTCGGTTTCGGAACTACCTGGGCAGCAACATTATCATTCAACTTCTAATAATATTATAATATTAGATTTTCTCAATATCAATCCCGGCTTTGAGCCGGGATTTTTGTTATCTTTGTGTACAAAAAAATAGGATTATGGATTTTTACAACATTTTACTTAATGCCCACAAAGGATTCGGGTATCTTGAGATTCTTTTGGTAACATTATTTATCATTGCCCTTTTAGCTACCATGTTCGGTTTCAGTGGAAAAGTGAACAAATTTCTGAAGAAAACGACTCTTTTTACGATGATTTTCTTTCATGTTCAGTTTTTATTGGGAATCATTATGCTGATCACCACTTTCAGCAAAGGATTAAATATGGGAGAAGTAATGAAAATGCGGCATTAAGATTCCAATATGTTGAACATCCGTTCTCTATGCTTATTGCTGCGGTTTTGATGACCATTGTCAACAAAAAAGTAAAATCCAATGATACTATTTCTTTGGGAGTAGTCATTATGGGGCTGATTGCAGTAGGCTTATTTGCATTCGCATTCCCTGGACAAGAGTCTTTGGGGCTTAAAAAAAAATAAAGAAATTATATGCGTTATAATTTATAAATAGTTTAATCTTAAATTTTTAATTAAATCAATGAAAGTAGCTGTAGTAGGTTCAACAGGAATGGTTGGACAAGTTATGCTTAAAGTTTTGGAGGAGAGAAACTTCCCTGTAACAGAATTAATCCCGGTAGCATCCGAAAGATCTGTAGGCAAGAAGGTGAAGTATAAACAGAAGGAATTTACCATCGTAAGCATGAAGGACGCTATAGCTGCCAAACCGGATATTGCCATCTTCTCTGCAGGAGGATCTACTTCACTTGAATTCGCTCCTTTATTTGCAGAAGCAGGAACAACAGTAATTGATAATTCTTCTGCATGGAGAATGGACCCTGATAAAAAATTAGTCGTTCCCGAGATCAATGCTGATGTTTTAACGAAAGAAGATAAAATCATTGCCAATCCGAATTGTTCTACCATCCAATTGGTAATGGTTCTTGGACCGTTGAACAAAAAATATGATTTAAAAAGAGTAATCGTTTCTACGTATCAGTCTGTAACAGGAACAGGTAAGGTTGCTGTAGACCAGTTAAACGGTGAGATCAGTGGAGATGAATCTACTGAAAAAGTATACCCTTATCAGATCTTCAAAAATGCATTGCCACACTGTGATGTATTTGCTGATGATGACTATACAAAAGAAGAGATCAAACTGATGAAAGAGCCTAAGAAAATTTTAGGAGATGATACTTTCAACCTGACAGCAACTGTTGTAAGAGTTCCGGTTCAGGGTGGACACTCAGAAAGTGTAAATATCGAATTCGAAAATGAATTTGACCTTGACGAAGTAAGAAAAATCTTATCTGAAACACCTGGTGTAATTGTAATGGACGATGTGAAAAACAACCACTACCCTATGCCTCTGTACTCAGAAGGAAAAGACGAGGTTTTCGTTGGAAGAATCAGAAGGGATCTGTCACAGCCTAAAACGCTCAACCTCTGATCGTAGCAGACAACCTGAGGAAGGGAGCAGCAACAAACGCTGTACAAATCGCAGAATACCTTGTAGCAAACAACTTAGTATAAACTAACAAAATAAAAAAGAGTCTCAGAATTGAGATTCTTTTTTATCAAACTCCATATGAATACCCAGAAAAATGCACACCAAGAGAAAATAGGATTCCAAAAGCTTATTGCCGTATTTGGAGTAATGCTTTTTATCGGAAAGATTATTGCCTGGAGGCTAACCAACTCTGACGCAGTCTTTTCCGATGCCATGGAAAGTATCGTGAATGTCATCAGTGCATTTATGGGGCTTTATTCACTCCATCTTGCAGCAAAACCTAAAGATGAGGACCATCCGTACGGCCATGGAAAGGTTGAGTTCGTAACCTCCGGTATTGAAGGTGCCCTTATCGCTATTGCCGGTGTTATGATTATTTATGAAGGAGTTCATAGCCTTATTGTAGGAAAAACATTAAGCAAAATTGATCTCGGAATTTGATTATTGCTGCCACTGCAGTGGTTAACTATCTTCTGGGCTATATTTCCATAAAAAAGGAGAAAGAGAGAACTCCCTGGTTCTTATTTCATCCGGTAAGCATCTTCAGTCCGATACCATTACAACGCTTGGGGTGGTGGCCAGTTTAGTAATTGTCTATTTCACCAAAATCTATTGGCTGGATTCCGTAGTAGCATTAAGCTTTGGCTTTTATATCATATTTGTAGGTTATAAAATCGTCCGGAAATCCCTAAGTGGTATTATGGATGAACAGGATCCTGAGATACTTAATCAGGTTATTAAAATTCTTGAAGAAAACAGACATACAGAATGGATTGATGTACACAATATGAAAATCCAGCAGTTTGGTGCTTCCCTGCATATTGATGCCCATATTACCCTTCCCTGGTATTATGACCTTCGTGATGCTCACGATGAAATGGAGAAAGTAATTCTCCTGCTTGCCAAAAATATAAGACGCAATATTGAGTTCAATTTCCATATGGACGACTGTAAACCGATTTCGTGTCCGGTTTGCCAGATCAAAGAATGTCCTGTCCGTGAAAAAGATTTTATCAAACGTGTCAAATGGACCCCGGAAAACGTAACCAGTGTAGATAAGCACACAGCAACTAAGGATGAGTAAGAAAATAAATCAGGCTGATTCAGCTTTCTTTATGAGCTATTTGTTTTCTGTAATAAAACATCGGTACAATTAGAAGTATGATTAACGGCTGGATTACGAATCTCCTCATATAAAAAGAAAAAAGATACCCTATTTCAAATCTGTCATGAATACAATACAGATAGATAGGCAATGTAATGGCAAAAACAACAGCCATCATCACTGCTCCCTGTATCGTCCAAGCCTTATTTCTAAATAAGCCATAAATAATCAGGCAGGAAAAAAATGAATTTAAAATAAATCGGAAAACATGCCCGGCAATCAGTTTGCTCCATTCAAATGAGGGAAAATCAATATTCTTATTGGCTTCATGAAAATAATCCAGGAAAGGATCATAAAAAACAGTTCCTTCCAGGATTCTTACCCCTATCAACCCGCAGATTCCTGCGATAACCAGAAGCCAGCTAAGAATTTTCATGTTTTAAAGCAAAAAATTTAATCCAGATCAGCCAAAGTACAACAACACTCCCGTAAATAACAGCAGGAAAAACAAAATCGTGGAATATTTTTCCATACTCCTTATGATCAGTCATCACGATATTTAATCCCATAATTCTCAGGAGATTCATGATATAGAGTATGACTAATCCTGCACCCGCAAAAACAAAAGTCTTTATTCCTTTATAAAAGGCAAACACAAAAGACACAAATAAAATAATGACAGAAACGGCATTACATCCTTCTACCATTCTTGTCACATAATTTTGCTTAACATAAAACCAAACCTGCTCATTCTTTACATCATCATAAAGCTGGGTAGGATAACCTATCGCATTCTGAATGAAAGTCACCTGATTGGCAATCATCCTTGAAAACGAATCCAGCCCGGAATCTTTTCCGCTGTTCAGATAAAACTGATAAGCGAAAAGCAGCACCAGATAAATAACAATAAAGCGCAATAAAATACCTAAAACAGGCTTAAAGTCTTTCAGCATACTGCAAAGATAAAAATTAGCATGTAATATCCTGGATTTGAATCAGGAAACTTAAAAATAATGGAACAAGCTCCAGAATTATGGGATTTAAAATAGAAATTTTTCTCTAAAACATTCAATAAAAATAATATTCTACAGATCTGTTATAACAGGCTTAAGCTTTCATATGTGAGTTCTTTAAACTATCATTTCCAACTCATGTTAATTTAGTATATTTGTTTCCATATTATGACTTCTGAAAACGCAAAACGATTTTTTGAAAACCAGCTAGGTAAAAAATCTTCTGAATTTGTCACATTAGCTCAAAGCGGCTCTGCGAGGGTAAATTTCCTGGCCACTGCCGGTACAGAAAAATACATCATTACATACAATGAAAATATTCCGGAAAATGAAAGTTTTCTTTACTATTCTGAAGTATTCTCAGGTTTGAATCTTAATACTCCTTCCATCCTTGCCATTTCAGAGGACAGGAAGATGTATATCCAGGAATTTTTGGGACAGTATACCCTTTCTGAAGTGATTGCGAAAGAACAGCTGTCTCCCTCCGTAAGATCTTTGGTACAGCAGACGTTAGAAAAGCTTTACCAGCTGCAGGTACAGACTCAGGGAAAAATTGATTTTTCAAAAACCTTTGAGTATGAAAGTTATGATGAGCTTCCCGTGACGCATGATCTTTATTATTTTAAAAACTTTGTGGCCGATTTTCTGGAGCTTGAATATAATAAGTCGGCTCTTCTGAAAGAATTCAAAAAGATTGCGGTACTTATTGAGAATCTTGAACCTAAAGGAATTATGATCCGTGATTTCCAGGCAAGAAACATCATGGTGAACGAACAGAATGAAGTCTCTTTTATCGATTATCAGTCGGCAATGAAAGGTCCGTTGATGTATGATGTCATCTCTTTTCTTTTTCAGGCTAAAGCCAATTTTCCTGAAGATTTCAAACAGGAAATGCTGGATTTTTATATTGGGCAGTTTGATCATCCTGAAACAAGAATTCAGTTGAAAAATGCAGTGAGGCCTATTCAGATGATGAGATTTTTACAGGTTTTGGGAGCTTACGGATTCAGAGGTTTGATTCAGAGGAAACAACATTTCATGGCCAGCCTGGAAAAAGGAATTCGGAATATTATACAGTTTTCAAACGCCTGGGAACATATGAAGGATTATCCTGAACTGAATAAGGTTATTCAGCAATTGGAATCGGAAAAGGCACAACAAAAAATTGAAGAAATTATAAAATTGAACCATTAAGAAGCTTTAAGTTATTAAGGCTTATTGGTCTAAAAAATTAAAAACATACAAATGCTACACATCGAGATACACAGTTTTTCTTACAAAAAAGGAGGAATTCCCAAGGATAATTCCGGAAACGGCGGAGGTTTCGCCTTTGACTGCCGTGGAATATTAAATCCGGGAAGAATTGAAGAATATAAAAGCCAGACCGGAAATGATATAGGAGTTCAGGAATATCTGGAAACAAAAACCGAAATGCCAAAGTTTTTGGAACTGGTAAAATCTCTTGTTTCAATTAATATTGACAATTATTTAGAAAGAGGTTTTGAACATCTGCAGATCAATTTCGGATGTACCGGCGGGCAGCACAGGTCGGTATATTGTGCAATAAAGATCGCTGAATTTATCAAAGAAAAATATCCTGAAGGTACTGAGATCACCCTTCAACATGATGAACAGCCACAACTCAATATTAGTAATCAGTAATGAGTAAATAAGTAATTTCTTATTACAATTATCCATTACTCATTATTCATCACTCATTACTTATACTATTATGAAAGCTTTAATTTTCGCAGCAGGGAAAGGCACCAGACTGAAACCGTTTACAGATCATCACCCTAAAGCACTGGCAAAAGTAAATGAAGTTCCGCTTCTGGAAAGGAATATCAGTTATCTGAAAAGTTTCGGAATCACGGATTTTGTGATCAACATCCATCATTTTGGAGATCAGATTGTTGATTTTTTAAATAAAAATAATAATTTCGGGTGTAAGATCGAAATTTCGAATGAAACCAACGAACTTCTGGAGACAGGTGGCGGCTTGATTTTTGCACGAAAATTCCTGGATCACGGAGAAGATTTTTTAATTATGAATGCTGATATTCTGACGGACCTGAATATCAATACTTTGGTAGAATACCACAAAAAGATAAAAGATTTTGCTACTTTAGCGGTTTCGGACAGAGAAAGTTCGAGAAAACTCCTTTTCAATGATGATTTGGTATTAAGAGGCTGGCTTAATGTCCAAACCGGGGAACAAAGGCTTGCAGAATTCAACAAAGGCTTTAAAGCACTTGCTTTCAGCGGTGTCCATTGTATCAATCCTATTATCTTTGAAAAAATAAAAAGAACAGGCAAATTTTCTGTTATGGAAGAATATCTGGATCTGATGCACACCGAGCATATACATGGCTTTGTGCATGACAGTATTCTTATTGATGTTGGAAGACCATCATCCATAATAGAAGCCGAAAAACATTTTAAATAAATTTTGCAATGGAAATTGATGGAACCAGAGATGAAAGTTTGGTAAATCCAGAACTTGATATTAACGAAACAAAACTACACAATAGCTTCAGACAAAAAACATGGGATGAAACGATCACTAAAGACAGCTGGATGGTCTTCAAGGTCATGGCTGAATTTGTAGACGGTTATGAAAAACTGGCTAAGATTGGCCCATGCGTTTCAATATTTGGTTCTGCCCGACTGAAGCCGGAGAACAAATATTATGAAATGGCAGTTGATATTGCTGAAAAGATTACCAAACTGGGCTTCGGAATTATTACCGGAGGCGGACCCGAATTATGGAAGCAGGAAATAAAGGAGCTTTCAATGCTAAGGGAAAATCTATCGGGCTCAATATTGATCTTCCGTTTGAACAGCATTTTAATCCTTATATCAACAAATCCTATTCTATGAATTTCGATTACTTTTCGTGAGAAAAGTAATGTTTGTAAAATATTCCCAGGGGTTTGTGGTAATGCCGGGAGGCTTCGGGACCCTGGATGAACTGACTGAGGCGATGACTCTTATTCAGACCAATAAAATCGGGAAATTCCCGATTGTTCTTGTAGGAAGTGAATTCTGGGGAGGACTGCTGGATTGGTTTAAGGCAACCCTGTTAAAAGAAGGAATGATTGCTGAGGACGATCTTGATCTTTATCGTGTGGTAGATAGTGCTGACGAGGCTGTGGCACATATTAAGGCCTTTTATGATAAATATTCTGTAAATGTAAATTTTTAATTGGCATATTATTTGTGACTTATAACTAACAAGTATGATTGTAAATCTATTAATTAAGATGAAAAAACTTTTATATATATCAGGAATTTTAACATTTTTTGTGTTAATGAGTTTTATGTATGTAGACTTTTTCTCTTCAATGACCAAAGTTGACTATATTGATGGAAGCAAGACATTGAAGTTTACCACAAAAATGAATACAAGCCATATCTCTGATGCTATTAAAATAAACCCTAACACGGCTGGATTTGAAGCGGAGGTAAAAAAATATGTGAACAATAATTTTGATGTATTTGTCAATGGGGCTCCTAAAACGATTACCTTCACGGGAAGTCAGGTCAGCGGAGAAACTGTATGGGTGTATTTTGAAACCGGAGGCGTTTCGGATATCAACACCTTAAAGATTAAAAATACGATCCTTTTAAGCGCTTTTCCTAAGCAGATCAACATTGTTAATATCGCCTACAAAGGCAGCCAGAAAACAATGAACTTCCAGCGAGGAAAAGAAGTGAATGAAGTTTCTTTTTAATGTAAATTAGATTTAACCATTATAAATGGGTACCCTGGAAAGTTAAATTTTTCAGGGTATTTTTTTATTCAAAAAACATTTCTAAAGTAAAGACTACCGGGAAAGAGAATTTCTATGTACAGTTCGGACTTTATATTTTAGATCCTAATGACAGTAACAAAAAGATTCTGTGCAGTTAATTTTGCTGGATAACCATTACGGTTAATAAGAGGAAATAAAAACCACCACAGATGCGGTGTTTTTTATTTTAACGGGTTAAAATCCTGTACTCCATAAAAGGGTCGCAAGGTTCAGCTCACTGATATTAAAATCATTCTGACGATCTTTAAAACCATGAATCCCGGTAGAATAAAATTATCACCTGATTCAAATTGTTCCTGTCCTTAAAATAAATCAGGCAGCTTTTCAAGCTGCCTGATTTTATAGTATATGAGAATATATTCTATCTAAAATATTACTCAATTTTGATATTGTCAATCTGAACATCATACACTCCACCATTTCCGGTTTTGATAGCAAACATGTCTTTTCCTGCTGTAGTGTTAATATCTGCAATACCTGTAAGGGTAAGCTCAACCAATCTCCACTGACCGTTTGTATTGATAGAACCGTTGTAAGAGTTGGCACTTTCTACTCCTAAAGTAGCTCCGGTAGAGAATGTACCTAAGTTAAATACGTAGAAACCTCCACCTGCTTTATATACGTTGAAAGACAGTGACTTTCCTGTTGCAGTACCTTTGATATACATTGTAATTCTTTTTGGTACAGCTGGTATTCCTGTAGCAGCAACAGATGTAAATACATAATCGTTAGCGGTCGGAGTACCTTTGATCTGAAGTGAATTTGTACCATTATATCCTAAACCAACACCTTGTGTAGCGTAAGGCTTAAGTCCGAAACCGTTTACACTTGATAAGAAAGTTGCCCAGTTTTCAAAATCTGAACCTGCGAAAAGGTTTACAGCAGAAGCAGAAGGAGCATCTGGTTCACCTGGATTGAATCTTGGGTTCGGGAAGTTAATATCATCAAGAGTTCTGATATAAGCCTGATCTGTGAAAATAGTTGCGTTACTTGAACTTGTAAAACGGCTCAAAAGAAGAACGATATCACCACTTTTTTCATATTTAGGAGAGATAGGAGATTTCGCAAAAGTTGCATAGTTGCTGAAACGAAGATCCAATCTTCCAGCTTTTTTATCCGTAATATAACGGTCACCTGTAGCAGATTCGTCAGCAAAGTTTTTGTCAGTTCCGGTTCTTCAAACTGAACATTTTTAATTTTTACAAGCTGATTGATGTGAGCACCATTTTTAAGAGCATCAGCAATAGAATTAAACTCTAATGGCTTTATTGCAGTCACTACAGCCTTTTGTCCGTCACAAACTCTTGCCATATAATTGGATAGTTTATTAGGGTTGATTCTACCGATAGGATAGTTAGGATCAAAAGAACCTACTTTAATGTTTCCATTAACCCCTGAACGATCAATCCTTTCAGGTTGATTCTTACTAAAGATCCTGTAGGATAATCAAGATACTGATTTCCACCATCGATATCAATCTCGATACCTTGCGTCGGGTTTTCAGGCTTATCCTGAAGGAACATCATTTTATAGATATTTCCTGATTCATCACTTGAGGAAACATATGCTTCAACGATGTAATCTTCTTTAATGATATCAGCTTCAGTTGGTTTTGCTTTTGCAATGGTAGCAAGATCAGTTAGTGGGTGATTTGCTGCTGCAAATTTATTGGTACACTTGATTTCCGGGATCTCATAATCATCAGTTTTTACACATGATGAGAATGACAGCATTGAAATAGCACTAAAGATCGCCGCTTTAAAATATATATTTTTCATTGTTTTCGATTTTTAATTTTAATTTTTTAGAATCTGAATTGAAGGTTAACAAAATAAGATCTACCCTGATTATACCAATACTTAGGCGCGAATACCATATTTCCGCTGTCATAATCATTAGCATAATCAATATAGTTAACGTTTCTGGTCTGTTCAAATCCTCCTGTAATATAATTTCTGTTATTAAGGATATTATTGACAGATGCAGACACCAGCACATAATACTTACCAATCATCCACGATTTCCCTGCATTGACATTGAAGAAGAATGCTGAAGGCAGTTTTGTAGGCGTAAGAACTCTTGCAAGTTCTTCATCATTTACCTGGTCATAAGGCACTCCCGGCGTGTTAGGATTTGTATAGAATCTTTCTGTTCTGGTTACAGGAGACGGATCCAGGAATGAATGTCCGAAATAGTTCCATGTTGCTCCTAACCACCAGTATTTAGGACTGCTGTAACGAAGACCTAGCGTATATGCCTCCTGAGGAGTTCCGCCCTGTCTGTAGTTTTTAAGCGTTGCTTCCCCCATATTGGTATAAGATCTTGAAACGATATTTCCGTTCCCGTCCAGCTCTCTGAAAGTTCCAACAGCATCAGATGCAAAATAAACGGTAGGGTTATTGGTATAAGTATACTGTCCTAAGCTTAATAATCCGCTGGCGGTTAAAGTAGGACTAAGTTTCACCTGTGCACCAAGCTCAACACCCATATTTCTTTTGTTGGCACCTGCCAGCACCTGTGTAATGAAAGCACCGTCCTGAATAGGAGCCTGATCTCCGCTTTCAGTAAGATTTGTCAGTTTAACTCCTGTGCGAAGTATCTTTGTACACTTGTTTCATTTTGTGTATTAACAAGATAACCTGTCAGTCTAAGTTTAACAATCGGAGTGGAAATTACATAACTCAAATCATTGGCATCAATAACAACGTTTTTGATCCCGGGAGTTGTAACACCACTTACTCTTGTATTAAAATAAATATCATTCAGGAAAGGAGACTGTGAGAAGTAGGCCCCGTTATAAACAAGGAAGTTCCTACCATTGATTTTATAGGTAACCTGCCCTTTAATACCTGCATTCCAGAAGTTTTGATCTGCACCTTTTCCGTAAGAAGATTCATACAGATAGTGCTGAAACAATCCTTCTGCTGTTCGTAGTATACCCGAATAGCCCGGAAATAAATACATCGAATCTTCCTGTTGAGAATTTAAAGGCTGGATTTATTTTGAATTCCTGTCTTCTGAAAATATAGCTGTACCCGATTTTATCACCTTCTCTTTTGGCAACATCAGTATCGCCTTCTCTTGTGTTGAATTTTCCCCAAACACTTCCAGCATTCGTATTGGATGCAAACGGGTCCATATTCAGGGCAAAATCAGCACCTAACAGGTCGTTTACTTCTCTGTACTGCTCAGATCTGTAGTTCTGGTAAGATAAGTTTAAGATAAAACGGGAAGTATCCGTGAAATTATAAGTATAGTGAGTTGCCACATTCCATACTTTATCATCTTTTACATCATCCACAAGATAATAAGCTGCTCTTCTTCCACCCAATAATGCATTGTATTCCACATTTCTGTTGGCATTATAAAGATTATCCCAATTGATCTGCGTATGTGACTGGTCATCATTCGTCCACCAGTCTCTGGTGATTCCGATATTGGCAGCCTGCTCCGGAGACGGATCTTTATAATTTAACCAGTAACTTGGCAAATTACGGTAATAAGTTGGTGATGGGTTATTCGCTCTGTACCAGTCTAATCTGGAACTGTATTCTTTTCCGAACTGATAAGAAACAGAGGTCCATAATTGAGAATTTTTATTAATTTTCCAGAAATCCTGCAACTGGATCATTGGCTGGAACCCTCTTTTCACTCTTTCATTTCTCTTATCTCCATTCTGCCATCCCCAGTAAGAGTTATAATGAACTCCTCTGAAATCATATACTTCCTGAGTACTTGGACTTGAAGAACTTCTTTCATATTTAGAACCAATGGCGTTTAACGTCATCGTGTGACTATCGCTGAATTTCTTCTCAATACCAATATACCCACTGTATGCGTCATAAGCAGTTCCATCCTGTATCCCTTCCTGTGCCCATCTTCTGGCAATCATTCCTGTAAACGCCCATCCGTTCTTGTTCATTCCGGAAGAGAATCTGTAGGATAATCTGTTTCTATAATTTCTGTTGGTAAGAGAGTATGTCAGCTGACTTCCTTTTCTGTACTCACTGGCTTTCGTATTCTTATAAAATACCCCGGTAGTTCCTCCAAAGGCATATTCTGAAGGGGCATGGTTAGCTGCAATCTCCGGGTAACGGGTAATTTCGTTCAATCCTCCCCAGGTACTGAAGTCTACATCTCCATTATCTGCAGCGGCCATAGAAACACCGTTGATCATATTCTCACCTGTTCTGCTATCAATTCCTCTCGGACGGAACCAGTACGGCCCTAAATCGAAACTTGCAATCCTATTGAAAACATCCTGTGAAGACTGTAATAATCCTACAGTTGCAGTTTGCTGTGCACCACCACTGTCACTTTCTCCGGAATCTTCTACAATAGCTAATCCCTGGTCTGCACCGTTCAATGCAGAATAAAGAGTAATTACTCCAAGATCTTTTCTTTTCTCATCGCTGGTTACATCAAATTCAAACATTTTAGTTTCAAAATTGGGTTTTGTAACCATAATCTGATAATGTCCGGGCATCAAATCCGTAAATTGGAAATATCCTATTTTGTCTGCCTTTGCATCATTTCCTGCTCCTTTTAAATCTACATTTGCTTGCTCAACAGGCTTACCGTCTGCATCCTTAAGATATGCAAACACTGTTGTCTGCGCATAATAATATGAAGCAGGCAGCAAAGTAAATAAAGAGATCAATGATAGTTTTTTAATCATGAGTATATTTATTTTTTAATACTTTTCTTGTTAATTTTCAACAGTTTAAAAGTTGGGGGCACAAATTTAATCAAATTTTGTAATTCAGAACTTTTTTAACGTTATTTTTCTTAACATTGCAATCTTTTAAGAATCATTATAAAAGAGAGATTCGGATTACTGCTTTTAAATTTACAAATATTTAAAACGCAGTGAATTAAAAAAAGTAAATTTGTAATTAATAGTATAATAAAACTCTAAAGAGATGAAGAGATTTTCGAGTCTGTTTGCCCTATTTATTTCAATTGTGGCATTCTCACAACAACAGGGGAAACTGAGAAAAGTAGCTACCGTTGGGTTTTTGAATGTAGAAAACCTTTGGGACACTATCCGCTCAGCAGATTATATTGACGGAACCAAAGACATTAAAAATCCTGCTTTTCACAGAAGCATCCCCATGGATTCCATCAAGTTTCTGGAAGCAGAAAAATATGACGGACCATGGAGTGACGGAGCTTTGATCGGCAAAAAAGTAGTTAGAGAACAGGGGGTTCTGAAGAGTTTACTCCCAAAAGTCCAAAAACTACGGAACAAAAATCTATAAAGCAAAACTTGCCAACGAGGCCAAAGTAATTTCCGAAATGGGGGCACAATACACCAAAACTGCTCCTGCAGTAGTGGGCCTCATTGAGGTTGAAAACAGACAGGTAATCCAGGATCTTATCAATGAACCTGCTTTAAAGAAATATGATTACGGAATCATTCACTACAATTCTTATGATTACAGGGGAATTGATGTTGCTTTGATCTACCAGAAAAGAAGATTCACGCCTACCAATTCATTAAAAAAAGAACTGGTTATTTACGGCGACAACGGAAAAAGAGAATATACGAGAGATATCCTTGTGGTAACAGGATTTTTAGATAATGAAAAAGTAGCTTTCTTTATGAATCACTGGCCTTCAAGAAGAGGTGGTGAAGCCATTTCCTTACCTAAAAGAAATGCCGCTGCCGCATTATTAAAACAGCAGATGGACAGCGTAAGAGCGGCAGACCCAACAACAAAGCTTTTTGCAATGGGTGACTTTAATGACGACCCTGTAAGCCCAAGTTTAAAAACCATCTGAAAGCACAGGCTAATCCAAAAGACCTAAGCGAAGAAACACCCTATCTTAACCTGATGTACCCTTTATATAAGAAAGGAGTTGCTTCTTTGGCTTATCAGGACGCACCCAACCTGTTTGACCAGATTATCGTTTCCAAAAATTTAATTTCAGATCAGGTAACAAAAGAATACTCTGTATACAAAACAGAAATTTTTGCACCGCCATATCTTGTGAATAAAGAAGGAAATTATAAAGGTTATCCTTTCAGATCCTGGAACGGAGACCAGTTTACAGGAGGCTACAGTGACCACTTCCCGGCATTTGTAGTTCTCCAGAAAGAACCATAAAAAAGTTAGGCACTCTTATTGGAGTGCTTTTTTTGTATAAATATCTTAATCATGAAAAATATTATTTTATGGGTATTGATTGCATTAGTCCCTTTCAGCTGTTTTTCTCAGGAAACACCAAAGAAAGATAAAGAGCAACACGAGATGAAGCCCTCCAAAAATGAGGACGGAGAATGGGATCTTACAGTCATTGATACTCAGTTTGATTATTTTCTGAATGCTGTAGCCAAACCTATCAGCCAATACTCAGAATCTTATCTGAAGACAAAAAATACATTTCTGGTCAACGAATGGAACAGTTATTACAATTCCGGCAGATATAGAAATATTATTGAATCCGGGATAGATTATGATCCGAAGGAAAATTACGGGATCAAGTTTGAATATAAATTATACCAGGTCTTCGTGTATGTCAACTGGAAATATAAATTAAGACTGAACGGCTTATCCGGAAGCGATGCGATAAGGTAAATTTAAAATCAATAAAAAAGGTTCAGAGTTTCTGAACCTTTTATTTTTATAATAGCTGAAAATTATTTATTGAATAATTCTTCTACTTTATCCCAGTTTACTACATCGAAGAAAGCTGAAACATAATCAGGCCTTCTGTTCTGGTAGTTTAAATAATAAGCATGCTCCCAAACGTCTAATCCTAAAACCGGAGTTCCTTTAACGTCTGCTACAGGCATTAACGGGTTATCCTGGTTTGGTGTGGAAGAAACAGATACAGAACCGTCAGCATTTTTTACCAACCAAGCCCATCCTGAACCGAATCTTGTTTTAGCAGCCTCAGAGAAATCAGTTTTGAATTTATCAAGACCTCCGTAATTTTCGATAGCAGCTTTTACATTTCCTACAGGCTCTTTGCTTCCTCCAGGCGTTAAGATTTCCCAAAATAAAGAGTGGTTGAAGTGACCTCCTCCGTTATTTCTTACTGCTGGTTTATCAGTTCCTGTCTGGCAGATTTCTTCGATTGTTTTACCTGCTAGTTCAGTACCTTCAATGGCTTTATTTAAATTGTCAATGTATGCCTGGTGGTGTTTTGTATGGTGGATTTCCATAGTTCTTGCATCGATCGTTGGCTCTAATGCATCGTATGCATATCCTAGTTTTGGTAATTCAAATGACATAATCTTTATTTTTAATGTTATGATTCAAAATTAGCCAATATTTAAGGGATTATCAAGAATTCTGGATTACTTTAATAAATCTTTAACATTGATATATTGATTTAGAATGAATTAAGTTTTATTTTTTATGCAATATCAGCAAAAAGCACGAACCTAATGATCCGTGCTTTCTATTTAACAATAATTAAATTAATTTATTTATTCATAGACATCAGGAATTCTTCATTATTGAGAGTTCCTTTAATGTTTTTATCTACAAATTCCATAGCTTCCACAGGATTCATCTCAGAAAGATATTTTCTGAGAATCCACATTCTCTGTGAAGTTACTTCATCCAGAAGAAGATCATCTCTACGGGTACTTGATGCTACAAGGTCAATAGCAGGATAAATTCTTCTGTTGGCAATTTTTCTGTCCAGCTGAAGCTCCATGTTACCTGTACCTTTGAATTCTTCAAAGATTACTTCATCCATCTTGGATCCTGTATCAATCAATGCGGTAGCAATAATCGTCAGAGAACCTCCGCCTTCGATTTTTCTTGCTGCTCCGAAGAATCTTTTCGGTTTGTGAAGAGCATTCGCATCTACCCCACCGGAAAGAACTTTACCTGATGCAGGTGTCACGGTGTTGTATGCTCTTGCCAGTCTTGTAATAGAATCCAGTAAAATGACTACATCATGTCCGCATTCAACCATTCTTTGGGCCTTTGCAAGGACAAGGTTAGCTACTTTTACGTGTTTTTCGGCGGCTTCGTCAAATGTAGAAGCAATTACTTCTGCATTCACACTTCTTTCCATATCGGTAACCTCTTCCGGACGTTCATCAATCAGAAGAACCATCATATATACTTCCGGATGGTTCGCTGCAATAGAATTAGCGATATCCTTAAGCAACATTGTCTTACCTGTTTTAGGCTGCGCAACGATCATTGCTCTCTGACCTTTCCCGATAGGGGCAAATAAATCTACAATTCTTGTGGATACTGTAGATCCGCTTCCTGCCAGGTTGAATTTCTCTTCAGGGAAAAGTGGTGTCAGATATTCAAAAGCTACACGGTCTTTGATAAAGGCAAGATCACGTCCGTTAACTTCTGTAGGCCTTAATAATGAGAAATATTTTTCCCCTTCTTTAGGAAGCCTGACAATTCCTTTCACTGTATCTCCGGTTTTCAAACCGAAATTTCTGATCTGTGCCGTAGAAACATACACATCATCAGGAGAAGAGATATAGCTGAAATCTGAGGAACGTAAAAATCCGTAGTTATCCGGTAAGATTTCCAAAACCCCTTCAATACTTACCAATCCATCAAAATTAAATTCTTTTTTAGGATCGTTCTGCTCCTCAGCCTTTTCAGAATGTCTGTTCTGATTTTGGTTTTGGTGCTGTTGGTGCTGGTTTTGGTTTTGGTGCTGTTGGTGCTGGTTTTGGTTTTTATGCTGGTTTCCACTGTTCTGTGGGTGGTTTTGTCCTTTTTGAGGTCTGTTAGCCTGTGGTTGTTGAGAATTGTTAGGCTTTTCTTCTGCCTGGGCAGGCTCTGGGGATTCTGTGTTTTTGGGAACTTCTGTTCTTTCCTGGGCTACTTCTGCATTAGCGGTGTTGGCAGAAACTCTTTTTCTTTTCTTTTTTGCCTGGGCTGTTGCTGTGGGTTCTTCTGTTACTGCAGCAGCTTCAGCTTTTGGTTCTTCCTGTTTTATTTCTTCGGAAGCCGGCACCTTTTCTTCTGTTTTTCCTCTGCATTAGGTTCTACCGGAGCTTTTGCATTTGCTTTTGGCTTGGCTGCCGTTTTTTTCGGGGCAGCTTTTTTGCCGGGGCTTTGGCAGGTTTTTCTGCCGGAGCCTCTTCAGTAGTTATACTGGCGGTTTCAGTGGCGTTGAAATAATCTTTTGCAACTTTAGGGTTAGAAGCCTGAAAGTCAAGAATAGCAAAGATCTTGTCATTTTCATTGCTGTTTCTTGCAACTTTAACGCCTAAATCTTTTAAGATTTTAGTCAGTTCCGTTACGGATTTTGACCTTAACGTTTCTATGTTAAACATATTTAATGTAAAAATGTAATTAATTGTGAGTAAGAAAAGTAAGTCCGGTGACTTTTGTTTTCAAGTACATTGTATAATGCAAATCTACACTTATTTTTGAATTGTGCAAAATTTATATTATTTTTGCCAAGAATTTAATATTCAATGCTACAGAGAATACAAACTATATGGACTTTATTAGCAGTTTTGGCTGCTGTTTTCCTTTTCATAACAGGTCAGGATGTTGTCATTTCAGACAGTATTCCTTTACTTAATATCAGCTGTATAGCCCTTGTTCTTATTGGAGCATTAAGTATTTTCAGTTTCAAAAACAGAAAAAGACAAATTTTGCTGAATACCATCAGCATCATTATAAACGCTTTGTTGATTGGTGTATTGGCGTACTGGTTACTAAACTTATCCGGAGGAATTCAGTTTCCTGAGAAGGGTATTGAGCCGATTTTCCCATTGATGGCGGTGATCTGTCTGCTTATTGCAAACGTTTACATCCGCAAAGATGAGAGGCTCGTAAAATCTGTAGACAGACTTCGATAACCTTACAACGATTTTTTGAGTGAGAACAGCTTCTTTTCAGGAGCTGTTTTTTATTTTCCATACTTTCTTATTTAATTTATGTAAATTCATTGCAACTTTTTAGTCAGAAACACGACAGATCATATAACTTTTAATAAAAGACAATGAAAAAGCTTACGTATCTTACTTTATCACTATTCTCCATATTTACCTTTGCACAGGAAGTTTCCAGGGAAAAAGTAAAAACAGTTCTTTCCACTCTCGCTTCAGATGAAATGAAAGGCCGTGAAATCGGAACCCGGGAAAATGAAAATGCAGCCCATTATATCGCTAAACTTTTTAAAGAAAACAACCTGGAATATTGTACGGGAAATTCTTATCTGGTGCCATTTGACTACCATGGAAAAACAGTATACAACGTTTGTGGAATCAAAAAAGGAAAATCTGATCAGTATCTGGGTTTTTCAGGGCATTTCGACCATATCGGAACCAGTGATAAAAGCGGAGACAATATTTATAACGGAGCGGATGATGATGCCAGCGGAATCACGACTCTGGTAGGTATTGCTGATTATTTTAAAAATAAAAAACCGGAATTCTCCATGGTATTTATGGCATTTAACGGAGAGGAAAAAGGAATGCTGGGTTCAAGAGCTATTGCAACAGATTCTAATCTGGATCACATTTATAATAAAATGACTGCCCTTTTTAATTTTGAAATGGTAGCTACAGAATCCCAATGGGGCAAAAATGCATTATATATGACAGGAGACGGATTCTCAGATCTTGATGAGCTTTTCAATAAAAATGCAGTAAACGGATTAAAAATTAATGCTGATCCTTATGCAAAGCAGCAGCTGTTTTACCGTTCGGATAATGTAAGTTTTGTAAAAAAGAAAATTATTGCCCATTCATTCTCTACGGTTGATATGACAAAGGCGTCTCATTATCACCATGAAAATGATGATATCAATATTGTTGATTTTGATAATATGACACAGATCATCAATAATTTTGGAAAAACACTGGATAAGCTGAATCCTAAAAACTTTAGCCCAAAATATAACGATCAGGTGAAATTTTAATTAAACCATTATAAAAGGAACCGCTGAATAAGCGGTTTTTTTATTAAACTGCTTTGCTGTTCCACCTTTTGTTCCGGTATTAAAGTTTCGTTTATTTATTTTAAAAACAAAGTTTAACAGCCCTGAGTTGTAACAAAAAAACGATTTTTGAAACATATCCGTTAAAGTAAAACAGGATTAAGAACGTCTTATCTTTTAATTTTACGTAATTTTGCTATCCAATTTTTTCATTGAATGAACGAATATAAAAAAAATCTTAAAGTTCGCGAGGCCGCATCAAAAATATATCTACGGAAGTTTATTTTTCAATATTCTGTATTCTGTATTTCAGATTGCTTCCCTGGGGACTATTCTACCGGTTCTGGGAATGCTTTTTGGAACCATAAAACCAGAAAAATATGAAAAAGCACCAGTATATTCCGGTGATATTGTTGATTTTTTCTCCTATATAAAAGAATATTCCAATTATTATGTACAAACACTGGTGAGTAATTACGGGGCACTTACTGTCCTTGCCTGGCTGTGCATCATTACTGCATTTATGTTCTTTTTGAGAAATGCATTCCGGTATTTCGGTTCTTTATTGCTGATCAATTACCGTGTGGGAGTAACCAAAGACCTGCGTGGAGCGATGTACAGAAAAATACTTTCCCTTCCTGTTTCATTCTTTACAGAGAGCAGAAAGGGAGATATGATGTCCCGTATGTCCAATGACGTAGGAGAAGTGGAAGGAAATATCTTAGGAAGCTTGATTGAACTGATAAATGCACCTTTTATGCTGATCAGTACATTGGTGACCTTATTTTTCCTGAGTCCTGAAATGACTCTTTTCTCGCTATTGGTTCTTCCTGTGATGGGAACAATGATTGCATTGATCGGAAAAAGCCTTAAAAAAGACTCACATGAAGCACAAAGTGAGCTTGGAACTATTTTCTCTATTGTGGATGAAACATTGAAGTCTTCAAAGGTTATTAAAATATTCAATGGGGAAAAAATCATGAATAACAGATTCATGCATTCTATGAACAAATGGATCTCAAGCTCTATCAATTTGGGTAAAAAGAAAGAATTGGCGTCTCCAATGAGTGAATTCTTAGGTTCTATTACCTTCCTGATTATTGCATGGTACGGTGGGAAACAAATTATTGTTGAGCAGAGTATTTCTCCGGCAGATTTCCTTGTATTTTTAGGAATGTTCTTCCAGATCCTTCCTCCTGCAAAAAGCTTATCTACTTCTATTTCCAATGTACAGAAAGGAGAAGCTTCCCTGAAAAGGGTATTGGAAATCCTTGAAGCCGATGTGAAAATTGAAGAAATTGCAGAACCTGTCTCTATTACAACACTTCAGAATAATATTGAATTCAAGGATATTGGATTCTATTATGACAAAGCAAATCTTATCCTTAAAAACTTCAACTTAACCATTCCTAAAGGAAAAACGGTTGCTTTGGTAGGCCAAAGCGGGAGTGGTAAAACAACCATCGCCAATCTTTTAGCGAGGTTCTATGATGTTTCGGAAGGAGAAATCCTTATTGACGGGACAAACATTAAACATTTAAAATTACAGGAATACCGCCAGCTGCTGGGAATGGTAACGCAGGAATCCGTATTATTCAACGATTCTGTATATAACAATATCCTGATGGGTAAACCCGATGCCACCAAAGAAGAGGTAATTGCTGCTGCAAAAATTGCCAATGCGGATTCTTTCATTTCCAACCTTTCTGAAGGGTATGATACCAATATCGGTGATGATGGAAACAAACTTTCCGGAGGCCAGAAACAGAGGGTTTCTATCGCAAGAGCTGTATTGAAAAACCCGCCGATTATGATCCTTGATGAAGCCACATCCGCCCTGGATACAGAATCTGAAAGATTTGTTCAGGATGCCCTGGAGAAAATGATGGAGAACAGGACTTCTTTAGTGATTGCCCACCGTCTTTCAACGATTCAGAAAGCAGACTGGATTGTAGTGATGGATAAAGGTGATATCGTGGAACAGGGAACCCACCACGACCTGATTGCAAAAAGAGGAATGTATCACAAACTTGTTGAACTTCAAAACTTCGACTAATCTTTTAATCGAATTAAAATGAACCCTATACAAGAGTATTTCTACAGAATCGAAGAGCCTGAAAGAAGTACTCTTTTGTTTTTACGTGATAAGATCCTGGCTTCAGATCCGGAAAATATTACAGAAACTTTCAGTTTCGGACTTCCGTTCATCAAATACAAAAAGAAAATGCTGTGTTACTTCTATTACAGCAAAAAATATCAAAAGCATTACCTGAGCTTTTATCATGGTGACAGACTTGATTATCCTGAACTGATCCAGGATGGCAGAAAGAAGTTTAAAATCCTTCTTATTGATAGGGAAGAGGACATTCCCGTAGAACTGATACTGAACCTTGTACAGGAGGTTAAAAGACATATAAAATAAAAAACTCCGGCACGAATAATCGTGCCGGAGCCATCTTTAAAAACCTTTCATCATTGTGTGTTTATTCCGTTAAATTCTGCCTGCTTAATTGCCCAGGCAATCATATTGGCAAAAAGGATTGAATTCTGAACCTGCATTCCTCCTGTTGTATATCCGTTTCCTGCATATCCGTAAGAGGATTTCTGAACCGGTAAATATCCTCCTGAACTTGGCGCTACAAAAGGCTCAATGGTATTACTTGGATACTGATTTCCATTGGCATTTTCATTACTTAAAAAACCACCGTCACCAAACCATATAAAGTTTAGGCTCGTATTTCTTAATCCTGAAATTCCTGTTCTGGTAGTTGTGCTGTTAATAGGCTGCGCATAGCTGTAAGGAACAAATCCACTTGTCAACCCTGAAATATTTACTGTGGTAGAAGCATCTTCACCCCAGTTTTTCCTCTTACGTCTCCAAAAGGCCCGTTAAGGATGGGATCATCAGAATTGGTAAGAGCATACACAGAACCTGCACCACCCCCATAAGATGCTGAAATCGTAGGATCGGAGAATATTCCTCTGAATAGATTCTGTGCAGTGCCCGTATCATCTGTCATCGCAATAACAACTCCTTTTTTATTAAGATAGGAAGCAATATAACCTGCATCTGTAGCATTAGGTGTGTAGTTGTAACCAATGACAACAATATCCGGCTTATTATTAAGAGCCGCCTGAAGAGCTGCTGAAGAAGGTGAGTTCCCTAAAGAGGTATGCGTAAAGCCTTCATATTTAACAATACTGGAAGCTGTCGTACCAAAGTTTGTTGGAGAATCCATCAGACTTCTTGACGGACCGGTATAGGCACTATAACCGTAAGCTGTTTCTAATCCGATATGGAGAACCGTTTTTTAGGAATGACGACGACTACATTTACAGAACATGTTGTAGATACCCCGCCCTGGCTGTCAGAAGTAATTGTCATTGTTTTCACCGATGTAGAAGTTGGAGTTCCTGTTCCGCTTAATGTAATATTCTGATTTCCCGTAGAGGTAAATGTCCCTGACCCGCTGAAAGAAATTCCGTCAACAGTATTAGTTGTAACAGTATAGCTTCCCAGTGCTGTTACATTAACAGGAAGAGTAATTGTATTGGAAGCGGTTAAAGCTGTCCCAACCTTGTATACTCCGTTTACCGCAGCACTTCCACAACTCATGGTATAGATTCCTGCAGGACTTAATACATTCACTGTAACAGCAGGTGTACATGAAACATCTGTCCCGTTGGCATTTAGTCCTACGGTATCTACCTGTATTGCAGCAGGCGCTCCCTGTCCCGGAACTTGGATAGTTTGCGTTCCTGTAGAAAGAAAAACACCTGTTCCGTAGAAATTATATCCATTTGTTGTAGTACCTGTAATCGTATAATTTCCAATTTTAGTTACGTTTACGGACACACTTAAATAATTGGATGCTGTAAGCTCTTTTGTCTGAACATAAGTTCCCATTGCTTTTGTACTGGAACAGTCGACCGTAAAAACAGCTTTGCCCATTTGTCCGCAGACACTTTTCCATTCGTTATCAGCAAGACTCCAGTAATTAATACAGTCCTCAGTAATGTTATAAATTGTCAAACCATCATCCTTGGCAGTATTCATTACAATTGCATTTCGCTGCGCTTCAGTTAACCTTGGGATAAGTACCCCTTTGTTGTTATTTCCTGAAACAACATCCAAAACCGAATTAGTGTTCGGCGTTGTCGTATTGATTCCTACTGCACCATTATTGGTTTGAGAAAAAGCTTCTCCAAAAACAAAGAGCATTGCTACGAGCAGGACTTTGATTGGAGGCATTGTAAATTTTGTTTCCATCATTGTATAAGTTATAATTGTTTGATAATATTAATCTGGGCATTTAACTTCCACAAAATTATCAACCACAGATGATTACAAAATAATTCCTGCTACGCAATACTACTCACGCGTAGTAAAACTCATAAATGCCAATGACTTATCCTGATAAAAAACACAAATAAAAAGTTGAGTTTTTTAACAAAACCCAACTATAAATTCAAATATCAAAATCAAAACAACATAAAAAACAATTACTTTTTATTTATCACAAAAAATAAAATCATTAAGTTAAAAAAACACATTATCACTCATTATTTAAAAATACTTTTCCATTTCGCAATGGTATTCCGGCTTATCTTAAAATGGCCACTCACCTGAAGATTAGTGAGTTCATTTCTTTTCTGATAACTGAGAATTTTCAGTATTGATTCCTTATCATAAGAACGGAGCCTCTGATTTTTACGTTCCACCGTATATCCTGTTTCTCCAAAAACCAGTTGATTAAATTTCAGAATGTCAAAAGCTGAATGTAATGTTTCCAGCTTGAGCCTGATGGTGGGGTCTGATAATTTTCCGGGAAATTTTTCTTCAAGAATGTCGCTATAAATCTGCTTATAATCCGGCATCATATTATATCTTTTTCATCCATTTATTTAAAGTGGTCTTGGGTATTTTATACCTTTTAACCACATCATTGGCTGTCATTTTCCCTGTTTTTATTTTATCAAGAATAAAATCCTTAACCTCCTGCGTATAAATGCTTTTCCTGAAAACCAGGGTATTTTCCTTTTGAGTGAAGGCATTATCAATTCTCGCCTGTGGAGCATACAAAATCAGATGTCCGGTATAGAATCGGAAGAAATCGAATTTTAATAGTTTACACCATTTGAGGAGCACATCGGTATCGATACTTTTTGCATGATACATCCTCTCCACTTCATCTTCCGTACTGTTTAAAAACCGGGAAATTCTTTCTATTGGAATCTGATACTCTTCCACTTTGGATTGGACCAGGCTTCCAATATGGATGTTCTTAATATTCATCACAATGTTTTTAGGTAAAAATATTGACAAGAACATCAAAAAACACTATCAGAACCTACTCAAGATTACGTATGAGTAACAAAAATCAGAATTCTGTTTAAATTTTAATTAAAAAGCTGTTGATATTGATCTCCGAGGAAATATTCAGTTTTTTCCGTATCCTGTATTTTTACTTTCTACAGCCCGGATACTGTTATTGGTACACTGTGCTATTTTTTTGGTATCAAAATCCAGCTTCATCAATGCACAGAAATAGAGCTCAGAATGGATCAGATTAGGATTTATTCTTAAAATATCAGGAATGAAATGTGGAAAAAATACCTGAAATTTTTCAAAAAACACGGGTGAATTGCTTTCCGCCAGATTTAAAATTTCCTGAATATTTTCTTCTGAAAGGTGGTTGATCAGCATCTGCTGTTTCATCAATTCCGAATTCGTTTTTACCAGATCCTTGATGGTGGAATCCTTTTCTTTTTTATCGGAAATTAAACCATGAATAAGCTCATCCTTCTGAGTAATAAATACAATATCCATCAGGAAAGAAGCAACGGAGAATAAAATATTCAGCAGTTTTATAGTTTTAAAATCTTCTTTTTCTATGAACCTGCTCTTTGGTAGGAAATCAAAATCAAAATACAGACATGCAATGAAATTGATACTGATGATGAATGTAATAAAAAAGATGATGAGGGAATCTTGTTTGTATTTCAGAAAGAACGGAACAGCAAACAGAAGACAAAAGTAAAAGTATTCTACTCCGGCGTTTTTGTATGTATAGATATTAAAAAAGCTCACTATAAATGTGAGTAAAACAAATATACCGATAATGAAAGGCTTTAAAACCGTTTTGAACCTTTTGGTTTTTCCTTTTACAGCCATCAGAAACAGCCAGAAGAAGGTAATTACCGTAAGAAATATGGAGATCAGCATATCCCCGAAAAAAATAATAATAAAAATGGAGTAAAACAGGAATATGAAAAACAATAAAAGCAAATACCGGTTAATAAGATGAAGATAATTGCTTTCAAAACCATCATCCATATTCTCCGCTTCGTCATTGATCACCTTAAAGAAAAACTTATAAATCATCTTGTTGTTTTTTTATGCTTTCACAAGCTTAAGTTGGCATTTGTACTTTTGAAAGTATAAATTTTCCAATATTAACAGCCTTTCATGCAAAATAAAAATCTTCAAAACGAAATCTATCAGTATTTTTCAGCATTAAAGGGTATGATTAAGGTGTTTTCTAGCTACAATTTACTAAAATCCGATGTTAAAATTATCAAATGAAATAGCATTTTTGACAATAAATTAACCATCATTTACCTCGGATCACTTAAAAGCATGAGCTTGTGTTTTTAAGCAGGCAAAATTATTGATTCCAATGGAAAAGTATAACTCTTCCAATACGCAATAATACTCATGCGTAATTAAACTCAAACAACAAAATATACCCTTTTATACCTCAAATAAAAAAGAGAGCTTTAAAAGCTCTCTATTGATTTTATCTGCGACAGGAATTTTAGTTTTCTTTCAGTTTGGCAATCACATCCAGACCGCCTTTTGTAATATCTCCGATTTTACAGATAATTTCAGTGTCCAAAGGAAGGAATACATCCATTCTGGAACCGAACTTAATAAATCCGAACTCATGTCCTGCTTTTGCTTTATCACCTTCATTACAGTAGAAAACGATTCTTCTTGCAACATATCCGGCAATCTGTCTGAAGACAACTTTGTGATTGGTCATCGTCTGAACTGCTACGGTAGTTCTTTCATTCTCTGTAGAGGATTTTTCATGCCATGCTACCAGATATTTTCCCGGGTGGTACTTTTTGTAAATTACTTCTCCCGAAACCGGATATCTGCAGATATGAACATTCAGTGGAGACATGAAAATGGAAACCTGGATGGCTTTTCCTTTTATAAATTCATCTTCTTCCACTTCTTTGATCATGACCACTTTTCCGTCCACAGGGGCAATCACATTTTCTCTGTGGTCAAGGATAGTACGGTCCGGAACTCTGAAAAACCAGAAGACTAAACTGTAAATGACCAGCAAAGGCATAATGATCAGCAGGGACCATATTTTAAGGAAATAGATCGCTAAGGCTCCCAGGATGATAAAAAGTATGGTAGCAACGGTAATCGTTCCTTTTGATTCTCTATGTAATTTCATGAGACTAAATAAATTTTTCTAAAATAAAGTACAAATATACGACAGGAACGCAGATAATAAAACTATCCAGCCTGTCTAAAACTCCTCCGTGCCCCGGAATGATGTTTCCACTGTCTTTCACACCGAAGTTTCTCTTCAACTGGCTTTCTACCAGATCTCCTAACGGAGCAAAGGCTGCAACCAGAAATCCTACGATCATCCAGTTTCCTCTCAATTCAGGCTGATAATGTTCAATAAAGTAAGATAAGACCAATGTTAAAACAACACCGCCCGCATAGCCTTCCCAAGTTTTTTTAGGAGAAATTTTAGGAGCCATTTTATGTTTACCGAAGAATTTCCCTACCAGATAAGCAAAAGTATCACTGCTCCAGATCAGAATAAACAGAAACAGCACCTCGAGAGAAAAACTTTCGTTATAACTGGAGAACTTTGGCAACCCTAATGCAAAGCTGAACGGGAGCGCCACGTAAATAACGGTAAAAATAAGCTTCCCGCTGTCGAAGTATAATTCGTTAGGATATTTGAATAAAGTTACCACAGCAATCCCGATCAGGGCCAGGGCCAATATTTCGCTAAGCCTGAAATCAAAAAAGAAATCGTGGTTAAAATATCTTTTGGAGAAAATATAAAAAATAAAGATGACCAGTGGAAATACTACCCATTTTTCGTACCCGTTTCCAAATTTCATGATTTTGACACATTCCCAGGTTCCTACGATCAGGAGTAAGCTCATCAGGCCATGATAAAGATATTGCTGTTTGACCAAACCAGGAGCAATACTGTTCAGCAATTGTGCTCCCAGGGGAGTAGAACAAAGAATAATGATGGCTACATAAACGATACCTGATACGGTTCTTTGAATGAGATTTTTGTCCAAAATTTAAAATTTAGAAGTGGTTGCTTAATCTTCAAGCAGCAATAAAAACAGTTTTGTATTGGAATTGGAAGAACTGTCCATTTTAGACTGGCTTCCGCTGATGGAAGTAAGGTTCTTGATATTTCCGTTTCTTTTTATTTTTCCCATAGCATCATTCAGGTTGTTTACAATCTGGGAAACATTGGCAATGATGATAATTTTATCAGGAAGCCTGGAAGAATGATAGTGAAGGATATTATTATGAGAAAGCATGATTCTGCCGTCATAGGCAATGAGGTATTCACAGGTAATGAATGCAGCATCATTAGACTGCTGCAGTTCTGAGGTATAAGAAGTCTTCACAACGTTCAAAAAGTTCTGAAGTTCTTTATCCCAGCAGAAGAGATTGTGGATGCCTTCTATTTTGATAATTTGATTTAAAGTTTGTAGAGCCTCCGCTTCATCTGCACAATAATTAAAAAATCCTCCCGAATGCGTAAATAATTGCGCAAACTTATAGTCAAGATCCGCATTTTTCAGCGAATCCCCAAGCTTCTCCAGGCTCTGTTTTTCCTCTTCTTCAGGCTGGTTGGTAAGTTTGCTTACAATCCTCTTGAATAAATTCAACTTAATCTATTTTTAGTCAACTTTATACAAAAATAGAAAATAAATTATAATAGTGTTCAAAATATCTCTTGAAATATGAAAAAACCCGGCAATTTTACAGTTGCCAGGTTTTTGTTATTTATATTTTTTAAAGGTCTTAAAGCTGCGTCGGGCTTTCAGGAGCCTGAATTTCGCTTTCTTCTTCTTTCTCTTTGATCTGAGGTGCTGCCTCTGCTATTGGCTGATCTTTTTCAGGAATAGTATTGGTAACAGGCTTCTCTGTCAATTCCGGATCCCATGCTCTCTTTCCGAAAATTTCTTCCAGATCTTCACGGAAGATCACTTCTTTTTCCAGCAGCTTGTTGGCTAAAGCATCCAGCTTATCCTTATTATCTGCAAGGATTCTTACAGCTCTGTCATACTGATTTTCGATAATCGATTTGATCTCTGCATCAATTTTTGTAGCCGTTTCTTCAGAATAAGGTTTTCCGAAATTATATTCAGACTGACCTGAACTGTCATAGTAAGAAATATTACCGATATTCGGGCTTAATCCGTAGATTGTTACCATGGCCTGCGCTCTCTTCGTCACTGTTTCAAGATCAGAAAGTGCTCCTGTGGAAATATTGTTGAAGATTACCTGCTCTGCAGCTCTTCCTCCCAGTGTTGCACACATTTCGTCCAGCATCTGTTCAGTAGTGGTAAGCTGTCTTTCCTCAGGCAGATACCATGCTGCACCTAATGAGCGTCCTCTAGGAACAATAGTCACTTTTAAAAGTGGAGATGCATGCTCTACCAGCCAGGAAATTGTTGCATGTCCTGCCTCGTGGTAAGCTACTCTTCTCTTTTCAGAAGGTTTGATTGCTTTATTTTCTTTTCAAGACCACCAATGATTCTGTCCACAGCATCAAGGAAATCCTGTTTGGTTACTGAAGTATGATTATTTCTTGCTGCAATAAGCGCCGCTTCATTACAAACGTTCGCAATATCTGCTCCACTGAAACCAGGAGTTTGTTTTGCAAGGAATTCTCTGTCTACATTATCATCAAGCTTGATTTTCTTCAGGTGAACATCAAAGATCTGTCTTCTTTCGTGAAGCTCCGGAAGGTCTACATAGATAGAACGGTCAAAACGTCCTGCTCTCATCAAAGCTTTATCAAGGATATCTGCTCTGTTGGTTGCTGCCATTACGATAACATTCGTATCGGTTCCGAAACCATCCATTTCAGTAAGAAGCTGGTTCAGGGTATTTTCTCTTTCATCGTTTCCGCCGGAGAAATTATTTTTCCTCTTGCACGTCCGATGGCATCAATCTCATCGATGAAGATAATTGCCGGAGATTTTGCTTTAGCCTGAGCAAAAAGGTCTCTTACCCTTGAAGCTCCTACCCCAACAAACATTTCGACGAAATCAGAACCTGAAAGTGAGAAAAACGGAACTTTGGCTTCACCAGCAACAGCTTTTGCCAGTAAGGTTTTACCGGTTCCCGGAGGCCCTACCAACAGGACACCTTTAGGAATTTTACCTCCCAGTTTTGTATATTTTTCAGAGTTTTTGAGGAAATCCACTACTTCCTGAACTTCTTCTTTTGCTCCTTCCAAACCTGCAACATCTTTAAATGTCACCTGAATTCTTTCTTTTTCATCAAAAGCTTCGCTTTGGATTTTCCGATAGAGAAAATTTGTCCGCCGGGACCTCCGCCGCCACCCATCTTTCTGAAAAGAAGGAAATAGAATAATCCTAAAATTGAAATCCAAACCAGTGCAGGAATCAGAATATCCATTAATGCACTTTTACCCGTTCCGTAATCTTTGGTTGTTTTGATTGCCGGGTTGGTCGCTTTGATCTGTTCAAATTTCTGAAGGAAAAGTTGCAGGTCTCCATATTTTACAGAAAAATCTGCTTTAGGAGCCATTTCGAAGGCAGAAAGCGGGTTGTTTTCTTTTCCGGCTTTGGAAACCATTGCCGATTTTGCTTCTTTTGTCAGGAAAACATCAGCTTTCTCTATGTCTTTGTATATAATTATATTCTGGACTTTCCCCGCCTGCATTTCTCTAAAGAAACCATCTTCATCAATAGATTTTGCACTGTCGCCTCCAAGGAAATTGGAGCCAAAGAATAGCAAAAGAGCTATGATTGCAATAGGAAAGAACCAGTTGAATCCTTTATTATTCATTTAAACTTTTTAAAATTTTTATTATTCATTTTCAATTCTGGTAATGACTGCGTCACCCCAAAGCTCTTCTATGTCGTAGTACTCACGTACCTGTTTCTGGAATATATGAACCACCACTGAAACGTAATCTACCAGTACCCACATCGCATTTTCAGCACCTTCCACATGCCAAGGTCTGTCGTGCAGTTCATTTCTTACTTTTTCTCAACACTTCCTGCCAATGCAGCCACCTGTGTATTCGAGTTTCCACTACATATTACGAATGTTTCTGCTACGGAATTTTCGATGTTGGAAAGATCAAAGATCATTATGTCTTCACCTTTTACATCCTGGATAGCTTCAACGATTTTATCTATTAATGCTTGTTTTTCTGCTGTTTTATTCATTAAAAAAATACTATAATCTGCAAATTTATTGTTTTTTCTTTACTTTAACCTTACTTTTACCCTCTTAATGTCTTAAAGTTTTCTTAAATGAGCCAACTCTTCTACCTGAAAGAATGTTCTTCTACTAATGACGAAATATCAAAGTTTTTACTTTACGGAAATTCAGATTTTACAGGGCTTCATACTTTTAATCAGACTAAAGGCCGTGGTCAGTATGGAAATACCTGGACTCAGACTGCCGGAAAAACCTGGCATATACGCTGGCAGTGAATACTCAGAACATCTTGTGCTCCGACTTTATATTCAATTACTATACCGCAATGATAATCCGGGATTTCCTTGCCAAATTGTCTGACTCAGAGGTAAAAATCAAATGGCCGAATGATATTATCCTTAAAGGTAAAAAAATCGTTGGAATTTTAATAGAAAAGAAAAAATTAATCAAAATAATTATTTCATTATAGGAGCCGGAATCAATATTCTGCAGAAAAATTTTGATGAAATATCCAACGCAGGATCACTCCTGACGCAAACAGGAGTAGAATTTGACCTTGAAGACCTTGCCCAAAACCTTCATGAATTCCTGTCCGAAAAACTGAAAAACATTCCATCTGATCAGGAGATACTGGATGGATTCAATACCAACCTTTTCAGAAAGGATGAGATATCAGTCTTTGAAATTGAAAAAGAGCGACAAAATGGCATCATCCGAAAAGCAGACGAAAAAGGTGAACTCTGGATAGAGCTGGAAGACGGGATGCGTTCCTTTTACCACAAGGAAGTAAAATTACTTTACTGATTGGCTCTTTTGATATAAAGGTAAAGAGTAAGCGGCAGGAAGACCAGATTGGGCAGCCACATTGCCAGCGCCGGAGACAGACTTTTATTTTCCGAAACTACTTTTAAAGCTTCAAATGAAAACACGAAAATAAAGGCCAATGAAATCCCTATCGCCAGGTTAATTCCCAACCCTCCTCTTTTCTTTTGTGATGACAGGGAAAGCGCCAGAAATGTCAGAATGATGATTGAAACAGGCATTGAAGTTCTCTGATGAAGCTCATTCAGGTAAGAATTCAGGTTACTGTTACCTCTTGCCTTTTCTCTTTCAATAAACTTTAAGAGTTCCGGAGTGGTTTTATTCTGCCCCAAAAGCTCGTTCGGGAAAAGCTCTTCCGGGGAATGCCCATAGTTTTTCCTTAGTTCTATTCCGTTATTAAGCTTTTCTGAATTGTCTTTATTGATTGTTTTTTCCAAATAATTATTTAAGACAAACTGCTTTTTGTCTTTGTCCCAATATACTTCGCTGGCTTTTAGCTCGTAGGTCATTTTTCTGTCTTTATCATATTTCTGATAAACGAAACTTGATCCTCTTTTTTCCCTTTTGTTCCAGGAATCAACGAAGATATATTCTGTTTTGCTCAGCTGTGAAGAAGCCGGAGCGGTTCCTAAGATTTTTTCTTTATTGGCTGCATTATAGGTATAGGCTTCCAGCTCATTTTTCTTGATATTGGCCCATGGAAGTACCATATGATATACCACCAGGGCAATCAGACCAATAAAAATAGAGGTAAGAAGATATGGTTTTGAAAACCTGTGAAAGCTGGCTCCGCTACTGATGATGGCAACAATTTCGGTATTATTTGCCATTCTGGAGGTAAAATAAATTACCGAAATAAAAACCAGGATGGAAAGAAAGGTTACCACAAGATTAATAATCCAGAAGGGATAGAAATGGATCAGGAAATACATCAGATCCAGTTTCGGATCAATGGCTTTGGCATTTTCTATCCTTGGGATTTTCTGCTGTACGTCAATTACGAGGACCACTATAGACAACAATACGAGCATGAAACTGAAAGTTCCAAGGTATTTTTTTATGATATATCTGTCTACAATTTTAAGCATATTTTCTTATAGTCTTTGTCTGAGAACCGGTACTACAGAGTTTTTCCATTCATAAAAATCTCCTGCAATGATATGCTCTCTGGCTACTTTTACCAGATCCAGATAGAATGCAAGATTATGAATTGAAGCAATCTGTTTTGCCAGATATTCTTTAGATACGAACAGGTGGCGAAGATACGCTTTTGAATATTCACGATCTACAAAACTGGTCCCGAATTCGTCCAAAGGTGAAAAGTCACGTTTCCATTTTTCATTTTTAAGATTCATTACCCCCTGCCATGTGAAAAGCATTGCATTTCTTGCATTTCTTGTTGGCATTACACAATCCATCATATCAATACCCAGGCCGATAGATTCAAGGATATTCCATGGAGTTCCTACTCCCATCAGATACCTTGGTTTTTCTTTAGGAAGAATGTCTGTTACTTCATCGGTGATTCTGTACATTTCTTCTTCTGGCTCTCCAACGGAAAGTCCTCCGATCGCGTTCCCTTCTGCTCCTGCTTCGGAAATCACTTCAGCAGAAATTTTTCTAAGGTCGGAATAAGTAGATCCCTGAACAATCGGGAAAAGTCTTTGCTTATGTCCGTATAATTCAGGATTATTATTGGTCCATTCAATACATCTTTTCAGCCAGCGGTGGGTAAGTTCCATGGATGATTTTGCCTGATTGTAATCACATGGGTAAGGAGTACATTCATCAAAAGCCATGAAAATATCGGCTCCGATCTGTCTTTGAATTTCCATTGATCTCTCCGGGGAAAACATGTGATAACTTCCGTCGATGTGAGATTTGAATCTCGCTCCTTCTTCCGTCATCTTTCTGTTACTGGCCAGTGAAAATACCTGAAAACCTCCTGAATCGGTAAGGATAGGAAGGTCCCAGTTCATGAATTTATGTAAACCACCTGCATCCTGCATCGTTTCCATTCCGGGACGAAGGTAAAGGTGATAAGTATTTCCCAGAATAATCTGGGCTTTAATGTCTTCTTTTAATTCTCTCTGATGAACTGTTTTCACACTTGCTACAGTTCCCACTGGCATAAAAATAGGTGTTTGAATCTTCCCGTGATCTGTGGTAATCTCCCTGCTCTTGCTTTTCCTTCAGAGGTCTTTTCTATAGTAAAAAATTTCATCTCTATACTTTTTTAATGCACTGTTTTATCAGTGATTTCCTGCAGGACAGAAACTCGTATGCTCTTTTACCTTACTAAAGGTATTACAGCACCATTCTGTTTCATTTTATCCTTTATGTATTTATCTGCTTTGGGATCTTTTTTCAGTAATATTTCCTGTGCATCATTAGCAATCCCATCCATTTCTTCTTTAATTACATAGTATTTGAAACTGTCTACAAAATCATCAGGCTTTACCTTATATGATTTCAGGACAGCTCTTGTACCTGCTTCCATATTTTTGTCAGGATATACATAGATAGCCTGATCATTGATCGCAAGATCAGCAATTATTTCTGCCATCATACCTTTATCGACCAGGTTTTTAGGCTTATCAATATAATCGCCGCACGAAAACAGCCCCAGCAAAACGAAAATAAAGATCAGCTTTTTCATCAGTTTCATAATCTGTTGATGATTGATTTCCATTTTAAGTTCAATACTCCGAAAACAGCTTCATGGATAATTCCGCCGTTCATTTTGCTTTCTCCTAAAATTCTGTTGGTAAATATGATTGGAACTTCCACAATTCTGAAGCCTTTTTTAAATGCCCTGAATTTCATTTCTATCTGAAACCCGTAGCCTTTTAATTTTACATTGTCCAACCCTATTTCTTCCAATACTTTTCTTGAAAAGCAGACAAATCCTGCTGTAGTATCATGAATTGGAAGCCCCAGCACAAACCTTACATATTTTGAGGCAAAGTAAGAAAGCAATACTCTTCCCATAGGCCAGTTCACTACATTTACCCCTTTTGAATAGCGGGAGCCGATGGCCATATCTGCATTTAGACAGGCTTCGAAAAGTCTCGGCAGGTCATTCGGGTTATGTGAAAAATCGGCATCCATTTCAAAAATATAATCATACTTATTTTCGATAGCCCATTTAAACCCATGAATATATGCCTTTCCCAAACCGTCTTTCACATGTCTTACTGACAGGTGGAGATAATGCGGATATTTCTTCTGCAATTCTTTTACAACCTCTGCCGTTCCATCCGGAGAAGTATCATCCACTACCAGGATATGAAAGTCATCCTCCAATGCAAAAACTGCGGAAATAATATTTTCAATATTTTCCTTTTCGTTATAGGTTGGGATGATGACAAGTTTTTTCATTTCAGTTTGCAAAGATAGTTTATTTAACCTTTTTATTTTATACAAAATAATCTATAATTTTGCAAAAATATTTCTCGGGGATTAAGCGGATGAAACAGAAACTTTTATTCAACAGATCTGAACAATACGTAAAATCGATGAGAGCAAATATTTTAACTGCAGATGCATGGATCAGGTAATAGGAAAATGTATGCCGCACTGTGTAATCCGGAGTTAAATAATAAATAAAAAACTTAAATTTTGCCATCATCACAACAACACTTCATCAATCACGTAAGAATACCTGAGCATAATGATTGGGTAATCTTTATCCTTGTGGGCTGTATCTTTTTATATGTTTTTATGATGAACATCATAGAAAGGGATGCCAGTCTCAAAGATTTTCTGCTTCAGAAATATTTTGATGCGAGTAATAACCTTCCCAGCTGGATTATCACATCCTGTGTAACCACCCTTACCCTTTCTGTATTAATTTCACAGTACGTTCCTGTTGTACCGAAATTTATTGCGGACCTTCAGCTTTTCGGATATCAGCTTAATAAATTCGGGTATACTATGCTGGCAGTGCTGTTTTTTTATGTAATAAAATCTACATTAGGCTTTTTATTTTATCAAAGTATAGGGGATGGAAAAAAATGGACTATTTTTTATTTTACCTCCACAAAATTTTATTTCATCTTATCTTTTTTGCTGATAATTCTTTGTGTAGCCCACTATTACTTCCCGATAGACAGAAATAAAATGTTTTTATATTATTTCTGCTTCTTTTCTTTTGTATTCATTTTCAAGGTTTTTTTCTATTTATTTCACAAGAACAAGATTCTTCCGGAGAAATGGTATTATAAATTTTTGTATATTTGCACCCTCCAAATCGCACCATTATTATTGCTTTGGAAGTTGTTATTTTTTTAATAAAAGTCAATGATGAGAATAAAGTCTATATTGGTTTCTCAACCAGCGCCTAGTGAGTCTTCTCCATATCTGGATATAGCGAAGAAGGAAAAAATAAAGATTGATTTCCGTCCATTTATCCACGTCGAAGGGGTTGACAATAAAGAGCTCAGAACACAGAAAATAGATCTGACGCAGTATACCGGTATTATTTTTACCAGTAAAAATGCGATTGACCATTACTTCAGACTCGCAGAGGAATTGCGTTTTGCCGTTCCGGATACGATGAGATATATCTGCCAGTCGGAAGCAATTGCCAACTATCTTCAAAAGCATATTGTGTACAGAAAAAGAAAAATCAGTTTTGGGGAGAAAAATTTCTCAGATCTGTTGCCTCTTTTCAAAAAATTCCCATCTGAAAAATATCTGCTGCCATCTTCAGATGTTTTAAGTCCGGATATTGTAAAAACCATGGATGCATCTAATGTAGACTGGACAAGAGCAATTATGTACCGTACCGTATGCAGCGACCTTACAGATATCAACGTCAAAGATTATGACATGTTGATTTTCTTCAGTCCGCAGGGAATCAAATCACTGCAACAAAACTTCCCTGACTTCAAGCAGGAAGAAACCAAAATCGGTGTTTTCGGAAATACGACTTTGGCAGCTGCGGAAGAAGCGGGATTAAAAGTAGATCTTATGGCACCTACAAAAGAAACACCTTCTATGACGATGGCTTTAGAAAAATATATTAAAGCTCTTCATAAATAATTTAGTATAAAATAAATAAGCCATCTTTTCTTTATTGAAAAGGTGGCTTATTTATTTCAAAACCAGTTAAAATAATACAACTTTAACGCCTGTAAATCAAATAGTTAAATCATATTTTTTCTTGACAGATTGAATTTTTCATTACCTTTAAGAGAAAAAATATGAAAAAATTATTATTATTCGGTGTACTCTTTTTAACTATTGTATTTGTAAATGCACAAAACGATAACTGTTCGGGAGCAATACCGCTGACAGTGGGAACAGACTTTGCCTCTGGAGCACTCACCTCTACAAATTTAAATGCAACTACTGACGGCTCTTTACCTGCATGCAGCCCACAAGCTGCCGACAATGTATGGTTTACAGTAGTAGTGCCGGCAAGTGGCAGTCTCACAATAAGAACAGGCTGGGGCGGTTCACTTTTTTATAATTCAGTACTTACTGTTTACAGCGGCAATTGTAGTGCTTTAACCGAAATCGGTTGTAATGATGATTACAACTCAGGGTTTTCGTTAGTATCATTATCGGGCCAGACTCCTGGAACTACCTTGTATGTAAGTGTATGGAAACATGATTCCAATACAAACAATGGAGAATTCCAGATTTCAGCTTATGACCCTATTCCTCCTGCTAATGATAAATGCGCACAGGCAAAACTATTAACAGTAGGAACAGATTTCGCTTCAGGAGCCATCATTTCAAACAATGCAGGCGCAACTACTGACGGAACTCTGCCATCCTGCAATTCAAATGCCATTGATAATGTATGGTTTACGGTAGTGGTGCCACAGAGCGGGAATATAAAGATAGAAACACAGCAAGCTTCAGGCTCTTCATTTTATGACCCTGTACTTACCGTTTACCGAGGAACTTGCGGTTCATTAACAGAAATTAATTGTAACAACTATATCTATTCCACAATCTCATTAACCGGACAGATCCCAGGCACCATCTTGTATGTAAGTGTATGGAAATATGACTCATTCTCAGACAATGGGGAGTTCCAGATTTCAGCTTATGACCCTATTCCTCCTGCTAATGATAAATGCGCACAGGCAAAACTATTAACAGTAGGAACAGATTTCGCTTCAGGAGCCATCACTTCAAACAATGCAGGCGCAATTACTGACGGATCTCTGCCATCCTGCAATTCAAATGCTGTTGAGAATGTATGGTTTACGGTAGTGGTACCACAGAGCGGAAATATAAAGATAGAAGCACAGGAAGCTTCAGGCTCTCCATTTTATGACCCTGTACTTACCGTTTACGGAGGAACTTGCGGTTCATTAGCAGAAATTAATTGTAGCAACGATATCTATTCCCCAATCTCATTAACCGGACAGATCCCAGGCACCATCTTGTATGTAAGTGTATGGAAATATGACTCAATCTCAGACAATGGAGAGTTCCAGATTTCAGCTTATGATAATACGGCATTGTCTACACATGAAGTTTCTGAAAACAGTAAAAAAATCCAGGTATCTCCAAATCCTTTTACTGATATCCTTACTGTTTCCAATATCTCTGAAGTACAATCGATATCAGTAGTGGATGCTTCAGGGAGCCTGGTTAAAACCATTGAAAAACCTTCATCATCACTACAGCTTGGAGAGGTACAAGAAGGAGTCTATTTACTTATATTAAAACTAAATGACGGAACTACAAAAACCATTAAAACAATAAAAAAATAACCCTATAATTAATATTAATTATAAAGGCTATCATAAATTTGATAGCCTTTCTTATATTTGAACAATAATTAACATTGAATAAAAACGTCTCTGAAAAAACATTCTAAAAAAGAAAAAATATAAGACGTAAAAATAAAAATATCCGGATGAAAGTTCCACAGGCAAAAAAAATAGAAAAAATATTAGAAACCCACGGCGATAAAAGAATCGATAATTACTTCTGGCTGAATGAAAGAGAAAACCCGGAAGTCATCCAATATATTGAAGAAGAAAATGCTTACGCGGAATTTATCATGAAAGATACCGAAGCCCTTCAGGAAGAGCTTTTCGAAGAAATGAAGGCACGCTATAAAAAGGATGATGAATCTCTGCCTTATTTCTTTAATGAATACTGGTATATTGTGCGTTATGAAGAAGGCAAGGAATATCCTATTTTCTGCAGGAAGCACACAAGCCTTGATAATGAAGAAGAAATTGTGCTTGACGTTAATATTCTTGCGGAAGGCGAAAGCTTCTTTGAAGTAGGAAGTGTAGCTGTGAGTCCCAATAACGAACTGGCTTCTTTTTCATCAGATAATGTAGGAAGAAGAATTTACACGCTGAATTTCAAAAACTTAAAAACCGGAGAAATCCTTCCTGATACAATTCCAAATACTACAGGAAAAGCTGTCTGGGCTAATGACAACCAGCATGTCTTTTATATCAGAAAAGATAAGAATCTTCGTGCATTCCAGGTATACAGACATCAATTGGGAACAGATTCAGCGGATGATGTTCTGATCTTCCACGAAGAAGATGAAACGTTTGATGTGAATGTATTTAAGACAAAATCCTTACAATATATTTTTATTGCAAGCTCAAGCACTATTTCTGATGAGCACCGCTTTATTCCTTCTGACGATGTATTTGCAGAATGGACCATAATCCAGCCTAGAATAGACGACCTTGAATATTCGGTTGAGCATTATGAGGATGAATTTTATATCATTACCAATGCTGATGATGCCTTCAATTTCAAGATTGTAAAAACAAAAATTGATAATTGCGGTATGGAAAACTGGGTTGATGTCATTCCGCACCGCGCAGAAGTTTTGCTGGAAGGCTTTGAAATCTTTAAAGATTACCTGGTTCTTGAAGAAAGAGAAAAAGGATTGCTTCAGATCAAAATCATTGATGAAACAACACAGGAATCGCATTATCTGCCTTTTTCTGATCCAACATATACGGCTTATATCGGTGTCAATCTGGAATTTGATACAGAAATTTTACGTTACGGTTATACTTCTCTTACCCAGCCAAGCTCAACTTATGAGTATAACATGAAGGAGAAGACTACAAAACTGCTGAAGCAGCAGGAAGTCCTGGGCGGAAAATTTTTTCCTGAAAACTATGTTTCGGAAAGAATATGGGCAGATTCAAGGGATGGCAAGACAAAAATTCCTATTTCTTTAGTGTATCATAAAGACACCAAAAAATCAGCTGACACACCTCTTCTTCTGTATGGGTACGGAAGTTATGGACATACCGTGGACGCCAGCTTCTCGAATGTAAGATTATCGATTCTGGACAGAGGATTTATTTATGCTATTGCTCATATCCGCGGGGGAGAATATCTTGGAAGAGAATGGTATGAAGACGGAAAAATGCTGTTCAAGAAAAATACTTTCTTCGATTTTATTGATGCAGGAAAATATCTGATCAAGGAAAATTATACTTCATCAAAACACATGTATGCAATGGGAGGAAGTGCCGGCGGACTGCTGGTAGGTGCTGTGGTCAATTATGAGCCTCAGTTATTCAATGGGATTGTAGCACAGGTTCCTTTTGTAGATGTTGTTACCACCATGCTGGATGATACTATTCCCTTGACTACCGGAGAATATGATGAATGGGGAAATCCAAACGATGAGGAATATTATCACTATATGAAAGACTACTCTCCCTATGATAATGTAGAAGCTAAAGACTATCCACACATGCTGATCACTACAGGATTCCATGATTCACAGGTACAGTATTGGGAACCGGCAAAATGGACCGCAAAACTGAGAGAGCTGAAAACAGATGATAATATTTTAATTTTTAAAACAGATATGAGTTCCGGACATGGAGGAGCAAGCGGAAGATTTGAATCCCTGAAAGAAGACGCGTTGGAGTATGCATTTCTTTTAAAAATAAATGATAATTCATAAACGATAATTGATATGAACACAGACAACAACTACAATCAGATGTTTGCACAAAAGACCAATCTTTAACCATTGCTATCATTAATGAGTTGTCTGGTATTCCATATTCTGATGAATATCCAAATATAAGAAAACAAGTCTTCAGATCTGTTCCATCTACAGCAAGTAACTATAGAGCAATGTGCAGAGCAAGAAGCCAGTGAAATTTTAAAGTAACCTCCGCCTACAAAAGAAATCAGGAGAAGAATTAAAGCGTTAACAATATCAATCATTAATCATCATTTATCAATTATATGAACGAGTCCGAATATTGGAAAAAAATAGAACAGTTCTTCGAAGACAATTTTCAGACTGAGAAGAACCCTCCCATCGAAACCCTTTTATTTCTGATAGGGTTACAGGAGCTGGGAAGCGGCCAGCAGAAATATACAAAAGACGACAAAGTAAACCTGATTCACATTGCTGTGTGCAGGCTGCTGGAGCCCTTTGGATATTATAAATTCACACACTATGAAGACGGATGGCCGCAGTTTGATAAACTGGAAGAACTTCCGGAATTAAAGCCAAATGAGCAGACCTTGCTGATGAAAAAGGCAATTATTCAGTATTTTCAGGAGGAAGAGCTTTTATAAAGGATCGAAGCTTGAAGAATGAAGCAGGAAGTTAATCCCTGCCGATAATAAAAAGAGGATTTTCCATGGAAAATCCTCTTTTATTTATCAATAACTATCGTATGTTAAATTTATCCGATCAGTTCCTCCAACTGATTCAATCCCATGGTAAATCCCTGTTCAAACCCCATATCCAGCATCTTTTTCATCACTTCCTGAGACTGGTAATGAATATTAATGGTTACTTTGGTCCCTTCTTCCACTTCTGTAAAGCCGATCAGCCATTTTGATTTTGGAAAATCCTCATTTACATTTCCTTTCTCATCACAGAAAGCACTCATCCAGTCAAGGCTTCTGTGCTCTGTAATTTCTCCGTATTCAGAACGGGAATATCCTTTTTCCCCGTTGGGCCCTACCATGGCATAAAACCAAACCCCTCCTTCCCTGAAGTCCTGGCTTACCGTTTCACATCTCCAGGGTTTAGGCCCCCACCATTGATCCAATAACTCAGCCTGGGTAAAATGGTTCCATACTGTTGAAACATCAGCCTTATAAATTTTCATGACATAAGTACTGAGCGCATCAAAATCTTTGTTGAAAATGATATTAGATTCCATACATATTAATTTTTAATAAAGTTAGGACTTTATTTACTGAAAGGACTTTTCATATGGCAAGTAAAAGATAATTCATAAATAATTGTTAAAAAACACTGTTTTAAGAAAAAAAACACAATTTTTTGGCTCGTTTTTTGTTTACGTAGTCTTAAAACAATTAATTTTAACATTCATTTTTCCAAAACATATATAAATAAATAATGAATAACAAATTCATCCCAATAATTTCGGTGTTTATGACCATCTCACTGATTGTCTTTGTAACGCTCCAATTTTATTGGTTGAAAGGCTATTACGGTGTACTGGAACAGGATTTTTCAAACAAAGTATATGCAGTTTTGGAAAGTACTTCAAAAAGTATTGAAGAGATTGAAGCCGACAAGTACCTGAATCAGGATTACAAAGATTTCAGAAAAAATATTATTGCCAACAGTAAGCAGCCATCCTTAACTACGATTCAGCAGGTGGAAGACTCCGGCACCCAGAGACAGATCATCTATTCCAAGAATATTATTGAAAAAACGCAGCTTCCGATTTCTCAGAAAGGAGATTCTATTAAGCTGACAACCTTATATACAGACGAAGCAGCCTATAAAATAAAAAGAGATACTACCAATCGCGAACTTCTTACCACGGATATTAACCAGGAAATTGAAACCGGCGACTATTCCATGAAAGAATTTGTGAAAGTATATGGAAACAATCTTCCGATTACCAAAAGAGTAGATTCAAAAACACTTGATTCCGTCATTGCGAAGGAACTTAAAATAAGAGGAATTACTGCCAAGTTCGGATATGGAGTTCTTGACCGCAACAACAAACTTACAAGTATTGCGAACAAAGCCTACAAAGAAAAAAGACAGTAATACTTACAGCTTTCCTCTGTTTGCAGATAAGAAAAATACCTTATACAGCCTTGCACTGGTATTCCCTAAAAAGAATATTCCCTTGCGATGAACAACTGGCCAATGTTGCTGGGAACATTCCTCTCTCTTCTTACCATTCTTGGAATTTATATTATTTCCATCAATTATATGATGAGACAGAAGAAACTTGCTGAAGTAAAAACCGACTTCATCAACAATATGTCCCATGAGTTTAAAACACCATTGGCAACCATTTCTGTCGCAACGGATTCATTGGCTAATGACAAAATTGCCACCAATCCGGATAAGGTAAAATACTATTCCGAACTGATCAAGCAGGAGAACCTGAGGATGAAAAAGCAGGTGGAAAACGTGCTTAATATGTCGAAGCTTGAAAGAAATGAAGTAGAGCTGTTCTTAAAAGAAACCAATGTAAGAGAGCTTATCAAAAAAACTACAGAATCTTTCAATCTGATTGTACAGCAAAGAAACGGAACCCTTACACAGGAGTTCAACGCCACTCATTATAATTTTAAAATAGACGAATTCCATATCTCAAACATGTTGGTCAACTTACTGGACAATGCCAATAAATATTCTCCTGAGGCACCGGAAATACATGTGAAAACAAGAAATGAAGGGCACTGGTATGTGATTGAAATCTCTGATAAGGGGATGGGAATGGATACTCAGAATAAAACCAAAATTTTTGAGAAATTCTTCAGGGAAGAAACCGGAAATATACACAACGTAAAAGGACAGGGATTAGGACTTTCCTACGTTAAAAAAATTGTAGAACTGCACAAAGGACAGATTATCGTGGACTCTCATAAAGGAAAAGGAAGTACGTTTACGATAAAGCTGCCAATGAGCTAGAAAATTAAATGATAGATGATAAACGATAAATGATAAAAAACCTTCTTCACATCAATTATCAATGATCATTCATCCATTATAAAAGTTAAACCAAATATCAAAATATAGAAGATAGAGTGAGAAAGTTCATTCTTAATTGTTAATTATTAATTATTAAAATTATGAGCAACAGAATATTATTAGTAGAGGACGATCAGAGTTTCGGGGCGGTGCTTAAAGATTATTTGACCATCAATAATTTTGAAGTAACTCTTGCCACTGACGGGGAGCAGGGACTTAAAGAATTTACAGAAAATGAATTCGACATCTGCATATTTGATGTAATGATGCCTAAAAAAGACGGGTTTTCATTAGCAGAAGACGTAAAAAAGATTGATAAAAATACACCCATCATATTCCTTACCGCAAGAAATATGAGAGAAGATATCTTAAAGGGATACCAGTTAGGCGCTGATGATTACATTACAAAACCTTTCGATACTGAGCTTCTTTTATATAAAATCAAAGCAATTCTTCAGAGAAGTTCTACCCTGGAAAATGAAGAGCAGGAGCAGTTCAAGATCAGCAACATTTTCTTCGACTCTATGCTGAGACAGCTAAAAGTAGGTGATAAGGAGTACAAGCTTTCACCGAAAGAAAATGAATTATTGAAGCTTCTTTGCATTCACAGAAATGATTTTATGCCTAGAGATCTTGCTTTAAGAAAAATCTGGAAAAAAGAAAATTATTTTACCGCAAGAAGTATGGACGTTTATATTGCAAAACTTCGTAAGCTGTTAAAAGATGATGAAGGATTGGAAATCATCAACGTTCATGGAGAAGGATTTAGGCTTTTGGTAAAAAATTAATCCAAAAATCAAATTATAAGTATAAAATTAGCAAAACAATTGAAAATGTTTTGCTAATTTTGTTTCATACCCATGGATATGAAGAATACATTTATAGGTTTGATCGCCGTATCATTATTAGCTGCATCTTGTAAAAAAGATGAAAGAGCTACTTATTTAAAAGAAGAAGCTAATGCCGGACAACCCAACGTAGCCCTTAATACGACCTCAAAAACAGCACTTATGGATCAGGCAGGCATTCAGTCTAATCCAACCCCGGCTCCTATGGCTACCGCTCCGGGGATGAATCCTCCACACGGACAGCCGGGACACCGTTGTGATATCCCTGTAGGCCAGCCATTAAACAGTGCTCCTGCAACAGCCACTCCTGCTTCACAAAATATAAATACAACGGGAAACAATATTGTCCAGATTGATCCTAATGCTGTATCACCAGGAAAAATTACCCTGGATAATAACGGAAAACAGGTAAAAACCGCCCCGGGAATGAATCCGCCTCACGGGCAACCTGGCCATCGATGTGATATTCCTGTAGGGCAGCCATTAAACAGCAAGCCTGCTCCGGCTCCCCAACCCGCTCAAAATGCAGTACAGACAACTCCGGCCCCAGCGCCAGCGCCTGCTTCACAGAATCTCGCAATGGGAGAAAAACCAAAGTTAAATCCTGCTCATGGTGAACCCTGGCACAGCTGTTCTCTGAAAGTTGGTGATCCTTTGCCATAAATTTCTTATTTTTGCAGAGATGAAGCTGTTTCACCTACTTGCCATAGTGTTTTGCCTGGGAGTTTTTTGATTCCCAAGGATAACTTCTATGCGCAATCTATGCAGGAAACATGCTGTAAGGCAGAATCTTCCCAAAAAACGGACTGCTGTAAAAATCATCATTCAAAAAAAGACAGCCAGCATGACAACAAAAAATCATGTAATGATGACTGCTGCTCATCATGTGTGGCCTGCTACACTTTTATTGAAACCCCTTCTCAAAAAATCTGCGTCTGGAACTGTCTTATTACAAAGCGAATAAGAATGCTCAGTTTCAATATTCAGATCCTTATCTTTCAGACCGTTTAAAGGAAATCTGGCAGCCGCCCAAGATAGGTTAATTAAATCTCAAGGGTTCATTATGTCTTATAGTGAACTGTTTTAATTAATTTAAACTTTAAACAAAATGAAATTATCTATTTCCAGGTTGATACTTGGTGTATTATTCCTGTTTACACAATTAATATCTGCTCAGACACTTTCTAAAAACCAGTTCAAAGTAAAAGGGAACTGCGAAATGTGCAAAACAAGAATTGAAAATGCTGCTAAAAAAGCAGGGGCTAAAACAGCAGTTTACTCTGTTGATCTTCAAACCTTAACGTTAGAAACAGACAAGACATCTGCCGACGATATTTTAAAAAAGGTAGCAGAAGCCGGCCATGATAATGAGAAATTCAAGGCTCCTGATACTACTTATGAAGGGCTCCCGGGATGTTGTCATTACGATAGAGATCTGCAGCCTTCACAGGCAGAAGCACATCATGAACACCATGCAGAAGCTACTATTTCCACTAAAAAAGTGAATGAATTCTATGTAAGAGGAAACTGTGCGTCATGTAAAGCCAGAATCGAAAAGGCAGCAAAAGAAGCAGGTGCCGGTACTGCTGAATGGAATGCAGAGAAACAAACGGTTACTTTAAATTTCGATCCGTCAAAAACCTCATCAGATAAGATTTTAAAAGCTATTGCTGATGCTGGTCACGACAATGAAAGATACAAAGCCTCAGATGCTGTTTACCATAGTCTTCCGGGATGCTGCCTGTATGACAGGGATTTTACTTTTGGGGAAGCTAATCCAACAGTACATTACGAAGAAGAAACAAAGCACGAAGATCATAACATCCATGAGACCTCATCAGCTAAAGAAGATCATTCCCAGCATGAAAAAAGTATTGATGGAGTTGTCGTAACCGGTTCTAAGGCAGCAACAGCTTTAAGTAAGAAAGAAGCCGGGCTTGTTTTTAATATTGATAAAAAAGAGCTGTTAAAGGCAGCCTGCTGTAACCTGTCAGAGAGTTTCGAAACCAATGCAACAGTGGACGTTTCTTTCAGCAATGCTGTTACAGGAACAAAACAGCTGAAAATGCTTGGTCTGGATCAGAAATATACCAGCTTAACAAAAGAACAGTTACCAGAAATCAGAGGACTGGCTTCTGCTTATGGCTTAAATTTTATTCCGGGAAGATGGATTGAAAGTATTCAGCTTACCAAAGGAGGAAGTACCGTAACGAACGGCTATGAAAGTATCACAGGACAGATCAACACTGAACTTCTGAAGAATGCAAAGACTCCGGAAACATCATTAAACCTTTTCTCTGATTTTAATGGAAGAGCTGAAGTGAATATTACCAATGTTTCTCCTATCAACGATAAATGGTCACAAACCTTTCTTCTTCACGGCAACGGAACTTTTGGGAATACGGATATGAATCATGACGGCTTTCTGGACAGACCGAAAGGAACACAGATCAACGCAGCCTATTTGCTGAATTATAACGATCTTGAAAAGTCGGGATTCGGGTCTCACTTCGGAATTAATTTTATCAGAGATGAAAGAACGGCGGGAGAAATTGGTTTTGATAAAAAACTGGGTCAGGACAAACAGCCTTTTTATGGGGTAGGAATCGATATTTCAAGGTTCCAGGTCTGGAATAAGACGGGGTATGTTTTTAAGGGAAAGCCTTATCAAAGTATCGGCTGGATGAACCAGTACGTTTATCACCAACAGGACAGTTTCTTCGGATTGAGAAATTATGCAGGACAGCAGCATACGTACTATTCCAATTTAATTTTTGAAAGTATCATCGGAAATACCAACCATAAGTATAAGGCAGGTGCAAGTTTCTTATATGACGGCTATAAAGAAACGTATTTACTGGATGATATGAGAAGAAATGAAATTGTGCCGGGAATTTTTGCTGAATATACTTTAACAGGTTTAAAATACACTTTAGTAGCAGGTTCCAGAGTAGATTTTCATAATCTGGCAGGGACTCAGTTTACCCCAAGGCTTAATTTCAAATATGACTTCACGCCTCAGACAATTTTAAGACTTTCTGCAGGACGAGGTTTCAGAACTGCAAATGTATTTGCGGAAAGCCAGCAGTATTTTGCCTCAAACAGGGCTATCAATATTTTACCCAACGGAGGAAATATTTACGGTTTAAAGCCTGAAATTGCCTGGAATTACGGTGCAAGTTTACAGCAGGAATTTAAGTTGTTCGGGAGGAAATCCAGCATTATTGCGGACTTCTTCAGAACGGATTTCCAGGATCAGGTATTGGTGGATCTGGATAAATCTCCTCAACAGCTGACATTCTATAACCTGGATGGAAAATCTTTTGCGAATTCATTCCAGACCCAATGGGATTTCATGCCTGTAAAAAATCTTGAGGTAAGACTGGCTTATAAATACTATGATGTACAGGCTGATTATATCAGTGGAAGAAGAGAAGTTCCTTTTATGGCAAAGCACAGAGGATTTGTAAACTTAGCGTATTCAACCAATAAAAATAATAATGGAGGATTCTGGAGCTTTGATACTACTTTAAACTGGGTGGGAAAACAGAGACTTCCTGATACATCAAGTAACCCGGCAGAGTTTCAGCTGCCAGCCTATTCTGAATCTTATGCTGTTTTGAATGCTCAGATATCAAGAAACTTCAATAAAAAGATCAGAGCTTATCTGGGAGGTGAAAACCTTACTTCTTATTATCAGAAAAACGCGATTGTAGATTTTAAAAATCCTTTCGGAAGTTATTTTGACGGTGGAATGGTATACGCTCCGATTATGAAAGCGAACTTCTATGTGGGGCTGGATGTGACGTTTTAAGGCGGGAAGATGGAAGAGTGAAGCTGGGAGTGCTGTTAGCCGGTAGAATTCTTATTGGGGATACACTTCCTGTATAATCGATATTTTAATTGATGCGACGTTTTAAGGCGGGAAGATGGAAGAGTGAAGCTGGAAGTGCTGTTAGCCGGTAGAGTTCTTATTGGGGATACACTTCCTGTATAATCGATATTTTAATTGATGCGACGTTTTAAGGCGGGAAGATGGAAGAGTGAAGCTGGGAGTGCTGTTAGCCGGTAGAGTTCTTATTGGGGATAAATTACTGACAGATGCTCTCTGAATAAACAAAACCTTACAGGTTTTTGAAACCTATAAGGTTTGATTTTTACCATCTGCAGGTAAAATTCATCAGCATTAATAAAGGAGAATAAAAACTTCTGATAACCTCCAGAAACTTCCCTCTTCCAGCCTCAAGCTTCCTGACCAATAAAAAAACCGCTTCATTGAAGCGGTTTTTTTATTTATCTTCCAAAGTCATCCTGAACTCTTACGATATCATCTTCGTCTGAAGGATTGGAGGCATCGGTATGCTGCCAGATTTCGGCAACGATTCCCCAGCCTTCAAGGCCGATTAATCTGTGTCTTTCACCCTGCTGAAGTTTTACCTGATCTTTCGGACCATATTCTTTCAACTCTCCCTCTTCATCAGTATTGCTTCTTTTGATGCCTACGGTTCCTTCCACTACCTGCCAGATTTCGGCTCTTCTGTGGTGGTATTGCCAGCTTAATCTTGCTTCCGGAGCCACGATAAGGATTTTCGGGCTCAGCTTTCCTCCTATTCTCAGGCTGTCTACATCAATCCCGTCAAAATACCGGTTGGCAAAATCCTGTGCCTGTGTTTCATCAATGACAAAGAAACCTCCCCATGGTCTTGTATCATCTTTTGCTGCAATGTTAAAACCCTGTGTTTGCAGCATATTTTCTACTCTCTCGAATATTTCTTTTTTTCTGTACTCATACAGCTATATTTTTAAATTAGCGATTATTTATTTGATTCTTCTTTTGACATTGAATATGGGAAATCTTTTTCCTGTGAACCTCTTTCTTTGTTAGGTTTGCTATCCATTTTAAAATCCAAAACAGCACCTTTCATCAGTTCCTTGTGGCTCAGCCAGTTTTTAGAGTAAGGCTGTTGGTTTACATTCAAAGATTTTACATATAAGTTTTCCGCATTGTTTTCAGGAGCTTTTATTTCAATTTTCTTACCATTTTCGAGATGAATGGTTGCTTCTTTAAACAAAGGAGCTCCCAACACATACTGATCTGTTGCCGGCGTTACAGGATAAAACCCAAGGGCTGAGAAAATATACCATGCAGACGTTTGTCCGTTATCTTCGTCACCGCAGTATCCGTCCGGAGTGGCATGATACAGTTTATTCATCACCTGTCTTGCCCAATATTGGGTTTTGTAAGGTGCCCCTGCAAAGTTATACAGATAGATCATATGCTGGATAGGCTGGTTTCCGTGGGCATACTGCCCCATATTCATGATCTGCATTTCTCTGATCTCGTGGATCACGCCTCCATAATAGCTATCATCAAAAACGGGAGGCAATGAAAATACTTCATCCAATTTGGCTTCAAATTTCTTTTTCCCACCCATCAGCTCCGCCAGACCGTCGATATCCTGGAAAACAGACCAAGTGTAATGCCAGCTGTTCCCTTCTGTAAAAGCATCTCCCCATTTGAAAGGATTGAAAGGTCTCTGGAAATTACCGTCTTTATTTTTACCACGCATTAAGCCTGTCTCCTTGTCGAATATATTTTTGTAATTATAAGCTCTTTTCTTATAAATATCAATTTCTGAAGCTGGCTTTCCTAATGCTTTCCCTAACTGATAAATTGAAAAATCGTCATAAGCGTACTCCAATGTTCTGGCTGCATTCTCATTGATTTTTACATCGTAAGGAACATAGCCTAATTCATTATAATACTTTACTCCTGCACGGCCTACAGCTTCTATAGGCCCTTCGTTATCTGCTCCGTGTTTTACAGCCTGCCAAAGCGTTTCCACATCATACCCGCGAAGACCTTTGATGTAAGCGTCTGCCACTACGGATGCAGAGTTATTTCCAATCATAATATCAGAATATCCCGGACTGCTCCATTCCGGTAAGAATCCTCCTTCTTTGTAAGCATTCACCAATCCTTCCTGCATTTCTACATTGATGCCTGGGTAAACAAGGTTCAGGAAAGGGTACAAAGCACGGAAAGTATCCCAAAATCCGGTTCCTGCAAACATTCTTCCGTCAACAATTTTACCGTTGTAAGGGCTCCAGTGTTTTATTTTATTCTGAGCATCAATTTCATATAATTTCTGTGGGAAGAATAAAGTTCTGTATAAAGAAGAGTAAAAAGTTCTCATCTGCTGATCTGTTCCTCCTTTTACGTCTATTTTCCCTAATGTTTTGTTCCAGATATTTTTAGCATCGGTTTTCACCTGCTCAAAGTTTCTGGTACCGATTTCTCTTTTAAGGTTCAGTTCTGCCTGTTCGAAACTGATGAATGAAGAGGCTACTTTTGCATAAACCGTTTCTTTATTTTTAAGCTTAAAACCTACTACAGCACCGGTATGATCACTGGTAATTTCTAATTGGTCATTGACAAGTTTATCATCTTTCCAGGTTTTTGTCAGTTCAAAATCTTTATCAAACTGAATGACAAAGTAGTTTTTAAAGTTTTCGTATTTCCCGGTAGAATATTTCGTTGTATATCCCAGGATCTTTCTTTCTTTTGGTAAAATTTTGATGTAAGAGCCTTTGTTCAAAGCGTCGACAACTACGTAAGCACTGTCTGTTTTTGGAAAGTCAAATTTAAAATAAGAAGCTCTTTCCGTAGGGGTAAATTCTGTGGTAACATTGATATCAGCAAGATAAACACTGTAGAAATAAGGCGTCGTAACCTCAGCTTTGTGACTGAACCAGCTTGCTCTTTCATCTTCTTTAAATTTCACTTTTCCTACTCCCGGCATGATGGAAAATGCGCCATAATCGTTCATCCATGGAGAAGGCTGATGGGTTTGTTTAAATCCTTTTATTTTATCTGCATCGTAGGTATATGCCCATCCGTCACCCATTTTACCGGTCTGCGGTGTCCAGATATTCATTCCCCATGGAAGTCCTACAGCAGGATAGGTATTTCCGTTGGATAAAGAAGGTTTGGATTGGGTCCCCATCAAAGGATTCACATAATCTACGGGAGATACATTCTGACCTAAAGCCCAGGCCTGTAATAACAGTAAGCAAGTAGAAAATATAAACTTCATTGTATCTTTTCGTTTGTTAATTTATATAAGCTTTTTTAAGGCATAGCTGGCAGCTCCAAGAATGGCCGCATCTTCAAATATTGCCGAAATTTTAACCTGCAAGTTAATATTATTCTTTGTTAAGTTCTGAATAAATCTTTGTTCAAAATGAGGATAAGCCTTGGCAATATTTCCTCCTATAACTAAAACTTCCGGTTTGTAATGGTCTACATATTTCACAATAAATTCAGAGAAAGAATCTGCATATTCATCAAACATTCTTTTCTGTATTTCCGCAGGTTTGTCCAGAAGATCTTTCGTTCCTGAAATTTCCTCACCGGTAAGTTCTTTGTAGTGATTCACGAACCAGCGCGTCGCCAGATATTCTTCACTGATAGAATCTTTAAAAGGAGAATCCCATAAGTCTTCATCGGTAGCAAATTCCCCATTATAGAAAGTGGTTCCCAATCCGGTACCGAGAGTGACTCCAAAAATCCTGTCGAATCCCTGAGCACATCCTCCGAATACTTCTCCTTCCATAAAGGCTGCCGCATCATTTACAAAATGAATCTGCTCCTGAGAAATATCCAGCCTTTTTGCCAGTTCTTCTTTGATATTAACCTGATAGATATCAATAAATTTTCCATGCTGCATAAGGGATATCCCGTTTTCATAATCGAAAGGTCCCGGCATTGCGATACCGATCAGAAGATCTTCTTTTACCAGATCATGAGCCACTTTATGAATGGCTGAAACCCATGCCTCAAAAATAACTTCTTTGTTATCAAAAGCATTCACATGTTCTCTTACATAAGTGGAAGAAATAATTTCACGTTTTTCCGGATCTACCTGAGCCAGCGTGATGTGCGACCCTCCGATATCGATTCCTACTATATTCTGCATTATTTTTAATTTTTAATTCCCTGACTGAAAAACAGACAAACAGGAAATACCACCCCTGCCTGCCTGTATTGCATTTTCAGACTTTATATTTTCAATTCTGATAACTGTTTCATTATCTGAATTTTACTTTACAATTACTTTACCCGTTGATATTACTTTACTGTTTGAGGATGTAATTTTGTAAATATAAGTACCACTGATTAAATCCTGCGTATTCACTGCATTATTATTTTGATCAATATTCTGTTTTTTGAACAGTTTTCCTGAAGCATCATACAATGCCACTTCACTTGCAGAGTTATCGCTGATGGCAAAGTGAATATCATTTCCTCCCTTTACAGGATTTGGATAAACGGCACTGCTCTCTTTTACAGATTCAAGATCTTTCACGGCAAGAGATGATGTACAGGCAACGTCTGTTCTCCAGTTGGCATCTGTCATATTGACCAGGGTCGCAAAATGGGTATTTGCTGTAGCATCTAAGGCTCCCATTCCGCTTCCTTCATCCATTTTCCAGTTGGCTTCAAGACCTGTATAATTGGCGGGAACACTACAGCTGTTACTCAATATTTCCTGTGGTGTCAGTGCTCGTTTCCAAACTCTGAATTCATCAAGGAAACCGTTGAGTGTACGGGAATTATCATAATTCCTACCCAGATAAAGGATTCCGTTTGCCGTAAAGTTGCCTGTCACCGCAAAGCTTGCATCAAGATTACCATTGACATAGATCTTCATGGCTGCGCCATCGTAAGTGGCTGCTATATGATACCAGGTATTGGTATTGAATGCTGTATTGGTATTAAGTTTCACCTGTGATGAACCGAAGCTCAAAATGAATTGAAGCTTATTATTCGCCAGATTTCCATCTCCGAAACGAAGCATAGCCGAATTATTATCTCCTACTTCCACTCCTAATACTGATGAAATGTAAGGAAAAGCTGTTTTGAAAGCATTTACTTTTACCCACCCTTCCAATGTCACAGCATTTCCGCTCAGGTTAAATTGTCCTGCGTTAAGATAATGCGTGCTTCCGTTAAAAGAAAGTGATCTTGCTCCGGGGCTTGTAACCGGTGCAAAACCGCTGTTAAATGATCCTTCAGCAGAATAGGTACTTGTAGTTCCTCCCGCGCATGAAGCCTGTACTTTCCATACGTAGTTTGTGTTTGGGGTCAGATTCTGTAATGAATAGGAGTTGGTAGTAATATTCGGAATTTCAGACCAGGTTGTTGCTGAAGCTGTTTTGTATTGCAGGGTATATGAAGTGGCGTTTCCTGCATCCCATGACAGTTGAGCCGTATTTCCAAGGAAACTTCCGGAAGTTAATCCTGATGGCGTAGTGCAGCCACTTCCGGAATTAAACCTTGGTGCGAAAATATAAGTACTTGTTAAGGCCGGTGAGCAGCCGGACTGTATTCTCCAGTCGTAATCCGTATTCAGGGTAAGGTTATTAATAACAATATTGTTTCCTGAATAATTGCTGGCTACATTCGTCCATACTGCTGAACTGACCGGCTTGTAATCAATATTGTAAGACTGGGAAGCATTGGAAGTCCAGTTCAGTTGAGCTGAAGTTCCTGTTATATTGGAAACATCGAGTCCCAATGGAGGATCACAGGTTTGTCCTTGCGACCATGAATATAGCTGGCCGCTTAAGATTGTATTTTCATTGTAAAGTATATTAGACCCTGTGCTCAGATAGCTGGCTACATTGGTTCCGGCCAGATCATACCACATAAAAACGCCGTATTGGTCATTCTTTGTGCTGGTAGCAAGGCTTGCCAGTGTAGCGGCGGATGTTGAGCCGGGATTGGGGTTTTGGATCCATGTTGCCGCAGCAGAAATCCTGGATTTATCAAGTGGAGGAACAACAGGAGCATTGTAGGTACTGTACATGGCATTCCATGTATAATTGATATAGTTTCCTGCTAAATCTCCGTTATAAGTTTGTCTGGTTGTAGCCGGTCCATAATAATAGAATGTAATGAGTTTATCCGGCATTGCTGCTTTCAATTCCTGCAAAAGCATTACAAAAGAACTGTTATTAGGTTGCCCTGTTCCGTTATTTCCGTATCCTGCGTATTCATCATCCAGGTCCACACCATCCAGTCCATAGGTATAAACAGTATGAGCCACCTGCATTGCGAAATCTTTTGCCGCTTCCCGATTAGGAAAATTGGAAATTCCGGCTCCCTGGTGGTTTCCCAAGAGATCCAGAAGAACTTTTATTCCTTTTTCCTGTAAAGGCTTTACGTAGGTATTAACATCATTCAGGACTTTGGTGACGTTGTTATTGTTTGAGATGTAAGCTCTGCTTTTGGAAACATCATAATTGATATTGGCGGCAAAAATAATCGCAACATCAAAAAGCTGTCTGTTGGTGTTCTGCAAAGTATAGGAACCTGCATTCAGCATATTATTGTTATTCACTTCCACATAGCAGACTCCCAAGGGATCAAGCTGCTGTGCTTTGAGCAGCGGAGCAGATTGAAGCATGAGCGCCATTAAGGGAATAAAAAGGAATTTTTTCTCATAGTCTATCAATTTTGTAGCAGAAAATCATTGGGCCGAAGCCCAATGACTGGTTTTGTTATTTTACAATTAGTTTTTCGGATTGTTTTAAACTTCCGTCATGAGATTCAAACTGAACGATGTAGTTTCCTGCTGAAATTCTGCTCAATTCGTATTGATTGTTTCCTGAGTTCAGTGATTTTGTGTCTACGATTCTTCCATTAAAATCATAAATTGTCAATTTTCCGTTGCTGTATTCATCCGGAACAGAAACTGTCAGTGATGAAGATTTGCTTGCCGGATTAGGATATAGTTTTATTTGATTTTTGACATTTACCTGTTCTGGGTTTATAGCCTTTTGGTTTCCGGCATTTCTCGCCAATAGTGAGCTTCCAGTTGTACATGGCAGATCTGTTCCCCAATTAGAAGAGTCTACACCCGTCAACGTTAAAGTCACTCCGTTTCCTGAAGTATCCTGAACAGTAGAACCACTTCCTTCGTTAAACTTCCAGTAAGCAGCCAGTGAAGCAGCAGGAACGGATACATTACACATATTCTGACTTATTTCCGTCTGGCTCAAGGCGCGTTTCCACACTCTTACCTCATCTATTTTTCCATTGAAATTCCTTGACGTGTTATATAAATATCCTACATTGAATGCTCCTGTTGAATTCACACTTCCGGTTTGAGCTTTAGTCGCATCCAGAACACCATTGATGTAAATTTTCATATTGGCACCGTCATAAGTAGCTGCCACATGATACCAGGTGTTGGCATTTAAGGCTGTTGCAGAGGCCAGTTTTTGCTGTACATTATTAATACTTACCACAAACTGAAGTTTATTATTCGCCAGGCTGGCATCCCCTAATCTCAGGAACGCAGAATTGCTGTCGCTCACTTCTGTTCCCATAATAGAAGAAATATATGGGGATGCAGATTTGAAGGACGAAGGTTTAATCCAGCCCTCAAAAGATAATGCAGAACCGCTCAGATTCATACTGCCGGCAGCTCCTGACTCTGTGCTTCCGTCCAGAGATAAGGCATAAGATCCTGTAGGAGTTGTTCCTGAGGCACTGGTAAACCTTGGAGCAAACATATAGGCACTTTTCACGCTGCAATTGGTTCTGATTCTCCAGTCGTAATCAGTATTGGCTGTTAATCCGGAAATCGTTACAGAAGTGGAACCCGTTGCTGTTACCGCATTCGTCCAGGTTGTTGAAGAAGCTGGTTTATAATCAACATCATAGGTATTGGTTCCCACGGCTGACCAGTTCAGTTTTGCACTTGTTCCTGTAAGATTGCTTGTGTACAGCCCGATAGGGGCATCACAGTTTGTACCTTGTGTCCATGACTGTAAAGTACCGCTTAAAACAGTAGGTTCTCCGTACAATGTCTGGGTTCCTGCTGAAAGCTGTGCAGTTTCATTGGTTCCATGCAGATCATACCACATAAATACTCCGTAACCGCCGTTCTTAGTCTGAGTGGCTAAACTGGTTGTTGTAGAGTTAGACGTATTTCCCATCCATACAGCTGCCGGAGAGATTTGTGCTTTGGTAAGCGGAGGTACATTCGGAGCTGAGAAGGTTCCGTACATCGCATTCCAGCTGTAATTGACATTGTCTCCTACCCTTGCTCCGTTCCAGGAAAGCCTTGAAGCAGCAGGACCGTAGTAATAGAATGAAATAATTTTATTCGGCAATAATGCTCTGAGCTCCTGAACCAGCATTACAAAAGAGCTGTCATTAGGCTGCCCTGTTCCGTTATTTCCGTATTCTGAATATTCATCATCAAAATCAATTCCATCAAGACCATAGGTATTCACTGTATTGGCAAGCTGTAAAGCAAAATCTTTTGCGGCTTCACGGGTAGGAAAATTACAGATTCCTGCTCCCTGATGGTTTCCCAAAATAGTGAGTACTACTTTCATTCCCTTTTGCTGAAGGGGCTTTATATAGGTATCTGCATTGGTAAGCACTTTGGTAACGTTGTTATTGGAATACAGATAAGCTCTTCCACGGCTGGTATCATAATTAATATTGGCCGCAAAGATATTCACCACATTGAACAGATAGCTGTTCGATGTCTGCAGTTTGTACGCTCCTGCATTCAGGAGGTTGTTGTTATTCACTTCCACATAGCATATCCCTGTAGGGCTAAGCTGTTGTGCGTTGATCAGAGAACCGGATTGAAGCATCATGGCAATCAGTGCGGTAAAGATGGATTTTTTTCATTGTATAATTTTTTTAAGGTGCTTTGGTGTCTGGATTTTTATATAGCTTTCCCCTGATACCTTCTTTTCAGGAAAGTATCTCAGATGAATAAACCATATAAAAGGATCGGCTATGTCAGTAGCTCAGGGTTTTCGTTAAAGGTTTTCCATAACAATTCGCCAAACAGGGTATTTGCCCATGCAAACCATTCTCTGGTGAACTTTTTGTCATTGTCTTTATGGAAGGACTCATGCATAAAGCCTGTTCCTCCGTGCGTTTTCTGTAAGGTATCTATACACCATCTGATCTCACTTTTATCTTTGGTAGTGAGAGCCTTCATGATGATACTCATTGGCCAGATCATATCCAATCCGATATGCGGCCCTCCTATTCCTTCTGCCAGCTTACCTTTGAAGAAGAACGGGTTGTTTTCTGACCATACAAATTTTCTTGTATTCAGATAAACAGGGTCATCAGCTTTCACCGCATCCAGATAAGGCAGTCCCAGCAAGCTTGGACAGTTCGCGTCATCCATCAGGTTATAACTTCCGAAGCCGTTCACTTCAAAAGCATAGATTTTTCCAAATTCAGGATGATTGTAAATTCCGTATTTTTTGATGGCTGCCTCTACCTCATCTGCAAGGCTGTTCAGTTGCTGAGCCAACGTTTTTTCATTTTTAATCTGAGAAACCATTTCTGCAGCCTGACGCAAGCTTACAACAGCAAATAAGTTAGACGGAATCAGGAATCCATAAATAGTAGCATCATCACTTGGACGGAACATAGAGCTGATAAGACCAACCGGTTTTGTTGGATACCCATATCCTCCCATTGGAACTCCATCTGTTGCCCAGGCTGTTGTACGCTCGAATTTGTAGGGTCCGAGGTCATGTTTTCTCTGCTGTTCTGTAAAGGTCTGCAGGGTAAGCTTAATTCCCTTCAGCCAGTTGGCATCAAAAGGTTTTGTATCTCCTGTTGTTTTCCAGAAGTGGTAGGCCAGACGGATAGGATAGCAAAGCGAGTCTATCTCCCATTTTCTTTCATGGGTACCCGGTTTCATATCAGTATGATCATACTCTTTCCATTTACTGATCTTCTGATCATCGTTATAGAAAGCATTCGCATAAGGATCCTTCAGGATGAAAGCAGTCTGCTTGTGAATCACTCCTGAGATCAGCTTGTGCAGCTTTTCATCTTTCTTCGAGAACTGGAGATAAGGAAAAACCTGCGCCGAGCTGTCACGAAGCCACATGGCATCAATATCCCCGGTGATCACATAGGTATCCGGTGTTCCGCTGGTTTCTGTATAATAAACAGTAGTATCCAATGTATTCGGGAAGCAGTTTTCAAAAAGCCAGCTTAACTCTTTGTTTTTTACTTTCTTTTTAAACGCTGCAATAGCATTTTCTACGGATTCGCTGGCAAAATGTCTTTTCTCTTTAGGGACGCGGACAACAGGAAAATCGTCCAGTACTAAATTTTTAGCAAAAACATTCTGTGTAAACAGCAATCCGGCTCCTGCCAGTGCACTTGTTTTAATAAAATTTCTCCTTTCCATTGATACTTTGTTTCGTTTATTTTTATAGTTTTATTTTACCGGTTTGCTTCCCATTACGAATCTCAGTTCGCCGCCGTTCATGATATCGCTGTGGTGTAGTTCCCAGCTTTTATATTCTTTGCCGTTCAGGAACATTTTCTGTACATAGATATTCTTGTCGGATACCTTGTCAGCAATTACAGTAAAAGTTTTTCCATTCTCTAGTTTTAATGATGCTTTCGGAAATTGTGGCGCTCCTATGGCATAAACAGGTTTTCCCGGTGTCACAGGATAAAATCCTAATGAAGAGAAAATATACCATGCAGACATCTGACCGCAGTCTTCATTATTGACAATCCCATCCGGTTTCGCCGCGTACATATTGTCACGGATGTATTTTACCATTTTCTGAGTCTTGTAAGGACTTCCTGCATAGTTGTACAGGTATGGAACATGATGTCCAGGTTCATCCCCGAATCCTAATGATCCAATGAATCCTGAGATATCAACGTGCTGCTCTCCTTCCATATGCAGCGCTTCTGTAAAGGTTTTATCCAGCTTTTCTTCAAACCCTTTTTTCCTCCGTACAGATTCATCATTTCATCAATCTGATGCGGAACAAAGAAATCATACGCCCAGATATTTCCGGAAACCCAGTGTGGCTGAAGCTTTTTCCAGTCGTTAAGAGTGAAATCTGATAAGAATTTTCCGTCTTTCTGTCTTGGCCAGAAGTGGTTATTTTCTTTATTGAAGGTATTCAGGAAGTTCATAGAACGTTTTCTGTAAACTTCTGCTTCATCTTTTACCTAATTTTTCTGCCAGCTGCTGAATGCACCAGTCATCATATGAATATTCAAGTGTTGCAGACACGGAAGCACCGTTTTCTGATGGTGTATAACCTAGTCTGATATAATCATTAAGACCTCCACCTCCATCACTGCTGCTCATTTTATCCGTTAAAGAAGCATCTTTCATCGCTGCAAATGCTTTTTCGGCATCAATACCCGGAACTCCTTTTGAGATAGCATCCCAGATTACTGAAGCACTGTGATAACCCAGCATACAGAAGTTATCATATCCGCAAAGCTCCCAGATCGGCATATGATCTTTACGGTCTGTATATCTGCTGATCAGAGAATTGGCAAATTCTTTGGTGTGTTTCTGATCCATGATGGTCAGCAGCGGGTGAGTTGCTCTGAATCCGTCCCAGTATGAATACGTACTGTAATTCGTGAACCATTTGGTATTCATATTTTCCTGGGCGGCAACATAATCTCCGTTCACGTCCATATAAAGATTGGGTGCAATGAATGTATGGTAAACGCCGGTATAGAAAATTTTTCTCTGATTATCTGTTCCTCCTGTTACCTGAAATCTTCCGATAAGATCTCTCCAGGTTTTTTGGGCAGTTTCTTTCGCTTTCGCAAAGTCAATATTTTTTGCTTCGGTATCGAAATTTTCCTGTGCGTTTTCTGTACTCACCGGAGATAAAGATACTTTTACTTCAATGCTTTCCTGGTCTTCTGTTGAAAATCTTACGAAAGCTTTGGCATCCTTGGCAAGGGCAATTTTTTCATCATTTTTGATTTTTCCGTCAGCATAAACGCCGTAAGACTTAAACGGTTTGGAAAACTCCATCACGAAGTAAGCAAACCGTTTACCTCCCCAGCCATTGCTGTAGCAGTATCCTTTGATTTTATTATTGCCTTCCACACTGACTAAGGTATGGTAGATATTTCCGAAAATTTTATTGGTAGGATCAATAATGATGTTTGATTCATTACTCTTTGGAAAAGTATATTTATGAAATCCCACTCTTGGAGACGCAGTAAGCTCTGCTTTAATTCCGTAGCTGTCCAGCATCACAGAATAATATCCCGGGGATGCTATTTCTTTATCATGGGTAAATGTTGATCGGTAACCAGTTTCCGGTTTTTCTTCTGACCCGGGAACCATTTTTATCTGTCCTACAGTAGGCATAACCAGAATATCCCCAAGGTCGGCCCACCCTGTTCCGCTAAGGTGATTATGACTGAATCCCATGATCGTTTTGCTGCTGTAATGATATCCTGAACACCAGTCCCAGTCGCCACTTTTCGTATTCTGATCCGGGCTCAGCTGTATCATTCCGAATGGCGTGGTTGCCCCCGGAAATGTATGTCCATGTCCTCCCGTGCCTATGAAAGGATCTACCCAGGATAAAACATCATTTTTATTTTGCTGGGCATTAGCTACAGACATCAGGGTGGTAAAAAAGCAGATAAGCAGTTCTTTTTTCATGATAGAGAGGTATCGGAATTTTTTGTTTTAAAGTTGGTTTAAAAATAGGAAAACCATTATACAATTCCCAGAAAACAAAGGAAAATTAAAATGATTAACCTATTTTGCTAAACTTATATTACTGTATTAAATTGAATTCTTTTTCATAAAATCAATGATTTCTGAGATATATCCAAAGGCAATAGCAACCACAGTATCAGCCGCACCGTAATATACTGTTACTTTATCTCCTTCTGTCAATGCCGCACAAGGGAATACCACGTTCGGCACATCTCCGGTAAGTTCATACAATTCAGCCGGAGCCAGTAAATAAGGCTTCGTTCTGTACAATACTTTTGTAGGGTCTTCAAGGTCCAGCAAAGCTGCTCCCATTGAATATCTGAATCCTCTGCAGGTATTGATCACTCCATGATAGAAAAGCAGCCATCCTTCTTCTGTTTTGATAGGAACAGGTCCTCCCCGATCTTCGTACACTGCCATGCACTGTCTTCGAAAGGCGTTACTTTCATCACGCAACGGTGTTCTCCCCAATATTTCATATCAGGACTATAACTGATATAAATATCTCCGAAAGGCGTATGCCCGTTATCACTCGGACGGCTCAACATGGCATATTTACCGTTTATTTTTTCAGGGAACAAAACACCGTTTCTGTTGAATGGAAGAAAGGCATTTTCACACTGGAAAAATTCTTTAAAATCAAAAGTATACCCGATTCCGATGGTTGGGCCGTTGTATCCGTTGCACCATGTGATCCAGTAACGGTCTTCAATGAAAGTTACGCGGGGATCATATTTGTAATCGGATTCAATCATATCCGTATTTCCTGCCTGCATTTCAATAGGATCATGGTTGATATCCCAATTAATCCCATCTTTACTGAAACCGGCAAAAATATTCATCTGCACGGCCTTGTTATCACAACGGAATACCCCAGCGAACCCATCTTCAAAAGGGATTACTGCACTGTTGAATATACTGTTGGATGTTGGTATCGCATATCTGTTAATGATCGGGTTTTCGGAAAACCTCCACATGATATCACTGCAACCTTCCGGGCGATCCTGCCAAGGGATCATTACTGATTGAGCTGTCATAAAGTTTTTAACTTTTTATTTAAAATTTGTTTATTAATTGTGTTCTTGTTCTTTCTGATTTTCAGGATAAGGGAAAGGAACAAATAAGGTGACTAAAAATGCGGGAATGGTAGCAATCAATACCCAGATAAAGAACATTTTATATCCGATCCCGTCACTGATCATTCCACTGAACATTCCGGGAATCATTACGCCAAGGTTCATAATTCCTGTTGCAAATGCATAATGCGCTGTTTTGTGTTTTCCGGGAGCAATCTGCTGCATCATGTAAAGCATTAACCCTACAAAACCAAATCCATATCCGAAATACTCTATTACTACAGCAATTCCTACTGGTAAAAGGTCAGCCGGCTGATAGTATGCCAGTAACGCATATACCACAAACGGAATATTAAATGCACAGCAAAGCCATATCAATGATCTTTTCAGTCCGCGTGCTGAGATAAAATATCCGGCCAGTACAGACCCTAAAATAAATGCTGCTGAGCCATAAGTTCCATAAACCAGCCCTATATCCGAAGTGGATAATCCTAATCCTCCTGACGACCTTGGAGCCTTAAAAAACAGAGGAGCAATTTTGATCGCAAATCCTTCTGCAAAACGGTACAGAATAATGAAAAGCACAGACCATACAATATTTTTTTTGGTAAAGAAAGAAGTAATGACTTCCAATAATTCTTTACGGACATTTCCGGCTGTTTTTTCTTTTTTCTGTTCTTCTCTGTTTTCATCCGGAAGAATGAAATAGTGATAAATCGCTAATGCAAAAAACAGTAAGGCATAAATTGCCATAATGATCATCCATGCATTGGTAACTCCTTTTGTTTTTTCCAAAACCCCTGCACAATAAACGAGCGCTCCACTGCTGATAATTTTAGCAAGATTGTAAAAAGCACCCTGCCAGCCGATATATCTTGCCTGTTCCTTATTGGTAAGAAAGCCAATATACGTTCCGTCTGCTACGACATCATGGGTGGCTCCGCAAAATGCCACTACTACAAAAAGGGCAATACTGTATTTGAAAAAATCATGCATCGGCAGACTTAAAGCTATCAGAGCAAACAGAATTCCTATGGCAAACTGGGTAAAAACAACAAAGAACTTTTTAGTTTTATAGATCTCCAGAAAAGGGCTCCAAAGCGGCTTCAATGTCCATGCAAACAGGATAAGCGCTGTCCAGAATGTGATCTGCGAATCCGAAACACCCATATCTTTATACATAATTCCTGAAACCGCATTAATGGTTACAAAGGGTACTCCCATTGCAAAATATAATGTGGATATCCAGAGAATTGGCTGGATCCGACGGGTTCCGGGATTGTTTTTTCCCATATTAAAAGTAAGATTCTAAAGAAAAAGAGAACATCTCAAAAGATTCATTCAGGCTTAAAAAACGAAACTATAAATTTTTTGGAGGTTCTACTCTATCCTCCCGCCTCAATATTTGTTTCAGATAAACTGATTTTGAGATGTCTCTTTATTAATGAGTGATTCTGAATATTTTTATTTCTTATCCCACCAAAGCTTGGTTCCTCCGGTATCAGGGCCGTTCAGCATTTGAGCAGCCTGCTGGTAATTATACAATGACGTTTTCGTATCAATAGTGAAAGGAATTCTTCTGATCATTGCCTCTGTACTGATTGCACCGCCACTATCATTTTTTCTTACTTTGAAAAGAACCGGATATCCTGTTCTTCTCTGTTCTGCCCAGGCTTCCGGTCCGTTTGGATAAAGGGAAAGCCATTTCTGGGTAATAATTCTTTCTAATTTTCTTTCGTTGGTATCACTGTTATTCCATGCAATAGTGATGGTACTTAACTGAGGGTTTCCAACAGGTACGTTATTATCCGGATTTTTCGGATCAACATAAGGAGCTTCTGTAGAAGTTGTATCAGCAAGGTAAGCGGCAACGCTTGCACTTTTCCCCATTCGCCGAAAGATTGCTGAACCCCTGTGGTATAGTTCGTTTGAATATCGCCCGCTCCTGCATATCCTCTCAAAGCAGCTTCTGCTTTAAGGAACCATGTTTCTGCAGCGGTGAATAATTTCATTTTACCATCTGTAGCAGAGAAATAATCTCCGTTGGCAGATTTTGCCTGTGGTTGCGAGAATCCTCCATACGTTGATTTACCATTTAATAAATCAATTCCCTGACGGATTCCTATATATTTTCCCTGTAAGCTTGGATCAGATGCAGGAATAGCATAAGCAGGAAGTCTCGGGTCATTGTATCCGTTCATATAAGCCATCAATGGAGCACCAATTAAACAATCTCCCCATGAGTAAATGATAAAACTCAATTCTGATTGCCCAACACTGATCAATGCATTATCCGCATTATCAGTAATCAATCCCGCAGATGAAGCTAATGCCTCTTCAGCATATTGTTTAGATTTTGCCGGATCTGCATAGCTCATTCTCATCGCTAATCTCAGCTTTAATGAATTGGCAAGCTTTGCCCACTGAGAAATATTTCCATTAAATACCAGATCTGCTTTTTTCAATGCGGCCTTATCACCTTCATTTTGATTAGCTGGCATATTCTGTACCTTTTGAAGGTCAGTAATAGCAGCACTAAGATCGTTAATAAAATGCAGGTAAGCCTCCTGTTGAGAGTCAAAATCAGTGACGCCGTTTGCATTAGGTGTCTCATATTTGCTGTACACTACCGGACCATGGCTATCTGATACTCTGGCCGCAGTGATGACTTTTAATATTTTCTTTACCGCAAATGTAGCTGTAAAGTCTATGTCAGGATAAAAGTTTTTAGCTGCATTATCTATGATGATGGAATAATTGAAAATATCCTGCTGTCTGGCAATAATTCTGTTGTTCCAACCATCCATCATGAAATATGTCAAATTGTTCTTCCCTCCATTAAAAGGAGTTGCTGTGCTGAACATACCACTGAACATATCTGCACTTAAATTAGGATATAACTGATAGTCTGACTGTAATCCTCTTTGAATAGATTTTAAAGGATTAACAACCGCATTATAATCAGCATAAAAAATTTCAGGGTTTCCAAGTTTCTCCTGGTTATATTGATCAAGATCACCGCATCCTGAAGCTGTCATCAGCACTACCGCACCTAATACCAGTGTTTTAATATTTTTGAATTTCATTTTCGTTAAATTAGAAGTTAGCCTTTAATGATAGTCCGATAGATCGTGTAATTGGAAGTCCAAATGAATCAACTCCTACCCCACCTGGTGTATTTCCGGATACTTGTTCCGGATCGAATGGAGCTTTTTTATAAAAGAAGAATAAATTTGTTCCAACAAGACTTACTGTAGCATTTCTCATATATTTGGAATTAATATCAAAGCTATATGAGATAGAGGCCTGACGTAAACGAACTGTTGTTGCGCTATACATATAAGCTTCATCAATTCCTGTCCCGATACCACCGGCACCACCAGTCCTTTTATAATATGCTTTTGCATCAGTAACTCCATTATAGGCCTGTCCTGCATTAGGGGTGCCTGGAGCGTATACAGCATTCGGAATAGATACTCCGCCAGCATCTCTTGCATCAGCTGTCGTCTGGCTTACTCCATATAAATCATTTGCTTTCTCCGTGAGAGACAATACTTTACCTCCGAATTTACCATCAATAAGGAAAGAAATTCCCAGCTTACCAATATTAAAAGAGTTATTAAAACCCAGAATAAACTTAGGATTCGGATTGCCCAAATATTGAGGATCTCCTGTAGTCCCCAATGGAACACCATTCTCATCTACCAAGATACGTCCCTGATCATCTCTTTTGAATTTAACTCCATAAAGATCTCCAAATGATCCACCTAATCTCAGTTTTGTAAAATCTCCTCCTCCTGTTAATGCAAATAGCTGATTTTCTGATATAGGCAGGCTTGATGGGAACAATTCTACAATTGTATTCTTATTTGCTGAAGCATTCACGGTCGTTGTCCAACCAAATTTTTCAGCACCAAAGATTTTGTATGATAATGAAGCTTCAAAACCTGTGTTACGTATTTTCCCCGCATTAATATAATATGAACCTGACGGAATTCCTCCAAAGTTTGAGCCTATAGTAGTTTCCAACAGCTGGTTAGTTGCATTGGAATTATAATAAGTAATGTCAAAATTTAATCTGTTATTGAGCATTCTTAATTCCGTTCCTGCCTCAAAAGTTTTGTTAAGTTCAGGTCTTGGGATTAGGTCTGGTCTGCTGGTTACAAATGAACTCTTTGGATATACTATATTTCCTGCGTCTACCCCATAAGAGTATGCATTGTAATAAGCTACCATTGCATTAGAAATATTGGCAGGTAATCCTAACCCTACTGTTGCATAAGAACCTCTCACTTTCCAGAAGTTAATTGTTTCCGGAAGTTTAAAGATAGAAGATAAAATAGCATTTGCCCCTACCGATTCATAATCAAATCCGCTTCTTCCTGTTAATGCCAAAGTGGAATCCCAGTCATTTCTAAAGGTCATATCTACATAAAACATATTCTTATATCCTACTGAAGCACTTGCAAAAACTGATCTTACCTGTTTTTTCAAATTCCAGTAGATATTATGATATCCATCTCCCTGACTTCGGTCCACATTCCATTGAAGGTTGTTTATTGCAAATAAATTAGGATTTAACAAATAAGCATTATCAATCTGTGTTACTTTATTGCTTGTTGTATTAACGCTTCCTCCAACTGTAAAGTCTAAAGAAATTGATTCACTTAATTTCGGACTACCAATCAATAAAACATCACCATAGGTAGATGAATTTTCATATACATTTTTAAGCATTCTTCCATTTTGTCCTCCTGCTAATAAACTTGGTGCTGAATATGCTGAAATATCACGCTGGCTGTCTGAACTATTCCAGCTATAATTTCCTCTTACTCGTGCTGTCAGCCATGGATTGATTTGATAAGATAATGATACAGCACTGTATGCATTTTTATTTTTAACAGTAACCGGGTTTCTGTTTAAAATCCAATATGGGTTTTGTGTTTCCGGATTTCCTTTGAAACTTCCGTCCGGATTTACTTCCCACCAGTTTTGTGCTGGTAAAAGTCTCTTTTTATCTATAAAAGAATAATTATCTGGTCCATATTGATCAAAATCCACACCTCTTGGCAGCCAGTATAAGCTTGTTAAAGGAGAAAAAGAAGCTCCTGGTGTCTGTCTGTTTTTGCTGTCCTGTAAGGAGCCAATGAAGTTGGCATCCAATGTCAATTTATCATCCAGAAACTTACTTGAGTTTCTAAAAGAGACATTATACTGATCAAAATAAGACATTGGAATTACCCCTTTATTGGTTGTATTTCCAATGGAAAAATAGTTGGTTGATTTCTCGTTTCCTGACTGAAAAGAAAGGCTGTTTACCCAAGTAGTTCCGGTTTGCAGAAAATCTTTAAGATAATCCTTTGAACTTCCTTTTGCTCCCCAGCTCTCAATATTACTTCCTGGCGATTGATTAGGAACAGATGGGTCATAAGATAAATAGCTATGCTGCAGCTTCGGAAGGCTATAAGCTCTTTCTGCCGTTAAGCTTGTGCTGTAAGAAATAGAACTCTTACCTGCTTTTCCTTTTTTGGTAGTAATCAAGACAGCTCCGTTTCCACCTGCAGAACCATATAAAGCTGACGCTGATGCTCCTTTCAGGAAGTTAATACTTTCAATATCATCTGGGTTGATAGAGCTTAATACATCACCAGGATCCGGCATATTAGCATACTGGCTTATATCTGTAGATTTTCCTGTTCCATTGATAATAGGAATTCCATCCACTACATACAATGGCTGGCTATTGGATACAGACTTATTCCCTCTCATAATCACCCTTACGGAACTTCCTACACCATTGGTTCTGTTAATCTGTACATTGGAAACTTTTCCGTTGATCGAATTTAATAGGTTGGGAGTTTTCACTTCTGTAAGCTCATCCCCGCCAATCTGCTGACTGGAATACGTCAAAGAGCGGGCCTGCCTTTTTATCCCCAAAGAGGTGACTACGACCTCCTCAATACTGGTTGTCTTCGTAGTGTCGGCTGATTTTTTCTCCTGTGCATTCGCCGTAAGTGAAAAAACGAACAGAACGGGTATAACTGCTTTTCTCATAAGGTATAGATTCGTTAGATTTAATTGAGAATCAATGACATCACTTTATTTTTCAATACAAAATAAATTATTGGTTTTTCAGCAAAATTTTGCTGTTTATGTATTAAATTATTTAAAGTTTTGTTAAGATTTGATTCACATTCACAAATCTAAATTTTGTAACCAGTCTGATATAATACTATTTTATCATAAAACGATATTATTTTTTCAGCATTTTCGTTTAAATACGATTAACCAGCTCTATATCAAACCAATACACTCTATTATCAACAATCAAAAAAATAGGATTTATCTTAGTTTTCACCAAAATAAAACCGGATATGAATACCCGGTTTTCATTACGCCTTATGCTGAAATAATTAATATCTAAAAGCAAATTTTCAAAATCATTCAATTTTTTCACTCCTTTAAATTGTTCTTTAAATTCAGTTGGTGTTGTTTTTTTGATGGACTTAAATACCTTATTGAAGTTCGCAATATTATTAAAACCTGCTTCAAAAGCAATCTCAAAAACAGTAAGGTTCTTCTCCATCAGCCAGCGTGCAGCATAGCTGATCCTTATTTCATTCAGATAATTGATAAAGGTTTTCCCTGTTCTTTTTTTAATAAACCTGTTGAATGTCACATTGCTCATATTCACTAATGAAGCAACCTTATCCAGCGTTATTTTATTTTCAAAATTCTTGTGTACAAAATCATGTACAATCTTCATCTTGTCATTATCATCAAAAGTTTCAAGCTCAATACTGTATGATGACAAAAGTGTTTTATTATCCGCAATGGCCAATTCATTCAGAATCTTCATAATTTCTATGAAAGATTCAAAACTGTTCATCTTCGACAGGTTGAGAAACGAATCTTTTAGTTTTTCAGCTGTTTCCTCAGAAAACAGAATGCCTCTGATAGAATCCTTCATCAGATTGTTGATGGGTTTCAGAATATTTTTCTGCATCATGGACTGATTAAAGAAATCCTGATTGAACTGTATAGTGATTTCGTGGGTTTTTCTGTTTTTACACCGGTAATTTGCCCAGCAGTGTGGCAAGTTAGGCCCTACGAGAACTAATTCCAGATTACCAATTTCTCCGGTATGATCACCGATCATCCTGCGGTAGCCCTTTCCTTTATAAACAAAATTAATTTCAATCTCAGGATGGTAATGATAAGGAAAATCAAAAGAAGCTTTAATCCTGTCAAATACGAGAAAGCTATCCTCGGGAGATAGTGGAGTTATTTCTCTCAGAATGTTTTCTAATTTGCTCATACAGGCAGTTTTGAAAAAAGTTTTACTAATAGGGATCACAGTACAAATCTTTGTAAAAATGATAAAATAATATTAATGTAAAAACTTATTTTCGATTTATTTTATTCCTAATTCTGCAGATCAGATATCAGAAATTTGGGTTTCAATAATTTAATACCGTTCAAATCCTGCATTTTTGTATCTTTAATCTAAAGTTAAAGTATGCTGCAACCGCTTATTTTTGAAGATCATTATAAAAGACTGGGGCTCGAAGTCTTTTCAGAGGAAAGCCTGAAGAACTTCAGCGGAGATCTGTTCAGAACAGATATTAAAATATTTTTTATTCCTGCCGGATATGAGCTTACGGTCGATTTTAACGATTACAAAACCCAAAAACCTTCTCTTTTTTTCTGACCAACCAGCATCTGAGCATACAAAAAGGAAAGAATGAAGCTATTCTCCTTTTTTATAACCGCGATTTTTACTGTATCCAGATTCATGATAAAGAAGTAGCGTGCGATGGCCTTCTCTTTCATAATGTATTTGAAATTCCTTTTGTGGAGCTTGATCATTCTGAAACGGCTCTCATAAAAGATCTGTTTCAGAACATTAAAGATGAACTTGAATGGAAGGATTCGTCAGCAGAGGAAATGATAAGAACCTATGTAAAACAGATCATCATCCGGGCTACCCGGAAATGGAAAAAACAAAATTTAGATAATAACACCTTCAGAATTCCTGGCAGTGAACTTGATATTTTCAGGGACTTCAGCAGGCTTCTGGAAATTCATTTCAGAGAAAAGCATCACGTGGCAGATTATGCAGAACTGCTTCATATGGCTCCAAAAACCTTAACCCATAAATTTAAACATCTAAATCTCGAATCTCCCAATCAGTTTATCATCAACAGAATTTTACTGGAAGCAAAACGATTGCTTTTTTATACAGACAAGCCTGTAAAAGAAATTGCCTACGACCTTGGATATGAAGATCCGGCTTATTTCAACCGCCTTTTCACCAACAAAACAGGAAATACACCGGCCAATTTTAAAAAAATTACACTTCGGGAAAAAAGTACAATATTTAAGCCTTTTTATCTATTGAATACTTCCGAGCACCGACATACCTTTGTAACATCAAAATCAAACAACATTAAATACAAAAACAAACATTATGAGACGTAACGCAACAGCCGTTTGGAACGGTACCATCAAAGAAGGAAAAGGACATTTAACTACTCAGAGTACCACTTTAAACCAGACTCAATATTCTTTCAACAGCCGTTTTGCAGATGGCGTGGGGACAAACCCTGAAGAATTGCTGGCAGCAGCCCATGCAGGATGTTTCACTATGAAACTGGATGCAGAGCTTTCACAAGCCGGATATAACCCTGAAGAATTAAAAACAACTTCTGTCATCACTTTAGATCCCAACATTGGAAAGATTACAAAATCTGAGCTGACTTTAACCGCTAAGGTTCCTGGAATCTCAGAAGAAGAATTCCAGAAATTCGCTAAAATTGCTGAAGAAGGATGTCCTGTAAGTGCCGCATTCAACTTTGAAATTACATTGAATGCTACTTTGGAAAACTAATCCAAGTTTTCATTCAACATCAAATAGGAGCGGGCTTTAGCCCGCTTTTTATTTAAAATAAGAGTCCACTGGCTTTAGCCAAAACCTAAAGCCCAATATTTATCTGATAAACTTTTCCGGATAAAATATACCGAATGGTATATTTTTGTATATTTGCATCATATTTAAACATTTATAATGTCGAAGGCAGAAAAAACAAAACAGCATATCATTGAGAAAACAGCAACTCTTTTTAACACCAAGGGTTACATTTCCACATCACTGTCAGACATTACCCAGGCAACCGGACTGACGAAAGGCAGTATCTACGGAAATTTCGAAAACAAAGATGAAGTAGCCATTGAGGTGTATAAATATAATGCCGGAGTGCTTGGTAAAACCCTAAGCCGTTCTTTTGGAGATGAATTCCCGACTTCTTTGGATAAGCTTCATGCTTTTGCGGATTTTTACCGGAAAAACTGGAAGTTTGTCTTTGCAAACGGAGGATGTCCTTTGATGAATGCTGCAACAGAAGCAGATGATTCCTTTCCAGCCTTAAGAGCCCAGGTAAAAAGGTCTTTTGAGCAATGGATGACAAAAATATCAGATACAATTGCAGCAGGGCAAAGTAAGGGGGAAATTGATAAAAGTATCCGTGCTGAGCAGTATGCTTCTCTTTTTATTATGCTTATTGAAGGTGGAATCCTGCTTTCAAAAACAATGGGTGATCAAAGCTTTCTAAACCATGCTTTAGATAGAGTCTCCCACATGATTGATCATGAACTCAATATTCTTCCATCATAAATTATATAATATGGAAACAAAAAAAGTGGCTATTGTAGGATACAACAGAATTCCTTTTGCCAGAATGAATACCGCTTATTCGGAACAGGGGAACCAGGATCTCCTTCTTGCTTCTCTGAACGGATTGATAGACCGTTATCGTCTTAAAGGAAAGCGGCTCGGGGAAGTTGCCGGCGGTGCTGTAATTAAACACATTTCTGAAAGCAACCTCATCAGAGAAACTGTGATGAATACAACGCTGGATCCTGCAACTCCTGCATGTGATCTTCAACAGGCATGCGACACGGGAATTGAGGCAGCCATTTATATTGGAAATAAAATTGCCCTGGGCCAGATAGACTGTGGTATTGCATGTGGTGTGGAAGCCATGAGCAATATACCTTTTGAATCTTCATCCCGTTTGAGAAAAGCCCTTCTGAAAGCTAATAAAGAAAAGTCAGCGTTTGGAAAATTAAAACAATTACTGAGTCCGAAACTGAAAGACTGGATGCCTATACCCTACAAAGGACAGGAGCCCAAGACAGGTCTTGTTATGGGTGAACATACAGAAATTACTGCAAAATATTACAATATATCAAGACAGGAACAGGATGAACTCGCCTTAAAAAGCCATGAGAATATGGCAAAAGCTTATGATGAAGGATTCTTTGATGATATGGTCACCCCGGCTTTCGGTCTGGATAAGGATAACAATGTAAGACGTGACAGCAGTATTGAAAAGCTTTCACAGCTGAAACCTGCCTTCGACAGGCAGAACGGAACTTTAACGGCCGGAAATTCAACACCATTTACAGATGGAGCTTCAGCAGTTTTGCTGGCCAGTGAGGAATGGGCAAAAGCCAATAACCTTCCTGTTTTAGCTTATATCAGCTTTTCAGAATTGGCAGGAATAGAATATGTTGAAAATAAACAGGATCTTCTTCTTGCACCGGTTTTTGCAGCAGAAAGAATGCTGAAAAAAGCAGGAATGAATCTGTCTGATTTCGATTATTATGAAATTCACGAAGCATTTGCCGCACAGGTTTTAGCCACCATAAAAATCTGGGAAAATGACGAGCTGGCCAAAAAATTCGGACTGGAGAAAGCCCTGGGAAAAATAGACCGGAACAAACTGAATGTAAAAGGAGGAAGCCTTGCAGCAGCCCATCCTTTTGCCGCAACCGGAGGAAGAATTATTGCAACCCTGGCAAAATTACTTCATGAAAAAGGCAGCGGAAAAGGATTTATATCCATCTGTGCAGCCCGTGGACAAGGAGTAACGATGATTTTAGAAAAATAAAAACTCAAGTATGGATAGACTCGCACAATTAAAACAATTCATCGGAAAAGAATTTGACCAGTCGCCCTCCCCTTTTATGAAATGGCTCAATCCTGTTGTTCTTTCTGCAGAAGAAGGTCAGCTGGAATTTCAATATACCATAAGACCGGAATGGCTGAACCCTGCCGGAAACCTTCACGGTGGAGTTACCGCTGCCATTATAGACGATATCATTGGCGCTACCATGTTTTCTTTAAATGAAAATTCTTTCATTACCACGATAAATAATGTCATCGATTATTTTTCAACTGCAAAAGAAAATGATAATATTGTAGCCGAAACTAAAATCATTAAAAGAGGTAAGCAATTCGTCAATGCACAATGCGAAATATGGAACGCAGACAAAACACGATTAATCGCAAGAGGAACCTCAAATTTATTCAAAATCAATAACTAAGTATGAAGAGAGTTGTCATTACAGGTCTGGGCGCAGTAACGCCTTTGGGAAATAATGTCGAAGAATTTTGGCAAAACAGTATTAAGGGAGTCAGCGGCGCAGGACTCATCACCCATTTCGATACAGAAAAATTTAAAGTACATTTTGCCTGTGAGGTAAAAAACTTTGACCCTAAAGTATATCTGAACCACAATGAAATCAAAAGAAGCGACCTGTTTACACAGTATGCCATGTATGCTTCTTCGGAAGCCATTCAGGATTCCGGGCTGGAACTTGAAAAGATGGATCCGTTCGATACCGGAGTAATCTGGGGAACAGGACAGGGTGGAATGTGGACCTTCGAAAAAGAAGTAATGGATTTTGCAGCGGGTGATGGCACACCCCGTTTCAATCCTTTCTTTGTTCCAAAGTTTATTGCCAATATGGCTTCGGGAATGATTTCCATGAAATATGGTCTTCAGGGAATTAATTATACTACAGTTTCTGCGTGTGCAACAGGAAATACGGCATTAATGGATGCCTTTAACTATATCCGTCTTGGAAAAGCAAAAGTAATCATCAGTGGCGGTTCTGAAGCGGCTATTACACCGGCTTCCATCGGAGGATTTTCTATTATGAAGGCCATGTCTACAAGAAATGATGATTTTTCAACAGCCAGCCGTCCTTATGATGTAGACAGAGATGGATTTGTAATGGGTGAAGGTGCCGGAGCATTGGTACTTGAAGAATATGAACACGCTGTTGCCCGAGGAGCAAAAATCTATGCAGAATTAGCAGGAGCAGCAATGACCGCAGATGCTTACCACATGACAGCTCCTCATCCTGACGGTGTTGGCGCTATTAAAGCAATGCAGCTGGCAGTGAAAGAAGCAGGAGCCAACATGGAAGATATTGATTACATTAACCCTCACGCTACGTCTACACCGATTGGAGATACGATTGAATTAACAGCCATCAACAAAGCGTTTAAAGGAAGCAAGAACCTTGATATCAGTGCCACAAAATCCATGACCGGGCATTTGCTGGGGGCAACCGGCGCTGTGGAAGCGATTCTTTCCATTAAAGCCATTCAGAATGGGATTATTCCTCCAACGATTAATCTTCACAATATTGATGAGAGTATTCCTAAAGATATCAATATTGTATTTGGTGAGGCGAAAGAAAAGAACATTAATTTTGCATTGAGCAATGCCTTTGGATTCGGAGGACATAATGCCACTGTAGTATTTAAGAAATTCAGCTAATCTGATTAGATAATTGGAAATCCCTGTATGAAAACCATGCAGGGATTTTTTTGCAGTTTAAAACTTAAAAAGCAACCAAAACTGACTGCTTCCAACATAACGAATTATATATTCCCTTAAAAAGAGATTGACTTGAAATTATTGGGCAGCCGGGATAAAAAAATCATCCGCATTTTCGGCAATCGGAATATAGAGCCTCTCCCACTCTTTGCTTTTCACCATATCCCAGCTGTGACCGGTTCCTTTAAGGTCTTCAGCAAGAAGAACTACTCCCGGTTTAATCATAAAAGTGGAGCCATCCGTTACTTTAAATCTTATATTTCCTTTGATGGTAATCACATATTGTCTTCTGGGAGCCGGATGTGCATTTTTTTCCCACTCTTCCGTTTTATTGCTCATCCAGAATGTTGTGGTATTCATATGTTTAAGAGTAGGTATTTTTCCTTTTTCAAAAGTGCATGATCCGTCAGGATTATTAATTAATCTTATGGCAGGAATAAACTCAGTGGAGGCTTCCGCAGTGACGCTCAGATGGTTGTGTTTTTTATGCTGTGCATTCATAAATCCTACAGTAGTTACTAATAAAACAAGGCTTAAGCCCTTAATGATGTTTTTCATTATAAATTTAATTTTTTATTTTTAATTATAAACAGTATCGTAAACCAGCATTCTTTCAAAGAATGGTTTATATTTCTGAACCAAAGCCAGATGCTCAGGAAGTTTTCCGTACGCCTCAAGCTCTTCCAGACTATCGAATTCCATAGAAGCATTATAAGTAAATGTACTGTCTAAAACGTTTCTCGGACTGGAAGCTGCGGGTTTTCCGTAACGGAGATTCTTCTGATAAGGAAGCTTTTTAAGGCCTTCAAAAAAATTTTCAAATTCTTTTACTTCAGACTCGGAAAGATCTTTTCTGAGCCAGAACAACAAATAATGGAAGTACATTTTTTTCTTTTTTATAGGATTAAACATGGGTAAAGCAGAGGCAAACATATTTCCTGAAATCAGCAGCAAAGCAGAAGCCTGAACTGAGCGGAATAAAAATTTTCTTCTTTCCATTGTCATTTATTTTAATTAAAATCTATTCTGTATTTAAGGACAAACTGCCATTTCCTGTCAGAAACTACAGCATTGTTTGAAGGATCATTGGTATAAACGGGCCGGTTCTGAGCATCAAAGGTTAAACGGGAAGACATTCCATTCATCAAAAGAGAAACTCCGGCATCATAGATCACTGCATTATCATGAAGCCCTTTCAGGTCTGAAAGCTGCATTCCTACAGCAGGCTGAAGCTGAAGGCTTTTCTTTTCTTTATCCAGATAAGGCAGGGTTCCTCCCAGTTGCACATAATACGTATTCCCGGTTCCGATAACAGGCATTGCATTTCCTGCTCCATTCAGGCTTGCCTGCGTAACCTCTACAGAAGTGGCGGGATTGTTGGTTCCCACATACCGGATATAATTGGGTCCATAATCGTTATGCATTGCCATTCCATAAGCACTTATTGACGTTCCTTTTTCTTTGTTCAGCGGTGCATCGTAAAATAAATCTACCGCAAAGCTTTTCATATCATCATTCACTGTATTCTTACCGGAATCCAGATGCCATAATGCATTGTGGATATAATCAAAACCGGCTCCAAGACTTAGCACATTCTTCTTCCCTACATACGTTCCGGAATTAAAAGGGGTGGAAATATTTTCCTTGTCTAAAAAAGCATATCTGAAATATCCTGAGAAGTCTTTTCCAGGCGAGTTCTTGCTAAAAGAAGCTACATTCAGTTTCGGGTCGGAGGTTGCCATGGTATAGGGATCGGCCACGACCAGACGGTAATCAAACCTACCAAGCTGTCCTTTAATATAGGCGCTCAATTCCCTTACGGTATAATCCGTTGCTCCCGCATTGGAGGTTGCGTAAGCGGGCAGGTCGTATAACAGCGTATTCAATGGTCCTGTAGTAAATCTTGAAAGACCACGCCATGTAGAACGTCCTGCACCAAAAGCAATTTTATCATTAAAAGCATATTCTGCATAAGCATCCAGAAGGTCAAAATAATTACTCCCTTTGGCATTTACGTTCACGTTGGTAGTTCCACCCTGCAATACAAACATCAGCTTTTCTGTTGGCTTATAAGTCATTTTCACACGAACTCTTCTGAGCGAAAGGTCAGACAGATCTGATTTTGCTTCGTTATTGACAAGGCTTCCCGGATTAAGCTGGGTATATCTGGCCCACAATTCTGCATATCCGCTAAAGGAAATATATCTTGAGTGATCTTCATTGAAATAATGAGTCAATCCGGCATTATTAAAATCATTTTTTTCTGGGCTTCTAATTTCCCCATCAATCCCAATAAGGAAAACAACGCAATTGCTGTTTTGAAAGAGGTAGTCTTCATAATTTTTCTATTCTTATCTTTTGTTGATTTCAACGGGACAAAATTAGACCGGGAATGTCCGGACAGGTATTAGAAATCTATTAGAAACCTTATAGAAAACTATTAAAAGGGTTAATGTTTTCTGATAAAAGAAAAATATAAAATACCTTTGTACAGTGCTTGGGGAATAAATGAAAGTCAGGCTTTTAAAACCAAAAAAACATTTAAAAAACCAACACATATCCATAGTATTTCTTTATGAAAATTTTAATTGTAGAAGATAATTCACGTGTTTCAGGTCTTTTAAAAGAGGGCTGGAAAGCCAGCAATATCAGGTGTATATTTCGGAAGATGCAGAAGATGCGATTGTTCTGCTGAATAAAATAACATTTGATCTCGCCATTACGGATATTATGCTCCCAAAAATGAGTGGAATTGATCTGTGTAAACTGATCAAACAGCAATATCCTGACCTTCCCATCATCATGCTTACCGCTCTGGGGACGATTGATGAAAAAATTGAAGGATTTGACGCCGGAGCAGATGACTATATGGTAAAACCCTTTGAGATCCGGGAGCTCTATGTGAGAATCAAAGCTATTCTGCAGAGAAGATCAGCTAAAAATAAGGAAGCATATCTTACCTATCTTGAGTATCATGACCTGAAGATTGATAAGAAATTCAACAGGGTTTTCAGAAACGGAGCGGAAATAGAACTCACTCCCAAAGAATTTAAGCTGCTGGTTTTTCTGGTAAACAATGCGGAAAGAATTCTTACCCGTGAGGAAATTGCAGAAAATGTATGGGGAAATCATTTTGATACCGGAACCAATTATATTGATGTCTATATTGCTTATCTGCGGAAAAAGATTGATAAAAATTTTGATCATAAACTGATTCACACCAAACCCGGAGTAGGATTTATTTTTGCTTCACGATTATGAAAATAGCCACCCGAACAGCACTTATATATTCCATCCTTACGGCAGGCATCTTATTTTTGTTTGCCTATGTTCTTTATTTTGTTTCTGAAAAAAACAGGGAAGATGAATTCAATGACCGGCTGGGATACAAAGTGATCTGGCGTTCAGAATTTATATTTGATGCCAGAATCAGTGATGAAAAAATCCGTGAACTTCACCAGCGTAACCAAAAACTGCTGAATGAAGCAGACATCAGTGTTTACAACAGTAAAAAAGAGCTTACCTTCACAGATATTCCTCCTCTCAAAAGCAATGAAAAATATCTGGATAAAATTATCAGATCCCATAAAAACAGAATATTCTGGCAGCAGGGTGACCGTCAGTATATTGCCATTCAGTTCCGGTCAAACGGAGAAAAATATTATATCATCGGAAGTGCGGTAGATGTCACGGGAAAAGCTCATATTTCGGAGTTTAAAAAAGATATTATTATCATTTACATCAGTTCGATTGTCATCATTTTTATTATAGGATTTCTTTTTCCTATTACACGCTTAAACCTTTAAAGGATATTATTCTCCAGATCCGCGATATTTCAGAGCATAATCTGAATAAACGGCTGGATATTCCCAAGGCAAAAGATGAGATTTATGAACTGACAGAAACTTTTAATTCTACCTTCAACAGGCTCGAAAAATCCTTTAACAACCATAAACAATTTGTTACCACGATCTCACATGAATTCAGGACTCCTCTTTCTACGCTCATTGCAGAACTGGAGCTTGCCAAAGAGCTTAATGTAACATTGGATGATTATAAGCTTTCTATTGACAATGCCCTTCAGGATGCCAATGATGCTTCGGAACTGTCCTCTGCCTTGTTGGATTTCGCCAGAGCCAGCTATGATGTATCGCAGATCAGTTTTACCAATCTGCGCCTGGATGAAATTTTGGCAGAAGCCAAGCTTGCATTGCTGCAGAAAAATGCCGGTTACAAAATCGGAATCAATTATATGGGCAATGCCTCAGACGATGATGAAAACAATTATGATTTCTATGGCAACCCTTACCTGCTGCAGGTTGCTTTTTCGAACTTAATAGAGAATGCCTGTAAATATTCGGCGGACAAAAGCTGTCATATTGAAATAGAAACCAAAACAGAACATATAAAAATCCGTTTTGTTGATCATGGAATCGGTATTTCAGAAAAAGATCTTTCAAAAATTTTTGATCTTTTTTACCGTGGTTCCAATAAGAGTTTCGAAAAAGGAAACGGAATCGGTCTTTCCATTGTAAAAAGAATTGTAGAAATACACGAAGGAAAACTGACAATAGATTCTGAAGTCTCAAAAGGAAGTGTATTTACTGTAGAATTTCCCTCCAAAAAATAAAAAAGCAGTCAGAAACTGACTGCTTTTTTTATGCTTTCAACCATTCTGAAGAAGAAAGATAGTTCTGATCCGGATAATAGATGAAGAGGCAGTTTCGTCCCTTAATGGTATTAATGATAGACTGCGTCAGTTCTCTTGGTACAGCGGGACATCCCCAGCTTCTTCCGATTCTTTTGTGCATGGCTGCAAATGCATCACTTACATAATCCGCTCCATGAAGTACAATTGCTCTTCTGTAGGCGGCATCATTAAAGCCTTTGTCCATTCCAAGCAATTTCAAAGAATATCCGTTATCCCCCTGATAGGTTGCATCTGTGATATAAAATCCCAGGCTGCTCTGCAGCGAACTTTCCCTGTTAGAAAAATTCGTCGCAAATTCTTCGCCTGTGTTTTTTCCGTGTGCCACCAATGAGTTAAACAGAACTTTTTTGTCTTCAAGATCAATTACCCAAAGTCTTTTCATATTAGAAGACATAGAAAAATCGCAGATAGTTAATAAATGCGAGTCCTGGGTAAGCAATCCTGCTTTTTTAAATTTTCATAACCCGTCAATGCTTTTGAGAACACTTCATAATTCAGTTCATGTTCGGGGTCAAATGCGATTGATTGGTACAGTGCTTCTGATGAAGATATGGCTGTTGTGCCCTTCTCAGATTTCGTTTCAGCTACTTTTTCAGTTTTCGTTGTTTTGACATTCTCACTTTTCACCACCACTCTTGGAGAAATGTAGAATGAAGTCGTCACCATGTAAACAAGGCCTAGTACACTATAAAATCCTTTCATTCAATAATATATAAATCCAAATTAGTGGGGCAAAATTATAAAAACATAATTACCAAGGGGTTATAACTCTAAAAAGTTTAACGCTATTTAAGAAACTTTAACGTCCTGATTTTGTGAATTAAAGCAAGTTATTTTTGAGAATCCGGGGCAAATTCCAGACTCACAGAATTCATACAATATCGTAATCCGGTAGGTTTCGGGCCATCATCAAAAACATGCCCCAGATGGGAATCACATCTTTTGCAAAGTACCTCCACTCTGTCCATCCCGTAGGATTGGTCTCTTTTATAATATACGCCTTCTTTATCTGCTTCAAAGAAACTCGGCCAGCCACAGCTGCTGGAAAATTTTGTGGTAGACCGAAAGAGATGATTTCCGCACACAGCGCAATAGTATTCCCCGATTTCATCAAACTCGTTATATTTTCCGGTAAAAGCCCTTTCGGTAGCAGCTTCTCTTGCGATTGCATATAAGTCCGGAGCGAGGATTTCTTTCCATTCTTCATTGGAAACATCAAGTTTTGTGGTATCAGTTCTGGAGTAGTATGGATTGCTTTTTGCTTCTGTATTTTCCATAAGAGTTTTTTTAATAGGTTCATATTTCTGCGTACATGCCTGCAGAAAAAATAATAGGATGAGTGAAACTAAAAATTTCATTACAAATTTTATTGTTTAACCGCAAAAAGTTTGAAGCTTAAAAGCTTTTTTAAGATTAAACGGTTTCATAACCAAATTTAGTAAATTTGAGAATATGAATGACGAAGCAAAAAGAAAACAGCTCAGAAAATATAAAGCATTTGCCACAGGACTATTCGTCCTGATGGCCGTTATTTTCATCGTTACCACTATTTTACAGAAGTCTGACAGCTCTCATTGGGTTGGCTATGTACGGGCTTTTGCCGAAGCAGCAATGGTGGGTGCGCTGGCCGATTGGTTTGCGGTAACGGCGCTCTTCCGTCATCCTCTTGGGCTTCCGATTCCTCATACCAATCTTATTGAAAACAGCAAACAAAGATTAGGGGATAATCTGGGAAGCTTTGTAGTGAGTAATTTTCTTTCTCCACAGAATATCCGTCCCTATATTCAAAAACTCAAAGTATCCAATTTCGCCGGCGAATGGCTTGGGAAAAAGAAAAACCAGGAAATATTACTGAGAAACCTGTCCGATATTGTACTGGATATTCTTAATAAACTGGACGATTCCACGGTGAGCCAGTTTATCAGCAAAAAGGTATCGGAAATGTCAGATGATATTAAGCTCAATAAGGTGGTCGGAAACGGGATTCACTATATTCTTGAAAAAAATGATCATCAGAGAATCATTACCAACCTTTCCAAACAGATCAAAGAATATATCCTTGAAAACGATGAAATGATTAAAGACCGCGTAAAGAAAGGCAGCTACTCCTTCATTCCTTCTTTTGTAGACAATAAAATTGCGGATAAAATTGCCGACGGACTTTCTGATTTTTTCAAAGAAATAGAAGAAAATCCCCAGCATGAAGTAAGGGCATTGATTACACAGAAAATTCATGAATTCTCTGTTGATCTGAAAGAAGATCCTAAATGGGATGAAGAATTTAAAACCATCAAAAACGGTCTCCTGAAAAATGATAAACTGGATGAATATTCCAATGATATCTGGGTTTCTATCAAAAAAACGCTGATGAAAGAACTTCAGGAGGAAAATTCCGCACTGAAGAACTACCTTTCAAAAAACCTGAATGAGTTTGCGCAGAACTTAAAAACAGACGAAAACCTTCAGAATAAAATTGATCATTGGGTTCGTGTGACAGCCTATAAATACATTCTGAAAAATACGCATCAGTTCGGGAGCCTCATCAGTACAACTGTCGGGAACTGGCAGGGAAAAGAGCTCAGTGAAAAACTGGAGCTGGAGGTAGGAAAAGACCTTCAGTTTATCAGGGTCAACGGAACACTTGTAGGAGGCCTTGTAGGGCTGATTATCTACACTATTGCTCACTTTTTCATTTAAAAAACTAAAATCCACGATACTCAGCCATGAAAAAAGTTTTTACTGCATTCTTTTTTGTTTCCTCACATGTGCCCTCTGCCAAAAAGTTGAATTAAAAAAAATAACGGATTCTTCCCAGACATTTACAGGAGAAATCGGAGGAATACCTATTACCATTGAACTCAACTACACAGGCGTGGCAGACTGTGATCAGTATCAACACTATGTGGACGGGTGGTATTATTACGACAAATACAAAAAGAAAATCCCGCTCACCGGTATTTATGATTATTATGGAAGCCTCTCATTATATAATTTCGGAACAAAGCAAAAGCAGAATGCCAGGCTGTTAAAGGAGCAGATCACCTCTATGCAGAAAGTTGCGCAAACAGATGAAATAGCACAGAAGCTGGCTCCCCGGGAGTCTATACTATTTGGAAACCTCAACACTAACAGCAACCCGATTTCCGGACATTTTTATATAGGCAAAAAAGAGCAGCCGGTAAAATTATTTACAGGCAATGCTATGATCTACCGCCTCAACAACTATCTGTATTTACCCAATAATAAAAAGATCAATACGTACGACTTTATCAATAAAGCAGGAGGAAATGAACTGATTTCCTATGCATCCGGGAAAAACGGAAACAGGGTGCTTCTTTATTTTGAGCAAACTTCCAACTTTAATGCCTGCGGGCGATGTGGTGCAAGCGAAGGAGAAAAAGGTTACAGGGTTCTGTATTTTACAAAAGACTGGAATTATAAAAATTATGAAGAATTCCTGATTGAAAGCTGCCTGGAAAATATGTATGACGTTACCAAAACAAAATCCAAAGATAAACAAACCATTACCTATACAATAGGAAAATCCGAAAGCACTCCGGCCCATACACTTACTGTTGATCTGAAAAATGCATCCGTGGTAAAGTCCAAATAAAAGAGAGCCCTATAGACTCTCTTTTATTTTATCTCGGTAATCTGCCTGCTCTTTTCAGAAGTTCCTGATTGATCTCATTGATCAGAGCCGGCCCTTCATAAATAAATCCGGTATATAACTGAATAAGGCTTGCTCCTGCATCTAATTTCTCCATAGCGTCTTTTGCCGAATGTATTCCTCCTACTCCAATGATCGGGAATGCCCTGTTGCTTTTATCAGAAAGATATTTGATCATTTTCGTACTTCTCTCACGGATAGGTTTTCCGCTCAGGCCTCCGTTTCCAATCTGTTCTAAAACTTCCGGAGAAGTTTTCAGACCTTCCCTGTTCACTGATGTATTGGAAACTACGATACCATCAATTTTTGTTTCAGCAATCAGCTCAATGATTTCGTCTAATTGGTTGTTATTAAGATCCGGTGCAATTTTCAGGAGTATAGGCTTCTGTACCGCTTTTGACTGGTTTATTTTTTTCACTTCCGTAATCAGCTCTCTCAGATAGTCTACATCTTCAAGTTTCGCATGGCTTCCTACATTCGGGCAGCTTACATTCAGTACAAAATAGTCTACATGAGGATGAAGACCTTCAAAGCAGTCCAGGTAGTCCTGGGTATAGTTTTCCGGACTTGTATCTGTATTTTTCCCGATGTTTCCACCGATAATTATTTTTCCTTTGTTGGATTTCAGTTTTTCAATAGCTGCTTCCAGGCCATCATTATTGAATCCCATTCTGTTGATGATTCCCCCATCTTCAATAAGGCGGAATAATCTTTTTTAGGATTTCCGGCCTGCGCTCTTGGAGTTACGGTTCCGATTTCCACAAATCCGAAACCTAAATCTGCCAGTTCATTGAACAAGACAGCGTTTTTATCGAAACCGGCAGCCAGTCCTACAGGATTTTTAAATTTCAATCCGAAAACTTCTCTTTCCAGACGTTTGTCTTCAACAGGTTTTGGGAAAAATAATTGAGTCAGAAATCCAAAATTCTTAAGTACCGAAAAGGTAAAGTGATGAACATCTTCGGGATCGAATTTGAAAAGAACCGGACGAATGAGCGATTTGTACATTGAAAAAAGTTTTACAAAATTACTCATTTTAAAATTAATGCCCGATTGATGTATGATATTTTATCGAAATGTTTGATACATAGCATCTATAAAACCTAAAACTTTTTCTAATCATTGAGATTATCTAAACGCTATGATTAGAAACACCATCCTGCCAAGGTTTAAAACCTTGACAAGGATATTTAAAATCTTAAGGTTGTAATTATCGTGAAAGGTTAAGAATATGAGCTCAGATCAAAATTCAGGATATCTCCTATTCTTTTGAACTCTTCATCTATAGTGGCGTTTACTGTAATTCTTTCATTGGAAATGGGATGATTAAAAATCAACTGATGGGCGTGAAGCGTCATTTTGCTGATGCCAAATGTCTGAAGCCACAACTTATTCTGTTTATTGCAGCCATGCTTACGGCAGCCTAAAATAGGATGCAGAATATGTTTAAAATGCTTTCTCAGCTGATGAAATCTTCCCGTTTCAGGAATGGCTTCTACCAAAGAATATCTCGAAGTCTGATGTTTTAAAAATGGCAGATCTATTTCCGAAATCTGCAAACGGCGATAATTTGTAACGGCATTTTGTCTGACTTCATTTTCATTAACCAAATCATAATCAATCGTTTCCACTTCTTTTGTCCAGCCGCGAAGGATGGCCAGATATTTCTTCTCTACTTCGCGTGATGAAAACTGCTCGCTCATGATTCTAAGGGTATCTTTATCTAAAGTGAACAACAGAACACCCGATGTTTTCCGGTCTAACCGATGTACGGGATACACTTTTTGCCCAATCTGCTTCTTCAGCTCCTGAATAGCATATGTATCGGCTTCTCCTGCATAAAAAGATTTATGAACCAGTAGTCCGCTGGGTTTATTAATGGCAATAATATGCTCATCGCGATAAAGAATTTCTAACATGGGGCAAAAGTAGAGGTTTTTGATTATTCCTCAAACGTAAGATGCTCATTAAAAAACGGCAGCATCTGATTTTCAATTCTTCCGTTTTCTTTGCTCACTTCACTGCCGTGTGTCCCTATATATTCTTCTGCTTCATGTTTTATTTTCAGCATTTCAAGATTTTTGCTCAGGTTCATACAGCTTATGGGAATATGTTTTAATTCGTCATTCCTTCCCCAGTCAAATTTTATAGCCTTCAGTTTTTTAATATTTTCATAATGGGAGAAAATCAATTCTGAGGTAGAGTTTTTCTTTAATTCCTGGGCAACAGCAGCATTCACTTTCAATTCATCACCTTCAAAAGAATAAGGGAAATCGGCATAGAAAGGAGGTTTATTTTCATTTCCGTTATAAGCTCTTGCTATGGCGAAAATAATATTGGTTCTTGCATGCTCCCGTTTTGAAAGATCCGAAATATCTTTAATACTATTCAGATTTTTATACAGGTCAATTTCATTGAGGGTAAAAAACTGGGCATCAATAATTCCGGGAGAAAGTGCATAGACAGAAGAAAAAACTTCGGGATGCAGAAAAGCATTCCGCAATGCTCCGTTTCCTCCCATAGAATGTCCGCTAATTCCGCGGCTTTCTTTATCAGCAATGGTTCTGTAATTTTTATCAATAAAATTCACCAGTTCAATGGAAGTAAAATCTGACCAGTTTCCGGAAGATTTTGAATTGGCATAAAAGCTTCCTTTGAAAACCGTGCTTTCATCAGGCATGACCATAATAACAGGCTTAACTTTTTTAGCATTAATGGCACGGTCAATAATATGATTCATTTTATCTCTGCTCACCAATAAACTGTCACTCCAGAAAAAGCCATGCAGGAAATAAATAACAGGATATCTTTTTGAAGATTTTTCATAATTCGGCGGCAGATAAATTGTCACTCTGCGCTTAGGATTTTCCCCGGCTTTATTTTGTAAGGTTCTGGCTGTAATATAAGCTGTCACCACTTTTCCTTCCGGAATTTTCTGTGCCCAAAACAACTGAGACAGAAAAACAAAAATTAAAATGAGAAAGGCTGATCTTTTCATTGCAAAATTTTAAGTCAGTTCAAATGTCGGTAAATTGTCTCAAAATAAGAATATAATGATGGAGATTTTATTCCTGCCTGATTAGCCCTGATTGCAGCGGCATCCTTTTGCGGAACGAAGTGGAGCAAAAGATACAGCGGAGAGCAGGTTCCCGGCTTCTGAAATCACAAAAGTGACTATTTACACTTTTATTTACTGCTTTTTTTGTTCATTTTCATGATTTTGGAATCCAAATTCCTATTTTTGCACATCAGACGTAAAAAAATTATGGCAAAGCAAGAAGATGTTTTCAAGAAAGTGATTTCTCACGCTAAAGAATATGGTTTTATTTTCCCATCGAGTGAGATCTATGATGGTTTATCCGCTGTTTATGATTATGGACAGAACGGTGCTGAACTTAAAAATAATATCAAACAATACTGGTGGAAAGCTATGGTACAGCTTAACGAAAATATTGTAGGTATTGATTCGGCAATTCTGATGCACCCGACAACATGGAAGGCATCCGGCCACGTAGACGCTTTCAACGATCCACTGATTGACAATAAAGATTCTAAGAAACGTTTCAGAGCAGACGTTCTGGTAGAAGATTACTGTGCTAAAATTGAAGATAAAGAGAACAAGGAGATTGAAAAAGCAGCGAAAAGATTCGGGGATGCTTTCGATAAGGATCAGTTTGTTGCTACCAATCCCAAAATCATTGAATATAGGGCAAAAAGAGAAGCTATTCTTTCAAGACTGGCAAAGTCTCTGGAAAATGAAGATCTTGCTGATGTAAAAGCTTTGATTGAGGAGCTTGAAATTGCAGATCCTGATACAGGCTCTAAAAACTGGACAGAAGTGAGACAGTTCAACCTGATGTTCGGAACAAAGCTGGGAGCTTCTGCTGACAGTGCTATGGATCTTTATCTGAGACCTGAAACAGCTCAGGGTATTTTCGTTAACTTCTTAAACGTACAAAAAACTTCACGTCACAAGCTTCCTTTCGGTATTGCACAGATCGGTAAAGCATTCAGAAATGAGATTGTTGCAAGACAGTTTATCTTCAGAATGCGTGAATTCGAACAGATGGAAATGCAGTTCTTTGTAGCTCCGGGAACAGAACTTGAATTCTACGAGCAGTGGAAGCAAAAACGTCTGAACTGGCACAGAGCTTTAGGTTTGGGAGACGAGAACTACAGATTCCACGATCATGAGAAGCTTGCTCACTATGCGAATGCTGCAGCTGATATTGAATTTAACTTCCCATTCGGATTTAAAGAATTAGAGGGGATCCACTCAAGAACAGATTTCGACTTAAAGGCACATGAAGAATTCTCAGGAAGAAAGCTTCAGTTCTTCGATCCTGAAAGAAACGAAAACTATGTACCTTATGTAGTGGAAACTTCTGTAGGTTTAGACAGATTATTCCTTTCTATTTTCTCACATTGCTTAAGAGACGAAGTATTGGAAGACGGTTCAGAAAGAACTGTTTTATCGCTACCTCCTGCATTGGCGCCAATTAAAGCAGCTATTCTTCCATTGATGAAGAAAGACGGCTTAGCAGAATATGCAGAAAAGATCTTCAATGACCTGAAATATGATTTCAACTTATTCTACGAAGAGAAAGATGCGATAGGAAAACGTTACAGAAGACAGGATGCCATCGGTACTCCATACTGTATCACAGTGGATCACGACTCTCTTGTTGATCACACCGTAACGATCAGAGACAGAGACACAATGCAGCAGGAAAGAGTTCCTGTTTCAGAATTGAGACGCATCATTGATGAGAAGACGAACTTCAGAAATTTACTTTCTCAATTATAGTTTAAAAAGCCCTGGTTCAGGGCTTTTTTATTTTTTATCAACATATCTGTTAATTTATTACTTTTATCCCTCAAATTTTAACCATGAAAAAAATAACACTAATGGTGTTTGGGCTGATCCAGACCTTTGCTTTTTCCCAGACCCAGGACCTGACAACGCTAGCTGCCGGGGATCATGTGGGAATGAATGCTCTATTTGATGATAAAGACAATCTTTACGGCTACGTTTCTCTATATTCTTACGGAAAATCCGGTGACAAGACCAAAAAGTTCGAGTATGTGATACTGGACAAAAACCTCAACCCTGTTGCCAATAAAGAATTTGAAGGAGACATTACGGCTGCCTCTTATTTAGGATATGTCGATTTCAAAGGACAGATTATCCTAAAGCCTTCCATGATGGATTATTCCCTTGTAAAAAGCAAAGAAATATTCACTCCGGTTTCTATGGTGATCGATCCAAAAACCAACTCCATTACCAGAAAAATATATTATGATTATCTGGAAAACGGTACTTTCAAAGAGATCAATGAGCCAAAGAGCTGGAAAGAACAGCGCAAAGAGAACCGTGACGAGAAGAAAGAAAAAGGTTACAACTATGTTTCTGCCGTTGGAGAACTGAAAGAAGGCGGTTATTTTGCTATTGAATACAAAGATTACGGCAAGTATGAGAACGGCAACAGCCTGATGAAGTTTGATGAGAATAAAAAAGAAGTCTGGAGATATAACTATAATACAGACGGAAGCAAAAAAATTCACACTTCTTTATCTGTTCTAGAAAGAGATGAGAAGTATATGTACTGTATCATGAAGAAGGTCAATGACAAGCAGAAAACATTCAGCCTTATGGTCCTGGATATGAAAACGGGTAAAGAAACGTCCAACAAACCCGTTACAGGATTATCTGATGATACGATAGACAATATTGAATCTTTTTACTCAGGATACCGAAAGCTTGACAATGATAAAACCTTTGATGATAAAGTAGTTCTTTTGGGAAGAAATTATGATAATTCCGAATCTGTAGGATTTGCAAGAATGATCCTCAATAAATCTGACTTTTCTGTTGATACGAAAGCCATCAATTACGAGCCTAATATCTCCGCTTTCCTTCCCAAAGTGGATAAATATGGAATGGTAGAAAGCGGCTACATGCTTCAGACCAAAGACATGTACTTTATGAACGATGGAAGTGTCGGTATTTTATCAGAAAAATATAAACCTGCAGGCCAGTACAATGCTCCGAAAACCACTGATCTTGTTTACATCTATACCGATAAAGATTTCAAGGTGAAAAATGTTCAGGTCTTTGAAAAGGAAAAATCAAAGTGGGTAAACAGCGATTATCTGTTTTCGCAATACCTCAACGGAGGAAAAGATGTAGTGTTTTTCTACCGCGATTATCAGAAAGATGAAGTAACGAAACAGAAAAGGTGGAATCTGTTTATCAATACTATTATTGACGGAAAATTCAAACAGGAGATTATCCCGATTTCTGAAAAAGACAATTATGCCGTAACTCCGTATGTAGGAAAAGAAGGCTATATCCTGCTTCGTGAGTATAATGAGAAGGAAAAGTTTAATAAGATCCGTCTGGAGAAATTAAATTACTAAAATAATAAGAACCCTGACGAAACGTCAGGGTTCTTTCTTTTATGTTTGGCTAAAGCCAGTGGAATTTTTTATTATTTCAAAAACGGGCTAAAGCCCGTTCCTATTGATATTTCATCAGAAATACTTAAAATCAGTTTACTTTTGCCAGGGTCTCATTCGTTTGATAAAAATCTGCTATATTTTTTATTTCGTCAAGACTTAAATTCCACATAAAGTTCAGGAACTGCTGGTAACTTTCGCTTTGATTTTTAGGTTCTATCCTGTCAAGATACCGGTTCAGGTTATAATTTTTTCTCGCCTCGTATATTTTGGTAAAGCATTTTCCCAGCCAGCTTTTATAATATTTTTCTTCCTCTTCATCCTGCAAAAACTGCATGGCAGCATAAATTCCTAATCCATAATCTTCCGAGTGGAAATAATTGGGTAAAATCTCCATCCTTGCTGTTTTCTGTAATGCGGCAAACAGATCAGAAGGTTTTTCAGAAGCAGCGGGTGTTTTCAGTTCAGCAAATGTCTTTTTAAGCATTTCTATCCTTCTGGAAACTTCAGGATGTGATGCCAGGGAATCTTTGTTCAGCTTTTCTTTGTAAAAATTGTAGTTATACAGTGAGAAGTCTTCCTTTTTCATCCATTTTTCATTGAATGCCTGTCTGGGGAGATTAAATAGTTTTTTATAAGTTTCCACCTTTAATTCCCTTGGAGAGATCGTATCAAAATCCTGTAATCTCTGAAGAGCGTTTACAAATTCTGTTTTCCTGAAATCACTGTTTTTAAAAATAACATACCCTAAAGAATCTGCCTGTATTTCATTTTGTCTTCTTTCCACGCTTTTCTTGTAGACTCTGTTTTTAAAAATATCGAAAGCCTTTTGGTTCTGGCCCTGGCTTCTGCTTGTCGTAGTAGACTTTATATTATCAACCACGATTTTATCCAGCTTATCCTGTTCGATGATTTTTAAAAAGGTTTTCAGGGAATGTTCTTCTATTTTATGTCCCAGTTCATGGGAAATCACTGCAGCAATCTGTTCCTCATTATTCAGCCAGCTGTACAATCCCATATTGATGACGAAAGTTCCGTCTGCAAGGCAATAAGCATTAGGAGTATTGTCCTTTGCAATCAGAATTTTCAGATCTTGTGGAATTTTAGGATTATTCTTTTTCAGACGTTGAATCATAGATTGTATGCTGGCTTCAAATTCAGATTTGAAAATGAAATCCTTATTCTTCACCTGCTTTTCAAAGTCAGTTCCGAATTCTTTATAGATCTTGGATAATTCTGAGCCCGTTTTCCCGGAATACTGCGCCTTCAGTCTCTTTACAGTAGCTTCATTATTCCCTTCAAAATTCTTCAAAAATGTTTTTCTCTGTATATAATCTGCAGTATCTATCGGCTTATACATCTGGGCTATTCCAATGATCGAAAATAGAAAGCAACCCAATACAAAAAGTTTTCTGGTCATAGTTTTCATCAATAAGAACAAAAATAACGTATTTGTGGGTTCATTTTAAATTTTATAGCCAAATTATTCTAAATTTGTTAAAGACCCATTCATGAAAAAATGAGAATACTGAAGTATATGATAGGCGGAGCTGTGGCAGGTGCAGCTGCTGCTTATTTTCTGGGATATGATTATTTATTTAATGGTATTTCCAAAACCTATCTGAAAGGAAAATCAAGTGCCTACATTGATGACGGAAATCTTTTCCCGAGCAACCCTGTTGCTACTGAAGAACCCAGACTCTGGGAGGAAGATCCCGGCTACAACAAAAAAGAATTACCGAAACATTTAGTTGAAAACTTAAACCATTCCAGAACAGCAGCTTTTGTGGTGATCAGGAATGGAAAAATCCTTCATGAACAGTATTGGGGCGGCTACAATCAGTTATCACAAACCAATTCTTTTTCGATGGCCAAAGCAGTGACGGTAATGCTATTGGGAAAGGCTCTGGAAGAAGGCATTATTCCGGATATTGATGAAAAGCTGTCGGATTTTTACCCGGAATTTAAAAATAAAGTATTCGGAAATCAGGTTACACTTAAAAATTTAGCACAAATGGAAGCCGGACTGGACTGGGATGAAAATTACAACAATCCTTTTCTTCCCAATGCCAAGGCTTATTATGGCAAAAGCCTTATAAAAGCGGTATTCTCAAGGAAATTTAAAGAAGAACCGGGAACCAGATTTGAATACCAGAGCGGTTCTACACAGCTTCTTGGCTTTGCTGTCCGAAAAGCGCTGAACCAACCATTGGCAAGCTATTTATCAGAAAAATTCTGGATCCCTTTGGGAATGGAACAAAATGCCAAATGGAGCACAGATGATTACGGCATAGAAAAAGCCTATTGTTGTATTCATTCCAATGCAAGAGATTTTGCCAAACTTGGACAACTGTTTCTGGATAACGGGAAGGCCGGTGATCATCAAATTCTTAACGCGGACTTTATTGAAAAGATGAGAACCCCTACAGAAAAGTCTGAAAACATTTATGGTATGGGACTTTGGATTAATCATGACAATCCGGTCAAACATTATTATTTCCTCGGATTGCAGGGACAGTATATCATTATGGTTCCGGAACATCATATTGTTATTGTAAAAACCGGAAGCTATCCCAACAATCCTAAAAATGACAGAGGAAGACCTGACCAGGTAAAATTCCTTGTAAATGAAATTGTAGAACTATTCCAATAAACAGCATGGAAAAGCACAGCATAAACGTTGATGAATACATTGAAAAATCTCCTGATTTTGCAAAACCTATCTTACATTATCTCCGTGAAATCATTCACGAAGCCTGTCCCGATGCGGAAGAAGCCATCAAATGGAAATTTCCTACGTTCATGTATAAAGGGAAGATTTTATGTTCCATCACCGCTTTCAAGCAATATTGCAGTATGGGATTCTGGCTGCATCAGGAAATGAAAACGTTACAGGAAATAGAAACAACTGCTGAAAAAAGTTCAATGTTCAGCTTAGGAAAAATAACCCGTCTTGAAGATCTTCCATCCCCATCTCAGCTGAAAAGAGCCATTAAAGAAGCCATGGAACTTACAGACATGGGCGTAAAGATGAAAAAAGCACCTCCATCCAAAATAGAAATGGAGGTTCCTGATTATTTTCAGTCAGCTCTAAATGCCCGGCCTAAAACGCTGGAAATTTTTAAAAAGCTTCCCCGTCCTTCAGAAAGGAATATATTTCCTGGATCACGGAGGCTAAAACAGAAGCCACCAGAAATAAAAGAATGGAACAGGCTCTGGAATGGATAGCCGAAGGCAAAGGAAGAAACTGGAAATATGAAAGGAAGTAATCTTAATTACACATCGGGGTGTTTAAGCTTTCATTATTTTACCATAAAAGGCACAAAGTTTTAAATACTTCAATTTTTCAGAACCAAACCTTATACATAATAAGTACACCTAAGTTTGTGAAAATCTTTGATTTTCATCTGAGCTTTTCTGCGGTATTATTTTACACTTACTTAAGTGAACTCAGGTGTTTAAAATGATACCTTTTATGACGCTGTGGTTTTGTAAAGTTTAAACAACTTTATCATTATTCTGAACTTAAAATTCCTGAAGGTAGGCAACAAGCTCAGTATATGATATATTTTGTCCTTGCTTCAATATTTTTCCGGTTTCAGATTCCTCAATAATGATATCATAATGTCCGGTTTGAGAAAAATCAAATGTTGAAATATAGATGACAACATTTCCTTTTTGCATCCCTAAAGCTTCATTATCGGCATCCCAATAATCAACAAGCTTATATCCATAAAAGTCTTTCCGGGACAGCTCATCCAATAAATAACTGATTTTAAATGTTTTATTTTCCACTCAAAAAAAAATAGTAAAAAGGAAAAATAAGCAGAGTTTTTAAATTAAAATAATTCCTAATGGAATCTGAAATTGGCTTCCGGTAATGTATTCTTTTTCAGGAAGGCTTCATATTCCGGGGATAGCTTTGCACGGCCGAAAGTATTTTCCCCACTCATGCTTCCCAGGCGAACTTTATCCTTTCCAAATTTCCGGTTCATGGCATCCATTGCTTTCATTACGGGAAGATGCTGGTTTTGTATATCTTCTTCAAAAAGGCTGATCTGTCTCTGATCTTCAGGTACAAAGTCATTGACCATCACTCCTGCCCTTTTATAATGAAATCCTTCTCTGTAAATTGCTTCAAAAAGCTCGTTAACCACTCTCCCAATGAGAATGGATGAATTCGTAGGATTGGAAAGAATCCTTGTCATAGCATTTTTATACTCAGGCAGATCTTTTCTGAAACGGTTGGTCTGCACAAAAACGGTAATCATTTTACAGCAGGTATTCTGCTTCCTCAGCCTTTCTGAACAATACATTCCAAAGGTTTCCACCCGTTCCCGGACTTCCTCTTTTTTGGTAAGCATCTGCATAAAGCTTCGGGTAACCGCTATAGATTTTTTAGGGGAAGGAGCGTCCAGTTCCAGTTGACGGATTCCTCTCAGCTCGTTGATCATTCTTACTCCATGAATTCCCATGATCTTCCGAACCCACATTTCAGGTTTCTGAAGAAGATCCCAGGCTTTATACACTCCGCTGTCATTCATTTTGGCGGCAAGCCTTCTCCCGATTCCCCAGACATCTCCTATATTGAGCCATTTCAAAGCTTTTTCTATCTTTTCAGGAGTATCTAAAATATAAACTCCGTTAAATTTCTCAGGAAAATCTTTCACAATTCTGTTGGCTACTTTACATAAAGTCTTGGTAGGTGCAATTCCTATACTTACAGGGATATTTTCCTTTTCTCTGATCTCTTCTTTAATTTTAAAGCAGTATTCATAAATATCGATATACTTAAATCCTGTTAAATCAAGAAAGAGCTCGTCAATACTGTAAACTTCATGATCAAGAACATAGGATTTGGCAATATTGATGACCTGCTGGCTTTTATAATTATACAATTCAAATTTTGCAGAAAAGCTTTTTACGTCATGCTTCTGAAAAAGCTCTTTGTACTTGAATGCAGGAGCTGCCATCGGAATTCCAAGATCTTTTGCTTCCTTACTTCTGGATACAACGCATCCATCGTTGTTGGAAAGAACCACAACGGGTCTGCCTTCAAGATCGGGATCCAAAGTCCTTTCACAGGAAACAAAAAAATTGTTACAGTCTACCAGAGCATACATGACAATTGTATCAAATATCTGTACAAAATTATAGTTTTTAGGGAATAAAATAATCTTTTAATCCATAATTAACATCATATTTAACAATCTGAAAAACAAATGAATAAAATTTTTAAATACGACATGTTTTGTCGCATAAGCGCTTTAATTTTGTTTTCAAAAACATTATCATGATGCCCGTCAAATCATTCTCAAGCGCTCTTCCTCAAGGTCAATCTGATAAAGCTGATGGCGGATAATTTCTTCATTCACGGAAATATCTTTATTGAGTTCTGAAAGAAACTGTCTCTGGCTTTCCAGCATTTCAAAGAAGATATCTTTTGTTTTTTCATTCATCCACTCTGTTTCATCAGTCTGTATTTTTTCCTCCCAGTGTTTCAGCATTCTTTCTAATCCTGCATGGCTGTTCAGTTCACTTTCATGTTTATTTTTAAGGAAATGATAAATGTGCTGTTTCAGTTTCTGTTTTATTTCTTCCCTGGCCCGTTTGTCTTTCTCTTCATCTGTAAAGTCATCAAATATATGTCCGTATTTTATAAGGTATGGCAATGTGAGCCCCTGAACAAGTAATGTAAGCAGGATCACGACAAAAGTAATAAACAGGATAAGGTTTCTGTTGGGAAAAGGAAGTCCGTTTTCAAGAGTAATCGGAATCGCCAGTGCAGCGGCCAATGAAACAACACCTCTCATACCGGTCCATCCAAGCATAAGAGGCATCAGCAAACGTCTCCTTCTGGAAGAAACACGGGGGCAACACCTGGCCGGAAAATCAAAGTGGCCAGCATTGCGGCATAGGAACTTATAATTCTGGCAGCAATCAGAATACCGGTCACCAATATCCCATATTGAATGGCTGTTCTCAAAGGAATGCCTTCGGACCTCAGACCGCCAACAATTTCAGGAAGCTCAAGTCCGATCATTAAGAATACAATACCATTCAGAATGAAAACAAAACTCTCCCATACACTATAACCTCTTATACGGCTGGTACTATTTAAGAATATCATCCGTCTGCCTGACATATATAAACCTCCGCAGACTACAGCCAGGACGCCGGAAGTATGAAACTGTTCTGCAATCCAATACATCAGGTAAGGCTCAATAAGTGTCAATGCAATATCTGAAGAAGCATCTGTAGGAAGCCTCCTGTGAGCCTGTACAAAAAGCCATGCCAATACTAACCCGATTGCTGCACCTCCTGTTACCATCCATAAAAAATTCAACGATGCTTCCTGCCATATAAACTGGCCGGTTCCTGCCGCAATTAAAGCAAAACGGAATATAATCAGTGACGAAGCATCATTCAGCAGGCTTTCTCCTTCCAGAATAGCAGATGTAGCAGATGGTATTTTTACAAACTTCATAATCGCTCCTGTACTTACTGCATCAGGCGGAGATACAATTCCTCCCAGCAGAAATCCGAGCGCGATAGTAAACCCGGGTATAAAGTAATTAGCGGTCACTGCAACGGCAAGTGCGGTGAAAAAGACCACTAAAAAGGCAAAGCTTCCAATGATACGCCACCATCTTTTCATTTCTTTAAAAGAAATGGACCAGGCCGCTTCAAACAGCAAAGGGGGTAAAAAAATAAAGAAAATGAGGTCCGGATTGATCTTTACCACCGGGAGGCCGGGCACAAAACTAACGAGAAGCCCAAATACGACAAGCAAAATAGGATAAGCAATTTTTAATTTTGCCGCCCACATATTCAGCAGCACGATGGCGGCTATCATGGCAAGTAGAAAAGGTAAGATGGTATGCATTTGATATTGTGTTTTTATCCGTCATATTTACTACTTCTATTTGGTTTTTAAAAATTTAAAGCAATTTTTTCTGTTCTGCATATTTATCCCCTGAGGATGAGTGTTCTGGAATTGTAAACGAATTTCTAATAAAACACGTCAAGTTTCGTCGCTTCCATGTTATACTTTTGTCCTGTAACAAAATAAGAAATATGGACAAAGTAACCTTAGAACGAATTCAGAAACTTCACCCGCTGGTAAGAGATGAAGTGAAGCAAATAATACAGGAATGTGACGAAGCCCTGACCGGCAGAGCCAAAATACGGATCACCCAGGGCTTAAGGTCTTTTGAAGAGCAGGAAAAGCTGTATGCAATCGGAAGAATTACTTCAGGAAAAAAGGTAACCAATGCTAAAGCAGGACAAAGCATCCACAATTATGGTCTTGCTGTAGACATCTGCCTGATGATTGACGGAAAAACAGCAAGCTGGGACACTGTAAAAGACTGGGATAATGACAAAGTTGCTGACTGGTATGAATGTGTAAAAATTTTTGCCCGTCACGGCTGGGACTGGGGCGGAAACTGGAAGACATTTAAAGATCTCCCCCATTTTGAAAAAAAGAATATTCCATCTAAAAAAGGTTCCGTAAAAACAAGCTGGAGAATGCTTTTAAAGATGCCAAGAGATAAGCAGGGTTATGTTATTTTTTAACCATTGTTGATTTAAGATTAAAAAAACCAATAAACACATAACAATATGGTTTACAGTTCTATTTTTTAATAAAATTAATTAAAAATATTTATAATACGACAAGTTCTGACGCTTCCTCCATCTATATTTGCTTTATAAGAAAAACACCAAAAGCATCCTTATAATAAGCTGAAACCAATAGACATTTTTTCGGAAATCTATTGGTTTTACTTGTCTAAAGCTGCTGAATGTTTCTTCTAAAAAATGAAAAAATAACATGAAAAAGACAACCATTCTTTCTTTGGACGGAGGCGGAATAAGAGGAATTATTACCTGTATTATTCTGCGTTACATAGAAGAACAGCTCCAGTATTATGATAAACCCACGGCAAAGCTCGGGGATTATTTTGACCTGGTGGCAGGCAGCAGTACCGGAGGTCTGATTGCTTCTATTATTCTGTGTCCCGACGAAACCCGAAAAGCAAAATATTCTATCCAGAAAGGATTGGAATTATATGCGGAAAAGGGCGGCGATATCTTCCAGGTTTCCTTTTGGGAAAAACTGGTTAATCCATTCGGATTATTGAATGAAAAAATTCCACAGGAATCACTTGAAAGGAATTTAAATGACTTTTTTGGAAATTTGGAATTAAAAGAATTAATAAAACCATGTTTAATAACAAGTTATGATATAGAGAACAGAAGGGCAAAGCTTTTCAACTCATGGAAGGCCCATCTCAGCACAGATAATTTTTACGTAAAAGATGTCTGCAGGGCCACCTCAGCTGCTCCCACCTACTTCAGCCCTGTTCAGATTAAATCTATGTACGGGCAGATCTTCAGCCTGATAGACGGTGGTATGTTTGCCAATAATCCCGCGCTATGTGCGTATGCAGAAGCCAGAAAAATTCCCTTCGCAGAAGTGCTGAGAAACCATCAGAAAGCCAATCATCCGGGAGTAAATGATATGATTATTGTTTCCATCGGAACAGGAATAGAAGCAAGACCTTACTCCTTTAAAAAACTGCAGAAAGCAGGAAAAATAGGCTGGGTAAATCCTATTATTGATATTTTGATGTCTGCCAATGCAGAAACGGTAGATTATCAGCTGGGGCAAATGTTTCAGACGTTGGGATTCAGAAATCAAAAAAACTATTACCGTTTGAACCCCTCACTGAAAAATGCTTCCCCGGCAATGGATAATGTGAGAAGATCCAATATTGAGAACCTGATACAAGCCGGATTAAGCTATATTGATGACAACAGGGATACCCTGAACCAGATTGTTCAGAAACTCATCAAAAATAAAATATAAGCTATTTACCTTATAACAATCTCATATAAGCTTTAAAGATTATATTTTAAAATTAGAAAATCTTTTTAAACACGTCAAGTTTTGTCGTTTCGCCCCATTACCTTTGGAGTATCAAAAAAGACACAAAACAATCATCCATAAAAACTTTTAAAAAGCCTTTGAATTCAACATTCCCTTATGCTGAACAGCCCGAAATATGTTCAAAATACAACCAACACCCAATTACACAAAACATGGAAACACCAGATCACAAAACAGATACCCTCTTCGATGAAGACCTCTATACCATAGAATGGAGCGATATCGAAAATGCTGAGATGGATTATGAAAACTATCTCAATGACATTGAAAACTTTTTCAGAGAAGATTTTGAAGAAGGCCTACTTGAAGAAGATATTTTTTAAGTAAAGATTTAAAAACACGACAAGTTCTGACGCTGTCCGGTATTACCTTTATAATCTACGAACAGTAATCTCATCAAACATTTCCAACACCTTTTGAATTCATCATTCACAAAATGCTGGACAGCCGGAACTATGTCTGAAAATATAGTAACAATGAAACTGCTAAAAAGGCAGGACATATAATCAATTTATTAACCAACAAATCACACAACATTTTATGAAAACAAAAGAAGAACTCAGGCTCTATTTTGAAAATGGAGATATCCCAAGGCAGGAAGACTTTTGGGAATGGCAGAACTCTTACTGGCATAAAGATGAGAAAATTGATATGCAGAAGGTTTCAGGATTAGAAAACGGCACATTCAACCTGCTCTATGCTGAAATGGATGTCGAAAAGAATGCTTCATTGGCATTCTTTATGAAAAGAAAAATAATTATAAAACCAGGAACACTAAGCATTCCAAAAAACTTTGGCGGAGGCTTAGGAATTACTGAAATACAAATTCCGGACACCTTACTAAGTATTCAGGAAAGCGCATTTTCAGGAAGCGGCTTAACTGCGTTGGAACTCCCTGGCCGTGTAACAGATATCCAGAGCTGGGCTTTTTTCGGCAACAGATTAACCTCTTTAATTATTCCGGATAGTGTCACCAGCATTGGCATTCAGGCATTTGCAGGAAATCAGTTAACAGAAGTACATCTTCCAAAAGGAATAACACTTGTTTCACAAGGTGCATTCACAGGTAATAAACTAATGTCCGTTGAGATTCCAAATGGAGTCACAGAGATTAAATCTGATGCTTTCCGCAGCAACCAGCTGACCTCGGTATCTATTCCCAACAGTGTTCTCAATATTGAAGCAGGAGCATTTTTAAACAACAAACTAACAGAGGTTGTATTGGGAGAAAACACACAATATCACTCGTATTCTTTTGATACCGGAGTACAGGTAACAGGAGGAAAACCAATCAATTAAATTTTTATACAAATGAAAACAAAAGAAGAATTAAAAAAATATTTCGAAAACGGAGATATTCCGGTACAGGAAGATTTCTGGGCTTTGATGGACTCATACTGGCATAAGGATGAGAAGATTTCCAAAGCGCTATTGATTCAACAGAAAAAGTAATGCCTTTTATTATTGATGAAGTAATTCTGGGAAATGCATTATCCATTTCTATTCCTGAAAATGTAAAAAATCAAGCAAGGCGCTTTTCAGTACTCAGGAATGGATTATCAAATCATTGAAGTAAACTTTAGTGAAGGGATTGAAGAAATTGAAGTCGGAGCATTTCAAGGCCAAAATATAAAGAAAATCAAGACACCTTCTACTTTAAAAGTTATTGGTGGTGCTGCTTTTTCCAATCAATCAAATGGGGTGAATGGCTCAGATTCATTGGAAGAAATCAACTTCAATGAGGGTCTAACAACAATTGGAGATTATGCTTTTGACTGCCCCAGAGCAACTGTTATTGAAAACTTGTACATTCCAGGCACAGTAACCTCTGTCGGACAAAATGCATTTGCAATCCCTTCGTTAAAAACAGTTTCTGCTCCTGCAGGATTAGATTTAAGCAATGCAGGAATCCCTGCCACAGCCACAATTACCTATAGATAAATAAAATATGAAAACAAAACAAGAATTAAAAAAATATTTCGAAAACGGAGATATTCCGGTACAGGAAGATTTCTGGGAGTGGCAGGAGTCATACTGGCATAAAGATGAAAAAATTCCGGCTGATAAACTAGACTATGATCTTACTCAAAAAGCAGATGTGACGGCATCCAATTTAACTCCGCAAAATGCACAGCTCTGGAAAGATAAAATTGAAACTCAGACGTCTATTCAGGCTCCGCAATTGAACGGAAATGTCTTGACAGTATTTTATACAGGTGAGAATGGTGTACAGCAGAGTAAATCGGTAGATTTAAACAGTTTAGTAACCCGTGATATCAGTATTGAGAATGCGGCATATGATGCCTCTCAAAATATTATTACGATTACCCAGAATGATGGTTCAGCCTTTCACATTAATCTTTCGGAATTCAGTATCATTCCAACCACCAATTCTGATGGAAGTGTAACGTTGTCCCAGGAAGGACAGGAAAAAGTCACGGTAAAAAAGGTGGCTGTAACAGGCAGCTATAATGATCTTTCTGATAAACCTGTCTTTAATGGGAATGATAATTTACAAAATGTTATCGACAGAGGTAACGGAACAACCAAACCTATTATTTTCCAACCGAATGAAGGCAGGGCCGGTGAAATAAATTTCAACCCTAACACGTATTCATTATGGTTTGGAAATATGAATCCTGACCACACAGGAACATATGGAATTGGAATTGGGTATAATACTCTTCCAAACTTAACAACCGGTCTAAGTAATATTGCCATAGGAGGTTATTCAGGCGCCAATTTAACAGCCGGAGACTGGAATACACTTGTTGGCGTAAACAGCGGTTCACTTTTAACCACTGGAAACTATAACTTAATGGTTGGAACTGAGGCAGGCAAAAACTCCACAACTGCTCTAGGATGTACTTATGTCGGAGACGAAGCAGGTGTTAAGAATATTGACGGCAAGTACAACACTACTCTAGGGATTGGCTCCGGATACTGGCTGACACATGGGGTTCAGAATACATTTGTGGGAGCTTTTGCCGGTCAGACACACGGAAAAGTTACAACTTCTGGCGCATGGGGCTCCAATACTTTTATCGGCTACAATGCAGCTTCTACTACTCATGCAATGGGCGTTTGGGGAGATAACAATGTGGTTATCGGCTGTAATGCACCATTAGGAGGTTCAACATTCAACAAACTGGTTATTGAATCAAATCCGGTAGCAAGGCGTCATGATTTTGTTACTCCTCTAATTGGTGGCGACTTTGCCGCAAGAACACTTGATTTTGACGCTGTTGTTTCTGCAAGAAGAACTCCTCTCGCCGACAGTACTTATACAAAAGTAGCTGTTCTGAATGCCGGTAATGTATTTGGGTATAAAAATTTATCAGACTTTACTGATTTTGTTCCGCTAGCCGGAACCTACGGAACTCCTGTAACCGGTAATATTCAATTCACAAATGAAGATTCGGCAGAGAGAATCATTTACAGAATAAATGAAGTTGACGGTATAAAGAATGCATTCGGCTTATCTTCAGAATCTGTAATGATGGTTTCGGGTAATTTAGATGGAACGAATGCTGCAAGCGTGGATGTAAGTAAAGAAAATGGAGTTTTCGCGTACGGCCATGGTTCACGTTTGATGCTGAGTGATGTAGGTGCCGCCCTAAGACAAACCAATGGAGGAGCCGTAAAAGGAATTTTTGCAAGCTCAACCCCTGATGAACCGGTATTTATAGAAGATGAATCGACAAAACCAAGAGGATTAAGTTCTAAAACTTATTTCGGAGACAATGCCCAGGAAAATGATTACATCCAGAAACAATATGCAGACAAACAGCATTCCTACAGTACCCATGAAGAGCTGACAGGTGGAAAATGGATCAACGGAAAGCCTGTTTACAAGAAAACCTTATATCTGGATCAGATTCCAAGGACAGGTGAAATTGATCTGAAGGCTGAATTCCCGGATCTCGAAACCATTATCTCCAACGAAATGTTTACAGAATGGTATGATCTTAAAACCGCATTTGCAGGTAACCAATGGCGAACAAAAGCCTACATCACCATCGAAAGGGAAATGGCTATCATAGAACTATTGAACATCCCTGATTATGACTATTCCCGTATCAACTCGTTTACTCTAACTCTTGAGTATACAAAAAAATAAACAAAATGCCAACAAATAATACATCAACAAAATCCGCATTTACTGTCGGAAAATCCTTAATAGGAGAAGGAATTATTAACTATAAACAAACAAACCCTATGAACACAAACAACCCATCACAAACACTTTTCAGATTCGTAAGCTTAAGAAGCCCGCAATTACCCGATGAAGATAAACAAAATAAAAAATTCATTACGATTCCGGATTCTTTAAAAAGCGACAATACATTTTATGTACCTGTAGCCTCAGGAACAAGGCCCAAGCAGGAATTGTTAAAAGAAAGAGCTGCTGTTTTTGCCCAAAATGCCAATTTTATTGCTGATATGGACGCATTGAAACAAACCTATGGTATTGTGTACGATTACGCACTTTGGCTTGCAAAAAATAAAAACACCTGTTCTTATAATCAATTTAATGGGAAAAAGAATCAGGTAAAACTATCCTCTTCTTATGCATTTCCCGATCTTATCAACTTATGGAACAACCTAATTTATCAGATTGCCACTCATAAAGACTTCTATGTTAAAGAAGGGTTGATGCAGGTTTTATTGGCAGCCCATACCCTTACCCCTGAAAATTCAGCTCCGGCCGAGGATGAATACAAAGATTTATTATCCGCAAGAGTTGTAATTCCTAGAGAACTGATGCTGGATACTCCGGATGCCAACCCTATTGGCATTACTTCAAAAATGGAGGAACAAGAATCGGGAGAAGTTACATCACCGTCCTCTTACATGGAAAAGCAGCAAAATATCCAGGAAGCTCAGGCTCTTCTTAAGAGATATGAAGTGTTAACCAAAGAGATGTCTCTTATTGAGAACAGCTATAAAAAAGAATATACACGAGAATATAAAGCCAGTGAAGAAAAACATAACGAATCCAACCAATCCATCCTTGACGAATATTATGCCCGTGTAGAAGAAGCAAGGAGAAAATATTGTGAGATCAGAAATCCTGAGTTGCCTTATGATCCTGAAGATCCTTGTAACAGACCGGAAGAAATTCCTTATCCGAAGCTTCCGAAATTTGAATTCTCGTTCCGCCCTGAAGTAGATGCGAGAACTCTTGTAAGTGGATTGAAACCCGACAGTATTGATACAGTATTATCCCTTTTAGAATATGATTTTTCAGAGCCAGAGAAAGAAAGGATTGATGACGCATCACTAATTGATAGTTTGCTGGCAGGAAGAAATACGTTCAATGAATTAAAAGACATTATTTCCAATGCTACGGAGAATGCCAATAAAGTTATTCTGGATAATATCATGGATAATTCTGAAAGCTATACAAGTATTGGTGGAGTCATTCTTCCTGTCTCAAGAGTAGAAACGATTCCTTTTACCTATCAGTTATGCCCAAGGCATATTTTAAGAAATACGTGTCTGGACTTATCTATCGATGTTCCTGATGCTTCCTGGAATGTAGCAAGTATGAGCTATACTTTCTATACCAATGCAGGACCTATTTCCGGTACTTATTTTGAAAAAAGCCGTGTTGGTAATAAGATTTTCTTAAGTAAATTATTAGGAAGCGCAACAACAGACGGTGTATACATTTCTCAAACAGAGAACTTTACAATGGATGTTAAAATCACCTTTACCAATGGTAAGGTAACGACTTTCTTCCCAAGAATTATTTCAATGAAGTCCTGCTACACCTCATCTTTCGAGTTTGTAAATGAAATTAAAGATCCTGTTCAGGAACCTGATGATTCTTATATCCCTTCCGGATTTGGATTTAAGCAAATCGGTATTGCTGACTATCTTAAAGTAGAACAGACTACCCATGCTTATGTAGAAGGGGAAGTGGCTCATATTGAAAACGTAATGGCCCGTGAGTACCGTGAAAAGGCAACAAGAAGACTACGAAGAAGCGAAAACACCACTACTACATCTTCAGATACTGAAAGAGAAAAACTTACGGACACTACTACTGCAACCAGATTTGAAATGCAGACTGAGATTGCCAAAATGATGCAGGAATCCAGAGATGCCAATGTACAGGCACATTTTGATGCCACCTGGAAAACTGGAACAGGAGCAATGGGGGCAACAATAAGTACAGGAATTGCCGGTGGGTATGCCACTCATTCTTCCAAAGAAGAAAGTACAAGACAAGCACTTACCCAAGCTCAGGATATTACAGCAAGAGCATTAGACAGAGTAGTCACAAAAGTTCATGAGGAAAGAATTGAAAAGATCATTGAAGAGTTCGAAGAGAATAACAAACACGGCTTTGACAATACCAAAGGAGATAAGCATGTTGTAGGTGTTTTCCGTTGGGTAGACAAACTTATGAAAAACCAGATCTATAATTACGGTAAGCGTCTGATGTTCGAATTTATGATTCCTCAACCTGCTAAATTACATACGCTGGGAATGACATTGGACAATTCAGCAACGAAGAGCGATCTTGTAAAACCTGAAGACCCAAGAAAAGCAAGCTATCTGCCATTAGAAAACTATTCATCTTTAGGTAACGAAGCTGCATTAAAATATTGGATAAGTAAATACAATGCCGAAATTGATGAGAGACCTGCAGAATCCTTTGCTATAAGTAAATCATTCAGTGGACGCGATGGAAACTTCGGAGGAAAAGATGATGACAAGGTTCAGATTGTAAACGGAAACGGAGAAGTTGAAGTTCCGGAAGGTTATTTATTAAAAACTGTTGATTATACTTTCCAAACCTATCCACACAGCTTTAAAGGAGCTCATCAGGCTTTCATGACCATTGGAGGGCAAGGTACTTACTGGATTTCTTCACCGAACAGTACACAGGTAAGCGGAACAACAACAACCCTGAATATCAAAAATAAACTGGAATTTAGTTTTGCTACAGGAGAAAGCCCAATTATGCAGGGTACTCTGAAACTGAATTTAGAACTTACTCCAGAAGCAAGAAATGCATGGCTTCAGAAAACATTCAAAGCCATTATTGACAGCTATGAAAAGGCTTTGGCAGTGTACGAACAGAAAATAGCGGAAGAAAAAGCTACCGGTATCCAGATTAAAGGATCCAATCCAGGATTCTATCGTCAGATCGAGAATACGGTACTCCGTAAAAACTGTATCTCTTATATGATCAACAGATCAGCCAATTCTACCCATGGCTATGGTATGGCAGGGCTAACTACCGGAAGTACCTTTACAGATTATGAAACAGACCTGTCATCAAAACTGGATAAATATACAGCTTTCCTTAAGTTTATGGAACAGGCATTTGAATGGGAAAACCTTTCTTATTATCTGTATCCTTACTATTGGGCTAATAAAACGGAATGGACAAATCTTTACCAGGCTGAAGATGTAGACCCGTTATTCAGAGCATTCCTGCAAAGTGGTATGGCAAGAGTTGTTGCTACGGTACGTCCGGGATTTGAAGATGCCGTTCAGTTCTATATGGCAACAGGTAAAATCTGGAATGGAGGCGAAGTTCCTGTCATTGGAGATTCTCTTTATCTATCTATTGTAGATGAAATGAAACAGCCTAAAGGCATAAAACAAGGAAAAGCCTGGATTACCAGACTTCCAACTCCATTAAATATTCTTCAGGCTGAAAGCATCGGCTTAAAAGTAGCGCATGCTTTACCATTTAGTGCTGAAGATCCTAACGAGTTTGAAGTGCCGGGAGAGGTGATCACGGAAAGTAACTTCGTGAAAGATAATTCTTTAATGGGAAACAAATCCAGCATAAAACAGATCCAATTCTCTCTGAAAGAATTAGATAATACAGGCTCGTATAATACCATTGGAGATCTTGACCAGGCAGGGAGTTTCCTAGAAAATACGAATGCATGGGACAAACCATTGAGGTTGTAAGAGACGCAACATGGGCCAAAACAGATTCTCTAGTGAAGGTTTATGGAGCTTTAGCTTCCGGACTTTCAGGAATAGATGGCATTGAAGCTTTTGCCAATACCGAGAATGGAGTTACGATCCGAGTGGACATAGACAAAATCAAAAATTTCAAATTTGTCAAACCTCCTTATACAGAAATGTCAGACACATTAGCCTTTACAACGGATGGAATTACTTTCCTGAAATTTGCTGATGATTTCTTCACCGGTTCATCCAACCGACTTTTTGACAAAGACGATAAGCTGGTTGATGCCCAAGAATATGCTGAAAAGCTCTCTCTATCAAGATTTTTAATTTAATCTAAAAACAAAAAACCATGAGCCGGGTAAAACCCGAGGCTATCTGGCAGCACGATAAAGTGCTGCCTTATATCCTCACGACCTTAAAGGACAAGATTGATGATATTACTGCTGTAGAAAAGATATTTCTTTTCGGAAGCAGAGGCAGGGTACCATTTGATAAATGGGACACGCTGGAAGGAAAAGACTGGGATGTTTTGGTACAGGCTAAATGCAAACTTAAAAATGCCCACACACTCCTTGATAAAGATTACTATCTGGATCTTCTCGTATTGGATGAAGAAACAATTCAGAAGCATTATTACAACAATAAGCTTACGATGATTTTTCCGGGAAATGAATTATCATCCGTAAATTCTAAAATCAACGAAAATGACTGATTTTGAACAAATCATTGAGTTTCTCAGGCTCTATCGAAGGTCTGAAGAAAGTGCAAAAAATGCGTTGCCTCCCACTGAAGTTCTTTTAACACCTTTAGATGATGGTAATGCTTATAATGTCAATAAGAACATTTTTGAAACAGACTTTAATAAATACAAACGAATTTTTGGTATTCTGAATAGCCATAATGCTGAAGCCATTTATCTGCTGAAAACCGGCGGAAATAATAAATATTATGTAAAGACCCTCAATGGAAAATATTTCAATCTTTTAGATGAAACCACTGAAACTATATCAGATGAATGGCTTATCGAATTTCCTATAGAATTTGGAACTAGTTCCTACATTTATGATACCGTTAAAAATCTAGTTGTCATTTATTCTGAAAGTCTAAAGGCTGTAACCATTTTTCCAGACAATATATACTATGACCCCAATGGAAAATATCTGAAAGATTTAGAAAATGACACCTATACTTACGATTATACTGATCATGTGACAACTTTTGGGAAAATTATAAAAATATTGTTTGATGATGAACAATATTTATGGAATAATCCGGAAAGAAGGTTCAGGTTCTGAAATCTGAAAAGGAAGGCAGAATGACTTTGATTCCCTTTCTTCAGATAGAATATGGGCTAAAGAATTTCATATTAAAATACAGATATTATGAAAAAGGATACAGACCCAAGTTCTTCCTATATGATGACGAATGCTCCATTATATTAAAATTTACAAGTATCGGCGGGATACTTACTTTTTTAGATCAAACCCTGTTTAGTGAAGGGTTCTCCTTAGAAAAAGGAGATAACAGCAATCCCCAGCGAGATTCTTTCAGAGATCAGTTTATGAACCAGGTTATACATAAAATAGAAGACAGTATTAAAAGTAAAAGTACCCTTGCTTACTATGATGCCATGAAAACGCTGTTTTATTTACCGGAATCTGTAGCTGTAATGTTTAATGAAGACTTCCTATGGAAACTTATGGAAATGGCTGTAAGAAGGGATAGCCTTACAAATAAAAAAGATCTTGCGGAAGAAAACATTTTTATAAAACTCATAAAAATTATTCTGCAAAAAGAAGGACAGGAAGTAAAACTCATGAATTGGTTCCTAGAGACAATAAAGGACGGAGACAAAAATATTTCCAAGTTTGAATTTATTTATGACAGGATCAATGGTGAAAATTTCATGGAATTTGCAAAACTGATCAGCCAGGTATGGAAAAAGTCAAGGTTCATATATCCGGATACAGAAAAAATCCTGAATTTGCAACTACCGACGGCCTTTTATTCCTTCCTTATGCCTCTGAAAAAGCTTTCGGGTTTTATTTCAGTAATGTAAGTATGTCTTTTGAGACCCATCAGCAAAAAGGAAGGCTGATAAAAACTTTATATGATACGGGAAAAACAGAAATTGAAATGAGGCCAGGTCTGAAGACTGATAATCTAGTGCCTACGCAGGTTCCTATTATAGATCAGTTCTGGTATCATCCTTTTTATCCTATCTATCTTAAGGATATTGAAAATCAGGAAACAGAAATGAAGCTGGATTCTGTTGTCCCAGCCTTTATGTTGAAAGCCAACCGTGACAAACAGTTCTGGAGTAACGTCATTACAAGCGCAGAATATGTTGCAGATATTTTAACTACCGTTTCCGGAGTAGGAAACATTGGAAAATTCAGATATCTGGCAAAATTTGCAGCGAAGGCAGAGAAGCTTAGATTTGTAAGTAAAGCAGGAAGAGCCGTAGCGAATGTAAGAAAGGCCGTAGCAGCAACAGCAGCCGTAGTAGAAATTACCAGCGGTACAGTCAATACATTACTGAAACTTTCCGGAGCAAGAGATGCCTCATGGGGCAAATCATTATCTGAGTATTTATTTTGGCTGGAATTATTATCTTTATCCGGTGAACTTTCTGTAGCAATTCATAATGGATTGAGAAAAAGTGCTAAAGAAATTCTGGAGCATGAGGATGAAATCAGAAAATCTGCAAAGAATGCTGAGGAAGCAAAACAGATTGATCATGCTTTAGAAGAACTAAAACACGAGGGAGGGCATATAGCAGGTGAATCATTATTTGCAACTCGTGATGCAGAAAAGGTTAAAGCATTTCGAGAAGGGTTAAAAAAATTCTCAGAAAAAGTTAAAAATCCTTTTGACCATATACAGGAAGCAATGCCTTACTTTAACCATTATTTAAAAGATGATATAATAGCTCAAGTACATAAGTATAATTGTGGAAATGTAGTAGAATCTGTGATTAATTTCCTCAAAACTGGAGAGTTGAAATTAGCAAAGGAATCGGGATACCAAACATTTGAAAAAGTTGCCCCAAAATTTGGAGGAGGTCACTTTCAGCCAGCCAGACCATTTGGTAGGCTAAAGGAGTTGATGAAAGAAGGAGAGATTGCAGTTATCTATGGAGTAAAATCTGTAGAAAACGTAAAGGGTCCTGGAGGAATAATTGGCCAATCCACTAAGGGGCATTATTTTGTAGGAATGAAGAAAGGAGGAGAATTACATCTATTTGATGGCCAGACAGGAGAATATGTCGTTTTTGCTTTAAAAGACGAGAAATTTGCTAAATTTATAGAAAGTAAATATACTAAGCAGTATGCATCCGAAAAAGAGGGAGGATTTAAGTATTTAATTGTAAGGTAATAAAAATATAAAATATGTTAACAGAAAAAGAAATGCTCATCATAGCAGAACGTTTTTTAAAAAAACTAGGTGAAGGAGGAGAAAATATTGAAGTAGTTATAGATAAAGTTATTATAACGCCATATGGTAATGTATACTCGTATGATTCTAAAGAATATCTTTTAACAGGTGATTTTAATAAGTCATTAGTAGGTAATGGACCATTTTTAGTAGAAAAAAAGCGGGAAGGGTGGTTACTTTTAGTACGTCAGGTAATCTGGAAGACCAATTAAAAGCTTATGAAAATAATACTTTACCATTATGTTTAACAGGTTATTGGTATCCTGATGAAGACAGATTTGATTATAAATAATTATTAGATTTACAAAAAAACAAAAGAGTATAACTCTTGAGTAAACCAGCAGTATCTTTACTGCTGGTTTTTTATTGACCTGATCATTATATGATTTATAAAAATTTAAGAGGTAGTGTCTATTTAATTGGATAATTATTTTAAGATTGAAAATCTTATTGAACACAATTGGAATTAATGTTTAGAATGGAATCCAGACACTAAAGAATGGGTAAAAGAGTATTGATATAAAGCTTGATAACTATCTTGCTGGAATGGAATTTAAAAATGAGTTAAAAAAATTAAATATACATTATTAAAAATATGAAACCGACAAAAGAACAAATCATACAAATAGGATTAAAAGTAGTTGATGATGTCTTTAAAGAAGCTTATAATTTGCAAACGGCTTCAGCAACAAAAGATAAAGTAAAAGTATATTCATTAGGCAATGATGGATATTATGAACATGACGGATGGCATTTTAGTGTGAATAGTAAAGAAAAATATGATAATGAATATAAATCTTTTTTTATATACTTTTTAGATAGTGGAGTTCCTCTTCATATGGCCTCTTTTTTAGGAGATGACAAACCGAGGTTTGTTTATGCTATAAAAGATAAAAATGATAAATACACTGTTGTTGATGAAGATAAATATTTTAAACATCAAAATTTTGACTTTAAAAATTTTGTAAGGAAGAATTTTTAACACACTTCCAATAAGTTTATATAACAAAACTTTACTACAAAAATAAAACACGACACGTTTTGTCGCATGAACCGCATATATTTGTCTTATAAAACTTTACCATGAATCGCAGCGCTGCTGCACCTAAAAATAGAGAAATGAAAAAAGATTTTTATCTGACAAGATATGCCTTAATTATTAAAAGATTAGAAAGTTCTCCGGCTACTTATTCCCAGCTGGAGGACTATCTTTAAACTCTTTTGAATTCCAGGATGCAGGAATCAAGAGCTACTCTATCCGTACTCTGCAAAGGGATATCCGGGAGATTTCAGATCTTTTCAATCTCTCCATTCATAACAAAAAGAAGGGTGACAACCGGTATTATATCGAGAGCCGCCCGATTATGGAAGTGGATGAATACAATCAGAAACTTCTTGAGTCCTTTCAGGTAAGCAATGCGCTGAACCTTCACCCGGATTTTTCAGATTTTATCTTTTTTGAAAGCCGTAAACCAACGGGTGTGGAACATTTTTATGACCTGTTCTTTGCCATCCGCAATAAAAGAGTGGTGACTTTTGAACACTACAATTACAAAAACAAACTGATGACCTCCAGGAAAGTGCATCCTTTGGCTTTAAAAGAATCTAAAGACCGATGGTATCTTATTGCCATCGATACAAAAGATAAAGTTTTAAAATCGTTCGGGCTTGACAGGATCAATTATCTTGATGTGGCTAAAAATCAGTTCAGGGAGAAATACAAATACAACTTCAGAGAGCATTTTAAAAATGCATTCGGAGTCATGAATCTGGCAGAACAGAAACCACAGAATATCGTATTGAAATGCAGCCGCCATCAGGGAGAATACATCAGAAGTTTCCCACTTCATCAATCCCAGAAAGAGACCAAAGAAACTCCGGATGAAATCTATTTTGAGTTCTTCCTCCATCCTACTTATGACTTTATGCAGGAGATTCTTTCTTATGGAAAAGAAGTAACCGTTCTGGAGCCGAAAGCTTTAGTTGAAGAAATCCGCAATCATTTACAGGAATCTTTGAACCGTTATCTTGAAAGCTGATCATAAAGGACTTATTTCATATTTTTTGTTATATTTACATAAATATACCCTTATTGAAAACCTTATTCATTGGCATCAGCTGTTTTATTTCTACCTTTTTTCTCGCACAGCAGAAAGAAGAGTTCAGGCTTGTAAAGAGTTATTATAACCAGCACAGGAACATGCTGAACAAAGAATTCAAAAAGAAATTTGATGCCGAGTCCAATGCCGTAAAAAAAGCAGAGATTAAAGGTGATTTTCTTTTTTTCATGAAAAAAATGGACAGCATTGAAAATAATGCACTGATTGGAGCTTTATTAAAAGTCAGAAATCTGGAAGACCTTCAGACCATCAGGAATCCCGGTTTTCAGACCTCACCTGGAAAGTTTACAGACGCTGAAAAGATTGCAGATTACCCGGGCGGGATCAATTCTTTGAGGCAGGAAGTTGCCAATCTCCTGTATGTTGACGGGGTATATTCTGAAGAAAAAACGATAAAAACGGATGTGGATTTTATTGTCGAAAAAGATGGAACAGTCAGCAATGTTCATGCACAGGGTAATAATTTCACCTTTAACAGGCAGGCGGAAATTGCCCTATATTCTCTGGCAGAAAAATTTTCTCCGGCAACGATAAAAGGCGATCCTACTACCTATCGTTTCAAACTTCCTTTAACTTTAACGATAACGGACTAAATGTTTACAGACGAATATTATATGAAAATGGCATTGCAGGAAGCAGAAGCCGCTTTAGAAAAAGATGAGGTCCCTATCGGGTGTGTGGTGGTTTCCAACAACCGGATTATTGCAAGAGCCCATAATCTCACCGAAACATTGAATGACGTCACTGCCCATGCAGAGATGCAGGCCATAACTTCGGCAGCTAACTTTCTTGGAGGAAAATATTTAAAAGACTGTACATTGTATGTAACCATGGAACCTTGTGTCATGTGCTCAGGAGCGCTTTCCTGGTCTCAGATTTCCAAAGTTGTCATTGGAGCACGCGATGAACAGAGAGGGTTTATCAATAAACATCTTTCTCTCCATCCGAAAACAGAAGTTATCACAGGCATTATGGAAGCAGAATGTTCCTCTATTGTTAAAGAATTCTTCAAAAGTAAACGATAATTTAAAAACACAAAGCCGGAGAATAGTTAAATATTCCCGGCTTTTATTTATAATTTTTATACTGTTAAAACTTCTTCTACTCTTTTACAATACAGTATCTTACCAGATCAAAATATTCTCCATCCTTTTTCACCTCCTGTATGAGAACAGCCTCCTGCTTCATTCCTATTTTCTCCATAATTCTTCCGGAAGCGGGGTTATGAGGGAAATGAGTAGCAAAGATCTTATGAAACTCCAATTCATTAAAACCAAAATCTATCAGGGCTTTTGCAGCCTCGGTTACATACCCTTTATTCCAGTAAGGAATTCCTATCCAGTAGCCTAATTCCGCTTTATCATCATCCTGATCGTGAAGCCCAATCGCTCCAATGATCTGCCCCTCTTTATTCCTGATTCCAAAAATATATCCGGTATGATTATCAAAGGCTTCCTTAGACATTTTCAGCCACATCCGGGCATCATTTTCTACATAAGGATAAGGAATATTAGAGGTAAGATCAGAAAAATTCTATGCTGGAGGTATTCAACGATAAAGGGAATATCCTTCTCCTCCAGTTCTGATAGAATAAGCCTTTCTGTCTGTATAATCGGAAATTTTTTCATTATTTTAAAATTAAGGTTGAGGTGAAGATTAAGGTATTACCCGGATTCAACCTGAACCTTACTCTTTTATTTATAAATCTTTCCCAAGGAAATAAAGTCCTTTCAGGGTGTGAAGCCTGTCCATCACATGAATTTTATCTGTCAAAGGTTTATAGATATGAGAAACTCCTCCTGTTGCAACGACAAAGCAATCATCATTTACTTCTTCATTGATACGGCTGACAAAGCCTTCTACCATTCCCAGGAAGCCATATACCATTCCGCTTTGCATACAGGTTACGGTGTCCAGGCCCAGGACAGATTTCGGCTTCTTCAGTTCGATATCCGGGAGCTGAGCGGTTTGGTTGATCAGAGAATTCAGAGAAGTAACAATTCCGGGAGCAATAATTACGCCCAGGGTCTCTCCATTTTCCGCTACACAACTTGCCGTAAGAGCAGTTCCGAAATCGATAATAATCTTTTTCTTACCAGGATATAAATTATGTGCAGCTACAAGGTTCGCATAGATATCGGTTCCCATCTGCTTGGATTTAGCCTGTACTGCTGAAGGAGTATTGCGGTCGACAACTACAGGAGTGGTTCCGTGAATTTTTTTGATTCCTGAGCTCATTACTTTGGTAAGCTGAGGAACTACTGATCCGATGATAACCTTATCGATTTCTTTGGGTTCAATTTTATAAGTCTGATAAAGCATCAGCATCTGCACATAAAGTTCGTCTGCTGTTCTGTATGGTTTTGTATTGATTACCCACGAAATATCACAATTATCACCATTGAAAAGACCAAATCTGATATTGCTGTTCCCTACGTTGATTACGATTGAATTCATTGACATATTTTTCAGAAGAAATTCATGATATATAATTGAAATTCCTGCTTGATTTTGAGGGATTAAATTTAATCATTTTAAAAAAAGAACCTGTCATTATCAAAACTAAATTACAATAACACCCTTATTTTTTCTTTCTCCGGAACAAATCAGTATATTTAAAACACAATATTATTATTCTGGCTATCTCATGAAAAAACTGATCCTTTGTACTTTACTATGCTTCAGCACCTGTATTTTTGCGCAATCCGGCAACTCAATGGCAAGCGTTTTACAAAACATAAAGAGTCATTCAAAAATTGATTCCCAGGATAGGGCAGTGTATAACCTGATGGACGAATTTTATCAAAAAAATCTTCAGGCTGACAATGATGAAGTAACTCCCGAACTGGCACACAGAATTCAAAAAGCAGTTTCTGATCCTAATACCAAAAATATACACCTGCTTTACCTTCTTCTGATGTATCAGCAGCATATCAGCCAGACTGTAGCGGAAGGAAAAATTCAAATCCTGTATTTCAGATTGAAACCATGAATCTCCTGGAAAGTGAAACAAAAGAAGTATATGGAAAGGTCCCGGCAATCATTTACATTTTTAAAGCAGAGGCCTTGGATAGCGGCTCCAAAAAAGAAGAAGCAAAAATTACGGTCGCAAACGGTTTGAAAGAATATCCGGATTCTATTCCTTTAAAGGTTTACAGTTATTTAAATACCCAAGATGAAGCTTTGAGACAGGATCTCATCCAAAATCATCCCAATCACTGGATGGTACAGCAATTTGGAATAAAATAAAAAATCCACAGACTCATCTGTGGATTTTTCTTTGTATCTGTTTATCGTTATTTCACCTCTACAAAATTATTTTCCATATTCACATCTGCAATTCTCTGGCTGAAATCAATTCCCAGAACAGATAACTGAGATTTTGTATAAGGAATAGTAAGGGTATATTCTTTCTGAGTCCATGGCCAGTAAGGCATTGTTTTAAACTCACCATACACATCTTTTTCTTTCCATGTATGAGTCATATTCATTGGGATCTGATAGGTAACAATTTTCTTATCCGTTGTCATCACTCCGAAATCAATCGGCATTGGTACCTGACCATTATTAACAAGGGTAATCGTAGTTGATTTTGCGTCGTACTTTACATCCTTAATTCCGTAATCAATGGTTTTTGTCGTATTGATCCAGTAATTGTGGAACCATTTCAGATCCATCCCGGAAACTTTCTGCGCAATATGAAGAAAGTCCCTGTCTGAAGGATGCTTCATACTCCACTGGTCATAATATTGCTTCAGGGTTTCGGCAAGATTCTGCTCTCCCATAATGTATCCAAGCTGCACCAGATACAATTCACCTTTTACATAAGAAGCAAAGGTATAAGATGTACCGTTATCGTGATGATCCCCTAACCAAACTGCAGGTTCTTCAATTCCTTTTTTAACGAACTTTCTGTAAGCATCTAATCTTTCAACAAAAGGATTCGGCAGATCTTCAGGGAATAGCTGATACATCGTATAACCTTCCGCATAGCTTGTGAACCCCTCATCCATCCATGGGCGTACCGACTCATTGGTGGCAAGCATCTGCTGATACCAGGAGTGGGATCCTTCGTGAGCCATTAAGCCCATTAAATCTTTAATGCTTTTGGCTTCCCCTAAAATCATGGTACACATCCCATACTCCATTCCGCCATCTCCTCCCTGGATAAATGCATAGGTAGGATATACATATTTTCCGAAATGGGAATTCATGATCTGAAAATACTTGGTGATATAAGGCTGTGCTTCACCCCATGCTTTTGTTTTATCATTTTTCTGATATACCAGATATACTTTCGGGCCTTCCGGAACATTGAAGCTTTCTACAGCATAATCTCTGTCTGCACTCCATGCAAAATCAAGGATGTTTTTTGCGGTCCATTTCCAGGTTGCTTTTTTATCTTTTTCAGTTTTTACTTTAGCATTGGAATCATATCCTTTTACTTCCGCCGGATTCTCAAGAATGCCTCCCGCTCCTACTACATAATCTTTATTGATTTTAATGGTAACATCAAAATCGGAGAACGGCGCATGAAATTCTCTTCCCAGATAATCAAAAGTTGCCCAGCCGTCATAATCGTATTCTGCAATTTTCGGATACCATTGCGTCATTGTCATGTCAACTCCTTCTTTGTTATTTCTTCCGCTTCTTCTGATCTGCTGAGGAATCACGGAATCCCAATCCATTGTAAAGGTAGTGGTAGAATTCGGTTTGATAGGTTCAGCCAGATACACTTTCATAATGGTTTCCTGAACTTCAAATTTCAGATCTTTCCCATTCTGCTTAATCCAGTGAATATTCTGAGCACCTTCCTGATCTTTCGGAATGGAAGCAAGTCTTGAAATGCCATCTTTCTGCAGTCTTGAGTCTCCGTTTTTCCCTGGGAAGCCACTCTCTGATCCATCATGGAATTAGGTTTGAAAGCATTCCAGTATAAATGAAAATAAACCACATTCAGCTCATCCGGTGAATTGTTGGTGTATTCTATCGTTTGTTTTCCCTGGTAGGTAAATTTTTCAGCATTGACATCTATATCCATCTTGTACTTCGCAGCCTGCTGATAGTAAGCTCCTTGCTGAGCCTGAAATTGTGAAATGATAAACGCAAAAATGATTGCAGCCGATTTTCTCATTTAAAATTTTATTTTTTCTAAAGGTAGGTAATTTAAATAAGAACCTCAAATAGGAGTTATTTTGAGATTTTATTCTGTTTAATATGGTTTTAGATGAATTTTAATTCGGGTTGTTAAATTCTTTTAAGCCTTATTTGTGATCCTTGACAAGGGTTAAAACCTTGACAAGGATATTTTATCGGCTTTTCAAGAGTTTTTTGATTAAAGTAATCTGTCCCAGGTGATAATAGCTGTGCTCTATCATTCCGTCGATATTTCTTTGGTAGGTTCCGTATTTTTCATCCACAAAAACCTCATCAAGCTTAGAATCGGGCATCTGTTCCAGCAATGCTGCAAACTTTTCAGAATCTTCCCAAAGCTTACCCAGCAAGTCTTCCCATTGCTTCTGTGATTCTATGGGTGGAAGATTAAAACTGAATTTATCCTTTATCTCCAGATCTCCGCCCTCAAAGACATGCACAATCCCTGCAATATAATAATCGATGTGAAAAGTGAGCATTGCAATCGTGTTTAAAGAACCAATCTTTGTCACAGCCTGTTCCCAGGTCACATCCGAAAGCTGATCTTTAAAATTGGTATTGGCGATCCAGAGACCATCCAGCAAAACTTCTCGGAATCTTTTTGATAATTGTAAGATTGGGCTCATAATTTTATTTATTAATTTCTAAAATATAACCATTTTTTTCACCAATATATTGAGGATCCTCCCACAAATTACAAAACTCATCCTTATCATAAACCTTTAAGGTGTCTCCCGGATCTGCTACATAAACTTTTGAATTTTCTATCCTATAAACGACTACGAAGTGCTTAGATTTCCAATAAGCAATACATGGTAAATTTACATTTTTACTCAGATTCAGAAAATCAACCTTTAGTCCTACAGGTTTAAATCCCAGCGTTTCTGAGGCATCAGATAATTCAAGCATAGTTGTTCCATTACTATTGACATGAGTCATTTCACCTAAGTACTTTTCCGAATAGATTTTTCCATAATACTCAAAAATCATTTTTAAGCAAGCCGGGCCACAATTATTTTCATTCGTTTGCTGGTAAAAAGGAAAATTTTGTTCTTCTTTTACATTACAACTTGATACAAAAAAATCATGAGCATAAAAGATACGCTCATGAAATTATTTCTTAATTTATAAAGAAAAGTCATCTTAAAAATGTAATTATTTTTTAGTCGAAGCTTCTTTCTTTCCGCTTCTTAAGATCTTTTCAAGGATTCTTAAAGTAATCAGGTATGTTGGCTTCACTCCTGTAAGTCCAAGACCGCCTGAAGAAAGTGTACTTCCTGTCTCCAGCGGATTATCCGATGCATAATAAGCATAGCATACAAACAGATCCGGTGAAATATGATGTCTGATCTTGGAAGCTACCTGAATGGCTTTCTGATAATGTGCCCCTTCCATTTCAAGCCCAATAGCTTTCCATGAAGTATTCATAAAGTAAGAAAGAATGTCCTTGTTCTGAAGAGAGGTTCCCAGAACGGTAATCATTGGACCTTCGAAAGCTCTCAGCTCATCATCGATGAAATCTTCCAGTTTTAAAGCATTTTCAAAAGGATAGTTATCTGCAGTTCCTTCAAAAATATGAGAAGTAGGAATCATGATATCTCCTTTCGCTCCGGTAAGAATACCTGCTTTCCCCATGATGGAAACGGATTTTACATGCATCATGTACACTTCTCCTTTATGTTCAAAAGGTCTCAGCAATTCATCCATCACCTCGAAAGCCTGTTCCCCGAAAGCATAATCAAAAACCATTACAACATCATCTCCTGAGAACTTAATGTCTGCAAACGGAGTATTCTTCAGATCTGTTTTGCTGAGGTCTATGATCTGGACATCAATATTACTTCCACTCTTGTCCGCAATATGAATCATCCCTTCCTCCAAAGCATATTTTAAAACTTTATCACGAAGTTCTTTCTTGTTTGAAATCTCTTCATACAGTTTATAATCAACTTCATGATGCTGTTTCTTCTTAAGTGCATGATTGGCATACAGCATATTTTTCACCGAATGCATATTGGCAGAAATAATATGCAGGGGACGCATGTGAAGGTTATTTTCAAATAAAACCTCTTTCACCTTGTTAGCCCATTTTTCACCAAAATAATGGTGTCCCACTCTCTCTTTTAAAATAGAGCTGAAATAAATTTCTCTTTCTCTGCTTCCTTTTGCATCCTCAAGACTTACCTTTCCTAAGTTGTAAATAATTTTGAAAAGACGGTCAGGATTATGATCATCACCAAAAGTATTGTAAGCTCTTAAAGTTTCATCAAAAGATCTTCCTATTAAAGAAGAAAGATGAATAAGCGCCACTTCTTTTTCTTTTCTGCTGAATTTCTTTTCCCCTTCACCACTTCTTCAATAATTTTGAAAGCACGTGTCGGTTTCCAGTTTTCATCCTGGATGAATGCCAGGTTACGGATTTTATCAGCTTCTATAAACAGGAATGTCAGGTGGGTAAGAATGTCATAAATTTCGGAACGGCCCAAAAGAACCTCAATATTCATCTGGTGTTCGTCTATTCTATAACAGTTTCTTCTTCTCTTCTTTGGAACAATAGGCTCGAAACTTCCTTTATCAAACCCTTCATCAGATGTAAGATGAATAAAAGCACATTCTTCAATTCCTTCCGGAAGCCTGTCTAAAACATACATCAAACCATCCAATTCCAATTTGCTAGGAATATTCATGGTTCCGTAAATTTCCGGATTGATGGTTTTCAACAAACTTCTGATACTCTCTCCTGAAACTCCTCCCGGCTTGAAAAATCCTCTATAAAACAGGTGTCTCATAGAGATGTATAATCTTTCAATAGCCTCCGTTGTTTCTCTTGCTCTAGAATTTGTCATAAAATAAATTTCACACAAATATACGAAATCTTTACCCACTTTATTTTAACTGTCTTTTAATAAGTATTTTAATCCTTCAGTATTATTGTTAATTGTACAATATGTAGTATATTTACTCTATATTCTATAAACAGGCTGAAAATCTCACATTTTAAACATTAAATCACCAAACACCCCTGTTAAAAAACACCAAACATTTGTTTAAATTATATAAATTTTCAAAATACCCCTTAAATTTTTAGGGTGGAAATATTTTCAATTCATTTTTTTTGTAAATTTGCCCTGTAAAAAATCAACCCATTTATGTCAACCTTAAGATTCAAAGCGTTAGAAACCCTACCATTTAAGGATTTCAGAAGAGATAACTCTATTGAAGTGCCTGTGAAATTATCAGAATTATTCTGCCAGAATGTTTTCTCAGAGGAAACAATGAGAGAATATTTAACGAAAGAAGCATTCCAGTCTATTATGGATGCAGTAAAAAAGGGACTAAAATCCAGAGACACATTGCAGACCAGGTAGCTGTAGCAATGAAAGACTGGGCAATGAGCAAAGGAGTAACTCACTATACTCACTGGTTTCAGCCTTTGACAGGGACAACCGCAGAAAAACACGATTCTTTCTTCACCCCTATCGAAGGAGGAAGAGCTATTGAAAGATTCAGCGGAAATTTATTGATTCAGCAGGAACCGGATGCGTCTTCTTTCCCGAACGGAGGAATCAGAAACACATTCGAGGCCAGAGGTTATACCGCATGGGACCCTACTTCTCCGGCTTTCATCATGGGAACCACATTGTGTATCCCATCCATCTTCATCTCTTATACGGGAGAAACTTTAGATTATAAAGCACCTCTTTTAAGAGCTTTGAATGCTGTAGACGAAGCTGCAACCAGCGTAATGCAGTATTTCGATAAAAATGTAACAAAAGTAACTCCTACTTTAGGTTGGGAGCAGGAATACTTCCTGGTAGATTCAGCATTATACCAATCCCGTCCGGACCTTGTATTAACAGGTAAAACTTTGCTAGGACACTCTCCTGCCAAAGGACAGCAGCTTGATGACCATTATTTCGGTTCAATTCCTACAAGAGTAATGAACTTCATGAAGGAGCTGGAGATCGAATGTATGAAATTGGGTATTCCTGTAACCACAAGACATAATGAGGTAGCTCCAAACCAATTTGAGCTGGCTCCAATGTTTGAGGAAGTAAACGTTGCTGTAGACCACAACTCTTTGTTGATGGATATCATGGCAAGAATTGCTCACAGACACCACTTCCATATTTTATTCCACGAAAAACCATTTGCAGGAGTAAACGGAAGCGGAAAGCACAATAACTGGTCTTTAGCTACAGATACAGGCGAAAACTTATTAAGCCCGGGAAAAAACCCTAAGAAAAACTTACAGTTCCTAACTTTCTTTGTTAACACGATCAAAGCAGTTCATGAGTATGCTGATCTTTTAAGAGCAAGTATCGCATCTGCAAGCAACGACCACAGATTAGGTGCTAACGAAGCTCCACCGGCAATTATCTCCGTATTCATCGGAAGCCAGCTGTTCAGCGTTTTGGAAGAACTTGAAAAAGTAACCAACGGAAAATTATCTCCGGAAGAAAAAACAGAATTAAAATTAAATGTAGTAGGAAAGATTCCTGAAATTTTATTAGACAATACTGATAGAAACAGAACGTCTCCATTTGCATTTACAGGAAATAAATTTGAGATCAGAGCGGTAGGTTCTTCTGCAAACTGCGCAGAGTCTATGACCGTAATGAATACCATTGCAGCAAAGCAATTGAACGATTTCAAGAAAGAAGTTGATGCTTTAATTGAAACCGGGCTTAAGAAAGACGAAGCCATCTTTAATGTATTGAGAGAATACATCAAGCAGTGTAAAAACATCATGTTTGAGGGTGACGGATATTCTGACGACTGGGCAAAAGAAGCCAAGAAAAGAGGATTGAACAACCTTAAGACAACTCCTGAAGCTTTAAAGCAGGAAATGGATAAGAAATTCCTTGACCTTTATGAAGAGATGGGTATTTTCACCCACAGAGAAGTTGAGGCAAGAAACGAAATCAAGTTAGAAAAATATTCTACAGTTATTGATATCGAAGCAAGAGTATTAAGTGATATTGCAAGAAATCACATCATTCCTTCTGCATTAAATTATCAGAACAGATTAATTGAAAACGTAAAAGGTCTTAAAGAAATCTTTGGAGATAAAGAATTCAAGTCGCTGGCAAAAGAACAGATGAGTTTAATTACAAGCATTTCTGAAAATGTTTCTAAAATTAAGCTTGGTGTTGAAGATCTTATCAAAGCCAGAGAAGCAGCAAAAAGCATATCAGACAGCCAAAAACAGGCAGAAAGCTATTGTAATAAAGTAAAACCGTTATTTGATACTATCAGAGAAGCTTCTGATGCATTGGAAATGATGGTTGACGATGAGCTTTGGCCGATGACAAAATACAGAGAAATGTTGTTTACAAAATAACACCTGTAAAGTTCCATATTAGTTTAAATTCCCCGTTTTCCGGGGAATTTTTTATTTAACCTAAAACACTCATAGACAAAGACTTCTATAACTTCAAATTTGATACAGAATTTAACTTTACCTTTGTTTTCGTTATGAAAATCCTGATCATAGAAGACAACCACGAACTTGCCCAAAGTATGAAATATTATCTTGAAGGCGAGAACTATATCTGTGAGTGCTCCCATCACTACAATGAAGCCCTGGAAAAACTCAGCTTCAATTCGTACGATTGCATTTTGCTGGATATAATGCTGCCTGACGGAAACGGATTAAACATTTTGAATTACATTAAAACCGAAAAAATCAGCAGCGGAATTCTCATTATTTCTGCAAAAAATGCATTAGATGATAAGATCAACGGACTGGAACGGGGTGCTGATGATTATATCACAAAACCTTTCCATTTACCGGAATTGCACGCCAGATTAAGAGCCGTTTACCGGAGAAAAAATGGATGGCTACAGTGAAGTCAAATTCAATGAGATCATTTTAAATACTGACACTTACGAAGTTATTATTAACGGGACAAGATTGGAAGTTACCCAGAAAGAATTTGAACTCTTGCTGTATTTTCTTGTCAACAAAAACCGTGTATTATCAAAACAGTCTATTGCCAATCATCTTTGGGGTGATTATACAGATAATTTAGCCAATTTTGATTTTGTTTATCAGCACGTTAAAAATCTCAGAAAAAAGATTGGTGCTGCAGAGGGAAAAGATTACATTGAAACGATCTACGGATTAGGCTACAAGTTTAATGCTTTAAAATATAGCGATTCATGAGTTTATTGAATAAGATATCAGTCTGGTTTATCGCCATTGTATTGCTGGTTACCCCCGTAAGCATGTATATATCCTATACCGGTATCAAAAAAGACTGGATAACGTTGAGATAGAAAGGTTGAAAACCGTCAACAATTATGTTATCAATCAGCTCCGGAAAGGAGAAGCCCCGGCAAAAACCTCACAGGGGCTGCCTATTACCGTAAGTTTATTCCAGGGTAAAAATATTCCTGTAGAACCACAAGTCATACACACCTGTCTTGAAGATCAGGGCGTTTCCAGAAATGAATGTAAAATCCAGATCAATTCTTTTGCAGACATCAACAGCAGGATTTATAAAATTTCTTCATACGCTTACATCACAGCTACAAAGGAAATAATGGGCGGAATGCTGATTGCCCTTTTCTGGAAACTTTTATTAATCACAGCCGTTGTTTTTATTACAGCACGGGTTCTGTCTAAATTTATATTAAAGCCCTTTCACCATGCAATTGACAGACTTCAGAAATTCAGCATTCAGAAAAAAGAAAGGCTTGACCTTTTACCCACAAGCACCAAAGAGTTTAAAAATTAAATGAATTTCTGAAAACAATGACAGACAAAGCCCTGGAGGATTATGCTTCTGTCAAAGAATTTTCAGAAAATGCCTCACATGAAGTTCAGACTCCTTTAGCCATCATTCAAAGTAAAATTGAGCTGCTGGCAGAAACAGAGATCAATGAAGATCAAGCGGTTTTATTAACGGACATTCAAAACTCCATCGATAAATTAAGCAGAATAAACCGCTCATTAATTCTTCTTACCAAACTGAATAACAATGAATTTCTCACCAACGAGGAATTGAAGTTCTGTCGTGTGGAAAGAGAAGCACTATGCATGTATTCCGATCATTTAGCCTTAAAAAATATTACCTTACACAGAAATTGCGAAAAGAATGTTTTTATTAAGATCCATCCTACTTTAGCAGAAATTCTATTAAGCAATCTTCTTTCAAATGCCATTCGCCATAATCTTGAAGGGGGAAAAATTGAAATAAATTTGACCCAAAATTACTTTCAGATCAATAATACCGGTCTCCCTCCTCATGTTCCCACACAGGAACTGTTTAAAAGGTTCAAGAAAAGTAATCAGTCACAGGAAAGCATTGGTCTGGGACTTTCTATTGTCAAGCAGATCTGTGAGGTAAATGATTTTGCTGTTCATTATGATTTTGCAGACGGATGGCACAGCATAACGGTATATTTTGACGGTAACAAACTGCACGGAACTTCAATTTCTGAAAAAATACCGGCTGAAAATCCCATCGCATTTGAACCCGTAGAACAGATGGTAAATTTTGCTAAATAATTACCATCAACATTAATTTTTCAACTTCAAATTTGCTTCAAAATGTATTTTTTACTTTGAAAAAAGAAAATACGTTAGATGCTTTCAAGAATTTTTATTCTCGCCTTATCATCCGTTTTTTTGTTCAACACAGCAAAAGCACAGAAGGTCCTCACGCTGCAATCTGCACTGGAAACTGCTGTTCATAATTACGGAACCATTAAAGCCAAAGAATCTTACCGGCTATCATCGCAGGAATCGATAGAACTGGCAAAACGGCAATACCTGCCTAACCTGAATATCAGCCTACAGCAGGACTATGGAACCGTCAACGGACAAAACGGTCCGCTGTATGGATTTGGAGGCTACGGAGTAGCTTCATCCGGACTTCCCCTCCCTGATCAAAACTGGAATGCTTCTTTCGGAGCCTTGTACCTGGCTAATGTCAACTGGGAATTTTTCGCTTTTGGAAAAGCCAGACAAAGAGTGAAAGTTGCCGAAACTAAAAACCAGAGGGATGCCAAAGATTTATCTGATGAAATCTTTCAGCACAAAATAAAAGTAACCGCCGCTTACCTGAATGTTTTAGCTGCAAAAAAATTAAAACTTTCATACGCCCGGAATCTGGGAAGGACTGATACCATCAGAAGAATTGTTGAGGTTAAAGAAAAAAACGGCCTCGTTCCCGGCGTAGATTTATCACTTGCAAAAGCAGATTACGCCAATGCAATGATCACTTACACCAAAGCAAAAGACAACGAACAGGAGCAGGAAAATAAACTTGCCCAGCTATTGGGAATTCCGGCTCAGGAATTTGTACTGGACAGTACTTTACTGAAAAGAATTCCGGCGGATTTCCCTACAGAAACGAGTTCTTCTTTAGACAGCCATCCTTTATTGGCTTTATACAAAAGCAGAATTGATGTAAGCGAGGAGGAAAAACAGCTCCTCAGGACACAGTATTATCCATCATTCTCTATGGTAGGTATCTTTCAGACAAGAGGTTCAGGATTCGGAAGCAACTATGCACAAAATCAGAATGACTATTCCTCCTCCTACTGGGACGGGGTTCATCCTACAAGAAGCAACTACCTCTTTGGGATTGGCGTTTCCTGGAATTTCACACAAACCTACAGGCTCTCAAAGGAAATAAGCGCTCAGGATTATGTAAGCCAGGGATTAAAACATGAGTACGACCTCGCAGAGCAACAGTTAAAAGCCCAGCTGGATTTATCTGATAACAAGTGGAAAAACGCCATCCGGATTTATGATCAGGTTCCGGTTCAGCTCAAGTCAGCCAATGATGCCTATATCCAAAGGTCCGTTTTATATAAAAACGGACTGACAGATCTTGTGGATTTGTCCCAGGCTATTTACGCTCTGGCAAGAGCAGAAACCGACAGGGATATCGCCATCAGCAATGTATGGAATGCCTTACTGCTAAAAGCAGCGGCTATGGGAGATTTCTCTGTGTTTGAAAATGAACTGTAAGATTTAATATCAATTATAATCAATAGTATCTCAATGAACTTAATAAGATTTGCATTAAGAAAACCATTACGATTTTAGTGATTGTTGCCGGTCTGTTTTTCTTTGGAATCCGGTCCGTGAACTCTATTAAAGTCGATATCTTTCCAAAACTGGATTTACCGGTAATCTATGTTTCCCACCCTTTCAGCGGATATACTCCTCAGCAGATGGAAGCATTTTTCGCCAAACAATATATTAACATTTTCCTATTTGTCAACGGAATCAAAAGTATTGAAACCAAAAATATTCAGGGACTGACGTTAATGAAAATTAACTTCTATCCCGGAACCGATATGGCTCAGGCGGCGGCAGAATTGAATTCATTTTCCACCAGAATTCAGGCCGCTTTTCCTCCGGGATCAAATCCTCCTTTTATCATTCGCTTTGATGCATCCACACTTCCGGTCGGACAGCTTGTTCTAAGCAGTGATAAAAGATCAAACAATGAACTGCTTGATCTCGCCAACGTTTATGTTCGTTCCACATTTACTTCAATTCCGGGAATTGTTTCATCACCTCCTTTCGGGGGAAATATCCGGACAGTGGTGATTAATGCCAATCCGGACTTGCTTCGTCAACATAATATGACGCCAGATCAGCTCGTAGAAGCACTGAGGCTGAACAATCAGACCGCGCCGTCAGGAAACGTAAGAATAGGTGATAAATACTATATCACCCCTACCAATACGATGATTAAAAATGTAAAAGATTTTGAAAATATCCCTCTCTATAAAGGCAGTGTTCAGAATCTATACTTAAGAGATGTTGCCACAGTAACCGACGGGGCAGATATGACTTCTGGTTATGCTCTGGTAAACGGACGCCGCTCGGTGTATCTGAGCATTGCTAAAAGTGCCGATGCCTCTACCTGGGATGTGGTTCAGAATCTGAAAAAACAGTTGCCACAAATTCAGTCTAACCTTCCGGATGATGTAAAGGTCAGCTTTGAATTTGACCAGTCTACCTATGTCATCAATTCTGTTAAGAGTTTATTGAGTGAAGGAACCATCGGAGCCATTCTCACCGGATTGATGGTTATATTATTCCTTGGAGATATCAGAGGTGCACTGATTGTAATTCTTACGATTCCGACCTCTATTATTTCAGCCGTTTTATTTTTAAACCTTTTCGGCCAGACTATTAATATCATGACTCTAAGCGGGCTTGCCCTTGCCATTGGAATTCTTGTTGATGAAAGTACCGTTACCATAGAAAATATTCACCAGCATCTGGATATGGGGAAACCTAAATCTCTTGCCGTCTGGGATGCCTGTAAAGAAATTGCTTTTCCTAAACTGTTGATTCTATTCTGTATTCTGGCTGTTTTTGCTCCTGCATTTACAATGGGTGGAATTCCGGGATCATTATTCCTGCCTCTTGCATTGGCCATCGGTTTCAGCATGATTGTTTCTTACTTCCTTGCACAGACCTTTGTTCCTGTAATGGCTAACTGGATCATGAAAGTGAAACACCACAAAGCAAAAGACGGCCATGTTCTGACAGACTCTGAAGAACTGCAGCAAGCAGGATTAAGCAATGAGAATGATACATGGAGCCAGAAAGAAATCTTATTGCAAAACGAAGACAGCAACCGTGACGGGAAAGTAAGTATGTTTGAAAAAATCCGGTTCCGTTACCTGAAGTTTTTAGATAGAATCATGCCTTACAGAAAAATATTGGTTTCTGCCTATATTATCCTGATGATGATAATGGTAGCCTTATTCTTAAACAGTATCGGACGGGATGTTTTACCTCAGGTAAACGGAAGTCAGTTTCAGGTAAGAATGCGTATTCCGGACGGAACGAGAATTGAAAAAACCGAGCTGCAGACATTAAAATTATTAGATGCCATTAAAGAAATTGTCGGAAAAGACAATGTTTCAATTACATCTGCATATGTAGGTACCCATCCTACTCTTTTTTCCGTAAGCCCTATTTATCTTTGGATGGCAGGCTCACATGAAACCGTTTTACAGGTGGGACTAAATGAAGATTACCATACCAATATGGATGATTTAAAAGATAAAATCAGAGAAAAAGCCAAAAGCATTAATCCTGACATGAAATTATCTTTTGAACCCATTGAACTGACAGAAAAAATTCTTAGCCAGGGATCTCCTACTCCTATTGAAGTGAGGTTATCAGGAAGGGATAAAAGTGTGAATGAAGCGTATGCCAAAAAATAGAAAGTGAACTTAAAAAAATTCCATATTTAAGAGATGTTCAGATAGGCCAGTCCATAAAATATCCAGCTCTTGACATTCATGTCGATCGTATTCGTGCGGCCCAGCTTGGTATAGATATGTCAGACGTTTCCCGTTCATTGGTAGCATCCACCTCATCATCAAGATTTACCGAAAAAAATATCTGGACGGATGAAAAAGCAGGCTACAGTTATAATGTACAGGTTCAGATTCCTGAAAATAAAATGAACAGCAAAGAAGAAATTGCAGGAATTCCATTGCAGAAAAATTCAAACAGACCGAATCTGGGTGATGTAGCAACGATTAAAAATAGTTTCACATATGGGGAAACCGACAACCTGGGGGCAATGCCAACACTTACTGTTACGGCCAACCTTAATCATACCGATTTAGGAACTGCTTCAAAAGATGTTCAAAAAGTGATTGATACCGTGGGAGAGCTTCCAAGAGGACTCAATGTACAGCTGATTGGTTTAAGCCAGACTTTAAATGAGACCCTGAGCAGCTTACAAAGCAGCCTGATCATTGCTATTGTTGTGATATTTCTAATGCTTGCGGCCAACTTTCAGTCTTTCAAAGTTTCAGGGGTAGTATTGGTAACTGCACCGGCGGTTCTGGTTGGATCTTTAGCATTATTAATCATCAGCGGATCTACATTAAACCTTCAATCCTATATGGGAATCATTATGTCTGTAGGAGTTTCAATTTCAAATGCCGTACTGTTAATCACCAACGCAGAACAATTAAGAAAACATAATGGAAATGCTTTACTTTCCGCAAGAGAAGCCGCAGCCCTGAGACTTAGACCTATCGTGATGACTGCTTTGGCAATGGTTGTAGGGATGGTTCCTATGGCATTAGGACTGGGAGAGGCAGGAGATCAGGTTTCACCATTGGGCAGAGCTGTTATCGGTGGTTTGATTGCCTCTACATTTGCCGCCCTTTTATCCTTCCGCTGGCATTTGCATGGGGACAGGGAAAAGCTGCTACCCAAAGTGTTTCCCTTGATCCTGAAGATGAGGAAAGCATTCACTTTATGCCTGAAATTGTTAAATAAATAACCTTAAGCTACTAAAAATAAAATATGAACCGATTATATAAATATTTAATTCCGGCAATACTTATTTTCAGCCTTCAAAGCTGTGGTCATGCAGAAAAGAAAGAAACTAAAAAGCCTGCAGACCCCGCTTCTCCGGAAATCGAAACGGTTAATCCCAGACAGGATGATTTTTCTTCATCCACCACAATTCCCGGAGAATTGCAGCCTTATCAGAAAGTGGATGTTTATGCCAAAGTCAGCAGTTTTGTTAAAAAGTTATATGTAGATGTTGGAAACGAAGTAAAAGCAGGTCAGTTACTGGCGACTTTAGAAGCTCCTGAGATCAGCTCCCAGCAGAGTGCAGCCTCATCAGCTCTAAAATCAAAAGAAGCTCTGTATATTGCCAGCAAAGCAAAATATGACCGTTTAAAAGAAACGAGCAAAACTCCCGGAACCATTTCAGCTCTTGATCTGGAGCAGGCTTTAGCAGCACAAAAATCTGACCTGGCTCAACTGGAGGCTGCAAAAGCATCCTACCGGGAAGTTGCAGATGTTAAAAACTACCTGCAGATCAGGGCTCCTTTCAGTGGAAATATTGCAACAAGAAATGTAAGTGCCGGAGCGTATGTAGGACCATCAGGGAAAGGCTCTGACCTTCCTATGTTCAGCCTTGTACAGCAGGACAGATTACGTCTGGTGGTTAATGTTCCTGAATCTTATACCGGACTGCTGAATAAAAATGGAGATATTAAGTTCTCCATCCTATCTATTCCCGGAGAAACTTTCACCGCAAAAGTATCAAGATTTGCAGGAGCGCTGGACAGTAAATTACGTTCTCAGTGGGTAGAAATGGATGTTTATAACAAAGACAAAAGGCTTTTACCGGGCATGGTAGCCAATGTTATTCTTCCTTTAAGCGAAAACAGCAAATCCTTGTCAGTTCCTTCTTCTGCTGTACTTAATTCCACCCTTGGAGTATTTGTAATTAAAGTAGAAAAAAATACTGCCCATTGGATCCCTGTAACATCAGGAATTGCCAATGGTGAGACCACAACAATTATAGGCCCCGTATCCCCGGGTGATGTAATTGTCAAGACTGCAACAGAAGAAATCCGTGATGGGCAGAATATTAGAATTAAAGCCCCTAAATAGGCTTATAGCCAAATATTTATTAACAAAATTTATACTTGCTTTTTTAGACTTAAAAATGTAGAAATAGGCTGATTCAGGATAAACTGAAATAAGTTTGTTAAAGAATCTTAATAAAAAAACCGCACACTGACCAAAAATAGGCTGTTGCGGTTTATTTTTCTTTAACATATGTAAATAATATGTTAAATAGTGTTAAAATAAGATCCTGATAATTATCATAACAGGGGTCTTTTGCTCGGAATCTCTACTTTTGTAATGCTTTTGAAAATAAATATTCCTTTTTAACACGGATAATCAAATATATATGAAGAAAAGAGTTTTGTTTTATTTAGTTGCTTTAGTTACTACAGTTTCATTGCAATCGTGTGCTACAAATTATGTGGTTTCAAAACCAGCAACTTACACAAAAGAATACAAAACAGATGCCAAACTAGCTTCTATAGATAACAAAAAATGGAGCAGGATAAGCAAAAACTTATCGACTCTTTCCTTGCTGAAAAGGCGGCATCTATCGCCAACGCGAAAAAAGCAATTAAGAATTCTGAGATTGCAAAAGCAGTCAAACATAATAAAACCATTGATGGTATCCTTGAAGAAGCTGAAACATACCTTGGGACTCCTTACAGATACGGAGGAACTACAAGAAACGGTATAGATTGTTCAGCTTTTGTTCTTTCCGTATTCGGGGCAGCAGCAGGTCTTAGCTTACCAAGAGTAGCAGCCTCTCAGGCTCAGGAAGGAGAAAGAGTAGAAAGAGGAGAGCTACAGAAGGGAGATCTTATTTTCTTTTCTCATGGAAGAAGAATTTCTCATGTAGGTATTGTAGAAAGTGTTTCTGAAGATGGGGAGATCAAATTTATCCACGCAGCAACATCAAAAGGAGTAATGATTTCTTCACTGAATGATTCTTATTGGGGACCTAAATTCAGATTTGCCAAGAGAGTAATCAACGAAGAAGGAGAAGCTTATAACAATCTTGCCGCTGTTACTCCAGCTACACCAGCAAATTTTTAATTTTATAAATAATTGATTTAAATAATGAAGCCATCAGAATCCTGATGGCTTTTTTATATGTGATATTTTACGATAATTTAGGCTAAGCCTTGAAATATATATTTAAAAGAAAAGCGGGTTAAAACCTGCTCATTCTATTTTAGGCGAATAACAATTTTACACCAGTGTCATTCGGCTACTTCGAATCATCGATTTCTGACGAAGGAAGAATCTCATCTGAAGCCCGGATTCTTCATTTCACTCCTGAACCATGTTCGCAGACTTTTAGTCTGTATTCAGAATAACAAAGTCATAATCATAAGATAGCAGGATTAATATAAATTGTATAGAATGGCCATATTTATATCAGCTATTGCCCATCAGTGGCCGCCTGTTTTCAGAAATCAGCTATTCTTATCAATTTCGATATCCAGCTTATATAACAGTCTATGTACTTCAGAAAGCGAAAATTTGGCCTTTTTAAGCCTGTTTAAAGCCGGATCTATGGAATAATTGACCGAAGTCCTGAAATCTGCTTTTTCGAGGTTTGTGCCATCAAAAACAGCGCCCGAAAAATCGCAGTTACTGAAGACGGCATTGGATAAATCAGATTCAGTGAAATCTGCTTCAATTAATTTGGAATTCTTGAAAACTGTTTTCTTGACAGATGTCTGATAAAAAACTGAATTATTTAAAGCGCAGCCGTCAAATCTGAAAGATAATCCGAACGGATTGCAATCATTAAACTGAAGCCCAAACATTTTACATTCTATGAAAAGCACTTCATGGAAAGATGTCTTAACAAGTTTTGCCATGCTGAGGTTACATTCAATAAATTCACAATCTGTAAAACTGAACCCAGACAGATCCAGATATTCAAAGCTGCAGTTGCTGAAAGTACAGTTTTCGTATTCCCCTTTTTCTAACTGGGAGCCGTCTGTATTTACGAAATCCTGATCGAGGATGTAAGCTTCTTTCATCAATTTAAATGATTATAAAATGACAATATACTCCGCAATCTGCAGATTTACAAAACAGATAATTACCATACTTTTTTGCGGTTTTACATCACCGCCTGAAAGCAGTTACACCAGACTGTTTTTATCGGAATAATTAAGTTTGAAGAAAATAAAAGTCATCATTGAGAAAGCCAGTAGAGAACTTCCTCCATAACTAAAATACGGAAGAGGAATCCCAACCGTAGGGAAAAGGCCCATAACCATCCCTAAATTAATCGAAAAGTGCATCAGCAGGATCGAGGCAAAGCAATACCCAAAAACACGGTTAAATGTAGATTTCTGCTTCTCTGCAAGGTAATATATCCTGCCGATATAAACCATGTAGCATAAAATAAGAATTGCACTTCCCAAAAAGCCCCATTCTTCTCCTACTGTACAAAAGATATAATCGGTTTCCTGCTCCGGCACGAATTTACCCTGGGTAACGGAACCTTCACGGTAACCTTTTCCCCAAAGTCCTCCTGACCCAATAGCCGTCTTGGAATATAATAAGTTGTATCCTGAAGTATCCCTGAACGCCTTTTCTCCTTTGTAAAGAACCTCAATTCTTTCTCTCTGGTGTTTAGGAAGCTTTTCTAAAATATAAGGAGACCCGAAAGCCAGACCGCACAGCAAAAGGACAGACCCTGCAATTCCGGAGATAGAAATCACATCCCATGACATTCTGTGGTAATTCATGGCAATCAGAACACCGGCAATGACTAAAACTGCCACCGCAACATAAACCGGAGGAACAGCCAGTGAAATCAGAAAAACTCCGGCAAAAATAAATCCTATCCCGAACAAAAGGCCGCTCAGCCCTTCTCTGTATAAAGCAATAAAGAATGCAATAAACACAAGCATGGAACCAACATCCGGAATGGCAAGAACAACCGCAGCCGGAATTCCTATAATCGCAAGGGCCATCCAGAGAGATTTTTTATTTTTAAGATTAAAATCCGGGCTTGAAACATAATTGGCCAGCATCAATGCCGTTCCGATTTTTGCAAACTCCACAGGCTGCATGGTAAAACTGCCGAACTTATACCAGTTCTTCTGCCCGAGGATCTCTTTACCAAACGGAAAAAGCCCTATCAAAAGCAGGACACCACCAATATAAATGATACCAGCCATATTCTCAAAGAATTTGCTTCTTCCCACGAATATGACAAGACCCACAAACAGGGAGATACAAAAGAAAACCAATTGCTTTTCTCCCAGTTTCTGATCAACACTGTAGATATTTGCAATCGCAAAAATGCAAAGCAGGAAATACAGCCCAAGGCCCAGTTTATCTATTCCTTCCGTCCATTTCATTGCTTCACAGTTTTTTTAGCAGTGTTATTTTTTTTAGCTTCTTCTATTTTCTTTTGCAGCTTTGCTTTTTGTTGTTTTACCAACTCCAGGCTATCCTTAATTCTTTTTTGCTTAATAGAATCAGGTTTAGGGTCAACATATAATCCTTTACGCTTCAGGTCTGCAATCCATTGCCTTTTATATTCAGGCATGAAACTCGAGGTGATCATTTTCTTGTAAAGATTTTCTCTTTTAAATCACCGGTAATATATTTTTCAGCAATCACTGTACAAGCCGGACCTGCCCATGTAGCACCGAATCCTGCGTGCTCCATTACTGCCACTACAACAATTTTAGGTTTTTCTGCAGGAGCAATCAATACAAAAATTGAGTTATCTTTTCCCTGCGGTACCTGTGCAGTACCTGTTTTGGCTAATTGCGTAAAATCATTGGATTTCAAACCACGGGCTGTTCCTCTTAAAACCACAGCCTCCATTCCTTTCAGAACCGGTTCGAAATGTTTTGGATCTACGAGTGTTTTATGTTTTACTTTGAACCTTGGATCAGGATTTGGCTTCCCGTCAATTGCTTTTACGATATGAGGAGTGTAATACCATCCTCTGTTAGCAATTGCCGCCACATAATTGGCCAGCTGAATAGGAGTTACCAATACGTCTCCTGCCCCATCCCGTTATAAATAGCACCGGTTGACATTTCATCCCAGTTTTTGAAATCAGTTCTCTGGGAACCACTGGCTTTCATGATGGCTTTAAATCTTTTTTCGTAAAAATCTCCTGAAGGGATTCTGCCTCTTGCCCCAACAGCAAAATCATTATTTAAAAATTCTCCAACTCCGAAACTGCTCATGATTTTTTCCATTCATCAACACCTTTTGATGGATTTCCCGGGTATTTTTTAATAATCGCAATAAATGCATAAGTAAAGAAACAGTTACTGGAAACCTGAATAGAAGGAATAAGCGGATCTGCTCCACCATGACCTTTGATTCTTTTCCCTTTATAGAAGAATCCGCCGCCACAAGGGAAAATGGTTTTTTCATCCATTACTCCCATCTGCATTGCCGCTAAAGCAGTCAACAGTTTAAAAGTGGATCCTGGAGGATATCCTGCCTGTAATGCACGGTCAAAAGTGGGTTTGTTTTCGTAAAGTGTATCTTTGGACAGAGCATATAAATTTTTGGATTTATTGGGTCCGGTAAAAAGATTCGGATCAATATCCGGTCCGGTTGCAGAAACCAGTACTTCCCCGTTATTAGGATCCAGGGCTACAATTGCACCATGCTTATTGACCAGCATTTCTTCAGCGGTTCTCTGAAGGTCGTAATCAATGGTTAATGTAATATCTTTACCCGTAATAACATCTTTATCCAGGGCACCATTTTTATAGGATCCAATATTCCGGAGCCTGATATCTTTCTGGATATATTTTACTCCTTTTACTCCACGAAGTTCTTTTTCGTAGGATTTTTCAACACCGGTTTTCCCGATGAAGTCTCCCGGTAAATAATAGGTAGAATCTTTTTAATATCTCTTTCATTTACCTCACTCGTATACCCAAGAAGGTTCCCGGATGTGGATACTTCATATTGACGCTGGGGTCTTGATACGATATTAAATGCGGGATACTTAAAAATAATTTCCTGAACTCTTGCAATATCTTCTCTGCTGAGGTCTTTAATAAAAGTCATCGGCGTCAGCTTAGAATAATATTTCTCCTTTTTGATAGCATTGATTTTATTGATAAAATCCTGTTTTGTAATTTTCATTAAACTACAAAATGCCAGAGTATCAAAATCAGGTTTCATCAAAGCCTGCGTAAACGAAATTTCATAAGCAGGCTGGTTACCTACCATGATTTTACCATTTCTGTCAAAAATAACGCCACGCTGTGGAATAACATATTCTGTTTTAATGGATGTATTCGCAGCATTCAGTGCATAACGGTCTGTAAACAGCTGCAAATACGCAAGCCTCGCCACAAAAATAAGGGCGATGACAACAAGAATGGAAAAAATTTTTAAATAACGTGTGTTCAAACTTTTTGTTTGATTTTAAATATTAATGCGTAGATGACTATAAAGATAAATGAAATTACACTTGTTACCAACACATTAAATAATATTTCAAAAACCTGCTAAACTTAAAGAATTCAATGTACTGTACTAAAAGCTGATGCAGGAAAATACTTGAAAATAAAAACAGCAAAAACTGCGCCCACTGAAGGGACTGAAATGAGAAAAAGTCTGTAGACGTATCTGTGGAAGTCCTGAAGATCAACGTTCTGAAATAAGCAATCAACGTTGTTGCAAATGCATTGATTCCCCATGAATAAAGAAAACCGTCGATAGACAGCCCTATTAAAAAGCTCAATGCCAGGAACTGAAATTTATTTCTGAAAAACGGATAGAACATAACGAACACGGGATATAACACCGGCGTATATTTCCCGAAAAGTGTAATCCTGTTGAGTACAAAAATCTGTAATGCAACAAGAAAGATCATGATCAATATATCTGTAAATAAAGTTCTGCTAATCATTTTCTTTTTTATTACAGCCTGCATAGTGTCCTGAATCTTCTGCACTTCTGCTTTCTTAAGATTCTTCACTACATACACTTTATTCAACGCTCCCATTTTTTCACTCAGCTCCACGGAAATGTCCCAGAAGCCGGTTTTGTTGTCCACAGAGTATCCTGCAATGGTACCAATGGTTACTCCCTTAGGGAAAATAGCAGACTTACCGTCTGTAACAACAGTATCTCCTATCTTTAATGCAACATATTTCGGAATATCTGCCAGGTGCATTACCCTTGAGTTATCCCCGTTCCATGTTAAAGTACCAAAATACCCTGAGTTTTTAAGCGCGGCATTAATTCTGATCTTGTTTACACTTAACACGGATTGAACCAATGCATAGCTATCTGTAGAATTGATTACAATTCCCGCGATTCCTCTCGGCGCCATTACCCCCATTTGAGGAAAGACTCCGTCTCTGCGGCCACGGTTGATTGTAAAATAGTTGTTCCTTCTGTTGATACTGTTGAAAACAATTTCTCCATCAACAAAAGTATAAATCTGCCCACCGCCAATGGTATCATGAACTCTTTTAAAAACAGGATTCTTTGATCCGTCTTTTCCGTAGAGTTCAGTCATAAGGGCTTTATTCTGGGCCACAAGATCTTCATTGATCTGTTTTAGCTTCAGATAAGAAACTCCTTCATCAATATATCCGGAAACCCATGAATTGAACGCTGCCGTTTGGCCCGCAATCCAGGATCTCTGCATGGCATTTCTTGAGAATATCAAAACCAGAGCAATAATTTGCAGGAATATAAAGAAGACGAAAAGAGTATTCTTCGAAAATAATCTCAGCAAAAATCCCATTCAGATATAAAGTCGTAAAAAGTTAAAATTATTTAATTAAGAAATTGAACTTATCCATATTCTTAAGCGCAATACCTGTTCCTCGAACTACAGCTCTCAACGGATCTTCAGCAACAAATACAGGAAGACCTGTCTTTTTGTGGATTCTGTCCGCAAGACCTCTTAATAACGCTCCTCCTCCGGCAAGATAAATACCTGTTTTGTAAATATCAGCTGCCAGTTCCGGTGGTGTAAGAGAAAGGGTTTCCATTACGGCATCCTCGATTCTGATGATCGATTTGTCTAATGCACGCGCAATCTCTTTGTATCCAACCATAATTTCTTTAGGCTTCCCTGTGATAAGGTCTCTACCTTGTACCGGGATGTCCTCGATATCTACATCAAGATCTTCTACTGCAGAACCTACTTCAATTTTGATTCTCTCAGCTGTTCTTTCCCCGATATAAAGGTTATGGTGAGTTCTTAAGTAATAAGCAATATCATTGGTAAATACGTCTCCTGCAATTTTCACAGATTTATCACATACGATACCTCCTAAAGCGACTACAGCAATTTCCGTAGTACCTCCGCCTATATCGATGATCATATTTCCTTCAGGCTTTTGTACGTCGATCCCTACTCCAATTGCCGCTGCCATTGGCTCATAAATAAGCCTTACTTCTTTTGCATTTACTTTCTGAGCAGAGTCTCTTACCGCTCTTTTTTCAACTTCAGTAATACCAGAAGGGATACAGATTACAATTCGTAATGCCGGTTGAATGAATTTACCTTTGATGCCAGGAATTTTTGATAAACTCCTTAATCATGTGTTCAGAAGCATGGAAATCAGCAATCACCCCATCTTTCAAAGGACGGATCGTTTTGATATCCTCGTGAGTTTTACCCTGCATATGTTTAGCCTGCTCTCCGACGGCAATCGGCTTACCCGATGAACGTTCAATTGCAACAATTGAAGGTTGATCTATAACAATTTTATTATTATGGATGATTAGGGTATTAGCAGTTCCAAGGTCTATCGCAATTTCTTGCGTAAACATATCAAATAAACTCATATTTTTCTTCTGATTTTAAGTTTACAAAGATATAAATTTAACACTACTAAAGAAATTTCCCACCAACTTAATTTGGTTAAAATTTTATTAAAATTTATAATTCTTTATTAACTTTCAGTTTAGAGGTTTACAGAGTTTGAGTTCAACTAAAATTCATGGCGTGTTAAAAGGGCTGAAAAGCGAAATAGCAAAAGGGGAAAAAGACTAAGAAAGCACAATCATGCGGGCAGAAATAAAACTTAAAAACAGGAACCGTTTTGATACAATATGCGATTTTGCCATTTTACAGTTTTGTCTTTTGCGGCATTCCCTTTTATAGTTTTTTACGATAATTATCATATACACTATCAGAGAATGATTAATTAAAAAAATTGTAAATTTGCCACTGCTTATGTTACAGTATTCCAACATTCATCAAACATCAAATTTCGCCGTGCTTTCAATAAGCTACGAGAAAGCCGATGTAGAAACAAGAGGAAAGTTTGCATTCTTTGATGAGAACATCAAAAACTTTGTTTCCAGGGTCCACCAGGAAGATCTTGGGGATGCATTTGTGGTTTCCACCTGTAACAGGACTGAAATCTATACCACTTCTCCCAATTATCTTTTAGTTGCTGAAGAATACTGCAAAACCATCGGGGTACAGCTTACAGATTTTCTTCAGTTTGCCAATATTCTTACGAAAGAGGAAGCACTGATTCATCTTTTCAGGGTAGCAGCCGGGCTTGAAAGCCAGATTATCGGAGATTTTGAAATCATCGGGCAGATTAAAAAAGCATACAACCGTTTCAAAAAAGAGAGACAGAATTCAAATCCTTATCTGGAGAGAGCCATCAATGCGGCTATTCAGATTTCGAAAAGAATAAAAAACGAAACCGGCATTTCCAATGGAGCGGCATCGGTTTCTTATGCGGCAGTTCATTATATTCTGAACAGCCAGAAAAGAATAGCTGAAAAAAACATTCTTCTTTTAGGGGTAGGCGAAATAGGACAGAATACGGTTGAGAATCTGGTAAAGCATGTTTATCAGCCGAAAATTAAAATTGCCAACAGAACTCAGGAGAAAGCTGAAAAGATTTCCCAGAAATATAATATTCCTCATGTTGATTATTCTGATTTTGATCAGGAATTAAAGAATACTGATATCCTTATTGTGGCAACAGGGGCCAAGCATCCTATTGTCAACCAGTCACATTTTCCGAACGGAAAAGAAACACTTGTTATAGATCTTTCCATCCCTCATAACGTTGAAAAGAATGTTACGGAAAATAAAAACGTAACACTGATTGATGTAGATGAACTTTCAAAACAGATCCAGGAAACCATTCAGCAGCGTGAAAAAGAAATCCCGAAAGCTGAAAAATCATAAAGGAGCTGATGAAAGATTTCATTGAATGGGAGAAAAAGAGAAAGCTGGCACCCAATATTCATCATTTCAAAGCCGTTCTAAAGAACATGGAACGCAATGAAATGCATAATTTTTATAAAAAGAATAAATACATAAACATCACGGATATGGAACTTTCTGATAAAATGATCCAGAAAATCACCAACCGTTTTGCAAAATATATCATCGATAACCCTTTAAAAGCCGAAGAAATTAGTAAATTAATGCACGAAATATTAGTTGAACAACCAAACAACGAATTCAATGAAAAGCATTAGAATCGGAACGAGAAATTCCGCACTTGCACTTTGGCAGGCTAGAGAGGTTGCGAGGCACCTTCAGAACAATAATTATTTAACGGAAATTGTTCCTATCGTTTCTTCCGGCGATAAGAATCTTAATCAACCGCTCTATTCTTTGGGAATTACCGGGGTTTTTACAAGAGACCTTGATATTGCCTTACTGAATGACGAAATTGACATTGCCGTACATTCCTTAAAAGACGTTCCAACCCAATTGCCTCAGAATATCGAGATGATCGCTTACCTCGAAAGAGATTATCCTCAGGACATTCTGATCAGAAAAGAATCTGCGAGGAATAAAGAATTCCATGAGCTTAAACTGGCCACCAGCAGTTTGAGAAGAAGAGCTTTCTGGCTGAGAAATTATCCTACTGCTGAATTTTCGGATATCCGTGGAAATATTCAGACCAGGCTTCAAAAACTGGAGGAAGAAGATTTCGACGCAACGATTCTGTCTCTTGCAGGAATTAAAAGAATGAAAATGGAGATCGATTATGAGATGCTTCCATTAATGATTTCTGCTCCTTCACAAGGGGTTATTTCCGTAGCCGGACATACTGACAAACCGGAGATCAATGAAATTGTACGCCAGATCAATCACCAGCAGACTCAGATCTGTGTAGAAATTGAAAGAAACTTCCTAAGCACTTTAGAAGGAGGCTGCACTGCACCTATCGGAGCATTTGCAGAAATCATTGGCGATCAGATCCGCTTCAAAGCTGCACTTTGCTCCCTGGACGGGAAAAACTGCATTGCTGTAGATGAAAACTTTGTATATACTCCAACCGAGAATTTCGGGGAAAAGTATGCAAAAGTAGTTCTTGAAAACGGAGGAAAAGAATTAATGGCCGAAATCAAAAGCCAGATCTGATATTTCAGATTGTAGATTCTTACCTGTTCCTTTCATCTTCTTAATTTTACAGACATGAAAATCTTATTTACCAAAAATATAGACCCATCTATTATATCCAAAGAATTAGGAGAGGATATTTTGGTTGACTGTGTTGAGGTGATTAAGACCAATCCTATCATGATCAGTCCTTTTGATCTGAAAAATTACTCCCTGATTTTCACCAGCGTCAATGGGGTTATATCTTTTTTTAAAAACAGGTTTAGACCTAATGAGGATTTTACTGCAAAAAACTACAACAAAATCTATTGTGTAGGCGAAAAGACCAAAAGAGAGTTAAGAAAACATGGCTTTGGAACATTTAAGGTATTGAAAAATGCTGAAACGCTTTCCAGGTTTATTATCGGAAAATGCCAGCATGAACAGTTTCTTCATTTCTGCGGCAATCTTGCCATCAATGTTCTGGATAAAGAGCTTCCGTTACAAAATATTAAATACAGAAAAGTTACGATTTACAATACTGAGGAAATCAATCCTGTAATAACTGAAAAATATCATGCTGCGGTATTTTTTAGTCCGAGCGGAGTTCGTAGTTTTGCAAAGCGAAATTCGCTGGAAGGCATGAAGCTTTTTCAATTGGAGAAACCACTTCCGGTGAGCTGAGAAATTATACGCAGGAAAAAATTTTTACTTCTGAAGAAAATACATTGACATCCATCTTTGCATTGATCAGAAAAGAAATCGGAAGTATAATTTAGAATATCCGTTACCGGATATTACCGGTAATATTAGTTAAAATAGATTATGATTAAAAACGACCTATATTTAAAAGCACTTCGCGGAGAAACCGTTGAAAGACCTCCTGTCTGGATGATGAGGCAGGCTGGAAGATATCTGCCGGAATTCATTGCTTTAAGAGATCAGTATGATTTCTTTACAAGATGCCAGACCCCTGAGCTTGCAGCTGAGATCACTTTACAGCCTATCCGCAGATTTCCTCTGGATGCCGCGATTCTGTTTTCTGATATCCTGGTAGTTCCACAGGCAATGGGAATTGATTTCAAAATGAAAGAATCCGTTGGACCATGGTTAGATACTCCTATCAGAACGATGGAACAGGTTCAGAATATTGAAACTCCGGATGTGAATGATACTTTAGGTTACGTTTTTGATGCTATTGAGCTTACTCTTCAGAAACTGGACAATGAGATTCCACTGATCGGTTTTGCGGGTTCTCCGTGGACCATTCTTTGCTACTGTGTAGAAGGAAAAGGAAGTAAAGCGTTTGATATTGCAAAATCTTTCTGTTTCCAGCAGCCTGAAGCAGCTCATTTATTACTGCAAAAAATTACCGATACTACGATTGCTTATTTAAAAAGAAAAGTAGAAAAAGGAGTTTCTGCAGTACAGGTTTTCGATTCCTGGGGAGGGATGCTTTCTCCTGCGGATTATCAGGAATTTTCATGGCAGTATATCAACCAGATTGTTGAAGCATTAAGCCCGCTTACCCATGTGGTAGTATTTGGGAAAGGATGCTGGTTTGCTTTGGAAGATATGACAATGTCTAAAGCTTCTGCACTGGGTGTAGACTGGACTATTAAACCGGAATTCGCAAGAACGCTGACCAATCATACAATGACTTTACAGGGGAATTTTGATCCTGCAAGACTTCATTCGACTCCTGAGACCATTAAAAAGATGGTGAATGAAATGATCAACCGTTTCGGAAAAGACAGATACATAGCGAACTTAGGTCATGGAATTCTTCCTAATGTTCCTGTAGAAAATGCTGAAGCATTCATCAGAGCTGTAGTAGACTGGAAACCGACTTTATAAGATTATTCTCTTAAAAAATATAATAGCCTTGTTATCCGTTAACAGGGCTTTTTTATTGTAATTAATTTTATTTATCTTTGATTATTAACACTTTAAATCACATCCTATGAAAAAACTAAACAAAGACAAAATGAAAAGCATTATGGCAGGAGGAGAAATCTGCCTTGAGTGTGCCATCGGATATTACCAGGTTATTATTGACGGGCATTGTTACTGCATGCCGATAGACTAATAAAAAAAGCAGCGTAACAGCTGCTTTTATTTATACTTGTATAATCATTGGTTAACTCAACATTCTCTGAGCTTTTTTAACTCCTTCTACTAAAATATCAATTTCTTCAAAAGTATTATAAACAGCGAAACTGGCCCTTACCGTCCCCGCAATATTAAAGAAATCCATAATAGGCTGTGTACAGTGATGCCCTGTTCTTACAGCAATCCCCATTTTATCAAGGATCATCCCTACATCAGAGGCAATCCCCACTCCTTCAAGATTAAAGGAAACAACCCCGGTTCTTTTTGCTTTTTCACCATAGATCTTAATACCCTCTAATTCCAAAAGCTGTCTCTGGGCATATTCCAATAAAGCATTCTCATGATTCTGGATATTGGTATGACCCACCCTGTTTATAAAGTCAACAGCGGCTCCTAAAGCAATATTTCCACCTACATTAGGTGTTCCCGCTTCATATTTAAATGGAAGCCCGGCATAAGTAGTTCCTTCGAAAGAACATGTCGCAATCATCTCTCCTCCTCCATGGAATGGGGGTAAAGCTTCCAGGATTTCACGCTTTCCATATAAAGCACCTGTACCCATAGGAGCATACATTTTATGACCCGAGAATACAAAGAAATCACAATCCAGCTTCTGGACATCGATATTGAAATGCGGAGCAGACTGTGCCCCGTCAATAACAATATAGGCATCAGTATTTTTTCTTGTCTTTACAATAATCTCCTCAACAGGGTTTACAATTCCCAACGCATTGGAAACCTGATTTACAGAAACAACCTTAGTTTTTTCACTTAGAAACTGATCAAAATAATTCATCTGAAGAATTCCATTTTCATCAATAGGAATCACCCGGAGTTTTGCTCCTGTCCTTTCACAAAGCATCTGCCATGGGACAATATTGGAATGGTGCTCCAGATATGAAATGATGATCTCGTCATCTTTCTGCAGTTTCTGTGTTAAAATATAAGCGATGAGGTTTAATCCTTCCGTAGTTCCTTTTGTAAAGATTACTTCAAAATCATGTTCAGCATTGATGAATTTCTGGATTTTTCTTCTTGAAAGCTCCATTTCTTCTGTAGCCAGCTGGCTCAGGGTATGAATTCCCCGGTGAACATTAGCATTAAGTTCTGTATAATATGCGTGACAGACTTCCAAAACTGAATTTGGCTTTTGAGATGTAGCTGCATTATCCAGATAAACCAGCGGTTTACCGTTCACTTCTCTGTCCAGTATAGAAAACTGGCTTCTTATTTCCTGAATGTCAAACATTTATTTATTTTTTAAATTAAAACGTTCTTATTTAGAACTCTTCAAATTTACGGCTTTTTTTCCGAAAGGAAGCATGAGGTTGGCAGCTGATCGTTATCAGTTGATAGAAATATTCGATGAGTTATAATGAAGAAAGTATATTAAAGAAAATAGTGAAGAGTAATAAATCTGAACTTTATAAGGTGATTCCAAAAAACAAAAAACCCGTCAACAACTGACGGGTTCTATATTGTTTAAATAAGCAATTCTTATTCTGCTGCCGCTTCTGCTGCTTCAGGAGCTGCTCCTTCTTCAGTTGCAACTTCTTCTTCATCTTCATCATCCATTGCAGCTGCACCTCCTTTCATTGCATTTCTAGACATCTTAACAGCAACTACTACTGCGTTGTCCGGGTGCATGAAAGAATATCCTTCTGTTTTGATACCACCGATGTAAAGTTTGTTACCGATTCTTAATGGAGTAACATCTACAACGATTTCGTCAGGTAGGTTAGCAGGGATAGCTTTTACTTTTAGTTTTCTGAAAGACTGACGTAAAACACCCCCAGCAACAACACCTTTAGAACGTCCTGTAATTCTTACCGGAACTTCCATGATAACTGGCTTATCGTCAGATAACTGATAGAAATCAGCGTGAAGAATTTTGTCTGTAATAGGGTGAAACTGGATGTCCTGAAGAACAGCCGGAATTGTTTTTCCGTCAACTTCAATAGATACCGTGTGTGCTTCAGGAGTGTATACTAGACCTTTGAAAGCTTTCTCTTCAGCAGAGAAGTTCAAAGGAGCTCCACCTCCATAAACAACACAAGGAACTAATTCAGCATCACGTAAAGCTTTTGTAGACTTTTTGCCCACGCTTTCTCTTTTTGTACCTTGAATTGTAATAGATTTCATTTATAAAAAATTTAAGAGTGCAAAGATATGTATTATTATTTAAATAAAGCAATATTTTAAAAAAATCAGAATGGGTTTTTATTTTTTGTTACCTTTAGCCTTCAGTGCTTTATACACAATTATGAATAGAAATTTATGCAAGAAGGAATAAAGGAAAAACCAGCCGGCCAAAGAAAAGTTTCAATAGATATATTGAAAATAGTTATGGCTTTTTTAGTTGTCGGGCTGCATGGCAATAATTTTTTAGCGGATGTCAATCCGCTTTTGGCTTATTTTTTCCGGGAAGGAATAGGCCGTACCGCCGTTCCAATGTTTTTATTGATCAATGGTTTTTATTTTTTCGAAATCCAATCAAAAAAACAATTTTTCAATTTGATAAAAAGACTTCTTTTTCTATACTTAATTTGGGTTTTTCTATATTATCCCTTATGGCATTCACCTGGGTCCAATATTTTGAAAATTGTAAAACAGTTATTAATCGGGCCTCTTCATTTATGGTACCTTATAGAATCCTTATTTGCATTTATCATGCTTTGGGCTATAAGAAGACTGAATTATAAAATAGTATTTTCAATATTCATTATATGTACCCTTTCAGGCATCTGTCTTCAATATATGGATATTTATAGCTTAAAAAAATAACCATGACAGCGTACCGAAATTCCCTTTTCTTTTGCTTTCCTTTTATTTTTATAGGCTATAGTCTTAATAGGTTTTCATTTCAAGAAAAAAATGAAATGGAATATATTGTTTTTATTAAGTATTATTATACTAATCGTTGAGGTTTCCCTGAATTATGTATATGGAAAAGGAAGCTTTGATATACTTGTGAGTCTTTATTTCATTTGTCCGCTGTTATTCTTAATAGCTTTAAATATAAATACCTACTCAAACAAGAAAACATTAGCATTATATTCTACAGGTGTTTATTTAGTTCATTGGTATGTTCTTAAATCGCCTGTTTTAAATATTTTTAATTTACAGGGCACACCACGTATTATTTTTGTGTTTATCCTATCTTTAATCCTATCCTGGCTTTTAATTCAAGTAAAGAAAAAATTCAAATATATTTTATAAAAACCCCAACGATCAGTATTTTTTATCTAAATAATAAATTTATCACTGATTGACTGATGCTCATGAACGCTCTTCATCACATCTGCAAATAACGGAGCGCACGATAGCACTTTAATTTTAGATGACATATTATCTTTAACAGGAATTGAGTCAGTTACAATAACTTCCAGGATTTTTGAATTCTCAATATTATCATAAGCTTTTCCTGAAAGCACACCATGTGTTGCCATAGCTCTTACCGTTCTTGCTCCTTTTTCAATTAAGATATCTGCAGCCTTACAAAGTGTACCTGCAGTATCAATCATGTCATCAATAAGGATAACGTTTTTACCTGTAACATCACCGATAAGGAACATTTCTTCTACAACATTTGCTTTTTTCTTTCTTTATAAGCAATTACCACTTCAGCACCTAAGTGACCGGCGTAGTTTTTAGCTCTTTTTGCACCTCCCATATCCGGAGAAGCAATGGTAAGATTATCAAGGTTCAGAGATTTGATATAATCTACGAAAATAGTGGAAGCATACAGATGATCTACCGGAATTTCGAAGAATCCCTGAATCTGATCTGCATGAAGATCCATTGTCATGATTCTTGTTGCACCTGCTGCAGTAAGAAGGTTCGCAACTAACTTTGCACCGATCGGCGCTCTTGGTTTGTCTTTTCTGTCCTGTCTGGCAAGTCCGAAGTAAGGAATTACTACGGTAATGCTCTTTGCAGAAGCTCTTTTTGCTGCATCAATCATTAGAAGAAGCTCCAAAAGATTGTCTGCAGGAGGGAATGTAGATCCAATCAGGAAAACTCTTCCTCCTCTTACAGATTCGTCCAGAACAGGCTCAAATTCCCCGTCGCTGAACTCCTGAAAGTTGATTTTTCCTAATTCTTTCCCATAATTCTGGGCAATTTTCTCTGCCAAGTCCCTGCTGGTTCTTGTACAAAATAGATAACTTAACTGATCGGCCATTTTTACTTTTTAAAAGATTTTGCAAATTTAAAAAAAAACCACAAGATTTACTCTTGTGGTTTCTAAGTTTTTATTTTATCAATTATTAAGGGAATTTAACTCCTGAATATTTGTTTGGATCTACCTGCGGAAGTGTAGAGTTGTATTTCGCATTGATAGACTTAATAAATTCATTAGCAACAATACCGTATCCACGTCCTGTCAGGTGAACTCCATCTAAAGAGAAAGCTCCTCCTGTTACAAATTTCGCAGTATACCTTACCCCGTCAAATAAAATTCCTGACTGGGCATTCAATTCCACCATCTTGGAATTCGCATCTACAAATGCAAGTCCATAAGAATCTGCAAGTGATTTTATGGAAGCATTATATGCATTTGTCGCTGTTTTCACATAACCTGCTTCTGTTTTTGTTAATACATGCTGGTTCTGTAGCGGGTAAGAAATTCCATAAACATTTACCGGAGCAGGAACTCCCGTCGCAGTACTTCCAATTACAGAACTTGTTGTAAGCAAAATATAATCATCCGCCGTTGCTTGTCTTGCCTGACCGAAGATCTGACCGAAAACCGTAGCTGTAGGCAGTCCTAAGGAAGGAGTAAGCGCAACTGTAAGCTGTGCCGATAAATCTGTAAGCGCAACATCTTTAATCAGAACCGGATTCGGACCTGTTGCAGAAAGTAAATTAATTCTATCCCCTGCACCAAAAGCGGTAAGTGCCTGCTTCAAAGGTCCGTACAGATTGGTATTAAGAGTTGTCAGATTTGATCCTAAAGCAGCAGGCGTCAAAGGGTTATATGGAACCGTCGTGAAAAAAGGGACGGAAGTAACTGAAGGAATGTTAGCAATAACACCTTTCGTTGTTCCCACACTTTTCAGACCGTCTAAGATTGCTTTAATAGACCCGGCAACAAGTGCAGGATCAGAAATATCATTTGATTTATACGTTGTAGGATTTGTATTTCCTGTCTGAACTGTAGCAGCGGTATAAGTTGTAACCCCTCCTACGGTCTGGGAATTTGTACCTCCATTGGTAGCATAAGACAGTACATCATTATTGCCTATCCAAAGAGAAGAACGTCGCTTTCTGAGCCATAGCATCAGCGAGTACACTGGTTGTAGCGGAAGAAGCAAATCTCACAAAATAAGGATTAGCTGTTCCTGTTGCAAGACCTGCCTGGCTACCATAGCCCGGAGCCACTAAGTGGAATGACTTTGCACCAGGTACTCCCATATTATTATAGGAACCACCACCGGATAAGATATCTAATGCCGCCGCAGGAGCGCTTGGAACCGGAGATAAGGAGCCGTTAACAACCTGAAGGGTTAGTTTTCCGGCAAATCCCGGAAGATTGTTGAAGCCCCTACGTCATTAGGCATCAACGGTTGTTTAAAGTCTCCTCCACCCGCAAGCTTCATCTGTGCAGCAATCATACTTGGATAAGATTCATTCTGGCCGCTGCTGTAAAGGGCACCATCACGATATCCGGAAGTAAGGGAATTTCCCAGTGATATGTATTTTGTAAAATCAGCATCTCCTTTTGTTACCGGGATATCTCTCACATCCGTATCGAAATCCGTATTACAGCTTGTTACCGTAAAAAGAAGTGCAGAAACTGCAATTGTCGATATTATAATTTTTTTCATAGTCTTCTAAAATTAAAATGGATTATACGATAAACCTAGACCAAAGTAGAAAGCTGTTGCTTTAGATTGCCCGTTAAGTCCAATATTAGCATTGTTTACCTTTCTGTACTGAGGCATTGCATATCCTCCCGCAACATCAATTCCGAATTGTTTCAGTTTGAAACCTACCCCACCTGTAACCACATAAGTATCATATGAAGGGGTCTCCGGAATAAAGTTATCCGTAGTATAAGGCGCTTCATCATAATAAGCTCCCAAACGGCCGTAGATCATATTTGTGAACGCATATTGAGTTCCCAGTCTGAATGTTTTGGAGTTTTTGAAATTCTTAGGATTGGTAAGAATCGTCGGGTCTGACGGATTATTTCCGATAGGTGCATTATCAAAATCCAATATCAGCTTGCTGTATCTCTCCCATCCATGATAGTTAAAGTCTGCAGAAACCTGCCATTTCGGTGTCACTTTATAGGTTAAACCAATGGTATATTCTTCAACCAACGGAAGTGTTGCGGAGAAGCCATCTTGTCCGGCTGCATTCAGCCTTAACTGATTATAAACAGATTGTGACGGGAACTGGAATGTAGCTGTTCCCTTTTTAGCTTTCATATCTACTGCAGAACGGTAAGCAATACTCACATCTAATTTCGGATCTGGTCTGAAATAAAAACCGAATCCATATCCGTGACCTGTTGCGTTATCATCATTAATATTAACCTTTCCGTCAAATTGGGTTACCGCTTTGTCCCAATCTACTTTTCCTCTTGCGTAGATATAGCTGGCACCAAAAGATACCCACGGAGCTAATTTCACGGAAACCATGGGTTGGAAGTAGTAACTCTTCAGCTCCATCTTCTGAACCAATTCTTTACCTTCCCAGTTTTCAGGCCATTTGATTGTACTTCCAAAAGGCGTTGTAAAACTGAAACCTACGGATAGATTCTCTATTGGTTTATAAGTAATCGCTGCATATATAGGAGTTCCTATAGGATTGTCTGTTTCTGCACTTTGCAAAGTATTGAAGTTTTGAAAAGTAACTTTATTACTTGCACCGAACCCTCCTGCCACTACACTCAGTCTGGAAGGGATAAATGACATACCCGCCGGGTTAAAGAATGTCACACTCGCGTCTTCGGCATGAGCACTAGTATGCGCCATTGCCAATTGTTTTACCCCCTGCAGGGAAACTCTGAAGCCTCCTGCGTAAGATAGAACTCCCGCCAATAAAGCAGTTGATACTAATATTTTTTTCATAGACTATTATTATATAATCCAAATATAAAATTATTTTGAATACGTCTGTTAATATTTGCCAATATTTTAAACAATATCCTAAAAGAAAACTATGTTTAAAATAATATCTTCAAATAAATAAAAGATAAAACAGTCATTATTAAAGCATTAATACAATACAAACTCTATTTTGATTTAATTGTTTAATTTTAAACAAATGTTTAACACTAACACTGCAGTGCTTTAAAAACCTGAACGGAAGAACAAAATGATAATAAATGTTAAATTAAACAGCAATTGAAAAAAATAATGAATTTAACATCTGTATCTTATTTCTGTAATAACAGCCTTTCTCGGCCTCCAGCATTCATTCTTACTTAAAATACAGAAATGTTTTAACCTGAATTCAGGTTATTTGAGTATTTTAGAATCGCATAAAGATAAAAATACATAAATTTGCAGATTATAAATAATAGTAATATGAGTTGTGGATGTAAAACATCCGGCGATTCTGCACATTCTTGCGGCCCTAAAAAAACCGCAAATGGCTGTGAAAATGTAAATACCTGCGGGAATAGTTATAAATTAAGTGTTTTTGACTGGCTTTCTAACATCAACAATCCGGCACCAAACAGGTGTGATTTTGTAGAAGTTAGATTTAAAAATGACAGAAAATCGTTTTATAAGAATGTAAATAATATTCCTTTACATATCGGTAGTGTAGTTACAGTAGAATCAAGTCCGGGACACGATGTAGGCGTAGTAAGCCTTACGGGAGAATTAGTAAAGATTCAGATGAAAAAGAAAAAGTTTTCTGAAGAATCGGCACTTAAAATATACAGACAGGCCAACCAAAAAGATCTTGAGGTATGGCAGGAAGCAAGAAAAAGAAGACGGCGTAAAGCTTGAAGCAAGAAAAATTGCCCAGAGATTAGGCCTGAAATGAAAGTTACTGATGTGGAATATCAGGGTGATGCTTCAAAAATCACCTTTTATTACACCGCAGATAACCGGGTGGATTTCAGACAGTTAATTAAAGATTACGCCGGGGCTTTCCGTACTAAAATCGACATGAAACAAATCGGTTTCAGACAGGAGGCTGCCAAAGTGGGCGGAATCGGATCTTGCGGGCGTGAACTTTGCTGTCTACATGGCTTACAGATTTCAGATCTGTAAACACCAATGTGGCAAGGTATCAGCAATTAAGTATCAATCCCCAGAAACTGGCAGGACAGTGTGGTAAGCTTAAATGCTGCCTGAACTATGAACTGGACAGCTATCTGGATGCACTCAGCAACTTCCCTTCTTCTTCAACAACGTTGGAAACTGAAAAAGGAAAAGCATTCTGTATTAAAATCGATGTTTTCAAAAAGAAAATGTGGTTTGCTTATGTAGACAGCTCTATCGCATGGTATGATTTCGATATTGATCTTGTTAAAAAGCTGATTTCAAAAAACAAAAGAGGAGAGAAAACACTTCCTCTTGAAGATCTGAAACAGCCGGAAACTTCTATCCATACCATTGATCTAATCCAGGAAAACAATGTGGATCGTTTTGAAAAGAAGAACAGAGGAAACAGGAACAGAAACAACCAGAATAAGCAGAATAACAATCAACAGGGTCAGGGACAAAAAAGAAACAGACCGGAGAAACAGGAAAGACCGGAAAGGACTCAAAAAACCGAAAACCCAAATGCTCATTCAGCCCATCAGCCTAAGCCTCAGAAGCAGCAACCACAGCAAAAAGCCCCTGTGGAAAAAGCAGTGAGTAATGGTAATGCTGATACTGATAAAAAGCCGCAGAGCAATAACCCCAAAAAGAAATTCAAAAAGAAATACCCTCCAAAAAAGATAATAATGCGTAAAATTTTAGGATTACTTTCATTTATCCTTTTCTTTAGCTGTAACTCTTCCTCTGGAGGAGATGTTATGATGAACTCCGTTGATAACAAGTGGAATAAGAAAAGTGAGCAAAAATTTAATCTTGAAATTTCAGATCCGCAGAATCCTAAAAATATTATATTTGTTGTAAGAAATAACAACAGTTATCCTTACAGTAATATAAGATTTATAGTGAATTTCACCAATCTTCAGAACAAAAAAAGGAGACAGACACCCTGAATTATGTACTGGCAAAACCAAACGGAGAATGGCTTGGTACAGGGTTTGGTGATACGAAGGAAACTTTGTTTCAGTATAAATTAAATTATAAATTTCCGGGAAAAGGAAAATACGAAATCGGTTTAATTCAGGCGATGAGAAACGACAACCTTCCTGGAATTGAGGACATTGGTGTAAAAATAGAAACGGCTAAACCGTAACCATAAATGGAAGAGAACAAAAAAAATGCAGGAAATAAGGGGAAAACATTTCCTCTGCCTCCCAAGAAAAAGAAAGATACCTCCTGGAGAAAATGGGTTTCATTTATCTGGATCGGACTCATTGCAGTAGTTCTGGGAATTTCAGGGCTTTTCTTTTCAGTTTCTCAAGGATTCCTTGGGGAAATGCCTGATGTAAAAGAACTTGAAAACCCCGATATCTTTGTTGCTTCTGAGATCATTTCTTCAGACGGAGTAACCCTGGGTAAATTCGAAAAGGAAAAACCCAGCCGATTGTTTATAAGGACCTTCCTCCTTATCTTATTTATGCCCTTCAGGCTAAAGAAGATGAGCGTTTCAAAGAACATTCAGGAATCGACTTATATTCTGTTGCCAGAGCCGTGGCTTATGGTGGTGGACGTGGTGGAGGTTCTACCATTACGCAGCAGCTTGCCAAACTTCTTTTTACAGGAAATGCTTCCCAGAATAAAATTCAGAGAGCATTCCAGAAACTGAAAGAATGGGTTGTAGCGGTAAGTCTTGAAAAAAGGTATACCAAAGAAGAGATTATCACTCTTTATTTCAATAAGTTTGATTTCCTTTTCAATGCCAATGGTATTGAAATGGCTTCCAGAGTTTACTTTAACAAGAAAACCTCTGAACTTACATTACCTGAAGCGGCAACATTTGTAGCCATGCTTGAAAACCCAAGAAAAAACAATCCTTACAGATACCCTGAAAAGGCAAAAGAAAGAAGAAATGTAGTGTTGGACCAGATGCAGAAAACCGGATATATTGATGCTGCAACTTACGAAAAGGCAGCCAATACACCGATTGAGGTGGATTTTCACCTGATCAAAAGCATCACTGACGGATACTCTGCTTATTATAAATTTTACCTGAGAAAAGAGATTGATAAATATCTTGAAACTCACGAAAAAGAAACCGGAAAGAAACTGAATCTTTACAAAGACGGTTTAAAAATATATGTGACCCTTGATTCTAAAATGCAGAAGTATGCTGAGGAAGCCATCAAGGAACATTTAACAGATCTTCAAAAGAGATTTGACGCAGAACAAAGAGGAAGAAAACAGACCTTTCTACTACCTTACTGACAAGCAGATTAATGATGTAATGGTTCAGGCAATGAAAAGAACCGGCCGTTATAAGCTTTTGAAAGCTGACGGAATGCCTGAAGATTCTATCATGATGGAATTCAAGAAGCCTATTAAAACTTCACGATTCACCTGGAACGGAGAAGAAGAAGTTGAAATGTCTCCATGGGATTCTATCAGATATCACAAGCAAATTGCACAGGCAGGTCTGATGTCTATGGTTCCGGGAACCGGAGAGATCAAAGCCTGGGTAGGGGGTATAGACTGGCAGCACTTCCAATATGACCACATCAAGCAAGGTAAGAGACAGGTAGGATCTACCTTTAAACCTTTCGTATACGCTACTGCTATTATGAAACTGGGAATGACACCTTGTTCGGCTGTTTCTAACGGAACATATGATCATAACGGATGGCATGTACCGGGAAGAGGAGGAATGCTTACATTAAAAGATGCATTGGCACACTCTCAAAACCCTGTTGCAGCAAGACTTATTGAAATGACAGGAGTAGACGCCGTAATCCAGACTGCAAGAGATCTGGGAGTAACGGAAGATATTCCAAGAAACAATACAATCGCTTTAGGTTCATCAGACATTACGATTTACGAAATGTTAGGTGCTTACAGTACTTTTGCCAACTATGGTAACTACAACAAACCGGAAATGATCTGGAGAATTGAAGATGCCAACGGTAGAGTTATCAAGGAAGTAAACGTAGAACCTAAGGAAGTAATGAACCCAATGTATGCCTACACCATGATTGAACTGATGAAAGGTGTTGCGCAATACGGAACCGCTTCCGGAGAGCTTGGAAGAAGAGGAATCTCAAAAGCCGTGGAAATTGCTGCCAAAACAGGAACCACCCAGAACAACTCCGATGGATGGTTTATGGGGATCACACCAAAACTGGCAACCGGAGCATGGGTTGGATGGGAAGACAGAGCAACTCACTTCTTTGGAACAGGAGAAGGTCAGGGTGCGAGGATGGCATTACCGATCTGGGCAATTTTCATGAAGAAAGTATGGGCAGACAAGAGCTTAGGCGTTACTCCTGATGATAAGTTTGTTAAACCTTCAGACTGGAAAGACGGCTGTTCAAACCTTAAAGGCCTTGGAGGAGGATATGGAGACGATGGAAGTCTTCAGACTATCGACGAGATTAAAAATCCAAGACCGGTAGATCCTACACCTAAAAAACCAGCAGAGAAGAAAGAGGATAACATCAATGAAAATCTTCATACGAATGATGAAGTAGATTTCAATAAATAAATTCTCTTTTAGAAATATATAAGACCTTTCAATAATTTGGAAGGTCTTTTCTTTTATAATTAATACCTTTGAAAGATGAATATCGAACGTATCAGACAGCCATTTATTGAGAGTTTTCCCGGGGATTTCTCCAACAACCCTATGCAAAGAAATACCCCAAAGGTTTTGTTTGCCACCATTCGTCCTGCCGGCTTTAACAAGCCTGAACTGATCGCTTTTAATGAAGCCTTATCAGAAGAAATCGGTTTGGGAAAATATGAAGATAAAGACCTGGACTTTCTGGTTGGAAATAACCTTCCGGAAAACGTTCAAACCTATGCTACCGCTTATGCCGGCCATCAGTTCGGAAACTGGGCAGGGCAGCTTGGTGATGGAAGAGCTATTCTGGCAGGGGAGATAACTAATGAAAAAGGGAAAAAGACAGAAATCCAATGGAAAGGGGCAGGAGCCACACCCTACTCCAGACATGCCGATGGAAGAGCCGTATTACGATCTTCTGTTCGTGAATACCTGATGAGTGAGGCCATGTATCATCTTGGTGTTCCTACTACAAGAGCACTCAGTCTCGCCTTTACCGGAGAAGATGTAATGCGTGACATTATGTATAACGGAAATCCGAAATTAGAAAAAGGTGCAGTAGTGATCAGAACCTCTGAAAGCTTTTTACGTTTCGGTCATTTTGAACTGATGTCTGCCCAAAGAGAATACAATAGCCTTCAGGAGCTTGCTGACTTTACCATTGAAAATTATTACCCGGAAATTACATCCGCTGACAGTAAGAAATACAAAGACTTTTTTGAAAGGATCTGCACCCGGACTGCTGATTTAATGGTTGAATGGTTCAGGGTAGGTTTCGTGCATGGGGTTATGAATACAGACAATATGTCAGCGCTGGGATTAACTATTGATTACGGACCCTATTCCATGATGGATGAATATGATTTGAATTTCACACCTAATACAACTGACCTTCCAGGAAGAAGATATGCATTCGGAAAACAGGGACAGATCGCTCAATGGAATCTTTGGCAGCTGGCCAACGCCCTTCATCCTTTGATTAAAGATGAAAAATTTTTAGAAGATACTTTAAATAATTTCGGCACCTATTTCTGGAATGCTCATGACAGGATGCTCTGTAAAAAATTCGGTTTTGATCAGCTTCAGAAAGATGATGAGGAGTTTTTCACCAACTGGCAGGGATTAATGCAGGAACTCCAGCTGGATTACACCTTATTTTTCAATCAACTGGAAAAAATAAACCAAATCACTAATATAACAGAACATTTTAAAGATATCTCTTATACTATTCTGGATGAAGAAAAGGTAGCGAAACTCGAACATTTTATCAGTAATTATGAAACCAGAATAGCACTGAACTCCATTTCAAGAGAAGCCTCTTTGGCAATGATGGAAAAATCAAATCCGAAATTTATTCTGCGGAATTATCTTCTTTATGAATGCATTGAAGAGATCAGCAATGGTAAAAAAGATATGCTGGAAAAACTTACCAAAGCCCTTGAAAATCCGTACCTGGAATTATATCCTGAATTTTCTGTCAAAAGGCCATCCGGATATGATGATATTGCGGGATGTTCTACACTTTCGTGTAGTTCATAATTAATAATATTCATAAAATATTAAAAAACAAGTAATTATTTTCATTTTTTCATTACATTTACTAATAACTTTAAACCTAAACCAAATGAAAACAAAATTACTATTCATTTTCTTAGTCTCTTCTATATTGGGGAATGCGCAGATTCTCTCAGAGACTTTTCAGGGTACGACATTTCCTCCGACAGGATGGACAACAGGAACAAATGTAGCATCAAGACCTTGGGGTTTTACAACAACGATTTTCAATGCATCCGGACAGCTTACTTTTAATATCACAGGTGGAAAATCCGCAGGTATCGGGTGGATTGCCCAGGCACAGGATGCTCATTTAACAAGCCCTTCCTTCAGTTTGGCAGGAACAACAAATCCGGTGTTAAAGTTTAAGGCCAAAATAGGATATGAATACATGGTTGACCCTAATCCTAACGGAGACTTAAAAGTAGAAGTATCCACAGATGGGGGAACTACATGGAACCAGGTATGGGTTGAAGAAAACTATGGGGTGTATACAGATTACGAAACATTGGCTATTACAGTCAGTTTAGCTCAATACGCAGGACAAGCTAATGTAAAATTCAGATTCCATTACGTAGCTAACGATGCAGACAGCCTTTCAATAGATGATGTTGAGGTTTGGGCAAATGGCACATTATCTACTCAGGAAACGAATGCCAAAGTAAAAGACGTTACCAATATCTATCCTAACCCGACAAAAGGAGAAATAAACATCAAAGCAGATAAGAAAATCAAATCTTCCACAATATTTGATGCAAGCGGAAAATCTCTGCTTACCGATACTTCTGAGAGATTAGATATTTCTTCACTTCCAAAAGGAACTTACTTACTAAAAGTAGACTTCTCAGACGGAACTTCCAAAACGGAAAAGGTAATCAAACAATAACACCATTTATATAAACTTTTACAACCACCAGCTTTGGTGGTTTTTTTATTTACTTTTGCAAAAAATTTGACAGTGTCTTTTATCAAAACAAAAATCATCAGTTTTTTTAAATTGGTTTTTCCTTCCACTTATACAGAAGCGGCGGTATTTCTGTTCTTCCTTACCTGTTATGGAATTCTGGGATCTTATATTGCTCTTCATTACAGGATCATTTTCGACAGCAGAATTCCTGGGACGCATACTTCAGTTTTGATAATAAATCGATCCTGATGACCGGAGGAAGCTTTGAAAGACACCCCCTGTCCTATTATTTTTTCAACTGGGTAAGAGAATTCTCATTATTCATTTCAGGAGGAAAAATGGATGCCAGCTTCAGGCTCACTCTGGCATGGCTCAGCAATATGATCATCTCATTGAATATCATTCAGGTTTTCAAATATTTAAAGAATATCATCCGCCTTCCTTTGTGGTTAAGCGTCTTAATTATTCTCTTCTTTGGAGTTTTTTCAACCAACATTGTTCTCTCTTTTACTCCGGAGAACTTCACATACACTTTATTTTTACTTTCCCTATACAATCATTACGCGGCCATAAAATTAAGAAAAGAAGAAAAAACACCTGCACCCGCATTATCACTGGCAGGTATTACCATCGGAGGACTTACCATTACTAATTTTGTAAAGGTTTTTATACCTCTCTTTTTTGAAAAAGATCTTTCAGAAGCTGGAAAAAATTCGGGAATGCTGCACTTAGAGTAACTGTTGCTGTGATCTGTTTTGTACTCCTTTACCTGAACAGAATTGATTTTAAATACCAGAATATCTTTTCAAAACCAATCAGCAATATGAAAAGTTCTCAAATGTAGAATCAATGCCGGCGTGGGATATGATTTTGTCCTTCTTTTTCGGAGGGAATATTCTTTTCCCGGGATTTATTATGTCTGATAAACACAATATGAAAGGATTCAACTTCAAAGGGCTTTATATGGATCTTTATTCGTCAGCTGTGCCTTACTTTTTTATAACAATATTACTGATCCTGATAAGTTGGAGTTATTTTAAAAATTTCAGGAATAAATGGGTCCAGATCATCACTATTTCATTTGCAGTTGATATCATCATCCATTGTGTGATGAGGTTCGGACTTCATACTTCCTACATCTATGGGGGACATTTCGTTTTTGTCTATCCGATACTTTTAGGATGGCTGTTTTATGCTTACAGATCATCCCCTAAAATCATGTCATTTTTAACATGGACGCTGGTGATATTATTCACCTATCTGTTGGCCAATAATATCTTCAGAATGACAGAATTTTTCTGGTTTATGGAAAATTATTATCAATAAAAAAAGCTGAGAAAATTTCTCAGCTTTTTGTTTTTTATGTTAAAATAAATTAATCTTATTTTGCTTCAGCACAGAAAATTCTATATTGTACTGCTACTGCAGATTTAAAATATTCTCTGATTCTGGAAAGGTCACTTGCAGCACTTTGTTTTGTGAAATAACTTCCTGCTAAAATTTTATAATTAGGTCTTAAAGAAGCATCCGTTTCCACTTTCAGGTTAGGAAATCTTTTTCTGAAATAAGATTTTACCTCATTAGCTTCCTCATTACTTTTTACTGTTGTAATCTGGATTTTGAACCCTAAAATCCTAGGATTTTTCCTGCAAATTTCAGCATTGGTAAGCTCTCTGCTTGGCACAAAGATTTTAGGAGGTTTTGTGTTTATTCCGGTAGAAATTCCACTGTCATTATTGCTGAAATCTTTAGTAGAATTTGTTGGGACAGCTTTAGCACATTTCCCTTCAACTCCCTCCAGAGCAGCATTTATTTTGGAATCCATCGTCATGACAAGCTCCGTTCCTGACAGGGTATCTTTTTTAACAACCTGCTGTGCCTCAATATTATAAAATCCAAATAATGATAATATCGAAAATATTTTGATTAGATTTCTCATTTAAACTTGTTTCCGCAAATTTATACAAATTAAAAAACTATACCAAACAGGTTATTTAGAATCAATACAAATTAACCTTAAATGACATTTTCCCCTTTTTATATGCCGTTAAATTTCTGTTAAAAATATTATTTTTGCCGAATTGATTGAATGTTCAATAATTTACTAACATAAGATAATTTAAATGATTAGTTGGAGAAAGCATTATAAAAAAACGTTGATCGCGATAGGCTTATTGCTATCAACCAGTGCTTCATTTTACGGGCAAGACGGCGATCCTAAAAACGGAGAGAAACTTTTCAAAGCGAATTGTACTGCATGTCACGCGCTGGACAAACAGGTTGTAGGACCACCATTAAAAGGGGTTGTAGAACGTGTGAAGACAGAAGGTGGTGTAGACAAAGACTGGCTTCACAAGTGGATCAAAGACAACAAAGCTCTTAGAGCTTCTGGGGACAAATACGCCAATGAGATTTTTGAAAAGTTTAATAAGACTGAAATGCAGGTCTTTCCGAATCTTACAGACAAGGATATTGACGACATTTTAGCTTTCACAACTAACCCTCCTGCTCCGGAGGAGAAAAACCGGAAGCAACCCTGCAACTGACGCTACTGCGGCAGCTCCTGCAGACAAAACTACTACAAACGTTGTAATCATTTCACTTTTAGCGATCGCAGCTTTACTGGTTTGGATCCTGGTAAAACTAAGACAACTGGTAAAATTGGGTCAGTCTGAAGATTTAGCCGGACTTAACGAAACAAGAGTTCGTTCTTTCGGTGAAATGTACGAGAAGTTCCACTACATTGGTAAAGGTTTACTGGCAATTCTTGCTATTCTGGCTGCTTACGGAGTATGGAACTGGCTGATGTGGATCGGTGTTTACAAAGGGTACAAGCCTGAACAGCCTATCTACTTCTCTCACAAAATCCACGCTGGGGAACAGAAAATTGACTGTCAGTTATGTCACTCCAGTGCTAAATACGGAAAAGTATCTGAAATCCCTTCTATGAACGTTTGTATGAACTGTCACAGAACAATTTCTGAATACAACGCAGAACACTACATGGAACCAGGAAAAGACAAGGCATTCTATGACGGTGAAATCCAGAAGATCTACGCTGCAACAGGTTGGGATCCTGCAAAACAACAGTACACAGGAAAAACACAGCCGGTTGAATGGACAAGAATCCACAATATGCCAGACTTCGTTTACTTCAACCACTCTCAGCACGTAATTGCTGGAGAACAGGCAATCATCAATTCTTTCAACAAAAAGAATCCTAACAACAAAATTGATGTTGTATGTAAAGCTTGTCACGGTAAAATTGATACAATGAATGTTGTTCAGATGGCTAACGACTTTACGATGGGATGGTGTATCGAGTGCCACAGAACTACTGAAGTTGATATGAACAACGGTTATAATAAAGAGTACTTCAAGAATCTACATGACAAGTTGAAAAAACAATATCCACAAGATGGAGGTAAAATCACTGTAGATGCAATTGGAGGTCTTGAGTGTGGTAAATGTCATTATTAATAACTAAAAAATTAGAAGTATAAATGGCTTCAAACAAAATACAATTCAGAAGTATTCATGAACTTAAAGATCCGGCTTTGAATAATAAAGCTGGCTCAGAAAGAGTTTCAGGAAGAAATTCCGGTAGAAGATTTCCTTGGAGATGCTGAGAAAAACGGATCAAGTACTTCAAGAAGAGATTTCCTTAAATTACTAGGATTCTCTACAGCAGCAGTTACATTGGCTGCCTGCGAAGCTCCGGTAATCAAAACGATTCCTTATGTGGTAAAGCCGCATGATATTATTCCGGGAATCCCTAACTATTACGCTTCAACTTATTTTGACGGTTTCGACTTTGCTAGTGTTTTAGTAAAAACCCGTGAAGGAAGACCTATCAAAATTGAACCCAACCCGGCTGGTGGTGATTTAGGTAAAACTAATGCAAGAGCTCAGGCAAGTGTACTTTCTCTTTATGATAACGATAAAGTAAAACAGCCTAAACTGGACGGAAAAGACGAAACTTTCGATAAAGTAGACAGTTTTGTGATGAAAGGGTTGGAAGAAGCTAAAGCGTCAGGCAAAAAGATTGTGGTTTTATCACACTCTTTTGCTTCACCAACTTTCAAAAAGTTATTCGCTGAATTCAAAGCTAAATATCCTACAGCAGAATTAGTAACTTATGATGCCTTCCCTTATTCTGCACAATTAGATGCAGCACAGGAAGTATTCGGACAAAGAGCATTACCTGTTTATGACCTTAGAGGTTCTGAACTGGTAGTTTCTTTCCAGGCTGATTTCTTAGGAGATTATAACGCTTCAAGCTTAGAAACTTCTTATGCAGCAGCAAGAAAGCCAGGACCAAACATGTTAAGACACATCCAGGTGGAGTCTAACATGTCATTAACCGGTGCTAATGCTGACTCCAGATACAGATTAAAACCAAGTGCTGTAAACAAGACTTTAGTTGAAGTTTACAATGCAATCGTAGGTGGTGGTACTTCTGATAAGACTGCAACTGAAATTGCTAACGAATTGAAAGCAAAAGGAAGCAAAGCTGTTGTTTTTGCTGACGGTTCTAAAGGAGCACAGGTTTTAGCACACTTAATCAACCAGAAATTAGGTTCAGTAGCTTTCACAGGTAAGGCCAACTTACTGAAAGAATTCGACGGTGCAAGATACCAGGAATTCCTTGGATGGGTAAACGGTGGACAGGTTGGTGTTTTAGTTACCAACAATGTGGATCCTATCTACTCTCATCCAAAAGGAGAAGATTTCAAAAAATCTTTATCTAAAGTTCCTTACGTAATTGCTGTAGCAGATAAGAAGAATGAAATGTACAAAGCAACGAAAGCTGTAATTCCGGTTGCTAACTGGTTAGAGTCCTGGGGAGATATCGAACCACAGACAGGAGTATATTCATTAATGCAGCCTACCATCCAGAAAATCTACAAATCAAGACAGATTGAAGAATCTCTATTGGTTTGGAAGAACGGAAAAAACAATGCCGCAAACAACTACTACGATTATTTAAAAGCGAGCTCTGCTTCTCTTTTAGGTGGTACTTCTTTCAACAAGGCATTGTATAACGGTATCAACGCTTCTACCAATGCAACAACTCTATCTTACGCAGGTGGAAACGCTGCTCAGGCTGTTGCTGAACTAGGAAACTTTAAACCTTCTGAATTAGAATTAGTATTATACACTAAGACTTCTATGGGAGACGGTACTCAGGCAAACAACCCTTGGTTACAAGAATTACCTGACCCAATCACAAGAATGTCTTGGGATAACTATTTGACAATTTCTCCAAAAGACGCAGAAAAGTTCGGAATCGATAACGACCTTAATGCAAGAATGCAGTTGGATGGTTCTATCGTAAACCTTACTGTAAACGGAGTAACAATAAAAGACGTTCCTGTATTCGTACAACCGGGACAAGCTGAAGGATCTGTAGGTCTTGCGCTTGGTTATGGTAAGAAAAACTCAGGAGCAACTGCTGATACCGGGGTAAATGCTTATCCTTTATTTGACGGTTCTAACCTTGTTCTTTCAGGTGTTAAAATCGAAAAAACAGGAGAAGACCACGAATTTGCAGGGATCCAGCTTCAAAATACATTGATGGGCCGTTATGAGATCGCGAAAGAAGTTCCTTTGGCAGATTTCATCAACGTAGCTTTCGATGACGAGCACAAAGGATGGAACAAGCCTTTGGAGTACCACACCATCAGCGGAGCTCTTCCAGCAAGAAAAATTGACCTTTGGGATGCTTTCGATGATACAGACGGACCTCACTTCAACTTATCTATCGACCTGAACTCTTGTACGGGTTGTGGAGCATGTATCATTGCTTGTCAGGCAGAAAACAACGTTCCTGTAGTAGGTAAAGAAGAAGTAAGAATGTCAAGAGATATGTACTGGTTAAGAATTGACCGTTACTATTCTTCAAGACAAACGGTAGAAGTATACGAAGGATTAAAAGATGGAATGGCTGTACCTGAATTATACGGTACTGCATTCAACAAAGAAGGAGGTGCACTGAACCATCCTGCTGATAATCCGGATGTAATCTTCCAGCCGGTAATGTGTCAGCACTGTAACCACGCTCCATGTGAAACGGTATGTCCGGTAGCGGCTACTTCACACGGTAAGCAAGGTCAAAACCATATGGCTTACAACAGATGTATCGGTACAAGATATTGTGCAAACAACTGTCCTTACAAAGTAAGACGTTTCAACTGGTTTACTTATAACCTAAATGACAAGTTCGATTTCAACATGAACAATGATTTAGGAAGAATGGTACTTAACCCTGATGTAGTTGTAAGAACTAGAGGGGTAATGGAGAAATGTTCAATGTGTATCCAAATGACTCAGAATACAATTCTTGAGGCTAAGAAAGAAGGAAGAAGAGTGAAGGATGGAGAATTCCAGACGGCCTGTTCTAAAGCTTGTTCTACTGGAGCAATGACATTTGGAGATATGAACGATAAAGATTCTGAAATTAGAAAGGTATATGCCTCTAACAGAAGATATTATTTACTAGAGGAGATCGGAACAAAACCAAACGTGTTCTATCACACTAAAGTAAGAAACAGAGTAGAAAAATAAAGTTTAAATAATAAATAGGTAAAAAATGTCAGGACATTACGAAGCTCCGATAAGGGAACCTCTAATTATTGGTCACAAAACTTATCACGATATTACAGAAGATATCGCACGACCTATCGAAGAAAGAGCAGGTAAATTATGGTGGATCTCATTATATGCTGCGCTAGTTCTATTCCTCTATGGATTCGGCTGTATCGCTTACACTATCGGGACAGGTATTGGAGCATGGGGGCTTAACAGAACTATTAACTGGGGTTGGGATATTACCAACTTCGTATGGTGGGTAGGTATCGGTCACGCCGGGACCCTAATCTCCGCAGTATTATTATTATTTAGACAGAGATGGAGAATGTCTGTAAACAGATCTGCAGAGGCGATGACGATCTTTGCGGTTGTACAGGCGGCAATCTTCCCTGTAATCCACATGGGTAGAGTTTGGGTTGGATACTGGGTATTCCCTTTACCAAACCAATTCGGTTCTCTTTGGGGGAACTTCAACTCTCCTCTACTTTGGGACGTATTTGCGATCTCCACGTATTTCTCAGTATCAACGGTATTCTGGTTCATGGGTCTAATCCCTGACTTTGCAATGATCAGAGATAGAGCTAAAACTCCTTGGACTAAGAAAATTTATACATTCCTTGCATTCGGTTGGGGTGGTAAAGCAAAACACTGGCAAAGATTCGAAGAACTTTCTTTGGTTCTTGCAGGTTTGGCAACTCCGCTTGTATTCTCAGTACACACTACCGTATCCTTCGACTTCGCGACTTCAGTAATTAAAGGATGGCACTCAACAATCTATCCTCCTTACTTCGTTGCCGGTGCGATCTTCTCAGGATTTGCAATGGTACAAACACTATTGTTGGTAGCTAGAAAAGTGTGTCACTTAGAAGAGTATATTACAATGTATCATATCGAAATTATGAACATCGTAATCATCTTAACTGGTGGTATGGTAACTGTAGCTTACGCCACTGAATATTTCATCGGATGGTACTCAGGTTCAAGATTCGAAGATTTCACATATCTTTCTCCGGGTGCTGCTGTAGGACCTTACTGGTGGGCATTCTGGTCATTGATCATCTGTAACCTTGTTATTCCTGCTTCTTTCTGGTTCAAGAGACTAAGAACGAACATTATCTGGACATTCATTGTTGCATTGATCATCAACATCGGTATGTGGTTTGAGCGTTTTGATATCATCGTTATCAACCTTTCCAGAGACTACTTACCAGGATCATGGACAATGTTTAAGCCAACGATCATTGATGTGGGTGTATACTTAGGAACAATCGGATTCTTCTCTGTATTATTCTTATTATATGCAAGAACATTCCCTGTAATTGCACAGGCTGAATTAAAATCGATTTTGAAAATCTCAGGTGAAACTTATAAAGCAAAAGAAGGAGATGAGCACCACTAAAATTGTATACGGACTTTATGCTGACGACGACGATTTGATGAACGGCGTTAAAGCATTCAACGATAAAGGAATCGCAATCAACGAAGTTTATACTCCGTTTCCGGTTCACGGACTAGATAAAGCTTTAGGTTTAAAGAAAACCAGAATTTCTGATGCTGCTTTTATCTATGCTTGTTATGGTGTAACTATCGGTGCTACTCTTACCTGGTATGTGATGAATCACGACTGGCCTCAGAATATCGGTGGTAAGCCAGCTTTTGACTGGGGACACAACATGCCTGCATTCGTAGTTCCAATGTTCGAATTAATGGTATTCTGTGCGGCTCACATGATGTCTTTAACTTTCCTGGTTAGAAACAAAATGTATCCGGGAGCTCCGGCTCAGAACCCAGACCCTAGGACTACTGACGATAAATTCATGATGGAATTTGTAACTGAAGATGTAGAATCTGTAAAGCAGTTGCTTATTGAAACTGGAGTTGAAGAAATAACTGTTAAAGATGCTTAAAATGAAAAAGAATGTATTAAAGATTACAGCAGTTTTAGGTTTAACAACAGTTTTACTTAACTCTTGCGGACCAAAGGAGAATACTCCATTGGTATATTTCCCGGACATGTATTTTCCGGTAGCTTATGATCCATTGATGAAAGCCCAGGATGCGTATTCAGATCATGAAAATGAAATTCCTGCTTTTGTTAAAAATAATGGTGCTACAGGCCTTTCTCCGGTAGAAGGATCCGTTCCTCAGAATAAAGACGGCGTTTTTGAAGAAAGCTTATTACCTAAAAATGTTGACGAGTACAACGCAGGGTATGAAGCCTCTAAAAAACTTACCGTATCTCCTTTGAATCCTGCTAACGCAGCGAAGGACCTTGAAAGAGGTAAAATATTGTTTGATCACACTTGTGCTGCATGCCACGGAACAGGAGGTGATGGACAAGGACCTATCGTACAAAGTGGAGCATTCTCCGGAGTACCGAACTATGCTGACAGAGAAATTACTGTAGGATCTGTTCATTATGTATTAACAAACGGTAGAAATGCCATGGGATCTTATGCGGGACAACTGAACGCAGGAGACAGATGGAGAGTAGCAATGTATGTGATGAGTGCTTTCAAAAAGGAGCAGCAGCACCGGCATCAGCTACAGCGGCGGCACCAGCAACAACTGAAACGACTACCGAAACTAAAAAATAAGAAAAGAAATGTATAGTTTTTCACCAAAATTAAAATCAACTTCTATAATACTTCTTGTTGTAGGTTTAGTTCTTTTCGGTATTGGTTTCTTTTTGAACAAAGGAATTTCTACTGAGAAAATAGAACAAATGATGGAAGCTGTTCATGCTTCAGGTCATACTGCTCCTACACACTCAAGTGAAATGGTTGGACCTCAGGATCACGCAGCTCACCTTGAGCACGCTACATTGCAGGTACACAACCAGCCTTTAGCAGCAATACATTTTGTAGCTGTATTTTTCTTTGGAGTTAGCTGCTGCGTATTATTCTTCTATTCTATTCAGCACGCTGCACACGCAGGATGGCCGATCATCATTACAAGAGTAATGGAAGCGATTGCTTCTTATATCCCTTACGGTGGTGCAATCTTAGTAATCCTGATGATCTTGAACATCACTCATAATGGTCACTTATTCCACTGGATGGACCCTGAATTGACAAACCCGGATTCTCCGCATTTTGATGTGATCTTATTCGAAAAGAAAAAATTCTTAAATATTCCTTTCTACGCAGTAAGAACTTTAATCTATGTGATTGGTGCTTCTTTCTTCGCATGGAAATTAAAAGCTCAGTCTAAGAAAGTAGACGAAACGAAGTCTAAAGTAGAGTACCAGATGCTTTACAGATGGTCAGTAGGATACATCGCATTCTTCGGATTTGCTTCTGCAGCTTGGGCTTGGGACTGGTTGATGTCTATTGACCCTCACTGGTATTCTACAATGTATATCTGGTATTCAATGGTTAGCTGCCTTTCAAGTGGTATTGCCGTAATCATTTTATTAAGTGTTTACCTTAAGAAAAATGGTTTCTTACCACAGTTCAATGACAACCACTTACACGATTTAGGAGTATTCCTTTTCGCTACAAGTATGCTTTGGACATATACATGGTTTGCTCAGTTCATGCTTTACTGGTATGCCAACGTTCCGGAAGAGGTTAACTACTTCTTCGGTAGATTCCAGCACTACTCTCCTACTTTCTTACCGATGTTGATCATCAACTTCTTATTACCGCTATTGGTATTGGTAAGCAGCAGCATCAAGAGAAATTACAAAGTAGTTACTACAATGGCAGTAGTGGTGATCCTGGGACACATCTTAGATTACTTCAACATGGTAATGCCAGGAACAGTAGGACCATACTGGAACACTCCTGAAGTATTCCTTTTAATCCTTGGAGCAATCCTGTTCGTAGTTGGATTATTTATGTTTACTGTACTTTCAGCTTTATCTAAACTGAAGTTGATTCCTACAGGAAACCCGTTCTTACACGAATCTGAAATTTATGAGTATCCTTTCTAAGGACTTGTAACAAAATAAAATGATAAAAGACTGATTGTTAAAACGATCAGTCTTTTTTTATGCATATCAATCAGCAGCCATCCATTCTGAAAGGTATGCGTCTATACTGGCATCAACATTTAAAAACAAAATTTTATTATGAAAACAAAACTTTTCCTCTATTCGCTCTTTCTTTTTCTGGCCAGCTTTATCCAGGCTCAGACCATCACTTTCGTTTCTGAAAAAAATAATATTCCCCTTCCCAGAGTTTCAGTATTTGGAAAAGACGGAACCATTTTAGCCTATTCGGATATTGAAGGTAAGATTGACAAACAGTCATTGTCGCCTTCTCAGGAGAAGTTCCAGCTTGTCTATAATAATTTTCCGGTGGCTACTTTATCTTATTCGGACTTTGATCAGTCCGTTATAAAAATCAATGATCAGGTAAAGGAAATTGAAACAGTAGTTATCAAGAACAGCAAACCAGCCAGGTACATTTTCATCAAAGGAAATTTTAATGCCTACGTAACGGTAAATAATAAGCTGAACAGTTATGCAGACGGAATTGTAACTTATATTTTCGACAACAAGACAAAAAAACTGAAAAGTACCAATGTAGAGCAGTACAGGGTATTCAGAATGGCAGAATCTAAAAACGAAAAGAAAGAAACTTCATCATGGGATTATGGCAACTCACTGAATCTCCCCAAACTTAAAAACGTAGGGAACCCGGAAGAATATAAAAACTCAAAAAATACGATCAGAGAGTTGAAGGGAGATCGCAGAGACCAGATTGAAGTGACAGGAGGTATTCTGCAGGAAAAAGAATTTTCATTTTTCGGATACCGGTTTTATGATATCAGAACCATTTTAAACATGTCCTTCGAAAAGGATTCAGAGAAGACCCTGAAAGATTTCCTGGAATATAATGAACTTGTTTTTGTTAAACTAAAACATAAAAGTGAACCCGAATATAATCAGATTGCAGTTTACAATAATTTCTATCCTACAGAATTAAGCTTCAACAATGACAACGATATTGAAAAAGTAAAATTTGATAAAGGCAACAGCAGTTATAAAACCCCTTATTGGCAGGATCCGTCATTCCCCAATATGCAGACTATCTTCAGTAACTTTTTCAAAGGAGATCTGAAAGAACAACCTAACAAAAAGTAAAAATATAAGTTTATGGCTACTGTGAACGGGAATATAACAGTCCATAAAATATAAAGTGAAAATAAAAATCAGTATTAATAAAGGTTTTACTAAATTTGCAACAAACCAAATAAAAATGAAAAAGTTTTCTTTTCTACTTGTTTTCAGCCTGTTGCTTTTTACAGCATGCAAGAAAGATCATGTAGATGCTACGAATACTAAAACACTGCAGTCAAGTATCAACGATATGACTTCCAGTTTACCGACCATTAAACAGATTAAGTTTAATGAAGCTCTTTATATCCTTAAAACATTTGGAGTAGAAGCTGATGGTGATATCAATGAGCTGAAAGCCCTTGGAAAACTGATCAACGGGAAAAAAGTTCCTGAGATCATGGCTCTGGCTGATGAAGTTGCACAGAAAAACGGAATCGAATGGGCAAGTACTGCCCCTCCATCACTGGGAGAAATGAATATCTTCGGGGATGATAAAGCTAAAGAAAGCGATCCGAATGATGTAAAAGCCGGATCATTAAGCCTTGTGACAAGACCTACAGGTGATGACGGAACCGGAGCGCCAACCGCTATTCAGATCGTTCCGAGACTTGTAGACGCTGCAGGAAACCCGGTATCATTTACCGGAGCCGGCCTTGAAGCTACTCTTGAAGTCTTCAGTAACGGTGTAAGACTGGTAACAGCCAAAAACCTGATGCAGGATAACAACTTCAAAGGTTTCAACCTGAAATTCTCCTCTATCCCTGCTTCTAAAGTAGTGGATAATAAAATAGACATTACCGTTTCTGTAAAGACAACAGCTAAGACTTTCAAAATGTCAAAAATCGGGCTTGACGTGAATGCAGCAGCCCTGAAAGTACCTGCCGTTCCAAAAACAGATTCAACAGCTGTATCTGAACAGCCAAGCGCAGTGGTAGATCCAAATAACCCAACAGCTCCTTCCGGAACTGCTACAGATCCTGCAGCAGCTACTCCTTGCAGCACCAGCTGCACCAAAACAGCCGACCACAGATCCTAAAAATACAGTAAGCAAATTTTTGAACAGTGTGAGCTCTCAGAATTTAAAAGCAGCCTATGAAACATCCAGCAATCCTAGCTGGGGAAGCTACGAATCTTTTTCAAACCCTACTTCAGGTTTCGGGTCTGTGAAAAACGTGAGCGTAAAGAATATTACGACAAGCGGTGCTACAGCCAACAGTGCCAGCGTAAATGCTACTTATGATGTAACGGATAAAAGCGGAAAGACTACTTCCCTAAAAGTAACTTTCGGGCTTAAAAATGTAAACGGAGACTGGAAAATTTCCAGCTATAAAATCAATTAATAAATGGCTTCAGCAGAACTGATCAACAAATTAGAAGAAACAATTGAAAACATCCCCGATTTTCCGATTCAGGGAATACAGTTTAAGGATATTTCACCAATCTTTTTAAACCCAAAACTTTATGAAGAGGTAATTGCAGATCTTGCAGCCTTCAGTAAAGGAAAAATAGATGCAGTCTGCGGAATAGAAAGCCGTGGTTATCTTTTTGAATTGCTATTGCTGTCGCATTGGAAGTTCCGTTTATCCTGATCAGAAAAGCAGGTAAACTTCCCTCCTGTCATTTCTGAAGAATATGATCTGGAATATGGAAGTGCCATTATCGAAACCCGTGAAGGACAGTTAAAGCCAGGACAAAGAGTTTTGATTCACGACGATCTTTTAGCAACAGGAGGAACCACTGAAGCGGCTGCCAAACTGGTAGAAAAACAAGGAGCCACTGTTTCACAATTCAGCTTTCTGATTGGTTTAAAAGGACTGGGAGGCGATGAGAAGTTGAAAAATTCGGTGCAGAAGTCTATCATATTTTAGAATATTAAGATTTAATACATAAGCTTCGACATGCTCGGCATGACAAACCTAATAATTTACCGTGAGATTTGAACAGGTAGTATTAGAAGTGTCATCCTGATTCTGTCGAAGCATCTTTTTTAATTAATTCCTCATTCACGGCTACAATTCATAAAATTTCATTAATAATACTCAGAAAGTATTTTGTAAATCATTCAGAAACAATTAAATTTGCATTTCAATTTTTAAAAACTTATGGCAAAATTGGGAAAGAGTGCTCAGAACGAGCAAGAAGGTAAAGAAACGGTTGAGTTCTTTAAAGACCTTGACAGAGAAGCATTAAACACTGAAAGATTTGTTGAAAAATATTCAAAACCTTTGGGATTAATATTTGGAGCATTACTTTTAGGGGTTTTAGGATTCTTTGCTTATAAGCAATTTGTAATTGCGCCAAAGAACGCTGAAGCTGTAAAAAGTTTCCTTGCTGCTCAGAAAAACCTTACAGAAGGTAAAGATAAAGATGCTTTAGGCGGAAAATCTGCGGCTAATCCTGGCTTTATAGGTACAGCTAACGAATATTCTTCTACTGAAATCGGTAAACTTTCTGCTTACAATGCCGGTTTATTAAAATTCAAAGAAGGAAAATTCCAGGAAGCTTACGATCTTTTGGATAAATTCTCTTCCAAAAACAAAACCCTGATGGCAATGAAGTATGGAGCTATGGCTGATGCAAAATCAGGCCTTAATAAAAATGACGAGGCTCTTTCTTTACTAGACCAGGCAGCATCAGCATCAGATGATCCTTATACAACCTATTATTTCACAAGAAAAGCAGGTATCGTTGCATTAGGATTAAAGAAAAATGCAGAAGCTAAAAAATACTTCGCTACAATTGACGAAAAATATCAGGACTACGACAACGGAATGTCTGATTCTTATATTGAAATGACTAAATATTATTAAAAAATGGCAACAGTTAATCTTTCCGATTACAAGCCACTTCATATAACTAATGCCGAAGATTTTTCTATCGGCATTGTTTTTTCTGAGTGGAATGATTTTGTAACGTACAATCTTCGTGATGCAGCTTTGGAAATTCTTGAAAAAGAAGGGGTAAAACCCGAAAACATCAAGCTTTTTCCGGTTCCGGGCGCTTTTGAATTAAGCCATGCAAGTATGCAGCTTTGTAAAGAAAGGAAGTATGATGCAGTAATCTCTATCGGATGTGTTATCCGTGGGGAAACGCCGCATTTTGATTACGTATGTTCTGCAGTAGCACAGGGAATCAAGGATTGTAATATTATGACTGATACTCCTACTATTTTCTGTGTATTGACAGATGACACCAAAGAACAATCTATTGCAAGAAGCGGTGGTGATCTTGGAAACAAAGGCGTAGAAGCAGCTGTAACAGCTCTTAGAATGATTGATTTCAAAAAGAAATTATCTGATAAAAAAGGAAATATCGGTTTTGGACATTCTTAACCGGAGTTTACTTTCAAAATATCATGGGACTATTTTTTAATAGTCTTTTTTATTGAATATTAATAAATCATAAATCTCATCAATAAAAAGGATGTTTTTGTTTTTTTCCGTCAAAAGTTCTCTACAAAAACTATCTTTGTGAAAACTAATAAAAACAGTCAATACATGTTTTTAAAAAAATAAAACCCTTCCTTTATTTAGGAATTTTCTATCTTATTATTTCATTGATAATAAGAATAATATTCTTTTTCATCCTATTACAACAGCTGGTTTTGGATTTTTCGAAGTCGTAAAGGTTCTGCTGATAGGTCTGGTAAATGACGTTTTTGTCTTCATATTGGCCAGCTCTATTCTCGCCCTTTATTTCCTCTTCCTTTCCAATTCGAAATATAAAAAACCTTACGGCTCCATTATTTTGGGAGCATTGGCTCTGTTCTTCCTTTATATATGGCTTGTTCCGAACAATATTTTCAAGCAGTACGGCGGTTCTGTAATGGAAATCGCTCTTGCCTTCGTAGGAATAAAACTCTTTTCTTCGGATTGATGCTTTTTCTTCCTTCACAAAGAATTAAAATCCGTAATACTCTTTATTTCATTACGTTATTCTTATACGTTCTTGTGATTATTTTCAACGGCGTAAGTGAATATTTCTTCTATAATGAATTTGGGGTGCGTTATAATTTTATTGCAGTAGATTACCTTATTTATACGAATGAGGTGATCGGAAATATCATGGAAAGCTATCCTGTTATTCCATTGTTTTCTGCAATTATGATCGTTACGCTTGCCATTACATGGTTTATTTATAAGAAAACGAAAGATGAGCTTCTGGACCTTCCTGATTTTAAACAAAAAATGGTGCTTCTCGGCAGTTTCATGGTGCTTTGTGCCCTCAGTGCACTGGCTATACCTTCTTTAATGCAGATCCGGTCAGACAATGTTTTTGCAGACGAAATTGAAGCGAACGGACTTCCTAAGTTCTATTGGGCCTTCACTCATAATGAGCTGGATTACTTCCAGTTTTATTCACAGATTAACCAGCAGCAGGCTGAAAAGAATTTCCTGAGCCAGTATCCGCAGCATACACTATCCAGAGCGGTTGTTGCAGAACAGCCGGAAATGAAGAAGAATGTAGTATTGATTTCTATCGAAAGCCTTTCTGCAGATTTTATGGAACATTATGGAAATACACAGAAAATTACTCCTTTCCTGGATAGCCTTGCAGAGAAATCTCTGATGTTTACCAATCTTTATGCTACCGGAAACAGAACCGTACGCGGACTGGAAGCCTTAACATTGTGTATTCCCCCAACTGCGGGAGAAAGCATCATCAAAAGAGATGACAATAAGAATAAATTCACAACCGGAAATGTCTTTAAATCCAAGGGATATGATGTCAGATTTTTATACGGAGGTTACAGCTATTTCGACAATATGCAGGATTTCTTCGGAGGAAACGGCTATGACATTGTAGATAGAAACAGCTTTAAACCAGAAGAAATCACTTTTGCCAACGTTTGGGGTGTTGCTGATGAGGATATGGCCAGAAAAGCCATTCAGGTAATGAATGCTGAAGCGAAATCAGGAAAACCATTTTTCAATCACTGGATGACTGTTTCCAATCACAGACCGTTTACTTATCCTGACGGAAGAATCGATATTCCGGGAACAGCAAAATCCCGTGAAGGCGGTGTAAAATATACAGACTACTCGCTTAAACTGTTCTTTGAGATGGCTAAGAAGCAGGATTGGTATAAGAACACGGTTTTTGTCATCATTGCTGACCACTGCGCATCAAGTGCCGGAAAAACAGAGCTTCCGATGGATAAATACAGAATTCCTGCAATGGTATTCTCAGAAGGATTTATTCAGCCGCAGAAATTTAATGGACTGATGTCTCAGATTGATGTAATGCCTACCCTTTTCGGATTACTGAATTTCAGCTATCAGTCTAAATTCCTCGGCCAGGATGTGTTCAAACCGGAATTCCAGCCTAAAGCTTATGTGGCAACCTATCAGGATCTGGGCCTTATAAAAGACGGACATCTGACTATTATTTCTCCGGTAAAAAAGGTAAAACAATATTCTCTGGAACTGGAAAAAGTGATCTGGCACCTGAGTTTAAGCTGTATTACGACGAAAACCTATTAAAAAATCCGGATCAGAAACTGGTAGATGACGCTGTATCAGCATATCAGTCTACTTCTTACTGGTTAAAAACGAAACAGCTTAACAGATAAATATCTAAATATTTTCGCTTATAATCTGGTGTAAAATATTTAAATTAACCGATAAATTTATTAGTATGAAATGGACAGACGACAGAGGCGGAAACGTTGATGACCGCCGTGGTTCAGGAGGCGGAAGTGGCGGTATGATTGTAGGAGGCGGACTCGGGACCTTAATTATAGCAGCTATCGTGTTCTTTTTAGGAGGTGACCCATCCGGTATTTTGAATTCCGGAAGCATGCAGCCTTCAGGCAATACAGGAGAACAAAGAGAACTGACTGCCGGTGAAAAACAAGTCGGAGAAATGGTCGACATGATGGCCAAATGGAATATCCTTACCTGGGATCAAATTTTTAAAGAAAACGGAATGACTTACAGTGCTCCCCAGGTAGTTCTTTTCGAAAATACAACTTCTTCAGCATGTGGTACAGCGCAGTCTGCCATGGGGCCATTCTATTGCCCGGCTGATCAGAAAGTGTATATGGATATGAGCTTCTTCAATGAGCTTCAGCAAAAGTTTGGCGCCAAAGTAACCGAATTTACAGTGGCTTATGTTCTTGCGCATGAAGTAGGGCACCATGTGCAGACTCTTTTGGGAACGACTCAAAAAGTAGATGCGTTAAGAAGAAGCGGAAGATATTCTGAAGAGCAAATGAACAGAGTTTCCGTTGCTACAGAATTACAGGCAGATTTCTATGCAGGCGTGTGGGCAAAAAGAACCAATGACAGCAAACATATTCTGGAGCCCGGAGATATTGAATCGGCCATAGATGCTGCAGAAGCTGTTGGAGATGATAATATCCAGAGAAGAGCACAGGGATATGTAAATCAGGAAAGCTTTACTCACGGATCTTCTGCACAGCGTAAAGAATGGTTTATGAAAGGATACAACACCGGAGATATCAGACAGGGTGATACTTTCAACCAGCTGTTGAAATAATTTATAAAACTTTTAAATAATAAAAAATGCGGTCTCAGTGTGAGGCCGCATTTTTATTATTGCAATTCGATCGGATTAGAATTCTTCTTGGCTTCTTCTTTTATCCGCTCTTCCATTCTCTTTCTCATATCGGCAGGATTCTGATTTCCGCCCCCGCCAGGGCCCCTTCCGCCACCAGCTATTACCGTTGTCATAAATCCACCTTGCCCTCCTCCTCCTTGTGTCATAAATGACATAGGATCAGTCTTAAATTTTTGCTGCTGCTTTACAAAATCGGCTCTTTTCACTTTTAAAGTATTTCCAAACTGGTTCAAAGCAGGAAATTCTGCAATTTTGTAATTCTTCATAAGATCAAAAGAATAATCTCCTTTGTCATCTTCTATTTTTACAATTAATCCCGGAAGTCCGCCAAACTTGTATGGTCCGTCCTGATAAGGAAGATCCGTGGTAAACCATGCGGTCCATTTTCTGCCTCCAAAATCAGTTTCTGCTTTCTGAACTTTATATTCACCTATTTTTCTTGTTTCCGATTCAATTTTCCAGTTCAGCGGTCTGTCCTCTTCGTACGAATAAATATCACGTCCGATTCTGTCTTTGAAGTAGGTCTTTTGGTTGGTCTTATCCTTTTCTACAGAATAGTTGATATTGGACCTCAGACTTTCCATCTGATCTCTGTTAATACTTCCTCTTCCGCCTCCGCCCTGAAATGCCTTTTGCATGATAGAATCCCTTTTGATTCTGTTTTCAGAGTAAAACACCGATTTTTCAGGGGAAATATCCAGATAAGCATTTTCTGTCTTGATATCTGTTTTATTTTCTGCATCCGGCTTCATAGTCACCTGATACACAAACCTGTTTGTCTGTGCAGAAACATTCTGTATGAAGAGTGCCAATGCGATAATACCTAATTTTTTCATTTATATTTTTATTTATTTTAATTCAATTGGATTTTGAGTCGTATTCGTAAAAGAAGGAACTTCTCCAGACGAACCTGTTGAGACCGGGATTCCTTGATTTTCACCTCCCATTCCCCGGTGCATTCCACCACCATGGCCACCGCCTCTCATTCCTCCGCCACTCATTCCGCCCATGCCACTATGTTTTCCTTCTCTGAAATTCATATTTCCGCTATTTCCAGCCATTGCTTTTCTGCTTTTACCAAACTCCAGCTCCAACGCTGCTTTATCGCCATGGAAATTTATCCTTGTACTTTGTTTGGCATCCGGCTCCATCTGTTCTTCAAAAGCATTTTTAATGATCATCTTTTTAACGAGATCAAATTTATAATCCCCCTTATCATCTTCCAGCTTTACAATCAGGCCCGACAATCCTGAGAATTTGTACGGCCCGTCAGGGAAAGGAATTTCTTTGGTAAACCATGCAGTCCAGGTTCTTCCGCCAAATTCAGTGACTGCCTTTTGAGCAGAATACCCGCTCTGTTTCTCAATTACATTTGTCACTTCCCATTGTAAAGGTCTGTCTTCCTGATAGTAAATTTGTTTCCCGGCAGCCTTTTCATAGTAATACACTTTCTGTTCCGGAATAGCTTTGGTAATAAAATATTCAAAAAAGTAGGTTCAAAATGTTTTCTCCCTTCCATTTTTGAAAAATCTTTTTCCTCTTTTCTCTGAGTTTCTTTCGCTTCTGATCTTATAGAAGCAACAAGAGAGTCTCTTTTCAATTTGTTTTCGCTGATAAAGAGCGATTGTCCTTCTTTAATGTCCAGAAAAGTTCTCTCACTTTTCATGCTTACCAGATTGATTGAATCCGGGTTTACCAGCGTTTCATAAACGAATCTTGTGGTTTGGCCATAAGATACTGTGGTGAGAAACAACACAAAAAAGATGATGATTTTTGTCCCATTACCAATTTTCTTTATAGATCGGAAATACAACAGAAGGTTAAAATTACAAATGAAATCTTCACATAAAGAGAAGAAATTTATCTGTCTTTACCATAAATTGTAACCGCTATTAATATCAGAATCATTAAAATAGATATCTTCGATTTGAGATTGCGGAAATTAGTTCGTATTTTTGCATCATTAAATCATTCTAAATAAATACAATGATAAAAGTATCAGACCATGCAAAGGAGAAAGCCATCCAGTTGATGACGGAAGATGGTTTTAACCCTGCTGAAGATTATATAAGAGTAGGGGTGAAAAGCGGCGGATGCTCTGGTTTAGAGTATGTTTTAAAGTTTGACAACGAAAAAACAGACGCAGATCAGATTTTTGAAGATAATAACATTAAAATTATTATAGATAAAAAATCCATCCTTTATTTAGCAGGAACAACTCTTGAATATTCAGGAGGATTGAACGGAAAAGGGTTTGTTTTTAACAACCCGAATGCATCCAGAACATGTGGGTGCGGGGAATCATTTAGTCTTTAGAGAAAAGACATTAGATCCTAGATTTCAGACCTCAGAGCTATTCTGGATTCTGAAATCTACCATCTGAAATCTAAAAAATTATAATGAGTAAATATACAGAAGACGATTTAAGAGTCGATCTAGAAAATAAAAAATATGAATTCGGTTGGGAAACCAAAATAGATTATGAAGATTTCCCGACCGGATTAAATGAGGATATCATCCGTGCGATCTCTGCTAAAAAAGAAGAACCGGAATGGATGACTGAATGGCGACTGGAATCTTTCAAAATCTGGCAGAAAATGGTAGAGCCTGAATGGGCCAATATCAAATATGAAAAACCGGATTTTCAGGCAATCCGTTACTATGCTGCTCCTAAAGTAAAGCCTGAGCTGGCAAGCCTTGATGAAGTAGATCCTGAATTATTGAAAACATTCGAAAAACTAGGGATTAATATTGAGGAACAAAAAGACTTTCAGGAGTTGCTGTGGATATCGTAATGGACTCAGTTTCTGTGAAAACCACTTTCCAGGATACACTGGCAGAAAAAGGAATTATTTTCTGTTCAATTTCTGAGGCTATTAAAAACCATCCTGATTTAGTAAGAAAATATCTTGGAAAAGTTGTTCCGAGAGGAGATAACTTTTATGCAGCATTGAATTCCGCAGTATTCTCTGACGGAAGTTTCTGTTATATTCCCAAAGGGGTAAAATGCCCGATGGAACTTTCCACTTACTTCCGTATCAACCAGGCAGGAACAGGACAGTTTGAAAGAACGCTTCTTGTAGCTGACGAAGGAAGTTATGTTTCTTACCTTGAAGGATGTACAGCTCCGTCAAGAGATGAAAACCAGCTTCACGCTGCTGTAGTGGAACTGATTGCACTAGACAATGCTGAAATTAAATATTCAACCGTACAGAACTGGTATCCAGGTAATGAAGAAGGAAAAGGCGGAGTATTCAACTTCGTCACCAAAAGAGGGCTTTGCGAAAGAAATGCAAAAATCTCCTGGACACAGGTTGAAACTGGATCTGCAGTAACATGGAAATATCCTTCCTGTATCTTAAAAGGTGACAATTCAATCGGAGAGTTCTACTCTATCGCTGTAACGAACAATCACCAATACGCAGATACAGGAACAAAATGATCCACATTGGTAAAAACACCAAATCTACGATCATTTCCAAAGGTATTTCTGCTGGAAAATCCCAGAATTCCTACAGAGGACAGGTAAAAGTAATGCCTTCTGCAAAAGGAGCCAGAAACTTTTCGCAGTGTGACTCTTTATTGATGGGTAATGAATGTGGGGCACACACTTTCCCTTACATTGAAATCAAAGATCCTACTGCACAATTGGAGCACGAAGCAACCACTTCAAAAATCGGGGAAGATCAGATTTTCTACTGTAACCAGAGAGGTATTGATACTGAAAGAGCTATTGCTTTAATCGTAAATGGTTTCAGTAAAGAGGTTTTAAATAAACTTCCGATGGAATTTGCTATTGAAGCGCAGAAACTACTTGAAATTTCATTGGAAGGATCAGTAGGATAAAGATATGTTAGCTACAGAAAGATTAATTTTAAGAAAACCATCAAAAGAAGACTTTGAAAAATTCTTCGAAATTAATCATGACCCTGAAACCAATATTCATAATCCAGCCGGACCCATGAGTTTTCAAAAAGCAGAAAGTACATTTACGAAAATGCTTGAACACTGGGAAAGGTATCATTTCGGAGGCTGGGCAATTACTGAAAAGGAGTGCCCTGAAAATATAATAGGTTTTGGAGGCCTGAGCTATAAACTCTACGGAGAAAAAGAAAAATTGAATTTAGGCTATCGTTTTGCTTCCCAGGCATGGGGGAAAGGATATGCTACAGAATTCACCAGGAAAGCTATAGATTTTGGGCTTAATGAGGACAATAAAGAAGAAATATTTGCTGTTGTCCGTCCCGGTAATATAGCTTCTGTTAAAGTTTTGGAAAAGGCAGGTATGATCAAAATCGGGACCCTAAATGATGTTCCTGGTCAACCTGAAAGTTTAGTATATAGAATTCAAAAATAATTTGTTTAAGCAAATAAAATGTTAGAAATTAAAAACCTTCACGCCAAAATTGAAGATGGCGCAGAAATATTAAAAGGGATTAATCTTGAAATAAAGCCAGGCGAAGTTCATGCTATCATGGGGCCAAACGGAGCCGGTAAGTCTACTCTTTCTTCTGTAATTGCAGGAAAAGAAGATTACGAAGTAACTGGCGGAGAGATCCTTTTCGAAGGGCAAGACATCAGTGAAGATGCTCCTGAAGACAGAGCTCACAAAGGAATTTTCCTTTCTTTCCAGTATCCTGTGGAAATTCCGGGGGTTTCTGTAACCAACTTTATCAAAGCTGCTTTGAACGAAACAAGAAAAGCAAACGGACTGGAAGAAATGCCTGCAAAAGAAATGCTTGCCTTAATCCGTGAGAAATCTGAAAAACTGGGAATCAAAAAAGATTTTCTTTCAAGATCACTGAATGAAGGATTTTCAGGGGGTGAGAAGAAAAGAAACGAAATCTTCCAGATGATGATGCTTAATCCTAAACTGGCCATTCTTGATGAGACCGATTCAGGACTTGATATCGATGCTTTAAGAATTGTAGCAGACGGAGTAAATTATTTTAAAAACGAAGGAAACGCAGTTCTTTTGATTACGCACTATCAAAGATTGCTTAATTATATTCAGCCTGACTTCGTTCACGTGTTAGCAGACGGGAAAATCATCAAAACAGGTGATAAGTCTTTAGCGTTAGAACTTGAAGAAAAAGGTTACGACTGGCTTTTAAATTAATTTGAAATTTACTATTTGAGATTTGAAATTACGGCAACCATTCATGAAATGCAGCAAATATGAATCTCTAAAGTAAAAATTGGATTCCTATTCCTCGGAATAACAATATTTTAGTTCAAAAAAAGAAAAAATGGTGCAAACCACAGATATACCAGTAATGGCATTAAAAGAACAAATTATAGAGAACCATAATGAGTTTTTGGAGAGTCTTCGTCACAGATTTCTGGATGATGAAAGAAAAACGGCGCTTCAAAGATTTACCGATATTGGTTTTCCTACTAAAAAAGACGAAGAATATAAATATACCAATCTAAAGGAGATCACGGAAAAAAGCTACAACTTCTTCCCGAAAGAGAACCATAATATCACTAAAGAGCAGTTTGATGAGCTGCATCTTGGAGAAGAAAATTTTGATTGGATTGTTTTTGTAAACGGCAAACTTCACAAAGAACTTTCAAAAGTTTCTATTGAAAACGTAGAGTTCCTTTCTTTCAACTATGCATTGAACGATGAGAAGCACAAAGAGGTTTTTGAAAAATACTTCAACACCATCGCTTCTAAAGAACAGGCCTTCACAAACTTAAACCTTGCTTACTGCAAATATGGTTTCTTTTTGAAAGTACCTAAAAATGTAGTCATTGAAAAGCCAATCCACGTTTTTTACATTTCCCAGAATCAGGAGGAAAATACATTCTACAATACAAGAAATCTTTTGATTGTAGAAGAAGGAGCAAAAGTAGAAGTGATTGAAAGCCATCATAATTTTGACAGCACTTATGTACTGACCAACTCTGTTACGGAGATCTTTACTTATCCTAATGCAAAAGCTGACTGGCATAAACTGCAGAATGATAACAACACAACCTATCTTATCGACAATACTTTTGCAAAACAGGAGAAAGACAGTTTAACAACTGTAAACACATTCTCTTTCGGAGGTAAACTGGTAAGAAACAACCTTGATTTTATTCATAATGGATCCAATATCAATTCATTCATGAACGGAATCACCATCATCGGAAAAGACCAGCTGGTAGACCACCATACAGCGGTGCACCATAACTTCCCGAACTGTGAAAGTTATCAGAACTATAAAGGAATCTTCGATGGCAATGCACACGGAGTTTTCAACGGGAAAGTTTTTGTTGACAAAATTGCTCAGAAGACAAACGCTTATCAGCAGAACAACAACGTATTGCTAAGTGAAGGGGCAAGTATTGATACAAAACCTCAGTTAGAAATCTTTGCTGATGATGTAAAATGTTCTCATGGCTGTACAGTAGGCCAATTGAATGAAGATGCTTTATTTTACCTGAGAGCAAGAGGAATTTCTAAAAAAGAAGCACAGGCGTTACTTCTATATGCTTTCGCAAATGATGCGATGCAGAATATTGATATAGAGCCTCTGAAAGAAAAGATTTCAAAGCTTTTGGCTGAGAAATTAGAAGTTGATATAGAATTTTAAGACTTATATATATATTGATACACAAAAGCACTTCAAATGAAGTGCTTTTTATTTTATGATAAGTCGTTTTATTTTTTTAACCAGCTCTGGTTATCCTTATTTTCTGAACGTTTTTTACCGTTATCAAAATTATAAGCCAATCCTACGCCTAGTGTCTGCTTCAACTGTGTTTTCCATATCTGATTGTGATCATACAAGAGATCAAGGGTAACGTTGGTGGAAATGTATTTATTGATCTTCATACTTAAAACTCCGCTATATCCAAGAACCAGCCTTTCCGGGTGGTCAAGATAGTTTGAGAAGACAGACGCTGTATTCAGCAACGTAATATTCTCCATAATTTTAAGCTTATACATAGCCGTTCCTAAAAAACCGAACTGGAAAAGGGAAGAATCTCCATCATTTTTAAGGCCATAAGTACCCGCTTTCTGAAGATCTTTGTCTAAAACAAATGTCCATCTGGCGTTCGCCGGACGTAAAGTTACTGTGAGGTTATCATTAGGGCGGTAAGTAACACCAGCTCCTAAATTCAAATAACCAGGCGCCATAAAATTCGAAATTTTGGCCGCGTCCGGATTATTTCCATCTTCATATCCGGGAGCAAATTGGGTCTGAAGTCCTGCACCTGCAGAGAAATACCAGTGTTTGGCGAATTCTCTACCATAATTGGTTGAAAGATTGATAACATCCTGGGTTTTTCTTACCCCTGTTCCCTGAGTATTATTTTGCCCGTAACCCAGGATAATAATATTTTCCCAAAGATCTTTCCTTTTTCATAGGTCAGATTGTAATTAACCCCGGCAAGCCAACCTACGTTATTGGCTCCGCCGCCTACCCAGTTGGAAAAGGCTGCCTGATTAAGCATTAATGTATTTTGTCCCTGAATAGACCAGGCTTTCACAGTGTCTGATGCCGGAGCGTCTGTTTTCGTCTCCTGAGCCATTGCTAAAGCTCCGAAAGAGATAGAACTGATCAATAAAATTTTTTCATAATAACGATTTAATACAAATGTATAAATAATAATCTACGCCTTTATAAAATTCACTTTAAAATGAATTTAACACTGTTGATTTTACGCCTATAATACTATGAAAACTAATTATTTAAACCTTACCTCCCTGCCCGGCAAACTTAAATCAACTTAAAATTACAGTCTTTTAAAAGCAAAAAGCACCTCATTTCTGAAGTGCTTTCTTTATCAATGTGATTCTTTATTATTTTTTGATCCACCACTGGCTGTCTTTCCGGTCGGAACGCTTTACCCCATTATCGAGTGTGTAAGCGAACCCTATTCCTAAGGTTTGTTTCAGCTGTGTCTTTTCTAGCTGATTATGATCGTACAGTAAATCTAACGTCACGTTGGATGAAATATATTTGTTTACTTTCAGGTTCAGTAAAGCCCCGTAAGCCAGAACCAATCTGTCCGGATGGTCAAGGTAATTCGAGAAGACAGATGCTGTATTGGTCAGGTAAATATCTTCCATGATTTTTAATTTATATATCGCAGTTCCCAGAAAACCGAATTGCAGTAATGAAGTATCGCCATCATTCTTTAAACCGTAGCTTCCTGCTGTCTGAAGGTCTTTATCCAATACAAACGTCCATCTGGCGTTGGTAGGACGTAAGGTAACCGTAAGATCATCATTGGGTCTGTATGTGATCCCCATCCCGACGTTCAGATAGCCTGGCGCCATAAAGTTTGAGATTTTTTAGCCTCGGGATTGTTTCCGTCTTCATATCCTGCAGCAAACTGTGATTGAAATCCTGCTCCCATAGAGAAATACCAGCTTTTTGAAAATTTTCTTCCATAATTGGTAGAGACGTTAATGATATCCTGAGTTTTTCTTATTCCTAACCCTTTCGTGTCATTTTGCCCATAGCCGAGTATGATAATATTTTCCCAAAGGTCTTTATCTTTTTCATAGGTCAGATTGTAATTGACACCAGCAAGCCAGCCTACGTTATTGGCGCCACCACCAACCCAGTTTGAAAATGCAGCCTGGTTAATCATTAATGTGTTTTTTCCTACTACTGACCAGTATTTTACTGTGTCTGTCACCACGGAATCTTTTTTCAATTCTTCTTGAGCACTTGCATACATTCCTACAAAAAGGAAAGAATCAATAAAAACTTCTTCATTACTCTAAATAATTTTCAATGCAAAAGTATTAATATAATTTTTTTAAACGGTACATTCAGCTCTAAAGAATTCCACTTCAATAAAGTTTAATTACCTAACAACAAAGTATTTCTATAAAATCAGTGCCAAATAATAAGCTTAAAAATTAAATTTGATACCTTTTGTCTTAAAATCAGGTAAGTAGAAACTCATTCGTCGACAAATTTTCCGAAATTTATCATTGGCTTTTGATTTGACGTAAAATCCCCATGTTTAAGAATGTAATTTCCAAAAGAGCGATTATATACCCGCTGCTGATGCTTTCAGCAATGTGGTTCGGGTATTTTTTACAAATGCAGGGCTTCTTTCAAAGCTGTTTTGGAGCCATTATTCCTCTTTTGCCCGAGGGATTACTTGGTATTATTACATCTCCTCTTTTACATGGAAATATTGATCATATCATAGGAAACTCCATTCCGATAGCAGCACTTATGTTTTTGCTGTATCAGTTCTATCCTTTGGTCGCCAACAAGGTTTTTATTATAGGATGGCTGGCAACAGGACTTTTGGTATGGCTTCTTCCTCCTATTGACATCCTCACCGGCGAATATATGTATACCTGTACCATTGGAGCCAGTGGTGTGGTATATGTACTCGCTTTTTTCCTTTTTTTCAGCGGGGTATTCAAATGGAATACAAAACTTCTGACCATTTCAATGCTTGTTGTGCTGTATTATGGAAGTTTGGTATGGGGAATGCTTCCGGAGGAACTTTTCTACAATATGGAGGAACCCAGTAAGATTTCATGGCAGGCACACCTTTCCGGAGCTGTAGTAGGAAGCATCATCGCCTTTGCTTTTAAAAATGTTGGAGAAAAAAAGAAAAAATTCATATGGGAATTCCCGAATTACTATAGTGAAAAGGATGATAAGTTGTGGCAGGAATACAAGGAGAACCATCCCGAAGATTTTATGGAACTTCCTTACAAGAAAAAAGATGATATCTGGGATCACCTGGATGAATTGAGGAAGAGATAAAACTTATTTCACTACATTTGAAAAAAACACACATGATCTCCGAAGAATACTTATATGCCATTGCCCTCCGCGAGTGCAACCACATTGGCAACATTCAATTCCATAAACTTGTCCGTACTTTCGGAAGTGCCCGGGAAGCATGGAAAAGAGCAAAAAAAGAGTATAAAAAACTCGAAGGAATAGGACAAAAAACTGTTTCCGATATTGGAAATGCAACTCATTTGGAATTCGCAGAAGAAGAATTAAATTTTTGCGAAAAAAATAATATCAGAATCAGGCTGAAACATCATAATGAAATCCCTTTCCTGCTCAATGAATGCAATGATGCACCTGCTGTTCTTTATCAAAAAGGAGAACTTAATGACACACTGCCCAAAGTAAGTATCGTAGGGACCCGGAATATGACAGATTACGGGCGGCAGTTTATTGAAAACTTCTTTGAAGCAACCCGATTTTCAAAATATACCTCTGTGAGTGGTCTTGCCTTAGGCGTTGACAAAGAAGTTCATGAGCAGTCTCTTTATTACCGAAAACCTACTGTAGCGGTCTTGGCACATGGTTTTCAATATTTATATCCTGCAAAAACAGAAGGCTTTCTGATAAAATTTTACATGAGGGAGGTGCATTAATAACGGAGTTCAGCTCTTCAAGAAAACCTGACCGGGAGAACTTCATTCAGAGAAACAGAATTATTGCCGCATTGTCTCCTTCTACAATCATAGTGGAAACAGGTTTTGGAGGCGGTTCCGTAAGCACAGCAGCCTTTGCCAATGATTATAACCGCGATGTTTTTGCCCTACCCGGAAAAATCACAGATGCATCAAGCCAAGGGTGTAATCAATTGATTTTCCATAATAAAGCAACGGCAATTTCTACCATCAAAGATCTTGTCCGTCTATTGGAATTTGATGATCCTAAAGAAAAAACTGCAGAGTTATTTCCTTATAGTGAAACAGCTATACAATTGTCTGACAATCAGTATTTAATATATCAATCTATTAAAGAATACCCTCATATTTCTTTGGACGATCTCGCACAAAAAATTGATGTTTCTACTCACAAAATCTTACCAATAATTTTGGAATTGGAGCTTTTAGGGAAAGTAAAATCGTTTTCCGGGAGGCAATTCATAGCGATTTGATATTTAACGATTTCTTAATATTGCATTATTTCACACATAACATTTCATTTTTAATAAAATTTAAAGACAAATTATCAATTTAATAATATTACGAAACATTATTATTTAATTTTTAACAATGTTAAAATATGGTGTTGTGAATCTTGAAAAAAAAATTAAATTTGTTGACAATAATATTCAACCTTAATATATGGAACAATATAATATTGACCAGAAAATCCAAGAGTTTATTGCAAAAATTGAAGCAAAAAATCCTAACGAACCGGAGTTTTTACAGGCTGTAAAAGAAGTTGCCGTAACTGTAATTCCATTCATTGCTACGAAAAAAGAATATACCGGAATGAAGCTGCTTGAAAGAATGGCTGAAGCTGAAAGAATTATTATTTTCAGAGTTCCATGGGTTGATGACAAAGGAGAAATTCAGGTTAACAGAGGTTTCAGAATTCAGATGAACTCTGCTATTGGGCCATACAAAGGAGGAATCCGTTTCCACCCTACTGTAAACTTATCCGTTCTTAAGTTCTTAGCTTTTGAGCAGGTATTTAAAAACTCTTTAACAACGCTTCCGATGGGAGGTGGTAAAGGAGGTTCAGATTTCGATCCGCAAGGAAAATCTGATATGGAGGTAATGCGTTTCTGCCAGGCCTTCATGACAGAATTATGCAAGCACGTTGGTCCTGAAACAGACGTTCCTGCAGGAGATATCGGAGTTGGAGCAAGAGAAATCGGGTATTTATTCGGACAATACAAGAAAATCAGAAATGAATTTACCGGAGTTCTTACAGGAAAAGGTCTTGCTTACGGAGGTTCACTGATCCGTCCTGAAGCTACAGGATATGGTGTAGTATACTTCGCAGAGCAGATGCTTAAAACAATCGGGCAAGATTTCCAGGGGAAAACTGTAACGGTATCCGGTTTCGGGAACGTTGCATGGGGAGTTATCAAAAAAGCAACTGAACTAGGTGCTAAAGTTGTAACAATCTCTGGTCCTGACGGATATATCTATGATAAAGATGGTATCAGCGGAGAAAAGATCGATTACTTATTAGAACTTAGATCTTCAGGGAACAACAGAGCTGAGGATTATGCTAAAAAATATCCATCTGCTGAATTCCACGCCGGAAAACGTCCTTGGGAAGTAAAATGTGATGTTGCATTCCCTTCTGCAACCCAGAACGAATTAGATTTAGATGATGCAAGAAAATTAGTTGAAAACGGATGTATCTGTGTTACAGAAGCGGCTAACATGCCTTCTACATTAGATGCCATCAACTATTTCTTAGACAATAAAGTGTTATTTTCTCCTGGTAAAGCTTCCAACGCCGGAGGTGTTGCTACATCAGGATTAGAAATGACTCAGAACTCTATCCGTCTTAACTGGACTTCTGAAGAAGTTGATGCAAGATTAAAGGAAATCATGATTGGTATCCATAAGGCTTGCAGAGACTATGGAAAAGACGAGGACGGTTATGTAAACTACGTAAAAGGTGCAAATATTGCCGGCTTCGTAAAGGTAGCAGAAGCCATGTTGGCTCAAGGAGTTGTGTAACAAAAAAGACAAAGGTTGGGAAAAATTCCCGACCTTTTTTGATATAGCCTGTTCCCGGGATAATGGGAAAAAAGTAAAAAGTGAAAGGAGAAAGCGCTGCTACAGGCAGTGCTTTTTTTATTTTCCATAAAAGGTTCCCGGTTCATAAAAAAGGGTAACAAAAAAATCCTGAAATACAAGATTTCAGGATTCCGACTAGTGTTTGCTAAAGTGCTTTTACTTTTTCTTTTTCTTGTCTTTCTTTTCCTCTTTAGGAGTATCCGCAGGCTTGGTTGCATCAGTAGGTGTTGTACTTACTGACGGATCTGTTGCAGGTGCAGTCTCCGTGGTTGTTGCAGGTGATTTTTCCTGGGTTTTCGGATCCGAAGGACTTGTAGTCTGGGTATTCGGTTGTTGGGTTTGAGTTGTCGTAGTGTTATTAGTAGAAGTATCTGCCGGCTTCTGGGTTGTTGATTGTGCTGATACTGCGATTACTCCGACTAATGTAAACGCTGCCGTTAAAAATAACTTTTTCATAATAATAATATTTAAATGATTGTTTAACTTAAACGAAGCATCATTTATAAAATTATGCGTAAACGGCTTATTTAACGGACTTTATGATTATTTAAGAGGAATTTGCAAAAATAAGTTCGTTTGATTTGGCTGAAAGAATGATGCTGAAAGCTGGGAGTTTTTTAGAACTTAACAGAAGATTCATTAAGTTTAAAATCAAGAAATAATAGTTTTACTATCAACGATGAGTGCTTACAGCACCCATCTTCCATCTTCCTGCACACCATGTTACTTCCCTATATTCTTTATCATTTTTTCTACAAATTCAAATGCTGCGGGGCAGATCACTGTATTTTTCAGCATTAAATTATTAATCTGGTAGATCTTATTCCGGTCTGTATGCGGGTATTCACGACAAGCTTTTGGTCTTACTTCATAGATGGAACAGGTATTATCACTGTTGAGGAAAAACAGGGAAGATGCTGCAGTACTTTATCATTATCCTCATCTACTCTTAAAAATTTAGCTTCAAAGTCTGCAGGCTTCATTCGCAGATGTCTGGCAATACGTTCAATATCTTTCTCTGTGTAAAGAGGACCGGTTGTCTTGCAGCAATTGGCACATTGCAGGCAGTCTATTTCCTCAAAAACTTCATCATGGGTTTCCTGCACTATGTAGTCGAGATTTTTGGGCGGCTTTTTCTTTAACCCGTCCAGAAATTTCTTGTGCTCTTTCTGTTTTTGTATAGCCTGTTTTTTATAAAAATCTAAGTTCATCTATTCTTTATTTCTTACAGAATCCGGAAGCTCTTCTTTCCTGTATTCATTAATTTTGTCCAGATCCAGCACTGTTGAAAGATTTTCTTTATTGGGGTAATACATCGGGACAAACTTTGCGCCGTATACAATTTCCCCTGTAGTATACGAAGACCTTTGTACCACAGTGTTTGAAAATACTTCATCAAATGCACGCACCTGCACGATAAGCTCAATGTCCGTATTTTTAAAATCCTCTTCGGAAAAGCCATAAAACGGAGAGTTTTCATCAATTTTATGAACCACAGTCCAGTTAAGCGCTAAGGTATTAATCTTGCTTAGCTGGGTTTCAAGCCTGTAAAAATTGCTTTTGGCAACTCCATTTTCTATCACTTCAATAGCTGCAGATACAATCACATCAGCATCCGTCAATGCATTATTTTTATATGGGGCAAGCCTGAACATTAATGCTGAAGATTCCTGAAAAGGAGCAATAATCGCAATATCTGAAAATCTAAGATAGGCCCGTGGTCTTGAAAATCTTCCGTAAAAAAGACCGGTTGCAATGGCAAAGGTAAGCAATCCCAGGAAAGCTTCAAAAGTGGCCACAAGGCTCGCCAAAAACCTACCGGGGCTATTCTTCCGTACCCCACTGTGGTAAAGGTCTGGGAGCTGAAGAAAAAAACATCAATAAACTCGTTTAGCGGATCACTTTTGTCGATGCCGGTAAGGTGTTCTACCCCGATCAGATAATAGATCATGGCAAAAAACAGATTTACCATAATGTAAGCAATAACCAGATAGGAAATAAAACGGAATGAAGAAAGATTCAGCATGGTGTGATACCAGCTTAGCCTGTTAAAAACATTTACACCTCTTCTCTGAACATTCGGAAGACCGTCCTTATTGATAAATCTTCCGGTTGCATTGGTCCCGAAACCACTGTTCTCCGCATTTTTCTGACGGATCTTTTTTCTGAATCCTCTTGTCATTTTTATAGCATTTTCTTACCGTTTGTGATGCAAAGATAAAATATTGTTTTGATGAATTTTATCAACTGATTCATTTGAGTTTTAAATCGATTTTGGAGTACATTTGAAGTATGAAAAAACTGGAATCGAGAGAGGACATTGAACACCTTGTCAACTCATTTTATGCAAAGGTAGTTAAAGATGAAACCATAGGATTCTTTTTTAATGATATCGCTAAAGTAGATTGGGATAAACATCTTCCTAAAATGTATTCTTTCTGGGAATCTATCCTTTTCGGGCAGATGACCTATAAAGGAAATCCTATGGGGGTACACTTCCCGATTAATGAGATACAGGCCATGGAGCAGAAACATTTTAACAGATGGCTTGAGCTCTGGAGAACTACTATTGAAGAAAACTTTGTTGGAGAAAATGCTGACATGGCTATCTACAAATCCGAAAATATAGCAAAGCTGATGGCTTTCAAAATGGATCTGGCCAGAAGGCTGTAAGGGAAAATATATCCGAGATGCGGGATCCGGGATACTCAATAAGCAGATTAGATTCACTTTACTTTTCTGCGATTTGTCCTTTTGCTTTTTCTCTTTTAAGGAACGATTACGGTAAAGATATAAGCAGCCAGATTCACTAATAAAACGGTCCCGTACAGGATGTTCGTTTTTCCGCGACTAAGGGAAAGCATTACGATAAATACGGATAAAGAGAGCAAAATAACGTCTTTTTTGTCCAGGCCAAGCACCAAGGGTATATCGTACATAATACACACCACTGAAACCGCAGGAATAGTTAATCCGATACTTGCCAATGCAGATCCTAATGCCAGATTTAAACTGGACTGAATCTGGTTAGCCCGTGCTGCGCGGATAGCAGCTACACCCTCAGGAAGAAGAACAACGGCTGCAATAATTACTCCTACAAGGGATTTTGGCGCTCCCAGGCTTCTTACCATATTTTCAATCGTGTCTGATAATCCTTTTGCCATAAGCACTACAATTGCCAGACAAACAAGCAGGAAAACAAAGCTTATCAGTGTTTTGCCCAATGTAGGAATATAATGCTCCTCCGGATGTTCATCCGGAACAATAAAGTAGCTTCTGTGACGCACCGTCTGAACCATCAGGAAGATACCATAAATGATAAGACATGCTATGGATATAAAAATAAGCTGAGCTTCGTTATAGAAAGGTCCGTTAACACTTGAAGTAAAATTGGGAAGGACCAGCGTAAGCACCAGAATAGAAACAATGCTTACCAGATAAGTAGTGGCTGAGGTTCTTGCAAAGAACTGCTCATGGTATTTAACACCTCCGACAAGAATACAGATCCCCAGAATTCCGTTAAGAATAAGCATTACGGCGGCAAAAACAGTATCTCTGGCCAGCGTGATCGCCTGATCTCCGCCGGCAACCATCAGCGAGATGATCAGCGCTACTTCAATAATGGTGATACAAAGAGCCAGGATAATAGTTCCGAAAGGCTCCCCTACTTTATGGGCTACAACTTCAGCATGATGCACTGCTGATAAAACACTTCCGATTAACAAAATACCGGCAAGAATATCATAAAGAACTCCCGTTCCCATCAGTCCGGAAAAGTAATACCCTACCGCAAGGAGAGGAAAAATATAGGTGTAATGTAAGAATTCTTTAAGTCTCATAAAGTGACTACAAAATACAAAAAATCTATAATATTTTCAATATCAAAAGAAATTATTAATGTTATTTTAATGAGGCCAGAAGTTAAAGTCCTGATAATCTGTCAACATATGAAGCAGAAGTCCAATTCCTACAATTCTGATATTGCCTCTGAAAAACAACATCAAAAAATACACCGCAATCGCATAATACGAATGTAAAAAATGGAACCCAATACTTTCCCTTGACGGATCAAAAACAGGATGGGCAAAAAGATGGTCCAGATCTACCAGCATCGTTGCCAATAAAATGAGATACACTTTTTTCCAGTTCTTAGGATAAAAAGCCAATGCTATAAATACCGGAAACACAAAATGTAAGAAATAATGTGTACATGTTTTAAGCAGAGCAATTTCAGATGAAGCCATTAATGGTATATATTTTCAGTTTAGATTACCACCGTAAAATTAGGGGTAAATCTCTTTTCTTTGCTTTTATTTTCACCCAATAATTCTGAGCTTTATTCCCATACAGGATATAATCAATATCTGAAATGATCTTTTTCTCACTGTCAGTCAGTGATTTTAAAGATGAATACAGCAAAGCATTATTCCTGATCAGGAAGTAATTTTCGCTTACCTGAGGTGATAACTTTACTGGTTTCCTGGCCGATTGTATGACAACCCTATTATTACTCAAACTGATCTTATTGGGCTGAAAAGGAATAGCCGTGAATTGATTTTCACTACTGATCCATTTCTTAGTTTGGAAATACTCCCATATTTTTACGGCATTACCGCTTTGAAGATCAATAATATAATTGGGCTGTGTAATTTTCTGAAAGGTCTTTTTTCCACTTCATTAAAGTTGTCATCATATTCATAACTGATAATGGTATCATTGACCTGTTCCAGATCTGCAACAGCTTTTAAGGAGTTTGCCTGTAAGGAATCCGCAATGCCTTTACTGAAAAAACGGGTAAAATTTCTGATATTTTCTTTGTCAAATTCCAGTTCAAGAAAATGATTTCCTTTCTGAAGCTTTGAAGCTATATCATTAAAAATTTCAGAATCTGAGTTATTCCTGATCTCAATTTCATCATCGTTCAGTTCAATAGAAAAATTTTGAATTTTCTGCCCGGAAATGAATGAAATACTTCCCAATGTATTGTGAATAAGCTGATCTGCGTCCCAAATATGATTTGCAGAAGGATGAAGAATCTGTTTCTGAATCGTTTTAAAACCAAAATCAGAAGTTCCTGCAATACAATTGTTCCCCTCTACCCTAACGAAAAACTGGCCCTTCTGAAAGCAGTTATTTCCTTTATCGGTAAACTTTCGCTTCTTTAAACAGGCAATGAATTTCTGTGGATCTTTAATTTCTAAAATGGTATACCATTCAGAGAATCCGGTATCTTTAATATGGAAAATCTGTAAAAAATCAGGAATTCTGATTCCTGAGTCTTTGGCCGGGCCGGAGCTTTTACTTTTGCTTTACTTCCGGACCATCCTGAGGGATGTGTAAGCCAGCTGAAGAGATATTGCCCCGTTAATTTCTTAGTATCAATTAAAACAACCGCATCTGCATTCTGAGGAATATATCTTAGTTTTTTATCTTTACGAAAAACTATAAAATACACTGAAACAGCCAGCAATAAAAGTAATGGGACAATAATCTTCTTTTTATTCATCTATAAAATTTGTGGCTTCTTTTCCGTTTCTTTTGTTTTAAAAACCTGATCGAATATATCAAAGAAATACATTAAACTGTTCTCTGAAGAATCTTTGATATTATAATCCATTTCAGTCCGGATGCTTTCTCCTTCTACTTCCGTTTTATAGTATAACTCTCCCATATTTTTTCTGACAGCATCCAGTGCTCTTCTTTCTTTCGCACTCTTGAATTCTTTATCTAAACCGGTCAAAAGCTTCCTGATATCCAGTCTTCCTGACAAAGGGTATTTGGCCGAATCCTTTGCCCATTTTCTGGAAATTTCAGACTGGCTTACGGATAAAATATTGTCGGCAGAACTCATCAGGTATACTATTCCGTCTTTTACCGTAAAGAACAGCTGGTCAATATATCCTCCGTCTTTCTCTTCTTTGAATGTATACAGATTTCCTTTTTTAGAGAATCTTTTGGAAAATTTCTTGTTGGTCGCCAGCACATCAAAAATACGGTTCCAGTATCCTTCATTTTCCGTTGCGAAAGCGAAGGTAAAGTTTGGAACAGCAATCTCTTTGGTTTTCTTTACTTCTTTTTCATTGAAGTCTGCATCATATTCGTAATCCGTATACTCTACTGTTTTGGATTTCAGTTCATTCAAAACGAATATTCCGTTTCCGGGAGCTATTTTCGTAATGGCCTCCTCATCCAGAACAATTTTCATCGTTTCCATGATCAGTTCCATTTCTTTTTTGTACTCGTTCTCCCCGGAGCTCTGAAGAAGACTATACATCATATCAAAGCATTTTGCCCCGTTGACATTCATGGCATAGTAACCAACACTTTTCTCATTGATCAGCGCCAGCAGTTTTTTGTTTTTCTTGCCTTTATAAACGGCCGCAATATTCTTTTGAATATCAGCATTTTTATGCTGATAATGATTAACCAGCCTTACTTTATCTTTGTCGAAATACAAGTTGTATGAATAATTGGAATCATACATATTCCGGAAGAACTTATCATAACTATAGAACTTCGTCATCTTGCCATAGATTCCTTCATTCACAATTCTTCCATAATCTGTGTACACAAAAACATCAGAATTGGAATCCCGGAATTTCAGCATTTCTTCAGGAACTTCAATTTCCAAATTGGAACTGAAGTATTGATCAAACCTTTCTTCAGCATTCTTTTTAACGATTCTGAAGTTTTCTCTACGGATAGAATCCTGCTCTTTCCGGAAGGCTTTTTCTTCTTCCTCGTCATAAGCGGTATCAGGCATCTCTTCTCCATTTTCGGGACTTTCAGCGCTTTCCTTTTCTTCAGGGTATTTATGATGTTTTTGGAGATACTTAATATCTTTCTGAATTCTTGCGATTTCGTTGTTGTTATCTTTAATACTTTCTTTCAGATATTTAATATCCTCCTTCAGGTTTTTGATTTCTTCTTTATAATCAAAAGGCTTTTCCGGTTCATCCGTATACGCTGTATCCCCGGCATCTACAGCAACGCTGTCTGCGGCTACCACCGAAGTACTGTCTGCAACGGCTTCTGTAGCCCAGAGATCTTTATAAGGTTTGGTATAGCTGATCATGCTGAGAACTGCACGGCTTCCGTTCCAGGCAACAAAGACATCATCATTGATATCTACATAAGAATAGTTTTTTCTGCTGGAAACTTCCTGCCCTTTTTCTTCACTGAATTAATAAATTCGGAACTTTTCCTTATTATCGATGATAAAGTGGGTATTATACGTCTTAATAGAATCATTAAAGCTTGCATAGTGATACTGAACAGCATTGTATTTGATTCCTGTTTTGGAGTAATCTGTCCATGAAAGATTTTCTTTGCTTTTTTGCTGAGCTCATGCAGCAAAGGGTTCAGTTTATTCCAGTTGATTTTATTATTCAGCTGCTTTCCGTTGACCTCCATATAAAATACAGCATCAGAAGGGATTTTCATGCTGCTCTGGGCTAAAACCAACGTAAAGCCAAAAAGTACGAAAATAATTTTTTGTGTTTTTAATAAGATAGATTTCATGACTATAGTTTAGAAATTTATTGAAAAAGAATTGTGTTCTGGATTTGCTTTTTCTGAAGGATCAGATCCAGGATATCAGCATCGAGTTTGAGTGCTTTTTTATTGGGTGAAAGTATATAATTATTATTGGTTTGTGACTTCACCGTATTTTCAAATTGCATGATGGAAGTATATTTTGCATCATTAAAAACTTCTTTGTCTGCCTTGCTCAACTTGTCGTAATCAGCCTTGAAAGTATTCACCTTATTTCTGGTGAATGTCTTTTTCAGGATTCTGATTATAGACCTGCGTAGGGACCATTTGGCCCAAAATTTTCTGAGCTTTCAGTTTTTCCAGGCCGGCATTGATGTTTTCAATCTTTTTAAAATTACAGCTCAGTCTGATGATATAATTATCAAAATCCACAGATGTTTTCACATTGCTGATTCCGGAGTTGCTTTAAAAATTTTTGCTGCTTCATTGATCTTGTTTTCAATCTCCGCCTTTTTGGGAACTTTTTTCCGTTGATGGTTTCCATTTTGGAGATAGACGCCAGTCTTGTTTTGCTTTTGCTGGCATTCAAAATTATGGTATACTCTCCCGTACCGTCAGCTTTCACATTCACTTTATCAAGAATATCGAAACAGCTTGTCAGAAATAGTAAAGGCATACATAGAAGAAATAATCTGAGAAAATTTTTCATGATTGGGTTTAAAAGCACAAAATTACTCAATTCCGGCCTTACATCCTTACAATCTTTTATTTTTTGAGCATAAATAGCTGTTTCCCGGTACCTTTTAATACGGAAACAATACAATTGTAGTTTTATTGTATTTAAATATCTCCTTTCAGATATTCCTGGCGGAGGTCCTCATCCAGCTTTTCTATAGCGTAACGCAGGCAGGTTCTCGGCATTTCTTTGTAATACGAATTCAGATAGCTGATCAGTTCGCCTTCATTCTTATTCCCCATCTCCCTAAGCAGCCATCCGTTTGCCTTATGCATCAGATCATGGGGATGCTTCATATTTCTGGTTACAAATTCTTTTGTAAGGTCAAATGAACCTTTTTTTATATAATGCATCGTCCCCACTACAGCGATTCTCTTATGCCACATCTCTTCAGATTCCGAAAGTTCTCTAAGCAGGTTTTCTTTCTGATTTTCAAAAGCATACCTGCCTAAAATTTTGTAGCAGGTAGAATCTACCAGATCCCAGTTATTGACATAAGGAAGATGATCAAGATAAAAAGCGACCACGTCTTCTTTTACAGTTTTATCTTTTGTTTTTTCAAATTTTAAAATCAGCATAAAAAGAGCCGTTAATCTATGCTCATGGTATTCTGAAGACAGTAAGATGCTGAGTTCCTGCAGGCTTATTTTAGGGTAATATTCCTTTGCAACAGAGCGTTGATCAGGAACTTTTACTCCCAGAAACAAATCGCCTTCACCATATTCTCCTTTTCCGGTTTTAAAAAATCTCGGAAAGAATGCTGCCTTTTCAGGGATGGAAAGAACAGCTAATGCTTCCTGTATCTCTTTTACAATACTCATATTCCGAATGTCTGTTACGTTTAAGCTTTTTCTTCTGCAGTGATATTCTCCTGCTCTTCTTCCTCTTTGGCAATCTTATTAGGATTGGCTACTTTAGCAATGGTAAGCCCCTGAACAATAATTGAGAAGACCACGACACAGTAGGTAATACTTAAGATAATCTGGCTGTATTCACTTTTAGGAATAGACATTGCCAATGCAATAGACACTCCCCCACGGATTCCTCCCCAAACCAGCACTTTTACGGTCTGCGGACTGAAACTTCTCCTCAGAGAAGTAAATTTTGAAGGCCCCCAGATAGAAATAAATCTTGCCAATAAAACGACCACAATGGCAACCAGACCAGGAATCATGAAGTGTCTGAGATCTTTAATCATCAGAAGCTCAAATCCTATGAACAGGAATAATACGGCATTCAGGATTTCATCAATCAGTTCCCAGAATTTGATCAGATAATCCTGAGTAATGGATTTCATTTTAAATCTCACATTAAAATTCCCCATAAATAATCCTGCGGCTACCATCGTCAATGGTCCGGAGATATGCATTTGTCTTGCAATAAGATACCCTCCCATCACAACTGAAAGTGTTACCAGCACGGAAATAATATAATCATCCACTTCACGCATCAGTCTGGAAGTCACCCATCCCAGCAATCCTCCCAGCAAAATCCCTCCTCCGGCTTCTCTCAACAGCAGTAAACCAATGTTTTCAACTCCAAGATCCACTTCTTTTCCAATGGCAAGCTGCAGAACAACGGTAAAAACCACTACTGCCATACCATCATTGAAAAGGGATTCCCCGGCAACCTTTGTCTCCAGTGATTTGGAAACATGTGCCTGTTTCAGGACACTCAGAACCGCAACGGGATCTGTAGGCGAGATCAGCGCTCCAAAAACAAGACAGTAGATAAAAGGAAGATTAATCCCTACATAAGGCAGTAAATAAAACATCCCGAAACCTACTACAAAAGTGGAAATAACAACACCTACCGTAGAAAATATCAATACCGGCCGGAACTGCTCCTTCAGGTCATTAATATTAATGTGAATTCCTCCTGCAAAAAGAAGAAAATTAAGCATGGCTCCCATCAAAACCTCTGTAAAGTCGATGCTGTCCATCAGGTTGTGAAGGTGTCCGAAAGTTCTCGGAAGGACTGTTTCCCCGAACATTACCAGAAAAATAGAGACCACAATAGCGATCACCATAATTCCGATGGTACTCGGAAGTTTTAAGAACCTGTAATTAAGATAGGCAAATATTGACGCTAATACGATTAATGCTGAAAATGAATAATATAATTCCACTAAGTGTTTTTATTTTGAGATTAATTGGTTAGTTCCAAATAAAGTATTTTAATATAAATCTGCTTTCCGTCTTTTTCCCAGATGTCAAACATGCCATCTTTGGCCGGCTTTGAACTTCTTTTATAATCCTGTCCTACATTCAGGATGTTGAGCAGGATATATTCGTCTCCTACAGAATTGACAATATAAGCTGTCTTTTCGGATTTCCCGTCTCCTGAGCCTTTTATGCCTTCAGTAAGTGCACGGAACTGGTTCAAGTGATGGATAAAGTTATTTCCATCCTTTAAAGAATCATATGCCCTGAGCAGAATAAGCAAAATGTCCAGGTTGGTAGGGTCTTTATCATATAATGCCTTTCCCTGCTTAATGCAGTCTGCAAAATTATTCTGCTTAAAAGCATCCACAAGATTTTTAAAGCGGTCTTCAGATGTGCTTATCTTATCATTTCTGAAGTTTCTTCCATAGTACAGGTATTGTGATTCTATACTGTCTAAAGACTTCGGATATCCTTTAAACTTAAAAATAAGTTTCTCGTAATTGTAAGGAGAATCAGAATTTTTGAGGCTTTTCTCAATAGCTTTTAAATCAATTTTTGATTTCTGGCTGAACCCAAAAACCGAAAACACGATGAATAAAAGGAAAAAGTGATATTTCATTAATTGTTGCTTTCTTCTTCCTCATCATCGAAATATTCGAAAAGGAAATCATTGTACGGGAATCTGGAAATATGAATTTTCATGACCTCGTCATAGATCATTTTCTTCATTTCCGGGAAATTTTCCTTCGTTAAGGCAGAAATGAAAACCGTTGGATATTTTGATTTTGCCATCCATGTTTTTTTCCATTCTTCCAGTGAAATATTTTTACGGGTTGAAGGGGTAAGATCATCTTCATCCTTTTTCTCATAGCTGAAATCATCAATTTTATTGAAAACCATAATCATTGGTTTCTGATGTGCGTTGATTTCCATCAGGATATGATTTACAGATTCAATATGATCTTCAAAACTTTCATGAGAAATGTCTACCACATGAATCAGAAGATCTGCTTCACGAACCTCATCCAAAGTAGATTTAAATGATTCCACCAGTTGGGTTGGTAATTTCCTGATGAATCCTACTGTATCTGTAAGCAGAAACGGCAAATTCCCGATCACTACTTTTCTTACTGTAGTATCCAGTGTTGCAAATAATTTATTTTCTGCAAAAACTTCAGATTTTGAAATGGAATTCATCAGAGTAGATTTTCCTACATTGGTATATCCTACCAGGGCTGCACGAACTACCTTTCCACGGTTGTTACGCTGGGTAGCCATCTGCTTGTCAATTGTCTTAAGTTTATCTTTCAGCAATGTAATTCTGTCTCGGATAATACGGCGGTCAGTCTCAATTTCCGTTTCACCGGGACCTCTCATCCCAATCCCCCTTTCTGACGCTCAAGGTGGGTCCACATTCTTGTTAATCGTGGTAAAAGATATTGATACTGGGCTAATTCTACCTGAGTTCTTGCATAAGAAGTCTGTGCCCTCTGGGCAAAAATGTCAAGAATAAGATTGGTACGGTCCAGAATTTTAACTTCCATTTCTCTTTCAAGGTTTTTAAGCTGTGAAGGTGAAAGTTCATCATCGAAAATGACTGTTCCTATTTCGTTTTCTTTTACATATTCTTTTATCTCAATGGCTTTTCCGCTTCCGATAAAGGTTTTGGAGTCAGGCTGAGTCAGTTTTTGGGTAAAACGTTTTTGTACGGTTGCTCCTGCTGTGAAAGCTAAAAACTCAAGTTCATCCAAATACTCCGTCAGTTTTCTTCGTCCTGATTCTGGGTAATAACACCCACCAGGACCGCTTTCTCATAGTTATGTTCTTTCTTTTCTAGCATTAAATTCTGTCTATGTTTATGATTTTTACAAGTTAATATTTTTCAGAAAAAAACAAAATCAATTTTTATTTAATAATATATTTTAATATAAATTTAAGTTAACTGACGGAAGATGTTTAAAAAATTAATAACTTTATATAATAAATTTCTGATTTTTACTTATTTAAATTAAAAACTAATCTCCGGAATATCATGATTACCCATATCAGATGTATGATTATTGATGATGATGAACTGGACAGGCTGGTTCTTCAGCATTATATCAGGCAATATCAGAATATTGAAATTATTGCCTCTTTTGACTCTGCAGAAAAGGCTATTCCTTATCTTGACCTTCCTATTGATTTTCTGATTACCGAAACCAATTTAAACGGTATGAACGGGCTTGAATTCCGGAAACTGGCCCATAAGATCCCTGCGTGTATTTTTGTAAGCTCACATCCTGAACTGGCTGCGGGAACCTTTGAAATCAACACTTTAGATTTTATTACCAAACCTCTTACCGCAGAACGATTTCATTACTCTATGGAGAAGCTTTTTGATTTTTTTGAAGCCAGGCAAAAATGCGAATGCTATGATGCCATGACAGGTGAAAACTGTCTCAAGATAAAAGAAGGCGGACATGTTTTTCAGATTAAGATGAAAGATATCCTGTACCTGGAAGCGCTGAAAGATTATACGAGGATCATTACCCTAGAAAAAAATCACTGCATCTTAAATTCCCTGGGGACCTTCTGCAAAAAAACTGTTTTGATTCCTTCGTCAGAATCCACAGAAGCTATGCTGTCCCACGTCATCTTATCCGTGGAAAAAGCTGTCATGAAATAGAACTTGCCCATCAAATAAAGCTACCTATCGGCAGAACCTACAAGGATAATCTTTCCTTTTTCAATCCTTAAAAGTTTATACAAAAATTCAGCTGTTATTCATAAATGCCATTGGTCGATTATTTCTGCCGTTGGTCTATTTTCCTGTCATCTGATTGAGATTCGTGGTAATTTAGTCTTCCCAAATTCCCCTCAGAAAACACATCTATTAATCACCAAAACTGTTATCCATGGAAAGAATATCTATTTACTGTATTATTCTGTCTGTCTTTTCCATCCCCATACTGCACGCTCAATCTGCAGTTCTGGCAACCGGGCTGGATACATCAGCAGCTAATGGTTTTGTTTCTTACAGCGTAGGCCAGCCGGTTTATCTGGAAAAAGGAACAGGACAAGTGCTGGAAGGCGTTCAACAGCCTTACGAAATCATCACCCTTACCACCGTTGAAAATTCTTCTGAATTATCTGGCATTTTGCTCTATCCCAATCCTTTCAGAGATTATCTGTATCTGGATTTTACCTCAAATAATTTTAAAGGATCAGAATATCAGCTATTTGATGGCCAGGGAAAACTGGTAAAAAAAGATAAGATTTCACAATCAAAATCTGAGCTTAATTTCTCCTCACTCCCTTCAGCCATGTACATCATCAGGATTACCCAAAATGGAGAAAATATTAAAACTTTTAAAATCATTAAAAAATAAAACGCCATGAAAAAAATATTATCACTGTTCTGGATCCTGACCGGTTTCTTTATGGGACTTTCTCAGGCACCGGAAAAAATGAGCTACCAGGCTGTCATGAGAAACGGTTCCGGACAACTTTTAGCCAATCAAGCTATTGCTGTGAAAGTAAGCATTTTACAGGGATCCCCGCCGGAGCCGCAGTTTACTCTGAAAGACTCACCGGGAACACCAATGCCAACGGACTCATCAGTCTTGAAATAGGAACGGGAACTGTACTTACCGGAACATTCTCTACCATTGCTTGGCCTGCTGGAAGCTATTATTTAAAAACAGAAACAGATCCTGCCGGAGGAACCAACTATACCATAGCAGGAACCAGCCAGCTGCTGAGTGTGCCCTATGCTATGTATGCCAAATCTGCAGGCGGCGGGGGTGGAAGCTTTGCCATTCCTTACAGCACAAGCGTTAATAATGCTTCCACTTTATTTTCATTGGTCAACGATGGAGATGGTACTTCCCTTGAGGGAGTAAATAATACGACCACATCAAATATTTCTGCAGTAAGGGGGATTGTAAACAGTACTTCTCCTGGTGGATTTTCTAGTGCTGTACGTGGTATTAATAATGGAACAGGCGGACTTGGAGTAGGGGTTTACGGAAGCCAGGCCGGAAGCGGATGGGGTGTATACGGAGTTACCCCCAATGGATTAGGGGTATATGGTAATGCCAGTGCTAACGGAACCGGGGTTTATGCCAACAGTAATACAGGAACCGGTCTTACTGCTACCAGTAATAACGGAATTCCTGCAAGCATTTCAATTTTCAACAACGCGAATAATAATGTTGCTCTCAGTGCATCCAGCGTAGGAAATGGTACGGTTGTAAATGTTACGACCTCAGGAAACGGAGCCGGAGTAAGAAGTTCTACAGCAGCTGGATTTGGGGTACATGGAATGACTTCTGCAGTTACTTCAGCCGGGGTAGTAGGAGATAACAACGGAGGCGGAGAAGCAGTAGTGGGCAGAACTACCAGTGATATTGCAGGAGCAGTAGTAGGCAGAAATGATGGAGGTGGATATGGAGTAAGAGGTTTTGTTGCAACCAATACATCCGGAACAGGTATCGGTGTTTACGGACAGGTAGGGTTAAATAACAGTACAGGCCGTGCCGGAAGATTTGAAAATTTCAACAATACAAATACTGATGCCAATACTTTTGAAGTGATATCTAACGGAAATGGAAATATCCCTGATAATACCAAAGGCAATGCCGCGTCTTTTCTACTCAATAATACCAATAGCGTTGGAGCAGCCGTAAGAGGGGAAGTCAATACTATTTTCGGAAATTTTGGTGCGGCCGCTATTTTTGGAGTTTCTTCAGGTACTGGTGGACGCGCCGGGCTATTCTATGCTTCCAATCCTGCCGGAAACGGAGCATCACTGATCGCTTTAACAGACGGTAACGGAAACGCCATTACAGCCAATGCAGGCAAAGACGGAAATGGTGTTGAAACCAATATTGATGGGGCCGGAAACGCCCTTTACGCATGGGTACCTTCTTTTTCTACAGGGCGGGCCGGAAGATTTAATATTTTCAATGAATCCAACACCAGCGATGTTATCACAGTAACTACTGTTGGAAACGGTATCGCAGGGAATTTTAAGGTAGATAAAGTGACCGGAACTTCGGCTGCCGTAAGAGGAGAAGTCAATTCACAGTTTGCCAATTTCGGTACGGCAGGGATTTATGGAGTTTCTTCAGGTACGGGAGGATATGCGGGATTATTCCACGCCAGTAATCCGGCAGGTAATGGTCCTGCACTGATTGCCATTGCAGATGGTAACGGTAATGGTATCACCGCCAATGCTTCCAATAGCGGAGACGGAGTGGAAGCAACGGTAGACGGCACAGGAAATGCAATTTATGGCTGGGTTCCCAACTTCGGTACCGGAAAGGCTGGTAGATTTTCCAACTTCAATATCAGTAACAGCCAGCCGGTACTGTATGTAACCAATTCAGGTACAGGATCTGCTCTGTCTATTAACCATACAGGTTCTTCAGGAGATCTTGCTATTTTACAAAGTGCCGGAGCAAATGTTGCCAGAATCAACAAAGCAGGAAGAGGCTTTTTTAACGGCGGAACCCAAAACAGCGGTGCCGACGTTGCTGAAGCATTTGATGTAAACGGAAATATTTCTCAGTATGAACCTGGGGATATTCTTGTGATCTCAACCAGCGCGGACAGAACCGTTGAAAAATCTTCAACTCCTTATTCTAATCTTGTTGCCGGAGTGTATGCCACAAAACCCGGTGTACTTCTTACGGAGGAAAATATTGACACTGATATTTCCAATAAAGCTCCCATGGGCGTCATTGGTGTAATTCCTACCAAGGTATGTCTTGAAAACGGAAAAATAAAGAGAGGTGATCTACTGGTAACTTCATCTAAGCCAGGTGTTGCAATGAAAGCCAGTCTTAAAAAGGTAAAAGTAGGACAGGTCATCGGAAAAGCGCTTCAGGATTATGACCAAAAAGAGATTGGAAAAATTCAAGTATTAGTCAACATAAAATAAGCCGTCATGAAAATAGCATATATTATCCCGTTATTATTTTTCAGCACCATTATCCATGCTCAGGAAAATAAAAAGACTACCCCTACAGAGGAAGATCAAACACTGGTTGTAAAACAGGCGCAGGAACAGCAGGCTAAACTCATACAGGAAGCTAAAGAAAAGACCACTGTAAATACCGGCCTGCCTTCTGATCATGGCCTTGCCGTTAAAAAACAGGATTCCAAACCCAAAGCTGCTTCAGACAATTCGGGAAACCTTCTTCCCAATACGGCAAGTCTTGAAGACATAAAAAACAATCCCCAACAGACAGGCATATCACAATATAAATTCTAGGAACACAAAAGCGACTGTTACCGGGCTGCCCAACACAGCAACTCTGGAAGAAATAAAGAAAACTATCCCTAAAAACTAATAACTCTCAAAACTGATAACCACAAAAAAGCTGATAACCAAACTAGATTTTTCAAACAAAGAAGTCCGCCAAAGAGCGGACTTTTTATATTGACGGCTGCATTATTAATCCCAATCAGCAGCTACAAATTTCATTGTATGACCATGATCATCGGATAGGGTAAGAAAATGTCCTTCAACAGAATATCTGGTCATGGTTTCAATTTTCTTCTGAAAAGATGTTTCAAGATCCATATCCTCGCAGGCTTTCGCCGTACTAACTCCTTTTGAAATCTTTACCTTTCCTCCTTTTTTAAATTCGGACATCAAAGACATCTGATTACATCCCATATAGGCGTTCCCCTGAATTTTACCTTCTACAATAGCAGCCGTCAGATTCATTTCTGCTTTGCGGGCAACAAGCTGATCTTTTGAAAAGCCATCAAAAGAAATCAACATCCACTGCCTTTGGAGAGATGGGTTTTTATCCGGTATTGCAGAGCAATTCAAAACAACTCCTAAAAGTAAAGCGGTAAAAAGTGATAATAGTATCTTTTTCATGCGGATTATCATCCCATTTTCATACCAACCCGGGACAGAATCTCGTAAAAATTAGTAAATTAGCGACACAAAAATTATTTTATAAAATGAAAAGACTATTTCTACTATTCACTTTCTTACTGGGCTTTGCTCAGATGAGGGCGGATGAGGGGATGTGGCTGCTAATGCTCATCAAAAGACTTAACGGTGTTGATATGCAAAAAGAGGGTCTGCATCTTACGCCTGAAGAAATTTATTCAGTGAACAATTCAAGCTTAAAAGATGCTATCGTGAGTTTCGGTGGTTTCTGTACAGGGGAAATTGTTTCTGATAAAGGACTTATATTTACCAACCACCACTGTGGTTATGGGGCTGTTGCTGCGGCTTCTACACCAGAAAAAGATTATTTGAAGAACGGTTTCTGGGCAATGAAACAGAAAGACGAATTCAATGCAAAGGATCTTTATGTAAGATTTTTAGTGAGAATGGATGATGCTACCAAAAGAATCACTTCCAAGCTAAACAACAATATGACCGGAGCAGAGAGAAAAGCTGTTATCGATGCTGAAACTAAAGCTATTCAGACAGAAAACTCTGAAAACGGAAAATATACTGTAGTAGTAAAAGATTTCTTCAACGGAAATGAATTTTACTATTTCGTATACCAGGATTATAAAGATATCAGATTGGTAGGTGCTCCACCTTCATCATTAGGAAAATTCGGAGGAGATACAGACAACTGGGAATGGCCAAGACACACTGCAGACTTCACCGTTTTCAGAGTGTACGCTGATGCTGCAGGAAACCCTGCTGAATATTCTCCAAGCAACACTCCTTTGAAGCCTAAGCATTTCCTTCCGGTTTCTCTTAAAGGAATCAAGCCTGGTGACTTCTCAATGATCCTGGGATATCCTGGAAGAACAAACCGTTACCTGACTTCTTACGGAATTCAGCAAATGGTAACCAAAGATTACCCGGCATGGGTTGAAGCTTCCAAAACGGCCATGGATGTTATGAAAAAATACATGGACAAGGATAAAGCAACCCAGCTTAATTATGCTTCTCAATATGCTTCTGTAGCTAACTACTGGAAAAACAGACAAGGTACTATTGATGCAGTAGAGAAAAACGGAACCATTTCTGACAAACAAAAGATTGAAGAAACGTACAATAAATGGGCTGCAATGCCAGGAAATGAGGAATACAATGGAGTTTTAGAAGATATAGGCGCCTATTACAAACAAGTATCTGACAGAAATGTTGAAAGAAACTATGCTACACAGTTTACAAGAAATGCAAAATATATTACCCTTGCATTACAGTTAGGATCAGTTCTTAAAACTTATGCAGCTCAGGATATGCAGGGAAGACTGGCAATGAAACCTAAAACTGAAGCTGCAATCAAAGCTGCCTATGAAAACTTCAATCCGTCTTTGGAAGGAGAAATGCTTGCTGCTATGACCAGCCTTTATCAGGCAAGAGTTAAAAACCCGGACGTTGCTTCTGCTACTATTTTAGGGCTTGATGCCAAGACTGTTTCTAATTTGGCATATTCTTCAATTTTCGCTAATAAAACTTCTGCAACGAACTTCCTATTGAACCCGGATGCACTGAAGCTTGATGCTGACCCACTTTGGAAAGCTGCTAACGGAATTATGGCAGATCAAAAGATAAGCACTGAAAGATTTGTTAAGATAGATGACTTTTTTGCCAAAAACAACCGTCTTTTCTTAGCGGGTCTAATGAAGGCTATGCCTGAAAAGAAATTCTACCCGGATGCTAACTCTACCATGAGATTAACTTACGGTACGGTAGATAAACTACCCATCAGAAATGACAGAAACTATTTCGGGATTACGGATAATTATTATACAGACATGACCGGTCTTGTTGGAAAATACAAGAAAGGTGATGAAGAGTTTGATCTTCCTCAAAGAGTGATCGACCTTTACAATCTTAAAGATTTCGGACAGTATGCTGATGCTGCAGGTTATATGCCTGTAAACTTCCTTTCTAACAACGATATTACAGGTGGTAACTCCGGTTCCCCGGTAATTGATGGCGACGGAAACCTTATCGGTATTGCTTTCGACGGAAACAGTGAAGCATTAAGCGGTGATATCGTATTCGAGCCTGAATGGCAGAAAACGATCAACGTTGATGTTCGTTTCGTTCTTTGGACAATTGATAAGTTTGCAGGAGCAAGAAGATTAATTGACGAGCTGAAGCTTGTAAGAGATGCCAATACTCCGGCTGATACAAAAACTAAAAACTCAGGTACTACAGCAATGCCTAAGAAAGCTAAAAAATAATCTTATCTGATATATTTTTGAAAACCGTGAAATTTACTTTCACGGTTTTTTTATTTTTGATTATTAAAAATATTTCAACATGAATCATCAAACTATTAAATTCAGAGCTGTTATTCAGCAAAACGGAGCAATGAATGCTGCATTTGTAGAATTTCCTTTTTCTACGGAAGAGCTGTTTAATAAAAAAGGACAGGTAAAGGTTAAAGCCCTGTTTGACGATAAAGTTGAATACCGCGGAAGCCTGGCCAAAATGAAATCTGACTGCCATATTTTAGGTCTGACGCAGGAAGTCAGAAAACAGCTTGGTAAAACCTTCGGAGATGAGGTTTCTGTATCTCTTATGGAAGATAAAGAAGAAAGAATGGTTGAAATTGCAGATGACATCACCTCTGTTTTTAAACAAAACCCTGAAGCAAAGGCTTTATTTGATAAGATGAGCTACACCCACAAAAAAGAATATATCCGCTGGATTGAGGAAGCCAAGAAACCTGAAACCAGGGAAAACCGAAAGGTAAAAATGGTTCAGATGATTTTGGATGGGAAGAAAGGGATATAATCTCCTTCCCATTGCATTATATTTTCAGTTCTCCTTGCAGATATTGTTTTCCTCCTCCATTGGTAACCGTTATAAGTCCGTCATAATGATTCACTTTTACTCCTAAATCATTGATTACCTCCTTAAAATACCCTGTTTTTCCTCTGTTATGAGTGATCTCTCTTTGCCAGATAAACGTTGCATACTGTCCCGTTTTATTCCGAAATGTAAGTGCACCCAACGGGTTTGTGTATCCCAGCCATTTAATATCTACTACCGCACTTTCATTGGCAGCAAAATCTTTAGACAATACAATAAAGTTGTTCATTTATGATTTGTTTTCCGGTTAATTAATTATTATCTTTTTTAAGAGGTACAAATATCCCTTTGCATTACGACAAAACTCGACGTATTATTCATCGAATAAAAAAGGCCCAGAAACTGTCTGGACCTTAATAATTCAAATATTATTCAACCGGAATTCCCAGGTACTTTAAATAGGAATCCAGTATTTTTTTATCAAACACCGGTTCCTGAATCCCGGACCCTTCCAGAAATCGGATCACATTGGAACAATCCCATATATAGGTATTCTGATAAAGCTCTACCGTGGATAAGCCTTCATGCATATTATCCCTGAAAAGGCTTGTCAGTGGATACAAACGGTTTTTACTGTCATCCTCCCATTGTTTTCGCCATTTTTTGTATGGAAGCGCTTCCAGTGTAAACGGATAATACTGCTTCATCAATCTGAAGAAGTCTTCCAGCGTAAGATTTGTTTCCGGGCGGGCAATTAAGTTGAACTTCTTACCTATTGCGTCTTTATTTTTTGTGATATGCGCCATGGCTTTGGTCATATAATCTACCGTAATGAGCCCTTCTCTAAGCTCTGTTAAAGCAGGGTAAGACTGGAACTCTATACAGTTTTTCACTAATCCCGACCACCATTGATAGGACGCACTTGCACCTGTTTCGCTGTGGCACATTGCATATCCCAAACGATAGGTGATTAACGGAAGCCCTTCTTTAGCGGCTAAATCTGCCACAGCCTCCATCACCCATTTGCTTCTTACATATCCTATATCTTTACTTACGGACATTAAGTTCTGTTCGATATCATCAGACTCAAGCATTACTGTTTTTCCTGTAAATATATGTCCCCAGCTATATACTGAGATTGTGGATAATAAAGCAAGACATTTTGTTCTTTCTGCTCCTGCCAGCTTTATGATTTCTCTTAATCCTTCTACATTCGGAGCTTTCATATAGGAATAGGGTTCAATGAAGTTTACTGAGCTTCCGGAATGATAGATCACATCTACCTGCTTTGCCAGCCTGGCGAATATTTCTTCAGACAACCCTAAAGATGGCAATGCCAGATCTCCTATCACAGGAATAATCCTCAGTTTCTGTTCATCTTTATGGGGGATGTGGTATTGTTTAAAACATCTTCCAATCTTTTCCATTGCAGCAAATTCATCCTGAGCTCTCACAAGACAATAGATATCTGCATCAGTAGTATCCAGAAGCTCCTGTAAAAGATGAATCCCTACAAATCCTGTAACTCCCGTTAAAAATATTGTTCCGGGGTTTTCTACCTGTCCGGGATCAAATCCTCCCGCAAAGACAGTTCCGGGAGCCAGATAAACATCTTTCTGTAATTCAACATAAGGCTCCACATCTTCTGCCGGAACCGCGTTTCTCATTTCTCCGGACCTGGCTATAAGATTCTCTGACAGCTGCTGCAATACCGGATACTGATAGATATCCCGCAGATAAACCTTTACATCAAGCTTCCTTTGTAATGTAACAGCAACGGTTGCTACCAACAGGGAGTTTCCTCCGATGTCAAAAAAGTTATCTGTAATATTGATAACTGGACGTTCCAGAGCAGAAGACCAGACATCCACAATAATCCTTTCCGTTTCATTGGTTGGCGGCTCAGATGAAATTACTTCTTTTGCTTCCTGATCAGCCAGTTCCTTTAATGCCCTGGTATCTGTTTTTCCGTTGGCTGTTAACGGAATGGCATCTATAAAAATAATCTGGGCAGGAATCATATAACCTGGAAGCTCTTCCTTCAATGCATTACGGATTGAAGAAATATCTGTTACCATTTCAGGTTTTAATACAACAAAAGCAATCAGGTATTTGGTGCTCCCTTCCGTTTCCTTTCCCATGACCACAGCCTCTTTGATTTCTTCCTGTCTGATCAGTGAACGTTCTATTTCTCCCAATTCAATTCTGAATCCACGAATTTTCACCTGATTATCAATCCTTCCCAGAAATTCAATCTCACCATCCGGCTTCCATCTGGCCAGATCTCCGGTACGGTAAAGTTTTTCTGTTTCCCTGAACGGGTTCATAATAAATTTGGAATGAGTAAGCTCTTCATTATTAAGGTATCCTTCTGCTAAAAGATTTCCGCCGATACATAATTCTCCGGCAGCTCCTACCGGCAGCAATTCCATATTTTCTCCCAGGATATATGCTTTTGCATTGGCAATGGGCCTGCCAATAGAGGAAACATATTTCCCGTTGATATCCTTCACTTTTTTGAAGGTAGCATATACAGTACATTCTGTAGGACCGTAATAATCTATCAGCTCATAGCTTAATTCCGTAGTAAGCACCGGCTTCAGCTTTTCTCCTGCCGTAAAGAGATATTTTAATTTCAGGTCATTATAATTCCGGGTAAGATCTACTACAGAAGGAGCTAGAACCGTAGGTACAAAGCCATGGGTAATATGATTTTTTCTATAGTAATCTACCAATGCCTGAGCCTCTGTTCTATCCTCATTGTCTGCAATAAAAACGGTTGCTCCTGAGGTAAGCGCCGACCAGACCTCCCATACTGAGATATCAAATGCCAATCCTGCAACAAGAGTTAGCCTGGAACTGTGATCCACATGAAAATGATGGTTATGCCACGTTACCAGATGCTGTATAGCCTGATGGCTTATCATTACTCCCTTCGGCTTTCCGGTTGATCCTGATGTATAAATTGTATAGGCAAGGCTTTTTTGTGAATTTTAATCTCAGGATGATGCGAAGGTAAATGATTGAGGTTTTCCATGCTGCTCAGGTCAAATACTTTTTCTTTTCCGGATTCTGATAAGAGATCTTTAAGGTGTTGATTGGTAATAATGAGATCTGAAGAAGTATCGGAAAGAATATATTCTACTCTTTTCGCAGGGTAAGCAGGATCTACAGGGACATACGAAGCTCCCGTTTTAATAACACCAAGAACAGCAATAATCCATTCTAAAGAACGATCAAGCCAGACAGGAACATATTGTCCTTCTTTCGCACCATGTTTTAGTAAGAAGTTAGCTACCTGATTGCTTCTCTGGTCCAGATCTCTGTAGGTAATTTCCTGCTCCTGATAAACAGCAGCTGTTTTATCCGCGTGAAGGATTGCCTGTTTCCGGAAAAGGGATTCCAATGTTTCTTCATGATGATAGTCCCAGCCTGTTTTATTGAATCCGTTTAAAAGTTTTTCTCTGTCTTCAGATGACAGCAATACAGCCGAACCTATTGATTGGGCTTCTGATGAGGGAATTGTGTTTGACATAGTAATAAATTTTGATTGGTTTAAAAAATTAGTAATCAATGGCTTTCATCCTCTGTAGAATAATTTTAAATGAAATGAAATAAGGACACACCAGGGTATAAGGTATAACCACAGTTTATGTACTAAATGCGTTTCATTATAGTTGTAAAAATGAATGATACAGAGTCTTAAGCGATCCACTCAGTGAGCAGAACGTAAACAGCGTTCACACGTTATTTATGACAGTCGGAAAAAAGAAAAGAATATATTGTGGATATTCTTCGGCAATTCAATGCAAATTTCTATTCAGTATTTAAAAATTTGATTTTCATAATGTAATATTTTAATAATATGGCAACCAAACTTAACATAATAATTTAACCTATGCGTTACATAATTGCTACATTTATCCTACCACAAAGAATTAAACTTATGAAAAGAATATTTGTATTTGTTTTAAAATCAGATAAATAGATTAAAAATCAACCATTCCAGAATTCACGGTCCAGGCTTCTGTATTGTATGGCTTCGGAAATATGGTGAGACAAAATATTCTCAGATTCTTCAAGGTCGGCAATAGTTCTGGCAACTTTCAGAATTCTGTCATATGCTCTTGCCGAGAGGTTTAGTTTTTCCATTGCTGATTTGATAAGGCCGAAAGAGGTTTCATCCAGCTCACAAAATGCTTCAATTTCCTTCGGTCCTATCTGGGCATTGCTGCTGATATTGAGATTCTGATACCGCTTATTCTGAATCTCCCGGGCTTTCAGTACGCGTTCTCTGATGTCTTTGCTTTTCTCCCCTTTTCTTTTTCGGAAAGCTGCTCAAATTCTACCTTCTGAACTTCAATATGAATATCAATTCTATCCAGAAGAGGCCCGGAAAGTTTATTCATGTAGCGCTGCATTTCATAAACCGATGAGGTATTATTAGGATCATCGGGAAAGAAACCGCTTGGACTGGGATTCATGGATGCTACCAGCATAAAACTTGCGGGATAGTTTACGGTAAACCTTGCTCTTGAAATGGTTACCTCACGATCTTCCAGAGGCTGTCTCATTACTTCCAGCACTGTTCTTTTAAATTCAGGCATTTCATCCAGAAATAAAACGCCGTTATGGGCAAGGGAAATCTCCCCGGGCTGCGGGTAACTCCCGCCTCCCACGAGAGCAACATCAGAAATAGTATGATGTGGAGATCTGAAGGGGCGGACAGTCATCAGTGAAGCTTCTGTTCCTATTTTCCCGGCAACAGAATGGATTTTTGTTGTTTCCAGAGCCTCTTTCAATGTTAAAGGAGGTAAAATACTGGGAACTCTTTTGGCCAGCATTGTTTTTCCGCTCCCTGGCGGGCCGATCAGAATAATGTTGTGCCCACCGGCGGCGGCAACCTCCATCGCCCTTTTGGCTGTTTCCTGACCTTTAACTTCAGAGAAATCGAAAGGAAAGTTGTTAATTTTCTCGTGAAATTCTTTTCTGGCATCCAACGTCATTTTTTCAAGAAGCTTTCCTTCATTAAAAAAATCAATAACCTCTCTGATATTTTCTACCCCATATACTTCAAGATCATTAACAATAGCGGCTTCCCTTGCATTTTGTCCGGGGAGAATGATCCCTTTGAATCCCTCTTCCCTGGCCTGAATTGCAATGGGGAGGACGCCTTTGATCGGCTGCAGGCTTCCATCCAGAGAAAGCTCTCCCATAATGATATAGTCTTTAACATCTTCTGCCAGTATCTGGTCTGAAGCGGTTAAAATCCCAATGGCAATACTAAGATCATAAGCTGAACCTTCTTTTCTGAGATCTGCCGGAGCCATATTGATGGTAATTTTCTTTCCGGGAATCTTATATCCTACGTTTTTCAGTGCGGCCGATATTCTGTAGCTGCTTTCTTTGATGGCGTTATCGGGAAGTCCCACCAGGTGGTATCCCACTCCGCCGGTGTCTACATTTACTTCAATGGTAATGGTCTGTGCCGCCACCCCATGAATGGCACTTCCGTAAATTTTAATCAGCATGGTGTGTTTTTGAAGTAAAAATAATCAATATAGTATTTTAAAAATCCGGGATTTACGTTAATGGCATTCTAGTCAGGCAGGGATATTTAAAAAGAAATTCAGAAAACAAACATCGGATTTGAAAACATATTTAAACTCTTACTCTTTAATTTAAATCATTCAAAGCCATAAGGCGATCTCCACATTCAGAGTAGTTTGTCATGTAAAAACAATTAACCTTGACCAGTGAGTGGCCAAGGTTAATTGTTGAATAGTAATATTTCAATTAAAAATCATACCCAATCCTAAAACTTAAATTAGGAACTACCTGAATAGAATACTCTGATTTTAGAATTTTCCCTACTCCTAAACCTAGCTGAACTTCATAATTAAAATTTTTCGTAAAATTCCTTCTTAGTCCCCATGTAGGAATCAATGAAATCATTGGGTTTACTTCTATTCCATCAACGTTTGAAATAACAAACCAATCAGGAACGAATCCAAATTTTGCAGAAAGATAGTTTGCAGAATTATACTAATAAAATTAAAAATATTTTTTTCATCATATTATTTTTTATAAAAATTATAGTTCCCATTTAAACTACCTTTTGACCATTTCCCATTCATGGATGAATCATTCAAATATCCTGAAAAACTTAATCCGGCTTTTGTAGCTGCGTCAAATTTCCCGCTAATCATTACATAGCCCGATATCATTTCAGAACTATCGGCTGTAGTATAATATACCGTCCCTTCAAGGTTACCTGTATCAGATACGCTGAATTTTATTTCACCAGATAAATCTCCATTAAAGCTTCCAACGTAATTCCCTTGAAATTTAGAATTTGATTGTAAATTTAGGTTCTCATCAGAAATACAAGAGGTAAATAAAAGAAAAAATGCAAGAAAAAATATTTCATAATTTTAATTAGCGTTAAGTTTTACTCCATGCCAAGCTCCATTTTTCTTGGTTATTCAGAATAAACCCATAAGCAAATGGTAACGACGGAATGTTTTGATTTTTTTGAAAATTTAAAAATTATATCACTTGAGTCTAATTTTTCACATGAAAAAGATTTATTAACATGGGTTTCCATCTATTGTTATTGCATTATCTCAAGTGCTGCAAAAATAACCAATATAGTATTTTAAAAATCCGGGATTTACGTTAATAGCATTCTGGTCAGACGGGGATATTTAAAAAGAAATTCAGAAAATTCAGGATAAAAAAAACCGGTACAAATTTCTTTGTACCGACCCAACCATTATTAAAAACTAACGAATAGATTATTTCATCTGAGTTACAGAAAAATTAAATGTAAGTCAGGAAGCCGGATGCCGGAAAGAGAGAACTCCTTTTGGGGTAATTATGACGTCATTAGATTAACAAGGATGAAAATTTTATCTATTGAGCGTAAAGTATTAAAATAAATTACTCTAGTTCTTCTTCAATACAAGGAAACTCTCTCCTCTGACATCCATTCTTCCTGCCACAATCAATATTTTAGCATCATCAGATTACGTAATCCTATTTTTTTATAAATCTATTTTTGTATTCAATGCCCTCTGCACTTTTAGAAACAATAATATAGTTCCCCGGCACCAGCTGGCTTACATCAATGGGCTGATTGTATCTGTGATCTGTTTTTTTCAGAACCAGCTTTCCGGACATATCTATAATGGTAACTTCTTTATAAACTTTGTCTGATTCTTTTCCGATATAAAGGTGCTGTGCTGTAGGATTAGGATAGATTTTCAGATTATTATCTTTAATTTTTGCCTCTCCTGTTCCCAGATTGCTGCAGAACTCCCAGTTCCCGAAATTTACCTCAACAAAGGCAAATGGATCCAACATCTGGCATTGGTCCGGACAGTATTCAGTACAGGCATAGAATCCATATTTTCCGGAAGTTGTTGCTACATAAGTATCTCCTACTACACCTGGAATGATACAAGGATCCCCTGCCACCGGAGGATTACTGCTTGGGACACATTTGAACCAGGTATGCTTGCCATACACTACAGGGAATATATCGTCAAATTGAATAGAAGCACCATTGCACACATTTACTGTTCCCATATTTTCTTCATAGGTTCCCGGAGTATAAGTAGTCATCATAGCCGGAAGCCCATATACGAAGCCATCTGCAAATACTGTCGGGCTTTCTGCTGTACAGTCTCCATCGGTAACAACCACTTTAAAATAATTCAGCTGCTCGTTCCCGCTGATGGTCAGCTGCTGTGACGTAGCTCCCGGAATAGCAACCCACGGATTGTTATTAGGAGTCTGCCAGGTCCACGCCTGTTTATACCACTGGTAAGTTGTGTAAGCCTGTGTGGTAGAAAGTACTTCATCTTCCGTATCACAGAACAGAACGGTTCCGGGATATTTCTGCCCAAGTCTGGGACTGGTAACTGTAGGGGTACACTGTGCTTTTAGATTCAAAATGCTGAATAATAAAAACATCAAAAAGATTAGTTTTGTTTTCATATATAAATAATTAAGCTTGGTTTTTAAAAATCTCCGGCATTAATCCAACAGCACTCTTACACCGAACTTCATATTAAAATGAAGTGGTTTTTCTTTATAAATTGTATTGGGAGCATTTTCTTTTTTAAAATGATATCCTATTCCCGGCTCTGCATAAATTCCGACCTTATCAATAATCTTCAGCTGAAGGCCTGCTGCTGCGTTGACTGAGAACTGTAAAGGTTTGGGCACCAAACTTTCTTTTGAGGATTCCTTTATTTCATCATTCACTACATAGGTTGTTGTGATACTTCCTGCCACAGGCTTTTCCACAAGCGCTCCCCCTGTCACATATCCTGTAAATTTGCCCTTCTGAATGACATTGTAATTGATCTGCACAGGAATTCCTATGTAATGAACGGTCTGATCTCCCTTAATATAATTGTTATCACTCCCGGAATGCAGCTCAGAAGACAGTTTGGTATAATTTACTCCCGTTCCTATTCCCCATTTTTTCCCCAGATTATAGTAAACAGAAAGCCCGAAAGTAACAGGTACCTTATGCCTGATTCTCGCTTCTACCGGCTGGCTCTGATTTGCCAGCAATATGGCTGTCAGAGGATCATCATGGAACTCTGAAGTAGTCCATACCTGCTCGACATTCATGGCTTTTCCGGTAATTGAAGCATACCCTGGAAACTGCTGTTCTGCGGAATTGGAAGCCATATTTCCTGTCAGCATACCCAGCATCCAGGACTTTTTATTTCCGGATTTTCTGGCATCATGTTTTGTGTTTTCTGCGTATATCTCCTTCAATTTTTCCTGTTTAAAAAGAACCTCATCTGATTCTTTTTCTTCCGCCGTTTCCTTCACAGTATCATCAACAGGCGATATTTTCTGAGCAATTTTATTTTCCTGCTGAAAGGCCTCGGAAGCAGCAGGAATCTTTATAATATCCTGGGTTTTTCCAGCGTTATTTTTTATTCCGTTATCAGAATAGCTTTGAGTTAAGTTTTTCTTCAGAATTTCTGTATTGAATGTATTTTCAGCTAAGAAGGCATTTATTCCTGATTTTACCTCACTGCTTACAATATGTTCGGTTTTTCCGGCATTTAAAGATCCTTTTTCCTTGTCATTTCTCATATCTGCCGGTTTCTGAGACAGAACTTTTTCCTTGTCATGATAAGGCAGTATTTTTGTCAGTAAAAACAGCAATGCAATGGCAGCAGCAATACCTCCGATGCGATAGAATAAAGATTTTTGTCCCGCACCTGCAATTCTTTCTTTCTTTTCCGCACCACCTTCATGAATTTCAGGAATAAACCCGGGAACGCCGTTGTTTTCTTCTCCCGAGAATAATTCATCTCTGATGTCATCCCACAACCCTTCCGGAACGTCCTCTTCATGGTCATCCATTCTGCTTCGCAGGTTATTTAGCCATTCATTATTCATATTGTGCTTTTTTTGACATTTTACATTCTTTTATTTTCTGAACAAGCAATCCTTTTGCACGGTGAAACTGAGATGCAGAAGAGTTTTCTGCAATTCCCAGCAGCCCGGCAATTTCTTTATGGCTTTTTTCTCAAATACAAACAGGTTAAAAACAGTTCTGTATCCTTCAGGAAGAGATCTGATCATTTTCATAATATCATCCCGTGGAATTTCTTCAAAATCAGGTTCTTCTTCATTAGGAATATCCGGAAGATCATCTACTTCAACCGCCGATTTGAAATCTCCTTTCTGCTTTATATGTTTCAAAGATTCATTAACTGTGATACGCGTCATCCAGGCTTTTAAAGAACCGTTTCCTCTATACTCAAAGGATTCTATCGAACGGAACATTTTGATAAAACTGTTTTGAAGCACATCATGAATGTCTTCTTTTTCCGTCACGTAGCGGGAGCATACATAGCTCAGATTTCCGGAATAAGCTCCAAAAAGCTCTTTCCATGCAGCTTCCTCCTTCTTCAGAAGGTGCTTTACCAAAATCTGTTCTTTACTTTCTTCCATATATGCTACTGCTGCCGTACCCGTCAGGATGTTATAAACTGTCAAGCAAAAATAGATTGCATCTTATTAAAGCGCAATCCATTTATGATAATATCTATTAATTTTTTATACAGAACGGAAAATTATAATCGATCACTTCATAAGGAGTAATCAATGTCCCATCTACTGTAATTTTTTCTGCTGTAAGAGCATATCTAAGTGTTCTATCCATACCTACATAATATCCTTTCTGCTTGGAAACAAATTCTACAACGGTCTTTTTATTAACGCCGTCTACAGGAATCTGAAGTTCCATTGTCTTAGGAGCCAAAGTTAATTCTATCACATTATTTGCTGTATTGATCACTGCTGCATATTTAAGATCATACTTTACTTTTCCAAGCGCTTTTATGGCTGTTTCTGCTTTTGCAGGGTCTTTCACCACTGTTTTTACAATTTCGGTAACAGGAAATTCTGCAAATGAGATCGTATCTTTTTTTACTTTGAATTCTTTTATTCCTTCTCTTTTACTATTTCCCTGGATAATAATCAGCTTACCTTTATAGTTTCCTGGTAATTCTTCCATTTTTACAGGTGGAATATCCTGTCCATCACTATCATTACATGAGTATAAGGCCAATCCTGCCAAAACCATTAAAACTGTTATAAAAAATCGGGGTACTGTCAATTTTTTCATTGCATTACATTTTCGTTAAACATTAATTATTTTCGAGTACTCATCTATATAAATCCAGCTTTTCAAAAATCTTGCATATTTTTTTTGAAAAAAGATGAAATTTTCCATAACTGACTGATTTAATGCATGTAAATTTTCACCCATTTTTATTTATAGCTATAAAGTTCATGTTTAAAAATCAGAATTTTTCATTGGGAAAAGAGCTATAGCTTATTTTCTACCTGATTCCCGGTAGAAAAAAAACATGGTTTTTATGTATTGCCGGTAGTATACGTCTCAGACTACATTTGTCTCAACAATAAAAGGCAAAATAGTAACTGTTATGAAAAAACCAAGGACAAAAAAATTATTTCGGCTTTTTTAATGATCGCAGCTGCCGGTATTATTTTTTCGGCCTGCAGTAAGGATGATGATCCTGCCGATGCAAAAGCGAACATGAAATTTACCATTACTGTAAACGGGGTCGATTCCAATGATCAGGTTGATTTTCTTGTCAGTGCAGGAAATCACGATGCCAGCCAGTACGGAAGTCCTGTATGGAAAAAGAACGGAGCCACTGAAGGGAATGCAAATACCAGTTCATTGGAGGTGAGTGATTTTACCGGCAGTACAAAAACCTATGTGTTTGAGACTGTAAAGCCATTCAACTTTTCAAGTCTTCATGTTGCTGTATCCAATCTTGACGGGGCTCCTATTTCTGTAAGCTATAAAGCTGAGGTGAATGGAAGTGTAGAGACTGAAGAGAATAAAACCTACGCACCCGGGCAGACTTTCATCAAAGATTATTCATACGTAGCAAAATAGATTTTATCATATCACATATTGTTGATCGTGGGAAATAAATAGTCATTCTGGCTATTTATTTTTTTATTGGAGCAACCAATTATTTTGGACATAAAAAGGAAGCTGTGTCATGCAGCTTCCTTTTATTTTTCATTTACATTTTACTCCACTCCTCCTCCAAGTGCCCTGTACAGATCAACCTCAGCATTTAATCTTTCCAGTGTAACATTAATAGCTTCCAGGTCATTCTGCAGTTTGTTGTTTTGTGCAGTGATCACTTCCAGATAAGTTGCCATTCCGCTTTTATACAGCTTCAGTGCATCATTGATTCCTTTATCCAGAATGGCTGTTCTCTGTTCTAAAAGCTGCAGCCTTTCCGAAGATCCCTTAGACTTTGCCATTGCATCGGAAACCTCTCCAACTGCGGTCATTACAGATTGTTTAAAGTTGACCGCTGCTTTTTCCTGCTCAATCAATGCTGTTTCGTAAGCTGTTTTCAATTGCTTTTTCTGAAAAACCGGAGCTGCCAGATTGGCTGCAATGGCTTTGGTAATAGAGCCCGGAATATCAAACCATGAGCTGAATTTATTGGAATTCACTCCAATCTGCGGACTAAGGCTGATACTCGGATACATCGCTGCTTTTGCCAATCCGGTTTTTGAATTCAGGCTGATAACATTAAATTCTGCCATTTTCAGATCCGGCCTGCGGCTCAGCAATTGTGCGGGTAATCCTTCTGATAATTTATTTTCAGGAATCATTGTTTTAAGATTACCTTCCCTCTCAATCCTCGCCGGATATTCTCCGCAAAGAATGCTCAATGCATTTTCCTGTATGGAAATATTCTGTTTTGCCAAAGGAATCAGCAGCTCAGCGGTTTTCTTTTGTGCCTCAGCCTGCTGAACGGCCAGAGAATTAATCTGCCCTGCTGTAAATTGCAGATTCATCATTTTGAGCGTATTGTCACTCAGTTCAATATTCTGCTCCGCTATTTTCAGCTGTTCATCCAGACTGACAAGATTGTAATAAGCCTGTGCTACCTGAACAACGATCCTGCTTTTTATGGCATTTAAGTTCTCTTTCTGTCCAAAATATTCTGCAGCGGCAGATTCTTTCTGCATTTTGGCTTTTCCCCAGATATCTACTTCCCAGGAAAGCCTTAACGCAGCAGTGAAATCATCCAGGTATTTTGTCCCAACAAACTGTTCATTCAGGGAACCGTTAAGCGTATTTTTGGAAGCCCAGCTTCTGTTGGCTCCTGCACTGAAATCCAGTGTCGGCATCAGAGACAATTTGGCCTGTTTATAAGCAAGATCCAGCTGTTCTATGTTTTTCAGGGCAACGTTTACTTCATTGTTTCTGGAAAGGGCCTTATCTATTAACCCTATCAGTTTAGGATCTTTGAAAAAGTCTTCCACGGAAGCACCACCGTATCGCCTGTTACCTGTAAAGATTCTTTGTATTTTTCGGGAATCTGAAGGTCTGTTCTTGTATATTTCTTCCCTACGGCACAAGACATCAGCAATGATGCCATTGCGCCTGAAATAAGGAAATTCTTTATATTAAATAGTCTCATTTGTCAATTGATTTTCTGTTGTACGATACTTCTTTTTCACAGAGAATTTCTCATCCAGATACTGAAAGAACATGTAGAGTACAGGAATTACAAAAACGCCTAAAACCACTCCGCTCAACATTCCCATGGCAGCACTTGTACTGATGGATTTGTTACCGGAAGCCATTCCTCCTGAAGAAAGCATCAGCGGAACCATTCCTACAATAAAGGCTAACGACGTCATAATAATCGGACGTAATCTCGCCTTTGCTCCTTCCAGTGCAGAATCCAGAATAGAAAGACCTGCTTTTCTCCTTTGGATGGCAAATTCCACAATAAGGATTGCGTTTTTGGCCAGGAGGCCGATAAGCATGATCAGCCCTACCTGTACATAAATATTGTTATCTAAACCAATGGCTTTTATTCCCAAAAATGCTCCTACAATTCCTGTTGGGATGGAAAGCATTACTGCCAGAGGAAGGATATAACTTTCATATTGAGCTGCCAACAAAAGATATACGAAAAGCAAACATAAGCCGAAGATGGCGACCGTCTGATTTCCTGCTGATTTTTCTTCCAGGCTCAATCCCGTCCATTCGTAGCTGTAGTCAGAAGGCAAATTACTTAAAGTTTGTTCCAGTTTGCCCATCAATTCCCCGTTACTTACACCTGGCTTTGGAGACACGTTGATATTTAATGAATTATAAAGGTTATAACGCTGAACGGATTCCGGTCCGTAGACTTTTTCAAAGTGATTAATGTATTCACCGGAACCATATCTCCATTTTCATTCTTCACGAAAATATCATTAAACGCCTGCTCATCCATTCTGAAAACACCATCTGCTTTAATATTTACTCTGTAGAATTTCCCGAATCTTGAGAAATTCTGGGACTGGTCTCCGGAGAAATAGGTCTGAACGGTTCCCAGCAGGTTTGAAATACTTACTCCTAATTGTTTTGCTTTATCTTCATTGACTTCAAGCTCCATTTGGGGATAGTCTGCCCTGAACATGGTGTAGGCAAATGCTACTTCCGGAACCTGCATCAGCTGGCTGATCAGTTCATCCGCTTTTGCTTTCAGTACCTGAGGATCTCTTCCCATACGGTCCTGAAGTACGATTTCTGCATCATTCGTCATTCCATAGCCTTCTACCGGAGGCATTCTGAAAGTCATCACGCTTCCTTCTTTTATCACTCCTAATTTTGCAGTAGCCCTATCTACCACCTCCTGGATATCCTGAACTTCACCTCTTTCTTTTTTAGGTTTCAGCTTAACAAATCCCATGGCGTAAGCCGGTCCTGCGCTGTTGCTGAGCAGATTATATCCTGTAATGGAAGTATTTTCCTGTACTGCTTCCACGCCCTTTAAGATGTCATTGATTTTATTGGAAACTTCTGTAGTTTTTGTCAATGCAGTTCCCGGAGGCATACTTAGTGTATACATAAAGAACCCGTCATCTTCCATCGGCACAAAACTTTTAGGTGTGCTTGACATCAGCCAGCCAGCAACACCGATAACCGCTGCAATTAATCCACCTGCAATCCACTTTTTTCCAATTAAAAAGCGTACACCTTTCGCATAACGGTTGGTCATACTACTAAAACCGGCATTGAATGCCACAGCAAACCTTTGTCCGAATCCTTTTGATTTTTCTCCTTCTCCTGCATGGTTGTTTTTCAGAAATACCGCACATAAAGCAGGCGTTAAAGTCAATGCATTAACGGCTGAAATAATAATGGCTATAGCCAGTGTGTACGCAAACTGCTTATAAAAGAGTCCTGCTGAACCGGACATAAATCCGATCGGGATAAATACCGCTGACATTACCAACGTGATGGAAATAACCGCTCCTGTGATCTCGCTCATCGCTTTATGAGTGGCCTCTCTTCCTGAAAGGGCTGTCCCTTCCATATTACTGTGAACGGCTTCTACTACAACAATAGCATCATCCACTACGATACCGATCGCCAGTACAAGGGCAAAAAGGGTCAGTACATTGATGGTAAATCCTAAGACCAGAAGGAAGAAGAAAGTACCAATAATTGCCACCGGAACTGCTACTGCAGGAATAATTGTAGATCTGAAATCCTGCAAGAAGATAAATACTACAATAAATACAAGGATAAATGCTTCTATCAGTGTAGATTTTACCTGTCCTGTAGCCTCATCCAATCTTTCTTTGGTGCTCATTACCTTCGTATATTTGATCCCCGGAGGAAATGATTTTGATAACTGATCAAGGGCTTTGTTTACGCCTATTTCAATCTGGTTGGCATTGGATCCTGTAGTCTGCATGATCGCTACAGTAACCGCATTTTTACCATTGGACAGGTTATCTCCCGTATTTGAAATGGCTCCGAATTCCACACGGGCCACATCTTTAAGCCTGATGACCTGGCTTCCTGTGTTTTTAACAATGATGTTTTCATATTGTTCAGGCCTGTTCTTCTTTCCTTTATATCGGATCACATATTCTAAAGCGGCATCAGATTCTTCTCCCAATTTACCCGGAGCAGATTCCAAACTGTGGTCTGCAATGGCTCTGGAGACATCTGCCGGTTCAAGTCCGTAGGATGACATTTTCTGAGGGTTAAGCCATATTCTCATGGAGTAATCTTTAATCCCGAAAACCATGGCCTGCCCTACTCCTTTTACCCTTTTGACCTGTGGGATAAGGTTAATATTCGCATAGTTCTGAAGGAAGGTTTCATCATATTGCTTATTGTCCTCAGTATAGATATTGAAGATCAATACCATACTGTTCTGCTGCTTGGAGGTGGTAAGCCCCATCCGTACAACCTCCTGGGGAAGTATCGGAGTGGCCTGCTGCACTCTGTTCTGGACATTTACTGCGGCCTGATCCGCATTGACTCCCTGCTTGAATATAATGGAAATGGAAAACGTACCGTCATTACTGGCAGTAGACTTCATGTATTCCATATCTTCCACTCCATTGATCTGCTCTTCCAGCGGCGTTACCACGGAACGGATCACGGTCTCACTGTTTCCTCCCGGATAAGACCCTGAAACGGTAATCGTAGGCGGAGAAATATCCGGGAATCTGGTCACTGCCAGCTGGTTTAATCCTATGATCCCTAAGATGACAATGATAAGGGATATTACCGTCGCCAGTACCGGACGGTCTATTATTTTTTTTAACATTTTTGAATTTTCTGATGGTGGTTATACAACTATTTCAAAGGAACGGTATGCGCAACAACCTGTGCTCCGTCTGTAAGGGCATCAATTCTGTTGATGGCAATTTTATCTCCTGCATTCACTCCTTCTTTGATAAAATAATCCTGGGATGTACTTCCTGAAACGGTAATCTGAGTCATTTTTACTTTGTCTTTACCATTCAGCTTGTAGACAAAAAATCTGTCCTGAATATCTTTTACTGAGGTTTTCGGAAGTTTAATTACTCCATTCAAAGCATTGTGAATCATCACTCTGGCTGTTCCTCCGGCTCTTAATAATTTATCAGGATTCTGAAAAACAGCTTTCATCTGGATACTTCCGGTATTTCTGTCGAAGTTTCCACTGGCATTTTCAAGTTTTCCCTTAAGAGCATAGGTGGAACCATCTGCAAGGATCAGCTCTACATTTTCTGCAGTATTTCCTGATGCTGAAGCTCTGCTGTGTGCAATGAAATCTGCTTCATTCATAGAAAAATAAACATTCACGGTGTTTATACTGGAAAGGGTCGTCAACGGTGATGCATCAGACGGACTGATGAGATTTCCTACCCTGTTCGGAATTCTTCCTATGTATCCGCTAACGGGTGCTTTGATATAGGTAAAATTAGCATTGATCTTTGAAGATCCTAATGAAGACTGTGCCTGGGCAACCTGAGCTGATGCAGCTTTATAGCTTGCCTGTGCCGTTTTCAGCTGCATTTCGGAAACTACTTTCCCTTCTACAAGAGGTTTCAGTTTTTCCACTTCAAGCCTTGCTGTTTCCTGTGCTGCCAAAGCTGATTTCAAAGCAGCTTCATTGGTATTTACCTGTTCGTTGTACACTGATGGGTTTATTCTGAAAAGGGTCTGTCCTTTACTTACATACTGTCCTTCTTTCACGTATACCGCCTCCAGATATCCTGTTACCTGTGCTTTGATGTCCACATTATCCTGTCCTTCTATACTTCCCGGGTAACCGGTGGATACATCCGCATCTCCCGATTTCACCTGAATAAAATCTGTAGGCAATGCCTGCTGCATCTGCCCGGTATTTTCCTGACCGTTCCCGGAGCCGCACGAGTAAAGCACCGCAACAGCAAGTGAAAGTACCAGATATCCTTTTCTGTAATTCATAACATTGGTTTTTAAATTTTACAGCAGCAAAATAACTTCATATAATAAGGATGTAGGTGCAGAAATTGAGTGAAGCGTCGTTAATTGCAGGTGAAACGTAGGATAGCAAAAATGAAAGGAAAACAGTTGTATCCCCCTATAACAGGACAAAAAGGGATGTATCCGGCGGAACCAGGTAAAACCATTAAGATCAATAATATGCCGGTAAGTAAGGCAAAAAAGACCGCTTCTGTAAAAAAGCAGTCTTGTATGTTTTTCAGGAATGAATTATCAATAATCCATCCAGGATTTGAAAATGGAAGCTTTTTCGCGGCTTACAATCACTTCCATCTCCGGATGTTTTCTTAATTCCAGCTTCAGTTTTCCGTTAAAATGATTAAAAATCTGCTTTACAGAATCAATATGAATGATAAATTGCCTGTTAGCCCGGAAAAAGAATTTCGGATCCAACTGTTTCTCAAGCTCTTCCAGGGTCTGTGGCACATTCTCCACAACACCGGTATTCAGCATGGCTTTACTGATTCCCAATTCGGTATAAAAATACAGGATATCCTCTGCCAGAACTGTTTTATATCCGTCTTTGTGGGCAATAAGAAAACGTTTTCTGTAATCTTTTGGCTGGATATAGTTCAACAATCCTTCAATAGCGGTTCCTACTACCGGAACGGCTTCCATAAAGGTTTCATAACGTTTCAGGGCAGCATCCAGCTCTTCTTCTTCTATAGGTTTCAGAAGATAATCCACACTGTTGTATTTGAATGCCTGTACTGCATATTCATCGTAAGCTGTGGTAAATATGACCGCACTTTTAATGTCATGTTTATTAAATATTTCAAAGCTGAGCCCGTCTGCAAGGCGGACATCCATCATGATAACATCAGGAACAACATTATTTTCCAGCCAGTGCACCGTTGAAGTTATTGAGTCTTCTACAGACAGAATTTCGATATGGGGTCTTAATTTCAGCAACAGTCTTTTCAGCCTATCTGCATTGGGTCTTTCGTCTTCAACTATTAAAATCTTATTAATCTTCATATCAATGGAAGTTTTACAATAAATTTATCTTCAGTTTTTTCAATCACAGGTTTAGGATATCCTAAAATTTCATACCGTGTAATGATATTGGTAAGGCCCACTCCGGAGGAATCCGGCTTGTTGATTAAAGGCAGAAATGTGTTAGAGACTACAAGTTCTCCTTCAGGATTGGTGTAAACATGAATTTCCAGGGGATGCACCTTTGAAGTCTGGTTGTGTTTAATGGCATTTTCAACCAATAACTGCAGAGACAGCGGCAGGGTAAACCTGGATCTGTACTCTTCTTTAATATCAATTTTAAACACAACACCTTCCCCGATTCTTTTTTCAATCAGAAAAATATAAGATTCCAAAACTTAAGTTCCTCTTCTACTGCAATGATATCTTTTTTGGAATTGACCAACAGGTACCGGTAAACTCTTGCAAATTTCTCTGAATATTCATACCCTAACTGCTGATCTTCCAAAATAAGTTCTGACAATACACTTAAATTATTGAAAATAAAATGCGGGTCTATCTGAAGCTTAAGTGCCTGAAGCTCTGCCGCCATAGCCGCTTGTTTATGTTTTGATGCCCGGAGTTTATGCTGGGCAGCTTCTACAGCAGTTTTCTTCCAGTTTTCAAGCAGGTAATCCACCGTATTAAAAGCACTGATAATCAAAGAGATTACAATATTTGTCGCAATCCATTGTCCTAGTAAGGTATATTCTTTCCTGGAATCCATTTCAGGCAGTGTTACTGAGGTACAGTCTACGATCGCATTAATAATAATCACAATCATAACACTTCCCACAATCTGCAGCAGACACTGAATGAGCAGCCGCTTTACAGTTCTGTTTCTCCAGGGAAGCAGTTTATTAAGTCTTCTGTCAATGAATATACTGACCTCTGAAATGATAACAGAAAATAAGATAATCCATGAGGCATCTTCCAGAATCATTTGCAGCGGCGTGTTCAGATAACCTTTCCAGACCGGATCAAACGGGTCTATCAGATAGGAGAAAACACAGAAAGTAACCACCGCTACGGCCCATATTACGAGCCTTCTTTTCATAGCGGAAAGAATCTTTTTATTTCGTACTATATTTTTCCTGATGGCGGAAATCCTATTCATAGGTGAACTTTGTGATTGTAAATATAGAAATAGATTTTATATGGGTCTTCCCCATTTCAGACGAGACCGCCAAAACGGGATATGAAACGTAAAATAGCAGCGTTCAAATGAATCTGACGGTTCATCACCTGAAAAAGACATTTCATCATTGTTTTATGCAACATCACATTATTTTTATCATAAGCTCATGATGGACTGTCCTAGTTTTGCAGTACTAAATCCTGTACAATGAAAACAATAATTGCCTGCACAGATTTTTCCCGTGAAGCTGAAAATGCCACTCATTATGCAGCTTCTATGGCTAAAGAAAATGCTTTTAAGATGATACTTTTTAATCTGCAGACCGTTTCTATCCATGCTCTGAATGCACAGGCTTCCGCTGATTTTTTTATACCCAGACACTTAAAAATCAAAAAAAGCTGAAAGATAAAGTAATGGAGCTTAGAAGAGTATATGCTATCGAAGTGGAATATCATCTGGCATCCGGAAACTTTATTGAGGAACTTGAAAATTGTATGCAAATACACAGCTGCGATTTTCTGGTGATGGGAATGGCAGAGAAAACTTTGGAACAAAAACTTTTGGGCAACCATGTAACAAGGGCTTTTCACAGGATAAAAAAACCGATACTCATTGTTCCTTCCCACATAGAATATACAGGAATCAGGAAAATACTTTTTGCTTATGATACTCACAGGAGTATGACCTGGTCTGCAATGAATGATATTTATTATTTTATTAATGAATTTAATGCTGAGGTTGAAGTCTTTAACGTAAGTGAAAGTCTGGAAGATTTTGCTGAGGTTATTCAGGATACGGATCTGAATTCGGGATATGATCTGGATGATATCAGATACCGTTTTAAAATGATCCAGTCCATAGAAGTCATCAAGGCTATTGAAGAGGAAATAAGATTGACAAATCCTGATCTTCTGACCATGGTTCCCTACAGATACAGCCTTGTGGAATCTCTTTTCCACCGCAGTAAAACAGCTATAATGGCTTACAAAAATAAAATACCATTACTGTCAATTCCCCTAAACATAGATTAAGATCAATAAAAATCTGTTCACATTGAATTATCCTTTTTTGCCTTTAAAGGCTAAATTTTACACTTAATCTTGTTTAACAGTCCCGGGAAAGTTTCCCGGGACTGTTTTTATTTCAGAGATTTACAATCACTTTTCCGGCAACACGGTTAGTCTCAACCTCCAGATGGGCCATTGCTATATCTCCAAACGGAAATGTTTTATAAACAAAAGGCTTCAGTACTCCCTGTTCTAATAAACCTGCTATTGCCTCTGTGGTTGACTTTTTAGACGCTACCATCATAAACTCAATATTCACCTTTTTCTGCACGGCTTTTTCTGCAATATCCTCCGGAATCTCAGGAGACGGAAGTGTTACGATAATTCCGTTCTCTTTTACAATATCTACCGAATCAGACAATGTTCTTCCCTGAAGGGTATCAATGACTATATCTGCATCCTGCACCCTTTCATGAAAGTTTTCCGTTGTATAATCAATATGTTCATCTGCCCCAAGCGATAAAATAAAATCCCTGTTTTTCCCGGATGATACGCCAATAACATACGCACCGAAATACTTCGCAATCTGAACCACAAAATGGCCGACACCGCCTGAAGCTGCATGAACCAGAACTTTATTTCCTTTTTTAATTTCAGCAACATCTACCAATGCCTGATATGCCGTTGAAGCGGCCATTGATGCTGCAGCCGCCTGCTGATGGGTAATGTTCTGAGGCTTTAATGCCAGATGGGCTGCCGGGGCAGCCACATATTCTGCATAGGCATTTCCTTTTCCAAAAAGTTGACCATCCCGAAGACCTCGTCTCCTGTTTTAAAATCAGTTACATTTTTCCCTGTTTCCACCACTTCTCCCGAGATATCCCATCCTAAAATAACAGGTCTTTTTTCTTCAAAAATCCAGTTCAGAACGCCTTCATACGCTCTGGACTTTACATCTACAGGATTAATGCTTATCGATACCACTTTTACCAACACTTCATCATTTCCTATTACAGGCTTGTCTATTTCTGCACATTGAAGATTTTCAACACTTCCCGCTTCGTTTAAAATTACAGCTTTCATTTTTTTAATTTTAATTATCGGACAAATGTAATCTCATCATATCTTTGCAGCAAGTATGTACTTTTTTGTAATCTACATACCAAAAATATACTGATACTGATTATCAAATCATTGAAAAAATGTTAAAAATAAAAAAAGTTACCAGTGAGCCATCCTGTCCTGTAGACTATGCTTTTAAACGGATTGGAGGGAAGTACAAAGGCCGTATTTTATGGTATCTCCATCTGAATACGATTATGCGTTACGGCGAACTTCGTAAAACCCTTTCCGATATTACCCCTAAAATGCTTACCCAGACTGTCCGGGAGCTTGAAGATGACGGACTTATCCACAGGGAAGTTTATCATGAAGTTCCTCCGAAAGTAGAATATTCTTTAACGGAAACCGGTGCCGAACTCATTCCTTTTATTGATTATCTGCGGCTTTGGGGTGAAAATCAGATAGAAAAAGAGAGAATAAAAATTAAAACCGTAACCCGTTTCAAAGAAATAGGTTACTATTCCTTCAAAACCATGAGTGATCATCATGGTTTTAATTTTATGTATAAAGGAATACTACCGGATATTTTTAACTAAAAAAACAAACATAGCAATTCATATTCATCTGAATATCAAAAAGTCGTAAATTTAGTATAGGATAAAAACAGTGTTTTCACCCTTTTTTATAGTTGTGCCGTTAGCTAATTTTGTTCCATAAAATTAAAAACCATAAAAATGAAAACTTCCTTTTTTACTAAGATTGTAAGTACGCTCTGCACAGCATTTATTCTTATTTTCTGTTTGCTAAGCTGCAATGAACCTCCTAAAGAACCTGTAAGTAACAGTTATAAAAAGAAACTGATCAGCTACCGCGAAGGCCGGGTCCTTTTTGATGAATACACCAGAACCAACCATGAGATTCTTACCAGATACAGAAACGGAGAACCTGATTCCAGATGGTATTGGTTTTCGCTTGAAGACATGGAAGGGTATATTAAATATGTAAAAGAAAACGCAAAAAAACAAAAATTAAAAAATCCGGGAATCAGAATTTATATGGGAAAATATCCCATGAACCATCCTAAAAACAGAATGGCAAAGCCTGAGTATGCAGGTTATCAAACCATATTTCTTGTGCCTACTTCACAGAAAAGAAAGAGAGACAATGCCATGGCCAGAACGGAGGCCACTGAGGAAAATACAGATGTACAATCTATAGAGTCTATGAATATGACCAATCTGGCTCCTCCTCCAAAAACACTGTCCGGAACAATGCCATAAAAACGAGATCATGAACTGGAATATTGAAACAGGGAAACAGACATCGATGGCCATATCCATTATAGTGATGATTCTAATGGTCATAAAATATAGAAAAACCGGAAAGGAAAATTTATTTTTCATCATAGGATATCTGTTGTTTTCCCTGATTGATATCTCCTGTTATTTCTATTTCAAGCTGACAAATCTGCCTACGGACATCTTCTACGTAATTGGTTTTCTTATGATTGTATTCTTTTTGTATTTATTTTACTATTACCAGTTATTGTATGTTCCGCTGCTCAAAAAGATCCAGGCTATTATACTGGTTCTTTTTGTCCTCAATATTGCTGTTATGTTGTACACGGAAGATGATCTGCTTCACCATTTTTCTTTTAATATGCTGTATGCAGATATTCTTCTGTTGCTGTTTTCAATTATTTTGTTCCTGTACCAGACCTTTAATTCTGACAAGATACTGGAAATCAAGAATTATTTACCGTTCTGGATTTCAGTAGCTTTACTGATTCTTTTTATCGGAAGCATTCCGATACTTTTTTCAGAACTACTGTTTCGGAGACGATTTATTTCTTCATTTTATTTATGCTGAATCTGATCAGTAACGGCATACTCATACTGGGTTTACTCTGGAACAAACAGGAAAGAATAAGATAAATGCCTTGCAGATATGGAAGAGAATAATCTGGTCATCATTTTTACGATTACTTTATTTATCGTTGTTTTGACAATGGTCTTCATCTATGCGGTTTTTATCAGGAAAAAACAACACTGCTGATCGAACAAAAGGAAAAAGACTTACGTTTTGAAAAAGAGCTGGCCACCTCACAGGTGGAGATGAAGGAGCAAACCCTCAATTATATCGGGCAGGAACTGCATGATGATCTGGGACAGAAACTGTCTGTAGTCCGCCTACGTCATAACCAATTGATTACCAAATTAAAAAACTCAGAAAAAGAAGACCTGATTGAACTCAACGAATTATTAGGAGAATGTATACAGGATATAAGAAACCTTTCCAAAACATTAATCACCGAGCAGATCATTCACTTCGGGCTGGCAGAATCCATTGAAAGGGAAGTTCAGAGGATCCGGAAACTGAAATTATTAAAAATCGAATTCATCACCCAAAAACATGATATTGATATCTCTCCTAAACATGGTCTTATTCTTTTCAGAATTATCCAGGAAAGCATCAACAATATTCTCAAACACTCCAAAGCCAAAAACGTTTCCATCCAACTGGAAGATGATTGTGAAAAATTACATATCAGTATTTCTGATAACGGAAAAGGCTTTGATACCAGCATTATTCAGGACGGCTCAGGATTAAAAAACATGGAATTGAGAGCCAAACTGATTCATGCCGAACTGTCTATACAATCACAACTGAATAAAGGAACACAAACTCTGATAACCTATCACAAAAATTTATTATGAAAACTATTCCCATAGCGATCGTTGATGATCATACTTTAATCTCCAAGGCTTTGGAAAATATGATCACAGAGAATACTCAATACAGGGTCATTATGAATCATCCCAACGGAGAAGAATTTATTGCAGGAGTGGAAAAAGCTTCTGAATTACCTGCCGTAGTCCTGATGGATGTCAATATGCCCTATAAAAACGGTATAGAAACCACAGAATGGCTTACAGAACATTATCCTGATATTAAAGTCATTGCCCTGACAATGGATGATGATGAAAGAATATTGATCAAAATGCTGAAGGCAGGTGCTAAAGGTTATCTGCTGAAAGATATGCAGCCTTCTATCCTTTTCCAGGCCATTGAAACTGTATTTGAGAAAGGCAGTTTTTACACTGATTTTGTGGCCCAGAAATTACTGAAAGTAAAAACAGAAGAAGCAAAAAACGCATCCTTACTTTCAGAGCTGAGAGACAGAGAGAAAGAATTTATAAAATGGGCCTGCAGTGAGCTCACTTATAAGGAAATAGCAGACAAAATGTGCCTCAGCCCTAAAACCATTGACGGCTACAGAGATTCTGTTTTTGTAAAACTGGATATAAAAAACAGAGCGGGCCTGGTACTTTTTGCCCTGAAACATGATCTGTGCTGACTTAAAACCTCAATTTCTAACCTTTAACTATTATCTGAAAAAAACATCTTTATATTCTGTATGGATCCGGCGGCTTTTCAAGCCGCCGGATCTTATTTATAACACCCTCATATACAAACAAAAAGGTGTTTTTCCTTTCTCAGAATACGGCTTTCTCCTCTGTTTTCGTCTTGCAGAATGACGGAATTTTGTCATAGAAAAAAACACCAAAAGGCAGCACCCGAAAAGCCGGAACAGAGTAGGGAATATTTTTAAAAACTAATACAATGAAAAAAGCACTTATCGTAGGTATTAATGATTATGCACCCATCGGATACGGAGGTCCGGATCTTAACGGCTGTGTAAATGATGCTAGAGATATGGCCAATACATTGGTAATCTGTGGTTTTAGTCCGGCAAAGATTAAAATCCTGACCAATCAGAATGCCACAAGAGCGAATATATTAAATTATCTGAAATCAATGATCACCACAAGCGTGAAAGGAGATTCTCTTGTTTTTTATTATTCAGGGCATGGAACCAGAGTGGCTAATATCGGCTCAGATCTCGAGCTTGACGGTTTGGATGAAGCTATTTGTCCACATGATTATGCCAATGCCGGGGTCATTCGTGATGATGATTTTAAAGCGGTACTTGATAAGCTAAAAGCCGGAGTTAATATGGAAGTGATCTTCGACTGCTGTTACTCAGGAACCGGAACCAGAAAAATGGATCTGGGTCTGGAAGCTGATCTTCTCAACGAAACTGCCCGTTACATCCCTCCAATGCTTGAGGATGAGTTTTACCTGACCTATGCCAGTGAAATCGGAGCTAAAAATGCAAAAAAAACAACCGTTCTTACCAAAGCACTTGTCCCGGTTACAGGAATGAATCACACGTTATGGGCGGCCGCAAAAGACAATCAGGTATCCATGGAAGGAAATATCAGCGGACAGATACGTGGCTATTTTACGTATCATTTCTGTAAAATATTGCGTGCTACCAATGGAAATATTGTAAGAAAAACTCTTGATAAGCAGGTCGCTATTGCCTTAGCAGCTATGGGAGCGGCCCAGGTCAACCAGACAGAAAGCATGACTGCAGAATTTTCACAAAAAATATTCACTTAACCAATAACCATTACCGGCGGAATCCGAAAAGCCATAAAAGAGTAGGAATATACCAGATTAAAAATAATAATCATGTCAAAAATTGAAAACAACAACCCGATGACCGCTGAAGAAGTGTCAAGACTCAGAACGGTTAAAGCAAAATCAACTGAAAAACCGGAAGTTATTCAGAAATTATTCAGCCAGGCACCTGCCATGGAAATGATTAACGGAAGAACTTTTCCTAAAGGAATGAAAACCATAGGAATGCCTATGGACGAAAAAACAACAGAAAACCGGGCACTGGAAACCGACCATTTCTATCCTACCCATGCTGATTTTGAATACAGCCCAAAACTGGAACCGAAAAGAGACCGTAAACCTAAATTCATTGACAGAGATTCTTTCCTGACTCCTGAAAATGCAAGAACCATTTTTGGAGTCGATCAGAGAAAAGTATACAATTCTACAGCCTATCCATGGAGATGTGTCGGCAGAGTAGAAAGCTCTCTGGGGTCAGGGAGCGGCGTAATGATCGGACCAAGACACCTTCTTACCTGCTCTCACATTGTAGACTGGCAGGCTAATAATACCACAGGATGGCTGAAATTCACTCCAATGTATTATAACGGAAGCGCTCCTTACGGAACTGCCTGGGGTACCTTGACGTACTACAAGTATAAAGTTGCAGGCCCTTCTATTGACTCTACAGAAATACAATATGATTATGTAGTGATTGTATTGGACAGACCCATTGGAAACAGCACAGGCTGGTTAGGCTCAAAATCCTATTCCGATTCATGGGACGGAGGCGCTTACTGGACCCACGCAGGATATCCGGGAGACCTTACAGGAACGCAAAGACCAACCTACCAGACAGGTATCGCACTGGATGGAGATTTCTGGAGTGCCGATGACAACGAAAGCATGAGCCATAAAGCAGATATATGGCCTGGACAAAGCGGAGGCCCTTTCTGGGGATATTGGGACGGCTCTCCGTATGCTGTAGCCACTCAAAGCGCGCATAATCCAAGTGATAATTTTGCAAGTGGCGGCTCAGATTTAGTCAATCTGGTCATCAGAGCAAGAAATGAACATCCTTAATTTATTTTTTTAGTTTAAAACCAAAGTCCGCCTTCCGGGGCGGACTTTTCTATGCAGATTAAAATATCGGACTGATTTAGCCAGTATTCTCAATATTTTAATACATTTGTTTAAAACATACTTCAGATGAATTTCGAACAGATCAACTTACACCTTGAGGCTTACAAAGAACATCATCAGATTCTGGATGCAGCAAAATACCTGATCCATTCTTTTAATCTTGAACATGAAAACTTTGCGGGATTCGGGTTCAGGGAAGAACTTTCTCCCACCTCGATGCTTCTTACGGCAGAAGGTGATCTGGGAGGTCCGCAAACCGTGATGATCCCACGAAATTTATTTGATTTTGACCTGAACCTTGTGTTGAATATGGTTGCCCATGAAATGCTCCACGTAAGACAGAAAGCCCCCGGGCAGGTCATTGAAGACAAAAATGAAAGAGAATTCCAGGCGTATTATGAAATGCTTTTTCACAAAGTTTTCCCACAGATTCCTGAAGTTTCGGATTTCCATAAAAAATTTTTTGGGGGAAAAGCGTTGGAATACTATAAAAGAATGGGTGAAGGTTCAGTATTACAGCAAAAATATGCAGAACAGAAAACAGAAGTTGAACATTTAATTAACGAATTGCCATGACAGTAAAACCAGATATCACCTGGGCAGATTTTGAAAAAATAGACATCAGATGCGGAACTATAATCTCAGTGAATGATTTTGAAAAAGCAAGAAATCCATCGTATCAGCTGGAGATTGATTTCGGAGATTTAGGAATCAGAAAGTCATCCGCACAGATTACTTCCCTTTATACAAAAGATGAATTGATCGGTAAACAGATTTTAGCAGTGGTGAATTTCCCGAAGAAACAGATTGCCAACTTCTTCAGTGAATGTCTTGTGTTAGGATTATATGGTGAGGACAAAAAAGATGTCACTCTTTTAACGCCTTCATTACCCACAAAAAACGGAATGCAGGTAGGATAACCGTCTGTTAAGTATAAAAAAGCCTTATAAATTATAAGGCTTTTTTAAATTAATTATTATTGATGAAGGGTCTTTACTCCAAGATTCGTAACCTGACCGAAGCTTACCGATACATTAGACGTATTCTCATCCACATATCCCGTATTATTTCCGGCATCGTAAGAAACGGTATAATTTCCCTGTGGCAGCCCGGAAAACATGAAAAATCCATCGGGGTTAGGTATTGCTGTAGAAATCGTATCTGAAGCCATAATGGCGTGAACGACTGCCTGCGCCGCCTGAGGCTGTACATATCCTTTAATCTGGCCGTTGGTAAGCTCAGAGAACGCCCGTATCACCGGTTTTAGGATATAAGATCCGTTCCCTGTAGTAACAATAGATCTTCCCGCATCGAAATCAATCCATACAGTATAAGCTCCGTTTGCTGATAATGTCTGATTCCAGTTGAATTTCAGCCCGCTTTGCTGGGCCGAAGGAGTTTGCAGAGGATAAGTAATTCCATTGACAACTACACTGTTGTTAGGGCCCAGCACCATTCTCATCTGAGAAACATTTCCCTCGGGGAGTGTGGCCTGCCCTAAAACTACATCTGTTCCGTTTTTAAAGTTAAGAAGATTATAAACGCCTGGATTTGGAAAGTTTAATGCTGTCCATTCTCCATTACTGTTAATTTCGATTCGTTGAATATCAATATTAACAGCATTATATGCTGCAGGGCCGTCAGTAAGCCTTACATTCACTGTAGCAGTACCGTTTTCGTTAGAATCATTACATGATGCCAGAAATAATAGGCAGATACTGCTTCCCATAATGAATAACTTCTTCATAAGCTAAAATTTAGGTATAATAAAAACGTTTTGGATAATTGGTTTATTATGTCATATATTCGGTTATAAAAAACAAAAAATGATCCAAAGTATTCCTTTAGAAAGAGTCTTATTTCTTGATATCGAAACAGTTCCACAGGCAGGTTCCTGGAGCGACTTATCCGAAACAGAACAGTATCTGTGGGATAAAAAAACAAAATTCCAGAGAAAGGAAGAGGTGACGGCAGAAGAATTTTATGAAAGAGCCGGCATTATGGCCGAGTTTGGAAAAATCATCTGCATCACTATCGGAATGGTGGAAAAGAATGAAACGTTAAAAATAAAGAGTTTTTCCGGGCATGATGAAAAGAAAATGCTGCAGGAATTCGGGGAAATCTTCAACAGTCCAAGGCTTTATAATGTGATTCTCTGTGCCCATAACGGAAAAGAATTCGATTTTCCATGGATTGCCAGGCGTTATCTTATCAATGGCATGCAGCCACCGGCACCGTTTCAGATGTTTGGGAAAAAGCCCTGGGAAATTCCGCATATAGACACTATGGAACTCTGGAAGTTCGGGGATTATAAAAGTTTTGTTTCCCTGGAATTACTGGCTCATGTCTTTGGTATTCCTACTCCGAAGGATGATATTGACGGCTCAATGGTTTCATCAATTTACTACATAGAAAAAGACTTGCAGAGAATTGTTGACTATTGTGAAAAAGATGTCTTAACTTTGGCAAATGTTTTCCGGCGCATGCGTCAGGAAGATTTGTTGAAAAGGAATATCAATCTAGATTAAAAAATGAAATTTACAGACGATCAAATTGCTGACATTGGTGAGGAAATCATTGGTGTGCTGAAAACCGTATATGACCCCGAAATTCCGGTAGATATTTACGAATTAGGACTGATTTATGATGTCCAGATCTCCGATGATGCTGATGTAAAAATTATCATGACACTTACTACTCCCAACTGCCCTGTTGCAGAGACACTTCCACAGGAGGTAAAGGATAAAGTGTCTGAAGTAGAGCATGTAAAAAGTGTAGATTTAGAGCTTACTTTCGAACCGAGCTGGAATAAGGATATGATGAGCGAAGAGGCAAAGTTTGAGCTGGGAATGCTTTAATCACTCTTAACAATATAAAACCCCGAAGAATCATTTTTCGGGGTTTTTGTTTTTAAATATCTTTTGCAATTTCCTTTCCTTCCCTCCTGCTCCATTCGCTCCATGAGCCTACATACAGATCCGGAATGGGAAATCCTGCATAGTCCAGCGCCAGAATCGTATGGCAGGCTGTAACGCCTGATCCGCAGTGAATAATAAGATGTTCAGGTTTGTCTTTTAATAATTGGCTGTATTTTTCTTTTAAAACTTCCGGGCTCAGAAAATTTCCGTCTTCATCAAGATTCTCAGAAAAAGGAATATTGATCGCTCCGGGAATGTGTCCTGCAACCAGATCAATCGGTTCAGATTCACCTTTATAGCGGTAGGCATCTCTTACATCAACAACCGTAGAGGAATTGTTTTTCAATTCATTTTCAACAACTTCCAGACTTGAAACCGGAAGAAGCCATTGCTTTTCTTGAATGAAAGACGCTTTATCAAATTTCTCTTCTCCTGAAGAAAATGCTAACCCGGTTTTTTCTGCAGTCTGCATTCCGCCATCAAGAACCTGTACTTTTTCAAATCCGAAAGATCTTAGCATCCACCAGGCACGTGCCGCTGCATTCGAAGCATTTTTATCATCATACACAACAATATGAGCATCCTCTGAAATCCCAAGATCTGAAAGTGTCTCTGCAAACTTTTCTACGGAAGGAAGCGGATGCCTGCCTCCAAAAGCCGCATTTTCTCCAATCTCTGCCAGATCTCTGTCCAGATCGATGAACCGGGCTCCTTTAATATGTTTTTCAAGGTAGTTTTGCTTTGCATCTTTTCCTGTTCTTGCATCAAGAATGATAAGATTTTCCGCTGGAATATTTTTGAGTTCGGAGGATGAGATTATTGGTGACATTCTGGTGATTTTCTGGTTAAATTTTAATTCAATTCGGGGCACAATCCATTATATCCGGAGATATTAAACAGGTCGCTCGGCTGTATTTGGCCATTCCGTAGGAATCTCAATTCATTATTAAAAAATAGTCCTGATTCCTACGGAATGACAAATCTGGCTATGGACATCAAATATCCCTGTAAGTTTTTAAATAGGTAAAACTTATAATTCATTCATCTTAAAAATGAAAGATATCCTTCGCTTTGTTGTAAGAGCTTTCAAAATTCAGCAGATTCAGTTTATGTTCTGCTTTTTCCACGCTCATAAAATTGATAACCTGTTCGGTAGGCATATTTCCTACAAGGTCATCTTTAGCCATAGGACAGCCTCCTATTCCTTTTATCGCACTGTCAAATCTTCTGCAGCCTTTATCATAAGCTGCTTTCAATTTGGAATAAGAATCTTCATAGCGGTTATGGAAATGCCCTCCAAAGTTAATTTCAGGATATTTGGAAGGTATTTTTTCAAACAAAAGAGCAATGGTTTCCGGAGTTGCTACCCCTGTAGTATCTGAAAGTAAAATATCTTTCACCCCGATATCTGAGAACCGCTGGGCCCACTGGTCTACATCTTCCCACTTCCACATTTCACCGTATGGATTTCCAAAAGCCATCGAGAAATAAATGGTAAGCTGTTTTCCTTCACTCCTTACCAGGTCAAGCATTTTAATGATCTCATCAAAAGCTTCTTCCTGGCTTTTATTGGTGTTTCTGTGCTGAAAAGTTTCAGAAATAGAAAACGGAAAGCCCAGAATATCTACCGACTGGTGTTTCAATGCTTTTTCGGCACCTCTGTAATTACCGATAATTGCAGAAACTTTCGTTTTGGAACGGGATTTATCAATATGCTCCGCTACCTCATTGGAATCTGCCATTTGCGGAATTGCTTTCGGAGAAACAAAACTCAGACAATCCAATACATCAAAACCAACATCCATCAAGGAGTTGATATAATCAATTTTTTTATCGGTAGGGATAAATTCTCCCCATCCCTGCATAGCATCTCTAGGACATTCGGTAAGAAACATTGTTACTTTTTGATTTTCTCAAATATAATAAAACTAAACTATTTGGTATACTGCACATACAAAGCTAGCACTATTTTGATTTTCAAACTTTTATATCCGATTTATAATTTCGATAACTGATATTAAATCGCAAATAACGTATTCTCAGCATCAAATTTGCTAACTTTGTTAAAATTTTGATATCTGATGAGTACAATAGAATTCAACCCTTTGTGGAAAGAAAAATTACTGAACCGCTTTCTTAGCTATGTAAAAATATATTCAACCAGTGATGCAGAAAGTGAAACAACACCTTCTACTGAACGCCAGTGGGATATTGCCAATTATATTACTGAAGAACTGAAGACTATTGGTCTTGAAGACGTTTCTATAGACAGCAACGGTTATATTATGGGCTATATTCCTTCTAACCTGGAAAATGATGACAGACCTACCATCGGATTTATTTCACATTATGATACTTCACCGGATTTCAGCGGAGAAAATGTAAGACCTCAGGTTTGGAAAAACTATGATGGAAATGATCTTCTTTTGAATCAGGCGACAGGATTTACATTATCTCCTTCAAGATTTGAAAGTTTAAAAAAATATATCGGCCAGACGTTAATTACCACTGACGGAAATACGCTTCTTGGTGCTGATGATAAAGCAGGCTGCGCAGAAATTGTAACAGCAGCCGAATATCTTATTGCACACCCTGAAATCAAACATGGAAGAATTGCTGTAGGATTTACTCCGGATGAGGAGATTGGAAGAGGAGCACATAAATTCGATGTTGCCAAATTTGGTGCAGAATGGGCCTATACCATGGACGGCGGAGAAGTTGGAGAGCTTGAATATGAGAATTTTAATGCTGCCGGAGCGGTAGTAAAAATCCACGGATTAAGTGTACACCCGGGTTATGCTTACGGAAAAATGATCAATGCTGCTTTATTAGCTGCTGAATTTGCTCAAATGCTTCCTGCTAATGAAACTCCGGCCACTACAAAAGGCTTCGACGGATTCTACCATTTAATGGATATCACGGCTGATATTTCTGAGGCTAAACTGCAATATATCATCAGAGATCATGATGCAGATAAGTTTGAAGCCAGAAAGAAATTTATGGAAGAAAAAATAGCTGAATTCAATCAGAAGCATGGTGAAGGAACTGCCGAAGTGGAGATCAGGGAACAATACAGAAACATGAAACAGCAGTTTGAAGGGAAAATGCACATTGTAGATCTTGCGGCAAAAGCAATGACTGAAGCAGGTATTGAGCCTAAGATCAAAGCGATCAGAGGAGGTACAGACGGCGCGCAGCTTTCTTATATGGGACTTCCATGCCCGAATATCTTCGCGGGAGGAATCAACTTCCACGGACCATATGAGTATGTAGCTTTGGAAAGTATGGAAAAAGCAACTGAAGTCATCATTAATATTGTAAAAGCTTAATAATCATGAAAAAGGTCTTAGCATCAGCATTCATTTTCACTTTTATTTTCAGCAGTGCCCAGGTTTCTGAATTTCAGAGGGCAGACTCACGCTATGAAAGAAAGAAAACGGCTCTGTATAATAAATATCCTAAGCCTAATGATTTAAGAACAAAGAAAGAATGGCTTCTGACGGAGGATAAAATAACAGCATATAAGACGGCTTTGGATAAAGCTTCTCTCGAGGATCAGAAAATGATTGCTGCCGACCCTCCAGTAAAAACAAAAGTCACTAAAGAAGCTGAATATGATAAAGGGAAGACAGGTTTTCAAAAGCTTTTATATGAAGCCGTAGATCTTGATTTTCTCAACTTTTCGTCGGATTCTTACAAAGCTACAATCAGTTTTGTGGTAGACTCTAAAGGGAATGCCCTTAACCCTAAAGTAAAAGGCAATAATGAAGATGTAAATGCATTCATTGAAGCTGCTTTTTACAGGATTAAAGATAAAGGCAAGTGGAAACCGGCAGAAGACAAAGGAAAACCGGTCTCTTCCAATCTTTCAGTCCCTTTAACATTAAATTTTAAAAAATAATATACAAACCCTGCTGGTATGACGGCGGGGTTTCTTTTTCATATAATGAAAACATAATCAAAGATCATTATGTTGTTGATATTAATTTAACACAATTCTTTTGTAAGTTTTAAATAATTCACTTAATTTTGATTAAAACTTAAAATCACTCTATATGAAAATGAAATCCAACCCCTTCAAAATCAACAGAAATTTTTACTTTACTTTTCTATTATCTGTTTTCTGTTTGTTTCTTTTAACGTCTTGTTCTCAGGATGATTCTGCAGATCTCCCTGCTGAAAAACCTTCCGAGTCTGTTCAATTGAAGACTTTGGGCAATCTGACTTTACAGAAAAATGTTATTATTCTGAATGATGAATCAGTCAATGCAATTTCTAACCATAATGATGGAAAAATTACGTTTAGCCGTATGACTCCTCAAACGGACAGTATTTCGGTAGGAACTGTTATTGTAGGGACTAAGGTAGAAGGTGATCAGGTAAGCACCATTCTTTCAAAAGTAAATTCTGTTTCAAAACTGAATAACCAATTTACAGTACAGACTTCCAGTGCCAAGCTTGAAGAATTTATCTATAGCGGAACACTGAGCGGAGTATATGATCCACAAGGAAAAGCTCCCGTTAATATTGATGGAAAAATGGTTAATTATGTCCCTGTAGAAGGCATGGTTTCTGAGCAAATTAACCAGAGAATACGTTCTATTGAAGCTAAAAATTTTCAAAATCAGAAACTAATTACCTTCAACCGTTATAATTTTAATAAAACCTTTTCGTTTCCTTTATCTTCGGCAGGAACATCCAGTGTTAATGTACAGGGAGGATTTACACCAAAGATTGATTATAATATTACATTCTCGTGGGGCCATTTGTCCAACTTCTATGTAAACCTCATTATGGATGACATCAAACTTCAGAGCTCCGCGACTATTGCAGGAAGCCTGGGCTATACAGCCAGTACTACAGACTACCTGAATATTCCTATTGTTCCAATCGTCTTAGGACCTACAGGACTGATTTTAAGTCCTACCCTTTCTGCAGGCCCTTTCCTGGGAATAGAGGCTACAGGAAAAGTACAGGCACAGCTTCTGGATCTTGAAGGAAATGCCAACTTCTTGGTAAGCAAAGCTCCGGACATTAATATCAACCTTCAAAAAAAATCTGACCCTGCCATTACAAGCGCAGAAGGTAACTTATCTGCTGAAGCTGGTTTGGAAGCAAAAGGAGCTGTAGGATTAATGTTCCTTACCATTCCTATTGCTAATTCAGGGCTGAAAGGAAGAGCTTCTGCTCTTTCATCTTTAGGATTAACATTTGTTCCTCAAAGAAAAGGTGTGATTTCTGTAAAAGGCAAAATTCAGGCTGATATGTTCTATGGTTTTGGAATTGCTCCATTGCGGTATGAAGGAACTATTCCTCTTTTCAAAAAAGAACGTATGCTTTATCAGAAGGAGTTCAGCTTCTAAGCCAACTTATCCATATTATTATAAAAAGCCACTTTTACAGTGGCTTTTCTTTATTAAAGCTACCCATAAAATTCATTTACAGTACATTAAGTCAATTTTATTATATTTACAAGGAAGTACAATTTTAAACAATAACATTTAATACCAATTATCATGAAAACAATGAAAAAACTTTTGAGAAAAGACTTATCTTCCATTCTTGGCAGCGGGGGAAATGAATGCCATATGGGAGGAGATTCCTATAACTGCCAGAGTGACTGTGAGTGTGCCTGGGGAAAAGCCTGTGAAATGTATGAAGACGGAACACCCGGACAATGCATTGCTGTGGGTGGAGGCGGAAATCCTGGCGGTGGAGGCACCGGCGGATGCATCCCTCCTTCCATTTGTGAAGAACAACCTTATTAATGAATAGAAAACCGGGAACATAGATGTTCCTGGTTTTATTTTTCATCGGGAAACAGGTCCTTGTCAAAGTATCCCTGCCGTTCATCAAATAAAATTTCATTCTCATCTTCATAGTTGTTGTTTTGCATCAGATTTTTAACAACAATTACATTATGAAGCAGCAATTTTTAGCGCTTAGTACTCTGTTATTATGCATCTTTTGCACAATAGAAACTAAAGCACAGCAGACTCCGGCTTTTCACATTGGAGTCAAGGGAGGGGCAAATTTTACAAAAACCTCAACGGAATCTTCTTCCTTGGAAGGGAAATACGGGTTCGGTTATCAGGCAGGAATAATGACAAGAGTGGATCTCGGAAAACTGTATGTGCAGGGAGAAGCTCTGTTCAACAAAAGAAAGACATCGTTCCAGTCCCAAGACGGAGGCTCTTCCAAACTTTCCTGGAACGCTATTGATATTCCTATGGTAGTAGGATATAAATTCATTAAAACCGAAGATTTTAATGTAAGAGCTTTCGCCGGAGGTGTCTACAGCTATGCCTTTAATAATAAATTATCCACTTCTCAGGCTCTTCAGGAAGGATTTAAAAAGTTTGACAAATCCAATATCGGAATTACGGGAGGTCTAGGATTAGATTATAAGAACTTCACGGTAGATTTGAGATATGAGACCGGTCTTACAAGCATCAGTAAAGAATTTAAGTCCAAACCCCACAGTTTTTCCCTTGGGATAGGTTATTTCCTGTTCTGAAAAACTTAAATTATCTTTACCATTAGAAACTGTTTTCCCTGCAGTTTCTAATTTTTTTATCAACCTATTTCCTGTTCCATGACAAAATCTTTTGTTTTAAAAGAATACATATTTACCTTTATTTTCTGGCTTGTACTGGCCATTGTATTGTGGTTTAATTTCCAGAGTACAACAGAAAGCTATCTGGCGATGACCCAGGCTGCAATTATTGCCGCATTTTCGTTTGCATTTACTCATTTTTTAACCAATAAGCTTTTGCCGAAAGCTCTCCGGGAAAAGAAAATGAAACTGTTTCTGGTGCAGCTGGTAATGGTTATTTTCATGCTTAGCCTGGTTTTCTCCGTTATATTCACATACCTTGAAGTGGAGCCCAAAGAGCAGCTTCCGGAAAATTTCAGAGATCAGCTGCCTTTTTTGTGGAAGGGCTTTTATATGTCCCTGCCTGCCTCATTCCTCATCAACGGAGCAGCCTGTGGTGTAAAATTTTACAATGAACATGGAAGAATAGAGCGAGATCATATTCTCCTTCAGCAGGCTCACCTGGAAAATCAGCTTAAACTTTTACAGGATCAGATCAATCCGCATGTAGTATTCAATATCCTGAATCATATCCATATTCTGATGAAAACGGATACCCAGCTTGCCGATTTTTTACTGATGAAATTTTCAGACATTCTGCGATACCAGCTGTATCACTGTAATCAGGCCATGGTTCCTCTGGATAAAGAAATTGAGTATCTCCAAAATCTTGTTGAGGTAGAAAAACTGAGGTGGGGAAATGAACTGGATGTAAAAGCCCAATGGCAAATCAATAACAGAAAAGCTTTTATTGCTCCATTACTTTTGGTCCCTTTTATAGAAAATGCATTTAAATACGTTTGCAGGCTTCCGGGACATAAAGGTTATGTGAAAATCTCCTGTAAAGAAAAAGACAATCAACTCTATTTTTATGTGGAAAATTCCTATTCGGATATGGCAACCTATAAAAAGAAGGACGGAACTGGTGGAATTGGCCTTCAAAATGTAAAAAAACGGTTGAAATTACAATATCCGGACTCCCATGATCTGAATATGGAATCGGATAATCACATCTTTAGAATAACATTAATACTAACACTATCTGACAGTTATGAGCTCTAATATTCCTAAAATGAAATGTCTTATTATTGATGATGAACCTCTGGCAAGATTTCATCTTAAAGAACTGGCTGATCAGATTGATTTTTTATCCGTTGAAGGAACCTGCGCAACAGCACTGGAAGCAGATACCAAAGTAAAAGAGAGTGAAATAGATCTTCTTTTCCTGGACATCAATATGCCTTATCTTACCGGCCTGGAGTTTCTGGAACAGCTTGAAAATCCTCCTTTATGTATCCTTACCACAGCTTATTCCGAATATGCTTTAGAAGGATTCCGGCTGCAAGTGGTGGATTATCTTTTAAAACCCATTGCCTTCAACAGATTTTATCAGGCTGTAAATAAGGCACAACAGCAATTTATCATCAGTGAAAAACTAAAAAAGAATACATCTCTTGATGATCCGTTCCTCTATGTAAGGCAGTCTGATACTTTCATTAAAGTTTCGTGGGTTGATATTCTGTACATTGAAAGCATGCAGAATTATACCAAGCTTCATTTTAAAGATAAATCATTGGTCATTCACCAGACGATGAAAGCGATTGAAGAATCACTTCCTTCGGATCATTTTTTCAGGATTCATAAATCATACCTCATCAATATTACCCATATTGATATGATCTCCGGCGGGCGTCTTTTCATTAATAAAACTGAATTACCTATTTCGCGTAACCGAAAGGAAGAATTACTTAATCAGGTAGTATATAAAAAGCTGATCAGTAAATAGAAAAATTGATAATATTAGAGGGAAGGCAGTAAAAGAATATTACTCCTTCCCTTTATTTTTTATGGCAGATTCCAGCGTAATGATACTGCTGCGTAAAATGTACTCGAAAATCTCGGATCAGCTATTTTTTTATCTCTGAAAATACTGCTTATTTTCCGGTCATTTTCACTAAAGCTCCGCAATATCGCTGTTCCTCCCGTGAGGCGCAACGTCAGTTTGTCATTGATTTTTAATTCCGGTCTGAGTCCTGCAGTGATCTGCTGATAACCCAGCAACATCGATTTTCCGTTTATATTTCTCTCTGCAGTCATTCCGTTCAGCTCTACAACGGCTTTTAAGGCAAATTTGTCCGAGAAAAGATATCCGGCTTCCATTCCTTCCGGGAAATTGATATTGAATTTAATTTTCCCGTTTGTTTTCCAGTCAAAATAAATCCACGGTAAAATCATAGGGACACCGAAAGCCGTGGTAAGTACCGGCCCGGCGCCTAAGGAAAGATTAGGATTAAAGTGCCTGATAAACAAAATACCTCCCTGCCCCAGCACATCATCAAAGTCTACCTTTTCAAGATCTGTATATACTCCTACAGACGCTGTCATCATCATGCTCCACTTTTTACCCAAAGGTCTCATATGCTGTATTCCGACCTGTGCATTCAGCATCTGATCCGGAAACAGCTGAGTTTCATAATTTTTGTGTGCCATCTTTGCGTAAGATCCGCTGAGCAGCATAGACCAGGCTCTTACTTTCCCATCGGTATCTTTTTTTACAGACAACGGAATGCTGAGGTTCAGATCTACTCTTTTAAAATCACTTTTAGAATTGGTCTTTGTACTGTCTTCTGGACGAATATAATTGGATGCCGGGATATATTCGGTTTTAAGCTCTGCGGAGAGTCCGGACTGTGCATTCACCCAATATCCTAATGGCAATATACAGCATAAAGCTGCCGAAAGGGTTCTTTTCATATTTTAAATTTTATGCAAAGAGAACCCTTTGGATATTTTTTACAAAAATTACTTGATTAAGTGTCCGGATTGTGTGACAACAGGATCAAATAGCAGGATTAGTTTCTGTGGAAGATTGTGTATTTAAACTTTCCTTTTTCTGGGTCTTAAAAATACGATATCCGAACCAAACTGCAATTAATGCCATTGCAGAACGGGTTACCACCATTGGAATTATAGAATCTGCTTCTAAAAAGCCCAGCAATGCTGACATTAAAAATGTAACCATCAATTGCATAAAGCCCAGTAATGCAGCAGCTGTTCCTCTTCCTTCTTTAAACGGAGACAGTGCATGGGCTGATGTAATCGGAAATAAAATACCAATAGCCAGCAATGAAAGATAAAGCATGGCGATCTCCAATGCTACGGATAAATTTTCTGCCGCAATAAGGATGTGAAGCGTACATACCACCAGTAAAATAACTGTAGCTGCAAATAAAAGTGTTGAATTGCTTATTCTTTTAATCAGCTTAGGTGTAATGTAGGCCGCGGTAATCAAAGCCAATGAATTAAAGGCAAATATAAAGCTGAATACACTGCTTGAGAAACCATGAATTTCCATGAATAGAAACGGAGCATTCGAGATATAAATGATCAGAGAAGCAAAAGCTATACTTCCTACCATGGTACTGCTGATAAAATCTTTATTGGAAATAATCATTTTCAGCTGATCTTTTAACTTTTTTTCATCCGCTGCTTCATCATCAGGAAAATTGATCCTGGTATTGGTTTCGGGTACATATTTATACACCATAAAAAAGGTTATAAGTCCCATTATGCATAAAAAGGCAAAAGAACTGTTCCATCCCCAGAATCTAAGGAATACACTCCCCAGTAATGGCGCAACAATAGGAGCGATACCACTGATCTGCGACTGCTGGGAAAAGATAGTGACTGCTTTGTGCTTGTCATACAGATCAATAATGATCGCTCTTCCTACAACAATTCCGGCACTCCCTCCAAACGCCTGCAGGAAACGCATTGCCCATAATACATAGATATCTGAAGTAAAATAGATGGCTGTAGCTCCTGTAATAAAAAGTAAAAGGCCGCAGTACAGCACAGGCTTCCGTCCTTTCTTATCAGATAAGGGCCCCCACAACAGCTGTCCAAAAGCAAATCCGGCAAAAAACACAGAAATGGATATCTGGATATGCCCGATATCGGTATTAAAAATCTTGGCCATATTAGGAAAAGCAGGAAGATAAAGATCTATACTTAATGACTCCAGCGTGTTGAGCAGTGCAAGAATAAACACTACAATATTCAAATTCTTCTTCATAAATAACGGTAAGCCTTACGGGCATTTTTTCAGCTGCAAAGTTGCTTTAAAAACAATCGCTTTTCAATAAAAGAACTGAAGGAAGTATAGGACAAACTGAAGATTCAAACTGAACAATAAATGAAAAATATCATTTTAAACTTATTGTTATAGTAAATACTGAAGATTACCTTTTTCATTATTCTTAAAACAATCGGGTGTCTGGCCGGTATGTTTCTTGAAAAATCGGGAAAAATATGAAGCATCATTAAAACCAAGTTTAAAAGCAATTTCCTTCACCGTAAGGGCTCCGAAGCTAAGCTCTCTTTTGGCTTCCAGGATGAGACGCTGGGAAATCATCTTTTTTACAGTTGTCCCTCTCAAAAGACGTACAATATCATTAAGATGATGGCTGCTTATTTTTAGCTGATCAGCATAGAAATCCGTTTCTTTATGCGCAATATAATTCCGTTCAATAAGTCCCACCAGTTCCTGAATACGCTGACGGTCATTCTGTAGAGGCTCCTGAGGAATAATCTGTTCCCCGATGATGATACAGAATGCTTTCAGATAAGCCTTCAAAAGTTCCGTCCTTGCTGTGGTTTTATATTCCTGTTCCATCAGGGAGATAATGGTGATGCAGGTCTTTTCATTTTCTGGGTTCAAAAGAAAGGGAAGCTCCCCTCCGTTGAGTACTGATTCTATCTCACATGCTTCATTGAAAATTTCTCTGCTTATAGCCATGGCATATCCTTCCTCTCCCGCCAGTTTCATATTGAAGGCCTGCCCCGGTGCAATGATACAGATTTGATTGTTTTCAAGTCTGTAGCTTTCAAAATCCAGTTCCAGCCGGCTGTTTTCAAATACTTCCCTGAACCAGATAATTTCAAAAAAATTATGCCGGTGCACATCATGGAAATTTTCAGGACCTGCTGCACTCAGGGTACTCATTTGAAACTCTTCAGAAGTCAGATGGTGAACCGGGATTTCTTTTTCAGACGTAATCATCACTAAAGTGTAAAATAATTAACTGGAAACAAAAACCACAGCAAAAAAAGCTGCGGTTTTCTTACAATATTTAAAATTAAATATAATTTTTCGGTTATTGGTTCAGGAAAGCATCCCATCCCTGGGCAGTAAGTGCTACCAGTTGATTAGATCCTCTGGCCACCATAAAGTTTCCTTCTTCTTTTTCTACAGCATGTCCTATAATGGTAAAGTCCGGATGATTTTTAATCTTATCAAAATCGTTGGGAGAGATCGTGAACAAAAGCTCATAATCTTCACCACCACTTAATGCCGTCATTACCGGATTCAGATTCATTTCATCCGCAGTAGAAATTGTAAGACTGTCCAGCGGAATTTTTTCTTCGTATAATCTGAAACCTACCTTAGACTGATCCGAAAGGTGGAGAATTTCGGAAGCTAAGCCATCAGAAATATCAATCATAGAAGTTGGTTTAATATCCAGTTCTTCCAGAATCTTTTTGACATCTGTTCTTGCTTCAGGTTTCAGCTGTCTTTCCAGAATATAATCATAACCTTCCATTTCAGGCTGCATATTCGGATCAGCAAGGAAAACGGCGTGTTCTCTTTCAAGAATCTGCAAGCCCATATACGCTCCGCCCAGATCTCCGGTTACTACAAGAAGATCATTTGGCTTCGCACCGCTTCTTTTACTATATTTTCTTCGTTTTCAATTCCTACAGCGGTAATACTCATGACCAATCCTGAATTGGAACTTGTGGTGTCCCCTCCGATCAGGTCGACTTTGTACCTTCCGCAAGCGGCCTGAATTCCTGAATAGATTTCCTCCAAAGCCTCCACCGGAAAACGGTTGGATACAGCAAGAGAAACCAGAATCTGCGTAGGAGTTGCATTCATAGCAGCGATATCGCTGAGGTTTACCACCACTGCCTTATATCCCAAATGTTTTAAAGGAACATAGCCCAGATTAAAATGTACCCCTTCTGCCAGTACATCTGTTGTAAGAACTACTTTTTTGCCGTCCGGATTAATGACTGCCGCATCATCTCCTACCCCAAGCTCTGAAGATTCATTGGATAACGGAAAATGCTCCGTCAAATGTTTAATTAGACCGAATTCTCCTAATTTTGAGATGGGTGTAAGTTCCTGTGATTTATCTTCAAACATGATTTTTTGTATTAATGTCCAATGTAAAAAGTACGAATGAATTTAAAATTGCTTCTCCAACATTGAACCTTGAATTTTAAACTTTGAATTATTGAGTAAGCTCTGCCGGGTCGATATTATGTGGGTGGAAAGGCAGCTTTTTAAAATCTTCTTTCGACAGCACCACTGTTTCCGGGCTCTTGTATTTATTCATTGCTTCCACTACATCATCCGGCGGAGTGGTCATTTTTCTAAGCATCATATCAATCCATACTCCTGTAGCTTCTGACGTTGCACAATGTACGCCATCCGGAGTATAGAACTTATGCAGGAAACGGTAGATAGAAGAGTCTTCTGAACATCCGTCTATTTCCACACTTACGATTACCGTCTGGTCTGCATAGATCTCTTTAAAGAAAGAATATCTCTCATGCAGGATCACCGGGCCGATCCCCCATCTGCTTAACTGGGTAACCCCCATTTTCTCTTTAGTCATAAAAGCCATTCTGGCTTGCGCACAATACTGTACATATGATGAATTGGCTAAGTGCTTGTTGGCATCAAGATCGCTCCATCGCACTTCAAATTTATGGTAGAAAATCATTTGAAAATCGTTTTTGGTCTCACTAAAATTATAATCTTCAAAAATACTCAAATAAGATGGTTTATAAAAATTGTACTTTTGAAAAAATAATCTTCCGCATAGGATTACATATACATGAAACAGATCATTATTATCGGAGGCGGTGCTGCAGGCTTTTTCTGTGCATCCAACCTTGACGAAAAGAAATATACAATTACGATTTTAGAACAGAATTCTGATGTCCTTCAGAAGGTTAAAATTTCGGAGGCGGACGCTGCAATGTAACTCATGCCTGTTTTGATCCAAGAGAGCTTGTTCAGTTTTATCCCCGTGGAAATAAAGAACTGCTGAGTGTTTTTACTAAATTCCAGCCCGGCGATACGATGGAATGGTTTGACCAGCGCAATGTTCCGTTAAAAATTGAAAGTGATAACAGGACTTTTCCGGAAAGCAATTCTTCTCAGACCATCATCAATACTTTTCTGAATGAAACACAAAAGAAAAATGTATCTGTAAAAACAAAATGTACGGTAAAAGAGATTGAGAAACAGGGTGAAAAATATAGGGTGAGAACCAATTCCGGGGATTTTGAGGCAGATTATATTGTGTATACTACCGGAAGTTCTCCAAAATCACTCAAAATTGTTGAAAATCTTGGACATAAGATTGTAGACCTTGTTCCTTCCCTTTTTACATTTAATATTAAAGATGAACTCCTGAAAGAGCTTCCGGGAACAAGCTTTGAAAATGCAGGAATTTCAATTCCGAAGCTGAAAACAGAAGAAAGCGGACCTTTGCTCATTACGCACTGGGGACTTTCAGGACCTGCTGTTCTGAAAATTTCTGCCTGGGAAGCGATAAGTCTTGCCAGGCTTCAATATAACTTTGAAATTGAAGTTAATTTTATTTCGAAAGAAATGGATGAGGCAGAAGATATCTTTCAGAAATTCAAACAAACCCATCCTAAAAAAACGGTCGCACAGTCTAAGATTTTTGATATTACCAACAGATTCTGGCAGAAGATTATAGAAATTTCAAAGGTTGATCTTAACAAACAGGTAGCCAATGTTTCCGGAAAGGAAATGCAGAAAATACTGGAAAATCTTTGCAGGAGAAAATTTCAGGTAACCGGAAAATCGACTTTCAAGGACGAGTTTGTAACAGCCGGAGGTGTTGATTTAAAGGAAATTAACTTCAAAAACATGTCTTCAAAACTGCTCCCTAATTTTTATATTGCCGGAGAGGTTTTGAATATCGATGCGGTGACCGGCGGGTTTAATTTCCAGGCTTGCTGGAGTGAAGGATGGCTCATTGCTCAGGATCTCAACAGCTTATAAAAAAGTATTATTTTTACGAAAAACTATAACCATGAAAAAAATTTTCGGTTCCTTTCTTTTATTCTGGCTCTTTTTAGGATATAGCCAGGAAAGAACAATTGTTTCTGACTGGACTTCACTTACCCAGGCCGTCAATATAGAGAATAAACCGAACTGGAACTTCCGCATCACTGCAAAAATCAGGAAAGAAAATGAGGATAATGGTTCCAATTGCGGACTGTGGTGCAGAATAGACAATAAAGATGAATCTACAGGTTTTTTTGAAAATCAATATTACGGAATCAAAGTAACCCATGAATGGAAAACATATGAAATAAAAGGGACCATCAGCCCCTCAGCAAAAACTATGAATATCGGTGCTTTTGCTCAAAACAACGGGGATTTTTATTTTGACGATTTCAAGCTGGAAGTCAATGACGGAAAATCAAAAAATGGATCGAAATTCCTTTGCAAAACTCAGGTTTTGAGAAAGATATTACAGCATCTGGTGGTTGGTTTGAAGGAATACATTTCCAGAGAGTAACGCACGTAAAGCACTTTACAATTGGAGCTTCAGATTATAAGCCATTCAGTGGTAGCAGATCATTGCTGATGAAAGGGCATGATATTATCGGTACAATGCCGCATGGAAAATTTATGGATGTTAACGGCATCAAATTATATTATGAGGTTTATGGAGAAGGTGAACCTGTACTTTTGCTTCATGGTAACGGCCAATCTATCAGTGCTTTTATGAACCAGAAGGATACATTTGCCAAAAAATATAAAGTCATTATCGTTGATTGCCGTGAACGTGGAAAATCTACTTACGATAAAACAAAAGAACTTACTTTTGATATTCAGACAGAAGATATTAAGCTGTTTTTAGAGAAACTCAACATCAAAAAAACAAAGATCCTGGGCTGGAGTGACGGCGGAATTCTTGCCTTGTCCATGGCAATGAAATACCCTCAGATGGTAGATAAAATAGCGTGCTCCGGAGCCAATATTTATCCGGAAGGAGTTAAAGATGATGAGCTGAAATCCATGAAGGAAATGCTTGCCAGCCTTATTAAAGAGAATAAGGATCATAAAAATGATATCCTTATTGATCTTTTGAATCTGGACCTGAAGTATCCGAACTGGAAGTATGAAGACCTGAATAAAATACAGTGTCCATCATTGATTATTGCAGGAGATAAAGACATTATAAAAACAGAACATACCGTAAAAATAGCAGAATCAATTCCCCATGGGCAATTGGCTATTATTCCTAATTCAGGCCATTTTGTTCCTGAGGAAAAACCGGAACTGTTCAATGAATTAGTCATTGATTTCTTTGAAAATAAATAACGTCAATATTCAGATTTAAACAGACAATGCTCTCTGCCAAAAGAAATATCTCTGCTTTCTTTAAAATCCTTCTTATTGCAGGATTTGTATATTTCTTTTGGCTGATGTTGGGAATTACCTTAGAATATATCCCATTTAATCCCGAAGTCAGTTTTCTGATGATTAAACAGACGGAAGTATCAGCAAGACCGGAATATCTTACATTGTTCTATACGCATGTTTATACAAGTATTTTTGTACTTCTTTCAGGTTTTCTGGCCATTCTCAGAAAAGATTTTGGACTGAAAACTTTCACCGGAATACCGGAAAAGTGTATATTCTTCTTATTCTGATCTTTGCTGCACCCTCGGGAATTTATATGGGGCTCTTTGCCAATGGGGGCTTTTTATCAAAAACTTCTTTTGTCATATTAGGCTTTTTATGGTGGTTTTCAACATACAAGGCCTATCAGCTGGCAAAACAAAAGAAATTTAAAGAACACGAACAATGGATGTGGCGGAGTTTTGCCTTTACATTATCTGCCATTACCCTGAGAATGTGGAAAGTAATTATTGTATATTTATTTCATCCCAACCCCATGGATGTTTATCAGGTTATCGCATGGCTGGGCTGGATTCCCAACATCCTCATTATTGAATATTTAATCACAAAAAAACATATATGAAAATTGTAAAGTACACTCTTATTTCTTTACTGGCAGTTTCTTTGGTAAGCTGCAAAAAAGAAGCAAAAACCAATGAGTCCGGAAAGGATTCTCTGACCGCAAAGAAAGATTCTGTTGTTGTTCCTGAAGTACACAAAGAATATTACGGAATTTATACCGGAGAATTTGCCGGAATGGAAAAGGTAGTTGACGAAACAGACGGCTCGGAATATGATGTTGATAATTACAAAAGAATTTCTTTAAAAATCAACAGAATTACCAAGGACAGTGTTTACGGGCAAAGTATCGTGAATGGCAATCAGCGCCCGTTCAGAGGGGTTTTCAATGAAGCTACGGCATCTTTTGTGCTTGATGAACCGGGAAATGACAAAACAGACGGAAGATTTGAAGTAAAACTGAAAGGAGACAGCTTAACCGGAAAATGGAATGCATTCGATAAAACATCCGTTAAAGCCCCTTTAAAAACCCTGAAACTGATTAAAAAAGAGTTTGTTTACAATCCCAACTTTATGCTGGATAAGGATTCTGATCTGGTAGACTGGTCAAATTCTAAAGAGTTCACCGAAAAATATACAGATGAGGAAACCGGTAAAACAGAAAGCTATAAAACAACTAAAAACCGTTTCGCTTCCGAAGCCATATTCAAGCTGAATGCATCCAAGCAGAAATTAACTGAAAAAGATCTTAAAAACTTAAGAAAGCTTGATCTTGAAATTATCAAAAATTCTGTATTTGCAAGACATGGCTACTCCTTCAAAAAGAAACCTACAGAAATTTCTTTGAGCAGACAGATTGGTATATCCCTGTCTCTAATAATGTAGACAATGATCTTTCTCCTCTTGAAAAGGAAAATGTGGCGTTACTGAACCGCTTTACCAAATATGCTGAGGATAAGTATGACAGTTTTGGAAGATAGGTGCCGGACTGCAGGCGTTAGGGATTAGGGGCCGAGGTTACGCCACCATTGTTTGCCATCCTTACGAAAATATAGAGAATCAGGCAGCCTATGGTATAGCACAGATTATCAATCCATGAAAAAGAATTTCCGATCACAATATACATCAGGCTTCCAGGACGGAAGCCTAGTTTTTCTGCCATATGAAAATACTGTGCAGATTCTACTAAAAATGAAAAAATCAAAATTCCAGAAATCAGCTTCTGATCATTTACTTTTACAAAACTCCTGACAAAAGTATAAAGGAGCATCACCACAATGACATCTCCGAGATATGCCCTCACGAAGAAAATATGGCTTAGTTTGGTGGCAATCAATACTTCTACCAGAAAAATAAAGATTGTGATAAGGAAATATTTCAGACTGAATTGTAATTTCATTTTAAACCGGGTTTAAGACATAAAAAATTGATATTCCCGGAAATCTCTGTCTGTTGCACTTTATTGATCAGGCTAATCATTTATAAAAGACAAAATATTATCATTCAACAATATACAAAAACAAAATGTACCGCTAAAAAATATTTTACAAATAAAGGATTTATTTGTATCATCAATTCATTTTTTTGATATTTTTACAGCCTTAAAAATTAAACCATGAAAAAAACTTATTTACTTCTGCCAATCTTCTTTTTGGCTTCATGTTCAAGCAGCAATGATGAAACAGATTCATCCAACAATAATGGGAATAACAATGGCAACAATAATTCCGGCACTCCTGTCTTAATCTCGAAACTTACTGTAGATGGAGATACATCCGTATTCACATATAATGGTTCAAAAATTTCTCAGGTTAAAAATATTAATACTGGAGAAGTTTCCACTTATACATATACCGGAGATTTAATAACGGAAGAATTAACCACGGGAGGAAGCTCAACCTTTAAAGTAAATTATACTTATGATGGAAGCGGAAGATTAATTAAAAAAGTGAGTGTACAACATATGCTTGTTAATGGATACACCGCAACAGATGAATATAATTATGCCTATACTTCCAATACTACTTTAAAAATAACTTATACCAAGACTGTTGCAGGAAATTTCACAGGATCTCCTTCTGTAACAACAGGAACTAAAAATGCGACATTAAATGCAGATGGTTCATTAAATAGTTGGACAGAAACGGCCTCAATCCCTATTCCTGGTACTTCTGGTTTTAATTCTGCTACCGGTATTTTGAAGCCTATTGTATATGATACAAAGAATTCTCCACATAAAAATATAACAGGATATCTAAAGATTATTGATACTGAAGATGAAAATGGATCTTCTCACAATATTTTAAGTTATAGTGATAAACTGGATCTTAACAATGGTTCTGGAGGGGCTATGTGGGGAATATTTAAGTCCACTTATGAATATAATACAAGTAACTATCCTACCAAAAATGTCAGAGTTTATTATGACAAGACATCCACTAACGTAACAAGCAGTGAGGTTATTACATACGAATACAATCACTTATAATACAGAAGAGCGCTCAGGCGCTCTTTTTTATTTTCTTTAGTTCACAGATTTTATTTTTCACACACTATAGAATTATGCAGATAATTTCGTATATTTGAGTTGAATCAAAACTAAAATATCATGAAAAAATCAAACATTCAGAAAAGAAAACTAACCAAAAACGAATTGAAAGACATTAATGGGGGCAACGGCCCTATTGTATGTCCTGAAGGGCTTTGCGACAGAGGTGACGGTGAATATGTAATCGGGCCTGTAGGAAGAAACGGCTATTGCTGTTAATATCCGCTAACTTTGTTAGATATAGAATAAGGATTGAGGCAACTCCTCAATCTTTTTTTATAAAACTCTATTTCAAACAAAACATAACATTTTGACTCACAATATTTTGAACATACTAAAATAACTTGTAAATTAGCTTTTACCAAATTAAAATTATTATGAAAAATTCAAAAAATCAGAAAAGAAAGCTTAGTAAAAATGAGCTGAAAGAGATCAGCGGAGGAGCCAACAGACCGATCTGCCCAAGAGTGATAAGCTGTACAGATCCGGATACCGGAGAAGAGCGATATGGAGTTCCGGGCATGCAGGACGGATTCTGCTGCTAGTAAAATAAGACTAAAAAAATGATTGGATTAGCCTCCAATCATTTTTTTATGGCGTTGAGCTTCATTAAAGCTTCAATCGGTGTTAAAGTATTGATATCTATTTTCGTCAGTTCTTCACGAATATTCTCCAGAACAGGGTCATCCAACTGGAAGAATGAAAGCTGCATGTTTTCCTCAGTTACCCTCTTGATGCTCTCTGAAGTACCTCCATTACCCTGAGTTCTGCTGGCTTCAAGTGTTTTAAGAATTTCATTCGCTCTGTTAACTACTTTGGCAGGCATACCCGCCAGTTTTGCCACATGAATACCGAAACTGTGCTCACTTCCTCCCGGAACCAGCTTTCTCAGGAAGATGATATTTCCTTTGTTTTCCTGGATAGAAACGTGGAAATTTTTCACTCTTTCGAAATTCACAGTCATTTCATTCAGTTCATGATAATGTGTTGCAAATAAAGTCTTTGCCTGCGTTGGATGCTGATGAAGGTATTCTGCAATCGCCCATGCAATGGAAACCCCGTCATAAGTGGAAGTTCCACGCCCGATTTCATCCAATAAAATAAGGCTTCGCTCGGAGATATTATTCAGAATATTCGCAGCTTCATTCATTTCTACCATAAAAGTAGATTCACCCGCAGAAATATTATCGGTAGCTCCTACTCTTGTAAAAATCTTATCCAGCATCCCAATTTCAGCATATTTTGCCGGTACAAAACTTCCGATCTGTGCCAGAAGGCATACAATCGCTGTCTGGCGTAGAATTGCTGACTTACCGGCCATATTTGGTCCCGTTACCATAATGATCTGCTGGGAATCCTTATCAGGAAGATATCATTCGGAATGTATTTTTCACCTAAGGGAAGTGCGTTTTCTATGATCGGATGCCTTGCTTCTTTCAGATCGATTGCATAGCCATCATTCAGCACAGGCTTTGTATAGCTTTCAGAAACAGCCAGTTCAGACAATCCTGATGCCACATCAAGCTGAGCAATAATGTTGGAGTTCCCCTGGATCTGATCAATATAAACCATGGTTTCTCCACATACATTTCTGTACAGTGAAGCTTCGAGAACGCCTATTTTTTCTTCGGCTCCCAGAATCTGGTTTTCGTATTCCTTCAATTCTTCGGTGATATATCTTTCAGCATTCACCAGGGTTTGCTTTCTCACCCAGTCATCTGGAACTTTATCTTTATGAGTATTCCGAACTTCAATATAATATCCGAAAACGTTGTTAAAATCAATTTTAAGGCTGGTAATTCCTGTCCTTTCAATTTCCCTCTGGCACATTTCATCCAGGAAGCCACGGCCTTTACTCTGAAGGTTTCTCAATCTGTCCAGCTCTTCAGACACGCCTTCTTTGATGATATTTCCTTTCGCTATACTTACCGGAAGCTCTTCATTAAGATGATTCTGCAGGAATTTAATCAATTCTTCAAGGTCAAACAGAGGTTCTAACCATGCCAGTACACCTGCATGAGGGTGCAATAACGCTTTGATTTTATGGATATTAATCAAACTTTGCCGTAAATACCCAAGTTCTTTCGGAGAAATTTTTTCTGCCGCCAGTTTTCCCATCAGCCTGTCCAGATCCGAAATCGATTTCAGAAGCTGACAGATCTCATATTTCAGATGATCATTTTCATTTAAAAAATCAATCAGGGAAAGTCTTCTCATGATCTCATCCACAGATTTTAAAGGAAGAATAATTCTTCTTCTCAAAAGCCTTCCGCCCATTGGCGTAGACGTTTTATCAATAATATCCAATAATGATTTCCCCTGTGGATTGCTTGGATACACGATTTCCAGGTTTCTCAGGGTAAAATTATCCATCATCAGGTAATCTTCCTGAGGAATGATCTGAAGTTTAGTAATATGGGAAAGCAGGTTGTGATGGGTATCTTCCACGAGATAGGCAAAAATAGCACCAGCTGCCGTAATCGCTAACGGAAGGTTTTCTACCCCAAAACCTTTTAGGGAATTGGTTTTAAAGTGATTCGTTAATTTTTCGTAGGCAAAATTATATTGGAAGGCCCAGTCCTCAAGCTTAAAAGCATTTTTATTTTTGATCTGTTCCGGAATCTGTGTGCTTCTCTGGAAGATAATCTCACTCGGATCAAAAGTATTGACGATATGCAACAGCTTTTCCAGGGCTCCTTCACTTACCAGAAACTCTCCTGTAGAGATATCTACTAAAGCAATTCCGTATTTCTCTTTTTCTTTATGTAATGAAAGAAGAAAATTATTCTTTTTTGAATTTAATACCTGGTCATTGAAAGTAACGCCGGGAGTAACAAGCTCTGTTACACCTCTTTTTACAATTCCTTTCACCATTTTAGGATCCTCCAGCTGATCACAGATCGCCACACGCATTCCTGCCCTCACCAGTTTGGGAAGGTAAGAATCTATGGAATGATGCGGGAAACCTGCCAGCTCCACACTTCCTTCGCCGTTATTTCTTTTGGTAAGAACAATGCCCAGGATCTGGGATGTTTTCACTGCATCCTGCCCGAAAGTTTCATAAAAGTCCCCTACCCTGAAAAGCAAAAGCGCATCCGGATATTTACCCTTGATGGTATTGTACTGCGTCATTAGCGGGGTTTCTTTCTTTGATTTTGCCATAGTAAAAAATGAGCCCCAAATTTAAAAAATAAATTCAGGGTAAGAGAATTGTTTAAGGGTTAATCTTCCCTGTTTTTCTTAATCAGTAATTAATCGTATTTTCACCGTCAAATCACATTATTTATGGAATTTCCTGTTTTAGAGACAGAAAGACTTATCTTGCGACAGCTTACTTTCAATGACATCCAGGACCTTTTCGAGTATTTTTCTCTGGATGAAGTCATGGAATATTATGATCTGGACACTTTCAAAACGCCTGATGATTCACGCCGCATTATTGAACATTTTAACAGTGAGTTTGAAAAAGGAAAAGGATTCAGGTGGGCTCTGGAGCTGAAATCCAGTGGAAAAGTCATTGGTACATGCGGCTATCACAACTGGTACAGGGAGCATTTCAGGGCAGAGGTCGGCTATGAGCTTAATCCAAAATTCTGGCAGCAGTCCTATATGAAAGAAGCTCTTCTTCCCATTCTGACCTATGGATTTGAAACGATGAGACTTCACCGTGTAGACGCATTCATTGATCCGTCCAATATTTCTTCTGACAGACTGTTGTCTTCTTTAAATTTCAGTAAAGAAGGAACGTTGAAAGATTATTTTTTTGAAAAAGGAAAATTCGTTGATGCAACGATCTTTGGGCTGATTAATAAATAAGCTGAAAGCACGAAGCTGGGAGATGGAAGTTTCAATTGGTCATTTAGGTAATCATTATCCTTTGAATAAAAATGAAAACCATTAATACTAAGCTGCAAAGAGTCTTCCAGCTTCCCGCCTCCTTCACCAGCCTTTCTTATTTTCCTGTTTTCATATATTTCTCCAAAGCTTCGGAACTTTTTTTATAGGCCCATTTCTGCTTGTAATTTACCCATTTGGCTTTGAAAAGTTTTCGCATCAGCTTGTCTGTGTATCTCATAATGAAAACATGATACAGCATATTGGCAAAAACGTTTGGCTTATTCGGAAGTGCTCTTAAAGAAAGAGAAAAACCAGGCTCAAGGTATCTGTTGAAATGCCAGAACGCCCCCGGAATAAAAAGAGCATCACCATGTTCCATGAAAATCTCATATCCTTTGGCATATTTCAACGCGGGGAACTTTTCATAATCCGGGTTTTCATAATCAAGTTCGTAAATAGTATGAACAGATAAGGGAACTTTATATAAAAACGGGGACTGTTTCTGATCAAAAAGCAGGATTCTTTTCTTTCCTTCAAAGTGAATATGCATAAAATCACCCAGATCTACATCATAATGCATTAAAACATGGGCTTCGCTTCCTCCGAAAAATAAAGTTGGAAGTCTTTTAAAAAACTTCATCCCAAGATCCGGATATGTGAAATTTTTCAGCAGCTCGGGAAGCCTGTCAGTAATGATATAGAAAAAGATACGAAGGTCTGAAGGTTTGCTTTTTATGGTATCAATATATTCCTTCATGCTCATATGAGTGACCGGAGCATCAGAACTTTTAGAGGCATCGGCAGGTTTATTATCATACAACGGAACTTCCTGATCACCTGCTTTTTCTCTGATATATGCCAGATTCCATTTGTCAAAGGCATCCCAGCGGCTGGCAAAATTTTTAATCAAAAGAGGCTTCTGCTTTTTGAAATAATTCTTCTGAAAATCTTCTTTACTGATATCAGTTACAATATCTACGTTTTCGAGGATCATGTACTTTGTATTTAATGCGAAATAAAAATAGTGTTTTTTTGAAACCTGAGAAAATTAAGATTAGGAGAGAAGATGGAAGATGGATGCAGGAAGTTTCTATTTGCCCGCAAACCTCTGTACATCATTTCATAAAAAGATTTTACGGAAAACTCAAACCTCCTCTTCGGCTTCAAGAAGATCCTTCTTCCAGCTTCAGACTTCCTTACTTTATTGGCAGAGCTCGGATGAAAAATTTATATTTGTGGTAATAAGTAAATTTATGAGAGTCTATAATACCAAACATTTCCTTAAAATCCTTTTCAGCCTGCACAAAAGCGATACCCTGAAAATTCTTTTCCCGAGTATGCTTCTTGTAGGATTGTACTCATGGGGAATTCAGTATCTGGAGGTAGAATATCTCCATCTTACTTCAAAATCAGGAATCAGCAATGTGGGGATGATTCACTCTCTGCTGGGCTTTGTTCTTTCTCTTTTGCTGGTTTTCAGAACAAATACGGCTTATGACAGATGGTGGGAAGGCAGAAAACTTTGGGGTAAACTGGTCAATGATACCAGAAATTTTGCAATAAAAATCAATACCATTCTTGGTGATAACCGTCAGGATGCTGAGCAGATTGCAAGATATCTGAAATTCTTTCCTCACTTTTTAGCCAAACACCTTTCCAAGGAATCTACAAGACTTGCCCTGGACGAAGATTATTCTGAAATTGAAAGCTCTTTAAAAAATCATGGCCCGAGTGAAATGATTATTCTGTTAAGCCATAAATTAAATCAATTAAAAAAAGAAGGGAAAATATCTGATGTTGAAATGCTGTATCTGGATACCCAGCTTTCAGGGTTTCTGGATGTATGCGGAGGCTGTGAGCGAATCAAAAACACCCCGATTCCTTATTCCTACTCTTCTTTCATCAAGAAATTTATTATCCTGTACGTTTTTGCCCTGCCCATTGCTTACGTGATCACCATTGGTCTTTTCATGATTCCGCTTACCGTTTTCGTATATTATGTATTGATGAGTCTTGAACTCATTGCTGAAGAAATTGAAGATCCTTTCAATAATGATGAAAATGATATTCCTATGGAAACATTAGCTCAGAATATTGAGAAGAATGTGCATCAGATTATGATCAGAAAATAAAGAAATCAAGCTTTTAAAGCTTGATTTCTTTCAGTTCGCCGTCCTGCTTTATTTCTACAAATTTGCTTTCCCTGTTGGCTGCAGAATATCCGTAGAAAAATGTACTGTATATCGGGGTTGAATACAGATAGGCTCCGTAGCCGTTATAAGCATCTGAAGTTCCTGTCTGTTGCTGGTAACTTGCTGTTGCTGTAAAATTGACGATGGTTTCAAGATAATATTTCCCCGGCTTCAGCTTTTCGAATTTAAACCTTCCGTGATCATCTGTTAAAGCTTCTACTCTGTATTTAAAAGCTTCTTCAGACATATATACCGTAGTTTTTTTATTTTCATACTTCCTTCTCATGTCGTAAAATTCCTGAAAATAAGGCGTTACGGGAAAAAGCATAACAACAGTTCCTTTGGGTGCATAATGCTTTTCTCCAAGCAACGGCTTAATACCCCAGTTGTTTTTTTGTTTTGTGGAAGCCACACCTTCAATGGTAGAATTCCCAAACCCAAGCATTTCCCTTGCCAGTTTTTTATCAAAAAAAGCCTGAGGATAATAGGTGTTTTGTGCTTCCAGGTAAATAAATCCCCACATTAATATGAATAAGGTGAATAATTTTTTCATAGTATATTTTTGAGTCAAATATAAGTATTTTACTATTTTTGAAATAAAAATAGCTATGAAGTACATGTTTCTATTATTTTTTCCGCTTCTGCCCTCATTATGGCACAGAAACCCTGCGGATATAAAGACGGATTGCAGGAGGGATCCTGTAAAGAATTTTATGAAAACGGACAGGTCAAAAATGTAGTGGAATGGAAAAAAGGAAAACTGGACGGCGATGCTGTTTTTTATTATGATAATGGAAAAATACAGTCCAAAGGCGAATACAAAAAAGGATTCAAGGTAAAAGAATGGTCCTATTTTGACAAAAATGGCGTTCTCACATCTAAGGAAGCTTTCAGGAATGGAGAAAAGAATATTTATGATAACAGCCTTACCGCTACTTTTTATTCTCCTGCCGGTAAAATAACTGAAATTTCGAATTATAAATTCAATAAATTACAGGGAGAAAGCAAAACCTTTCATGAAGACGGAAAATCAATAAAAGACATTGGCCAGTATGACAACGGTCTTGCTACTGGAAAATGGAAAGTATTCTACCCGTCAGGGAAATTACAGCGTGAAACTGAATTTGCCGATGACAAAAGAAATGGCACCCGGGTTCATTACCGTGAAGACGGAAGCATAGAAAAGACAGAGGTCTACAAAGACGGAAAATTAATCTCAACAAAATAATACAATTGGTACAGAAACTAAAACTGGAAGAACTTAACAGAATAGATGTAGAAACATTTAAGAAGGTTGAAAAAATTCCGTTGGTCATCATTTTAGATAATATCAGAAGTATGCACAATGTAGGTGCAGCCTTCAGAACGGCAGATGCATTTTTAATTGAAAAAATAATCCTTTGCGGAATTACGCCGCAGCCGCCCCACCGCGAGATCCATAAAGCAGCATTAGGCGCTACTGAAAGTGTAGACTGGTCTCACGAAACAGATACCAATACCGCTATTGCCGATCTGAAAAGCAATGGCTACGAAATCATTGGAATTGAGCAGACTACCGGCAGCCAGCTTATTACTGATTTTACAATTGACAGGTCAAAAAAATATGCCTTGATTTTAGGAAATGAAGTAGAGGGGATCAGTGATGATGTTCTTCCTAATATTGATGTGTTTTTAGAGATTCCCCAGCTTGGAACGAAGCATTCTCTTAATGTAAGTGTATGCGGCGGAATTGTAATGTGGGAATTTGCAAAAGCTTTAAAATAAAAAAACTGCATATGTCCTTAGTAGACAGTGCAGTTTGAAATAAATCTAATAAAAGTAAAAATGAAAGGCGACAAAGGTACTTTATTTTTCTTTACAAACAAATTTTGACGGCACTTTTTTTGTTTCATCTTAAAAAAAGTCGGGTTTTCAGAAAAAGTTTCATTTAATTTTTTATAAATTAGCACAATGTTTATCAAGGACTATATCTCAAAAGACTTTCCGTGTTTTAGCCTGTCTGACTCCATAGAGTCGGCCAGAAATATATTGGAAGATTTTGGATATTCCCATGTTTTCATCAAAAAATCCCACCACTTCTATGGTGCTATTGCCATGGACTTTCTGTATGAGGAGGAAGGGGGAACACTGAAAGATCTGGAACATCAGATAGAGCGTTTTGCCATTCTGGAGGACAGCAATATCATGGATAGTATCCGCCTGTTTTATACATTCAGTTCCAATGTAATTCCGGTGATCAATAAAAATGAAAAATACCTGGGATATATTACCTGTGAAGATGTTTTTCAGGACCTTTCCCGTTATCCTCTGTTTTCGGAAACAGGAGCCATTCTTACCGTAGAAACTCCCGCCAGAAAATATTCTATGACGGAAATCACCAATATCGTGGAAAGCAACAACTCGAAGTTTTACGGTGGGTTTATAAGCTTTATGTCTGAAGAAGTGGTCCAGATCACCATAAAGATCAGCAATGAAAACCTGGCCTCGATAGACGCTACTTTTGACCGGTACGATTACAGAATTGTTGAAAAATACTATTCTGATGAGAAATCCGATCTGTTTAAAGACCGATTCGGGTTTTTACAAAAATTCATAGAAATATAACATGAAGGCAGCCATATATTCTCAGAAAAAAGATCTTGATACTTTTTTATATTTAAGCAAGTTTATCTCTGAACTTGAAGCAAGAGGTGTAAAATCTGTTCTGTATGATGAAATGGCTGAGGCTCTTCAGTTTTCAAAAATATTCGAAACTTTTAACTGCAAACAGGATCTTCTGGACAAGGAAGTGGATCTGTTCTTCACTTTCGGTGGTGACGGAACCATTGTAAACTCTTTAACCTTTATTGAAGATCTTGAAATTCCGGTAGTGGGAGTAAATACAGGACGTCTTGGTTTTTTAGCCTTTTTCACTAAAGAAGAAGTATTTAAAGAGCTGGATTCCATCTTAAAAGGAGATGTAAAAACAAGCCGCCGTTCGGTAATAGAAGTTGTTTCTCCCAAGCTTGAAGGGTCTTTTCCCTATGCATTGAACGACGTTACCGTTTCCCGAAAAGAAACCACATCCATGATCACCGTAGATTCGTACATCAACGATGAATTTCTGAATGTATTCTGGGGTGACGGCGTGATCATTTCAACACCTACAGGCTCTACCGCCTACTCTCTGAGCTGCGGCGGACCAATTATCTCTCCTAACAACGAAAACTTTGTCATTACTCCTATTGCACCTCACAATCTGAATGTGAGGCCTCTGGTTGTAAATGATAAGGTAGAAATAAAATTCAGGGTGGAAAGCCGGGTGCCTCAGTACTCACTTTCCTTGGACTCCCGACTGATCCATATAGAAACGGATAAAGAAATCATTATCAAAAAGCAAAATTCCAACTTCTTCTGGTACAGCCCAACAGTTTAAGTTTCTACGAAACCATCCGTCAGAAGCTACTTTGGGGAAGAGATAAAAGAAATTAGCAATTTCTTAAAAATGATTACCTTTACACGAAATTAAAAACACCTAATAAATTTATACTAAAAAGTAAAACATGAGCAGAATTTTTCCGGCAGGAGTTGCCACAGGTCAGTTAGTTACTGATATCTTTCAGTATGCTAAAGAAAACAAATTTGCATTACCTGCAGTAAACGTAATTGGATCAAGCAACATAAACGCTACGATGGAAACTGCAGCGAAATTAAACGCTCCTGTCATTATTCAGTTTTCAAATGGTGGAGCTTCTTTCAACGCAGGAAAAGGATTAAGCAATGACGGACAGAAGTCTGCTATCCTAGGAGCTATCGCTGGAGCAAAACATATTCATACGCTTGCGGAAGCTTACGGAGCAACTGTAATTCTACACACAGACCACTGTGCAAAAAAATTACTTCCTTGGATTGACGGCTTGATGGATGCTAATGAAGAATTCTTCAAGCAGACAGGAAAATCCCTTTATTCTTCCCACATGTTAGACCTTTCTGAAGAGCCTTTAGAAGAAAATCTTGAAATTTCTGCTAAATATTTTGAAAGAATGGCTAAGCTACAGATGACTCTTGAGGTAGAAATCGGAGTTACCGGAGGTGAAGAAGACGGTGTTGACAACTCAGACGTTGATAACTCAAAATTATATACTCAGCCTGAAGACGTAGCTTATACGTACGAAAAATTAAAAGCTATTTCTGATAACTTTACAATTGCTGCTGCTTTCGGTAACGTACACGGAGTTTACAAGCCAGGAAACGTAGTTCTTACGCCAAAAATCCTTGACAATTCCCAGAAATATGTTCAGGAAAAATTCGGAACGGCTGCTAAACCGATCAACTTCGTATTCCACGGAGGTTCAGGATCTACTTTAGAAGAGATCAGAGAAGCTATCGATTACGGAGTAATCAAAATGAACATTGATACTGACCTTCAGTTTGCATACACAGAAGGAATCAGAGATTATATGATCAACAATATTGAATATTTAAGAGCTCAGATCGGAAACCCTGAAGGAGAAGAGAAACCTAACAAAAAATTCTATGATCCAAGAGTTTGGGTAAGAAAAGGTGAAGATACATTCTCTGCAAGATTGGTGAAAGCATTTGAAGATTTAAATAACGTAAATACTTTAAAATAAGAACTGTACAATTGTATCAATGTAAAAATATTCATACGAAATAGATTTACATTGGTACATTTTACATTTATACATTAATACAAACAAAAATGGCATTCGACTGGTTTAAAAGAAAAGCAAAAAACATTACCACTTCTACTGATGAGAAAAAGGACGTTCCCAAAGGCCTGTGGCATCAGACTCCATCCGGAAAAGTAGTGGAACATGATGAACTAAAGAGAAATAACTACGTTTCTCCTGAAGACGGATTTCATGTGAGAATAGGAAGTGCAGAATTTTTTGACATCCTTTTTGACGGTGGTAAATTTACCGAACTGGATGCCAATGTTGAGAGTATTGATATCTTAAACTTCAAAGATACAAAGCCTTACAAAGACCGTCTGAAAGAGGTGAAAGCTAAAACAAAGCTTACAGATTCTATCAGAAACGCAGTAGGAACTGTAAAAGGAACTGAAATGGTAGTTTCGTGTATGGATTTTGCTTTCATCGGTGGATCTTTGGGTTCTGTAATGGGAGAAAAGATCAGAAGAGCAGTAGATTACTGTATCGCACACAAACTTCCGTATATGATTATCTGTCAGTCCGGAGGAGCAAGAATGCAGGAAGCCACTTACTCTCTGATGCAATTGGCAAAGGTTCAGGCTAAATTAGCTCAGCTTTCTGAAGCAGGACTTTTATACATCGCTTACCTTTGTGACCCTACATTCGGAGGAATCACAGCTTCCTTCGCTATGACTGCTGATATTATTATGGCAGAGCCTGGAGCGCTGATCGGCTTCGCAGGACCAAGAGTAATCCGTGAAACAATTGGTAGAGACTTACCGGAAGGATTCCAGACATCAGAATTCTTGCAGGAAAAAGGATTTGTAGATTTCATCGTAAAAAGAACTGAAATTCAGGATACGGTTGCCAAAACAGTTAATTTATTAGCTGTAAAAGCATAGTATCTGTAACAAAAACAATACAATCTCTCTCTAATTAGGGAGAGATTTTTATTTATGAGGACTTTTAAGATATTTTTCAATACCATCAGGAGTATGAGTTTTAAAAAGATTATGCGTCTTTTATCACTTATCCTTCCCCATCCTCTTTTCGCTTTACTAAGTTTTTATGCAACAGTAAAAGCATTCACCATTGCACAGAAAAAATTCCCTGAAACAGCTTCCAATAACGGGATTGGAAATGCTTTCAGGCATGCTCTCTGGTGCTGCTTCATTATGATGTACTGCTGTAAGATTTCTTCCCCTAAAAAAGCGCTCGATTTTTGTAAAAGGATCACAGACATGCATGAAGAGCTGTTCCCGAATGAACCCCTGGAAACCAAAATGGATCTTCATAACAACAAAATCGGAATGGATTATTTCATGGAACTTTTACCGGGAATTCACCGCCAGTTTTTTGAAAAAAGCTTCTTTGTAGACGCATTAATCAAAAAAATGGATGATGCTAAAGTTCTTAAAAAACTAGATGACAATTTTGAGGGGTATCTTGTTTATATGGAAGAATAACTGTTTAAACCTTCATTATTTTGAAACATTAAGATTGATTTAAGGCTTTAAGAGTATGAAGATAAGTTTCGCTTTAAGCTTAAAAGAGTGATACATCTTAACTAAGCTTTATTTCTTCAGTTCTTCTTAATGGTAAAATATTGAGAATTTTTTATAATCTAACATCAGAAGCTGTCATTAGTTTACTTTCAAACCATAATAACAAAAGACTTTAGTTATTTTTGTGGTTTAAAGTATTTTCGATAAGTTTAAACAATTAAATCAATCAGATGGTCCTCAGCAGAATTTGGTCGGCTTTCATTATCATTGCCATTGCCATTGCCAGTATAAAATACGTTTCGTCAGGTAATTACAAAACCATTTTCAATGATATGGTGGTAGGAAAAGGTGGTGATACAGTGAAGATTGCCTCCCAGCCTATGAACAGCCTCTCTCCTGTTGTAAGAGACAGCCTGATGAAAAAATGATTTTGCAGACAGCAGAATTCACTACAAAACGGATTCTTTGAAGCAAAATGTTCATATTTACCGCGTTCAGGAATCAGACGGAGTGATCGGTACTTCAGAAACCGCAGTTAAAATCTGCCTTGGACTTATCGGGATTATGACTCTGTTTATGGGATTCATGAGTATTGCAGAAAAAGCAGGAGGCATCAATCTTTTAAGCCGCCTGATACAGCCGTTTTTCTCAAAACTTTTTCCTGATATCCCCAAAAACCATCCTGCATTCGGGCACATGCTGATGAATTTCAGTGCCAATCTTCTGGGATTGGATAATGCTGCGACTCCTTTTGGTTTAAAAGCAATGGAAAGTCTTCAGACTTTAAACCCCAATAAAGATACAGCCAGCAATTCACAGATTATGTTCCTGTGTCTCCATGCCGGTGGTATGACTTTGATTCCTGTATCGATTATTGCGATCAGAGCCTCAATGGGCTCCAAAACGCCTACAGATATTTTCCTGCCTTGTATGATTGCCACTTTTGCGGCTACACTGGCAGCAATGATTATCGTTTCTTTATACCAGAAAATCAACCTTCTCCGTCCGGTAGTGATTGCTTATGTAGGAGGAATTTCAGCCGTTATCGCTTTATTGGTTTTGTACCTGGTTCAATTGAGTAAAGATGAACTGGATGATTTCAGCAAAGTATTGAGCAATGGTCTGATTCTCTTTATCTTCCTGGCAATTGTGCTTGGGGCTGTTTATAAAAAAATCAACGTTTTTGATGCCTTTATTGAAGGAGCAAAAGAAGGTTTTACAACCTGTGTTAAGATTATCCCCTACCTTGTCGGAATGCTGATTGCCATTTCATTATTAAGGACTTCAGGTGTTTTCGATGTGATCATTGATGGAATGAAGTGGGTGGCTAATACAGCCAATATGGACCCTAGATTTGTGGATGGGCTTCCTACCGCCTTAATCAAACCGTTATCCGGCTCCGGAGCCAGAGGAATGATGGTAGATACAATGACAACATTTGGGGCAGACAGTTTCCAGGGTAAATTGGCCGCTGTGCTTCAGGGAAGCTCAGATACGACTTTTTACGTGATCGCGGTATATTTTGGAGCCGTAGCTGTTAGAAACACGAGATACACGGTAATTGCCATGCTTCTGGCCGATCTGGTAGGTATCATCACTTCTATTGCGTTGGCTTATTTATTTTTCGCATAATGAAAAGTTGCTGGTCAGATCGTTGCTGTTTTTTACCGTTAAAAATGTATTGATGAGTTACGAAAAACTTGATATCTATAATATTGCTTTTGAGCTGTTTATTGAAACACATAAGTTATCACTCCAACTGCCAAACTATGAATTACATGAATTGGGTAGCCAATTGCGACGATCTGCAGACTCCGTTGTCACAAATATTGCGGAAGGCTATGGAAGAAACAATTACAAAGGTGACTTCATAAGGTTTCTTACCTACTCTCAAGCAAGTTGTGATGAAACGGTTTGTCACTTATCAAAAATCAACAGGCTTTATCCGGAATTAAGCTTAAGCTTCAAAGAAAAAACGGAACAATATAAACTCTTAGGAGGAAAAATCAATAACTTTATAAAATACGTCCAGTTAAACTGGCGTACATAACCCAAACCAGCAACCGCAACCAACAACAACAACAACAACAACAACAACAACAACCAACAACTGCAACTAACAACCAGCAACAAAACTACCCATTATGATTACAGATAAAGAATTTACATTAAGGCTCATCCGCCAGTTAACCCAGGCATTGGAAAAACTGATTCTGGACAAACCCGAAGAAAGTTTAATGCAGAAAGAGCTGGATTTTGACACTTTAATGAGGGATATTTTTAAGATGAATTTCACGGAAGTTTCCTCAATGACTAAAGAAGAAATGATTGCCCTGGTCAATGAAAGACAGGAAAGGGACCGCAAAGATTATTATGAAATGCTTGGAAATCTTTTTTACTTTAACAGCAGACATGATCAGAACAAAGATTTTCAGGATAAAGCAAAAACGTTCTATGAGCTGTATCTTCAGACCAGCGGTATTTTTGCCCTTCCGGTTATCAACAGAATCAACGAATTAAAAAAAGCACTTGGATAAAGTGCTTTTGTATTTTATATTTTAGAAAGTAATTTTATAAGTTCCTGTTGATGAAGTATTGGCTTTCTCAGCCTTTACATATTTCTTAACCCAGGCCACAGATGTAGATGACACACAAGGATCTGAAATACCTCCTGATCTTCTTGCAGACACCACATTTCCTGCTTTATCTACAGTATAGGAAATCGTAATCGATCCGCTTGCCGTACAGCTGTGAGAGGGCTGTGCTCCTCCTCTTCCCATTGTTCCCGGAATATAACCTACAAGCTTTCTATCAATTCCAACCTTACTATCACCGTTTCCGTCACCACCTAAAGGATCTCCTGCATTTCCGATACCATCACCAGTTCCCTGGCTTCCGGCTTTAGTTCCTCTTCCTTTGATCAGGTTTCCTATAGCTGCAGTTCCTTTTCCGTCCCCATTCCCAGTTTTTGAATTGGCTGTGGCAGCGCCAGATTTTTTGGTGTTTTTAGAGGCACTTGTACTGGTTGCTTCTTTTTTCTCAGCTTTTTTTGATTCTTCTTTCTTAGCAACTGCTGTTTTTGAGTTATTACCCGTGATTACCTTTTCCTTCACTTCTGTTTTCTTAGGTTCAGGAGTAGGTAAAGGCTCTGGCTTTACAACAGTTTTTGTCTCCGGAACCGGTGTTTCTGCAGGTTCAGGCGTCACTTCTTCTGTGGCGGCGGCAAGGCTTCCAGGCTGCTCAGCAGGTTCCTCAATTCCTTTTCCGTTCCTGTTGTCTCCAAAGTTCACCAGCATTGTAGTTACTACCTCCGGGTCTTTATCCAGTTCGGGTTTTAGTTTATATAAAAAAACAAAAAGCAGAATAGCAGCCCAGATCAGAATAGAAAGCAGTGCGCTTTTTACCCTGTCTTTATTTTCTTCGTTTCTGTTTGCTGTATAGCTTCTCATCTTAAAAAGTAATTCTTTCCGGAAATCCGGCTCTGTTATTTATCTTTAACGGTTGCAATCGCAATGTTAAATTTATGTTTTTCAGCAATTTCCATTACAAAAACAACATCTTTATGCAATGTGTTTTCGTCAGCTCTGATTGTAAACGATTTATTGGTCTGCCCCGCTAATTTATCTACAATAATTTTCTCAAGTTCACCTTTATTGGCAGGATTATCATCCACAAAAAATGAACCGTCCGGTTTGATACTAACAGTTAAAGGATTAGGTATATTATCGTCCACTGCTCCGGCTTTCGGCAGATTCACATCAATAGCACTCTGGTTGGCTGCTGAAGAAGTAATCATAAAGAAAATCAGCATCAACAGGATAACATCTGTCATCGCTGCTAAACTGAATTCCGGATTCGCTTTATTTCTTCTTTGAATTTTCATCGTAAGAAAATTATAAAGGTTTATTGATAAGGTCTAAAAATTCCCCTGACATGTTCTGAGCCTTCAGTACAAATTTATCAATCCTTGTCAAAAGGATATTGTAGCAGAAGTTGGCCGGAATTGCTACTGCCAGACCTACAGCGGTTTGCCCTAAAGCGGTATAAATACCTTCTGAAAGCGTTTTCGGAGAGAAAGACCCTGTGGCATGGGATAAATTAAAGAAAGCAATAATCATCCCTATTACTGTACCTAAAAGCCCCAGCATTGGTGCAATACTTGGTACTACAGCCAACAGGTTCAGGTTTTTTCCATATTGGCAACTTCTACCTGCGCCTGTGCTTCCATGGCACTTACAATATCTGAAACAGGACGCCCCAATCTTGAAATTCCTTTTTCTAAAATTCTTCCTTCCGGAGAATTCTGGGTTTTGCAGTAATCTGCTGCTGCCTCTATTTTCCCAGCCTTGATGAAGTCTTCAATATTGTTCATGAAGTTGGAATCTGTTTTTGAAGTCAGTCTTTTGATAAAGAAAAATCTTTCAAAAAACAGATACAGAGAAAACACTCCCAAAAGTAATACAGTGACCATCACTATTTTAGCGAAAGCCCCTCCATGGAACATGATCTTCCAGAATGAGAACTCTAAATTGTCTGTAGCAACAGCGGGTGTAGCGATTTGTGCAAATAAAATCTGAGAAAGTTCCGTTAACAGCATTAAATGTGAATTTATTAAAGTTTCAACGACAAATGTAGTAGAATATTATGAATTGAACTCTTAAAAATTGCTTAAAAACAACTTAAAATTTGTTACAGTTCTACAAACAGCAAATTTCTTTCCAAAAAATAATTCTGAAAAGAAATTCGGTATTAAAAAGGATAGAGTTTCGGGTTAGTCCTCGTCTACCTCAATATCATCCTGCTTGAATTCGCATTTTAATCTAAAAGGAATCGGGGTATCAGATCCGGTATAGAAATCATCAATGGTTCCTTTCCAGATAACCTGAAGCTCCCCTTCTTCATTTTTTTCAAAAAGAAGCTCATTGTCATAGATATAGGCATCTTCGTCATCGAAAAGGTCTACCTCAGTATAGGTCTCTTCATCAGAGTCATTGATGGTAATGGTTTTTCCTTCTATTTCCGCAGAGTCGATAGGGAAATCGAAAATTTCAAGTGAAAGCTGCGGAAAGTTGTACTGCAGTGAATCATCATCTACGTGATCCAAACTGTCATCCGTAATCACTTCAACCTCTAAAAAGTGTTGCTGGTTGCTGTAAACGGCTTTACAATAAGTATTTCTGATATTGTATTTTAGCGTTTCTTCCGGATGGTAAATTTTTAAAATCCCTTTCATTTTTTCTTAAAAAAGAACTGTAATAATATGATTGTTAAACGTTTTAGACAAAGATAGAAAATTGATTCAAAGTTAAAAGGATTTTGAAAATAATTTTTTAAAATCAATGCATACCATAAGCCTGAATATCCCAATAATACTTACTTTTGTTTTCATAAAGATTCTGAAAATGAAAAACATTTTATCAAAAGGTATTCTAGGACTAGGGCTGATGATAGGTCTTGCTTCCTGCAAAAAATCGGATTCTCCCCTTACAAAAGTGACTCCCAGCAATCTGGACTCTATTGCTTCCAACTATTATGAGCAGTATCTTAAGCTATATCCGATGGACGCTACCGCACAGGGAGATACAAGATATAATGACCAGCTTCCTATTAATATCGATAAAGATTTTATCTCAGGAGAAATAGCATTCTACAACTCCGTCCAGAAACAGCTGGAACATGTAGATTACAAAACCCTTTCTGATGAAGATAAAGTGGTATATGATGTATTGGATTACACTTTAAAAGACAAGATTGAGGCCTATGCCTATCATCCGGAATATATACCTTTTACCCAGTTTGGTGGACTTCCGCTTACTTTTCCTTTGTATGGAAGCGGACAGGGTAACCAGCCTTTTAAAACAGAAAAAGATTACAGTGACTGGCTGAAAAGAATGGAAAAATTCCCGGAATGGATGGATGCTGCTGCAGACAATTTCCGTGAAGGGATGACTAATAAAATGGTTCTTCCTAAAAAGCTGGTTGTTAAAATGATTCCTCAGATGAAAGCCGAGGAAATCACAACTTCTGACATGGAAAAGAATATTTTCTACGGCCCGATCAGAAATTTTCCTAAAAATTTCTCCCAGGCTCAGAAAGATAAATTTTCAGCACTTTACAAAGATGCCATTGCGAAAAAGATTATCCCGGCCTATATTAAAATGGGAACTTTCCTGGAAAAAGAATATCTTCCAAAAGCAAGAGATACAGATGGATACAACAGTCTTCCTAACGGTAATGAAATTTACAGCTATTATGTAAAAAGCTGGACCACTACCAAAAAATCTCCTGAAGAGATCAATAAGATCGGATTACAGCAGGTAGCTATGCTTCGTGCGGAAATGGAAAAAGTAAAACAGCAGGTAGGTTTTACCGGAACTCTGGAAGAATTCATCACCTTTGTAAAAACGGATCCAAAGGCGATGCCTTATAAGACTTCCAAGGAAGTTTTACATGCATTTAATGGCATTTTAACGAAAATCACTCCGAAGCTGAAAACGATGTTTAACGTAACACCAAAAACAAAGTTTGAAATCAGACAGACAGAAAAGTTCAGAGAAGCAAGTGCCAGCGCAGAATATATGCCAGGAACTCCGGATGGTAAAAGACCGGGTATATTTTATGTTCCGCTTCCGGATCCTTCCCAATTCAATGTTACTTCGGGAATGGAGTCTCTTTTCCTTCACGAGGCCATCCCAGGGCATCACTATCAGATGTCTCTTCAGCAGGAAAATACAAAGCTTCCTAAATTCATGAGATTCGGTTGGTTTGGAGCTTATGGTGAAGGATGGGCACATTATTGTGAAACATTAGGCCCTGAGTTCGGCTTGTACACAGATCCTTACCAGAAAATGGGGTATTTAAGCGATCAGATGCTGAGAGCGGTAAGACTTGTTGTAGATACAGGGCTTCATACCGGAAAAATGTCAAGAGAAGAAGCGATCAAATATTTCTTAAGCAACATTTCATATGACGAAGGATCTGCCACTGCAGAAGTTGAGAGGTATATGGCAATGCCGGGGCAGGCCTTAGGCTACAAAATAGGCTCTTTAAGAATCCGTGACCTGAGAGAAAAATACCAGAAAGAACTTGGGAACAAATTCAATCTGGCAAGCTTCCATGATGAAGTTCTGAGCCAGGGATGCCTTCCTCTGGATGTCCTGAACAGGAAAATGGAGCTTTGGGCTCAAAAGCAAAAATAGTTTCAATGAAACTATTTTTATTTTTTTCAGGTATTTTACTGATGGTTTTGAGTTGCCAAAAGGAACTGAATTTCGAAAATTTTACTGTGGACACCAACCTGCCTGATAATGATGCTATTGTACTTCTCTCTAAATATCCGGAACTGAAGCTTTACAATAGTGAAATTGTTGAAAGCAAAACAAGAACAGCCCATATTATTCAGTCTGCAAGTTATTCGGATGACTTTCGTAAAGGAACGTTTTTATTCGATGATTATAAATGCAAAGCTCAATATCAGAACGATACTCTTACCGTAAAATTGAATAACAATAACGGATATTTTGGCAACGGAATTTTGATTAAAGTTTTTAAAAATCAGTTTTACATCAAAGATATTGACCCCAAAACCTTAAAAGGCGAAGAAAAATTCATAAAATCTAAAGTTTTTAGCCAAAAACTGACTCTAAACAGTAACAAATTCAACAAAAATGATAGCATTTATGGTTTTATAGATTATAAATGCAGTATTGATAGTTTAGTTGATAAACACTTTAAAGGATATTTTAAAACCATAATACAATAATTGATATGATCACAGAAAGCCTCAGATCTCTTTACAGCAGAGATTTAAATAAACTAAAAACAGAGATAGAAGCCTATCAGAACGAAGAAAACCTTTGGAAAACAGATAGAAACATCGCCAATTCTGCGGGTAATCTGACACTTCATCTTGTTGGAAATCTCAATCATTTTCTGGGAACACACCTTGGAAACACAGGATACGTCAGGCAGCGTGATCTGGAATTTTCCTTAAAAGATATCCCGAAGGCGGAACTTATTGAAAAGGTTACAGCCACTGCAGCAATGATAGATTCAACGCTTTCCCAATTGTCTGATGAGGATCTGAAAAAGAATACCCATTGGTTGTTTTTGAGAATGCCATGACAACCGATTATTTTCTGATCCATCTGCTTGCCCATCTGGATTATCATCTGGGGCAGATCAATTATCACAGGAGGTTATTGGATTATTAATCATTCTTTAGCACCATAAAAAATAAACGCAATGATCACTTTGTAATCATTGCGTTTTCTTTAGTTCGAAAGTACGTTTCACTCAGCAAAGAAACAATTGTCCTTTGCCTTTGCAAACCTTGTCAATAAAAATTATTGTAAAGCCTTTGCGATCATTGTGTTAAAATACAGCGATTTATTTTTCAAATAACATTTTAGTAATAAAATCCTTCTCTCCTTTACCTCTTGCCGGAGAATACTCTCTTCCATAGAAAATGATCTGAAGATGGAGCTTATTCCACACTTCTTCCGGAAATAATTTCTTAGCGTCACGTTCTGTCTCTACAACGTTTTTTCCTGATGTAAGCTTCCACTGTGTCATCAGGCGGTGAATATGGGTATCTACCGGAAAAGCAGGAAATCCGAATCCCTGGCTCATTACTACTGAAGCGGTTTTGTGCCCTACGCCCGGAAGGGCTTCCAATTCTTCATAAGTCTGTGGAACGATACCATTATGGCGCTCCAGCAGAAGTTCTGCCATTCTTTTAAGGTTTTTGGCTTTGGTATTGGATAGTCCTATTTCTTTAATTAATTCCTTGATTTCAAACTCTTCCAGCTTGGCCATTCTTTGCGGAGTTCCTGCCACGGCGAAAAGGTCAGGTGTCACCTCGTTTACTTTTTTATCTGTGGTCTGTGCGGAAAGCGCTACGGCCACCATTAATGTATAAGGATCAGTATGATCCAGCGGAATAGGTGTTGTGGGATATAATTTGTCCAATTCTCTCTGAACGATCTCAGCCCTTTGTTTTTTTGTCATGTAACCCTTAAATTTGAACAAAATTAAATCATTATGCTGAAAGTTGGAGATAAATTACCTGAATTTGAAGGAATCAATCAAGACGGAGAAACGGTAACCTCATCAAAGTTAATCGGAAAAAAACTGGTAGTTTTCTTCTATCCGCAAGCGAATACACCCACCTGTACGGTAGAAGCCTGCAATCTGAGTGATAATTATTCCAGGCTTAAAAAAGCGGGGTTCCAGCTATTGGGAGTAAGTGGTGATTCTGTAAAAAAACAGAAAAATTTCCACAGCAAATTCGCTTTCCCTTATGATCTTATTGCGGATGAAAACCGTGATATCATTGAAAAATTCGGGGTATGGCAGGAGAAAAAAACGTTTGGAAAAACCTATATGGGAATTGTAAGAACTACTTTTATTTTTGACGAAAATGGCGTTTGCACAAGAGTGATTGAAAAAGTAACGTCAAAGACTGCTGCTGAGCAGATTCTTGAAGGATAGTTTTTAAATACAAATAGCATTTATACTTTCACCAATAGCACAGATTTTGCGCTTTACTACTGGTGAAAGTATTTTTATAGCAGTTTATTCTGTCTCATAATAGTTGAGCTCTTCGGTTTCCCCAGGCAGTATGACGGTTTTTTTAAACCTCAGTCCCAGCTTTTCAATGAGCTTTTGAGAAGAAATATTATCCTTTGAAATAATCGCGGATATTTTTGTTAATCCGAACTCATCCATCACTATGGATTTAACTTTCTGAGCGCCTTCAAAAGCATAGCCTTTCCCTTCAAATTCTTCCAACAGAGAATAGCCTATATCTACAATATCCAAGCCTTCCCTTTCAAAGATTCCTACTGCTCCTATTTTTTCATTTCCTTCTTTGGTCACTAAAAGATAATTTCCAAATCCCAGTCTTTCAATCTGTGGGGCAAATCTGTTCAGGATGTAATTTTCAGCGTCTTCAATGGAATTAACATTGCGGTTACCGATATGCTGAATGAATTTAGGCCTGTTGTAAAGCTCAAAGATAAAATCCTTGTCTTCACGGGACATAGGGCGAAGGATTAATCGCTCAGTCTCATAGGTATTATCTGCGCTTGGATGTTTTTTTAGGCTCATCTTTCTTTGGTTCTTCTTTTTTTCGATTTTTAAAAGTCTCGGGTTATTAGCACATTTTTTATTGTAAAGCTCAATATAGGTTCCATTATCTTTTACATTACTTACGGCACCTGTAGATTTGCTTACCGTTACTGTATAATGTGTTTTCTGATAAGGACATTCCTTTGAGGTTAGCTTTCCAAGATCCAGATAGTAATTCGACTGATCTTCATGGTAATTACCTGCAAGGTCCTTAAACTCTTCATCTACCATGTATCCGTCTGCGGCTAATATAACTGCTGCTTCCTGGGCATTATCAATTCTGTCTACAAACTTTTTTAATCCTTCGGCATCGGTAACATAGCTTACCTTATTTCCTTCTGAATAGGCAATGTAATAAAAACTGTCTTCACTGGGAAAAAGATTGAATCCTGAGAACTGAGGAGTATAATTTACCTTACCCGAAGTCTTTATTTCCTCTCCTTTCCCGTAGCTGTTGTATACCAACACCCAGGAATCTACCCTGCTGCCTGGATTGATCTGCTGCAAAATAGCAGGAATGCTCGAAAATTTTTCTTCTCCTGAGCGTATATTGAGATTCCCAAAAACAGGAATGTAAGAATTGTAAATCGGGTTGCAGTTTTATTCATAGTTTAAAAATCAGCAGAAAATATACCAAATATTACATGAACTTCTCGCCTTTCTTAAAGTTTTTTAAATCAAGAACATAATCTTTGATAAGCTGGTCATTATCTCTCGGACAGATGAGAAGTGCCTTATCCGTATCTACAACAATATAATTTTCAAGCCCATCAATAATTACAGCTTTATTATTATTCTTCAGACGGATGATATTCCCTTTTGAATTATAAGAAAGTAAATGTTTCAGCTTTACAGCGTTTCCATCTTTATCTTTTTCTGTATTTTCATATACGGATGTCCATGTACCAAGATCGCTCCATCCTAAGTCTGAAGGAATCACGTATACATTTTTGGCCTTTTCCAGGATCCCGTTATCAATAGAAATTTTCTGAACTTTTGGATAAATGGTTTCAATACAGCTGTTTTCTTTCTCTGAATTATACTCACAAGCCATAAAATGCTGCATCATTTCAGGAAGATAAAGATCAAAGGCATGATGAATACTTTTCACATTCCACACAAAAATTCCTGCGTTCCAAAGGAAATCACCACTTTCCAGAAAGCTCTGGGCAATTTCAAGGATGGGCTTTTCTGTGAATGTTTTCACTTTAAAGTATTCAGAACCTTTTTTTCTACAAACTGAATGTAACCATAGCCTGTATCAGGTCTTGTCGGAGTAATCCCCAATGTTACCAGATAATCATTTTTTGATGCCAGCTCAAATGCCAGCTCCACTTTCTCCAAAAACACATCCTCTTTAAGAATCAAGTGATCTGCCGGCAATACAATCATTGTTGCATCCGGATTGATCTCAGCAATTTTGTTGGCCATATACAGGTTGCAGGCTGCTGTATTCTTCATAAGCGGCTCACCCACAATATTTTCTTCAGGAATCTCCGGAAGCTGCTGATGGGAAACAGGAACATACTCCTTATTCGTAATCACAAATATCTGTTCTTTAGGAATTACCTTGCTGATTCTGTCATAGGTTTGCTGAATCATGGTGCGCCCGGTTCCTAAAATATCCTGAAACTGTTTTGGAAATTTTTGCGTACTCATCGGCCAGAACCGGCTCCCGATTCCTCCCGCCATTATAACGCAATATCTATCTGATTTTAACATCATTAGCTACATTTTTCTACCCTTGCTAAAGGCTTGAAAGAATACTTCCTTCCAGTAGCCAGGTTCTTACAAAGATAGTTTTTTTTAACCAGACCTTCCAATAAATACTTTTCGTTGCGGTAGATAAAAATTCTCCCTTTTTAAGTTCCTCGATAAACTGAAGGGTATCATCTTGTTTTTCAGTATGAAAATACCTTACCAGATCGGGGCTGGCCATGAAATTTGCTTTGGGTGATTTTGAAAATTTTATAATGATGGGTCTTAGCTCTTCATCATAAATTTCAAGGCTTTCCAGGAGCATATTCCTGAAGGTTTCCTTCCACTCATTTCCGTGAGGAGAGATTCTTCTGCCATATTTTTCGAACGCAATCAGATGGGCCAGCTCATGGGTCAGCACAAAGAAAAAAGTTGTGGGGTAAGTGTAGAGTTTACCGTAATTTCATGTGAATTGTCCGGAAGCTTTCTGTAATCTCCCAGTTTTGAATTCCTGTTTCTTGTAACTTTTATATGTATATAATAATCTGCAAACCAGATTCTTAAATATTTAAGTGTATTTTGAGGTAAGTATTTTTCTAAAGATTGAATTGGCATTTTACAAACTTAACGGAATTCCTGCATAGAAATTCAATAGTTTAAGGCTAAAAAGGTAATTATATTTTGCCTGCGCTACTGATCCCTGTGCATTTGCATAATTATTTCTCGCCACATTTACGTCATAGATGGTTGTTCTTCCGGCAGCATAGCTTTTATCAGCAAAATCAAGAGCCAGTTTAGAGCTTTTTTCAGCTTCTACTGCGGCCAGATAGGTTTCATAATTGGCATCAGCATCAAACTGAGCTTTCTGTACATTCTGTCTTACGGTCTGCTTCTGCTGTTCCAACGTATTTTTGGCAATACTTTCGTTTATTTTAGACTGTTCTACTTGTAATTTTGTTTTCCCTTTGTTAAAAATAGGGATATTAAGGGATAACCCCACATTTTGTCCGAACTGATCTTTATATTGTTCAAAAAAGTTCCCTGCACAGTACCTGGTATAGGATCAAATTGCCTGTTATAGAAAGTATTAAGACCAGCACTTGCTGTTAATGTAGGCCAGAAGGCTGTTTTGGTTACCTCAGTTTGTGCTTCGGCAGATCTTATCCTGCTTTCTGCGGCTTTGATCTGAGGTTGTATCTCATATGCCGTTGTAAGTACTTCATCCACAGAATTAAGCTGTAAATCTAGCTTTTCAGGAACATGTACATCTTCCACATCAAACCCCTTATAATCTGACAATTGTAAAAGCTGAGCGATGGCAAACAAAGCACGTCCGACGTTTACTTCTGCTGTTTTAAGGTTTTGTTTTTCTCTTGCCAGCGCAGCTTCAGCCTCTGCTAAAACCGTCTGCGCAGTTGTTCCAACCTGAGTTGTGATTTTAGCTCTGTCAAACTGTTTCTGGGCATTATCCACAGCACTCTGAGAAATTTTAACGATCTCTTTATTCAGCAAGGCTGTCAGATACTGCTGAGCAATCTGAAGGGAAATATCATTTTTAATGGTCTCAATATCATATTGACTTGCTTCTACATCAAACTGGGCTTTTCTTACATTTTTCTCTAATCTTCCATTATTATAGAGCAAGATGTCGGCACCCAGACCAACACTGCTGTTGAATCTATCGTTTCTAAAGCTCCCGGCTCCTAATGACCCCTGTCCGAAACTTACCCCATTCGTCATACTCCCCGATACAGAAGGCAAATATTCTTTCTGGGCTGCTTTAAGATTATATTCCTGATTTTGTTTGTTATACTGATTTTGGATAACCTGAAGATTATGCTCCACTGCATAGCTTACACATTCTTTTAAGGACCATTTCTTCTGAGCGCTTAAACCCAGATAACCTAATCCAAAAACGATGATCCAAACTTTTTTCATATGTATATGTTTATTTGTTTTTAATGGTCATATGGAATCGTATGATCTTTATTCAGTACTGTAACCTATAATCACAACGATTTCATATTAAGATTTTTCAATATTAGACGAATTAAATATAAAAAAGTTACAGATTGAAAAATTATATTTTATTTTAAAAAAACTTTTGGGAATTTTGCACCATGACAAACGAACAATATCAGGAAGCTATCGACTGGCTTTTCGTACAGATGCCCAACTATCAGATAGATGGGCAGAAGGCTTATAAACCCGGGCTTGATAATATTACAAAGCTTTGTGCTTTCTTTGGAAACCCCCAGGATAAAATAAAGTGCATTCATATTGGTGGCACCAATGGCAAGGGTTCTTCAAGCAATATGCTGGCATCGGTTCTTCAGGAAGCCGGCTATAAAACAGGATTATACAATTCTCCTCACCTGATCGATTTTACAGAACGCATTAAGGTTAATGGAAAAAACTGTGATAAAGAATTTGTCTTTGATTTTATTCAGAAATTAAAACAGCTTCCTGAGGACATCCGTCCTTCTTTTTTGAATTTACCACCATTATGGCTTTTGAATATTTTTACCAGCAGCAGGTAGATTTTGCCATTATTGAAGTTGGATTGGGAGGAAGACTGGATTCTACCAATATTATTACCCCTTTGGTTTCGGCTATTACTAATGTACAGCTGGATCATCAGAATATTCTGGGTGATACCATTGAAGAAATTGCAGTTGAGAAGGCCGGGATTATTAAAAACAACATTCCTGTTATTTCAGGGGATGATAGTGAGGTGGTGAAAAATATCATCCGGGAAACAGCGGCTAAAGAAGGTGCTCCGTTTATAGATGCGACTTCTATTGATGCTAATCTTTCTTCTGACCTGAAAGGAGATTATCAGAAAAAAATATCAGAGTTGTTTTGGCGGCTGTAGAAGAATTAAAAAAACTTGGAGTACATATTTCTGATGAAGATCTTGAAAACGGGCTGCTCCACGTTCATCAGAATACAGGATTTATCGGCCGTTGGTTTGAGTTTTCAAAACAGCCTCTTACCATTTGTGATACCGGGCACAATCAGGCAGGTCTGGAGTATGTTTTTTCACAATTAAATTCAATTGACCGTCACAAGCATATCATTTTGGGTTTTGTAAACGACAAAAAAATAGATGACGTGATGAAATTACTTCCTGAAAATTCTGAGTTCTATTTCGCAAAACCATCCATCAACAGGGGGAGACCTCCCAAAGATTACGAAAACCTGCTTCAGGAGGCGAAAATTTTTTATAAAATTTTTGATTCCGTACAGGAAGCGTATCTGTCTGCAAAAGAACGATGTACAAATGAAGAAATGATTTTCATCGGCGGAAGCAACTTTGTAGTGGGAGATTTTTTAGAAAAAAATTTGGAGATTAAAGAATAAGTCGTATATTTGCACCACTCTAAACAAGAGAACAAGTCTAGAGGGTTCTTAGCTCAGTTGGTTCAGAGCATCTGGTTTACACCCAGAGGGTCGGGGGTTCGAATCCCTCAGGACCCACAGAAAAGGAAACGAAACCTTTCAAAAAATTCGGGTTCTTAGCTCAGTTGGTTCAGAGCATCTGGTTTACACCCAGAGGGTCGGGGGTTCGAATCCCTCAGGACCCACAAAAATCTCTCAGATTCTGGGAGATTTTTTTATTTTTATCCTGTTTAACCTCCTTTCTACTTTTGCTGATATTTATTTACCTTTGTCTGCATCGGATTAATTAAACGTGAAGGAACTCCATATTATATCATTCAATTATCCCTACCCTCCTTCTTATGGCGGAATCATTGATGTATATTATAAAATTAAGGCTTTATCTGATCTGGGAATAAAAATCCATCTACACTGTTTTATAGATCAGATTCCTTCAACAATTGACAGGGAAATTAAAGAAATTACGGAAAATGTGTTTTTTTACAGGAAGAAAAAGAATCCTTTGCTTTACTTCTTACCTACTCCTTTTGCAGCAGCCATAAGAAATTCTGATACCTTTCTTAAAAATTTAGAAAAGAATAAGGCTCCGATCCTGTTCGAAGGCTTGCAGACAACGCATATTATAAGGTTTTTGAGAGATAGTGACCACAAACTCTATCTCCGTTATCACAATAACGAAAGAGAATACTACAAAGGCCTTTCATTGTCAGAAAAAAACATCTTTAAAAAGGTCATTTATAAAATTGAGTCTTTAAAGTATTCCGGATATCAGAAAAAGCTTTTAAAGAAATTTGAAGCTGTATTCTGCTTGTCTGAAAAAGAATATAATGAAGTAGAAACCTATTCGGGAAATGCTCGCCTGATTCATATCTTTCATGGTAATGAATCGGTAAAGGTATTGGATAGAAAAGGAAAGTATTTTCTTTTTCACGGAGATCTTACCACCGCTGATAATAAAAGAGCATTGAATGAGACCATCGACTTATTTAAAACGCTTCCTCAATATAAACTGGTCGTAGCCTCAGATCGTGCCACTGAAGATATTAAAAGAAAGATTTCCACAGTTGAAAACATCAGCCTCACTCCTATTCAAACCACAGAAAATCTTTACCGTCTTCTGGAAGATGCCCATGCCAATATTTTGATTTCTTACCAGAATTCAGGAACAAAAGTAAAGTTGTTTAATACACTTTACAACAGCCGTTTTGTCATTATCAATGAAAATATTACAGACGATCCTTTTTTGATGAATCTGTGTCTGTATGGAGCTGACATGAACGAAATCCGCCGGCAGATTATCACCTCAGCTGAAAAAGAGTTTCATGAGACTGAAAAAAGAAAGGAAATCTTAGAAAAAACCATTCTGATAAGGCTAAAGCCGAAGAGATGGTGAAGATTATTTTTAAAAATTAACCCTATCCACCACCTTCTGGATATTAAACTCTTCAAGACAGGCCCAATCTCCTCTGTAACACTCTTTATCTCCAAATACAGAACATGGCCTGCAGCTAAGATCTTTCACCTGAACAACATCTTCTTCGCTCTGTCCGAATCCTAAAAATCCGGCATAAGGATGAGTTGCCCCCCAGATCGAAATACATCTCGTTCCTACAAGGCTCGCAAGATGCATATTCGCAGAGTCCATGGAAATCATAAGTTCCAGCTGAGAAATCTGGTGAAGTTCTTCTGTAAGATTTAATTTTCCGGATAGATTTTTTGTATTCGGGATCTGAGACTCCCAATTTTCAAGGGTTTCTGTTTCTTTTACCCCCTCCAAAGAAATACACAGTATGTTTCCTGGCGAGAATCCTGGCCAGCTCATATGATTTTTCCAGAGAAAGCATTTTTCCCCTATGCTGGGCAAAAGGAGCAAAACCAATCCCTGATTTATCCACTGAAACAGGTCTGAGCTTATGAGAAAGCTCTACTTTGAATCCCATATCACGAAAAACATCCGCATAACGTTCCACCGTTTTTTTCAGCTGCCCTTTTTCCAGATTCCAGACATCCGTAAGATGCTCTTTCTCTTCCTTACCTTTATCAATTTTGAAAACCTTAAATCCTTTTCTTCTGTATATCCTGTCTAAAATCTTCGTCCGGATTACATCATGGAGGTTAGCAATACAGTCCGGATTAAACTCACGGATCAGTTCATTACTGAGTTTTCTCAACCCAAAAAGTCCTTTGTAATCATCCAGATCAATTCCTTTAAAAGTCACATTAGGAATTCCCGCAAACAAAGCTTCAAAATTTTTTCTGGAAACCATAATAATTTCCACACCGGGATTCTGCTCCAGAAATTCTCTGAAAACAGGTACAGTCATTGCCACATCTCCAAATGCGGAAAAACGATATGCTAAAATTCTGGTCACCGTTATGATTTCAGTTGGTAAGCAACTGCATAAAACTTAATCTGCTTCGTCATCGCCATCAGCCCGTTGGCTCTGGAAGGGGAAAGAAACTCCTGTAGTCCTATTTCTGCAATAAAATCAAAATCAGAATCCAGGATTTCCTGAGTGGAATGCCCACTGTAAATGCTTACTAAAAGCGAAACAATTCCTTTGGGTAAAATACCATCAGAATCTGCATTAAAGAAAAGCTTCCCATCTTTGAATTCGGCATCAATCCAAACTTTGCTCTGACAGCCTTTAATCAGATTTTCTTCCGTTTTTCTGTCTTCCGGCAAGCCTTTCAGTTCTTTTCCAAGATCAATGATGTACTCATATTTTTGCTCCCAGTCTTCAAGAAAAGCGAATTCGTCGATTATTTCCTGCTGTTTTTCTTTAATGGTCATTTTAAATCAATTTCTTGTGCAAAGATAACCAATTTTGTAAAATTTATTGCCGGGATGCTTTTTCAAAAAGCTGCAGTATTTTTGTTTCTTCATTCTCCCAGCAAAAAACATCTGCGGCCTTATTCAGTTCACTCTGATAATGCAATCTTCCTCTCTGAAGAACAAGATTTATCGCTTTCTCAATTGTTTCAGGCTGATGATCAGGAACAATTTCTCCTACATCAAACTGATTTTTTATCCTTTGCATCTCCGGGAAATTAATCATTACAAGAGGCACTCTCGACTGGATATAATCACAAACCTTATTGGGAAGTGAATAATAATAGCTTACACCATTGTTTTCTTCAAGGCTGAACCCCACATCAGCCGTTTTGGTGATTTCCCTGAGATTTTCAGGCTTTAGTTTACCCAGAAAAAATACTTTATCCTGAAGTTTTTCCTGAGTCACAAGTTCTTCGTATTCTTTTTCTTCGGGCCGTCGCCTGCAATTTTCAGAACAGCATCTTTAATGTGATGCATAGCCACAATCATTTTTTCTATTCCTCTGGATTGATTAATCGCTCCCTGATATAAAATAATTTTAGGATGATTTTCAGGAATTTCAGGAGCAGAAAGGATTTTTCTCGGGATATTTCTTACTACTACCGGATTGACATTATATTGTTCATGAAACCATTCAGCATAGCTTTCACTTTCTGTCATCATAAGATTCATGTGAGGAACCAGCTTTCTTTCAAGTACTCTCCAGAATTTCTGCGAAAACCGGTTCTGAACCGATGGCATTTCCGTAAAAATTTCATGACTGTCAAAGACCAAAGGGATGTTCAGTTTTCTGGAAATGAGATAATTTGGCAGAAGTGCATCAATGTCATTGGCATGAAGGATAGTATCTTTGTCCGCTTTTTTCTTCAGTTCTTTATATAATTTCCAGTTGAATTCAAAATAAGCAGTCTTCAGGCTTTTAGATTTCAGAGCAATCCTTGAAAAGGGATATGGACGCTCCATTTTTTCATTCCCTTGCCAGTCATTCCCGATCAGATCTATAGAATATCCGTTATCAAAAAGGGTTTTGCACACCTTTTCGATCCTCTGGTCAGTATACAGATTACTAAAAGCCGAAGTAATTATTTTTTTCCTCATGAACTCTTCTTACCTAGTATTAAATGATAGATCTGAATAAAACAGATTAGCCCGTTTGGAATGATAACCGGCCAAAGCGGTCCGCTGAAGAAGCCATAAATGACAAAACAAATGCAGCCAATCATATTGACAATTCTGATTTTCCTTACATCTTTCAGTATGAAACTCAATACAATAAAAAGAGAAGCAGAATAGCCGATGTAAGTGGTAAGTTCAGAATTCATGGGGAAAATTTAAGGATAACAAACTTAATCATTTTCAATAAGATAATAAAATTTTTTCTGCCATAAAGTCATTAATTGATTTTTGGTAAAATATTTGTAATTTAGATAATGAATAAAAGGTAATGTTGCCTTTGTTCTAATGAGATATATTATGGATTATAAGTTTTCACAAGGTTTGAGCCAGGTGTTCAAACAAAGCAAAAGCGAAGCTAAAAGGCTGAAAAGTGAATTTCTTAATACAGAACATCTACTTTTAGGTATTATAAAAACGGAAAACTCTGCAAAAGAAATCCTTCAAAACCTTAATGCGGATTTAACACAAATCAGAAGAAAAATTGAAACTTTAAATACAGCAAGTCTTAATCCTATTTCTGAAGAGGTTACCAATATTTCTTTCACCAAGATGGCAGATCATGCTATTAAACGTGCAGAGTTAGAATGCCGACAATATAAAAGCAATGAAATTAATACCGTTCACCTGCTTTTAGGTATTCTTTATAAATATGAGGATCCTACTTCAAATATTCTGGGAGCTTATGATATTGACTATGAGGGAGTTTCAAGAGAATACCAGACTATGCTTAAAAATTCAGGACAGTCTCCTCAGATGAGTGCTTACGATGATGATGATGAGAGAGAAGAATTTGAGCAAATGAGAAAGCCTACAGGAAATCTAGGTTCTGCAAAAAGTAAAACACCTACATTGGATAACTTTGGCAGAGACCTTACTTCTTTGGCAAGAGACGGAAAGCTGGACCCGGTGATCGGGCGTGAGAAAGAAATTGAGAGGGTTTCTCAGATCTTATCCCGCAGAAAGAAAAACAACCCTCTCCTTATCGGGGAGCCGGGAGTTGGTAAATCTGCTATCGCTGAAGGGTTGGCATTAAGAATTCAACAGAAAAAGTGTCCAGGGTTCTTTACGGAAAACGTGTGATCACTTTGGATCTGGCAAGTTTGGTTGCCGGGACTAAATACCGTGGTCAGTTTGAGGAAAGGATGAAAGCGATTATGACGGAACTGGAAAAAAACAGAGATGTCATCTTATTTATTGATGAGCTTCACACCATTGTAGGAGCTGGAAGTTCTACCGGAAGTTTAGATGCTTCCAATATGTTTAAGCCGGCTTTGGCAAGAGGTGAAATTCAATGCATCGGGGCAACCACTCTGGATGAGTACCGTCAGTATATTGAAAAAGACGGGGCTCTGGAAAGAAGATTCCAGAAAGTAATGGTGGAACCTACTTCTATTGATGAAACGATTCAGATTCTGAACCAGATCAAAGATAAGTATGAAGAACATCATAATGTAATTTATACTCCGGAAGCCATTGCAGCGTGTGTCAATCTGACATCGAGATATATTACAGACCGTTTCTTACCGGACAAAGCGATTGATGCGATGGACGAAGCCGGATCCCGTGTTTATATCAAAAACATGAAAGTTCCTACTGAAATCATTGATTTTGAAAAGAAAATCGAAGAGATCAAGGAACTGAAACAGAAAGCGGTAAAAGCGCAGGATTACCTTGAAGCAAGAAAGCTGAAAGATGAAGAAGAACGTCTTCAGATGGAACTGAATGCTGCCCAGGAAAAATGGGACAAAGATGTAAAAGAGAAAAAAGAAACCGTAACGGAAGAAAATGTAGCAGAAGTGGTTTCAATGATGAGTGGGGTTCCTGTAACGAAAGTTGGTAAGAACGAGCTTGATAAATTGGCCCAGATGGATGATAAACTGAACGGTAAGGTAATCGGTCAGGAAGACGCTGTGAAAAAGGTTGTAAAAGCAATCCAGAGAAACAGAGCCGGGCTTAAAGATCCGAACCGTCCTATCGGTACCTTCATTTTCCTTGGTACAACCGGGGTTGGTAAGACCGAGCTGGCTAAAGTAATGGCAAGAGAATTATTTGATTCTGACGAAGCATTGATCAGAATTGACATGAGTGAATATATGGAAAAATTTGCGGTGTCAAGATTGGTAGGTGCGCCTCCGGGATATGTAGGATACGAAGAAGGCGGCCAGCTAACCGAGGCTGTCAGAAGAAAACCTTATGCTGTAGTTCTTTTGGATGAGATTGAAAAAGCTCACCCGGATGTGTTCAATATCCTGTTACAGATCCTTGATGAAGGTCACGTTACAGATAGTTTAGGAAGAAAAATCGATTTCAGAAATACGATTATCATCCTTACATCCAATATCGGAACCAGAGATCTTAAAGATTTCGGAGACGGTGTAGGATTCGGGACATCTGCTAAAAAGTCAACTTCAGATACAAGAGCAAGAAGCACCATTGAAAATGCCCTTAAAAAGGCATTTGCTCCTGAGTTCTTAAACAGAATAGATGATATCATTATCTTCAACTCTCTTGTACAGGATGACATCAAGAAAATCATTGATATTGAACTGAACAAACTGTATGGCAGACTTGAAAAATTAGGATATAAAGTAGAGCTTACAGATGAAGCGAAAGACTTTATTTCTGAAAAAGGATGGGACAAAGATTTCGGTGCAAGACCATTGAAACGTGCGATCCAGAAATATATTGAAGACTTATTGGCAGAAATGCTGGTAAACAAGCAATTATCTGAAGGAGAAACCGTGGTTCTTGACCTGAATGAGGCTAAAGACGGATTGATTGGAAAGACGCAGAAAGCTAAGAAATCAGCCGCTGAGAAATCTTCTCAGTCTTAATGAAAAATAAATAATTTAATTCAATAGAAAAGCACCGGAAAGTTTTCCGGTGCTTTTTGTTTGTATAAGTCTGGCTAAAGCCAATGTTTTTTTGAATATTGTATTGAACGGGCTAAAGCCCGTTCCTATAATCCATCAGGTATTAAAGCCCAACCACAAAACCGATAGTTGGGACCAGGCCACTGGAAAACACACTGGAATTCTGTTTCCAGAGCACATTGTACATTAATCCCAGCTGCATAAAGGAATTATTCCCGATCCGCTGCATATATCCTCCTCCCAGATACAATGCATTTTCCTCCGTATTATATTTGTAGTCGTAGTATTTATCCTTGTAATCAATGAAATAATGTTGATAGTTGGCTCCCAAATAAAATGTTCTGGCAAAATAATAATTGACAAAAGGACCTACCCCGAACATTGTTGATTTATAATAGTCCGAAGTCTGCCAGGAAACTGTTCCCACTACTCCTCCTTCAAGATCATCAGTTAACCTGTAGCCTACTCTGGGTGAAGCAGACAGGTTAAAAGCACTGTTACTTCCAAATCCTACCCCGATGCCTCCTCCGAAGGTCCATTTGCTGTTTTCCTGTACCGGTGTGCCTACAGAAACCTGGGAAAATACTGATCCTGATCCTATCAGCATCATAGAAATAATAAACTTTTTCATATCTAGATATATTTTGTTTTGATGCTATTTTATCCATCCGTCACCCGTTATAAGCCGGCAAGATGGCCATCCCGATTACTATCGTTTTTATCAATGTTTAAAATTATGGTTTTTTTACGACTTTATTAGTTGTATTTTTGCCGCATCAAACTAAGAACTCCCGTTAAGAGTTTCGTAAAATTGAAATACAATGAAAATAGTAGTAGGCCTCTCCGGAGGTGTAGATTCTAGTGTTACAGCTTATTTGCTGCAGCAGCAGGGCCATGAAGTAGTGGCTTTATTCATGAGAAACTGGAACGATGCTTCCGTAACATTAGAAGATGAATGTCCCTGGATTGAGGACAGTAATGATGCCCTTATGGTGGCACAAAAGCTTGGAATTCCTTTCCAGGTAATAGACATGAGTGAACTTTACAAAGAACGTATCGTTGATTATATGTTTGCCGAGTACGAAAAAGGCAGAACTCCCAACCCCGATGTATTGTGTAACAGAGAAGTAAAATTCGATGTATTTATGAAGACCGCAATGTCTTTGGGTGCAGATAAGGTTGCAACAGGACATTATGCAAGGGTAACTTCCACTTTTGATGAAAACGGCAAAGAAATTTTCCATCTTCTGGCAGGGAAAGACAATAATAAAGATCAGTCCTATTTCCTTTGCCAGCTAAGTCAGGATCAGCTTTCAAAAGCATTATTCCCTATCGGCGAACTTACAAAGCCACAGGTAAGAGAGATCGCAAAAGAAATCGGGCTTGTAACGGCGGATAAAAAAGATTCACAGGGTTTATGCTTTATCGGAAAAGTAAGCCTTCCACAGTTTTTGCAACAGCAATTGAAACCTAACGAAGGGGAAATTGTAGAAATTTTCAAAGATTCTCCTCTTTTTTCAGAAGAAAAGCCTGAATTTTCCTCTAAAGAAGAAGAGCTGGAATATTTATCAAGAAAAATCAATTATAAAAAATCCGACGGAAAAGTGATCGGGAAGCATCAGGGAGCCCAGTTTTTCACGATCGGACAAAGCAAAGGGCTTGGAATAGGCGGACACAAAGAAAGCTGTTTTATCATCTCCAGAGACATGGAAAACAACATCCTTTTCGTAGGAGAAGGCAGTCATTTCCCGGGATTACACAAAAAAGCGCTGAAAATTGATAATTCAGAACTGCACTGGGTACGTGAGGATATGAGACTTCAGAATGGTGAATCAATGGAAGTAATGGCAAGATTCAGATACAGACAGCCTTTGCAGAAAGCAACCCTGTATCAGTTTGAAAATGCCTTTTATATTGAGTTTGATGAGCTCCAGTCTGCTATTGCTGAAGGTCAGTTTGCTTCCTGGTATATCGATGAGGAATTGATCGGCAGCGGCGTGATTTCGTAAGGGTTTCGGGATTCGGGATTTAATGGTGCGAGTTCCTGAATGAAGAGCTTTTAAGGATACCGGGACTGTTTTTTTAAGGAGAATATTTTTTTGAAATTTTACTGTAACGTTTTTTAAGTGATCATACTTACTCAGTAAATAACAATAAAAATACTACTATGAAAACATCTGCAAAAAACCAGTATGCTTATGCAAACAATATCCTGATTACCATTGTATCTGCAGTTTTTGGGTATAATCTTTATCAGGCCATTGTACATCCGGAAAAATCCAACATCGCGCTGGCCTTAATGCTGGTAATTCTGACTTCCGTTATGGTCCGGAAATATAGTCACAAACCGGCCAATGAAAAGAAAGATATTTAATGTCAACCCTACCTAATAAAGCCCGGAACATTCGTTTCGGGTTTATTTTTTATAAAAATATTTATTTAATCTTTTTATTAAAATAACCTGACATAAAAACCAATGTAACAATACATTCTGCTATTAAAACCACAACCAGAAAACCAACAGGTTTTTCCAATACAATTCCTCTGATCAGCTTTATAATTCCCAATAAAAAAATAAAGCCGGTAAAATAAAGTGTCACTTCTGAAATCTTTTCTTTAAAAGAACTGAGCATAAAGACCGAAGCGTAGAAACCAAGAATCAGTAAAATATAGAACTTCAGGAAACCGGGCCCTTTAAGTATAACAGGATTAAATGTCTGATATGTTGTCCAAAGCCATATAAGGCTGATCACAACAGGAACCGAAAGAATGATGATCTTTTTCATACTCATTAGTTTTTATCCGCCACAACCTCCACAACCGCCGCAACCTCCTCCACAACCGCTGCCGCAGCTTGATCCGCCGCAGCTTCCTCCATCACTATCTGCTTTCTTTTTTCCATTGGGGGCTGAAGCTTCATGATCTCCGATGACAGATACAACCACTCCCAGGATGAAAATAACTGCAAATACAACTCCTGTCACGAGTAAGCCTGTAAATCCATTCCCTTCAGTGCATGAGAACAGCATCAGCAAAATGAAAGCCGGGGTAAAGGAAGCGATCTTTTTTATCCGGGTCTGCACTTTCGATTTCTTCCCCGGCGCTTTCCAGATTTCTTCCGGGGCTTCCTGCTGAAATACTTTCCGGTAGGCGGCCAGGGTATCTTCAAACCAGTTCTGATGTTTCTCTTTTTCTGTTATTCCTCCATTGGATGGGTGATGATGAAGAGGTTTTTTCAGAATATCCGGACAAAATTCTTCCCAATAGTTCCGGGTATAGATCAGGTGCATATGCCATACCTTATCTACAACTTTGCTGGGAGAAGCGCCGCTGGGAAGAATACAGCACAGATATACAAACTTTTTGTATTCTTCAATGGCCTTCTTAGCAAAATCAAGGCTCCAGTTTTCTTCTTTTGCCAGCTTTTTTGAAAAGGGAAAATCAACCCCGGGAGCATCCAGAGAAAACTCCTGTATCCTTTTCCAAAGAGATTCGTCTTTTAATACCATTTTTGTTTCCATTGTCTTACTATTTGTTTTCTATTCAAATATCAATGGATTATACAATATAAAAGTCTTTCAAAAGTCTTTTTTGGTTTGATAAAAATCTTAAATTAGTCTTATAAAACCAACCCATGAAAAAGGAGGATATTCTGCATCTTGAAAAGCTTATGAATTTCTTAAGCCGGCAGTTTTTAAAGAAAAACCATTGGCAAGATGTTACCAAAACCGAATGGTCTTATATAAGTGCTGAACTGAATGATCTGATTGTCAGTAATCATGCTGAAAAGCAGATAAAAAAAGAACCTGATCTTCTGGGAACAAATTACCTGTATGAACATCTGATTATCAATAAGCTGAAAAAATTCAAACAGAATGAAAATGCTGTTCTGAGCAGGCCGAACCTTGCCAAACTTAGCCTTATTGTTAAAGCTCTGGGTTATTCGAATTATATAGATTTTATTAATTCCAATACGGAATCATTCAATTTTAATGACCTGAGAATTGAAATGAACAATGTTAATCTGAATACAGCACTTTTAGACCGTTTGGTAGGCTGCTGGTATTCATATAACCGAAATCTGCCTGATAATCCTTTGATGGCAGAAGAAGACCGTATATGGCGCTCTGCGATGGAAATTTATAAGTCGGAAACTACCGGAGAATATTTTATTGAGAGAAGCGGCGGCGATCACCATAAATATTTTGGAAAAGTAACCGCCTATTCGGATTATGTTTTCATCATTATGAACAGCAATACTTTTATCCGTCAGAGGCATTTTATTTCAAGGATAAAAGATAGTAAAGAAAAACTTAAGAATCCGGACTATAAACTCCACGAAATCCACTTTATAAGCACTTGTATAAGCTTCAATCAGGAGCCGATTGCCTTGTTTGAAATCTTCAGAAAAGCAGACAGGAAAAATTTTATTTCCGACTCTATCAGCTTTCCGATTGACAGTGATGAGATTCCGGAATCTATTGTAAAACAGCTTGAAGATACAGAATCCAACAGGATTGATTACAGATAATTAAGACCTGCTGATCTCATTAAAAATTCACCAAAGGGTTCGTTATGCTGCTTCTATTATATTTCTCTTATGCCTGGAATACATTTAATCATTCAAAACCAGCAGATTACTGCAATAATTCTTTAACTTGATAGTTCTAATTATGAACCCCTCAATGGCACCGTTATGGAATATTATGAATTGTATGAAGTATTGAAGAGTCATTTTGATTCAGGAAAAAGCACCATTGAAATAAAGGAGCTGAATGTAACCATTGAGTCAGTTCCTTTTGAATCTAAAGTTTCTGACCTTCTGTACGGTTCGGAGCATCAGCATTGCAATAAACACCAGCAGACCCTGGAAATCAGCGAAAAGGGGTATCTTGTTTATAATCATCCAACAGTAGACATTAAAGATTTCGAAATTGAATGCAACAAAAAGTTTGAATATTACCTTCTGAAGAGCGCAGATATTGAAAAAGCAGACGGATGTATTTTTTCTTTCATGGCCTGAATGAGAAGAAATGGGACAAATATCTTCCGTGGGCATATGAACTGGCCCAAAGAACGAAAAAAGCCATTGTTCTTTTCCCTATCGCTTTTCATATGAACCGTGCGGAACCTATCTGGAGTGACCGCCATCACATGATGGAAGTAGTACATTTCAGAAAGAAAAAGTATCCGGAAAACATGAATTATTCTTATGTAAATGCTGCCATAAGTTCCCGGCTGGAAGCTCATCCCCAAAGGATGTTCTGGTCCGGCCTTCAGACCTATTCTGATATCACCGAAGTGGTAAAAGATATCAAAAACGGCCACTTAAAAAGTATTTCCCAGGATGCAAAATTAGATTTATTCGGGTATTCCATAGGATCTTTCTTCTCCATGATCATCAAAATGGCTGATCCGGATCATTACTTTTCCGAATCGAAAGTTTTCTGCTTTTGTGGCGGAATGACCATCGACCGGATGTTTCCGATATCCAAATACATTATGGATACCCAGGCAACCGTTAAAATGCAGTCTGTTTTTACGGAGCTCCTGAGTTCGGATTTCAAATCAGATGCCCGGCTGAAGCACTATCAGACCGAAGCATTACACCCACAGGAAAGCTGGTTTAAAAAGATGCTCCGCTATAATTATTTTCAGCAAGAGAGGGAAGAAAGGATTCAGGAAATCCAAACCCACATCAAAGCTTATGTGCTGGAGAAAGATAGTGTTGCCCCTCCAATCGAAGCTTTAAATACACTGCAGGGAGGTTACAGGAATATCAACGTTGATATTGAAATCAAAGACTTTCCGTATGAATATTCCCATATGGTTCCTTTTCCTCTTGCCCATAAGCACAGGAAAGAAGTTACGGAAGCCTTCCATCATTTTATAACATCTGCCGCCCGGTTTTATAACGGCTGATTATTCTTTTGATTTCAGGGATAAAAAAGAGAAAGGAAAAGTTTAAAAATCAATAATATAAGATCCATGGTGTTTGTTTTTAAAGGTTGTTTATCAACTGACTAACCAGTCTTTGAAATCTTTCACACGGTCTCTGCTTACCGTAATCTCGTCATCAGGCTGAAATTCCAGCTCTACTTTATAGTAAGGCGAAGTATGGATATTTTTAATATAATCTGAGCTTATAATAAACTGTCTGTTGACACGGAAAAACTTTTTTCATCCAGAACGTCTTCCAGCTCATCAAGCGTAAAATCTGATGGATAACTACGGTCTTCCGTCTGAAGGTAAACGATTTTATTCTCACTGAAAAAACAGCTTATTTCATGAGTCTGTATAATTTTAAGGTTATATCCTATTTTAACCAAAATTCTGGAAAGTGTTGATTTTTCTTTTCTGATCAGCTGTTTGATATCCTGAGAAGCATTGGTATCATTTGCAGGAATGAATGATTTGAACTTCTCAACAGCGCCTTCAAGATCTTCATCAAGAATGGGCTTTAAAAGATAATCGATGCTGTTCAGTTTAAATGCTTTCAGCGTGTACTGGTCAAAAGCTGTCGTATAAATGATGAACCCTTTGGTAGGTACCTTTTCAAAGATATCAAAAGAAAGACCGTCACCTAAAACAATATCGGAGAAAATCAGCTGGGGATGCTCATTTTCAGAAAACCAGGCAACTCCTTCTTCTACTGATTCTATTTTAGCAACTATTTCAATTTCAGGGAAATTACCCAGCATTCTTTCCAATTTCCTTGAAGCCGGTTTTTCGTCTTCTATAATAACAGTTTTGATCATTGAGCTTTACTTTTGGTTTTCAGATTTCAGGAAATAAAGGTAGATAAAAGCGGACAGATTTTAATAGTCTATCGGCTTTTTCTCTTTTCTGAGTTCTTTTTCAATCATATCCCTTTCCCATTCGGAATCAAAAAGAAACAGCTTTATCGCTTTTACAAGAAGGATAAGCCCCCATATTCCAAGTATGGCATACCTGTCGAATAATTGGATTCTGATTATCTTTTCATCAAAAATATCGTCGGGAGCAATAAGCACAGCAACGATCGCAAATATGAAAATGCTTCTGTAGAATTTTTTGATGTTTTGGGTTCTTGTGCAGGCAGTTTGGTAATCCATGATTGTATAATTTTTTAGTTATTATGGGTTAAAATGTTTTTATTTTTGGTTTTTCTTCTTTATCCATCAGTTCTTTTATTTTTCTTTCCTCCCATTCTTTGCCGATTCCATATACATTAACGGCATGAAATGCAAGTCCGATCCCCCAACCCAGTGCAGGCCATAAAAACCATAAATATCCGGGAGCAGTAAGAATATTCAGTACAGCTAAAAAGGGAATTACAAGACAGTAAGAAGTAAGATTTCCATAAAACTCTTTCAGTTCTTTTACTCTTCTAGTAGCTTTTCTGTAAGCAATTGTTTCTTTATCAGGTAAAATTTCCATAATGTTTTTGTTTTAAAGGTTAATTTGTTTTTCTTGAGTCAAAGGTAGCTAAGAAAGAAGCCTCCAATCAATTTTATATTACCGAACGGTAGAAAATGATACCTGAATGGTAAGAACCTCAACTTAATAGATAAAAGGAATCAGCTTTTTAGTACTTTTTCTGTAAGCGATATATTCTTCTCCAAACTGCTCTACCAAAGCCTGTTCTTCAATTTTAATCCTATAGGCGAAAGCTAAAAAAGGAGGCACAAAAGCAAAGAGTAATGAAAGCCAGTTATTGAGATACAAGCCAAGTCCAAGTGATGTTAACAGGGAAAAAGCATAGGAAGGATGTCTCAGGTATTTATAAAATCCTTCTTTTGATTTTATGGTCCTGTCTGATGGTAACATCTACCGTAAAATATTTTCCCAGGGACCTGATCATAATGTATCTGAAAATAATCCCGGCCAGAATGAAAAACTCTCCCAGATAAAGAATCCAGTTAGTCCTAATTATCGGTAAGCGGGTATTATAGGATATAATTACTGAGCTCATAATGGAAAAAGGAATGGCCAGCCATAAAATATTCAGGGTAGATCTGTCCTTATCTTTTTTGTCTTCTTTACCGGATTTAAGCCTGTTTTTATACAATATCTCCGTAAGAAACCAGGCAGCCATTGAAATATAAAATAGAATGGATAAAGTATTCATTTCCGTTAGGTTTTTATGGTTAATTTTTAAATGAATCACTAAAAACGAAGCCTGCATTTACACAGTTTGCTGTTTTTTAATGATTTTTTTTCTTATCAATTATTTCACGGATCTTATCTTCCTCCCACTTTTTTACGGCTCCGATTTTTGGTAAAAAAACGGAAAGCGCATGAGCCAGAAGTCCGATTCCCCAAAAGATGGCAGTGAAGAAGTTTTTAAACTGAAAATAGCTTTCTCCCGGTTCCAGATGTGAAATATTATAAAAGACAATAATGATGTTTACTGCCACATAAACAAATAAATGCCCATAAAAGCCGGTCAGTTGTTCCACCTGCTTTTTAGCCTGCTGATAGTGGATATCATTTTCATCAAATTTTTCCATTGCTTCTGTTTTTTTGTTGATTCATAATTTCTCTGATCTTCTTTTCCTGCCAGGACTCCCCGATTCCGAAAATTTTGAAAGCCCTGAAAGCCAAAACCATTCCCCAGGCTAATGCCGGATACCAAAACCAATACTCTCCCTTACTTGTTAAAAGATTGACAAAGAATAAAAAAGGAATAATAATACAGTACGTAATCAGGCTGGAATAAAACTTTTTCATTTCTCTTACCCTCTTTTGGGCTCTTTTATAAGCAGCAGCCTCCTCTTCAGGTTCTTCAATGGTAATCTGAGGCTTAGCTAAAAGCATCGGAAGCTTTACTTTAAAATGATCTTCAGATTTTTCTATAAAGACATTTCTTTCTGTAAGAAGAGAATAACGCTGTACAATATTGGCAAGACCAATCCCGGAGCTTTCTTTGATCTGTTCTCGTACCTGCAGATTGTTTTCAATGCAGAGGGTATTTCCGTCTGAAAAAATTCTGATAGTAAGTGGTTTTGACGATGTCGCAAAATTATGTTTGATACAGTTTTCAAGCAGCAGCTGCAGGGAAAGCGGAACCACATATTTCTGATAGTCTCCCCCGGGAACATCAAAACTGAAATCCACACTGTCTTCAAACCTTGTTTTTAAAAGTTCACAATAGGTTTTTGCAAATTCTATTTCATCTTCTACCGTCACCAGCTCCTTATCTTTCTGTTCAAGTACATAGCGGTAAATCTTTGACATTGAAGCGGTAAACTTCTGAGCCTGTCGGGGATTTTCATCAATCAGGGAGCTTAAGACATTCAACGAATTAAAAAGGAAATGAGGATCCAGCTGGTTCTTTAAACTCTCAAACTGTGCATTCGCAGATTTGGCAATAAGCTTCTGCTCCACCACTTCTTTTCTGGAAGTCTTCTTCAGCTCCTCCATAAAACTTTTTGCGTGCAGAAAAGCGGAGATCAGCAGAGCAATATTGATCATAAACCAATTGGTAACTCCATATTTTGATGAGAAAAACTCTTCTGCACTGGCTGTTTTCTGAATGACAACATAGTTCATATAATTACAGAAATAGACCAGAACAAAGTTTCCGATGATAATGGAAACAATACTTAAGACAGCCCTCGTACGGGTAGCTTCTGACCAGGGAAATTTTTTATTGAGAAATTCATTGATGAATCCGTTTCCAAACCCCAGAACAAAAGAATACATCGTCGAAAGGAGCAAAGTGATCAAAAAGGTCTGCATTGTCTTTTCATCATTAAAAAACAAGAAAAAAAACAATGTGGTTCCTAACGAAGTCCAAAGTAATGTTATAAGGTATTTACGCTTCATGATCTGTTTTCTTGACTCAAAATTAGTTTTTATTAAAGGTATCAAAAATTAATTCTTACCGAAGGGCTGATTTTCTTTTCTGAATGGTATAAAAAAACCTTCACGAATGAAGGTTGATTTTTACGTAAAATATAGAAAACTATTTTGCTTTTTCTGCAGGCAGGCTCAGGAAATAATCTGCTTCAGCTTTTCCCCAGTTAGGATCTAAAACAGTTTTGGGTTTGTAGGCTTTAAATTTTGTCTGAGCATCTTTAAACATCTCCAATCCCTTCGTTTTACTGCCTCCGTACTGTTCAGGAGTAAAATACGTATCTTCTGCCTTGATCAGGGCAATTCTCGGATTTGAAGGATCTAATTTCTCTGCAACATTAAGCTCTTCTGCTGCTCTTGCACCGTCTGTCATGTAACGCTGGGCAGGATTTACCATCATTCTCAGAGAATAAGACATTTTTCTCAACAGATGAATTTCCGCATTATCAGTTCCGGCAAGATTCTGAGCCATTGAAAGGTGTTTCTCAGCCTGATCAGCGATAACATCCAGCTCCTGCATTTTCCCCTCTCTCATCAGGACTCTTCCTTTCTGAATTAAAGAAAAAGCGGCATAGTAAGCCGGAAGCCATTTCGAGCTTTCTTTGCTCCCTATTCTCTGGAAGTCGTTGGACAGTGCCTGGAAGTCTTCCGGTGTTTTACAGGTTTCTATCCTGGCGATTTTATCAGACATTACTTTGTCGTAATCTGCCTGTGCAAAAGCAGTTAAACTCATAAAAGCTAAAGCAAAGCTTAAAGGTATTTTTTCATGATTCAAATTTTAAAAGTTAGTGATGTTTGTGGGTTCTAAGTTATGTTTTTTATAAATTATTATTGATAGCATCATCTGTTTTGTCTACTCCGAAACTTATAAATGCTCCTATGAATACAAAAGTATTGACCGGCGGCACAATTGCGGAGCTTCTGGAGCCATCTGCCGAGAAATTATAGCCATATACATTTTTTGATCCTAAAATATTACTGATACTCAGCACAAATACGGGAAAAGATTTCGCATCCTTTTTACCGATATTCGGAAGATAATTGATACTGAAATTCAATGCGTTGTAATCTTTCAATCTCCCTTCATTACGTGTATAATTAATCACTTCTCCATTATAAGTCTTAGATGCAATATCATAATAAGGACGTCCTTTCGCATAGGTATAAGACAGGTTTACCCCTAGTTTCCATTCCGGAATAAATCTTTTTGCCACTGCTGAAAGCGTATGTTCTGCTGCAAAACCTGGCTGCAGGCTCACAGGATAATTCAGGAAATCTCTTTTTGAATCCAGATACGAGTAACTGATCCAGTAATCAATATTTTCAAATGTTTTTTTATTATCTCTCCAGAAAAACTCCAGTCCTTTGGCATATCCGTATCCATTATTGTTCAGTGCAGTCTGGATCTGCTGATTCTGCTCTTTATCCTGGGTAATATTGAACGTTTTAATCAACTGGTCATATTTTTTGTAAAATGCCTCAAAACGTAAAGTTCTGCCTTCTGATGCTCTCTGAACCTGGAAGATATAATGCTGAGATTTCTGGAAACCAAGATTTGCAGGTCCGTTGATGTATTTACTTTCCGGATTCTGATAAAAAGTCCGTAAGCTAACGAAGTGGTCCAGTCTTTTGCCAGACGATAGGCAACCGCAAAACGTGGTGCAATATTGTTCTTCCCTAAGAATGATGAATGTTCCGTTCTTACTCCTATTTTCGCTGACAATGCATTACTGAAGCCGAGATCTGTTTCAACAAAAGCTGATGAGATCAAATCCTTGTAATGCTTTTGTACGGCTTCAAAATTCAGGTTTTCATCGGTATTATTAAGTTCAAAACCTCCCCTTACTGCACTTATCCTGTTGATTTTTCTTTCAAGAACAGCTTTAAAATTCAGATAATTTCCGTCTGTCAGAAGCTGGCTTCTGTTAGATTCGATATCACTGGTTTCTGTAGAAAAATGAAGATCCGATCTGTTATAAGAGTAAGAACCACCCACATTCAGCAGATATTTTCCGAATTTCTGCTTAAAAGAGAGATTATGAAAAGTATTTTTACCATTAAGCTTTACCAGGCTGAAATCGGATCCGGGTTCAAGACTTTCCGACTTTACACCCATTCTATTGGAGTTGAACATTCCGTAGTATTTAAAAAATCCTCCTGATTTTGTTTTAAATCTGAAATTCAGGTCTCCGTTAAACCCTTGTGGCGCTTCAACAAAATCTGTATTAAAATTAAAAACTTTCTGCATCAGACTTAAAAGAGAATATCCTGCTGTAGCCCCGTACGAATAATTTTTATTACCTGATAACTTCTGAAAGCCGGCATTCAGGAAAATAGGTGAAATCCCAACATTATAAGAAGTTTCATCCGGAAGATCCACACTTTCCAGCATCAATGCTCCTGAAAGAGCCTGCCCATACAGTGCAGAATAGCCACCACTTGAAAATATATTTCCTTTAAAAAGAGAGGTATTGAACTGATCTCTTCCTGCAATTCCCGGAACTGAATTGGAAAAATAATTGTTGATAAGACTTCCATCCATAAAAATTTTAGACTCCGTTCCTGTACCCCCTCTAATGAAAAGACCTTCTGTTCCGCCTACTTTTTGTACCCCGGGAAGATACGTCAGTGCTGAAGAAATCTGCCCATCGGCTCCTGCTGTGGTATAAATATCAATGGGAGTAAGCAGCGCTGTTGCTCTTTTTTTATCGCTGGCTTCAATAGATCCTGCAGAAACGACAACTGCATCAATTTCGCTGATCTGTTCTTTAAGGTCGATATTCAAAGAAACATCCTGATTTTCAATAGAAACCGGTCTTTCTACATTTTCATATTTCGGATGGGTAAAAGTAATGATATGAGCTCCTTTTTCTGAGGTTTCAAATGTAAAATTACCTTGTGTATCAGTGGTTGTCCCGTCGTAAGTATCTTTAAGTGTTACATTTACTTCGGCCACTCCTTTGTTTTTGAAGAATACTTTCCCCGATATTTTCACCTGAGAATATCCCATAATGGAGGCAATCAGGAAAAAAAGAACCGGTATGTTTTGTCCTTGTGTTTTCATTTTTATTGTTTTCTGCGTCAAAAATAGCACAGTAAATACCTTCCTGTAAAAAAATTGTTACCGAAAGGCATTCTTTTGCTACCGAATGGTAATTAATGAACCGGGATACAAAAATCCACAACCATTTTTCCTTCCGGATGTTCTTTAAAATTAGAGTGATAAATTTCATAGGGAAAGGTTCTCCTCATCGTGTAATGGTGCTCATTCATCCATAAAAACAAAGAGACCCAGCATTGCTCAAAGTCATTCAGGGTAACTTCACCACTTCCTACAATGTATTTTCCGGCATCTAAAGTTTCCGCAAAAACTTCTCCTTGCTGTTTCTGCAGTTTTTCATCCAGAAGCATGCAGGCGTGAATCCTGACTTTATCAAGAGGTGTTATTTTGCAGCTGTCATGATAAACGGAAATCATTTTCACATTCTCTTTGGGAAAAAGATTCTTCTTTACCGCCCAGTCTACCAATACATTGAAAGAAGGCTCTACATTGGCTATTCCAAGGCTCATTACGGATGCCAGGTGCATTTCCGGCATTTCTTTTACTTCAATTTTTAAATTCACTTTCGTCCAGTTTAACAGGTTTTCGATGTTGCAAATGTATTGGCTGAAAACCGTATCAACTTGTCCGTTCTTGCTCTGCTTCTGTACAATCCTGTGAAACTTTTCCGGTGCCGACCTCCTGAATTCCGTAGGCGCTAATCCGTAATATTTTTTGAATGTTTTGCAGAAAGCAGAATGGCTGGAGAATCCAAGATCCCAGTAGATATCCCTTATTTCCATACTTTTATGCAAGGCAAGACACAGAGCACTCTTTTCTGTTTTCTTCCTGATAATATAGTTCTGAAGAGTTTCCCCTGTAACCAGCTTAAATATTCTGTGGAAATGAAACGGGGAATAGGCACTTACCTCTGAAACTTTCTCCAGAGACAAATCTGCATCAAGATGGTTATCAATATATTGAAGTGTTTTTACAATCCGTTTTTTATATTCTTCCAATTCAAAAGTATATGTGCACAAAGATATTTTTTCAGGCTGAGATTTGTTTGTCTATTATTGCTATTCTCAGAAATTTATGCATTCATCAGTTATAAACCAGCTTCTTCCCAATGTTTAAAAGAGGAACAGCTTTTTTAATTTCCCGGTCTGAAGAGGCGATATATCCGTGGTAGCCTTCATGAATAAAAATCTCTCTGGTAAAGAACTTTTCCCCTTCAATAATACATTCGTTATTTGCTATTTCGAAAGATTCCAGGGGAATCATCATTCCGTCTCCATGCGCTTTGATTACAGCTTCCTTTCTTGTCCAATAGGTGAAAAATCCTTTTATTTTATCGTCAGCATTTTGAATTTCAAGAAGTTCTCTGTCTGTCATCTGAAATATAAAATCCTGATAGCTGATCTTCGGATCATTGAATTCCACATCTATTCCCAAAGGATATTCCGCAATGGCGCAGACAACAAGATCTTTGGAATGCGATATATTGAAATGAAGATGATGATCCTTCAGGTAGGGTTTTCTGTTAGGGAGAAGACCTGTCTCTATATCAGAGATATTATAATAAGCTCTCAATCCGTATTGTAAAAGAACTTTTCCCAGTAAAGAAAGCTGTGCATCCTGCCATCTTCTGTATCTCAGGATAGCCTGTTGAGTTTCCGGAGAAAAACCGGACATGTATCTGTCCAAAAAAAACAGATGTTTTTCTTCGCTGATAAAGGTGTACAGAATGACCATGTTTATATATAATAATTCCACGTTAAAAATAAGCTTTTTCCGGGTTGTTTTAATGCCAATAACAATCTGATCATAAGTGGATGAGCCGTGATTAAAACAAGATGGAATAAAGCTGTAATACGCAGTATCTTTTGAAAAAAGACAGGAATCATAAAGCGCATTGGAAAATCTTTTTTAAATTTAGGGTAAAATCACTATAAATCATTTAAAAAATGAAAGTACAAACATTAGCATTACTGGCAGGGTGTGCATTTTTAGCAGCATCATGCGGAACTACAAAAACGTACTCTGTAAATGCCAAAAGCGGAACACAGACAGGAGGAACAGCGAAGTTTACCCAAAACGGAAGTGAGGTAACAATGAAGCTGGACATCACGAACCTTACTCCTGGAATCCATGCAGTACACATTCATGAAAAAGGAGACTGCTCCGCGGCAGATGGGACATCTGCGGGCGGTCACTGGAATCCTTCCAAGAATGATCATGGTAAATGGGGAGCCGAACATTTCCATATGGGAGATATAGGAAACCTGGTTGCCGACCAGAACGGAACAGCAACATTAACTTTCAAAACAGACAAATGGTGTCTGGGCTGTACAGATGAGTCTAAAAACATTATCGGAAAAGGCCTTATTGTACATGCAGCAGCAGATGACTTCCATACTCAGCCTACAGGAAATGCAGGAGGAAGAGTAGGATGTGTAGAAATTAAATAATTTACTTTTATTCAATAAAAAACCGCTAACCTTTTTGGTTAGCGGTTTTTTTATGATTAGGACTTAGCGCCCATATCTGAGACAATATTCATTGCTTCCTGCAGGTAAAGATCTTTTTTCAGATTCTTAATCCACATTTCAGATTTTTTCTTGAAAGCTTCATCTTTTTCTCTCTTTCAATCTCACTTGGGTACATGATAAACTGAAGTCCGTTCTCAAATTTTGTCAAAGCCTTGAACTTTTCGATCTGAGATTTTCTGTTCTTCATCAGTTCGTTGAACTTCGTTATATTCAGCGTAATGTTTTCTTCTTTATCCAGCTTTTCTCTCCACTGGGCAGATTCCAACAACAACTGATAATTGCTGTTTTTAGCCATTCTGTCAGCACTTGCTTTTTCCAGGGCCTGAATATTGAAATAGTTCAGTTTCTGGAATTTTGTAGGGGAAATTTTATCCCATGCCAATGCATAATCATCATATCGCTCTCCTACCTCAGCATAGGTAAAGAAGTCTTTCATCTGGATATCGGATACAATTCCTTTTCTCTGGGTAGATTCTCCTGTAATTCTGTAGAATTTCTGGATGGTCAGTTTTAAGGATCCGAAGTCATCTTCTGTATTCAGGAATCTGTTCAGATCAACAAAAGTCTGAACGGTTCCTTTTCCGAAAGACTGAGGAGACCCGATGATCATTGCTCTTCCATAATCCTGCATTACTCCCGCAAGGATTTCCGAAGCGGATGCAGAAAGTTCATTTTGCATGATTACCAGCGGACCAGTCCAGATAGGCGTTTCATTTTTATTTTTAAGCGTCTGTATTTTTCCGTTTCCGTCTTTTACCTGAACATAAGGTCCTGCTTCCATGAAAAGCCCCATAATATCGCCTACTTCAGTTAAAGAACCTCCACCATTATTTCTAAGGTCAAGAATGATTCCTTCAATATTCTGGGCTTTAAGCTTAACAATCTCATTCTTAATGTCATCAGAAGCATTTCTTCCTTTTGCATTTTCAAAATCCGCATTAAAGCTTGGAAGGTTGATGAAACCATATTTCTTACCGTTTGGAGCATTTACAACGATGCTTCTTGCAAAGGTATCCTCAATAGCGACCTCTTCACGGATCATGGTTACATCTTTAATGGTACCGTCTTTTTCTGAACCGTTAATGTTACCGGAGTTCCTTTTTCCCCTCTGATCAGCCTTACTGCCTCATCAGAAAGCATTCCTACAACATTTACCGCATCTTCTTTAGGTTTGGATCTTACTTTCAGGATTTTATCGCCTTCTGAAAGCTGTTTAGACTTCCATGCCGGTGCGCCAATGGTAAGAGCTCCCAGATAAAGATTTCCTTTTTTCTCCTGGATCAGCGCCCCGATACCGATTACTTTTCCGGTAAACTGGGTATCAAAATCTTCTTTATCTTTTGGAGAATAGTAGTTCGTATGCGGATCAAATACTTCTGTATATGCATTCATATACACGGTAAACCAATCCATTTTCTTTCTCTTTTTGAATCTGGTAAAGGTATCTTTTACAAGATCTTTTACTTCATCTGTAGCTTTTTTGATCTTTTCATCCTGAGTAAGTACCTTCAGTTTGATGGTATCTTTCAGTTTGAATTTCTGAACAGAATCTTTCTTTTCTTTCTGAGCTTCTTCCTTACTGTTCATCGATTCAACTTCCTGAAGGATATTGTATTTGATGAACTTTTTCCACTCATTATACTGTTCCTGTTTGTTGGCAGGTACTTTTTTTAGTTTTGGCTCAAGGGTAAGGGTTTCATCTTCCTGAAGATTGATCGGTTTACTGAAGATATCCTGTGTGATTTTATCGATTTCATCCACTCTCTGGTATAATCTGTCAATGGTAAGTTTATAAAATGTCAGATCACCCTGTCCTATATAATCATCAAGCTTTGTTTCATGCTTGCTGAATTCGTCCATATCAGATTGCAGGAAATATCTTTTTGCCGGGTCTACCAATTCGAAATAATGCTTATAAACGTCCTTCGAATAGGCATCATTGATAGTTTTCGGGCTGTAATGCAGATAAGAAAGTGTGTTTTTTACGCTCACCATTATTGTCTGCATCTTTTCATCGTCATTCTTTGGCGAGTTGAAACAAAACATTAGACTGGTTAATGGAATCAGGAGTAAAAATTTATTCAGTTTGAAATTTTTCCACATAAACTGTCTTTATTTATTAATTTTTTTAAAATAAGTATAATAATTAGTAGCAGTAAGTTTGGTACTGTTACAAATGATCAAATTTAATACCTTATTTACAAATATCGACAGTTTTGGTCATTTTTATTTAAAGAGATTTGCAAATAATCAAAACAGTGTTATCCGTTTCCTGCTGTCAGGCAGTTTCAATCCAAAACCATATTATTTTATTTCTTTTTACGAGGTTTTTTTCCAATTTTTTTCATTAAAAATCGCAAAACAGGTACCACAAAAATCTGTTTTCAACCATTAAGGCATAAAATATGATGGTATTGATGTATACAAATTCAAAATATTAAGTTATGAAAAGTTTACTATGGTTAGTCGCAGTTATCTGCATCGTCGTTTGGCTTTTAGGAATGTTAGGAATAGTTCCGGGTATGAGTACCGGCTATTTAATTCATGTCTTACTGGTTATTGCCATTGTTGTTATTCTTTATAACATTATTTCCGGCAGAAAACCACTTGATTAATTCTTTTTCAAATCACGTAACAAAAACATCAGTCTTTACAGGTGCTTTTCCTCAGAATTTCAACAGATTCCTGCTGGAAATGCATCTGTAAATTTTAAGATAAACTGATGAATAATGACACCGGTCACAAAAAATTCTTCCTTTTCAAAGTATTTATTTCGGTTTACTTTTCTGAACATTGTATTTTCTGATAATCCGGTTTCCAATCTTATTTTATGGTTAAAACAGATGAAACTCAATTTTGATTTCAAAGAAATCAATACTGCATCTGCTGTTTTATCGCGTCTTATTTTTACCTACATTTGATGTGTTGAAAATCTATCTGTTCCATTCTGAAAATGAACAGACTCACAATATTATTTGAATAAAAAAATTAAAGATAATTTATGGAAAGACCACTTATTCTGGTGACTAATGATGATGGAATTACAGCTCCCGGTATCAGAAATCTTGTAAATTTTATGAATGAAATCGGAGAAGTAGTTGTTGTAGCACCCAATTCTCCTCAAAGTGGAAAAGGCCACGCTATTACCATTAATTCTACCTTAAGCTACGAAGAAGTTACCCTGGAGGGCCCTCAAACTGATTTTTCATGCAGCGGAACTCCTGTAGACTGTGTCAAAATGGCTCTTGATAAAATTCTGAAAAGAAGGCCTGATATTGTCGTTTCAGGAATTAATCACGGTGCGAACTCTTCTATCAATGTGATCTATTCAGGAACCATGTCTGCTGCAGTAGAAGCTGGTGTGGAAGGTATTCCTGCTATCGGATTTTCATTACTTGATTTCAGCTGGGAAGCAGATTTTACCCAGGCTAAAGAATTTATTCAGAATATCGTAAGAAAAACGCTGGAAAACCCAATGCCCAAAGGAATTGTACTGAATGTCAATATTCCTAAACTTCCGGCCGGAGAAATAAAAGGTGTAAAAGTATGTAAACAGGCGCATGCAAAATGGGAAGAAAGCTTTGATGAGAGAATCAATCCTCATGGTAAAAAATATTACTGGCTGACCGGATATTTCAACAATATGGATGATTCTGAGGATGCTGATGAAACAGCATTGGCTAACGGATATATTTCCATTGTTCCGGTAAAATTTGACCTGACCGCATACGAATATATGAAAACGCTGGAAGAGGTGATGACTTTTGAAAATGTAAAAGAGGTAAAATAATCAAAGAGAAATAAAAGCGTGAAATCAGATTTCACGCTTTATTTTTTATGTTGTTAAAATAATACTTTATCTTCTTTTCTGAGCTCTTCCAGGTAAGCCTTTTTCTCATCCCTGTAAAAAAGGTTCATTGTTTCAAAAGGGATTAACTTCAGATCTTTATTGACAATATGTACGCATGACTTTTTCACTGCCCTTACATCAAAATCATGAGCATCCATAAAGTTCATGATAATTATTCTGAAAAGGTTATCATAGCCAAGATCCGGAGCACAGACTTCAGGCAGGCAGCACAATAACTGATTGACCTTAGGCTGGACTTTATCTACGGAAATCCCCGTACTGAAAATATCCAGCAGCTGCATATGCAATCCCTTATCCTGTTCGTAAACAATCGTGTTTCTTGATTCATTATTCAGAAGATCAGCAGGATTGATATATCGGGTCAGAGGAATTGTTTCACCCTGAAGTTTTAAGATATATCCCATAGCCAGAGCATCCGGGTTACAGGGAACAGGAATAATATCATCAGGATTTAATAACGGAAACTGATTGATAATTTCCTGCCTTACTTCAGTTAAGGTAATTTTTTCATGAGCAGAATCTTCCCGGTTTCTTCCGGCAATTTCAACAGGCTGGAAGGTAATACCTCTTACACATTTCTGTTTCAGGGCAAATTCTATAATTTTTCCTATTTCATCAATATTTTTACCTTTTTGAAGGACAATCACCAATGTGGTAGAAAGGTTAAGCTCATTGAGTTTTTCCAGCGCCTTCATTCTGACTGCCGTAAGATCCTTCCCTCTGAAATCTTCCAGTACTTCAGGTTTAAATGAGTCAAACTGAAGGTATATCTCGAACTCAGGAGCATACGTAGCCAATTGTTCAGCAAACCCCGGATCATTGGCTATTCTGATTCCGTTGGTATTCAGCATCAGATGTTTGATTGGTTTTGACTTGGCAATATCCATAATTTTGAAAAACTCCGGATGAATAGTGGGCTCTCCTCCACTGATCTGCACTACATCCGGCTCTCCTTCATTTTTTACGATAACATCAAACATAGCCTCAATTTCTTCCAGGCTTCTGTGACTTCCATAGTGAGGTGAGGACATCGCATAACAGGTGGGACAGGTCAGATTACACCTGTCTGTAACTTCCACAATTGAAAGACAGCTATGCTGTTCATGATCTACACATAGCCCGCAATCATAAGGACAGCCATATTCCACATCAGTTCCGAAATGAAGGGGCATTTCAGAGGCTTTATTATAGTTTCTTATATTTTTATAATAATGTGCATCAGAAGCTATTTTTGTTTTAAAAAAACCATGATCCGGACATCGTTTGGTCATAAAAACAGTTTCATCCTCAATAATGATTTTAGCTCCTACCCTTTTAAGACATTCCGGGCAAAGACTGATAGTATAATCGTAATAGGTATAATTTCTTACTGGCATAGCAAATTTTTTAAAGTCCTCCGCAAATATAGCCGCTGATCAGTCCACAGATCAGAAGGGATATAAGCATGGTCTGGATAAATTGTTTTTTGGTAAATTTCCGGTCTCCTTTCCATTCGTAGATGGTTTTTGTCACAACAGTGACAATAAGGGAAAGAACCAGTGCAACCAAAATAATCGCACCAACAATCATTACCACCAACCCTGCCAGATTGAGATTGCCTTCTAAAATAGTTAATGTTTTCATCTTGACTCTTTTAAATATAAAGATCCGGTATTTTTAATTTTATAAATGTAGTAAATAATTACGCAGATACAGACCATTTGAATCGTACCCATATTTCCAATGATTTCTACCTTTGGTTTTATAAAATCTAAAAAGAATCTGAATGTAAAATAGCTGAGCATAAACAGCTGAAATATAAAGCCGGAAGGGTATTTCTTACGATTCTGAATATACTTTAATCCTATCCAAAGAAGAATTAAAAAGGCTATTTCATACAAAGCAACAGGATGCCTGAGATATTGGTCCCCCAAATGCATTCCAAAAACAGAATCAGTAGGAATACCATATGTTTCTTCACCAATACCGGTAAGAAAGCACCCTATTCTGCCTATAATCATAGCAAATACCAGGGGAAAAACAATAAGATCTCCCGTACTTTCTTTATGGTGTACAATCTTTTTTGCCAGCTCTACTCCCAGTAAGCCAAAGGCCAGACCTCCTGCAATGGTATTGTTTGACCAGAATTTTCTGATAGAAAAATTTTCAAATAATGCATAAGGATTTTCAAGATTTCCGATCAGCTTGGAGCCTATCAAAGCTCCGGCAGTAGCGCCTATTAAAACCGCTGCAGAAGTATTGAAAGAAAGTTTTTCCCCGGACTTACGTTTCAGATAAAAATAATATCTCATACCCAAAAACATTCCGGCAGCCTCAAAAAGCGGATGCGCAAGGATTGTTTTGCCGAAAATATGAAAGGTTACAGGAAAATCCATTATTTCAAAAATACACTATTTCATATTATTCACTACCTTTATTCTGACAAATAATTACAAAATGCGTATAGAATATGACATAAAACTGGGGTTCAAGGATGTAATGTTCCGCCCTAAGCGTTCTACTTTAAAATCCCGTTCGGAAGTTGATCTCCAAAGAGAATTTACCTTTAAGCATACCAAGAAAAAATGGACAGGAGTTCCGGTAATTGCTGCTAATATGGATACAGTAGGGACTTTTGAAATGGCAGTAGAACTGGCCAAAGAAAAATTATTACTGCTGTTCACAAACATTATACTCCTGATGAATGGAGCCGGTTTCTCAACAGCCAGCCTGAGAGTATTCACCAGTATATTGCCTTAAGTACAGGAACAGGAAAGGCAGATGAAGAAAAAATAAGGCTGATCCTCGAAAAGCATCCAAAAATCGAGTTTCTCTGTATAGATGTAGCCAATGGGTATTCTGAGCATTTTGTTGAATTTGTGAAGAAAGCAAGGGCTAATTTTCCGGAGAAAATTATTATCGCAGGAAATGTGGTTACCGGAGAAATGGTGGAAGAGCTTCTTCTGGTAGGAGCAGATATCATAAAAGTAGGTATTGGCCCGGGATCCGTATGTACTACCAGAGTAAAAACCGGGGTTGGATATCCTCAGCTTTCTGCAATTATTGAATGTGCTGATGCTGCCCACGGCTTAGGAGGACATATCATTGCTGACGGAGGATGCAAAGTTCCCGGTGATGTTGCAAAAGCCTTCGGCGGCGGTGCAGATTTCGTAATGCTGGGAGGAATGTTTGCCGGGCACGATGAAAGCGGCGGAGAAATGATTGAAGAAAACGGTAAAAAATACCGTCTTTTCTATGGGATGAGCTCTAAAACGGCAATGGATAAGCATTCCGGAGGCGTGGCAGAATACCGTGCTTCTGAAGGAAAGACAGTAAAAGTAGCTTATAAAGGTCCGGTTTCTGAAACAGTAAAGGATATTTTAGGAGGTGTCCGGTCTACATGTACCTATGTAGGAGCTTCGAAACTGAAAGAACTTTCCAAGCGAACTACTTTTATAAGGGTTCAGGAACAGGAAAACCAGGTTTTTAAAGATTAATAAACAAAGGCTTTAGATAATAATTCTAAAGCCTTTATTCTTTTGTTCTGATGTATTTTTTATTGAAATACTTCTGAAGCTGATCATTTACGTAGGTCTCCTGTTCTTTTACAGAAGCCATTTCATCCATATATAAAATCCTCGGAACTTCTTTTATTTTATCCACCACAACTGAATCTTCAGGAGAGTTTCTGATGGTATCTATTCTTTGGTTCATTTCTCTTTCATATTCTTTCAGATCTGTATCCAGAACTTCCATTATTATATTTTCATTATTAAAATCAATATTAAAGTAAGAATATTTTCCGGGGAAAATTTTGAGCTCCGGAAGCAAAACAATGAGAAGGGAAAGCCACCAGAACTTTTTAATCTTTTTCCATTTAAAATATAATAACAGTGAAAAAGTAAGCAGAAAATAAAAAAGTATACTTTCGAACTGTCTTGCAACAGAGGTGAGAATATAGCTTGTAAATAACAAAGGGAGCAATGATACTGACCAGAATAAAACAGCCTGCCTGTATGTAACCTTACCAGCAATCTTTTTAAGTTCTTCTTCAAAAACCTTTATAAATAACGGTAATATAAGAATCACCTTAAATACTACATATGCAGTATCCGCCCCGAAAAGAGCAGCTCTTTTCAGCCATTTAACAATTCCTTTTTCCACTTCCCCCATTCTGTTGAAATTTCCGGGTGCGAGAAAACATATGAGCAGAAATACGGTTCCCAGCAATGCCAGGATCAAGCTTTCTTTATTGCGTTTCCGGTAACAGGTCACTAATAAAAGCCCTTCAAGAATCAATGCCAGAATCTCATTAGATCCCATCAGAATGAGGATCAGCAAAGCTGAAAGGTAAAACCATATCTTCCTGTCTGTATCTTCATATTTTCTGAAAAAATAAAGTAAAATACCGGATAGAATAACAGGAACAAAATAAATATTGGACCCCGTAATCCAGAAGTAATGTTCCGGTAAGCTTACCAGAAGGACTGTATAAAAGAAAAACAAAAGAAATCCTTTTTTAACGGACTCCTTCAGAGAATAGTTGAAATACCCTTTAAAGTTTAATACCGAAACTCCAATGAAAGAGAAGATCAGAAAGACAGGATATATTTTGGGGACAATATTATTGCTGTCATAGAAGACAGGATTAAACATATTAATGGAATATCCGAAATATCTTCCGCCCCATTGTGTATAGGTGTCTATAAAGCTTTGCAGCAGCCCAAGCTTTCTGGTAGTATAGGACCAGAAATAATCATCGGTCTGATATACATTAAAAAAACTAATGTACGTCAGACCGATGAATAGTAAAACTGACAAGAATACTATTATATTCTGTACTTTTTTCATTTTCTAGGTTAACATTCCACCGTCAACGTTTAATGTCTGTCCGGTAATATATGCTGACATTTCGCTGCCCAGGAATACACATGCATTCGCGATATCTGCAGGCTGTCCTCCTCTCTTCATCGGAATTTCTTCTCTCCATCCCTGAACTGTTTTTTCATCCAGGACAGCCGTCATTTCCGTTTCAATAAATCCAGGAGCAATAGCATTACACCTGATATTTCTAGATCCTAATTCCAACGCTACTGATTTTGTAAACCCTATTACCCCTGCTTTAGAAGCTGCATAATTGGCCTGTCCGGCATTTCCTTTCACTCCTACTACAGAAGTCATATTGATGATAGAACCTGATCTTGCTTTCATCATTGGTTTGATTACCGCTTTCGTAAGGTTGAAAACTGAATCCAGGTTTACTTTGATTACTTTATCCCAATCTTCTTTGGACATTCTCAATAACAGGTTATCTTTTGTAATCCCTGCATTGTTTACCAAAATATCAATCTGCCCGAACTCTGTCATTACTTCATCCACCAATTTCTGAGCAGCATCATAATCTGATGCGTCAGACTGATATCCTTTAATTTGGGTTACAGAACTTAAAGCTGCTTCTAATTCTTTTGCTTTGTCTACAGAGCCGGCGTAGGTAAATGCTACTTTTGCTCCCTGCTGGGCAAACATTTCAGCGATACCTTTACCGATTCCTCTTGTAGCTCCGGTAATTAGTGCTACTTTTCCTTCTAATATTTTCATATCTATTGACAATTATTTTCTTTATAACTCATTCAGCTTGTGTGAGCTGACTCTTGTAGTCTCTACAATTCCTTTCCGGAATTAAACGGTTTGCAAAGATATTATAAATTGTTATTCAACCCATTTAAATTGTTAAAATACTCATCTTTTTTTGATGATTATTTATATTTATTATAGTTGGGCAGAATTATTTTTAAATCTGGTGAAATAGATAAAATCACTTTTTTTGTTTTGATCCAGCCTCAGTACTTCTTTCTGCCAGAAATATTTATCATACACAATTTCTTTCAGAGGCTCATTCTGGAAATTGGAAACGCCGAACTTCCCTTCTTTTTTCACTACAATTTCATTTTCAGCATTCCCGAAAGTTATGATATCTTCGTAAACAAAGGGTACAATTTCTGTTCCTTTCCCATCCAGAATGCCATAAAAATTATCAGTATTCCTGCAAACCAAAGGTTTGGAGTACTGGTTAAGAGGATTAAAATATCCAACATCCTCATTCTTTATCCAGCTGATATTTTTTAATTCTTTCAACCTTTTTCCGGCCACTGAAAAGCTGTAATATGTATTGTCCTTTCCAATAATGAGATCATCAGGATAAAAGCCAAAAACCTGAAATCCTTCTTCTATCATATTCTTAAGATCATTATCGAGAAATTTCTCTTCATTTCCTTTTTAAGATAAATAAAGTCTTTTCCGGAAATGGTAAAGCTTCTTATGAAATCATATTCCTGAGGAAAAATAACCTTTCCTCAAGGTCTACAACACCATATTTCTTTGTTTTATCGTTATATGTACTGAAATACTTATCCGGTAAAGGATTCAGATATTGATAAGCCAGGGAATACAGCTTCCTGTCTTTCTTACTGAAAACAGTTGTTTTGCCGTTTTTACCGAAATAGATATATTCCCTTCTTCCGAAATATTCAGGAGTGATATCATTAAAAATTTCTTCAGCAATCGTAATTCCGTCTGCATCGATCAAACCATATTTGCCTGTACTTTTATTTCTGGTAATCAGATAGGGATAAGCACTGATGTTGATCACCTGTTGAGAAAATGTATGTAAGGTCTGGCCATTACTTCCTATGATTTCGCTCTGACCATCTTCATTAATGATGAGTGCTTTATCCTCTTCAAAATTGTAATCTTCTTTAAACTCCCTGGTACTGAGCTGCGTTCCGTGAAGATCATACAGGAACCATTTTTTATCTTTTAAAACAAAAAATCTGTTCTTTCCTGAAAAACGGATCTTTTCTGAGTAAGGAATAATTTGCTTTCCGTTAAAGTCGAAGACTGCTTCTGCATTCTGTTTTGATGAAATAATCCGCTCTCTGCTCCACCAGGGCGTATTAAATTCCTGATTGTCCAATGGAATAATCTCATTTCCTTTTTCATCAATAACTGCTGATTTCCGGCTGCTTCCTTCTTCAGAATCCAGGATAAACCGGTTTTTGAAAATATGATAAACACTTCTCCCTGGAGATTCAAATGTGATATTCCCCAAAGAATCTATAATACCTTGTTTTTTAGATCTGGGATCGTAAGCTGTTCCGTATCCTTCAGAATAAGAACTGATCTCTTTTCCTGTTTTTTTCGACAGGATTACTTTCATATACTGATTAGTCTGTGCTGTACAGACTACAGAACATAATACAAAAACTAATTTTTTCAAGGAAAATTAAATAGAATTATTGACAATAAGAACAATCTCTCCTTTTAAAGTTTTACTTTTGGAAAACTCAATTAATTCATTGATTGTCCCACGTTTGGTTTCTTCAAATTTCTTGGAAATCTCACGGCTTAAGCTTACTTTGGTTTCTTCTCCAAAGAACTCCTTAATCTGCTCCAGAGTGGTGTTGATCTTATGGGGACTTTCGTAAAGAACTATGGTCTTTTTTCCTCAGCAAGCTGCTTCAGTTTGGTTTGTCTTCCTTTTTCTGAGGTAGAAATCCTGCGAATAGAAATTCATTATTGGGCAGTCCTGAAACTACAAGGGCAGGAATCAAAGCAGTAGCCCCGGGAAGGCAGATCATTTCAATATTGTTGTCTGCCCCCGCTTTTGCCAGCAGATATCCGGGATCCGAAATACCGGGAGTTCCTGCGTCGGTAACAATAGCGATATTCTGGCCGTTTTTAAGGTCTGCAATCACTTTTTCCGTCGCCTGATGCTCATTATGCAAATGATAAGATTTTAAAGGCTTCGAGATCTCAAAATGTTTTAAAAGCACACCGGAAGTTCTGGTATCTTCACATAAAATATAATCAACTTCTTTCAGGACGTTTACTGCCCTGAAGGTCATATCTTCAAGGTTCCCGACAGGTGTGGGAACAAAATATAGGATTCCGCTCAAAATTATAAGAATTTATTTTCCACCAATATCCAAAGCCTCTGGGCATATTCATCCACTTTATTCCATTTTCTTTCGTAGTACAGATCGCTCAGATATTCTTTGGCTTCATCCAGTGTCCTGAACTGATTCAGCTGGTATACCGTATCATTCAGATCTGCCTGGCTTCCTTCAAAAGCATCTTCGTGAAGGCAAGCCTGTCATTAAGATCCAGCTTAAATTCAGGTTTCAGCTTGTCTGCTTCCATGAAGTTGGTTGGAATATTGGATTTCAGGATACTTCCCGTGTCTTCCTTCACAGCCGGAGCCGGTTTTTCTTCTTTAGGAAGATCTCTTTCCAGATGGTCGTCATCGAAAAGCGACTGAACAGCCTTCATTCCTTTGATATTGGCTAATTTTATTTTTTCTCCCGATGGTATTCTTCTAAATTTTCAAAGCTCTCATCGGAAGGATTTTTATCGGTTTCTTCGCGAACAGGTTTGTCAATTTCAACAATTTTTCTCCGGTCATAAACTTCGGCAAGGATGCTTTCTTCTTTTGTTTCTTCTGCTGAATGATCATTTTTTATCTCGCTCAGAATATTTTCCACATTGGAAGTTTCAGTAGCCATCTCTCCCTGCTCTATCGAAACATTTGAAGCTACAAACTGTTCTTCGCTTTCTTCGATCAGGATTTCGTCTTCCAGTGTTTCGCTGTCAAAAATACTTGGAATTGTCTCTGTAACTGATGTTTTGGTATCATTTACGATCGCAGAATCAACTTCTTTTTGATTCCTGTTCAGAAATTTTTCCTCGTCTTCTATTTCATTAAGCTGATTATTGAAAATCGCTTCTTCTTCAGTTACTTCATGGTAATAAAGATCTTCATTAAGATCTTCATCTGAATCCGGTGTGGAATCTGCGAGAATTTTATCTTCATCTACAAAGTTCAGAACGGCTCTTTGTTCTGCTGATATTTCTGTTTCATCAATTTCATTCAACTGATTATTAAACACGGCTTCTTCTTCCTGTATTTCATGGTCAGAAATCTGGCCCTCAGTATTTTCAGTGTAACTTTTTTCTACAAAGCTCACTATATTTTCATGAAATTCGTTTTCAACAATTTCATTCAGCTGATTATTAAAAACCGCTTCTTCTTCAGATCCGTCAGGGAAAATTTCATTCTCGTCAATTTCATTCAGTTCATTATTGAAAATAGCTTCCTCTTCGGTCACTTCGTTTGCATCATGATGTTCTGTTTCTCCTGAAGCAAAAGAGACATACTGGCTGTCCGGGTTCTGCACCGGATTGTCTGCGACGAAGTATTCAATATTTTTTTCCAGCAGTTTCAAAAAAGAAATCCTGTTAGCAAGCTCATCCACAAGATCTTGCTTAGAAAGTAATTCGTCTATGTGACTTATTTTGTCCAGATTATCAATGATATTCATGGATTCAAAAAAATCTTTTCCTTTAAATCTTGGATATTCTGCATAATAAGATTCTTATTAAAATTGCTTACTTTTGATGTTAAAAATATACGGCTAATTTAACAAATGTTTTTAGAAAATACAATTAATCATTCCAAACAAAGCGGTTGGATGGAAGTGATTTGCGGCTCTATGTTTTCCGGTAAAACCGAGGAACTTATCCGCAGGTTGCGAAGAGCAGAAATGGCAGGACAGAATGTGGAAATTTTTAAACCTAAGCTGGATGTACGGTATTCTGAAGAGGATGTAGTTTCCCACAATCAGAATAAGATCCGCAGTACAGCAGTAGAGAATCCAAATGAAATTCTTCTGCTGGCATCCAATTGTGATGTTGTAGGAATTGATGAAGCTCAGTTTTTCGATGAAAGCATTGTTGATATTGCCAATCAGCTTGCCAATAGCGGTATCAGAGTAGTTATCGCAGGGTTGGATATGGATTTTCTGGGCCGTCCGTTCGGGCCTATGCCGAATCTGATGGCTACTGCCGAATATGTTACAAAAGTGCATGCTATTTGTAAGAGAACGGGTAATCTTGCCAATTATTCCATGAGAATTTCCCAGGGAGATAACCTGGTAGAATTGGGAGAAACAGAAAGCTATGAAGCAGTAAGCCGCCGTGTTTTTATTGACGAAGTACTTTCAAAAAGAAAATAACCGGAAGGCGAAGCTGCTACATTATGAATCAGCTGTTGCCAAAACCATTAAGAATATATTTAACTTAATATAAAATGAAAAGCGAAAAAGCTATCGTAAAATATTAAAAAGGAAAAAACCGGATGATGTAATAAATCTTAGCCCCTTTTACTATTTTACCTTTTTGCGATTTCGTCTAAAATAAAGCAGAAAGGGTACCAATGAACTATACAGCACAACACATTGCAGAGATCACCAATGCACAGATCATTGGAGACGGAAATTTATTGATCAAAAATATAGCGTATGACAGCAGGATTATTTATTCTATCAAAAATACAGCATTTATCGCGATCAATACTCATAAAAATTCCGGGGAAAAATTTATTGAATCTGCAATGGACAGGGGTATTAAGGTCATTATTTCTGAACATCATTATCAGGAGTTTGAAAATATAACCTGATCATTGTTGAAAATTCCGTAGCGTTTCTTCAGAAATTAGCAAAATATCATTTCGAAAATTCTCATTTACAATCTATCGGAATTACAGGAAGTAATGGAAAAACCATTTTAAAAGAATGGTTATATCAATGTCTGTGGAATGAATTTCCTACTGTAAAAAGTCCAAAGAGTTTCAATTCCCAGATTGGATTACCATTATCTCTTCTTCAGATCAATGATTCTCATCAGCTGGGAATTTTTGAAGTGGGAATCTCAAAACCGCACGAAATGGAAAAACTTGAAAATATTTTCCATCCTCAGATCGGATTGCTGACACACATCGGAACAGCTCATGCTGCCAACTTTTCTTCCGAAGAAGAATTGATTAATGAAAAAATCAGTCTTTTTAAGAATTCTGAAGTGATCATTTATAATGGTGACAATTCCCTAGTTGATCAAAAAATTAAAAACGCCTATTCTGATAAAAAACTAATTGCTTATGGTTTCAAAAAAGAGAACCAGGTTTTCATCAAAAGCAATATTTCCAAAGATGAAAATATAATTGTTGAATATTTTGGCGAAGAAATCAGTTTTCCGGCCCATAAGAGAGACGAAGCGACGTTAACCAATGCTATGGCGCTTATCACAGTCCTCAAGGAACTGAATATCGGAAATAAAAAGATCGTCGAAAAAATCAACCTTTTAAAGGCCGTCGAAATGAGGCTTGAAGCCATTGAAGGAATTAAGGGCAATATTGTCATCAATGATTCTTTCAACCTTGACCTCGACTCTTTGAAGACTGCCCTGCAGTTTTTGAATGAATACAATAAAGCAAAAAAATCTCTGGTCCTGACAGACATCGTAGGCGTGAGCACCAATGCCAAAGAATTGTATGAAGAAGTAGCAGAGCTGGTGAATGATCAGAATTTTGATTCGGTATTCCTGATCGGTAAAGAAATTTCCATATTCAGTGAATTATTTAAAGCTAAAACCTTTACTTTTATTGACACTAAAGAGCTTATTGAAAGTAAACATCTTACTGAAATAGAAAATCAGATCATCCTGCTGAAAGGTGCCAGAAAATTTGAGATCGAAAAACTTAAAGATATTCTGGAACTCAGAAAGCATGATACCGTATTGGAAATAAACCTTAATGCCATTCTTCATAACATCAACTATCATAAATCACTGCTGAAACCGGGAACGAAAATGATGGCTATGGTAAAAGCCAATGCCTACGGTCTGGGAAGTTTTGAAGTATCAGAATTCCTTCAGCATCATCATATAGACTATCTTGGAGTTGCTTATGTAGATGAGGGTGTGGAGCTGAGAAAGAAAGGAATTACGACTCCTATTATTGTAATGAATCCTGAGCAGCACAGTTATCAGACTATTATAGAATACAACCTGGAACCTGAAATTTACAGCTTCAGAGTTTTGGAATTATTTTATGAAGCCGTTCAGAAATCAGGATATGATAAAAAATACCCTATTCATATCAAACTGGAAACAGGAATGCACCGCCTTGGCTTTAAAGATTTTGAACTGGATCAGTTAAGCGAAACTTTAAATCAGAAAAACTTAAAAGTACAAAGTTTGTTCAGCCATCTTTCTTCTTCTGATGTACCTGAAGAAAAAGAATTCACTTTGAAACAGCTGGAAGTTTTCGAAAAAAATTCCAGTTATCTTATAGAAAAGCTGGGATACACTCCTATCCGTCATATCCTGAACTCTTCCGGAATCACAAGTTATACAGATCACCAGTATGAAATGGTAAGAATCGGTATCGGAATGCTTGGAGAATCAGCAGATCCTGAAATTCAGAAGCAATTGCGGTCCGTCGTAAGCTTTAAAACCGTAATTTCACAGATATCAACTGTGGAAAACGGAGAATCTGTAGGCTACAGCAGAAGATATAAGACAGATCATCCTACCAGAATCGCAACCATTCCTGTAGGATATGCAGACGGAATCCCAAGGCTGATAGGAAATCAGGTAGGAAATGTTGGCGTTAACAGAACACTGGCACCTATCGTTGGAAATATCTGTATGGATATGATGATGATTAATATAGATCACATTCCGAATGTAAAAGAAGGTGACACGGTAACTGTTTTTAATGCACACCCAAGTTTAAAAGAATTCGCAGGATACTGCAAAACGATAACCTATGAAGTATTAACTTCCATTTCACCCCGGGTGAAACGGATCTATATAAAAGACTAACTTATGAGAAAACTCCTGATTCTGCTTTTCATATTCCCGCTGTTATTGATTCATTCTCAGGTAAAAAAAGATCTGGTGATTCCCAAGAATGCAAAGATCGGGCTGTCACTTGCCGGTGGCGGGGCCAAGGGCTTTTCACATGTCGGGGTTCTTAAAGTATTAGATTCGTTGGGAGTGAAAGTGGATTATATTTCAGGGACAAGTATGGGGGCTATTGTAGGAGGATTGTATGCGGCCGGCTACTCCGGAAAAGAAATAGAAAAAATTGTCATGGATACGGATTTCTATTCTCTGATTATGGATCCGAAATCACGGCAGGAAGCCAGCTTTTTCAACAAATCAGTAGATAAATACCTTTTATCCATTCCGCTTAAAAACGGAAAAATCACCCTTCCTTCTTCCATCAGCACCGGCCAGAGAAATGTTTATCTTCTTAAAGAACTTTTAAAAACGTTTCCAATATCGAAGATTTCTCTAAAATGCCTATTCCCTTTTTATGTGTTGCCACCAATCTTGAAAGCGGAAATATGCAGATCTTTGAAAAAGGAGATCTTGTACAGTCTATTATGGCAAGCTCCGCATTTCCTTCTTTAATGGATCCTGTTAAAATCGGAGACAGTATTTATATTGACGGAGCTATGACGGTAAACTATCCGTCAAAGCCTTTAAAGGACAAAGGAATCGATATTGTCATTGGTGTGGATCTTAACCAGGATCTTTCAAAAAGAGAGGATTTAAACAACATTATAGCCATTCTGAATCAGGTTATTGATTTCGGAATAAAAAAGATACCAGAAGACAGTATAAATATACAGACATCAATATTAAACCCAATCTGAAAGGGATGTCTGCAACAAGTTATGATGATAAAAAGAAAATTCTGGACAGCGGTTACGTGGAAGGACTGAAATATACCCATATACTGGATCAGCTTCCAAAAAGACCGTTTGACCGCCTCAGACAACGTATAAATCCAATCTATTCCAATGTTTATAAGATAGACAGCATTTCTATTGAAGGAAGTAAAATCTACGGAAAAAACTATACGCTTGGTAAAATGGGACTGCGCCTCCCTCTCTGCAGACCTATGGAAGCATCAATAAAATGATAGATAAGCTTGTTGCTACAAACAACTACCGTTTTATCAACTATGATATTGTTCAGGAAAATGATGCCAATTATCTGAAGCTGTATGTTACCGAAGATGAAGCCCGTCATTTTTTAAAATTTGGCTTACATTATGACGAAGTTTTCAAGACGGGACTTCTTTTGAATTATTCAGCAAAAAGACTTTTATTCAAAAACTCAAACCTTTCCCTCGATGTTGTTGTTGGAGACCGCCTGAGGTATTACCTGAACTATTTTATCGATAACGGATATATTCCCGGATTTGGAATTTATTCTTCCGGAATGAGCTTTGATATCAAAAATATAGACAATTATGTGGTAGACCGCTGGGAGTGGCTCAGAAATGAAGCTTATATACAGTCTGTATGGAAAGACAAATTTGCCATTGGTGGCGGTATCAGCCACGACTATTTTAAGGCAGAAAACCCCAATGGTGAGAACCAACGTTACAGCCGTTTTTTAAACCCGTATATTTTCATCAAAACCGACACGCAGGATGATAAAGAATTTCCGACTAAAGGAGTATATTTCGCTGCAGAAGGAAAGGTAGTAGATCTTTTAAAGTCCGAGGTTGATAAAAGAATCATTCAGATTAAAGCAGATCTCAGGCTTAATATTCCGCTGGGTAAGCAGTTCAGTTACCGCCTGAATTTATTTGGAGGAGTTACCATTGGTGAAAACCTTCCTGTTTATTATCAATACAGATTAGGGGAATTTTTGAACAGAACCTGATTAATTTCAAAAGCTTCGGAGGATTTTATTTTGCCCAGCTTCATACAAATAATGTTATACTGGCCTCTAATGATCTCCAGTTTAAATTCAACAAAAACTATTTTATCAGTGGAAATTTCAGCTTTGCTAACTTATCAAACGATATCAAGTTTGAAGATGCAGTTAAAGTAAATTATAGCTCACTGGGAATAACGGCTGGTTACAAATCTCCTTTCGGGCAGATAAAAGTAAACTTCAGCCACTCACTTAAAAACAACCAAAAAGGTATATTCAGTGTTATTTTAGGGCACTGGTTTTAAAAAATGATACAGTTCTTTTACGAAAACTTACCGGAGTCAGTAAGTACAGATTACAAAAAATGGCTGGAAGATCTTATTCTTTCAGAAGGAAAAAACTAGGAGAAATCAATTACATTTTCTGTGACGATGAATATCTTCTTAAGATCAATCAGGATTATTTACAGCATGATTATTATACAGACATCATCACTTTTGATTATGTAAAAGGGAAGACAATAAGCGCAGAGATTTTCGTATCTTTGCAGCGCATTTCTGATAACGCCTCTATCCTTTCCCGAGATTATGAAGAAGAATTAAGAAGGGTTTTAGCCCACGGGATTTTACATCTGGCAGGCTATAAAGACAAGACGGAAGAGGAAGAAAAAGAGATGCGGAGAATGGAAGATCTGTACCTTGATAAATACAGGGATTTAAAGTTTTAAAATTGAACAATCACTTAAAGTCCCATATCTAAAGTACTCTATTCTAGCAACAATATACATTTACCTAGAGTGCATTCTCCAAAAATGTTTCACGTGAAACATTGGTTATAAAGATAAGGTTTAAAGCTTAAAACAAGCGAGATAAAAATGATTTCAGAAATATATGATGTAATAGTAGTAGGTGCAGGACACGCAGGTTGTGAAGCAGCAGCAGCAGCAGCCAACCTCGGTTCAAAAACTTTACTTATTACAATGAATATGCAGACCATCGGACAGATGAGCTGCAACCCGGCAATGGGCGGAATCGCAAAAGGACAGATCGTAAGAGAGATTGATGCAATGGGAGGATATTCCGGAATTGTAGCAGACAAATCTGCGATACAATTCAAGATGCTGAATCTTTCAAAAGGTCCTGCGATGTGGTCTCCGAGAACCCAAAATGACAGAATGCTTTTTGCTGAAGAGTGGCGCTTAGCATTAGAGAATACTCCCAATCTTGATTTCTTTCAGGATATGGTGAAACAACTGATTGTTGAAAATAATAAAGTAACAGGAGTAGTTACTTCTTTAGGAATTGAGATCAAAGGAAGGTCTGTGGTTCTTACCAACGGAACTTTTCTTAACGGATTAATTCACGTTGGAGATAAACAATTAGGCGGAGGAAGAATGGGTGAACCAAGAGCTTTTGGAATTACAGAGCAACTGGTCACTTTAGGTTTCGAAGCAGGCAGAATGAAAACCGGTACTCCACCGAGAGTAGATGGAAGAAGCCTGGATTATTCAAAAATGGAAGAACAGAAAGGAGATGAAAATCCTCAAAAGTTCAGCTATCTTGATACCCCGAAACTGACAAAACAATTAAGCTGTCATATTGTTTATACTAACGAAACTGTACACGACATTTTGAGAGAAGGCTTCGACAGAAGTCCAATGTTCAATGGTACAATCCAAAGTTTAGGTCCAAGATACTGCCCAAGTATTGAAGATAAAATTAACCGTTTTGCAGAAAGAAACAGACACCAGCTTTTCGTAGAACCGGAAGGATGGAAAACTGTTGAAATCTACGTAAACGGATTCAGCTCTTCTCTTCCGGAGGATGTACAGATTAAAGCAATGAAACATATCCCGGGATTTGAAAACGTAAAAGTTTTCCGTCCAGGTTATGCTATTGAATATGATTACTTCCCTCCTACCCAATTAAAACATACCCTGGAAACTAAAATTATTGATAATTTATATTTCGCAGGACAGATTAACGGAACAACAGGTTATGAAGAAGCGGCAGGTCAAGGCTTAATAGCAGGGATCAATGCACATAATAAAGTACACGAAAAAGGTGAATTTATCCTGAACAGGGATGAAGCATACATCGGAGTACTTATTGATGATTTGATTACTAAAGGAACCGAAGAGCCTTACAGAATGTTTACTTCACGTGCAGAATACAGACTTCTTCTCAGACAGGATAATGCTGATATTCGTCTAACTGAAAAAGCTTTCAACCTTGGATTGGCAAAAGAAGACAGATTAAGACGCGTAGAAACAAAAGTATCTGAAAGTCAATTACTTGAAGAATTCCTTCGAGAAACTTCTTTAAAGCCAGGTATTATCAATCCGATTCTGGAATCTATCGAAAGCAGCCCCGTAGACCAGGCGTACAGAGCAGCACAGATTCTTACCAGGCCAAATATGACATTGGAAAAACTGGATGAAATTGATTTCATTAAAGAAGTTTCTGCTCAATATAACGATGAAGTAAGGGAGCAGGCAGAGATTAATATCAAGTACAAAGGATACATAGAGAAAGAAAAAGAAAATGTTGCTAAACTGAACCGTTTGGAAAACATTAAAATTCCTGAAGATTTTGATTATACCAAGCTTTCCAGCCTTTCTGCAGAAGCGAAGCAGAAAATGTCTAATGTACGCCCGAAAACTATAGCACAGGCAGGAAGAATAAGTGGAGTTTCTCCAGCCGACATCAATGTTTTATTAGTATATCTGGGACGTTAAAAAAAATGTTTCACGTGGAACATTAAAAAATAAAAACAAAAAATTAAGATATTTGTAGTGATAAAACTTTGAATATCTTAATTTTTTTACCCTATAAAAAGATAACATATCAATGAAAATAAAAGATCATTTTCTTTCACAGGAAATATTTGAAATTAAAGAGACAGAAACAAAAGGTGTTTTTAAAACCTCCCCTATTCCATCTGACATTTCAAGATATTATGAAAGCGAAGATTACATTTCTCATCACCAGGATTCCGGAAGTTTAAAAGAAAAACTCTACAAGTTTCTTCAGTCATTTAATCTTCAGTACAAAAAATATACTGGTAGATAGAATCAACAAAGGATCTAAAGTTATGGATTATGGATGCGGAGCCGGAGAATTTGTAAGATATATTGAAAATGATTTTGAGACTTTCGGTTTTGAACCTGACGCCGATGCAAGAAAAGCTGCTCAGGGAAAAATATCCAAAGCCTCTATTGTGGATGACATTGATAAGATTGAAGAAAACAGTCTGGATGCTATTACACTCTGGCACGTTTTCGAGCACATTGAGAACCAGGATGAGATGCTGAATATATTCCATACAAAATTAAAAGAAAAAGGTCTTCTTGTTATCGCCGTTCCTAACCCTACATCATATGATGCAAAACATTATAAAGAATATTGGGCTGCTTATGATGTTCCGAGACACATCTATCACTTTTCAAAAAATGGAATGGAAAATTTAATTTCTAAAAACCGAGACTGGAAATTAAGAAAAATAAAACCACTGGTTCTTGACTCATACTACATCTCCATGTTGAGCGAAAAATATAAAAAATCACCCCTGTTTTGGCTAAAAGCAGTAGTCTATGGAACAATTTCCAACATAAAGGCATTATTTTCGAACGAATTTTCAAGTTTGATATATATTATCGAAAAAAGATAGAAAATCGATTTTTGACCTGTTTATGAAGGTCATTTTTCGGCATTTTGACTAAAAAAAACAAAACTCAGGAATTTTTCTCCTGAGTTTTTTTATATAAACTTCATTTTTATTTATTCTTGAAATTGTAAGTAAAATAATTTTGACTCAGTGAACTCTTGAAACTTTTAATAAGGTTCCCCCTACTCCATTTTAAACAATTATTTTGTTAGAGTTCAATTTTCACTTTACTATCTATAAACTTATCCTGATGTCTAAAAGTCACTACAAAACAAAAAATTGGATTTTACAATTTAAATTCTTACAAAAAACAAAGATAATTTCCGCTAAAAATAAATTGACATGCTAATTCACGGAAAAATACAGAAAGTCGATTTTCAGTATATTTATTGAGGTCGATTTTTCAGTATTCCTAATTGAAAATACAAGACCGGTAAATATTCTTATTCTGCAAATCGGAAGCTATTAGAAATAAACAGAGAATACATAACAATGAAAAATATAAAACTTCCCCTACTCTTCTTATCTGAATTTATAACCAAAGTTTTACATCTTACTTCAGTTTCTTCTAACTTAAAATAAAATCTTTCAAAACAAAATTATAAATCAACCTAAAAAGCAGTAGATGTAATTTGAACGTGCTGTCAGCACAACATTTCTAATTTGACTTAAATTCATTGTTACAATAAAATTTGATAAGAAATATTGTTAACTTATTCATTTCACATTACTTACAAAGTATCAAAGTTAAAAACGATTCTAATAAATATATTTAACAAATAGTTTATTAATTGATATTCAAAATGATATAACATCTTCACATTTATGTGAAATAAATAACTATAGAATTACTTTATAAAAAATAAAATTCAAATTATTTCCTCAAAGAAATATAAAGAATAATCTTGTTTCAGGATTATAAAATCAGGGATCAAAAATGGTACTTTAAAGTAACTGTCAGACTAATCTCCCACAAGAGCATAGACAAGAAAATAAGTATAAAATGAAAAACATAAAAATGTTTCTAAAATGGATCTTTCAATGACAATATTCAGTTGAAAATCGAACCATTTATTTTCAAAAAAACAAGGAAAGAATAAGCATAAAATTTTAAAATTACAGAATTATAGAGAAAAATACAGACAAAGAAATTCCGATAAAATACAGGTAATTGATAAAAAAACTAAACATGGCTCTATATAACCATAAGTTATATCTAAAACACATTGGAATTACTCATGAATAAAGGATTTTCTTTAAGTTACTGAGATGAAAAAAGCCTGCTAATATAATTAGCAGGCTTTAAAATATTTTTTCCTTTTAATTGTTGATTGCAGCTACACCTGGCAACTCAAGTCCTTCAAGACTTTCAAGCATAGCCCCACCTCCGGTAGAAACATAACTTACTTTATCAGCATACCCGAATTGCTTAACGAATGCAACACTGTCTCCACCTCCAACTAAAGAGAAGGCACCAAGTCTGGTTGCTTCAGCAATACTATCACCTAACGCTACAGTTCCACCCGCAAAGTTTGACATTTCGAAAACTCCAATCGGACCGTTCCAAAGGATAGTTCTTGAGTTTAACAGTACATCATTGAACTGATCTCTGGATTTGTGGCCCGCATCAAGTCCCATCCATCCTTCAGGGATTGCATAAATATCAGCCTCTTTTCTTTCCGCATCATTACTAAAACTTTCTGCAATAATTGTATCAGACGGAAGATAAACTTTCACCTTATGTTCTTTAGCTTTACCTAAAATCTCAAGAGCTAAAGGAAGCTTGTCTTCTTCAACAAGAGAATTTCCGATTTTTCCTCCAAGAGCCTTAATAAAGGTAAATGCCATACCTCCTCCGATGATCAGGTTATCAACAGCAGGAAGTATATTTTCTATAATGGTAATTTTAGTTGAAACTTTAGACCCCCTAGAATAGCTGTAACAGGTCTTTCGCCGCTTTTTAATACTTTATCGATTGCCTGAAGCTCTTTAGCCATCAGTAAACCGAAATATTTAGTTGATGGAAAGTACTGTGCAATTACGGCTGTGGAAGCATGAGCTCTGTGTGCAGTACCAAATGCATCATTTACATAAGCATCTCCAAGTTTAGAAAGCTTTTCTGCAAAGGCAGCATCTCCTTTCTCTTCTTCATTATGAAAACGTACATTTTCCAATAACAAGATCTCTCCCGGTTTAAGTTCAGCTGCAGCCTGCTCTGCTTTTTCACCGATACATTCATCAACAAACTTTACTTCACGTCCTAAGACATTGGAAACTTCGCTCACTATATGTTTAAGAGAAAATTCATCTTTAACCTCTCCCTTTGGTCTTCCCAGGTGGGTAATTAAGATGACAGAACCACCATCATTAAGGATCTTATCCACTGTAGGTTTTACAGCAACAATTCTTGTATTGTCTGTCACTTTCAGTTGATCATCCTGCGGAACATTGAAGTCCACTCTTACCAGAGCCTTCTTATCTTTAAAATTAAGATCATTGATTGTTTTCATAAATAGATTTATTTTTTTCTAAGCCTCATGAAACTGCCGTGCTCAAATCCGTTTTAGCTTCCTGGAAAGTCTCGCATGAACAATTTCATAAATTTCACTGAATTTTTGTTTCACAAATGTAAGGTTTTAAACTTTTTCAACAGTTTGATTAAAATAAAAGTTTTCAAAAACTTTCCCCGAACCCAATCACCCATTAATCAACAATTTTTTCTCTTTTAAAAAAAGAATAATGTAGTTGTTGTTGAGTATTGTTAGTTTCGGGGATAAGTTTCAGGTCGAAAGTTGGTAACACTCAACTTTTATTCAATTCATATTTAACTCACAATATAAATCCTTGTAAACCCGCTGTTTCACACACTTATTAACAAATGTTGATAACTTTGAAATAAAGCAATTCTTAGTTATTTTATTATGGAAAAGACTGGGGATAGTTGAAGAAAACATCTGGAAAGTTGTGGTTAAATTTTGCAGAAAGGTTTTCTATTACGAAATAAATTGATCTTTAAAAATAGAAAGTTGATAAAAGTTTTCCACAGTTATTCACAGACCTTTTCACAATTAACTCCCGGTTTACTAACACGAATTGTTATTATTCTTACCTTTGTAAGGAAATAGAATCTAAAAAAGCTTAATAAGAGTATTATGAAAAGAAAAATTGCTGTTGCAGCGGACCATGCAGGCTATGAATATAAGGAGATTGTTAAAAACTACCTTTCAGAACATTTTGAAGTTCAGGATTTTGGAACGTTTTCCACAAACAGTGTGGATTATCCGGACTTTGTGCACCCTGCCGCTACTTCTGTGGAAAACGGAGAAAATGAACTGGGAATTTTGTTCTGCGGAAGCGGAAACGGAGTTCAGATCACTGCCAACAAACATCAGAAAATAAGATGCGCCCTTTGCTGGATGCCGGAGATTGCAACGCTGGCAAGACAGCATAATGATGCCAACATGATTTCGATACCGGCGAGATTTATATCAAAGGAACTGGCCATTGAGATTGTAGATAAATTTCTTTCAACAGACTTTGAAGGTGGAAGACACCAGAACAGAGTTGACAAAATTGCATTTTGCTAACATATAATAAGGCTTGTAAAACGATTTACAAGCCTTATTTATTTTTTATTCGTACATTTGCAGTGTCCAATAGAAATAATACTCTATTATTCTCTAAAGCCTTTTTTATATTGGAAATATATTTAACAGAAGGTTTTTCTCTTTTCTTCTCCAGAATTGTATTAAATTTATACAAAACTAAAGCTCCCGTTGTTAGCAAACTGAAAGATAATTTCTGATGATATACGGAAAGAATCTATGATGAAATTGAATAACCTTATATAAGGATAAGGAAGATTTAGAAAAGGTTTTATTTGAATTGAGATAAGGCCAAACATTTAAAAAAGAAAATTAACATGCCAAAAAAAGAAAATATATAAGTCATAAAAATGATTTAAAACTGATGGAGATCGGAAGACTGATCCTCCGTTTTATGAATGCAAATTCATCCAAAATTTATAATTACAAACAAATCGCTGATGGTATAGATTACAAAAATCCAAGACAGAGGGAACTTGTTATCCAGGCACTGCATAAACTTCAGGCATCTGAAAAGATCAAAGAAGTGGAGCGCGGAAAATATATTGTTAACCTGAAAATAGCAGGAACACTAACCGGAATTATTGACTTTAACCAAAGCGGAAATGCCTACGTAAGTGTGGAAGGAATGGAAGACGATATCTTCATTCATGCCAAAAATGTGAAGGATGCACTGCAGGGAGATAAGGTTCTTATTATAACTTATCATTATAAAGGAAAGAAACTTGAGGGCTCAGTTCTGGAAGTTTTGGAACGTAACAGAACAGAATTTGTAGGGACATTTCAGAAGGTAGCTCACAAAGATTTCGGGTTTGTAGTTTGTGATAAAAAAACAATCAATACGGATATCTTTATTCCCAAGACCAAGTTCAATAATGCGGAAGATGGAGATAAGGTGATCGTAAAAATGACAGAGTGGAAACCAGGGGATAAAAATCCTGAAGGTGAAATTATCCAGGTACTGGGTGCTCCGGGTGAACATGAGACAGAAATCCACTCTATCCTTGCAGAATATGGTTTACCGTATGAATTTCCACAGGAAGTAGAAGCTGATGCAGATAAAATTGACAGAAGTATTACTGACGAAGAAGTTGCAAAACGCTGGGATATGCGTAAAATATGCACTTTTACAATTGACCCTAAAGATGCCAAGGATTTTGATGATGCCTTATCCATAAGAAAACTGGAAAACGGAAATTGGGAAATCGGGGTTCATATCGCAGATGTATCTCATTATGTGGTTCCGGGAACTATTCTTGATGATGAAGCCTATCAGAGAGCTACTTCGGTATATCTTGTTGACAGGGTTGTACCGATGCTTCCGGAAGTATTGAGCAACGATGTCTGTTCCCTGCGTCCAAACGAAGATAAATATACTTTTTCAGCAGTCTTTGAACTGAATGATCAGGCGGAAATCCAGAAACAGTGGTTTGGAAGAACAGTAATCCACTCAGACAGAAGATTTACCTATGAAGAGGCCCAGGAACGTATAGAAACCGGACAGGAGATCTGGCGGAAGAGATCAATACTCTTGACAGGCTGGCAAAAATTATGCGTAATGAACGTATCAGAAAAGGAGCTATTACTTTTGACAGAAGTGAAGTAAGATTCAACCTGGATGAAAATAATGAGCCGGTTGGGGTTTATTTTAAAATAAGTAAAGATTCCAATCACCTGATCGAAGAATTCATGCTTTTAGCCAACAAAAAAGTATCGGAATTTGTATCTCTGACAAGGAAAGGTGAAATCACCAATAATACATTTATTTACAGGGTTCATGATGATCCGGACCCTGCAAAACTGGAATCACTGAGAGACTTTGTAGCTACTTTCGGATATAAAATGAATCTTGCCAATACCAAAAAAGTTGCTGAATCCCTGAATAAGCTTCTTCATGATGTAAAAGGTAAAGGTGAAGAAAACATGATCGAAACGCTGGCCATGAGAAGTATGAGTAAAGCGGTATATTCTACAGAACCTATCGGGCATTACGGATTAGGTTTTGAATATTACAGCCATTTTACCTCTCCTATCCGTCGTTATCCGGATTTATTGGCCCATCGTCTTTTTCAGCATTATCTGGATGGAGGAAAATCTCCAAACAAAGGTGAGCTTGAAGAAAAGGCAAAACACTGCAGTGCCATGGAAAGACTGGCAGCAGATGCGGAAAGGGATTCTATCAAATACATGCAGGTGAAATTCATGGAAAAACATTTAGGAGAAACTTTCAAAGGTGTGATTTCCGGAGTGGCAGAATTCGGATTCTGGGTAGAAATTCCGGAAAACGGAGCGGAAGGTCTGATCAAACTGAGAGATCTTGTTGATGATTCGTACATGTTTGACGCCAAAACACATGCTGTATATGGAGTAAGACATGGTAATAAATACCAGTTGGGAGACGAAGTTCAGATCAAAGTGGTGAAAGCCAATCTGATTCAGAAACAGCTGGATTTCCAGATTGTGAAGTAAATAATGTCTCCAAAGACAGTAAATAAAAAGGCTGATGGTTCAATAACGATCAGCCTTTTGTTTTTTCATATTAAGAGCTTTTTAATATGCTCCCTCTCCTATTTCTTAAAATTTTTATATTAAACTCTGATTAAAATCCACTTGATATATCACAACTTTATTGAATAATTAAATCATAAAGTCTAACTTTGTATTAAACGAAATGAATTTTTTTTCATTTTAAAACACCACTTAATGCTAGAACTTGTACTATCTGCCATCATATTAGGATTTATGCTGAGCCTGGTTTTCATAGGACCTATTTTTTTCCTGTTAATCGAAACCAGCTTTTCCAGAGGCCCCAGACATGCCCTATCACTGGATCTTGGCGTTATCACAGCAGATTTGTTATGCATTGTAGCGGCGTACTATGCCAGTACAGATATTGTAACTTTAATAGATAAGCATCCCGGATTTTACAGAATTACTTCCATTCTTATTTTCATCTACGGGATTGTGATGCTGGTTACCAAAACCAAAATGCATATGCCTGGTGAAGAAAAGATCATTGGCCAGAATTATATCAAGACATTTTTCAATGGTTTCTTCTTTAATCTTCTCAACGTTGGTGTTATCCTTTTCTGGCTGGTAACGGTAATTTCCGTAAGGAATCAATACCCGGACACCAGCAGTTTTATTTTATACATCAGCATAGTGCTGGCCACTTACCTATCTATAGACCTTGCGAAGATATTTCTTGCCAAGCAGTTTCACGATAAATTGACACAAAAATTAGCCAACCAGATCAGACGGGTGGTTGGCTGTATTCTTATTATCTTCAGTTTCTTTATTTTCCTTCAGAGTTTCAAAAAATTCAACCAGTTTGACAGACAGCTGGAGGAAGCAGAAAAGAAAGAAGTAAAATATCAAAAAACAAAATGAAAAAAATGATCTTTCCAAAGTCTCTTAAAAAAGGAGACAAAATAGCTGTTATTTCCCCTGCAGGTGCCGTAGATGCCTCACAACTGGAAAAAGGGATTGAAATGATTAAAAGCAGAGGTTTTGAACCCGTTCCGGGGGAACATCTTTACGCTAAATTTTCAAACGGATACAATTATGCCGGAACAGAAAAGGAAAGAATAAAAGATATCAACTGGGCTTTAAATGATAAAGAAATAAAAGCCGTATGGGCTTCTAGAGGAGGTTATGGATGCCAGCACCTGATTCAGCATCTGAAACTGAAAAACTTTACAGAAAGCCCGAAATGGTATATCGGATATTCCGATAATACTGTAATTCAAAGCTATCTTTTGAAAAAGGCTTCGCTTCTATCCATGGCCAGACCATTAAAACATCCAGTTTTGGAGTTACGGATAAAAGTTATGATCTTATTTTCGATATCCTGAAAGGGAGAACGCCCAAATACAGCCTTGAATCTCATCAGTTTAATAAGGAAGGGAATATCAAGGGTGAGCTGGTTGGAGGCAATTTAGCCCTTATCTATGCCCTTCTGGGGACCAAATATTCTTTTGATTTTAAGGATAAAATCTTGTTTATTGAAGATATTGGTGAAAATTTCTATGCCCTGGACCGTATGATCATGAGCCTGGAGCTGGCAGGAGTTTTTAACAAAATTAAAGGACTCATTGTTGGGGGTATGACCAATATGGGAGATGAAAAAGAAAACAAAAGCTATGAAGAAAGCTTTGACGAGTTTGCTTACAAGCTGATTTCTGACAGAATTTCAAAATATAAATTCCCTGTGGTATTTGCCTTCCCGAATGGACATATCAAAGACAACCGGCCATTAATTATCGGAAGCGAGGTTAAGCTAAAGGTTGATAATAAAGTAAAAATTGATTTTTAAGTAGGTACCTCCCTCCTATCTCCAGACTCTTAAATACTGAATATGGCAAACCATAACGATTTTGGAAAAATGGCAGAGGATCTCGCTGTTGAGCATCTCAAGAAGTATGGCTATAAAATCCTGGTCAGAAACTTCCGTTTTCAGAAAGCTGAAATTGATATTATTGCTGAAAAGGATAATCTGATTATCATCGTGGAAGTAAAAGCAAGATCTACTGATGCATTTATGCTCCCACAGGAAGCTGTAACCAAAACAAAGATAAGATCTATTGTTTCTGCTGCCAATCATTATCTGGAACAATTTAATAAAGATAACGAAGTAAGGTTTGATATTATTTCCGCTCTTCCTGACGACAACAAAAATTTAATAATTGAACATATTGAAGACGCCTTTGAGGCGTTTGATGCCAATTAGATATGTCTTATCTTTGAGTATAAATAATTAAAATTTACCATATGCCCTTTGTAAGAATTAGCCTGCCTGAAACGCTGAAACAAGAAGAGAAAGATCAGATTTCCATTTCTGTACATCAGGCTCTTATGAATGAATTTAATATCCCGGCCGATGATTATTTTCATGTTATAGAAGAATTGGAATCACACCAGGTTAAATTTCCTCAAAGCTATCTGGACATCCCTCATACAAAAGAAATCATCTTTATACAGATAACTGCAGGAAAAGGAAGGGATTTTGAAAAGAAAAAGGTTATATGCTTCTATTGCTGAAAAAATAGAAGCATCAACTACAATTACAAAAAATAATATCATTATTGTATTAACTGAGAATAACGGTCAGGAAGACTGGTCGTTTGGAAATGGTGGAATACAGGGGGCAAAGCATATCATTTAAGAGAAAAAAATATGAAGACAATATTGATCACCGGAGCTACTTCCGGTATAGGAAAAGCTACTGCAGAACTTCTTGCAAAACAAGGAAACAGAATAATTATTTGCGGAAGAAGAAGTGAAGTGCTGGAATCTGTAAAGACTGAACTTTCCCAATTTACCGAAATATTTAGTTTAAAGTTTGATGTAAGAAATCTTGAAGAAGTGGAAACAGCCATCAATTCTCTTCCTGAGAACTGGAAAGATATTGATGTTCTGATCAATAATGCGGGAAATGCGCACGGATTAGATCCGCTGTCGGCTGGTAAAACGGATGACTGGGATTCTATGATAGACGGAAATGTTAAGGGATTGCTCTATGTATCCAAAATGGTCATCCCGATTATGAAAACTAAAAATTTAGGTCATATTGTAAATATCAGTTCCGTAGCAGCAAGACAAACTTATGCGAATGGAGTAGTGTACTGTGCGACGAAAAAAGCAGTAGATGTTATTTCCGAAGGGATGAGGCTGGAGCTTACTGAATTTGGAATCAAGGTAACCAACATTCAGCCAGGCGCTGTAGAAACGGATTTTTCCCTGGTAAGATTCAAAGGAGACAGCGATAAAGCTTCAACGGTGTATGCAGGCTATGAAGCATTGAAAGCGGAAGATATTGCAGACGCAATTGCTTACTGTGTGAATGCACCGAAGCATGTTACCATTTCAGATATGACCATCTATCCAAGTGCCCAGGCAGAACCGAGAACAATTTATAGAAAATAGTCCAAAATAATGGAGTAAATTTGCAGAACATTAAAGCGGTTTGCCTTTTTGTAATTTTGCAGTTTAGCTTAAAAGAAAAAAATGAAAATTCTATATCTGGAAACATCATCTAAAAACTGTTCAGTAGCAGTCTCAGATAATGAGAAGCTGTTATGCCTTTGTGAAGAAGTTTCCGAAAACTATAAACAGTCTGAAAGTTTACACACTTATGTTGAATGGGCATTGGAAGGAGCTGGTATTTCTCTGAAAGAGATTGAAGCGGTTTCTTTAGGAAAGGGACCGGGCTCCTACACCGGCTTAAGAATCGGAGCTGCTTCGGCAAAAGGATTTTGTTACGGGCTTAGAGTTCCTCTGGTAGCTGTAAATTCTCTTGAAAGCATGATAGAGCCTTTTTTAGGCGATAACTATGAGCTCATAGTGCCTTTGATCGACGCGAGGAGAATGGAGGTTTATACAGCTGTTTATGACGGTAAGACAGGAAAAGAATTGTCAGCCACTGAAGCCAAAATTTTAGATGAAGCTTCTTTTGAAGAATTCAAAGATAAAAAAGTCCTGTTTGTAGGGGATGGGGCTAAAAAGGCAAAAGATATCCTGAATCTTCCGGATGCAGCTTTTAAAGAAGATGTATATCCCTCTGCACAATATCTGATCAGGAAGACACTGGAAAAGATAAAGCATAAAGAATTTGAAGACATGGCGTACTTTGAGCCTTTTTATCTCAAAGATTTCCATGGAGTAAAGAAAAGAAAAGCGAAGAATAAATCTTCGCTTTTTTATTTTATTGAGGTCTTGGCGGGATTTTCGACCCTGATTTTGTTTCGTTTGTTTTCTTAGGATTTTGCTGCCCGGGATTTTGTTGCCCGGGATTTTGTTGTGGAGCCGTATTATTCATATTCGGATTCTGAGCGCTGTCCAGCTTCTGGATTTTCCCGTTATTCATTTGTGAAATACCTGTATTCTGGGCATTGGGCTGTACGGGAGCTCCTGAAGGCTGCTGAGGGATGGTATTTCCTTTATTATCCGTTGCCTGGAAGCTTAGATCACTTTTCAGGTAATTCAGCATTTCTTTCGCTCTTACACCTTCCGGAGTTTTGGAATAGTTCAGCGCAATCTGTTCAAGCTGCAGAATCATTACCTCCTTACCACTGGATTTTCCAGCATTGAAAGCATTCAAAAGATATAGTTTAGGAACCAGTGCATCCTTCGGGAACTTCTGGATGGTCTGATCGATCACCTCTTTACTTTCCGTAAACTTTTCCGATTCAAACAGGGCATATGCCTTTTTATATTCGTTTTCAACTTCCTCAGTTGATTTCACAAATGATTTGTTTTTAGGATTTCTTGCAAACTCAGCATATGAAGTATAAGGATAATCAGCTAACAGAATTTGTTTTGCTCTTTCAGAAGCCTGGGGATTTTTTCATAATTCATGGCAAAAATCTCATACAATGCCTGTAGCATTACCTTTTCTTCCGGCTTCACATCTACAAGGTCATAAAGCGTTTTAGTCGCCAGGGAGTGTTGGTAAAATAGTTCTGATACATAATACCAAGTCCCAAAGAAGCGGTATCCCTGTCCTTTTTTAACTGGGACAATTTGCCCTGGTCGGTAGGAATCTGTTCAATATAATAAGCAGGTTCAAAACGTCTTGGATTAGGTGCTGAAGTAACTCCCAGAGCTTCATTCTTCATATCTTCAATAGAGGCCATCTTCTTGGAAGAACGCCAGTTGTCGGCAAGAGCACGGTCTCCCCAGATCTGCTTAAATGAAGAGGTCCCTTTGCTTACAGTTCCTGTATTGCTGAAGTAAAAACCTTTTGTAGTTACTCCAAAGTCTTCAAAAGAATTACCACTGTTGGCAAAAATAGAATTGGCGCTGTAATCTCCTGTATCAAAACCTTTACTTCTTTCAGCACGTCTTCTTTCCTGTTCTGCTTTTTCTTCTTTAATCTTTAATTTTGCAATATATTTTGTGAAATAATCAGTCTTCTGGGCATCATCCATCCTTGCCAGAGAAAGAATACTGTCATTCTTTTTGATCAGATAGTAGTTTTTGGAAATCTTTTTAATGTATTCGGATTGGTCTTTCAACAAGACTTTTGACGGTTCATAAGTCATTACGGCAAGTGCAGAATCGTAATAGCTTCCTGCCCCTATATAATCATTCTTATCAAGGTAGCTTTTTCCTATTTCATAATAAGTCAGCCCACGGATCTGAGGGTCAGAAACCTTCTCAAACAGTGATTTTCTGAAGAATTGCTGTGCTTCATCTTTTTTCCGGCTTTATTAGCCATCAAACCTAAGGCATAGTAAAATTCATTCTTTCTGGAACCATAAGTTCCTTTTTTACTGATTCCCTCCAGGTAATTTTTTGCCCCGGCATAATCTCCTTTACCGTTAAAGGTTTTAGCAATTGCAATCTGGGATTTTACTTCGAATTCGAAATCATTGGCATATTTGTATGCCGCAGCATAGCTTTCTCTTGCCTTATCATTCTGGTTCAGTTCTTCATAAACCTGACCTCTCAGATAAGCGATTCTGCTTTTGACCTTTCTGTTGTTATTCAGTTCAAAAGCATTGTCAAGTTCCTTGGCTGCCTCTTCTTTTTTCCTGCATCAAGCAGAGATTCAGCATAGTAAATACTCAGCAGCTTTGCGTAGCTTTTATTTATATCTTCTCCTTTCAGTTTGGCAAAAGTCTCATGTGCTCTGTGGTAATCTTTGATTTTATCATAAGCAAGCCCCTGATAAATTCTTGCCAGTGCAATTCTTTTATCATCTTTCATGTGTGTGAAGACATAATTGAGCGCATCCAGAGCTTCCAGGGATTTACCACGGTAAATTCTTGCCTGGGCAAGGATCATATAGGCATCAAAAATCTGCTTGTTTTTCTCTTCACCATTTCTGGTTACCGAATATTTATTAATAGCTTTTAAAGCTTTGGCTTCTGCAATTTCAAGGGTGGTAGCGCCTTTGCTCTCCTCACCGTCCGGTCTTGATGGCCCGCCTCCCGGAGGCCCGCCAGGAATATTCGGAACTCCCGAATTACCTCTTCCGGAGGGTCTGTTGGCTACTTCGGCCATCTTTATAGAATTTTCTGCAAAAGCTTCAGTCTGCCCAAGGTCACTCCCCAAAGGCTGTTCCTCGTATGTCAGAATAGGAATATAAGGAGCATAGAAATTGTCCTTGTGCCCTTTGTCCCTGGCCGTAAATTCACTGTTTAATGCATCTTTCGCATTAAACAGAGTATTGTAATATGTGGAAAATCCTTTCAATACCCTTGAACGCTGCTCCGGCTTTTTTGTTTTGGTAGCACAGGAGGCAACAAGGCATATGACTAAAAGGAATAATATATTCTTTTTCATTATTCAATATAACTCGCTAATCTGCTTTTTATTATCAGCAGTTTGATGATTTTGTAAAAATAATAAAATTTTATAACGAATAATATTTATATTTCCGCAGGAAATATTTTATTTCTTCTTTAACAGATATCCGGAATTCTAAAAATCTTTTAAATCAAAGCGGTTTTTTTCAAAATTTTGTAAACGAGGTGGGTAGGGAGTCCCATAATCGTATAAAAGCTTCCTGTAAGGCTTGTGATCTTTGCCATTCCCAGCCATTCCTGGATGCCATAGCTTCCTGCTTTATCGAAAGGCTTGTAATTTTGCACATAATAGTTAATTTCTTCATCCGTAAGCACATCCAGAGCTACATCGGCTACATCTGTTTCCGTAAAAGACTGATTGGCAGTTCTGATGGTAATTCCTGTATACACCTGATGCGTTCTTCCTGAAAGGCTCTGGAGCATTTTAAAGGCATCTGCTTCATCTTTAGGCTTGCCTAGAATCTGATTATCAATAGCTACCACTGTGTCAGCAGTCAGAAGCACTTCGTCCCCTTCCAGACTTCTGAAAGCATCCGCTTTTAAATCGGAAAGATACGCTGCGGCTTCTTCTATTTTAATGTGCTGAGGAAGTATTTCTTCACAATCTATTTTGACAACCTCAAATTCAAAACCAAGGCTGGAAAGAAGTTCCTTTCTTCTTGGGGATTGTGATGCTAAAAGTAATTTCATGCCGTTAATTATACAGATTGGGTATTATCATCATGCCAGTTACCCTGAACTTTCATCACCTGTTCTATCACGTCACGAACCGCTCCTGTTCCTCCTTTTTTAGGTGAAATATAATCAGAGATTCCTTTTACCTCGGGAACTGCATTTTCAGGGCACGCAGCAATAGCCGAACTTTCCATAATATGAATATCCGGAAGATCATCACCCATCGTCAGAATTTCTTCATTTTTAAGATTGTATTTCTTCTTAAAGTCTTCAAAATCATCTATTTTATTGTGAGATTTCGGATAGTAATCCTGAATTCCAAGGTAGTTGATTCTGTGTTTTACCATTTCATCATTTCCTCCCGTAATAACACCAATCAGATAATTGTTTTTTAATGCTTTCACCACAGCATAGCCGTCCAGGACATTCATTACCCTGCACATATTTCCTCCGGGAAGCAGATATACACTTCCGTCTGTGAAAACACCGTCAACATCAAATACAAATGCCTTAATATCTTTTAATTTCTCTTTATAGCTCATACATTTTCTGAATAGAATGATTCATTGTTTTATAAATGTCAAGGCTCTCGTCCTTTAATAACTGTTCATGCAGCTGTAAAATCCTGACATCATTTCTTACGGCAGGTCCGGTTTGTGCCTCTTTAGGCTCAATTGTATGAATTTTCTGAACTGTTTCATCAATCAATGGTAAGAAATAATCAAACGGAATTTCCTGAGAATCTGAAATTTCCTTGGCCCTTGAAAAAAGATGATTCACAAAATTGCATGCAAAAACAGCCGTCAGGTGAATATACTTTCTTTTTTCATGAGTACTTTCCATCACCCTTTCCGAAATTTTTGAAGCAAGATCCAACAATATTTTCTGGTCTTCATCATTTTCAGCCTCTACAAAAAACGGAATTTTTTCGTATTCCAGTTCTTTGGATTTTGAAAAGGTCTGTAAAGGATAGAAACTGGATTTCCGGTATTCGCCGGCAAGAATTTCTTTAGGAAGTGATCCTGAAGTATGCGCAACCAGAAAGTCTTTTCCGGGTATGATCTTCGAAACTTCTTCTACAGAATGATCACTTACACAGATGATATAAAGATCTGCCTTTTCCAGATGATCTGTGGAGTAGGGAATGTTTAATTCTTCGGAAATTTTACTTAATTCTTTTTCGTTCCTCCCAAATAACTGGGCCACAGGAATGCTTTTCAAAGTGAAAGCCTTTGCCAGATGATAGGCAACGTTTCCGGAACCGATAATTACAATTTGCATATAACAAATATAGGATTTTAAGCCGAGCCGGGAAAGGAAGTCAGCTTTGGAAATCATGTACTTCAATACAGGCACGTTTATTGCGTAAGTGTCTCATAATATTTTTAATATTTAAATTGAAAATTGAATAATTAATTTAACTTTCAGTTATTTTTGTAATCCAAAACAATGTAAGGCATCTTATGAAGATTAAGGACGCGGAAATTATTTCGTTGATGCAGAATCCACGGACCCAGGATAAAGGTGTCCGTGCCTTGATGGATGCCTATCAAAGCAGATTGTACTGGCACATAAGAAGAATTATTGTGGACGGAGATCTTGCACAGGATACTTTGCAGGAAACTTTTATTAAAGCTTATCAGAATTTTCATCAGTTCAAAAATGATAGCCAGCTGTATACCTGGTTGTACAGAATTGCTACCAACGAGGCGCTACAGCAGGTCAACAAAATGAAAAAGATGCAGAAAACTGACGAAGACCCGGATTATCACATGCAGAATCTCGTAGCTGATAATACAGATGATGATGCTGAAGAAATACAGATTTTACTGCAGAACGCTATACAGAGCCTGCCCGAGAAGCAGAAACTGGTATTTATGATGCGGTATTATGATGATTTGCCCTATGAAGAAATATCAAAGATTGTAGATATGTCGGTAGGGACTCTGAAAACGAATTATCATTATGCCAAACAGAAAATAGAAGATTATATTAAAGAAAATTACGAAAAATAATTTTTGATCCAACAAAGATGAAAGAGTTCGATATAGAAAAATTAGAACGTAAAAACATTTACACAGTCCCTGAAAATTTGTTTGAAAATATTCAGGAGAGCGTTATGAATGATATAAAGACAAGTAAAAAAGCACCTGTCTTTAAGCTGAACTGGATGTATGCAGCAGCGGCATCACTGGCTTTGATCTTTGGGGCAACTTATGTTTTCAATTCAGATAACGATTCCACGGAACAAATACTGAACTCTAAAACAACGTATGTGGCCAATAACGGAGAACCAAAAACAGAAAGTGAGTTGGCTTATGAAACTTTAAAATCTGATTTAACTTCTGTTGAAAATAATAATCAAACAGTTGAAAATCAAAAAATAACAATGTGTACGCTTCAAAAAGCGTCCAGGAAACTGAAAAAACAACAGACACACCAAAACCGGTGAAAACTGTAAATAAAAAAGAAGAAACACGAATGAATGACTATCTGGATTCATTTTCTAATTCTGAAATTGCAGAGTTAGCAAGTAATTCAACTCAGGACGTTTATTTGGATATTTATAATTAAAAGAAGATGAAAAAGATATTATTGACGTTTTTGATTATTTACGGCTTTGGTTTAAATGCCCAAAGAACAGATTATGATTGGAAAAAGATGGATCCTAAACAAAGAAAGGAAGTCATCAATAACCTTTCTCCTGAAGAGAGAAAAGAACTTCTGAAGAAATTCAGAAACAATATGATCATGGATAATCTGAATGTTGATCCGGAGGATAAAGCCGAATTTACACAATTGTATAACGAATATCTGGATAGCCAGAAACAGATAAAAAGTCAGTTCAATTCAAACTTTGATCCGGAAACCTTAACGGATGAGGAAGCTAAGGCCAAATTACAGCAAAGCTTTGAAGTGGGACAAAAGCTGCTGGATAACAGAAAAAATATGCAGACAAAATGCAGCAGGTGATACCCTGCCAGAAAGTTCTGAAGCTGTTTCAATCAGAAAAAATGATGAAGGATAAAATGGATGAAAGAAGACCTCATGGAAACAACAATAATGCTTCAGGACCAAAACAAAACCCATAATAGTTTATTTTTTTAATGTTGGACGGCTCTTACAGATATTTCTGAGAGCCGTTTAATTTTGCTTCAAATTCCTATTTTTGCTGTAGTTAAAACATAAATTATGAGAAACCTTTTTTTCCTTTTACTTATGTCAGTTTTTGCATCAGCGCAGAAAATAGAAACCATTGATCTTTCAAAATCTATTAAGGATGGCAAAAATTCTATCAAGAGTCTTACGGTAATAGATCAAAGGGAAAATCAGGAAATTGGAATGGTTATGCACCATAAGGATGAGGTGAAAATTATTTTCGAGAACGGTGCCGGCAAAGACATACAGGATTGGTTTTATAAATACAATCCGGTAAGAGGAAATAATGATATGGTCATTCTGTTGGAGAAGTTAAATATTTCAGAAGACAAAAAAGAAAAGTACTCTATCGGAATGCTTGAATTAAAGGCAAGTACATTTATTAAGAAAGAAGACGGATATCATTTTATTGACAGAAAAGATACTGTAGCAACAGTCTCATCACGAACAACTCCTTATCTGGCACAAAGTCTGGCAAGAAAAGTAACTTTAATTCTTACTGATCTTTTTAAAGAATCCTATAAAGCAACACCTTGGGAATTTAGTATTTCAGAAAACGAGCTTTCAGACTATGTTCCTATATTAAAAGAAAAACTTAGTATTCTGAAAGCAGATGAATTAAAAGAAGGAGTTTATAAAGACTATTACAGCTTTTTTACTCACAATCCTGAACCCGGATTTACTTTGCAGACTAATGATAAAGGAATCGTTACAAAGGCCGTAAAAGGAGAAGAAAAAACGGCAATAAGGCATTTTTATGGTTTTGTGTATAAAGGCATTGCATACAAAAATATCCCCGTGGGTTACACTGAGATTTTCAAAGATGATAAGGGTGTTTTTATTGAGGTAACAAAAGCAGAATTATTTCCTGAAACGGCAACAACGGGGGTTACAATTGGTGCTGCTGCAGGAGGTCTGATTGGTGGCGTTATTGGTGCAGTGATTGATGTCAGTTTATCAGGCAAAAGAAAGAATACTGTAGGACCCAAAGTTTATCTTGATCCTTTTACCGGAAATTATGTGTTACCGGAAGACTTTGGCAAAACAAAATAATATTTGAAAAGGGGGAAAGTTTTGCCTCTCTTCTTATTGTTATCTGTGTTTCAGTTAAAAGAAAGAATTAAGAATGAAAAATTCTCCTGCATTTTCTTATCTTTGCAAACTACAAGATTCTTAAATGAAAAACATACGAAATTTTTGCATAATCGCCCATATCGACCATGGTAAAAGTACCCTGGCAGACCGTCTGTTGGAGTACACGAATACCGTTACCCAAAGAGAACTACAGTCTCAGACGCTTGATGATATGGATTTGGAGAAAGAACGTGGGATTACGATTAAGTCGCACGCTATCCAGATGGATTATGAATATAAAGGAGAAAAATATATTTTAAACCTTATTGATACACCGGGACACGTTGACTTTTCCTATGAAGTTTCCCGTTCCATTGCTGCCTGTGAAGGAGCACTTCTGATTGTGGATGCTGCACAGAGTATTCAGGCGCAAACCATCAGTAACCTGTATCTGGCACTGGAAAATGATTTGACAATCATTCCGATTCTGAATAAAATTGACCTTCCGTCTGCCAATCCTGAGGAAGTAACCGATGAGATCATGAACCTGATCGGGTGCGACTATGAAGATGTACTGAGAGTTTCCGGAAAAACAGGAGAAGGTGTTCATAACCTTTTAGAGCAGATTGTTGAAAGAATTCCTGCACCGGAAGGAGATCCCGATGGTCCGCTTCAGGCTTTGATCTTCGACTCTGTTTATAACCCTTTCAGAGGTATTGAAGCGTATTTCAAAGTAGTAAACGGAAGCATTACTAAAAATGAAAAGATCAAATTCTTCGCTACAGGAAAAGAATATGGGGCTGATGAAGTAGGAACATTAAAACTGAAGCAGGTACCTAAGAAAACAATCCATTGCGGAGACGTGGGTTACCTGGTGTCCGGGATCAAAGATGCCCGTGAAGTAAAAGTAGGGGATACCATCACTTCTTTTGACAGACCTGCAGCTGCTCCGATTGATGGATTTGAGGAAGTAAAGCCAATGGTATTTGCCGGTATTTATCCAATTGATTCTGAGGACTTTGAAGAGCTGAGGTTCTCTCTTGAGAAATTAAGACTGAATGATGCTTCCCTGGTTTTCGAACCGGAAAGTTCTGCCGCTCTTGGTTTCGGTTTCCGCTGCGGATTCCTGGGAATGCTTCACATGGAAATCGTACAGGAACGTCTTGACAGAGAGTTTAATATGAATGTGATCACTACGGTACCGAACGTATCTTATTTTGGATATTCCAAAAAAGAACCTGAAGTTCCGATTCTGATCAACAACCCTTCTGAAATGATGGATCCGTCTATTATGGACAGAGTGGAAGAACCGTTTATCAAGGCTTCTATCATTACCAAGTCTGATTTCGTAGGTCCGGTAATGACTTTATGTATTGAAAAAAGAGGAGAAATAGTTAATCAAAGCTATTTAACTTCTGAAAGAGTGGAATTGGTGTTCAATATGCCGCTTGCTGAGGTTGTTTTCGATTTCTATGACAGGTTAAAATCGATCTCTAAAGGATATGCTTCATTCGATTATCATCCAATTGGATTCAGAGCTTCCAAGCTTGTAAAAATGGATATCCTGATCAATGGTGATATGGTAGATGCACTTTCATCTTTGATTCATGACAGTAATGCGTATCACATTGGTAAAAAAATGTGTGAAAAGCTTCGTGAGCTGATCCCGAGACAACAGTTTGATATTGCTGTTCAGGCTGCTTTGGGTACGAAAGTAATTGCAAGAGAAACCATTAAAGCCTTAAGAAAAGACGTTACCGCAAAATGTTACGGTGGAGATATTTCCAGAAAGCGTAAGTTATTGGAAAAGCAGAAAGAAGGTAAGAAGAAAATGAAGCAGATTGGTAGGGTAGAAGTACCGCAATCAGCGTTCATGGCTGTATTAAAGCTGAATGATTAATTCATTATAAAATAAAAACCGCTTCATCAGAAGCGGTTTTTTGTTGATTATTTCTTACGGGTGTATTTTATTTCCATGGTTTTGTACTCTTTTCCTGTCTTGGAGTCCGGGCCGTACATTTCCAGCCTTTGGGTATTGTCATCTACAAAAGTGAAAACTTCCCTGAAATCACAATCTTTTCCGGGTCTTGAAGGATCTGTCATTTTTCCTTTGAATTCAACCGATTTTGTAGAAGGATTCCATTCTCCTTCACCATGCATAATGCCGGTTCCCATATTGTCGATCCAGGAACTGATAAATTTCTTTTGGAATTGTCATAACCCACAATGCTCATTCCTTCAAAAGGCATTCCCATAAAATTTCCTTTGTGATTACTGATCTGATAGCGTCCGTCATACATCATTTTATTGGTAGTCTCAGATTTACTCATCATAGGCTTTCCTCCGTCTTCCATCCACATGGTGGTTTCTCCTGTCCATATTCCGTCGGATTTTGCCAGCATTTTATGCATTTCTCCCGGAGTAGAGTACTCCATCCATGCTTTCATAGCTGTCGCAGAATCTACTGGTTTCCATTCAGATTTTGCAGCTGTGGAATCGGCTTTATCAGTACTATTGGCTGCTGTTGTTTTTCCTTTCTCACAAGCCGTTAATAAAAAAGCTGCGACAAGAATAGATAATAAATTTTTCATAATGGTTTAGTTTTAAGATGGTTAGAATGATAACTTAAAGATAAGAACTTTTATTATACCTCTAATTATTTTTTACTATGCGCATAAATTGTAACTTTGTGTATTCGTAACGCAAATCAATTTTATGGAGTCTCCAAAAAAATTACAGGATATAAAAGTGGCTGTAGATGCCGTCATCTTCGGATATTTTGATAAAAAAGATCTTCAGATCCTTCTGATTAAAAGAAATATTGAACCTTTTAAAGGAGGATGGGCACTGCCAGGAGGGCTTGTTCTTGATGATGAAAGTGTGGATGACGCAGTAAAAAGAGAACTGTATGAAGAGGCAGGTATAAGACCCGATTTTCTGGAACAACTGTATACATTTGGTGATCTGGGCCGGGATCCGAGAAACAGAGTTGTTTCTGTGGCTTATTTGGGACTTGTGAACCCATCTTATCATGAGCTTTTCGCGGACTCTGATGCTGAAGATGCACAATGGTTCAGCATTAATAAGCTTCCTTCATTGGCTTTCGACCATAAAACGATCATTGATACTGCCTTAAAAAGACTTCGTACAAAAATTCAGTATCAGCCGATCGGATTCAATCTTCTCAACGAAGAATTCCCTTTTTCAGATCTTGAAAACCTTTATAAAACCATTATAGGACAGGAAATCGACAGAAGAAACTTTCGCAAAAAAATTATGAGCTACGGGCTGCTTAATGAAACCAATAACGTAAAAAAAGAAGGCAGCGGAAGACCTGGAAAACTATTTACTTTCAATAAGGAAAAGTATAAAGAGCTTGAAGAGCAGGGGTTTTATTTCGAGATTAAATAAGATCTACAAACACAAATTTCACGAATGTTTTGCAAAAATATCCACTCATATTTATGACATTTTTGAAGCCACAGTATAAATATCAATTGAAAACATTCAACAGGAACGGGCTTTAGCCCGTTTTTTTATGATCAATTCGATCGGCTTTAGCCTAAACATCTTAAAGATGGTACCATTTGTGATACAAATTTATGTTTTATAAAATAAATTTTTATCTCTGTAAATCAATTGGTTACAATTATTAGCGTAAATTTAACACAAATAAATTTGAAAGGAAAATGATATTGCTTTAAATTTGTGTAAAAATAACGCAATCATGAAATACAATTTGCAGAATATAAAAGAACGCTTTCAGAAAAAAGAAAAGATAAAATTACTCTTTTTCTGGGGCCACACGGCAAAAGATGCCGTTACCAAATCATGTTTCAGTCAGTGGTTTCCCGGAAATTTTGAAGAAAACGGGATCATTTATAAAACGGCAGAACATTATATGATGGCAGGAAAGGCCAGATTATTTAATGATCATGAAACCGAAGAGGAGATTTTAAAAGCAAATACCCCTAACCAGGCAAAAGCTTTAGGCAGAAAAGTAAAAAACTTTGATCCTAAACAGTGGGACAAACATAAATTTGAAATTGTAACGCAGGGAAATCTTTTGAAATTCTCTCAAAATCAGAAATTTAAAGACTTTCTTTTGTCAACCGGGGACAAAGTTTTGGTAGAAGCGAGTCCTTATGACAGAATCTGGGGAATCGGAATGCTGGAAACAGATCACAGAGCAGAAAATCCTTTACTATGGAACGGAGAAAACCTGTTAGGATTTGCTTTGATGCAAGTAAGGGATGAATTAAGAAGGTAAAAACATAACCAGACACAAAATATTAATATGGAAAAATAGAATTACACCCACAGATATTTCTGATTGAAGATTTTCTGACCGAAGCAGAATGTGATCATTATATCAATCTTTCACTGGAAAAAGTGTTTGAAGAAGCAAAAATCAATGTATTCGGCCGCCAGCAGATGAATAAAGGAATCAGAAATAATGACCGATTGATGATCTTTGATACAACAATTGCTGAGGAGCTTTTTAACAAGGCTGTAGAGTTTTTGCCTCAGGAACAGGATGGATACCAGGTCCTTAACTTTAATGAAATGCTCAGGATTTATAAATATGCGCCCGGACAGCAGTTTAAAATGCACAGAGATGGAAGCTATATACGGAATGAAAATGAAAAAGCTTTTACACCTTTATGATCTATCTGAATGATGATTTTGAAGGAGGAGAAACAGAATTTGAGAACTTATTTACTGTAGTTCCAAAGAAAGGAACAGCCCTTATTTTTTATCATCCACTGAGACACGAAGGAAAGACTTTGATCAGCGGGCAGAAATATGTGTTGAGAACAGATGTAATGTACCTGAAAAAATGATCATGAAAAAAATATATGTTTTTGGAAATGGAAATATATCCTGGGATAATTTTCATCGGTTTTATATAGAACCTATAAAGGAATGTAATCTGTCAGAATGCGAATTTCTGATTGGAGATTTTACTGGAACAGATACCTTAATGATGGAATTTTTAAAAGATAAGACCTCTAATGTGACTATACTTCATATAGGCGAGAAACCAAGATATTCTGTAAATACATTCAATTGCCAGGCGGAAAACTGGAAAACAATTGGAGGATTTCAAACGGATAAAGAAAGAGATCAATATGGCATGACAATGTGCACTCATTTTTTAGGTATTGATTTCAATTCTGATGAGAGAAGGAAAAGTGGAACCTTGAAGAACATTAAGGCATGCTTTGATTTAGGAAAATAAAAAATATAAAACTATGCCTTCTATTTTTTGCGTAATACAAACACAAATAAAAATATTTGATTATGGAAGATGAATTAAAACCCAGATTTATCGGATCATTACAAAGAAATAATGATCAGATCAGAGAAGACCGGGCAAGGATCATCGGAGCAGATTCCGAACTGATCTACAGACGCAGCGTCGAAGATATCGAACTTAAAATTAAAAGACTCGAGCGTGAACAGGAAGGGCTTATTGATATCAGTCCTTTGGACAGAAACAGTCTGACTTTTGTGGATTTCAATCCGGAAGCATTTGTTCAGAAAGACATGGAATTATCATTAACAATCAGAAATCTGAATATTCAGCTGGAAGTAACCCAGAGAAGATTTGAATATTTATTTGGAAAAACATTATAGTCATGGGAAGTACAAGATATGATTTAGAGGCTCGTTATGACAGAGCAAGAAAAGCAGGTTACGGAACAAAATCCGCGGGAGAAATTTTCACCCAGAATGCCAAAAGAATGGCTCATGAATCCATGAATCCTCACGGGATTTCTTTCAGGAATCCAGAGACTCGGAAGTTCACCCTAACTCGGTTCCGATTATTTTAGGACTGGATGTTACCGGAAGTATGGGGCATATTCCTCATGAACTGATCAGAGATGGATTGCCTAAGCTGATGGGCGGAATTATCCAGGGAGGCGTTCCTGATCCGGCCTTATTGTTCCTTGGAATCGGAGATCATGAATGTGATGGCTATCCGCTTCAGGTAGGACAGTTTGAGTCCGGGGATGCAGAGCTGGATATGTGGCTTACCCGTACTTATATTGAATCGGGCGGAGGAGGAAATGCCGGTGAAAGCTACCTGTTAGCATGGTATTTTGCAGCTTTCCACACCAGAACAGATGCCTTTGAGAAAAGAAAACAAAAAGGATTGCTGTTTACTGTTGGGGATGAACCTTGCTTAAAAACACTTCCTGCTTCCGCAATCAGAGAAATTATGGGGAAAGGGCAGCAGACCTATACTCATGTTGAATTGCTCGAAGAAGCAAAGAAGAAATATGAAGTTTACCACATCAGTGTTTTGCATTCGGATCAGGCACTGAGAGCAGACAGAGGGTGGAGAGAATTATTAGGACAACATTGCATCTCCATAGAAGATCACAGAGAGATTCCGAATGTTATTAAAGGAATTATCTGTGATAAGTTTAAAAATTCCACCTTTGGAACAACAGGAACAGAAGGGTTGGATCAGATTCAAATGCTTTAAAACAGAGCAATTGCCATCAGGAAAATTAAACACAAATGATGATAGCAAGCTTTTAAAAATAAAAAGAGATGAAAAAGGCGCAAATAGTAATAGGACTTGGTTTTGGTGATGAAGGGAAAGGAATTACCACAGATTTTCTGGCTTCTCAGAATCCTGAGGCTGTTGTAGTCCGGTTTTCAGGGGGTCAGCAGGCTGCTCATACTGTCATGATTGATGATCGAAAGCATGTGCATTCCAGTTTTGGGAGTGGATCTCTTCGAGGATTACCTTCTTACTTTACAGAACATTGTACTGTTCATCCCATTTTTCTCCTTAATGAAAGAGAAGAACTGAAGACAAAGAATGGAAATATTGAGCTGCATATTCATCCATTGGCAAAGGTTACTACCCCTTTTGATGTCTGGCAGAACAGGACGAATGTAAGAAACCTGGAACACGGAACCTGCGGAAAAGGAGTAGGAGCCACGATGAAAAGAAATGAAAGTCCCTATAAACTGTTTGCTATAGATCTGATTGCGCCCGGAGAAATGCTGATGGAAAAGTTGAAAGGAATTGCCTATTACTATGGCTTTACAGATGAAAACGAGATCAGTGAGCTTTTACAGCCTTTTTTAGAAGCTATTGATAGAATTGATTGGAAAATAAATGATTATACCTGGCTGGCTTCGTTCAATCACCTTATTTTTGAAGGAAGCCAGGGTATTTTACTCGATATGGATCATGGTATTTTCCCCAATGTGACCTATGCTCATACCACTTCGAAAAATGCTTACGAAGTCTGTAAGCTTTTGAAAATTGAAGACATTGAAATGTATTATGTCACCAGAAGCTATGCAACCCGCCACGGAAACGGCTGGATGAGCAATGAAAAAGAAATGAAACTTAGAAATAATGAAGAGGAAACCTGTATATTTAATGAATATCAGAAGGAGCTGAGAACAGGAGAATTAGATGATAAGCTGCTGAATTATGCCCTGAAAGTGGACGGAACTTATATATTTCCGACTAAAAAGAATCTTGTCATTACCTGCCTGGATCAGATTGATGAGGAATTTAAAGTAGAAAATCTTGATGTGGAGTTTGATGCTGTGTATGGCTCTTATTCTCCGTACTCAAAAGATTTTAGACGGATTTTTAAATCCTGCAGTTAAAAATATTAATTTTATTTGAGGAGGAAATGATATTGAATAAAAGTAATTATCCATGAAAACGATACAATATTTGAAAGGAGATGCTACGGTCCCACAGTCCAAAGGAATAAAAATCATCGCTCATATCTGCAATGATATCGGAGGTTGGGGAAAAGGTTTTGTACTGGCAGTTTCCAAAAGATGGGAAGAGCCGGAAAAAGAATACAGAAACTGGCACCGCTTCAGAAGTAAAAATAATTTTGCTTTAGGAGAGATTCAGTTGGTGCAGGTTGAAACATACGTTTATGTAGCCAATATAATCGGACAAAAAGGAATAAAAACAGGAAGTAATGGTGTTCCTGTTCGATATGATGCTATTGAAAAAGGATTGGAAAAACTTTCCAATGAAGCTTTATTGCTTAATGCAAGTGTTCATATGCCGAGAATAGGATGTGGTCTGGCAGGCGGAAAATGGGAAGAAATAGAACCTATTATTGAAAGAGCACTGCTTGCAAAGAATGTGGAAGTGTATGTGTATGATTTTTAATAAATTAATACAGAAAATAGAAATTGGAACCGCAATATAATAAAATAGATGGGAAACATGAAAACAACAACATTATACAGACCGGTAGGAGAAAAGGAAATGATATTGATTATGGAAAGCGGTTTTAAAAAATTTCCTCCAAGATTAGAATGGCAGCCTGTTTTTTATCCTGTTCTTAATGAAGAATATGCTTCAGAAATTGCTGAAAAATGGAATACCAGAGACGAAGCCGGAAACTATCTTGGTTTTGTAACTCAGTTTGAAGTGTTGGAAGAAGTCGCAGATCAATATCCGGCACAGAATGTCGGGGCTGGAAACCATAATGAGTTATGGATCCCTTCTGAAGAACTGAATAGCTTTAATAACGCGATTATAGGAGATATTAAAGCAACCAAAGTATTTATAGGTGATGATTTTGAAAAAACAGAAAATGCTGATTTGGAAGAATTGATGTTAAACATTAAAAAACTAACTATGACTAATAAAGGAATGGCAAAAGATACCTTGGATATCCTTGCCAGAAAATATTATATTAACGGACATAACCAAAAAATAAATATAGAAAACGAGCTGGAAATCAGTAAAGAGGAAACCGTTCTTTTCACTCCGGAACACCTTTCTGAGATGATAGAGCTTCCGATGCCGGAAACTGGTTTTGAAACAAAAATTGAAACCTGGAACTGCAGTTCTCTGAAGGCAATTTTACAATTAAGCCAAGAAGAAAATCAGGAAAAAATCATGTGTCTGAACTTCGCTTCGGCAAAAAATCCCGGGGAGGATTTATCAACGGGGCAGAAGCACAGGAAGAAAGCCTGGCAAGAACTTCCGGATTGCATGAAAGTCTGCTTCAGGCGTGGGATTATTATAAAATCCACCGTGCAATGGAGTCCTGTTTTTATACCGACACAATGATTTACAGCCCGAAAGTTCCGGTGTTCCGAAAAGATAAGGGAGAGTTACTGGATAAGCCCGTTCTGTGCAATTTTATTACTTCTCCGGCTGTTAATGCAGGCGTGGTAAAGCGCCAGGAACCGGAAAAGGCTCATGAAATACTTGATGTAATGGATCTCCGGATGGATAAAATGCTTTCCCTTGCCTTGCACGAAGGAAATGAGGTATTAATTTTAGGAGCCTGGGGCTGTGGCGTGTTTAAAAACGATCCAAAAGAAATTGCAGGATTGTTTAAAAAGCATCTTCAGGGGAAATATAAAAATAAATTTAAAAGAGTGGTTTTTGCAGTGCTTACCAGGAAAGAAGAAATGCTGAAACCGTTTGAAGAAATCCAATGAAAATTAAACTAAAAAAATATAAAGAACAGCTTCTGGAATGGCCTCAACAAGGGTATCATATCATGGCTCAATATGATGATGAAAAAATTGTAGTATATCAATCCTATAGAAACGAGATAGGAGAATTTGCCGTTAAAAACCAATTTTTTGGTGGAGGTTTCAGTTTTGAAAGAATGACCTGGATAAAACCTAATTTTCTTTGGATGATGTATCGCAATGGCTGGGGAAGAAAAGAAGATCAGGAGTGTGTTCTTGCAATTCATTTGAAAAAAGATGCATTCAGAAAATATCTGGAAAATGCAGTATATTCTTCTTACAATAAAAAACTTGGAATCTCAAGAGAAGAATGGCAGGATCAGGTGAAAGAATCCTCAGTAAGGCTCCAGTGGGATCCGGATCATGACCCATTTGGAAATAAACTTGAACGAAGAGCAATCCAAATAGGTTTACGAAATGAATTTATCCGATCTTTTGCCAAAGACGATATTATTTTAATTGAAAATATTTCAGATTTTGTGAAAGAACAATACCAGTTCGTTTTAAATGATGATTTGGATAATCTGATTGTTCCTGAAGAAAAACCATTATTATTTGATGAAGTTTTAAATAAAAAACTCAATTTAAGATAAAAGAATTTTAAAGTGAAAAAATATAATTTCAGATTTGTAGATCAACCTGAAGACCCTAACATAGGACTGACCAATGAAGAAATTGCTTTTCTTCAGAAAGAATTAAATCTGCAGTTTCCTGAAAACTATATTTATTATCTTCAGAAAGCAGGAAAAAGATCAAATGTTTTTCCTGTGGAATATAATATTACAAAGCTGGAAAAATATCAGAAGCAACTGAAAAAGGCTTTAAAAGAAAGGAATCTGTTGAGTACTGAAAGTCTTTTTTGTTTCCAGCATCATATTGAGTATGAACCTCTGGTTGGGCAGGATTTTGAAACCTTTTATTTTTTCGATTTATCCGATCCTAAATCTCCTGATTTGTATGTTTTTGGAGATTTTATCACAAATTTTGACTGGAGGGGATATGAAAAGGAGCTTATAAATAAAGAAAATTTTGTAGATTTTATCAACTACAAAACGAAAGAAAAATTTAGAATAAAAGAAAAAATAGGAATAAAGGATATTCTTGTATGGATAATATTAATTCCTGTTTTTATAATCATTTTGATCATTATTATTTTTCAGAATGTAAAAGAAAAATTAAAAACCATGAAAAAACTAACCATATTAAGCGGCGCCGGAATCAGTGCCGAAAGCGGAATAAAAACCTTCAGAGACGGAGACGGTCTCTGGGAAAATCATAATGTAACGGATGTGGCAAGTCCGGAAGGATGGAGAAAAGACAGAGCGCTGGTTCTGGAATTTTACAACCAGAGAAGACGCCAGCTGCATGAAGTACAGCCCAACGAGGCTCATCAATTACTCGCAGAACTGGAAAAATATTTTGAGGTTCAGATTATTACCCAGAATATTGATGATCTTCATGAAAGAGCAGGATCTACCAATATTCTTCATATCCATGGAGAACTGTTCAAATCATGCTCATGCAACAATAAAAATCTGGTTTATGAACAAAAAGATGATATTAAAATTGGGGATAAAGCCGAAGATGGGGCACAGTTAAGACCTTTCATCGTCTGGTTCGGAGAAGATGTTCCTTTGTATCAGACTGCACGGGAAATTGTTAAAGATTCGGATATTTTGCTCGTAATAGGAACTTCTCTGCAGGTATATCCGGCAGCCGGACTGATTCATGATATCAAGGATGACTGTCTTCTGATCGTGATCAATCCTAATGAAACAGGATTTGGCTACGGACAGAGAGCCGTAGTCATGAAAGAGCCGGCAACTAAAGGAATGAAATTGTTGTTTGATAAACTGGTCAACCTTGCCTGATGGAAAATAAAGTAAAAGCAGGAATTATGGGCGTGTGCATCGGTGATGCCCTTGGTGTTCCGGTGGAATTTAAAAGTAGAGAAGATTTAAAACGTTTTCCGGTAACAAAAATGCTGGAATATATGTCCTGGAATCAGCCCAAAGGAACCTGGAGTGATGACAGCTCTCTTACACTTTGCCTTGCTGATGAACTTTCCAAAGGATATGATCTGGAAAAAATAGGACAGAGCTTTGTGAAATGGAACAAATATGGGCACTGGACTGCTCATGGAAGGCTTTTTGACATTGGGGGAACAACAAGACATTCCCTGGCGAGATTAATTAAAGGTGAAAGTGCGAAGTTTTCAGGAAATATTTTTGAAGAAGACAACGGAAATGGCTCTTTGATGAGAATTCTTCCCCTTGCTTTTTATCTTGAAAAAGAAGATGATATTCAGAAGCTCTATCTGACGGTAAAAGAGGTTTCAGCAATTACTCACGGGCATTTCCGTTCTGTTTTTGCCTGTTTCATTTATGTCATTTTTGCCGTTCAGCTGCTGAAAGGGAAGAATAAAGAGAAGCATATGAACAAACACAAAATATCACTCTGAAATACGCTGAAGAGCAAGGTTTTAACCCAAAAGAAATTGAACTTTTCAATAGGGTTTTAAAAAATGATATTTCCGGATATGCTGAAGATGAAATCAGGAGTGGCGGCTATGTCCTTCACACCCTGGAAGCTTCTCTATGGTGTTTTCTCAACTCAGAAAGCTATCCTGAAGCCATTCTAAAAGCGGTTAATCTCGGAGAAGACACCGATACCACAGGAGCCATTACCGGAGGAATTGCCGGAATTTATTATGGATATGAAAATATTCCTGAAGAATGGATTGCTGAGCTGGTGAGAAAGGACGATATTGAGAAGCTGTGTGAGAAATTACACCAAAAGTTAATGAATTAAAATGCACAAACCATGAACGAAATAGAAAAGAAAAAATAAGTAAATTTTTAAGCCTGATCTTACGGCATCAGCCGGAAAGTATAGGGCTTACTCTGGATGAAAACGGCTGGGCAGATGTAGAAGAGCTGAGAGAAAAATCTGCGAAAAGAAGAATATATTTTACTCCCGAAGCACTGGATGAGGTAGTAGAAACCAATAATAAAAAGCGTTTCGCTTTTAATGAAGATAAAACCATGATCAGAGCCAGTCAGGGACATTCCGTTGATATTGACCTGGCTTTGGAAGCCCTACAGCCACCTGAATTTTTGTACCACGGGACAGCAGAAACCAATATTGCTTCTATTCTGGAAAAAGGAATTGAAAAAAGAACCCGCCAGCATGTACACTTAAGCGCTGATAAAGAGACTGCTGCAAAGGTCGGGATGAGGCACGGCAAGCCTGTGATTCTTACGATCAGAACCGGGACAATGCATCAGGATGGACTGGTTTTCTTTCAGTCTGCAAACGGGGTTTGGCTCACAGATTTTGTGGATACAAAATATATTTCAAAGTAAATGAACAGAACATTAGTAGCAGGAGATATTCACGGAGGATATAAGGCCTTACAGCAGGTTCTCGAAAGAGCCGGAGTCACGGAAAATGATCAGCTGATTTTCCTGGGAGATTATGTAGATGGCTGGAGTGAATCTTCTCAAATTATACAGTTTTTAATGGATCTCTCCAAAAGCAGGAATGTATTTTCATCAAAGGAAACCATGATGCCTGGTGCGAAGATTGGCTGGCATCAGGTAAAAGTCCTGATGTATGGCTTTTCAACGGAGGAAAAAGTACCGTAGAAAGTTATAAAAACTATCTCCCGGAAGATCTTGATATTCATCTTGGGTTCTTTCAAAAAATGAAAAACTATTATATCGACGATCAGAACCGCCTGTTTATTCATGCGGGGTATGCTTCTATGCACGGTCCTGAGAAGGAAGTTTATTCCAGTAATTACCGCTGGGACAGAACCCTTTGGGAAACCGCTGTTGCAATGGATAAAAAGCTGCAGAGAAATTCAGCATTATATCCCAAAAGACTACTATTGTACAAAGAAATATTCATCGGACATACGCCCACTCTTGATATTGGAATTAGGGTTCCTGCCAATAAAGCCAATGTCTGGAATATGGATACCGGAGCAGCTTATACCGGAGCTTTATCCATCATGGATATTAATACCAAAGAATTCTGGCAAAGTGATCCGCTTCCCTCCTTATATCCTAAAGAAAAGGGCAGAAATTAATACTGTCGAGAATAAACCTAACAGGTTTTCAAAACCTGTTAGGTTTTTATTTTAAAAGTAATTTTGCATTTTCACTTTTTCGCAATTTTGCCTGCTAACACATTCCCATTTCTCACAAAAGATAACTACTTTTAAAGTCTGAAAATATGACTTCAATGAAACTGAAATACCTTTTATTCACCCTGAGTTCTACCTTATTTTTTGCACAGAAATCATTTCAGACTCCTTTTGAAAAAGGCAATGGTAATCAGACGGTTACCTATGATGAAATGAACAGCTACTATCAGGATCTGGCTAAGAACTTCAATACCATTCAATACCTTAAAAAAGGAGAAGATGACAATGGAAAACCGATATATGTCGTTATTTATAATCCTTTTCCTGAAAAAGACCTTGAAAAATTAAGAAAAGAAAAAGCAATTCTCTTTGTCAACAATGGCATTCACCCGGGAGAACCGGATGGAATAGATGCTACCATGATGCTGATGAGAGATCTTGCCACCCAAAAGATCAAAACCCCGCAGAACTTTATTATTGCTGCCATTTCTGCTTACAATGTCAGTGGAATGCTTAACAGAGGCTCCTATTCCAGAGCCAATCAGAATGGACCGGAACAATACGGTTTCAGAGGAAATGCAAGGAATTATGACCTGAACAGGGACTTCGTTAAGGCAGATTCCAAAAATGCCAGAAGCTTTCAGGAAATCTATCAATGGCTGAAACCGGATGTTTTTATTGATAATCATGTCAGCAACGGAGCGGATTATCAGTATACATTTACCTATATTTCCACTTTTAAAGAACGTCTGGGAACCACTCTCGGAAACTATTTCTACAATGAGTATCAGGCTAAAAATCTTGAAGACATGAAGAAACTGGGGTATGAAAGTACTCCTTATGTAAATATTCACGGAGATGTTCCGGAAGTTGGATTTGCCTCATTTGAAGACTCTCCCCGATATTCCACAGGATATACTTCCCTTTTCAATTCTTTAGGAACTGTTCCTGAAACCCATATGCTGAAGCCTTATGACAAAAGGGTTGATGCTACTTACAAATATATGCTGGTGAATCTGCAGAATTTAGATAAGGACTATCAAAAAATAAAACAGCTTCGCTTTGAAAACTTAAAACAGTATCAGGCTGGGAAACAATACGGAATCCGCTGGAAAATTGATTCTACGAAATTTTCTACGATGGATTTTAAAGGCTATGAAGGAAAATACAAACCAAGTGAAATTTCAGGTAAGCCCAGACTGTATTATGACCGAAATAAACCTTTTACAAAAAATATAAAACTCTTTACTACTGCTGTCCCAACGGGATATATTACTATTCCTAAATATTATGTGATCCCTCAGTCACAGTACCGGGTTCTTGAAGAGTTCAAAAGAAATCATATTCAGATGAAGCCGATTCAGAAGGACAGTACTTTAGCGGTTCAATCTTATAAAATCAAAGATTTCAAAACCGTTAAAAATCCTTATGAAGGGCATTATCTGCATTTTGAAACGACTGTGGATGCTTCCACTAAAAACATAACATTTTCTGCAGGTGATTATCTGGTTCCTACCAGTCAGCCAGGCGTAAAATACATTATAGAAACGCTTGAGCCTGAGGCGTTAGACTCTTTCTTTAACTGGAATTTCTTTGATGGAATATTGGCACAGAAAGAATATTATTCTGCCTATATCTTCGAAGATACAGCCGCTGACCTTCTGAAAAAGATAAAAAACTGAAAGAGGCTTTCGAAACAGCCAGGGCATCAGATAAAAAATTGTCGGAGGACGGAACTGCACAGCTGGATTGGATTTACAGGCACTCTCCTTATTTTGAAGAAAAAACATTCAGGCAATATCCTGTTTACAGAGTGTTGTAAATGTTTGTTAATTAATAAGTAAACTAAAAAAGACGTTTCCGGAGAAACGTCTTTTTTTATTATCTTGGTAAACCTCTTTTCAAGGCTAGCTCAGCTCTTTTAATGGCCATTTTCTCTTTCCAGTCCATGTATTTCTTTTTGAAATTGGACTTCATAATGTCGTCAAATTTACGCTGTACAGTAAGGTTCCACAGAGAGTGTGCTTTTACGGCCCATGATTTGTCCCATGCCCTTAAAGAAATAGAGAAACTTCCGTCCAGATATTTCATCCAGTGCCACCATCCTGTAGGCATGAATAAAGTATCACCATGCTCAAGATAGCACTCAATGCCTTCTACACCATCCAACGCCGGGAATTTGGTGAAATCGGGGTTTTCAATATCATAATCTTCCAGTGCATAGGTTGCATATGGAATCTGGTAAAGCCTTTCTTTCCACTTATAATCAAACAGAAGAATATGTTTTCTGCCGTTGAAGTGAGTATGGAAAATATGAGCCATATCAATATCAAAGTGAAGGAACGTCACTGATCCCTTACCGCCAAAGAACATATTGGGGTACTTATCCAGGAAACCTCCCATTAATTCTTTGGGAGAAATATAATCTTCTAGAAGTTTAGGGGCATATTTTATCGGGTCAAAAAGGAAGATTCTGAGATCAGTCGGCTCTCTTTGTATAAGATCAATATAATCTCCAAACTTCATTTTTGCTGCAGATGCATTGATGGGAGCAGAGGGATCTGCCTTTGAGCTGTCATATAGCGGGACCTCCACATCTCCTACAACCTCCTTCATGTATTCCATCGTCCATTTTTGATAAGCAGGCCATTTTTTTGCCATATTTTTGATGACAACGGGCCTTCTTGGCTTCAGATATTTTTCGTAGAAATCTTCTTTCGAAATATCATCTACAACATCTATAGGCTTTAAAATAATTCCCATTTTATAAATTTTATGTTACAAAATTATTAAATATATATTGATGTACCAGTTTTTAATTTTTTTAATCTATGATTCAAATCAGATTTTACTATTTGGAACAGATAAAAATATCAAAATTTCTATTATTGGTAAGAATATTCCTTTATTGATTTAATAAGACAAAATACATAAAGACTTTGTTACAGGATTAAAAAAATAATCAGGCTGCGTTTTTATAAAATTGATATGCCAAATATAGTTTTTAAGAAAAATAATCAGTAGTGTAAAGATCTATAAGTTATGATGAATTGATTTTTAAATGCATATTTTATTGAAAAAATCAAAACTTTAATAAATATCACTACATTTGTAGTGATAAATGATTTAACCTTTATCCATAAAATTCATCTTTATAAAAAGTGTAACAAAAACCAATAACCATTAACTAATTGAGCAAATAATAAGTATGAAAAAAATATTTCCTTATTTCTGATGCTTTTCTTTACGGTGCTTACTTTCGCACAGAAAACGGTTTCAGGAAAGATCACTGATGATGACGGAGTGGCGATACCAAGTGCCAGTGTGACGATAGAAGAGCCTGGAAAAGATGCTATTCTGGCTTACGGAATTACGAATTCCAAGGGGAATATAAAGTGACCTTTACTTCAGCAGAATCCAATGTGGATCTTAAAGTGAAGGCCTTTAACCAGAAACCCCTTACAAAACAGATCAGCAACAGCGACCAGACCCTGAATTTCAAAATGCAGTCTGAAGCAACAGAAATTAAAGAAGTACAGCTGAAAACGAAAATGATCACCGCAAGAGGAGACACGATCTCTTACGATCTTAAAGCGTTCAACAGCAAAAACGACAGAACCCTGGCAGATGTAATGAAAAAGATTCCGGGGATTGAAGTCAACAATGACGGAACAATTCTGTACCAGGGGAATGCCATCAATAAATTTTATGTCAACGGAAAAGACCTTATGGAAGGAGGTTATGGAACCATCAACAACTCTCTTCCAAAGGATGCGGTACAGAAAGTAGAAGTTCTCGAAAATCACCAGCCGGTAAAAATCCTGCAGGATAAAGTACCTTCAGATCAGGCAGCCATCAATATCAAGCTGAAAAATTCTGTAACCATGACAGGTAGAGGAGAAGTGGGATCCGGTTTCGGAGATCCATGGCTTTGGAATGTAAAACTGACTCCCATGTTTTTCGGGCAGAAAAGCCAGTGGGTGGTCAATTATAAAACCAATAATATGGGTGAGCAGGTGGAAAATGAAGGAAATATTCTGGCATTCGGAAGCTCATGGGAAGGAAGAAGAAGTAATATTTCTCAGAATAACTGGTTGAGTGTAGAGAATGCAGAGACTCCTAACCTTCCGGTAAAAAGATATTTAATGAACAGTGTTCATTACCTTTCTGCAAATTACCTTACCAATATTGATAAAAAGAAAGAATGGGAGCTTAAGGCCAATGCAAACTACACTAATAACGCAGTAGAAAGAGAATCAAATAGTGTTACCAGAGATATCCAGCAGGGAACACAATACACAACAAGGTTCCTGAATAATTTCTATACGGATAAACTAAAAGGAGAATTGATCTTTACAAAAAATGCTAAAAAAGGGTTTTTTAAAAATACAACTACATTTTCACAGTTTTGGAACGGGGATAGGGCTTTTGCAGAAAGAAATGATAAAAATGGTTACAGGATAGGAAATGAAGCTTTGGAATCACCCACAACATCTTTCCAGAACTCTCTGAGTACCATTATTCCATGGAAGGAAAAAATGGTAAACTTTAAATCTTATATTAATTATCAGAATGACAGGCAGACCTTAGAAATTTCTCCAGCCGATTATTTGCAGTTTCCTTACAAAGAATCAAATAGTACAGACTTAACTACTATTAAATTCACGCCAGGAAGTACTGTTTTGCAATATTTCAGAATTAAATCTTTAGATACTTCGCATTCTGCAAATATCAGTTTTTCTTCTAAGGGTTGGACTTTTACACCGCAAGTAGGACTCGACTTTTCAACAGATAAACTGATAACAAATTTCGATGGAAGTACAGTTAATGACAAACCAGACTTTGCGACATTAAACTACGAAAATGACTTAAAGTTTACGAGAATTAATCCATCTGCTTCAGTGGGAATTAATTATAAATCTGAATCATGGAGCTTATTTTCAAGTTTCCCTGTTAATTTTAATAATATCAAAGCTGAAGATGCTTTCAGAAATGTTTCGAAATCTCTTAGCAAAGTAACATTTACTCCTAATATTTTTGCACAATATTCATTTGCTTCATTCTTCAAAGCCAGTGTGAATGGAGGAATCAGTAACAATTTTGGAGATATTCAGACTGCTTATGCCGGCTATATTTTAATAAGTCCAGGTGGATTTAATAAAATGAATCCTAAAAATCCAATACCTGAAACCAATACAAAAAATGGAGGATTGCGATTGGAGTACAGAAATCCGCTGAATAATCTATTTTTTAATGTAGGCTATAGGCTAAGTGATACAAAAAATAACCTTTTGGCTTCAAGCATAGTTAACGAATCAGGATTTAGTGAAATTGAGTATATAGAAAAAGAAAACAAAAGAACAAACAACAGTTTATATGCAGAAATTGGAAAATATTTTCCGAAGTTTAAAACCAATGCATCATTCAGCTATAATAATAGCATCTCAAAATCTCAATCTATAAGAAACACAGATCTTATTGATACTAAAACTAATGGTAATACATTAGGATTTAAATTCAATAATACCTATTTCTCGTGGATGAGTGTTGATTTCAATATGACCAAATCATGGAATAAGCAAAGTAATGGAATCATTCAGAATGATCTTGGTAAAACGGAGGGATATACTCATAATTTAAATGTATTTTTCTATCCTTTGGAAAATCATACTATTGGTTTTTACTGGGATCAGATCAATTCAAAATTAGGGCAAACAAAATTAAACAATGGGTTTTTTGATGTTTCATACCAATTCAGCTGGTCTAAGAAAAAAGTTGATTTTGAATTAAAATGGATGAATATTGCAGATAGAAAAGTATTTGAAAAAATAAATGTTGGGGATGCAACTATTACCCAGACAACTATGCAACTCCGCCCAAGCCAGGTTATGCTAACCGTAAAATTCAACTTTAAATAAAATAAAAACCAATCCGCATGGATTGGTTTTTTGTTGAGATATACTTAGATAGTAATTAAAAACTTTGCTGGTCTGCTGAAGGCCCATAGCTTCCCGGCAAAGGAATATTATTCAGTCTGTAATATACGCCCAGCTGAGCCCTGTGATGGGTAATCTGGTTTAAAGCGTGGCGTATGGCCCCGTATTTACTCCAGCTTGCCAGTTCATGGCCGTCATTTTTAATGGTCCAGCTTGGTTTCAGATCCTCTTCAGTACTGTTTTCCAATGCTGTCTTTGCTGACTGATAGTCTTCTTCCAGCTTTTTCATAAGATCATCTTTGGTGGAAAGAACTGTTGGTTTGTAGTCTCCTTTGGCAAAATCAAGTTCGGAAGTCTTCAAAATAGTATTCGGCCATTCAAAAACTTCTACAAGGTGTGTGGCAAGAGGCATCATTTTCATGCTTTTTTCATGGGGAGCATAATCATTTTTCCCTCAGGGAATCGTTCAATAAATTTTTTTGTGGTTTGGAATTCTCCCTCCAGTTCGGATTTTAATTGAGATAAAGTATCCATAATATTTTGTTTTTTAGAAACTTAAAGGTAAGCGTTTTAAAAATGAAAATGTTTTAAGAGAATCATAATTTTTTAAGTTGTAAAGATTGAAACGGAAGAATATTTTTTACTGGAAAATAAAATTTGAAAAAAATTGTAACAAAATAAAACATGCGGTTACTAATTATATAAACTTGTTACAATGAAAAAGTTATTCTCCATATTTCTTATTGCACTTTTTGCTTTTGCAGGAGCTCAGGAATCTAAAGAGACAGCCAACCGTTTCTTTTATGAACTGACTTTTAAGCCTAAGAAAGATTCAGCGAAACTGGATAAGATTATTACCATTCTTGATATCACACCCAAAAAATCAATTTATCAGGATTATACTATGCCGGCTCAGGATTCTATCATTAAAGTACAGATAGAAGAAATGGAGAAGACCAAGTCTTTTAAAGATATGACTAAGCTGATAAAATGGCCGAAATTCTCTTATAAGATTATTAAAAGTTATCCGGACATGAAGGTTCAGTATGTAGACAGAATCAGCAGAAACCTGTTCTCATATGAGGATGATCCGAAATTACAATGGAGCATTTTGCCAGATAAACAAAAAGTAGGAGAATATAATGCTCAGAAAGCAACTACTGAATTTGGTGGCAGAAAATGGACAGCATGGTTCAGCTCAGATATTCCTTTTCAGGATGGACCGTATAAGTTTAAAGGTCTTCCAGGTCTGATTGTAAAAATTGAAGATGCTGATAAAAACTATTCTTGGCAACTGAGCGGAAATAAGAAGATCGAAAACTATGATGAATTGTCATATGCAGATAAGATCAATGCTAAAATGGGAATGATGAGCAATACAATAACTCCTACATCTAAAGAAAAGTTCTTGAAATCTTATGAAGGATACAAAGCAGATCCTTTCGCTGAATCTCGTCCATATATGACAGCAGAAAATATGAGCAGGCCAATGCCTGGAACAGATGGAACAGTAGGAGACTTTATGAAAAGACTTGAAAAACAGGTGAAAGATTTCTTCGGATCCAATGACAATCCAATAGAAAAAGAACAACCTTCTGACAAGAAGAAGAAATAGACTTCATATCAACTAAATTATATTTTGAATCACCCCAGATACAGCAATGTGTTTGGGGTGATTTCTTTTATGATAAAACGTTATTTAGATTAAATTTAAATAGCGTATATTTGCAGGACTAAAAATTAGGCTTTGAAAGAGAACGGATTACATAAATTAAGTGGATTCCCTAAAAATAAAATGGGGAAGATATTGGGATATGATAACGACCATCTTAAAATGCCCAATAAAATTATTGAAATGGGACTTCTTCCGGAAACCACTTTCAGGATTTTGTATCAGGCTCCGTTCAGCGGCCCCATGTATGTAGAGTTTGGAGCTGAAAAAAGCCGGATTGCTCTTCGTGAGGAAGAAGGAGATTACATCATTGTTGAAGAATTGAATTAATGCAGGAAAACAAGAAAAAACAGATACTTTTAGTCGGGAATCCTAATGTAGGGAAGTCAACGGTTTTCAATACACTTTGCAACAAAAAGCAGAAAACCGGAAACTACGCCGGCGTTACCGTTGCCAGTCATTCGGGGAACTATGTTTATAAAAACGAAGAAGTGGAGGTGATAGACCTTCCGGGTTCGTACAGCGTATACCCGAGTTCAGAAGATGAAGCTATTTTTTCCAAATACCTGATTGACGAGCAGGAAAACTATGCGGGGGTTGTTTATATTCTTGAAGCATTAAGTTTAAAAGGGGCCTGCTTCTGTTTCAGCAGATCCAGGACCTCGGAATTCCGATGATTCTGATTGTTAATCAGATTGATCAGGCAGAAAGAAGAGGTATTACTATAGATATTCAAAAGTTTTCAGAAGCACTGGGCATTAAAATTATTCAGACCAATGCCAAAGAGCAAATAGGAATTGATGCAGTAAGGGAAGCCGTTTACAGCAATGAATTTGTAAAAACAGATAAAGTTTCTTTTGAAACACCAAACGAACATAGGGATTTTATTCAGAAGCTGGCAGCCCATAAAGGTTTTGACAATGAATATAAAGCCTGGATGAGCCTCTCATTGGGGACAGATCTCGGAAGAATAGGCTCGGTAATGGAACTGCTCAATGAGCCTGATTCCAAAAGTCTGGTTCCTAAAAGATTACAGGTTCAGGAAACTGTCAGAAGATATCAGAATGTAGACAAAATCCTGGCTGATATTATTTCTAAAAAAGCTCAGTTCAAAGAATTAGTTACTGAAAAGCTGGACAAAGTTTTAGTTCATAAATTCTGGGGATACGTAGTCTTTTTAGCGATTCTCCTGATTATTTTCCAAAGCGTTTTCTTCCTGGCAGAATATCCGATGAGCTGGATTGAAGATACTTTCTCCTGGCTGGCCGCATTTACAAGCGAGCATCTTCCCGAAGGACCAATTAATTCATTGATTTCAAATGGAATCGTTCCCGGAATAGGAGGAATCGTAGTTTTTGCACCACAGATCGGAATCCTGCTGTACTTCCTTTACCTGCTGGAAGATTCCGGATATATGGCAAGGGTTGTATTTCTGATGGACAGACTGCTGCGTCCTTTCGGGCTAAACGGTAAAAGTATCGTTCCGCTTGTATCAGGTACTGCCTGTGCTATCCCGGCAGTGATTTCTACCAGAAACATTGAGAATGTGAAAGAAAGGCTGCTGACGATATTGGTAACACCCTTTATGACATGCTCGGCAAGACTTCCTGTATACAGTATCATCATCGGACTGATTATTTCAGAAGGAACATTTTTAGGAATAAAATATAAAGCACTGGTCTTAATGGGAATGTACCTTCTGGGCTTCCTGGTCGCTTTATTCTCAGCATCAATTCTTAAAAGATTTATTAAAAGTAAAGGTAAAACCTATCTCGTAATGGACCTTCCGGCCTATAAAAAACCACTTTTCGGATATGACTTTAAAATGGTTTTAGGAAAAGTATGGGATTTCATTACCGGAGCCGGAAAAATAATCTTTATTGTCAGTATCATTATCTGGTTCCTGAGTTACTTCGGGCCAAGCCAGAAAGCAGATCAGTTCGTCGCTACCGATGTTCACCTTGATCATTCTTACCTTGCGAAAATGGGTAAAGGAATAGAGCCTGTTATTGCTCCGCTCGGCTACGACTGGAAAATGGGGTAGGAATCCTTACCAGCTTTGTGGCAAGAGAAGTTTTCGTAGGCACAATGTCTACACTTTACAGTCTTGAAGATGATGCCCCGGAAGTAAAAGTAATTGATAAAATGAGAAGAGATGTAAAGCCCAACGGAGAAAAAGTTTTCAGCTTTGCAACCGGAATTTCGGTTCTTCTTTTCTACGCATTTGCAATGCAGTGTGTTTCTACACTGGCAGTAGTCTACAGAGAAACCAAAAGCTGGAAATGGACCGGCTTTCAGGTGGTCATGATGACAGGTTTGGCATATTTTGTGTCGATGATAGTATATCAGATTTTAAAGTAATGGACTCATCATTAATCATTCAGTATGTACTTGTTATACTCATTGTAGCATTCGCCTGCTACTCTCTGTTTAAAGTACTAAAAAAGAACTTTGCTCCTAAGAAATTCAGTTCCAAAAGAACCCACTGCGATAAAGATTGCGGCTGTTCTTAATATTGGGTTCATCGGATAATTAAAAAAAATGTAGTAATTTCATTTTTCTAATGTAAATTATTAATTTGAATTTCTTAAAGACAGGATTACCGATATTATTTTCTTTATTTGTCCTTCAGGTAAAGGCACAGTCAGATACTGTCAATACCAAGTCTTATGCAGACCAGGTAATGATTCGTGTCAATCTTGATACTAATATTGAGAGCTATGTTTTTTCAGCAGGAGAAGGTAAGGATGCGTTCAGGATGGACCTGTCAATCAACAATAAAACGAAAACATCCCTTTCTGTCGATTATAGAATCATAAGTGCGACGGTATCATTTGCGCCCAGGTTTTTAGACGGAAATAATGATGATGAAATGAAAGGAAAAAGTTCTTATACCGATCTAAGCTTCAGATTTTTTCCCGGAAGATTTATCCAGAACGTTTATTATAAAAATGTAAGGGGCTTTTATGTAGAAAATATGAAAGACCTTTCCCCAGGATGGCAGGAAGGACGAGATCCGTACATTCAGTTTCCGGATCTGAGGGTGCAAACCTTTGGCGGTTCAACATCCTATATTCTCAAGGAAAATTTTTCAGCAAGAAGCATCTACACCCAGGGAGAATGGCAGAAGAAAAGCAGTGGCAGCTGGATTCCGTTTGTGGATTATGATCTTACCATTTTCAGAAATACAATTGACGGCGTCAAAAGCAAGGAAATACAGTATAATATCGGAGGAAATATCGGGTATTTCTATAATTGGGTGATTGGAGATAAGGTTAATATTTCACCTTATCTGACCGTCGGGATCGGAGGAAAGTTCTCCAGCTACACGGATATTGAGAACGGGAGTGCTAAAAAAAATGCGCAGTATGCAACCATAAGAATGCAGGGAGGCCTTCATATAGGCTATAATACTGACCGGTTTTTATTCGGAGGTAAAATGAATTTTAAAAGCTATGCATACGACCAGAAAGATAACCAGACTGTGGAAAATAATAACCTTTATGGACTGTTATATATAGGCTATCGCTTTGCACCACCGAAAGTTGTAAAAAATACCTACGATAAAATTCAAAAAAAGATTCCCGTTCTATAAGTTCAAAGGTCTTTTAAGTATCTTTGCGATGGAAAATTTAGAAAAACAAAATAAAAAACATCATGTCATTAATAAAATCTATTTCCGGAATTCGCGGAACCATTGGAGGAAGAGTAAATGATAACCTGACACCGCTGGATGTGGTAAAATTCGCATCCGCCTTCGGAACATGGCTTCAGAATAATAAAAACAAAAAAGATCTTACCCTTATCATTGGAAGAGATGCCAGAATTTCTGGACAGATGGTTTCTTCCCTGGTTACTGCTACTTTGCAGGGACTGGGAATAAATGTAATAGATCTTGGTCTTTCTACCACGCCAACTGTTGAAGTAATGGTTCCTGAGCTGAATGCAGACGGAGGAATCATCCTTACTGCTTCCCATAATCCAAAACAATGGAATGCCCTTAAATTATTAAACGAAAAAGGAGAATTCATCAGCGGGGAAAATGGAGCAGAAGTACTGGCTTTGGCAGAAAGTGAAGACTTCAACTATGCAGAAGTAGACGATCTTGGGAAATATGAAACAAGAGATGATGCTTTTGATATTCATATCCAGCAGATTCTGGATCTGCCGATGGTAGATGTGGAAGCAATCAAAGCGAAGAAATTTAAGGTGGTTCTGGATGCTGTGAACTCTACAGGAGGAATCGCGATTCCTATGCTTTTGGATAAATTAGGCTGTGAAACCATCAGATTGTATTGTGAACCAACCGGACACTTTCCACATAATCCTGAACCTTTGAAAGAACATTTGGGAGATATCTGTGAGCTGGTAAAAAAAGAAAATGCAGACTTAGGAGTAGTGGTAGATCCGGATGTAGACCGATTAGCCCTTATTGATGAAAAAGGAGAAATGTTCGGAGAAGAATATACGCTGGTAGCCGTTGCTGATTACTTATTGAAACATAAAAACGGAGTGGCTGTTTCCAACCTTTCTTCAAGCCGAGCTTTGAGAGATGTGGCACATGCACACAACTCAGAATACTTTGCAAGCGCAGTAGGGGAAGTAAATGTAGTTACTCTGATGAAAGAGAAAAACGCAGTGATCGGAGGAGAAGGAAACGGAGGAATTATCTATCCAGATTTACATTACGGAAGAGACTCTTTAGTAGGAGTTGCCCTGTTCCTGACTCATTTAGCCAAAGAAAACAAAACCGTTTCTGAACTAAGAGCAGGCTATCCAAGCTATTTTATGGGTAAAAAGAAAATAGAACTTACGCCGGAGATTGATGTAGACGCTATCTTAAGTAAAATGGAACAGGAATATCAGAATGAAGAAGTTTCTACTGTTGATGGTGTTAAAATAGACTTTGAAAACAATTGGGTTCACCTTAGAAAATCCAATACAGAGCCAATCATCAGAATTTATACTGAAGCTAAATCTCAGGAAGAAGCAGATCAGTTGGGAGATGATATCATTGCAAAAATCAAGAGTTTAATCTAAAAAATATACGAAGAACGGACAATGCGTCCGTTCTTTTTTATATCAGGAATGTTTGAACATATCAAAGACAGGTTTCCTTTCCCCAAAGAAAAATGGAGAAAATTTGTAAGCGGCTTCGAACGTATGGAAGTTCCTGCCAAAACTTTGCTTTTACAGGAAGGGGAGATTTCCTGTAATGCCTATTACATAGAAAAAGGAATGGCAAGAGCCTGGTATAATAATGACGGAAAAGACGTAACATTCCAGTTTTTCTTGAAAATACGATGTTTTCTTCCCTTGAAAGCTTTAAAAAAGGCTCGCCAAGTATGGTATCGTTCGAGACCATAGAACCTTGTATTTTATATAAAATCAGCAGATCTGATGTGGAAGCTTTCCTGGAAGAAGTTTATGAAAAACCCGAACTCAGAAATCTCTTTATGGATGCTCTTTTTGAAAGAATATTTGATTATATGAAGCATTTCTTTTCATTCATTAAAGACACACCGCAGCAACGATATTTGAATCTGGTAAAGCAAAAACCGGAGATTATCAAAAGAGTCCCCCAGCATTATATTGCCTCCTATCTCGGTATTACCACCGTACATCTCAGCAGGATCAAAAGCAAAATATTGAAAGAAAGACTGGAATAAGCAGGAAGATGGAAGCCGGAAGTTTAAAAAGAAACTGCATAAATTCTGACTCATCTTAAATGCAATGTTCGCAAAGAATAATAGGTATTGTTGAAAATGTTCGCAAAGGCGTTCCTCTCAGTGATGTTAATTGTTATTTGCTGAACGAAGTGCCCTTGCGAACAAATTAATACTTGCTCTTCTATTTCCTGGCGTTCTCTGCGTTTTAATCTATTGCCCGCTTATAAACTTCCAGCCTTCTGCTTCCGGCTTCCTTTCTTAAAATGATAACAAATGTTATCGTTCCATAGCATTCACTCCTCATAATTTTGTTTAAAAATTAAAAGAATGAAAGCAGCAGTAGTATTTGAAAAAGGAAATATTCCTCAATACACCGATTTTCCTGAGCCTGAAGCACAGGAAAATGAAATTATAGTTACAGTGAAAGCCGCGGCTATTAAAAACCTTGACAGAGCCAGAGCTGGTGGAAATCACTATTCAACAGATAATCAGGAACACCAGCCAACAATTATCGGGACAGACGGAGCAGGATATCTGGAAAACGGAAATAAAGTCTATTTTTTCAGTAAAAAAGGAACCGTAGCAGAAAAAGCAGCAGCAGATAAAAAAATGATCATTCCGATTCCTGAAAAACTGGATTTCTCTATAGCAGCTGCATTGCCCAATGCGGTGATGGGCTCTGCAATGGCATTAAAATTCAAGGCGGGATTACGACAGGGTAATACTGTTCTGATCAATGGGGCAACAGGAATTACGGGTAAAATTGCGGTTCAGGTTGCCAGGCTATACGGAGCGGGTAAGATTATCGTTACCGGAAGAAATGAAGAATCGCTTTTAGCTTTACGTGAATTAGGTGCCGATGAGGTGGTTTCTCTCAAACTGGAGGAACATGATTTTAAGCAAAAAATAAAAGAAATTCACAGGGAAAGGCCTATAGATATTATTTTGGATTATATCTGGGGACATTCCGTAGAAATGATATTATCTGCCCTTAAAGGAGATGGCAGCTTTTCCCATAAAACAAGGCTGGTAAACGTAGGAGGAATGAGCGGAGATGTCATTCAGCTGTCTTCACAGGTTCTGCGGGGGACTGATATTCAGATTTCCGGATCGGGATTGGGAAGCTGGACGAAGGAAGAAACAGTACTTTTGTTCTCAGAAATTATTCCCGGAATGTTTCAGGCCGCCGTAGATGGAAAAATAAAAATGGAAACACAGGACATTGATATTAAAAATATCGAAACTGTATGGAACGCTGAGATACAAAGCGGAAAACGCCTGGTCATAAGAATTTAACCCCAATTTCCGTTTTTTTATCCACAATCCTTTTATCGGTTTTCTTTTTTTACTATTTTTATAATAGAAATTTATGAAATGGAAAATTCAAAAAAAGTTGCAACTTTGCATAAATATTTGAATATCAGTTTCAGATGTATTATTAACTAAACGTTTGCCGAGGTTTGTAAGTAAATTCAGACATCAGGCCGACAAAGAGGACACTATTGGAAGAGTATTTTGGAAATGAACTTGTAAAAAAGTTCGAGGAAATGATGGAAAACAATGACGAATTCTACTTCGATACCGAAGAGCTGGAAGACATTATTGTTTATTATTTGGAGCTTGGTGATTTTAATTACGCAGATATGGCGGTTAATTATGGGCTTAAGCTTCACCCTAATTCGTTGGATATTAAGATCAAAAGACTTGAGATCCTTCTGGAGTGGGAAGAGTATAATACGGCGAAAGAACTTATTGACGAACTGAAAGGCGCTTCTATGGAGAATACAGACTTTTTGGTTTGCTACGCCAAGTATTATTCGAACTTAGGAAATCCCAGAAAATCCATTGAAATCTGCAAAAAAGCTTTGACATTAGAGGAAGAAGAAAACTTTCTCCACAACTTTATTGCGGATGAATATGTGAATCTCGGAGATCCTTTTAACGCTCTTAAGCATTACAGGAAAGCACTGAAAGAAGATCCGGCGGATGAATATGCGCTGGAAAACTGTATGGTATGCTTCAGTGACCTGAATAAGAGTGAGGAGGCAATTGCCTTTCTTAATGAATATTTAGATGAATTCCCTTATTCTGAAACCGCCTGGTTTGAATACGGACAATTCTATTTCAACAGAAAAAATTATGATGAAGCGATAAGAGGGTATGATTATTTATTGGCAATCAACTCCAATTCAGTAGGAGTATATGCCAATAAAGCAGCCTGTTATGAAGCTTTGGGACAATACCAGAAGGCAATCGACACTTATGAAGAAATGCTGGAGCTGGAATATACAAAAGCATTTACCTTCTATAAGATCGGATTATGCAACAAGGCTTTAAAACAACCTATCCTGGCTTTGAATGCATTCCAGAAATCATTGAGAGAAGACCCTCAGTTTTATCTTGCCATGATGGAACAGTCTTATCTTTATGAAGAAATGGGCGGAATGTCCGAAGCATTGCATTTTGCCAAAGAAGCTACCCAGCTGAATGAAAACAACCTTGATTATCAGAAGAGACTGGCGTTTTTATTCATCGATTCCGGGAAGTTTGAAGAAAGCCTCTCATGTCTTAAAAAGCTGGTAGATGCAGAGCCTTCAAGGTTTTACAACTGGTATGCCTATTCAGAAGTTTTGATGTTGGTAGGAGAATATGAAGATGCGGTGACGGTTTTGAATAAAGCTATTAAAAGGCATCACAGGGCTGAACTGTTTTATCAGTTAAGCAACTGTTATTTCAATCTGAAAGAGCAGGATAAAGGAATGGAATCACTTCAGAAAGCACTGGATCTTGATCCGTCTTTGGTTAAGGATATGCAGAAAAAATATCCTTTCATTAAAGATGAAGTAAAAAAGGTTAAGGCCGGTAAAGTGAAGAAAAAGAACTAGATTTATCTGAAAAATAACAAAAAACCTGCAAAACTGCAGGTTTTTTTATTGATAATTATATTCGTAAAAAAACTTATCTGGTGTACTGCTGTTAGGGTTTCCGTTCGCGTCAAGAGACTGTCTGCTTTCTTCAGATGGATAACCGGCAGTATTAAAAGTTGTTGTATACTTATGCTGAGTTGTTCCGGTGGCTGTTCCCCCTCCGGCTGTGGAGCTGGTAAACTCTCCCTTATAACTGCTTAAGCTGTTTTTTATATTCGAAAATAACATGCTGACACCATCACTGCTCTCATTTCCATTGAATATGATCTTATCAAAACCTTTCACATTTTTAAAAGGATAATTTTTATCCGTGTAAGTATAGGTTTCTTTTTCTGTATAATTAACTGTATTTCCATTTACGGTTCCTGTCCCTGAACCTAGACTGCTTACCATATTTCCGTTGCTGTAGGTAAACACGCTGTTGATGGTCGAAGAACCGGCAGTTCCCGAATTCGTCTGTCTTTTTACATTGATTTCTGTATTACTGGTGTAGGTGTAGGTAAATGAAACAGTGTTTTGTAATGTTCCGGTAGTGGAATATTCCTTAATGACTGCTGACGACATGCGCCCACTGGAATAGCTATACTCAACAGTACTTTCAAGAACATTATTTTCGTAATTTTTGATACCTGTAATGTAATCGTCAGTATAGGAAAACTCCACTCTCTGACCATGGTTAATGTTATTGATCATGCTGATGATCTTCGTTCCGTTGTAATTGACTTTCATGACAATACCATCTATTGTCATTTTAGTAGGAAGTATCACATTCTGAGCCGAAGGGTCGCTGTTGTCAAAAGAGATGTTGTCTGAATCAGAACAGGATAGGGTAAACAAGGCTATGGAGCCATAAAGTAGAAGTTTTTTCATAGCTATAAGTTAAATCGGCCCAAATATAATTTAATTTATAACATCATATTACTTTTTAGGATTTGTTCTTAAAAATATCAGTCCGCCTATGATGATTCCTGCTCCTGTAAATTGTAAATAAGTCAGCTGTTCGCCATCAATAATCCCCCAGATAATGGCTACAATGGGCATTACCAAAGTTACAGTTGAAGCAAAAAGAGGGCTGGAAACTTTCAGTAAACGGTAATTCATCATCATCGCCAGGCCCGTTCCGAAAATAGATAAAAGACTGACGAACATCAGCCCCAGCAGATTATCCTTCGAAAAACTGAATTCAGAAAAAAAACCTGTACATGTCAATGCAATAATAGAAGGAAATATCAAAACAAACGAGAAAACAAAAGCAGACAAAACAGTGGAGGAGACTTCCATAAGTTTTGATTTTACAGTTGTTGTACTCAGGGCGTAGCATAAAGTAGCTAATAAAAGCAGAAGAATCGGAATCATTTTAAACTCTCCGCTGTCATCACCTCCAAATGCAAGGATACAGACCCCTGTGAAGCTTATTAACGTTCCGATGATCTGTTTTTTGGTTGTTTCAAACTTCCACACCAGTGCGCCGACAATGATCACGAAAATAGGCATCATGGAATTGATAATCCCTGCAATGCTGCTGCTAATCTCAGTTTCAGCAATCGGAAACAGGAACATTGGAATGAAATTTCCGGTAAAAGCTGCCAGAATCAACCATTTCAGATGTTTTTTAGGGAAAAGCTTATAATTGGAAATGGCAACCGGAAGTAAAATGATCCCGGCAATAAGCACTCGCAAAGACCCTACCTGAAAAGGATTGAAATGTTCCAGTGATTTTTTGATTAAAATAAAGGATGATCCCCAGATAATACTCAGGACAATCAGAAGAACCCATTTTTCTTTATCTGCGTTCATTATTTTCGTGTAAGATTTTTAGAAATTCTTTTTTAGGAATCATTTTTGCCCCTAAGCTTTCAAGGTGCTCTGTATGGGATTGACAGTCAATCAATTCAATTGTATTTTTGTTACTTTCTACAAAATGGATAAACCCGGCTTTGGAAGCATTGCTCACCTTGGCAAACATACTTTCTCCACAGAACACATTCCCGATCTGCAATCCGTAAAAACCTCCTACAAGCGCCCCATCCTGCCATACTTCCACGCTTCTGGCCAGCCCATACTCATGAAGCTGGATAAAAGAATCCATCAGCTCATCGGAAAGCCATGTACCTGACTGTCCCTTCCGGGTTGCCTGCTGGCAGTTTCTGATCACCTCCCTGAAATTCTTATTCTCAGAAAAAGTAAAAACATTCCTGTTCAGGATTTTTCTCATAGATTTTGAAACCCTCAATTCTGCAGGAATTAGCACGAATCTTGGATCCGGACACCACCAAAGAATCTCCTCTCCGGGATTGTACCAGGGAAAAATCCCCAATTGATAGGCAAACCAAATACGTTCTACGGAGAGGTCACCTCCAAAGGCAATCACTCCCTCATGACCGTCATACAGTTCAGGGTCTGGAAATGAAATCTCGTTCTCGTCTAATCGGACCATTTTTAGAAAAAAATCCCACTTCAAAAAGCAGGATTTATATTGATCTTTATTCTTTAATTAAAAAGGCAAATCATCATCGTCATCACCAGCAAACGGATTCTCATTTGAAACTGGAGAAGCAGATTGCTGAGGCATTGCCTGAGTAGGTTCTGAAGCATTATCAAATACTTTCTCTACTCTCCATCCTGTAATAGAGTTGAAATATTTAGTCTCACCCTGAGGAGAAACCCATTCTCTACCTCTGATGTTGATTCCTACTTTTACATTTTCTCCTTCCTTAAGGTTATCTAATAAACTGATTTTATCAGATAAAAATTCTATGTTTATCGGCTGTGGATACTGTTCCTGGGTCAAAATAACCATTTCTCTTTTTTGAAACCCGCTCGCAAATGTTTGAGCATCAAAAAGTTTCTTTACCGTTCCTTGTAATTCCATATCGTAAATATTAACGTTGTAAAAGTAAGAAAATGAAATGTAATAAAAGGTGCCGTGAAAAAAAAATGTGGAAATTTTAATTTTTTTTCCTGAAAAGTTTGGTACTAAAGGAAATTGTCCTATATTTGCACTCACAAAAACGAAGCAAGCTCTTTAAAACTTACAATATAAAAAACCAGCGGATGTGGTGTAATTGGTAGCCACGCCAGACTTAGGATCTGGTGCCGTGAGGCGTGGGGGTTCGAGTCCCTTCATCCGCACTATGCGAAAATAGCTCAGCTGGTAGAGCACAACCTTGCCAAGGTTGGGGTCGCGGGTTCGAATCCCGTTTTTCGCTCCACACCATGCCCTGGTGGTGGAACTGGTAGACACGCAGGACTTAAAATCCTGTGTCCGCAAGGACGTACGGGTTCAAGTCCCGTCTGGGGTACAAGACCCTCTGTAATATCTTACGGAGGGTTTTTTGTTTTAATAGAGAGTGTTCTTTAAATAAAATTTTTATATTTGTAAGAAATATAGCCTGAATCTGTAAATTCAGATCAGCAAACCAGCGGATGTGGTGTAATTGGTAGCCACGCCAGACTTAGGATCTGGTGCCGTGAGGCGTGGGGGTTCGAGTCCCTTCATCCGCACTATGCGAAAAACTCTTTGGAGTTACCGGAAGATTGGAACTTTTGTTCGAATCTTTTTTTCGCCCTTCACCATGCCCTGGTGGTGGAACTGGTAGACACGCAGGACTTAAAATCCTGTGTCCGCAAGGACGTACGGGTTCAAGTCCCGTCTGGGGTACAAGCCCTCCGTATGAAAGTACGGAGGGTTTTTCTGTTTTATAATCTTCAAACTTTTTGCAAAGTCCATAAGCTGATGCTTTCTCAGTTGTTGAGCAGATCCGTTTTCTTTTCCAGTTTTTCCAGTCTTTCAAAAATGCTTGTGAAAATATTTTTCTCAGCAGTTGAAACATACCCTACAATCTTATAATATTCCTGATTGTTTATAGACTGATGATCAGTTGCATACTGAAGATTTTTGTTGGTGTACACCAGCAAATTGTTAATGGAGTCCGTTTTCGGATCTGTTTTATTCAGAAATAAAATATCACCGGATTGATATTGAGGAAGTGGAGGTTTTTCAGAAGTAAATTCATAAACGAGATCAACCGATGCTAATATTTTTTGCCATATTGAAGTGTAAAGAGGGTCTTTCTCTGTTTCTACGCTGCTTTGCATCATTAATTCAGGAAAAAGTATATGTTGATCAGTATCAGAAACACTTTTCAGCTGTTTTTCCCGGACAGGTTCAGTCAGCAGTTGATTAAGGGTAAGATTAAAATGATCGGCAACCTTTAGTATAGTTTCAATTTTAGGTTCTGCACGCCCTTCTTCATAAGAACTTATCACACCCCTGTTGAGACCGAACAGATCGGCGAAAGCCTTTTGGCTCAATCCTTTAACCTGTCTTATTTTCTTAATATTAGTTCCGAAAAAGCTCATCCTGTCCAAAATTTTTTGCAAATATAAAAATGCAAAACACCTTATGCTAAATATATTTGCATGAATGCTGTTTCGGATAGAATCAAATTGTTCTGAAAAAGGAAGATAAAGTTCCTTTAAAAAATCTGTACCCATAATATTGTATAGTTCTGTATCTGTATCCAAACTTAAATACTCCATAATTTTGTTTGGCTAAAGAAGAAAATATGGAAACAATGGTTCAACATCAGAAACAGTTTCAATATGTTGAAGCTTATATATCAGACATGCTGGTGCTGAAAAATATTTTTCTGGAAACACAGCATCTGAAGATCGCAGATAAGAATTTCGGACTTCCTTTTCTTTTGGCTAAGAATGGAGGGGAAGTAGTTGCTTTTGCCAGTCTCATCGTAAATGAAAAGAATGAAATTTCCTTTAAAATATATGATAAAAGAAAAATGACTGATGCTGAAAAGCGGAACTTCTTTTCCTGTGCAGAAAGATATTTTAAAAATAATAATACACCTAACTTCAAGGATCCGGAACAATTAAAAAGCAGTATCAGCAGTATGATCAGCTGGCTTAATCCTTAATAAAGATGGGAAAAATTGTACATTTACTTAAAACCCTGATTCTATGTCCAAAGATGTTCTGTACCTTAAAATAGCCAATTCTGTCACAGAGCAGATCAAGAGCGAAACCCTGCAGTTTGGAGACAGACTGCCTTCGCTGAGAAGCGCCCAAAAGCTATATAATGTAAGCCTGAATACGATAAAACAGGCCTATATGGAGCTTGAAAGCCGTTCTCTGGTAGAATCACGGCCTAAATATGGGTATTATGTAAGCCAGTCTTCCCAACGGAAACTGGCCCTGCCTTCTGTAGCTCAGATGAAACATTCAGAAGGGGAGAATACGCCTCAGGATCTTTTTGACAAGGTATTCGGAACTATTGCCGGTACGGATGTCACACAGTTTGCGTTGGGAATTCCTGGGAAGAGCCTTCTCCCGGTAGCCAAGATGAAGAAATGTATGATTGATGTGGTAAAGAGGAAAAGTGACAGCGGTGTCCATTACGAATCAGTGCAGGGCAGCGAGCAGCTTCGGCGTGAAATTGCCAAATGGTCAATTGTGATGGAGGGAAAATCACAGAAGATGATCTGGTGATTACTTCAGGGGCGATGAATGGAGTTTATCACGGTCTGATGGCGGTTACGAAACCGGGAGATTGTGTAGCGGTAGAAAGCCCGGTATATTTTGGAATCCTGCAGGCTATCCATCTGTTGGGGCTCAAGGCTGTGGAAATTCCAACCCATCCTATTACAGGGGTTGATCTGGATGCTCTAAAAAAAGTGCTTCCAAAGCTTTCCGCCTGTTGTTTTGTGGTGAATTACAATAATCCGTTAGGGTTCCAGATGCCCGATGAACATAAAAAGGAACTGGTGAAAATGCTTACTGAACAAAATGTGCCCCTTATTGAAGATGATGTCTACGGAAACATCTATTTCGGGGCAGGAAGACCAAAGCCCTGCAAATTTTATGATGAAGCCGGAATTGTGATGTGGGTGGGATCGGTTTCCAAGACCCTTGCTCCCGGTTTCAGGACAGGATGGGTGGCCCCGGGAAAATTTAAAGAAAAAATTATCCGTCAGAAGCTGGTTCAGACGGTTTCCAGCCCGTCGCTATTCTCAGATGTAATTGCGGATTTTCTGGCCCATGGAAGGTATGACCATCATTTGAGAATGTTCCGGAAAAAGCTGTATGCCAATTATCTTCAGATCCAGAAATCGGTAGCCGAATACTTCCCTGACAATACTAAAATCTCAGAACCCAAAGGAGGCTTTATGCTGTGGCTGGAACTGGACAAAAGAATTTGTACCGAAGACCTTTATGATGTGGCTTTTGAGCAGAAAATAAACTTTGCTCCGGGAAGAATGTTTTCACAATATAATCAGTACCAGAACTGCATGCGGCTGAATTACGCTTTGGAATGGACCGACAGAGTGGAAAGCGATCTTGAGAAGCTGGGTAAAATGATAAAAAACAGAATTTAATAAACATTACAGCGATGAATGATAACAATAATGAAGTAAAAATCGTAGCGTATAAACCTGAATATAAAGAAGCTTTCAAAGCTTTAAATGAAGAATGGATTAAAACATTCTTTGTCATGGAAGCCGGTGATTATAAACTGCTGGACAATCCTGAAGAGCATATTTTGAATAAAGGAGGACATATTGTTTTTGCTTTGTTAAATGATGAGCCTGTAGGAACCTGCGCATTAGTAAAAACCCAGGATTATCCCCTTACTTTTGAGCTGTCAAAGATGGCGGTGAGTCCAAAGGCCCAAGGGAAAAGCTTGGGTATCTGCTGGGAAAAACTTTGGTGGAAAAAGCGGGAGAATTACATGCAGAAAAAGTCTTTTTAGTAACGAATTCTATACTTGTTCCGGCAATTAAACTCTATGAAAAACTGGGCTTTATCCATACTCCTGTTAGCAATGCCGGATATGATCGTGCAGATGTTCAAATGGAGCTGGTTTTTAACAGATAAGCCATTGTTTCTTGATAAAATATTGATTTTAAAGCAATTAATGGTAAGGAGTTCTCATTTTAGGTGAAAATTTCCGGTTGTACCTTTTTGTCTATCCGAGGAAAATTTCCCTATTTTTGTAAAACTCCTTATTTCATTTATGAAAAAAATTATTCTTATCGAAGACGAGACCAGTGTAGTCTCTTTCATTAAAAAAGGACTTCAGGAAAACGGATATGAAATTTCTGTAGCTTTTGACGGCCGTACAGGAGTGCAGCTGGTGCAGGCAAACGATTTTGACCTGGTCATTTTAGACATCATGCTTCCGGAAATGAACGGACTGGATGTGTGTAAAGAGATAAGAAAAACCAATCAGAGTGTTCCTATTCTGTTTCTGACCGCTTTGGGGACTTCTGAAAATATAGTTCTGGGGCTGGAAAGCGGCGGAGATGACTATCTGGTAAAACCTTTCAAATTTATTGAGCTGGTAGCGCGCGTGAAGTCTTTGCTGAGGAGAAGCAACAACAACGGTCCACAGGAAACCGCTGAACCGGAGCCGGATAACGAACATGTATTTCAGTTTTCGGATCTGACAGTGAATGATTATACGAAGAAAGTAACACGCGGAGGCGAAGAGATTTCACTTACTTCCACAGAATATAAATTACTGCTGTATTTTTTAAATAACCCTGAAAAAGTAATTTCCAGAGCTGAGATTCTTGATGCGGTATGGGGAGTAAACTATGAGCTGGGCACCAATGTAGTGGATGTGTACGTCAACTATTTAAGAAAAAAGCTGGACAATCAGGAAGATAATAAACTGATTCATACCGTGATAGGAATGGGCTATGTATTGAAAAAAGCATAATGAATGTTTAATAAAGTCATTACAAATCAAACCAAAACGATGGTGCTTTTAATGTTGGTTTTTACAGCCATCATTTTGCTGTTCAGTGGTTTGGTGTACTTTTCTATCGTCAATTTTTCACATCAGCGATTCTATGAGCTGCTGAAAATCAGGACAGCAACCATTGTCCAGATTGAAAAAGTAAAGATCATCTCGATCTTCCGGAAAATTATATTCTCAACAGCCTGAATGATGAGGAGCTTCCGATGGAAAAAGACTATGTTTTTGCGGTTCCCACCGATTCCAATTTCAAAAAATATCCCAGGAAGTTCATATTCCGGACTATTTCTTTAAAAATATCATTAAAGAAGGTGAATCCAATTATAATGACAAAGAATTTTACTATATCGGGCAGAGTTTCAGGTATGATGATAAGGATTATATAGCGATAGCTTCTGCAAAAAATCACTATGTTGTCTATTATCTCGGGTTTCTGAAAAGAACACTGATTACGTGTATCGTACTTTCCCTGTTCTTCAGTATGATCTTTTCTTTTTATCTGTCTAAAACCTTATTCAGACCTATCTTAAAAATCACAGGAAAGGTAAAGGAAATAAGTTCTGAAAATCTTCATTTAAGACTGGAATCACAACCTGATAATAAAGAGCTTAATGAGCTGGTAGATACCTTCAATGATATGCTCAACCGTATTGAAACTTCCTTTGAAACCCAAAATCACCTCATTGGAAATGTTTCCCACGAGCTGAGAACACCTCTTACTTCTATTATGGGAGAAGCAGATGTTGCGCTATCGATCAGCAGAACAGCCGATGAATACAAAGAAACCCTCGGAATTATTCTGGACGAAGCCGAAAAGCTCGATAAAAAGATCAAAGCTTTGCTAATGATTGCCCAAACCGGATTCGACGGAAAGATCCAGAAAATGGATAAGGTAAGAATTGATCAGCTGCTTTGGGACGTTATTGAAACCCTGCGAAGAATTGATTCCAGAAATAATATCTATCTGGACATCAGCATGCTTCCTGATAATCCGAAAAAACTGAAGGTCCAGGGAAACGAGCAGCTATTACATCTTGCAGTAGCTAATATCATCAGCAATGGCTGTAAATATTCTAATTTCCAGCAGGTTAAAGTTTCTTTGGGAGCCACCAATACCGATGTTTATATCATTGTAAAAGACAATGGTATCGGAATCCCTGAGGAAGAAATGAATAAAATCTATGATCCGTTCTTCAGAGCATCCAATACGAACAACTACGAAGGTTACGGCATCGGGCTTCCGCTGGCCAGAAATATTGTGAGAATGCATCACGGCGAACTGATCGTTAGTTCACACGAAAATCAGGGAACAACCGTACAGATGCGCTTCCCGAATTTCTATAGTATGCAGAAAGAAGAAGAAGTTAAAGGGTAAGCCGGAAACAATAGTAAAATCGCAAACGGCAAATTTGCGAAAGGCTCTTTTATCTTTTTGCTATTTCACTTTTTCGCCATATTAACTCCTCTTAACAATTTTCTAATCTCATTTTAATCTCTTTAATCACATTTTAATTCCGTTCCAAAGATCTTCTAATACCATCGTTCTAGTTTTGTATCATCAAAAAGATAAACACAATACAAAATAATAAAGAACATGGCTAAAACAATTTTAATTGCAACAGATTATTCTCTTGAGTCATTGAATATATTGAAAAAGGTACTTAAAGAGAAAGATGCAGCAGAAGATCAGAACCGGTATAATATTCTTCTGACTTCAGGATATGATTCCGGAGATTCTATCAGGGAACTTTTATTCAGCACCAAAACATCGGTTTTCAATAAAATAAGGCCGAAAGAGTTCTGCGATGCCTATGGAATCATCAGTAATAAATACCCCCATCTGATTAATAAAATCATCTGTGACATTTTTACAGGGAGCTTCCAGAGAACATTCAACCAATATGTAAAGGCTGAAAATATTGAAGAGGCTTATTATTCTCCATCTATAAGAAGCAAGGGGAATGGAAAATTTGACCTGATTCCTTACATCAGAAAATGCAAAGAGCTTCAGTCTCATGAAATTACCATTGAAGCAAGAGAAAGGCTCCCGGAAAGAGGCAGGCTGGCAGAGATCTTCGTAGAAGTCTAAAAGTAACAGTAAACACAATTTAAAAAAAATAAAAATGTTAAGAAATTATAGTAACAGCAGGACACTGGGAGACAATATCAGGTTGGGGACGCTGACTGCCTTCACCGCAGGTACTATAAATATTGCTTCCCTGTTGATATTTCTCTCTTTTACATCGAATGTAACGGGACACTATGCTATTCTGGCAGCAGAGATCAGTAAAGGGAACTGGACCCAGGTAGCTGTAGTGGGAGCATGGATCTTCCTGTTCTTCTTTGGAAGCTTTGTATCCAACTTTATTGTCATCAATTTTAATAAGAAAAGCAAATATTTTGCTCATGCCATGCCGATTGTGCTGGAAATCATATGCTTGCTTTTTGTAGGGGTATACGGGCAGTTTTATTATCAGAAAACCTTAGAGGAAACAGAATACCTGGTAGCACTGATGCTTTTTGCAACCGGACTGCAAAACGGTTTAACGGCAAGTATTTCTAATTTCTCTGTGAAAACCACCCACCTTACCGGAACAACCACCGACCTGGGAATCCTGGTATCAATGTTTACACAAAAAAAATACAGAAAAAACGGTGAGCTGATCGGCAGGGCTAAACTTCTGATGAGTATTATGCTTGCCTATGTCATGGGAGCTGTATTCTCGGGGCTTACCTATTACTATCTGGAATTCAGGGTGTTTTATGTGATCAGTATATGTCTGCTGATTGTGATCGGTTATGATGCCTATAAAATTCACATCCGTCACTTCAATACAAAATACAGATACAACAGGATCTACAGAAAGCCCAATATTTTTGCCTACCTGTATGAGAAAATCCATGGAGCTCCTAAAAAGAGAAGAAAAGAAAACTTGTCTTTGAGGATTAAAATATAAAAACACACTATTAATTTTTTGTGTAAACTAGCTGTAAGTGCCCTTATTTTATCATAGAATAGGGGCATTTTTCTTAAAAATTAACTTCAATATCTATAATTTGATTGTTTTTTGTCCTGTTTTTTATGGTTGTTCAAATAAAAATTATGGAATCAAATCAATGAACTTGCTAACGCCCTTCATTACAAACATTAAAAAAATCAGTTGGGGATAAATAGGGAAAAATGTTGATAATTAAATATTAAATCACGTTTTTGGTATTTTAATTCCCGTTTTCATTGACTATTTTTGTAAGTTGATTTACGTTTTTATGTCAGATATTATTCAGCTTTTACCGGATCATGTAGCCAACCAGATTGCAGCAGGAGAGGTGGTGCAGAGGCCTGCATCCATCGTGAAGGAACTTTTGGAAAACGCTATTGATGCAGATGCAACGAAAATTGAACTGATCATCAGAGATGCCGGGAAAAACCTTATTCAGGTGGTAGATGATGGAAAAGGAATGTCTGAGACAGATGCCCGTATGGCTTTTGAAAGACATGCAACTTCCAAAATCAAAGGAACAGAAGATATCTTCAGGATTGCCACAAAAGGATTCCGGGGTGAAGCGCTGGCCTCTATTGCAGCGGTTTCACAGGTGGAGCTGAGAACAAAACAGAAAGATACTTCCATTGGAACCAATATTTATATCGAAGGAGGAGTTTTCCAGTTTCAGGATCCTGTTCAGACAGCAGACGGATCAAATTTTTTAGTGAAAAATCTTTTCTACAACGTTCCTGCAAGAAGGAAGTTTTTGAAAAATAACAATATTGAATTCAGACACGTCATTGATGAATTTCAGCGGGTTGCATTGGCTCATGAGAATCTGGAGTTTTCCCTTTTCCATGATGATGAAGCTGTTTTCAGGCTCAGAAAAGGAAGCCAGATGCAGCGTATTGTAGATGTTTTCGGCAGAAAGCTTCAGCCGCTACTGATTCCTATTAAAGAAGATATTATCTGGTGTAAGCTTCATGGATTTGTTGCCAAGCCTGAAGGTGCCAAGAAAGCAAGGGGTGAGCAATTCCTTTTTGTCAATGGAAGATATTTCAGAAGTCCGTACTTTAATAAAGCGGTACAGGAGGCTTTTGAAGGACTTCTGCAGCCCGGATATGTACCTTCGTTTTTCCTTTTCCTGGAGCTGGATCCGGAAAAAATTGATGTCAACATCCATCCGCAGAAAACAGAAGTGAAGTTTGAAGATGAGCATCTCATCTTTGCTTTGCTCCGTTCAACCATCAAAAGATCCCTGGGAATTTACAATGTTTCTCCAAGTCTTGATTTCGACAGAGACCCGGAACTGGATGAAATGATGAATAAACCGATTCCCAGCAAAAGCAACAGCGGCGGAAGCAGCGGCGTTATTAAAATGCCTGAAATTATTGTAGATAAAGATTATAATCCGTTCCTGGAAGAAAAAATGTAGTACATCCGGAAGAAATCCAGAACCTTACGGAAATGTACCATCAGAATATTACAGCAGAACCTTCAAAAATCAATTTATTTGAAGATGAAGATTTTGATGAAGACCTTATGAGGCTTCCAAACGGCTATTGGCTTTTTAACAAAGGAGATGTGACACTTATGCTTGATCTTGGAAGAATGCACAGGCTATTGGTATCTGAAAGCAATAAATCTGTCAGAAAATCAAGCACAAACAGCCACGCCCTTCTTTTCTCTCTGGAGTATCATATGAATGAGATTGAGAAGACAAAATACAATGCGATTAAAAAATATCTTCCGGAATTAGGGTTTGACATGAAAATTGCTCATGAAAGTGTACTTCGTATAGATTCACTTCCTGAAGGGTTAAAGGAAACCCAGGCGATGAAGTTCCTGGAAAACCTTTTTGAGATCCTGGAATACAAGACAGAAGAGGAATTCATGCAGTATTACCACAACCAATGGAATAAAATGCAGTCGAAGTCAAGATTTGATTTTATTTATAAAAAAGATGCGGAACAGCTTATCAAAGATTTTACAGCATTAGGCTTCCCGGAATTTTTACCGGATGGCAAAAGATGCTTTTATGAAGTTCCGTTTAATGACTTTAAAAACAAATTTTAAAAATTATGTTTAACAATATACCGCCCATTACAAGGAATATTATTATCATCAATGTTGTAATATTTATTTTGACTTACTTCATGGGAAACCAGATGATTGGCTACCTTGCGGGCTTTTATCCTTTCTCACCATTTTTCCATTCATGGCAGATTATTACCCATATGTTCATGCATGGAAGTATCATGCATATTTTATTCAATATGATGACACTCTTTAGTTTTGGGCCAATTCTGGAACAGACATTAGGAGACAAAAAATATTTGCTTTTATATTTTGCAAGTGGCTTAGGTGCATTTTTTCTTTTTAATGCATGGAATTTTGTTGAGGTTCAACAACTTTCCCGTGAACTGGAACAGCTAGGGTTCAATGTAAATGCTTATTTGTCCGGAGCAAGTGTTGAATTTGCAGGAAATACGAGCTCTGTTCTTAAACAGAAAGAATTACTGGAAAGCTTAAAAGCTATTGTTGCTACACCAATGGTAGGCGCTTCCGGAGCAATTTTCGGAGTAGTAGCCGCTTTTGCCACATTATATCCGGATGCAAAAATTGGAATCATGTTTATTCCTGTTCCTATAAAAGTAAAATATCTGTTACCTATTATTGTTGTGATTTCAATATATCTTGGGGTTTCAGGAAACGGCGGAGGTATTGCCCATCTGGCTCACGTAGGGGGTGCTCTGGTAGGATGGCTCTTGGCACTCAACTGGAAAAAACACCTGTACCGGTTCAATTAAAATAATGTTGTGAAGATTTTCCGACTCATAGTATTGATTATCCACCTGGGAATTTTATTTCTATTGTTGGGTACCTTGTTGAATGCCTATGTACCGCCAAAGATGTTTCCGTGGTTTAATCTGCTTTCTTTAGGGTTTCCGGTACTTATTATCTTGTATCTCATTCTGACCGTATTCTGGATATTCAGCTGGAAAAAAGAGCGTTTGTATTTATGTTTGCCGGCTTGGCATTTATAAATCCCGTAAAAAGATGGGTTAATTATTCTGATCAGAAAGGAACACCGGAGATAAAGGTTGTTTCTTTCAATACAAGGGCAGGCAGCAGAGGAAACAAAGAAATTGCACCCTACCTGAAATCTCAGGATGCAGATGTTTTTCTTCTGCAGGAGGATGTAGGTAATGAATATCAGTTTGAAGGTTATCAGAAAGCCAATCCCGGAGGAGGCTTAACCATTCTGACCAGACATAAAATCATTAAACAGCAGATTATAGATCCAAAGGATGAAGGGGTAAGAATTCCCGGTTTGCTGGCTGATATAGAAATTAATGGCAGGACCTATAGGTTCATTGACGTCTATCTCAACCCTTTTCGCTTTGACAAAGAGATGGTGAAACTTAATGGAAATACCGATACCAACGAACAAAAAATAAAAGATGTTATTAAAAGGCTGATTCCCACCTTTAAAAAGCATCAGGAACAAATTGATCTGATTCATGAAGCTATTGAAAATTCACCTTACCCTGTTATTCTTGCAGGTGATTTCAATTCTGTACCTAATTCTTATGAATATTACCATATATCAGACGGGCTTGAAGATACGTTTTTAACGGCCGGAAAAGGAAGTGCAACAAGCTTTCATGACTATAAATTTCCTATCAGAATCGACTATATTTTTTCTTCAAAATCTTTAAAGGCAATATCTTACAAAGTTGACCGTTCTGTAAGTATTTCAGATCATTATCCTGTCATGGTAAAATTTTCTTCGGAAAGCAAATAATCATAAAAATAGTTAAAATTTTTATGCTTGGTAGGATTTTTGTTGAAAGAAAACCGTACCAAGACCTTTTTTTCATGAAGTCGAATCAGATATTACTATTTATACATATCGTTGTTGCTGTTTTGCTCTTATGCACATTGGGGAATGCATGGATTCCACCCAATATTCTGGGCAATCTGAATCTTCTGTCTCTTGGTTTTCCTTATCTGATTCTTGCCCATGTGATGCTTACCCTGATCTGGATCTTTAAAAGAAAAAATTGCAATAGCTTTTGCTTTAGGTACACTTATCTTCTATAACCCTATCAGAAGATGGATCAACTTTTCCCCAAAAACAGAGAATTTAAAAACAATACGGGATATCAAGGTATTAACTTTTAATGTGAAATACGGAGAATATGGCTGGGATAAAGTAAAAGACTATATCAAGGCGCAGGATGCCGATATTATTCTTGTGCAGGAAAAAGATACAAACCGTGTTATAAAACGTGATCTTATAAAGTATCCGTCAGTCATTCTTAAAACAAAACATAAAATTGTAAGACAGGCAGAATTAATTGATGAAAAAGCGCGTGGAAATTCATTCTACGCTGATATAGATATCAATGGAAAAGTAGTCAGAATTATTAATGTGTACCTTGAGCCCTTCAGACTTAATAAATCGATGTTTACAAAACTGGATGCATTAGGGCTGGGAAATGTTTCAACATTACTTTCTCATATGACCCCTACATTCCAGGCTCATGAAGATCAGGTGAAAAGAATCAGAAAAATGGTTGACTTGTCGCCGTATCCTGTTATTCTGGCAGGAGATTTTAATTCAGTTCCCAATTCATATGAATATTATAACCTTGGAAAAGACCTTCAGGACGCATTCTTGGTAGCCGGAAAGGGTAGTGCAAGCAGTTTCCATGATTATAAAGTACCTTTGAGAATTGATTATATTTTCAGTTCGAAATCAATCATTCCGCTGAGCTATAAAGTAGATCAGTCTGTGAAATTATCGGATCATTATCCTGTAATTGCAGAATTTCTGTTAAATTAGTTCCATGAAAAATTTACCGGCTGCAATTTTTATTTTTGCCCTCTTTTTTACTGCCTGCTCCAAGAAAGAATCACCGGGATTCGGAGTCGAGCAGGATGTTAAAATAAGTTATGATACTACTGCTGTTGACTCCTTTTCTACGGGTGCTGTTTCAGTGGATATTGCACGCAAAATAAGGATGTCTTCTCCCCAGTATATTGATTCGGTAAAACAGGCTAAAAAACTTCAGGACGAAGAAAATAAAATTAAAGCCGAGCTGGAAAAAGAAAATAAAGCAAAGCTGGAGGAGGAAAAGAAAAAGGCAGAAACAGAAAAGAAGCAGAAGGTAGCGGAAAAACCGGCTGCCCAGGAAACTAAATCAGAATAAATTCAAAAAACATTAAACAAATAAATAATATGAAAAAACAAATTTTCGCTGCAGTAGTGATCTCAGTATTCACGGTAGCATGTACAAAATCAACAACAAAAACGGAACAGGTAGAAAATCCTGACGGATCAGTTACTACTACAACTACTACCACTACAGAAACACCGAACGTTGTGGATACAGCAAAGATTAACAATGCTAAAGAAGATGTAAAGACTAAAGTAGATGCAGCTGGGAATAAAATTGACGAAGCTGCTCAAAAGGCGAAAGATAAAATTGATGCTACTGCAGACAAGACAAAACAGGATCTTAACAAAGCCGGTCAGGACATTAAAGCTGAAGCTGATAAAGTAGGAAAAGATGCAAAAGAAGCTGCCAAAAAAGGAGCTTCGAAAGTTGAGGAAGCTGCCAAAAAAGTGCAGCAAGATCTAAGCAAATAAATAATAAAAAAGCCGTAGTTCAACAGAATTACGGCTTTTTAATATGCAATGAGAGTCAGGACTCGCTTATTTATTCATCTCCAGCAACGGATCGATATATTCTCTGTCATTGCTCAGTCTCGGCACCTTATTCTGGCCGCCAAGCTTTCCTTTAGCCTCCAGCCACTGATAGAAAAGGTTTTCTTTGGCGATATGTACAATAGGCCTTTTCAAAGTCATGTTATTGTACCTTTTTGCCTCATAATCTGAATTAATAGCTTTCAGATGTTTGTCGAAAGCATCTATAAAGTTGTCCAGATTATCCGGATGCTGGCTGAATTCAAAGATCCACTCGTGGGCACCACCTTCATTTCCTTTCATAAAGACAGGAGCTCCTGTGAAATCGGTGATTTGTGCACCTGTAGCTTCACAGGCTTTGGAAAGAGCAGATTCTACATTGGTAATCATGAGTTCCTCGCCAAAAGCATTGATGTAGTGCTTTGTTCTTCCTGTTATTTTTATTCTGAAAGGATTGGTTGAGGTAAAGACAACAGTGTCACCAATCAGGTATCTCCAGAGCCCTCCGTTGGTTGTAATGACCATGGCATAATTTTTCCCTACTTCCACATCTTCCAGGCTTACGACCTTTGGATTTGAAAAATGGAACTGGTCCATCGGGATAAATTCATAAAATATACCATAATCCAGCATCAGAAGCATCTCATCACTGTCTGATCTGTCCTGGATCCCAAAGAACCCTTCGGAAGCATTGTAAATTTCGTAGTAATTGATGTTTTTTCCGATGATCTGTCTGTATTGCTCTCTGTAGGGCTTAAAGCTGATTCCACCGTGAAAAAACACCTCCAGATTAGGCCATAGCTCGGAAATGCTTCCTACATTGGTTTCCTTCAGTACTCTTTGCAAAAGAACCATCATCCAGCTTGGTACGCCAAGGATACTTCCAACGTCTTCATTTTTTACCTCAGAAGTGATTGCTTTCAGCTTACTTTCCCATTCTCCCATCAGAGAAACCTTCTTGCTGGGAGTTGTGGTAATCTCTACCCAGAACGGAAGGTTATCAATTAAAATAGCCGATAAATCTCCAAATTTGGTGTTGAAATCTGCATACAGTTCAGAGCTGCCGCCTAAACGTAAATTTTTATAGTTAAAAAGCTGGTTTTCCGGATGATTGTTGGCATACATGGAAACCATGTCCTTTCCTGCCTTCATGTGGCAGTACTCAAGGCTTTCAGCAGAGATAGGGATAAACTTGCTTCTGGCATTGGTAGTGCCGGATGATTTGGCAAAATGCTTGATGAGGCCTGGCCAGCTTACGTCCTTATGCCCTTGTCTTGCTTTTTCAATATAAGGCTCCATTTCCTCATAAGTGACAATGGGAACTTTATTTTTAAAATCCTGATAGCTTGATATAGAATTGAATCCGTATAATTTACCATATTCCGTGTCCTCTGCATGAAACAGCTGGGAGAAGAGTATCCCTTTTTGTGTTTCAATGGGATGGTCCATGAAATTCTGTATCTGATCAATCCTTTGACGGATAAACCAGTTGACTACGGTGTTGAAAAGTGCTTTGGTTGCCATTCCAACAAATATAATGATATTTGAATTTTCAGAAAATTTTTTACGTGATTAAATAAAAAAACCGTTACAAATTTTGTAACGGTTTGATATTTAGTTGATTGTTTGTTAGCAGTACTCATCGTATGCAGCCTGAAGGTTAGCAGCAATAGCACCTGCAGGGTTTCCTTCAATGTGGTGTCTTTCCAGCATGTGAACCAATTCACCATCTTTGAAAAGCGCTACACATGGAGAACTTGGAGGGAATGGTGCAAGGTGTTTTCTTGCTTCTACCACCGCCTCAGTATCATATCCTGCGAATACGGTTGTTAAATGATCTGGTTTTTTATCTCCTGTTAAAGAGTATACTACTCCTGGTCTTGCCGCACCTGCCGCACAGCCACATACGGAGTTGATTACCAATAATGTGGTTCCGGATTGCTTCAAAGCTTCTTCTACCTGAGCCGGAGTTGTTAAATCCTGGAAACCTTTATCTGTAAGCTCTGCCTTCATAGGCATTACTAAATCTGTTGGATACATATATTTTGTTTTTTATCTGTACAAAGTTAAGCAATTCTTTGCGTTTGTTCAATATATAAAAACTATCAATCGTTTAGTCATATAAAATTAATAGAATATTAATAATGTAATAATATTCAAAAAAGTGAATTAAGATTAGGAATAATGAAATATTATTATTAAATTTGAAATGATTCTGAAAAACAAACGACCGTGAAAAAACATTTAGAAGCTTTCCCTCAAGCAATCAACAACTTAAACACTGTCTGAAATATGGTAGTATTTTGACGCTTTTTTCAGTTTAGAATCCAACTGACTGATAAACTTTAATATCCAAAGAAATGAAGCCCTGAACCGAACAGTTCAGGGCTTCTTTAATCAAATCGATATGCAAAGGTTGTATATCCTATAGTTATGGTGTGAACCGTGCTGTTGGGTTTCAGAATGACTCTGAATCAAACGCGCAGATCACGGTTTAAGAAAGGAGCTTTTTAGCCATCTCGGAAATACTTTTTCCGTCAGATTTTCCGGCTAGCGTTTTTGACGCCACTCCCATTACCTTCCCTAAATCTTTAACAGATTCAGCTCCGGTTTCAGAAATAATGTTTTTCATTTCTGTTTCCAGCTCCTCAGCAGAAAGCTGTTTTGGTAAAAACTGCTCAATAACTTTCATTTGAGCATCTTCTACTTCAGCAAGGTCATTTCTTCCCTGTGCCGTAAACTGGTCATAAGAATCCTTACGTTGTTTTACCATTCTCTGGAGAATAGCAATTTCCTGTTCTGCTGTTACTTCAGCCCCTACAGCCTCAGTTTTAAGCAGTAATATCTGAGATTTTACAGCACGCAGAGAATCTAAAGCCACTTTGTCTTTAGCTCTCATTGCTGTTTTTATAGCTTCGTTTATTGTATTTTCTAAACTCATGGTTTCAAATTTAACAATGTATCAATGTAGCAGTTTACCAATGATTGATTAATACATACTGTTACATCGGTACATTTCTACATTGTTATATATTAATTAGTCTACATCTTTATTTAAGAACCTGTTTTCTCTGATCTGCATGGAACCGTTGTTATCAGACAGGTATGTATTGATATTCTGGTCCGATGCGTTGTTTCCGTCGATCGAAATATTTTTTCTTTTGAAAGCAGGAACAGATTCAAATTCACTGGTGCTGTCAAAGCTTTGATAGCGGGAGTTGAATTCTTTTAATTTATTTCTTCTTTCGATAACTCTTTCCTGATCGATCGTTTTATTCACAAAAGTGAATTCTGATTCTTCAGTTTTCGGAGTTTCAGTTTTGTTTTCAAAAGCTGGTCTTGTTTCAGCCTTAGGCTCTTCCTGTTTCTGATAGAATGTTTCAATCTTTTGAGCTGGTTCAGCTACAGCAGCGTTTGTTGGAGCATTAAATTCTGCTTTTGGCTGTCCGAAATCCGTATTCGGTTCGTTTCTGACAGGCTCATTTACAAAGAAACTGAATTCAACAGGTTTTTCCTCTGAAAAAGAGCTTGTAAGGGAGCTCCGGATTGTGGCTCATCTTTTTATTTTCAAAATCAAATGAGAAAGACTGGATCTCAAGATCGTTAGGATCATCATGCTCCTCATCAATGGAAAATAAGCTGTATTCTTCTTCTCCGCCTTCTTCATTTCTCCAGTTCTGTTCAGGAGTATTGACCGTATCTTCTTCTTTATCAAAGAATTTTATTTCAGTTCTTGGCTGTTCTTCTTCAATGATCATTTTTTTTCAGTAGACTTCACATTGAAAGAGATGTCGTGGTCTTCGTCATCCAGCCTGAAAAGGTTTTTTCCTCCAAAATCGTGTGTCGTTTCTGTTGCAGATTCTCTTTCTTCTCTTGTTTTGAAAGGAGAATTTTTCGGAGCTTCGAAACTGTCATTAAGACTGATTCTGATTTTCTCTGTAGGACCAGCAAATTTTTTATTATCGTTAGAGAATCCTGTAGCAATAACAAGGACGCTTACCGCATCTCCCAATTCTTCATCAGCACCTACCCCGAAAATAATATCCGCGGTATTCCCGGCCTCTTTCTGGATATGGTCCATGATCACACCGATTTCATCCATGGTAACTTCTTCAGCACCGCTTCTGATCAATAAAAGAACGTTTTTCGCTCCTGTGATCTTATTGTCGTTCAGCAATGGAGAGTCTAATGCCTTTCTTACTGCTTCTTCCGCTTTATTTTCACCTGAAGCAATCCCTGTAGACATCAATGCCGTACCTGAATTCTGAAGTACAGATTTAGCATCTCTGAAGTCAATGTTTACATCAAAGTAACCTGTAATAACTTCTGCCATCCCTTTTGCAGCATTGGTTAATACTTCATCGGCTTTTGAGAATCCCTGCTTGAATCCAAGATTTCCGAACTGCTGTCTCAGTTTATCATTGTTGATCACGATCAGCGAGTCAACATTGTTTCTTAGTTTATCAAGCCCGTTTTCTGCCTGCTCCAATCTTCTTTTTCCTTCAAAACTGAAAGGGACGGTAACAATACCTACCGTCAGAATTCCCATGTCTTTTGCTACTTTAGCAATGACAGGAGCTGCTCCGGTACCTGTACCACCACCCATTCCGGCAGTGATGAACACCATTTTTGTGTTCTGGCCCATAGCGGCTTTGATATCTTCAATACTTTCAATGGCTGATTTCTCACCAACTTCAGGATCGGCACCTGCTCCAAGACCTTCTGTGATAGAAGTTCCCAGCTGAACTTTATTGGCTACCGGGTTATTATCTAAAGTCTGGGCATCTGTATTACAGATCACGAAATCAACGCCGTGAATACCTTTCTCGTACATGTGCTTCAGAGCGTTGTTTCCGCCACCCCCTACACCGATTACTTTTATAATGGATGAATTTCCTTTTGGTAAATCAAATGAAAATCCTTGTGAACCTATATTTTCCATAACTATACTTTTTACAATTATAATTGGTCATTGATTAATGATAATGGATAAGGAAAAGATCGTTTATCGCTTATCACTCATCATTTATAATTTACTCTACTTCTTCAAAGAATTTTTTTACTTTTTCCATCAGCGACTGCCCGAAGGTTAATTTCGCTTTTCTGTTCTCCTGTCTTTCATTTTCAACAGAATGCTGCTCCATGACCGGAGCGGCCTGCTGAACAGGTTGAACGGTTTCTGTCTGTGCTGCAGCAACTTCCGGTTTTGGCTGTTCAGTGACAACTTCTGTTACTTCATCAATATTCTGCTTTTTGTCCCTGATCTTCAAGCTTTCCATCAGCAATCCGATAGATGTAGCAAATTCAGGGCCTTTCAGATACTGATTTTTATCGTTGGCGATATATTCATTCGCAAAACCGATTCTGCTGTCAAAACCTGTAGTATAATTGGCCAGCTGACGAAGGTGTTTTAAATTTGAACCCCCGCCGGTAAGCACGATTCCTGCAATAAGCTTTTTCTTTTGTTCAAAAGCGCCATATGCTTTCAACTCGGTATTTACCATTTCAAGAACTTCTTCTACTCTTGCATTGATGATCTGGGCAAGCGTTTTTAAAGAAATTTCTTTGTCCGGTCTTCCGTGAAGCCCCGGAATTGTTACAAAAGTACTGTCTTTTTCCAATTCGGGAACAGCCGAACCAAATTTTACTTTCAGTTGTTCTGCATGTTTCTCTATGATGGAGCAGCCTTCTTTGATATCTTCGGTAATAATTCCGCCTCCGTATGGAATCACGCAGGTATGACGGATGATATTATCTTTGAAGATCGCGATATCGGTTGTACCACCACCAATGTCAACAATCGCCACACCGGCTTCTTTTTCTTCTTTTGTAAGGACAGCTTCTGAAGAGGCCAATGGTTCTAAAGTAAGGGCTTCCATTTCTAATCCGGCTTCACGAACGCATCTTGCAATGTTTCTGATGCTACCCATCTGGCCCACTACAACGTGGAAGTTGGCTTCTAAACGCTTACCATGCATTCCGACAGGTTCCTGAATCTCCCCTCGGAATCCACTTTATATTCTTGAGGAAGTACGTGGATAATTTCTTCTCCGGGAAGCATAACCAGCTTTTTTACCTGATCTTTTAATGCTTCGATGTCGTCGTCTGTAATAAATTTATCAGGATGTTCACGCATAATATAATCGGAGTGCTGCAGAGAACGGATGTGTTTTCCTGCAATACCTACCGTGACTTTGCGGATAGGAACTCCGGCACTGGATTGTGCTTCGGATACTGCAGCCTTGATTGAATTAATGGTCTGCGAAATATTATTCACAATACCTTTATGAACACCAAGACTTTTAGCTTTTCCTACACCGAGAACTTCTATTTTCCCGTGTGCATTCCTTCTTCCGACAATCGCGACTATCTTCGTTGTCCCGATGTCCAGACCTACTGAATACTCTTGATTTTCCATTTTATATCGATTTGATTTTTTCTACTTTTCCCTTTTTTCTATAAGGATATTCTCCTATTTGTGTATAAATGTCCTTTCGGATTTATTCTATTTTTACTTTTGGCTTAGACTTGGTCTGTGCCTTGACGGGGGCTTTTTTTCTGCTTTTTTCGTTTCTTTTGTATGGTTTTTCGGTTTTGTACTCTCTTGCGGTTTTGCCGTGTTTGAGCTGGCTTTTTTGATTCCGTTGTTTTGGGCTTAACCTCCGTCTTTTTGGCTGCAGCTGCGGTAGGCGCTTTTGCCAGTTCCATTTTTCCTGCTTTTAAAATACTGTCATTTTCTTTAAAATACGGGTTTAAAGTGGTGACAATCTGATTCTGGTATTTCACAGAAACCATGCTGTACTTCTGAGGATCCTGATATACCAGGTATTTCTCCACAAAGGTTTTGAATCCTTTTACTTTAAAATCAATATTATCAAGATCTCCGATTTCTACTCTGTAGTTCCCTTCACTTGTAAGCAGGCTGTAGCTGTCTTTATTTTTTGAGATTCCGATAAAATATTTCTTGCTGAAATCATCTTTGTCAATCTTTTCTACCAGCTCCGCCAGCTTTTCATATTCATCCGGCTGTACATTTCCTGTGACCAGCATACAAGGATGCGAATAGGTTCTTGAGATCGGGAATTCAACACCTTTTTCATCCACATAAAAGTCTTTTCCATCTTTATTCAATCTGAAAACCGGGACTCTCTGTTTGATATCCAGGTTCAGTTTTCCGTTCAGGTTCAGATAAACATTGGCACTGTCTACTGCCGGTAAAGAGTTGATCTTTTTTCTAAAGCAGGGATATTAAGATCTCCAACTTTTCCTGACGGGTTTTCTTTTTTTACAATCTCCCTGATGTCTTTTTCATCCACAAAATACACCGGCGTTTTTTCGCTCATCTTTACAGAAATCTTATTGTCCGTAATCTGCTCACGGCTGAATCTCCTCAATGAGAAGCTCAGTAAAAATCCTAAGATAATTACAGTGACAACAATTTTTAATATTCTGTATTTATTTTTCATATTTTTTGTACAATGTAAAAAGTACAGTGTACCTTATATATTTTTCTTAATTATTTTTTCACCGCAATACATTGTACATCTTACATTGTACTTTGTACAGCACTTATCCATTCACAAATAGGATCATACAGGGTGTCTATATTTCCTGCCCCTACCGTAAGGAGGATATCAAAATCTTTTTCTTTTATTTTTTCAAAAGCATCGGATAAAGCCGATACCTCTTTTTTATCTAATGTTACTTTTTCCAACAGCCAGTCTGAAGTAATTCCTTCAAAATTTTCCTGCAGTTCTCTTGCAGGATAAATATCAAGAAGGATAAGTTCATCTGCCTTGCTTAAGCTTTCCGCAAAGCCGTCTGCGAAATCTCGTGTTCTGCTGAAAAGATGAGGCTGGAAGGCTACCAGAAGTTTTTTATCAGGATAAAATGTTCTGATTGAGCTCATTACAGCATTGATTTCTGTAGGATGGTGAGCATAATCATCAATATAAATTTTACCGTTCTGATAAATATGTTTGGTATATCTTCTTTTAATTCCCTTAAAATTGGCAATTGCTTTTTTCAGCGTATCAAAATCTGCGCCTAAATTATGCAGAATAGCCAGTGCTGCAGTAGCATTTTCCACATTATGAATTCCCGGAATTTCCCAGACAAAATCTTTTACTGTTTCAGTTGGGGTATGGAAATCAAAATAAATTTTATCATGATCCATACGCAGGTTGTCTGAGTAATAATCTGCAGGCTCATTGACTGCATAAGTCTGATGTCCTCTGCCGATTTCCAATCCTTTTCTTACAAAAAGCTGTTTATCCTGAGGGACTAAAGCGGCAAACTGTCTGAATCCTTCTTCAATGTGGTTCTTATCTCCATAGATATCCAGGTGGTCGGCGTCTGTAGAGGTAACCACTGCCCAGTCCGGAGAAAGGTTCAGGAAGCTTCTGTCATATTCGTCAGCTTCAACTACAGAATAAGTGGAACCATTGTACAGGAAGTTGGATTTAAAGTTTTCAGAAATGCCCCCTAAAAAACATGAGAAAGGAAGGTTTGCTTCTTTGCATAAATGAGCAACAAGGGTAGACGTTGTTGTCTTCCCGTGGGTTCCTGCAATGGCAATACAGTCTGTATTTTCTGTAATTAATCCCAGGACTTTGGCTCTTTTTAAAACTTCAAACTGATTTTGGTTGAAGTAATCCAATATGCCAAGTGTTTTGATGGCCGGAGTATAGATCACCAATGTATCTTCTTTCTGAAGGGAAGTTATCCTTTCATCAATGAGGTCTTCAAAAACAATATCAATGCCTTCATTCATCAGGTTCCGGGTAAGTTTGGTATTGGTTTTATCATATCCCAATACTTTTTTCCCGGAAGCGTTGAAATAACGTGCCAGTGCGCTCATTCCGATCCCTCCGATCCCGACGAAGTAAAAAGTCTGATATGTTTGTAAAATGTTCATTCTCTTGTTTTGTATTATTGTATTCATGTATAATGTATTCATGAGTTTTTTGTCATTCATACATTTTACAATGGTACTTTTTACAGTTTATTAAATATTTCATCCACAATCTCTTTTGCCGCATTTGGCTTGGCAAAATATTTCAGATTGTCAGACATTTCTTTTCTTATATTTTCATTTTCGCAGATTTCTGATAATGTATTCCAGAACTTTTCCTGCATTTCAGAGTCTTTTACCATTCTGGCCGCGTTCTTTTCTACCAGATTCATGGCATTTTTGGTTTGATGGTCTTCCGCGGCAAAAGGGAAAGGCACCAAAAGTACCGGTTTCTGTGCTACAGCCAGCTCTGAAATGGCAATAGCTCCGGCTCTGGAAACGATGATATCAGCTGCAGAATAAGCCAGTTCCATGTCTTTAATAAATTCTTTCAAATGAATTGAAGCCGGAAGCTGAAGACTGGTTGACAATTCGTTGTAATCCAGCTTTCCTGTTTGCCAAATTAACTGATACCCTTTTTCTTTCAGATTTTCAAGGTTATTTTTCCAGGCATTATTCAATGTTCTGGATCCTAAAGAACCTCCTACTGAAAGAATGGTAAGTTTGTCTTTATCCAGTCCCATTTTCTCTTTTGCCTGAGCGGTTTCCTGCATTCCTGAAATAATAGCTGAACGAATCGGATTTCCCAGAAATTTTATTTTCTCTGTGGGAAAGCCGTCTACTTTCGGATAAGCCGTGAAGACCGCTTTAGCTTTCTTGCTGAGGATTTTATTGGTAACCCCTGCGTGGGCATTCTGTTCCTGAATGAAAATCGGAATTCCCATTTTACTGGCTTCATAAAGAGCGGGGCCGCTGGCAAACCCTCCTGTTCCTACAGCAAAGTCAGGAGCGAAGTTTTTGATAATCCTTTTAGATTTGGACAAGCTTTTCAAAATCTTGAAAGGGAGTCCCAGGTTGGACAGCAGATTTCCTCTATCGATTCCAGCAATATCAATTCCCTCAATTTTATAGCCTGCCTGAGGAACTTTTTCCATTTCCATTTTCCCGTTGGCACCAATGAACAAAAACTCTGCATCAGGAAATCTTTTTCTGATCTCATCAGCAATAGCGATGGCCGGGAAGATATGTCCTCCGGTTCCTCCGCCCGATAATAATATTCTTAATTTTTTGTCCATTTTAAGCGATATCGTTTATTTCTGCTATACTTTGTTTTTTGCCCATTCCTTCTTCGTCATAAATCTGGATCCTTGAGCTTATATTTAAAATAATACCTAACTGTAAATAGGTTACCAGCATTGAGGTTCCCCCATAACTGATCAATGGCAGCGGCTGTCCTGTTACAGGGATCAGATTTACCGCAACAGCTATGTTTACCGATAGCTGAATAAAGATCATTACCCCGAGACTGAGCACGAGCAACGATCCGAAAAATGCCGGCATCTTGCTGGCGATCATGACGATCCTTATTATCATAATGAGGTACAAGCTGATCAGAAAAGCTGCACCGATAACTCCATATTCTTCTACAATAACCGCGAAAATAAAGTCGGAAGCAGATTGCGGAAGCATTTGTTTCAATGCACTTTTTCCTGGTCCCATTCCGGTAATTCCGCCATGTACGATGGCTGCTTTGGCCTGCATTACCTGGTAATTTTTCGCTTTTATGCTTTCATCATCCACATCGGCTGTTTTGGCTTTGCTGGATGTAAATGTTTCAATACGGCTCATCCATGTGTGGACACGGTTGCCTCCGATCAGATTAGTGTTCAGAGCAATCAGAAGAAAGAATACGATGGCTACAAATGATGCGGAAATAAATCCTGCAATGTATTTCCAGTGAAGCTGTCCTATCACAAGAACAATCACAGAAACCATTAAAATCATTAATGCCGTGGAACCGTTATCTTTAGCTACTAAAACAAAAACAAGCAGGATAGGGCCGAAGATATACATGATATTCTCTATCGGAAGCCTTTCTCTTGTAATTTTTTTGGTTAAATATCTGCACAGATAGATGATTAACATTAAAAAAGCAAATGATGAAGGCTGGAAGGAGATCGGTGTTCCGGGAATTTTCAGCCATCTGGAAGCACTGGCTCCGTCAATGGTCTGTCCTGTAAACATCGTAACCACTAATAGGACAATCATCAGGCCGAGCAGGATGCTGCTGAGCTTTCCGATGTATTCATATTTTACGGTTCCTACCAGTCTCATAATACCTAAACCTAAGACTACAAAGAACATATGTTTGATAACGTGGCCTGTTGTGGTTCCGTTATTAACAATGTATTCGAGATTTGAACTCGCAGAGTATACAGGGAAAATAGAGAAGATGGAGATCACAAGGATGACCATCCAAAGTACTTTATCGCCCTTTAGAAATTCAAATCTGCTTTCTGTGTTCTGTTCGTCCATAATTATTGTATTCATGTACTGATGTAAAATGTATTGATGAAATTGATGATCATTAATACGTTAATACATTAATACTTTTACATTTTTACTTTAATACCTGTTGTTTAAACTGGCGTCCTCTGTCTTCGTAGCTTTTGAACAAGTCAAAGCTAGCACAGCATGGAGACAGTAAAACGGTATCACCTTTTTTAGCCAGTGATTTTGAAATTCTCACTGCTTCTTCCATACTTGAAGTGTCATAAATAAATTCTTTTTTATCTTTAAAGAAATCTATGATCTTCCTGTTGTCAACTCCAAGGCAGACAATTGCCTTTACTTTTCTTTTGACTAAATCCTCAATTTCGGTGTAGTCATTTCCTTTATCCAACCCGCCAACAATCCATACGGTTGGTGTTTTCATGCTTTCCAACGCATAATAAGTAGCATTTACGTTGGTTGCTTTGCTGTCATTGATGTATTTTACGCCCTCAATTTCAGTAACAAACTCCAGTCTGTGTTCAACTGCCTGAAAGGTCATCAATGAATGTCTGATGCTTTCATTGTTGATTTCAGGATCTTACCGGCAATTGATGCCGCCAGGCTATTGGCCACATTATGGTTTCCTAACAAAGACAATTCATCAACTTTCATTGAGAATTCGTCTTTCATTTTTACCACAATTTCATCTTCATTCACAAAACCTCCTTCCGGTAATTTTTCTTTTGTTGAGAAAGGAATCATTTTGGCCTTTATTTCAAGCTTTTCAAGGAGATTTTTACTCATTTCATCATCTTTGTTATAGATGAAGAAATTATCATTTTCCTGATTTTCAGTGATTCTGAATTTTGCCAGTGCATACTCTTCATAGTTGTAGTTGTACTGATCCAGGTGATCCTGGGACAGATTCAGCAATAAAGAGATATAAGGTCTGAAATTCTGAATGTCATCCAGCTGGAAAGAGCTTACTTCCAGTACATAATACTCATGGTTTTCATCTGCAACCTGCTTGGCAAAGCTATAGCCGATATTTCCTCCTAAACCTACATTTAATCCGTCATTTTTAAGGATGTAATAGATCAGGGAAGTTGTAGTTGTTTTTCCGTTGCTTCCGGTAATGGCAATTATTTTTGCATCTGTAAATTCAGAAGCAAATTCAATTTCAGAGGAAAGTCTGATTCCTTTTTCATGAATTTTATTAATAATTTCTGCCTTTTTCGGAATCCCCGGGCTTTTTACGATCCAGTCAGCATTTAAAATTCTTTCCTCGTCGTGATTTCCTTCTTCAAATTCAATTTCATTCTCGGTAAGGAACTGCTTATAGTTATCCTTAATGGCTCCTTTATCTGAAAGAAATACTTCCAGACCTTTCTTTTTAGCCAAATAAGCAGCGCCGCATCCGCTTTCTCCACCTCCTAAAACAACTATTTTCATATTTATTCTTTTGTAAAATGTAAAATGTAAAACGTACAATGTATTTGGTGTCTTTTTACATTAATACTTTTTACTTTTACAAAATTTATCTCATTTTTAATGTGATCAGACATACAATAGCCAATATTACTCCGATGATGATCATTCTGTTCACGATTTTGCTTTCGTGGAATCCTTCTTTCTGATAATGATGGTGTAATGGTGACATCTTGAAGAGTCTGTTATTTTGAGCATATTCCAGCCCGTATTTTCTTTTTCTGTATTTGAAAACAACTACCTGAAGCATTACAGACAGGTTTTCAATTAAGAATATTCCGCATAATACCGGAATCAATAATTCTTTTCTTAAAATAATGGCTAAAACGGCAATGACTCCTCCCAACATCAAACTTCCCGTATCCCCCATGAAAACCTGTGCAGGATAGGTATTGTACCAGAAAAACCAATTACAGCACCTACCATTGCCACGGCAAAGATGGTGGTTTCCCCATGTTCGGCAGGAACATAATATTGAGGTAATCTGCAAAGATGATGTTCCCGGAAAGGTAAGCGAAAAGAGCCAGTGTGAGCAGGATAATAGTACTTGTCCCTGCGGCAAGGCCATCAATTCCGTCTGTGATGTTGGCTCCGTTCGAAACGGCTGTTACAATGAAGATTACGATAGGAATAAAGACAACCCATGCCCACTCATGGGCATCTTTGTCATTCATCCAAAATAAAATTCCGCTGTAGTCGAATTCATTATTTTTTGCAAAAGGAACGGTGGAAACGGTAATTTTTTCTGTAGGCATAAAGTTTTGCTCTACGTTGTTTCTGTTGACCACCTTAGCATCTGCGTATTTTCTTTTAACGGTAATGTCCGGGTGAAAATACATTGTAATTCCGACAATTAATCCTAATCCGACCTGGCCTACAATTTTAAATTTACCACTTAAGCCGTCTTTATTTTTTTAATTTTCTTTAAATAATCATCAAGGAAACCAATTGCTCCCATCCATAACATTGAAACCAGCAGCAGGACAATATAAACATTGGTAATCCTTGTAAACAGCAATACCGGAATAATGGTTGCCAGAATAATGATTAGCCCTCCCATGGTAGGAGTTCCTTCTTTCTGTTTCTGCCCATCCAGTCCAAGATCACGTACCAATTCACCCATTTGTTTTGTTCTCAGGTAATTAATAACTCTTTTTCCGTAGACAAGAGCAATAATCAGAGAGAATAATACAGCCATTCCGGCACGGAAGGAAATGTATTTCAGCATTCCTAATCCCGGAACGTGAATTCCATGGTTGGTTAGATATTCGTATAGATAGTATAGCATAGTTTCAATTGTTAATAAATAATCATTGATAATTGATGAGCGTTACGTACCAATTATCATTTGTAATTTACTTGCTCATTAATTTCCAGAGCTCATTAATTACTTCTTTGTCATCAAAATGATGTTTCACACCATTGATCTCCTGATAGGTTTCGTGGCCTTTCCCGGCAACCAAAACGATATCTTTGGGCTCTGCAAATTTTATCGCCATTTTTATGGCTTCTTTTCTGTCCGGGATTGAAGTGTATTTGCTGAAGTTCTGTGGTTCCACGCCTGCTTCAATTTCTTTGATGATCTGTGCCGGATCTTCCGTTCTCGGATTGTCTGAAGTGATGATTGCCAAGGTTGATTTTTTAGTGGCAATATTTCCCATCTCAGGTCTTTTGGAATGATCTCTGTCTCCTCCGCAGCCGAACACGGTGATTAATCTTTCATTTTTCGTTCTGATATCGTTGATGCTGTCCAGGATGTTTTCCAATGCATCCGGAGTATGTGCATAATCTACGATAAAGAAAATTCCTCCATCAGATTTGAGGGTTTCAAATCTTCCGGAAACTCTTTTAACTTGCTGATGGCCTGAAGAATTTCATCCTGTTCAAAACCTAGTTCAGCAGCAATTCCAAAGACAAGAAGCAAGTTATATACATTGAATTTACCGGTTAATGTCGTCCAGAATTCTTTTCCGTTGAAGTTCAGCAGCATTCCGTTGAAATCCACTTCTAAAAGTTTTCCGTGATAATCTGCCATGGTTTTCAGGGCGTAAGACTTCTTTTTAGCCTTTGTATTCTGAAGCATGACATTGCCATTCTTATCATCCACATTGGTGATAGCAATAGCTGTATCTTCTAATTCGTCAAAGAATCTTTTTTCGTTTTTAAATATTCTTCGAATGTTTTATGATAGTCTAAATGATCATGGGTAAGATTGGTGAAACCCGCTATTTTGAAATGGAGCCCTTCAATCCTGTTCTGGGCAATTCCGTGTGAGCTTACTTCCATGAAAGCAAATTCGCATCCTTTTTCTACGGCTTCAGCTAAAATCCTGTTGATGGTAATCACATCAGGCGTAGTGTGGGTTGCCGGTATAATTTCTTCATCGATTCTGATTTCAACAGTAGAAAGTAACGCAGCAGGATAGCCCAGGTTTTTAAAAACATCAAAAAGAAGGGTAGAAACAGAAGTTTTTCCATTGGTTCCTGTAACTCCTATCAGTTTGAGTTTCTGAGAAGGGTTCCCGTAAAAGTTAGAAGCAAGGTGTCCTAAGGCTTTAGAGGGATCTTTTACCAGGATATACGTTACATTTTCTGCCAATGTTTCAGGGAGTTCTTCGCAAACAATTGCTGCCGCTCCTTTTTCAATAGCGGATGCGATGAATGAGTGACCATCCACTACTGTTCCTCTTATTGCAACATAAAGAGAACCTTCTGTAACTTTTCTGCTGTCGATCACCAATTCAGTAACTTCACGGGTGTTATCTCCGTGGATTTCCAGTACTGGGATTCTGTTTACTAATTCTGTTATAATCATCTTTATCAATAAAGCTTTGCCTTATTTTGTTTTAAATTGCCTTTCCGGGCTTGTTTTTAATTCTGCAGAGATAAATAAATCCTCTGGTTTTTACTGATCGTTGTGCCTTCCAGAGGGAATTGTTCTTTAATTCTTCCTACTCCTTTATAGTCGACACGGTAGCCTAAGTTTTCCAATTGCGGGATTACGTTTTTTCCGATTAATCCTACTACGTTAGGCATCTGTTTATCGTTTACTGCTATTTTGACATTAGGTTCCACCATTTTGCTCAGGTTTACCTTTTTGTCTACCAGCATTTCTTTTTCAATATTCTGTGGCGTCTTCAGGAATGTTTTTCCCGCAATTTCTTTAAACACCGGTGCTGAAACAGAACCTCCGTAAAACCCTTTTGCCGTATTCGGTTCACTGATCATTACATAACAGGTGTATTTGGGTGCGTCTGCCGGATAAAAGCCTGCGAATGATGCGCGGTACTTCATAGGGCCGGGAAGCCAGTACTCAAACCTTGCAGTTCCTGTTTTCCCTGCCATTTTCAGGTTAGGTGTAAAAATGCTTCGTCCTGTTCCTTTTTCTACAGCTTTGGTTAAAGCACTGGTCATCATTTTAATGGCTTTTTCAGAGGCCATTTTGTTGACCATTACCTCCGGTTTTGCCTGATACATCACTTTCCCGTCTTTCATGATTTTATCAATGAATAGAGGCTTAAGCATTTTCCCTCCGTTCGCTACCCCATTATAAAATGTTGTCAATTGAAGCAGGTTGATATTGGAAGAATACCCGTACGAAATGGAGGCAAGGGTTGCTGCGTTCCATCTTTTGTTTTCCGGAGTAACAATTTTTGGTTTTGTAATACCGGGAAGTTCAATGTCCATTTTGTCGAATAATTTCCAGCGTTTCAGGTGATCAAGGAAAATCTGTGGTTTATCCGCATAATATTTTGTGATCAGCTTCGAAGTTCCTACGTTGCTTGATTTGGCTAAAACATCACTGATATCATATGTTCCTCCGCCATGGCCGTCAGAGATTCTCTGCTTTGCATACACCCATACTCCGTTTCCTACATTTACCGTTGTGTTTTCATCAATAAATCCGTCATCCATTGCTGCCAGCAGGGAAATGGTTTTAAAGGTAGATCCGGGTTCAATATTATCTTTCAGGGCATAGTTGTAAGAGTCTTCGTATTCTCCTGATTCCGTTCTTCTTAAATTAACAAGAGCACGTACTTTTCCGGTTTCAACTTCCATCACGATAACGGTACCGTGTTTTGCTTCAAAATTAATTAACTGCTTCTCAAGAGCTGAGTGCGCAATATCCTGAATTCTAAGGTCTAAAGTGGTATAAACATCTTCACCATCTACAGGTTCCTGAACTTTCCAGAAATCAATCGGTTTCCACTGGGAAGAGTTGATTCTTTGTTCCAGTCTTTTTCCGTCAGTACCTGTCAGATATTTTGAAAAAGCGCCTTCCAGTCCGGATTTAAGCTCGCCGTTATCCATACCGATGGTGCCGGCTCCGATTTCTGATGTCGCCAATTCTCTTTTATAGTTCCGGTCAACGATAAATCCTCCTTTATTTTTACCTCTTTTGAAGATCGGGAACTTTCTGATCCTGTCATACTGGTCAAAATCAAGCCCTTTTACCAAGGTGTAATACTGATTTTTCTTTTTCTTCTGTTCGTCAAACTTCTGTCTGAATTCACTTCTTGGTTTCCCAAACATTTTACTCAGGGAATCAGTCAGCGCTCCGATGTTATTGGAATACACCGTATCTTTCATCGTCTTGAAGTCAAGATAGATGTCATACCGCATCACAGTTGTGGCGAGAATAGAGCCGTCGGAAGCAAAAAGATTACCGCGGGCAGCTTTTAAAGTGGCTTCACGGTAGTTTTTATTGATGTAATCATCTTTAATTTCCTGGACATTGGTATTCTGAAGGATCACAATCCTCGCCAAGAACATAACAAACACGCACAAAGCTACCACTGCAAAGAGGTAGCCCCATCGTAACGTTTTTTTACGTTTATTGTCGTATTCATTTTGCTTTTGCATCTGTACTATCCAGTTTTATTAGCAATTTGTGAGGATGGTTTTCCAGGGTCATTAATGAATCCCGTGCTACCTCTTTCCCCAGCTCTGATTCCATTTTTACTTTGATCAGCTTACTTTGAGCGTAAGCATTTCTCGATTTATATTCTTCTGTTTCTTCCTTTAAGGCGTTTACAATTTTAATTTTTTTATTGACGAGATGGTTTGTATAAATCATGGCCATCATCAGAACAAACAGCAGGAGAAAATACTTGTAATGTATTTTGATCTCATCACGGTTCAGAAAGTTTCCTTTTATAATGTCTATAAAAGTGAGTCTTTTCTGGGGGCGATTTGTTGTTCTTTTTGCCAATTTATTATGTCAATTTGCTTTGCAGTGAATTTACTTCGTGTCAATAGTCAATTTATTTTGCGTAATGATTCACTATTGACGATTCACTCATTCACATTTTATACTTTAATTCCTGTTCTCATCTTGGCGCTTCTGGCTCTTGAGTTTTCTTCGATCTCTTTGTCATCAGGGATGATCGCTTTACTCTTGACCAATTCGAATGCCTTTTTATAATTTCCGTAGATATCTCTTTCCGGTTCTCCCTCGAACATTCCGTTTTTCAGGAATCTTTTCACCAGACGGTCTTCCAGGGAATGGTAAGAAATAACGACTAATCTTCCTTCCGGTTTCAACACATTGTAAGCCTGAACCAGCATTTCTTTCAATACTTCAAGCTCCTGGTTCACCTCAATTCTTATCGCCTGAAAAAGCTGTGCATAGAATTTATTGACCTTGTGAGGAGGAATGTAGCTGAATAATTTTTTCAGATCTTCCGTAGTTTCTATACTTTTTGTTTTTCTGTGATGAACAATTTCTCTCGCCAGCTTTCTTGCTTCCCTTAATTCTCCATAGTGATAAAAAAGATCGGCAAGCTCTTCTTCTTCATATTCATTGATTACTCTTTTGGCATCAAGATTCTGCATCACATTCATTCTCATGTCCAATGGAGCATTGCTTCTTGTTGAAAAGCCTCTGTCTGCCTCATCAAACTGATGGGAAGACACCCCTAAGTCTGCCAGAACACCGTCTACCTGTGAAACACCATACATCAGCAATGAGTTTTCCAGGAATCTGAAATTCTGATTAACCAATGTAAAACGCGGATCATCAATTGTATTTTTAAGTGCATCCAGATCCTGATCAAAACTGAACAATCTTCCTTTATCGGAAAGCCGGCTCAGGATTTCTCTTGAATGGCCTCCTCCTCCAAAGGTGCAGTCCACGTATATTCCGTCAGGATTCGTCACCAAATCATCAACACTCTGCTTCAACAAAACGGGGTTATGATACATGCTTAATTGTGTTTTTTATTTAATACTATCAATTAATAATCTCTGCAGTTATTCTTCATCGAAAGAACCCATCACATCTTCAGCAAGGCTTGCAAAATCAGCTTCGTTGGTAGCAATCACCTTTTCGTAGGCATCCTTATCCCAAATCTCAAAGAGTTCTCCTGCACTGGTAATCACAATATCTTTCTGAAGATTTGCGAAAACCGTAAGGTCTTTGGAAATCTGTAGTCTTCCTGCATTATCCAGTTCCACTGTTTTTACTCCTGCCGTAAACATTCGTATGAAATCAGCATTCTTTTTTATGAACCTGTTCAGTTTATTAATTTTGCCCATCAGCTTGTCCCATGCATTCATAGGATAAACTTCCAGACAAGGTTGGAACACAGATCTTTTGACTACAAACGCCTTATCGTCGAAGTTTTCCATCTGTTTGATTAAAGATGAAGGAACTTTTAAGCGGCCTTTGTCGTCAATTTTACACTCATATGTCCCAATGAAATTTTTCATTTGGGACAAATTTATATAATAATTTCCAAAATTTCCCACTTTTTCCCACTTTTTGACTCAATGTTAATAAGTTTTATTAAAGATTGAATTTCAATAATGTAAAATACTGATATGAAGAGACTTGTTGAAAGTGTTATTTAGACCATAATAAAGCGGTTTTGAAAAAAAGTTAAAAAGGAGAATATTATATTATTTTTATCTTAAATTAGGATAATCAAAATTTTTTTGAGGTTTAATTTGTATTTTTGCAGGGCTTTATTAAGGCGTTTTATGATATTTAGTACAAAAAAAGAAAAGAAATATTCCTATATAGAAGCAGGAGAAGGACATCCATTAGTGCTGTTGCACGGGTTAATGGGTGGTTTGAGTAATTTCGATAAAATGGTAGATTTTTTTCGGAAAAAGGGTTTAAGGTGTATGTGCCTCAGTTACCCATCTATGATCTGCCGGTACTCAATACGAATCTTACCACTATCGCAAAATATATTATCAAGTTTATAGAAAGTCATATTTCAGGACCTGTAACCATTGTTGGGAACTCAATGGGAGGCCATGTAGGACTTATTCTTACCCTGGCAAGACCTGATCTGGTAAAAAACCTGGTTCTTACAGGAAGCTCCGGATTGTATGAAAGAACTTTCGGAGACAGCTTTCCAAGGAAAATGACCGTTCTTATATAAGAAAGAAAACGGAAGAAGTATTCTATGATCCAAAGATTGCAACAGAGGACCTTGTAGATGAAGTTTTTGGAGTGGTCAATGACAGAATGAAGGGAATAAAAACAGTAATGCTGGCAAGAAGTGCCATCAAACATAACATGCTGAATGACCTTCCGAAAATTATGACACCAACCTGTCTGATCTGGGGTAAACAGGATAATGTAACTCCGCCGGAAGTAGCAGAAGATATGCACAAGTTTATTCCTAATTCAGATTTGTTCTGGATAGATAAATGCGGTCATGCTGCCATGATGGAAAAGCCGGATGAGTTCAATGAAATCCTGTACAACTGGATAAAAGATAAAGTTTAAAAACATATAAATGACCATTAAGAGCTTTTCTTAATGGTTTATTTTTCTAAAATATATTCAAGAAATGATTATCAAGACAGCAGAGTTTGTAAAGAGTAGCGGAAAATGGCAGGAATGCCCTGAACCCAATATTCCCGAGTATGCTTTTATCGGAAGGTCAAATGTAGGAAAGTCATCACTGATCAATGCGATGATGAATCATAAAGATCTTGCCAAAACATCACAGACACCGGGAAAAACCCAGCTGATCAATCATTTTTTAGTGAATGAAAGCTGGTTTCTTACCGATTTACCCGGATATGGATATGCAAAGGTTTCAAAAGTACAGCGAAAGGATTTTGAAAAACTGATCACTAATTATATTCTGAACAGAAGAAACCTGGTGAATCTTTTTGTTCTGGTAGATGTAAGACATACCCCGCAGAAAATTGATCTGGAATTTATCCAGTGGTGTGGCGAAAGCGGAATACCATTCTCAATTGTGTTTACAAAAGCTGACAAGCTGAAACCGAATGCAGTGATCAAAAATGTTGAGGACTATAAGACTGAGCTTCATAAAACATGGGAAGATCTTCCTGAGTTGTATATTACCTCAGCAGAAAAGAAAGAAGGTGGCGATAAGATTCTTGATTTTATTCAAAAGACCAATGAGTTTTTAACCCATAATAATATAAGCTTCGATGAGTAATAGTAATATTGTCTGGAAGATCAAAACATTTGATGAGTTTACTGTTCCGGAGCTGTATGCGGTACTGAAAGCACGTATTGATGTTTTCGTTATTGAACAGAACTGCCCTTATCCTGATCTGGATAATTATGACCAGAAAGCAGTCCATATCTGGGCAGAAGAAGACGGGCAGGTTTTAGCCTACTGCCGTATTTTTGACAAAGGAATAAAGTATGATGAAACTTCTATTGGCAGAGTTCTTACCACTGAACTGGCAAGGGGAAAAAGTCTTGGAAAACAGTTGATTCAGTATGCGGTAGAAACCATAGAAAACCGTTTCCATACTTCTGAAATCAAAATTTCAGCACAGGATTATCTGTTAAAATTTTACAGCGGATTCGGATTTGTAGATACAGGAAATAAATATCTGGAAGATGATATTCCGCATACGGAAATGGTAAGAAAATAAAGAAAAAGCGAGGAAATGTATTCTTCGCTTTTTTTAATAGTTAAATATGTTGAGTGTGTTTTTATTTCCCTGAAATCGCTTTTAAGATAATGGGCTCCAGGTTGGAAGGCAGATCTGCAGATTTAATCTGATAATTTTTAATTTTCATTTCTTTGAACCATTTTTCCCAGTATTCTTTAATAACAGCTTCTTCGAAAGGGTTTCCTTTTTCCGGGTTAATTCCTAAAACGATAACCTCAAGGTTACTCAGATTTTCATTTGCTTTTACAAAACCATAGCCATTTTTTTCAATGGTATCTTTAAAACCGGATGTTGTCAGGTTATTGGCTTTTATAAGTTTGGTTGTTAAATAGGAGGTTCTGTATGAATTTTCATTTTTTTCTTCAAACTTCGTGTTTTGATGATACATATACCCGTCGGTTAAAATGAAAAGGATGTTTCTGCGATCATCTTTTATACAGTAATCTTTGACTTTGTTTTTAAAGAATTCCCAGATGTCGGACCCGACATATTTTCCATCTTTAATTGCTGAATTATAAATTTTTAAAGGTAACTCAGAATATTTTTTATCAACAGAATCAAAATAATTTCTTGGAGTATCTTTATTGAAAGAAACTTTTAATTCTTTGGTAAGCTCATTCATTTTAGGGTCTGAAGGTTCCGGATTGAAGAAAACCTGCATCTGATCGTCATAGGTGATGATTCTTTTTGATTTAATATGGTTTAAAAATCCTTTTTCAATGGCTTTGATATATTCTGTGTCCCGTTGATAATATTCCATTGTAGGATTTGGGTTTGTATTAGGATCAATTCTGTCGGATAAATCAATCAAAATGCTGACATTGATATTGTTTGGGTCAGCCACCGCAGAATCTATCTTTCCAGTGTTTGTTCCATCGTCTTTGTTTTTACAGCAAGAAGCCAAAGAAATGAATAATAATAAATAAAGTATCTTTTTCATAATCTGCGCGTTATAAAGATGATAAATACACTAAATTTTGGTTGTCGGAATTAGCGCCTACAGCTTCCAGGCTGGTATTGTAGGTGGCAATGCAGTCGTCAATCATTGTTTGTTTTTCCGTTCTCGACACTGCTATTTTTTCACCGATAAAAGTGATCCAGCCCTGCACGTATTCCGAGGCGTAAAGTTTGTAATCTTTGGTCGGAATAATTACGCCGTCAATAATATTCTGAAGCTCTTCAATTCTACCCCGGGTTTTGATAACAGTTTCTTTTATCATTCCGATGTTGGAAAGGATTTCTTCTATTTCTTTTTTAAAATATTGACTTTATCCTGAAAGAATTCAATTCTCTTCAGCCTTATTTCCTGTTCATTTTTAATTTTATCTTTTTCACGGTGTTCTTTCATTACAAAGTCAAAGACCAATCCCCAAATAATGTATACAATGAATCCCGCGAAAATTATTCCCCAAAACTGAATTTTGGTAAAAGCAATTTTAATATTAAAGGGCGGAGATTCAAAAGTTTTGTTTAATTCATACAATTTTGACTCAATTTCGTAGGCTAAAATGCAGTCGAAAATAAATGTCACGATAAATAATAAACCAAGCTTGATATAGTTGGCTCTCGTTTTATTCTCCCAGAACATGTGAATCAAGTAACCCAATCCTAGGAATACAAAGGGAATCAGGGTGACAAATGCTCCTTCAATAACTCCTTCGTTCCATGCTTTACTGAAAGCCTGTGCATCTAAAACACTTTGGATAATCGTACTTTTTGCATCAAAACTTTTAAAAAATGCCGAATAGGAAGTAGAGATATAGAATGTTCCTAAATATAAGGTGATGGGAATCAAAAGAAAAAGTCCGATCCAGAATTTTGCAGAAGCTCCTCTTGTCGCTTTTATATTATATTTTTCCGGGTTTCTGGGAAGATCAAGGATCTCAGCTTTTAATGTTTCAATGGTATGCTGATGATTCTCAATTTCAGTGCTCTTGCTTTGTAATTGTTCTTCTTTGGTCTCCTGTGAAACGAATAAAGCTTTGATTTCAGTTTCCCGGTTTTTCTGTTCGTTTACATAAGATTCTTTAAGATTTTTCTGCTTTTCAACCATTTCTTTTTCTTCATTCTGAAATTTTGAATAAACGGCATCCAAACATATAGATAGGGTCGAGTGATTTCCGTTGGTTCGCGAGCTGTCTCTGTAACCCGATTCGTGGTAGGTCCTTTTTCGGGTTTCTTCGAAAGATTCACCACCCGGAATGACATCACTTTCAGGAAGCTGTTCCTGCTGAGGTTCTATCGGAACGGATTTTAGTTTAAATAAATTTTTTATACTGGTGGTATCCATGATGATTAGTTTTTTAATTCATATAAAATTTCGCTTTTGTTCTTGCCGATTTTTATGGCTTCAATGAGGTAATCTACAATAGCTGTTGTATTTTCTTCCAGAAAACCAAACATCAGAACATACTTTTGCATGGCAGAGTATTCATTCGGAGAAACGACTCCATCAGCCCAGATCATGACAGTGAGATCATATAAATAATCTACTTTTTCTTCGATCGTTTGGGGTACCAATGACTTTAAATTGATCGGATTTAAAAGGATCTCATCTAAATTTTTTGATGAAATCCCTCTTTCTTCTGCACATTTGTAGAGCATTTTTAATTCTAAAGCACTGAAATCGTCATCACAGATTGCCATTTGATAGAGTCTTAGAAAATGGGCTTTGAGGCTTTCTGTTATTTGATTGTTTTCCATGATGGTTATTCTTGTTTTGTTTTTTGGGATTAATAATTCTGTCTCTGGAAACAGTTCTTTGGTGTATAGGAGGCGGGTGCTCTGAGGTTTCTTCGACAGTTTCGTCTTCTTTTTTTGTGAGCTCTTTTCTTTCTATGAAGTTAATGAGTAAGAATAAAGCTCCTGTTATCGTATCTATCGGGATCCAAATGCTTTTCCGGTACAGATACATAGGAAAAACGGGATTGAAAAGAATCAGGATAACCAGAAAAATTATACTAAAATAGTGCTGCCCGGAACTCAACGTATTGTATAAAACCAGCAAGGCTCCAAGAGAAACAAGAATTCTGAGGAAAGTATAATATTCTATGGGAAGTCTGAAAATGCCGATGAAACAACATAACGCACAAAAGGTGAGAAATGGTTTCATAATTTTGATTATTTTACGTCTTTATTGGAAACATATCCTTTTTTACCGGTTGATTTCACTTGTACTTCATACCATGATCCTTCCTTTGAAAGCTTTATCAGTTTGGCTCCCTTAGGTACCGTTGTTATTACTTTTGATGCAGTGGAAGGTCTCTCATAAATATTTATTGCTGCAATGCCTGCAATGTATCTGTTGTTGGTATTAACATTAACCGTTACCTCATCGATAAAAACTTTTGGAGGTTTACCGGAGTGAGGTTTTGAAGATCGATAAGAATCTGAAGGTTTGTGTTTTTTAGACTTGCTTTTAGCAGAGGTTTTCCCGGAAGAACTGCCCCGGCAAACTCCGCAGCTCCCTCCGCTGCTGCAGTGTCCACATCCTGAGCAATTTGAACAGGCCGTGCAGTATGCAGAACCTGTACATCTTCCGCCATGTCCTACATTGTCATTGGCTTTAAAACAGGAGTTTAAGATAAATATGCTGAAGGTAAGTATGATAAATGGGATTAGTTTTTTCATGTTTTGAATATTAATGGTGAATTGATTTTGGACTTCAGATGAAATTCTCATTCATAGAGATTTCTCTTATAGCCTGTATTTTTACATGATCATTGGCATTTCTGTACTGTCGGAGAGAACTTGATAATGCAAGCACAAATATTTCAGCTTCTTTATAACTTACACGGAGTGAGTAGCTTTTGTTTTGGACTGTCAGTTCAAGACTTCCCCCTCTTGCGTTGTGTGAAATCAATTTGCAGAAAGGATTTGGAAACTTTTTCCTCCGGCATTGAAAACAATTCTTGAGTTGGTAAGATATAGTGTTCCGGGATGGGTCTCCCTTACATTTTCTTTTACGGGACGGTACCTTCCGCCGCCAATTCTTGCATTGACTCCTTTCATAACCCTGAAAGAAACACCGGTACTTGAGCGTGAATATCCTGCATGAACAAGTTTGTTTTCAATGAGGGTTGCATGAACATTCAAATAACATTGTTCATCTCTGCTTAAAGCTATGGAAGGATTGTAAACAACCGGAAAAATACCATGATCAAGATTCCATAGTAACTTGGCATGCCGTAAGCTTCTAATTTTTCGGTCAGAAAGAAAGGCTGTAATACTCTGCTGGTCAATTTTCAGATTTCTTGTCGCCTGCTTCAGCTCTGTTTCTTTTATTGGAGAAAGGCGGTTATCTGATATCTTTTCTTCAAGTATTCTGTTGAATAATGAAAAAGCGATTTTATTTTTGATCTCTCCTGCTTTATCTAGCGGAAATTGAAGAAAGTTAGCCATGTTTGTAATTTGCTGTTCTTCTGAATCAGTCAGTACATGGTCTGCGTAACATTTCTGCACCAGGTTTTTAACCGTTTTTTCTGAAATCCTGTTTTTCTCAAAGAATATTTGCTGATCAGATAAGTTGAAATAAACCTTAATCTCATTAAGTTTGGCTATTTTGCTCTGGGTGAGATGAAAATCTGCAATGGCAGTACATAAGGTATTATAGTAAATTTTTCTTCCGAATTTTATTTTTTGCTTATCACTTATTACTTTTTTGTGGTTCAATACATTTTGCTGATAGGTGGGTAAAATAGTATGAAGTTCAGAGTAATTGATAGACTGCAAAACTTTATGGGTTCCTGAAAGATTGATCTTCATTATTTTTCTTACAATATAATCCCCAGTTAATGGAACTATAAATGCCGTCAAAATTAAAAGTATAATTGAAGCGCCAAAACTTTGCTCTATTAATAAACTCAACGAGGCAAAAAAGAATACAGCACCCAGCATCCATCGCACAACTTTCAGAATGATAAAAAAGTTTTCATGATGAGTAATTTTTATGCATAATTTTCCAGTGTCAGATGAAGCTGATCCCTGTAATTATAGATCTCATCAAGGGTATTCAATAAAATCTTTTCTCCTGCTTCTTTTCCGTTGTGGAAGGTTTCCAGATATTTATTTGTAGTATTGAAGTGTAATCTGCAAAGTGGCTTTCTGTTGTTATCATCCAATAAAATCCCGAAATAGGATAAAGTATCCCGATAGGCAATTCTCGAAGAAGGAATTTTCTCTCTCAGAATTGCTTTTACAATCTGAAATCCTTCCAGCTCTTCCTCTGTGGTGATAATCTTAGAATCATTATTTTGATCAATAGACTGTGATGATTTTACATCATCTTCTTTTTTCTCTATCTGTTCATTAATACTCAATGCGGACTTTAACCGGAAACTGATCGATTCATTAATAGAAGTAGTTAATGCTTTTTTAGCATACTCTTTAAAAGAAACCATTCTGTTGGCTGTTAAAGGCTTCTCAAAGAAGCGGTTCACCAGAAGTTTTACCAATTCATCAGATGGATTTTCAATTTCCTTTTCGAATTCCTTTCTGATGGCTTTGATATACTTTAATGCTTCTGCAGAATCAAGTATACTTTCCAGATTATAATCTTTTTTGGTGAAACTTTCCAGAATTTTGATGGAACTGTCTTTTAAATCTTCAATATTGATGGTGAAAAACGGTTTTTCATCCATAATATTGGGCTTTTCCAGATCTGTATAAAAGTTGTACACAATTCCATTGGTCAAAACTCCGAATCTTGTTTTGGAAACATGATAATATCTGTGAAGCTGTGAATTGTGAGCATCGGCGCTTTCTTTCCAATGCTTACATTCAATAATGAAGATGGGCTCATCATTATTTTTGATCACATAATCTACCTTTTCTCCTTTTTTTGTTCCGATATCACAGACATGCTCCGGAACCACTTCCGTAGGGTTGAAAATATCATAGCCCAGGATTTGTATGAAAGGCATTACAAAAGCATTCTTTGTGGCTTCTTCTGTTCCGATCTGGTCTTTAAGGCCTATTACTTTCTGGTGCAGCTGCTCAAGTTTAATTTTAAGTTCCATAGTTTTTAATTTTTTAAAGTTTCATCAACGATTTCTGCTGCCGGAGCATTTGATTTTACAGAAGCTATACCATTCTCCATTCCGGATTTTGAACTGTACATCTGGCTGTTTCCGATAATTTCACCGTTCCTAGCTTTTAACACGAAATAGTCTTTTCCATTTTTTGCAAGTCTTCTGTCGTACCTTGAAAGATCCTGAGAATTGACTTTTACAGATTCAATGCCTTTCTGGCAGGATGCTTTCTGAACATATCCTTCACTGGTTAAAATAATTTCACCGTTTCCGGCTTTCAGATTAAACTGATACTCTTTGTTGATTCTTTGTGTGATTACGAATTTTCCCATGATTAATTTTTTATTTAACTTGTATGACATGCATTTGAGCAGTAATAGCATCCGTTGATGTTGTTTCTTTGAGCTGTAAATAATTTTTTCGCTTCATTTACCGCTTCCTGACAAGTATAAAAACTGCCTAAATAAATTCTATTTTCAGAAGATGGTAAGAATCTGCATGAGCTTTCATGCACTTCATAATCTCCATTAGACTGCTGTTTCTTATTGAGGTAATATTCCTTTTTCATAAAAATTGATTATTGTTTAACAGTCCAAAAATATGAGCATTAGATTTCAGTCTGTTACGGAAAACCGTAAAACGGGCAAAAAATAAAAAACCTTTCAAAAAATTTGAAAGGCTGTATGTAAGATGAATTGTATACTATATAATCCCGATGTCCTTGCAGAAGGCTACCAACTGCTCATTGCTGTTTATTTCAAGGTCTTCCTTCAGACTGTTTAATCTCTTCTCAACGCTGCTCAGGCTGGAGGGTTTAATATTTCTTTCTTCGAGGTGGGCAGGAATGTTTTTTTGCAAGATTCCCTTAGAAAGGAGAGAGACAAGGGTGATATCAAATGTAGAAAACTCATAGCTGTTGAACTTTTTCATATCCTGTTTCAGATCAAAAGATAAATAGTTTTCGCCGATATATACTGATGCAATGGCCTTTTTCAGTTCTTTTGAATCATTTCTGGCTTTACGGATATATCCGTTGATTTCATAATCTGAAAAAAGATTTTCTATTACACCCGTTTTATGTTCTGCCGAAAATACAATGATTTTTAAATCAGGCTGTATCTCTTTTGCTTTTCTGATGAGTTCTTTTCCGTCTTTAAGGTTTTGCTCATGATGATCTTCTTCATAATACAGATCTGTAATCAACAGGTCATAAGGATATTCTTCCCGTAACGCTTTCTGAATTTTTCCAATAGCATCATCACAGTAATACACATAATCTACTGTGGGAATATTCAGCTCTTCAAGGGTTTTCTGAACAGAAATATTGATGCTTTCATGATCTTCGGCAATTAAAATTTTTTGAACATGGTTATACGGTTTAATTAAAAAAATTGGTTAAGTCCTCAAAAGTATATTCATTTAATTTTTCGTCATTACGGTTTCACGTAAAAGGGACGAAAAAATGATATTTCAGCAGGTCTGATCAGATGAGGCCAATATCTTTGCAGATGACGATCATCTCAATATTATTTTTTGCGCCGAGACTGTCCCTGAGTTCGTTCAGTCTCCTTTCAATAGACCTGATGCCATATGGGATCATTCTGTGTTGTTTCAGAGAAGTGCTTATTTCACTTTGCTTATAGCCTTTGGCTAACAGCTCAAGCAATTTGATATCATACGCATCAAACTCAGAAGAAATATGACGCATTGTATTCAGAATTTCCTGGGGAATTACGGTTTCTCCGTTAAAGATTTTCCGTATTGTACTTTTCAGGTCTTGTCCGTCACGCCTTGCCTTGCTTACAAATCCGTCAATCTGATAGATTTTGTAAAGGTCGTCAATTGTTTTTGCTTTCTTTTCAACAGAAAATACCACTACTTTTAAAGCCGGCTGAACTTTTTTGCTTCAAGAATAAGTTCCTGCCCGGAACGAAGCTTCTGGGGAATATGGTCTTTGTCAAATGACAGATCAGCAATAAGCAGATCATATGGATTTTTCCTTTCCAAAGCTGTTCTGATTCTGCTTAGGGCTTCATCACAATAGGTTACATAATCAAAATCAGGGATATTTAATTCTTTTATTGTATTCAGGATTCCCCGGTTCATGATTTCCTGATCTTCAACGATTAAAACTTTTTTGAACATGGCTGGATGGTTAGGAAACAGGGAATGAAAGATTGACCTTCAGCCCTTTTTCAATTTTCGTGTCAAAAGTAATGGTTCCTTTAATCGCTTCAATGCGGGATGCCGTATTTCGTAAGCCATTTTTATACACAAGGTCTCCCGGAATTCCTATTCCATTGTCTTTGTATTGAATTTCAATAAGATTGTTTATTTTTTCAAATTTAACGCCAACGTGGCTGGCCTGGCTGTGCTTTTTCATATTCACCATCAGCTCACGGACCATTTGGTAAACCTCCTCTTTTACTGTGGGAGAAACGGACTCCCAGATCGCAGGACTGTTTCCTGCGGTAAAGGTTTTTACGGTATCATTATTAAATGAAGCAATAAGCTCTGAGATGACTTTGCTGAACTCTTTTTCTTCTCCAATTTTATCATAGGAAATGTCCCTGGATTTTTCATATACAAATTCCAGTTCGTCAAGCGCTTTATCCCGGTCGAAGTCTTCCTGGTTTTCAATCTTTGTCATCACCTGGTAGATTCCATTGGCAACCACATCATGAACTTTTTTCGACATTTTGAGCTGCGTGTTTTTTACCTCGATTTCTTTTTCTTGTTCAAGCTTTTTCTGTCTTTTTTTATATAAAATAATAATAATGATTAGTAAGGAAATAAGTATTCCCGAAAGAAAGTATTGCGATAATAGTTGAATTTCTTTTTCAGCCTTCTCAGCTTTTACTTTCGTATTTTCATACTTTATAAAAGCAAATTTATTAGTGTAATCATTACGACTAGCCTGTATGCTGTCAGATAGATTTTTATATATTAGGAAGTGATTATTTATATCTGCTGGCTTATCTACATAAATTATTTTTTCAAGAGCTTCAAGTCTATCTTCAGGGCTTTTGTTTATTTGAGCGATATCAAGCATTTTTTTGGCATAATAAAGTGATTTCTCTGGATTTGATTTCTTATTTATATCTGCTAAATGAGCATAGCTTGAATTAGCTCCCCAAAGGTCATTATTTTCTAACTTATGTTTTAGAATATTTTCTATGTTAGTTTGAGCATCTGTATTATTGTTGTCTAGCCATTTTATATATTCAATATTATCTTTAATTCTATTTTTTAAATTTAAATCTGAAAGGCTTGATAAGCTAAGTTTTTGTAAAATGTTCAATGCTTGTTTATATTTCCCTGATTTATATACTGCTACAGATTTATTGTTTAATATACTTAGCCGTTTTTCTTCAGATTCAATTTTAACAGAGAGAGCCTTATCGTACCATTCAATTGCCTGAGGATATTGATTTTGATTTAACTTTAAATTAGCCATAGTGTCATATAATGCATAAAGGCTTTCATCATTTTCCTTCATCATTTTTAGTGCCTCTACCAATGTTGATTCCGCGCCTAAAAAGTCACCTCTGTTTTTTGAGCATTTGCTTGTACAATTAAACTCTTAGAAATATTAGAAAAATCATTTTTTTTACTATAATAACTTATAGCTTCTTGGAGCTTTAAATAGGCCTTAACATCATCTTTTTCAAGAAGTCTAACACCTTCTTCATATAATTTATCACCTTTTAATATGTCATTATTCGTTTCAAGTGTATCCTTGCACGAAGCAACGAGACAAAATGAAAAAAGAAAAAATAATAAATTTCGTATCATTTTACTAAATTAAAAAAAAACCACTCTAAAAGAGTGGTCAAAGTTTTATTTTTTAGGGGGAAGAGTTGTTCCAGTTTCTCCTCCCGTATCGCTTCCCCCACTTTCCCCTGTAGATCCTCCAGGATCCGTAGCCCCACTTTGAGTTTGAGTAGTTTCAGTAGTTGGGTTGTTATCATTTGCAGTTGTTGTATTGGCATTATTGTTTGAGAATGCTAAACCGATTAGCATTAATATGATCTCTATCATTTCCGTAAAATTTTAGAAGTTTTTTGACTGTTTTTCTTCCTCCTGAGAAGTATTTATCTCAGGCTGTACACAATTAAAATTTCGAAGCGCTTCTTAATTTTTTAGGGAAGTGAACCTTCAAAAACGGAGGAGAAACATCTGCTTCCCAATCCGGAGTTTTCCTCCGTTTTATCTGGTGATTTTTGAAATCAGAGTTTTTAGATTTTATTTTTAATGTTTGTAATTGTCCCTGATCTCGATTACAAAATTGCATCAAAATGGAAAGCAGGGGGTAGTAGCTTTTTGGTAAGATTTTGGAAACTTTAAAATGTTGATATTTACGGTTTTCCGCATATTTTTCTTATGAAATCTTTTTATTTTTCCAAATAATTACTAAGATCATGGCAAAAAATTTACAAGAGAAAAAAAAATTACTTCAAGAGGTACATTTTAAAGCAAAAAAGGATAGTTCAGAAAGCTCAATAAGTGGCATTTTTAAATACTTGTCAATAATATTATTAAACGAATTTAGATTTCCTTTGAATTATAAAACTATGCAAGGCTATTATCAGTCTATAGTGGACAACAATAAGGATGTAACTATAAAACCTGTCACGTTAGATGTGTTTAGTAGATACTTAGGTTTTAATGATTTCAAACATTACCGAGAAGAAAGAAAAGTACATTGTGTAAATACTACTGAAGATACTGAAGTGAATGTCACAGTGAATAAAGGCAATTCATTTTCTGACAAAATGTCAAATATCATGATAGTGATAAAAAACCAACCTGTCTTCAACATTCCACAGATGGCAAAAAACGGCATGGGAATAGGAGCTATGGTTTTAATTTTATTTGCAAGTTTTTCTTACGGTGGAAATGGAGGTATAAAATTTGGTAAAGAGAATAAATGTATGTACTGGGATGGGGATGAATATAAGCTAACATCCTGCGATGATAAAAACCCCAAACACCAGTTAATACCCGTTGATACTGTCAAGTTGAAGTATTTTAAGAAAATTACCAGACCAGATACTTTAACGGTAGAAAATGGATTAGGGAGTTCTTGGTACACAAAATATGATAATGTGGTAGAGTTTTTTACAATGGATGGAATAAATCCAGATAATGGCAAAAGTTTAAAAAATGCAACGAGCCATATGATCACAAAATACGCCGGGAAAAATTCAGAACCTTTCCTGATTGAAAAATAAATTTCCTTCACAATAATTTTAAACCCAATTAAAGCAAGTCCTCACCCATTTATGGTAAACAAAAAAGCGAAGAGATTTTCTCTTCGCTTCTGTATTTTATATTAGCTTATAAATGTCAGGATTCCATTTTCTGGAATAATATTAAATATCAGTAGGAGCGGACTTTAGTCCGTTTAAACTGAAATTATACCATCAGATCCGGCTTTAGCCAAAACTTAAAAATGTGAGACTTTATTCTGCATTCAGCATTCCCAGTTCTCCAAAATGTTTTTTAAACTTCTGTATTTTAGGACCTACTACAGCACTGCAATATGGCTGTGTAGGATTTTCATTGTAATATCCCTGATGATATTGTTCTGCCGGCCAGAATTTGTCGAATTTCGTTAATTCCGTTACATAAGTACCAGCCCATCTTCCCGATTCCTGAGATACTTTAATGGCTTCTTCGGCTTTTGCCTTCTCTGCATCATCTTTATAGTAAATCACAGAACGGTACTGGGTTCCGATGTCATTTCCCTGTCTGTTCAGTTGGGTGGGATCATGAAGGAAGAAAAATACATCCATTAATTGTTCGTAGGAAATAACAGCCGGATCATAAGTAATCTGTACCACTTCTGCATGTCCGGTTTCACCTGTACATACCTCCTGATAAGTCGGATTATCCTTATGACCTCCCGAATATCCTGAAATAGCAGATTGTACTCCTTTCAGCATATTGAAACAGCTTTCTACGCACCAGAAACATCCGCCCCCGAAAGTAATCTGTTCTAAATTATTGTTGTCCATTGTTGGTAATTATATTGTTTTATTTCTCTTCCTTTACCCGGAAAAAGCTGATCAAAAATAGGAAAAACTTTTTCATTTGAACACGATTTTACGTCTGAAACGTAAATTACAATGATAGATGTGACAAATAGTTCCCAAACACAAATACCACCAATGTTTTCACAAATAAACACTATAAAAATACAAACCCAAATCCGTCGGGAAAACAAAAAAGCACCCTAAAGGATGCTCTTAATTATTTAAAATAGCGTTCAGTTATTTTTCCCAAACCAAAGCACTTGCTCCAAGAATGGCAGCATCTGCTTCGTCAAGCTCACTGAATACCAGTTTTACCTTATTTCTGAAAATAGGAAGAAGGTTTCTTTCCATATGAAGCTTAGCCGGTTTTAAAATAAAATCACCTGCTTTAATCACCCCTCCAAATAAAAGAATAGCTTCAGGTGAAGAGAACATAACGAAATTAGCTAATGCCTCTCCCAGCTTCTGACCCGTATATCGGAAAACCTCAATAGCAATTGGGTCTTCTTTGATAGCACATTCATATACTGTTTTAGAATTGATGGCATCTTCGGGATATTGGTTCAGCATAGATTCCGGGAACTCTGCTCTCATTTTTTTGCTGTAATAGTAATTCCTGTTGCGGAGGCGTATGCTTCCAGACTTCCTTCAGAACCTGTGCTCCAGTGCTTTCTACCGCCGGGTTTCACTATTGTATGTCCTAATTCTCCGGCAAACCCGTCATGTCCATAGATTAAGCTTCCGTTGGCAATGATTCCGCTTCCTACTCCTGTTCCCAGTGTAATCATGATAAAATCCTTCATTCCTCTGGCTGCTCCGAAGAGCATTTCTCCAAGGGCTGCAGCATTGGCATCATTGGTAACCGTACAAGGCAGACCGAATTTTGCTTTCATCAGCTCAGCAAAAGGAATTACACCTTTCCAGGGAAGGTTAGGAGCCAGTTCAATGGTTCCTTTGTAGTAGTTGGCATTGGGTGCTCCTACCCCGATTCCGTCAAAATGCTTTTCAGCACCATGTTTTTCCATCATAGGATGAACATGTTCATATAAAGCATCGATGAAATCCTCAACTTTGTCATAAGCATCGGTTCTCAGGTTTCCTTTATCCAGAACTTCTCCACGGTGGTTTACGATTCCGAATTTAGTATTGGTTCCGCCGATGTCAACTCCAAGGGCAACTTGTTTTGATAAATCTATTAATGACATTTCTATGATTAAATTCTAAGGGCTAAAATTATAAAAAAGATTGTATTAATGGATTATTAACTGGATTTTATTTAATTCTTTATGCTGTTTTTATTGATTTTTTCTTTTTTCTTCCCCACCAGATCATAAATCCGGTAACCGGGAGAGAAGCACAGATGAGGCTTACAATAAAGGCAATAATCTTGGTTGGAAGTCCTAAGATAGCTCCTACGTGAATGTCATAATTAGCATTTACCACCTTCTCTCCAAAGTTTTTGTCCTTCGGATCATGAGTATGGAGAAGTTCTCCTGAATTTTCATCAAAGATTAAGCTGCTGCTTTTATGATAAGAATAGGAGAGATGTTTCACATACACTTCAAAGTTAGGATGCTCATGATCATCCATGTGAGGATGACCGAGGTCTACAGCAAAACCATAGGCATCGGGATATTTTGTCTGTACAGTATTAATAATTTTATCAAGCGTTCCTTCTGTTCTCAGTTCAATGGGGGCCTTTGCCCTGATATGTGAGAAGTCAGGATACTTTGTTTCTCCACCGGAAAAGATCACATAAATCATAGCCTGAACGACAAAGAATGCATAGAAAAGCCCTGTAATGGAAAAGATTAAAGCAAAAATGGATGCATAAAACCCTAATACATTATGAAGGTCATAGTTCTTTCGTTTCCAGCTTTTGATATTTTTCCATTTGAAGGAAAAACGCTGTTTTCTGGCTGCTTTGTTTTTGGGCCACCAAAGAATGATCCCGGAAATCAGCATGATGATAAAGATAATAACAGGAATTCCTACCACATACGTTCCCCAGTCCTGTTTCAGCAGATAACTCCAGTGGATCATTTTTACAATATTGAAGAATCCGTTTTTTTCATCATAAACTCTCAGTACCTTTCCGGTGTATGGATTTACGTAAGCCTGTTTGTAAACAGGAAATTCATCAAAATAATTCCAGGCATCCGTATTATGCTCATACCAGAAGAACATGTAGGACATCTTTTTATCGATAGGAACATTGACCCAATGGATCGGATATTTCTCTTTTACCTGTTCTGCAACAGCCTTTTCCATTACCCGGATAGGAAGTACCTGCTTCTGGTCAATATTCTGCTCATGATGGTAGATGACATCTTTTCGGGTGATATTTTCCACTTCATCTTTGAAAACATATAAGGCTCCGGTAATAGAGATAATAAAGATCAGGAAACCTATACCCAATCCAAACCAGAGATGGAGCTTTGCAGACCATTTTTTAATGAATCCCGGTTTCTTTTTATGATGATGTTTTTTCTTCATATCGCAATAAAAGTAAAGCAAATATAAGCCTTGCTCTTTATTTAGTTTAATTAAAATCTGTATTCAACCATGAATGTTCCTCTTAATCCAAGAGCATTGGTAAAATCACTGTCTCTTGCAGTCCACCATGAAATAGCAGGCTGGTACAGTTTATTGAAAAGGTTTTCAATTCCTAATGATACGCTCCAGTTGTTATTAACCTCATAACTTGATTTGAAATTGAAGACAGTATACTCAGGTACATATCCTTCACCATACGCATATAATCCCGTCTTGGCATTAGGCTCAAATCTCTTTTGCTGGAAAGAGTGAAGCATATCAAGCCCCAAGGATAGAGCAGGGATTGGTCTGGCCTGAACATATGCCAAAACCTTAGGGGCAGAAATTCTGCTGTTGTTGATTTTTGTTGAATAATCACCATCATCTTTTACAGAAGTAATTCCTTCCATCCAGCTGTAGCTTCCACCAAACCGGATCCATTTTACCGGGGTAAAGTGTAAAAACCTTCAACACCGTACACAATTTCAGGAGAGCGCTGGATCATTAATGCTCTGTCCGGACTTTGTACGAATGATGCTCCCAGCTTTGAGGTACTTACATAAGACGTCAATTCATAGTTCATCCAGCTGGAAAGCTGTCCTGTAGCGCCCAATTCGTAATTATTAACGATGATTGGTTTTGTTTCCAGGCTTTTGATCGTTTCAGAAGTTGAGGTTCTTAAAATTCTTCCCAGCTCATTGATAGAGTAGGCCTGAGAAAAGCTTCCGAAAAGGTTGATATAAGGTTCAATATTGTAACGGACACCGATATTTCCTACCAGCGCATTATAATTCAGCTTTCCGCCGGCCACAGGAATGCTTTTGGTGAAAGTTCCGTCACTTTTAAGGGTAGAAAGGGTATTGAAATCATCAACATTTACCCTGATGTTTTCGTAGCGAAGCCCTCCTTTGATGGTGAGCTTCTTAAACAGATCAATTTTTGCCAATACAAAAGGTGCAATATTGGTCATGTTCATATTAGGAGTCCAGAAGCGTCCGTCTTCCAGCTTTTGTACAGTCTCATCATTCAGAATATCAGCTCCGTAGATAATTTCTCCCTGGGAATTGGAAGAATTCCATAGTTGAGTATCAAAATTGAATCTTGCTCCTTTTTTCCGGGAAATAACATTCGACTGGCCACCATTGAAAAAGGTGTCGCTGTAGCCATAAACGGTTTTAAAATCCTGATAATAAAGATTCACATTTAAGGAAGTTCCGGCAAACAAATTCTTATTGTCATAGCTCACTCTGATGTTGTGATTCTTCGGAGTTCCCTGTGGGGTTGTTTCCAACCCTTTTCCGATTCCTTCCCCAATGGTAGGCGTAATGCCGTATTTTCCTGTTTTTAAGCCTACGTTCAGATCTGATCTTGAAGAATAACCAATGTAAGAAGCTTCAATCCTTTGATTTTCATTGATATCATACCCTATTTTCAGCAATCCATTGTAATTGTCCATCTTGGCAATGCTGTAAGTCGGACTTATCAAAACGCCGTCACCGTCTTTTGTATAACCTGTTCTTTCGTAAGCTAATGAAAGGGTATAGTCAAATTTGTTGATCTTTCCTGTTAACAGCTGGCTGGCTCTTACTCCCAAAGTGCCACCGTAAGGTTGTCCGGTAATACCAATCTGTGAAATTCCGGAGATTTTTTTATCTGTTTTGTTTCTTTTGGTAATATAATTGATGATTCCTCCGTCTGCTCCGTTACCATAAATGGAAGATGCTCCTTTGATTACCTCTATTCTTTCGATCGCTGAAGGGTCAATGGTCCTTAAATCTCTTGCTCCGTTTCGAAGCGGTGTAGACTGCGGAATTCCATCAATCAAAACAAGAACCTGGCGTCCTCTTAACGTCTGTCCTGTATTGGAAGTCTGCCCGGAATTGGTTCCCAGACTGGGAACGGTGTACTGAAGAATACTTGTAATATCTGAGTTAACAGTCAGCTGAGACTGAATCTGTTTTTCTCCTACCACCGTGATGGAGCTTGGAACTTCTTTGATATTTTCCTTTTTCTGGAAGCAGTCATTACCACCTCGTCTACATTTTTAGTTTGTAAACTGTCTTTTACCTGGGCAAAAATGGAAGTAGTTCCTAAGCAGGCAGCTGATAAAAGCACTTTTTTCATTATATTTTCTTTCCTTTTTTCTTTCTTTTTCCCCACCAGACCAGGAATCCGGTTACAGGGAGTGACGTACACGTAAGGCCGGCAATAAACCAGATGATTTTTCCAATAATTCCGAAATAGGATCCGGTATGGATGTCATAATTAGCATTGGAGTACTTCTCGGCAGTATTAAGTTTGTGATGAGGTTTGTTGGCAAGTAGTTTACCTGAATATTTGTCGAATGTCAGGCTGTTTCTTTCACTGTATCTTCCGTCCATTCCGTAAACTGTTACCGGAAGATTTTTCAGCTCTTTTCCTTTTTTATTCTTTCCGTTCAGCGTGATTCTGAAGCTTGATGACTTTGCATACAACTTTTCAGTCTGTGCCGCAGCCAGATCAAAAACAGCTTCATTCTTTATCATCAGAGAGTCCGGAGATTTTCTTTCTTTTTCTTTTGGAAGTTCCCATGATCCGGACAAGGCAAATGTGAATGTATTTTTCACGTAAGGATAAGCAAAATAGAGTCCGGTAATGCTTAAAAGCAAAGCAATAAATGATGCATAAAACCCTAGTATGTTATGAAGATCATAGTTTTTACGCTTCCAGTTTTTTACGTTTTCCCAATTGAACCAGAAACGTCCTTTTCTTGCATTTTTATTTTTGGGCCACCATAAAATGATTCCTGTAATCAGCATAATCATAAAAATAACGGTAGGGATTCCTACAGTGTACGGTCCCCATTCAGAATTGAGTAAAAGTCCCCAGTGGATATATTTCAAAATACTGAATACATCATATTTTTCATCATAAACAGCAAGGATTTGGCCTGTATATTGGTTCACATACACTTGCTTATTGATAAGTACCTGCTGAAAATAGTTCCATCCTTTTTTACTTTTTTCATAGTACTGGAACTGATAGGATTTGCTTTTATCCAAAGGGATTTCTACAGCACTTACAGGATACTTTTCATTAAGCTCCAGTGTTATTTTTTCACGAAGCAGACTGATAGGCAGCGGTTTTGTCCCTACATCTTCTTTTTTAAGATCAATGGCTTCTTTTCTTAAGCTATTCTGTATTTCATCCTTAAAAACATATAAAGTCCCTGAAAGAGAGACTATAAATACAATGATTCCAACAGATAAACCCAGCCACAAATGCAGTTTTGCGGACCATTTTTTTGTTGAAGAAACCTTCTTTTATGGTGATGCTTTTTTCTCATAGCAAAAAGTTAACCCCATAAGGGGCTAACCTTTGAATTTTTAAAATTTATAAGTGAAGCTTCCTAATACGTTGGCAAGAGCTTGCGCATTGGCTGTTGTATATCCGCTCCAGTAATGTTCGTTGGTAAAATTGTCTACCTTCACTCCGATTCTGAATTTTTTTGTATCATAAAAGGCATTAGCATTCAGTACCAGATATTTTGGAAGTATGAAAGTTCCCATTGTGGTTGAGTTGACGATCTTATTATCGCTGGCATAATTTCCTCCTACACCAAAACCAAGTCCTTTTAAGTTTCCATCAAGGAACTGGTAGCTCGCATTGAAATTAACCAGCCACGGAGAAGAAGCTGTAGCAGGCCTTCTTCCAATTACAGTTTCATCCGCTTCCGTATATTTCATATCATTATAGCTTACACCGGCAATTACAGAAAATCCTTTGATCAGATAAGCATTTGCTTCCAATTCAACACCCTGACTCGTTAGGGAGCCAGCCTGTCTTTGAATTGCTCTCCCTTGATCAGTATATCCAGCATTCAGAAGTGTATTTTTTACTTTGATATTGTAATAACTTAATGTTGTACTGATTCTTCCTTTGATAAGACTGGCTTTAAATCCGCCTTCGAATTGATTAGCTCGTTCAGGATCAGAAAGGGTTACATTAGAATTTGCATCGGAAACATAATATCCGTTGCTTGTGAAACTATTTTGATAATTTCCAAATACAGATACTTTATCCTGAACAATCTGATAAACAATTCCCAGTTTCGGAGACCATGCTCCCTGGGTATATGCTGCAGTTACATTTTGCCCCGTTTGACCTCCTTTAAAGTCTACACTTTCATATCGCAAAGAGGTAAGGATATTAAGCCCTGCTACAGGAGTTATTACATTGGAAATGTATCCACTGTAAACATCTTTTTTCCCTGTACTGATATAGGTGTTGTTTTTTTCAAAATCAGGCTGGTTTCTCAGATTATCATACATGGCTCCCAATGTCTGGCTATTCATATTAGAATAGTCTGTACCTTTAAAAGGAACCCAGTCAAAATTGGTGAACATAAAGTATTGGTTGTCATTTAATCTCATATAATCGAAACCAGCTACAGTTCTGTTTCTTATACTTCCAATATTGAAATCAAAATTAAAATTCTGCTGAAGCTGGAAATAAGTCCTTTTACTGTCTTTGGTTGACTGATCGGCTCTTGCTATTCCAACTTCAGAACTATTTGTAGGATTGGGGGCGAAATAAAAATATGGGCTAAATCCGTCTGAATAAGAATAGGCCGTACTTACATTAGTGGAAGATTTAATATGTTCATTAATCTTATAGTTAACCTGCCCAAAGAAATTTCTTGCTTTACCTACAGTTTTAAGGCCTTCCCCGGTATAAGACTGTTTGTAGTTGTAACCAAGTTTTTCCATTTTGTCCATGCTGTCTGCACCAAGTTGTGAGCTTGGGAAATAAAAGAAAAATGCTGTTTCAGGATATGAATTGGTTTCAAACATTTCCAGCTCTGCATTGATTTCCAAATTATCGGTAGGACGGTAAGTGATGGAAGGTGTAAATGCATAGAATGAATTCTTTGCATTAGTTCTTTGGAAAGTCCCTTGATTTGTATAAGCTGTATTTAATCTGAATAATAACTTCTTATCGTTGGTCAACGGTGCGTTTACATCCGCCTGTATCCTGTAGTAGTTGTAACTTCCTCCTGCAAGAGATATTGTTCCTCCGAAAGTTTCATAAGGCTTTTTGGTAATTCTGTTGACAACTCCACCATAAGAAGTTACATTACTTCCAAATAGCGTTGCGGAAGGTCCTTTTAAAACTTCAATTCTTTCAATATTAATGGCATCCATAGAAGTGGTAATAGGGGCTACCATACCGTTTCTGATAGAGTTTCCTGCTACGAAACCTCTGAGGTTAAGATAAATTCCCCCATCTCCGGATCTGTTGGTTGCACTCCACATCTTTTGTGCGCCCGCCACATTCCTGAAAGCATCATCTACAGTGAATAATAATTGATTTTCCAAGACACCCTTGTCAATAGAAGAATATACCTGTGGATCCTCTATGGCTTTAAGAGGCATTTTATTGGAATAATCACTGTCTTTCTTGACATATGTATTGATAACTACTTCATCTATGTTTTTTGTGGTTAATGAATCTTTTTTTGGGCAGAAACCATCATTGTCCCCAGTGCGGAAGCACAGATCAGTACATTTTTCATGAAAGCAAAATTTTCTGCAAATATATTATTTTTAACTGTTCTAAATAAATAATAAGATTGATATTTATCATAAATTTATTATATACTGAATAACAAAAAACCGCTATGGTCAATGCCATAACGGTTTTTGAATATTATTATTAAATTTTTCTTAAGAAGGAATTTCTCCTTTGTATAAGAAAGAAATAATTTCTTTGTTTAATTTATCGATCATTTCACTGAATAGGTGGAAAGACTCCTGCTTATAGATTACAAGCGGATCTTTCTGCTCATATACTGCTCCCTGTGATGATCTTCTTAAGTCGTCCATCTCACGAAGGTGAAGCTTCCAGTTTTCATCAATAATTGATAAAGTAATGTTCTTTTCGAAATCGTTTACCAGACTTTCACAGTGCGTTTCGTAAGCTTCTTTAAGATCAGCTACAATAGTCATTGTTTTGTGTCCGTCTGTGAAAGGAACCTGGATCATTTTGAACATTGAACCCTGATTCTGGTATACATTCTCAATAATCGGGAATGATTTTTCTTTCAACAGGTCCAGCTTCATTTTGTAATCTTCCTGAGCAGCTTTGAATAGGATATTCGTCAGATCCTGAACGTTTTTGTTATTAAAGTCATTTTGGGAAACCGGAGATTCCATTGTAAATGTTTTAATGATTTCATATTCAAAATCTTTATAATTTCCAGAAGCCTTTCCTTTCGCAACGATAGAATTGGCAACATCGAAAATCATATTCGTGATATCATATTTCAGGTGATCTCCGAATAAAGCATTTTTTCTTCTCTTATAGATAACGTCACGCTGTTTGTTCATTACGTCGTCGTATTCAAGAAGTCTCTTTCTGGTTCCGAAGTTATTTTCTTCCACCTTCTTCTGAGCTCTTTCAATAGACTTGCTGATCATAGAGTGCTGAATTACTTCTCCCTCTTTATGACCCATTCTGTCCATCATTTTAGCAATTCTTTCAGAACCGAACAAACGCATTAAGTTATCTTCAAGAGATACATAGAACTGAGAACTTCCCGGATCTCCCTGACGTCCCGCTCTACCTCTTAACTGTCTGTCAACACGTCTTGAATCGTGCCTTTCTGTACCAATAATTGCCAGACCTCCTGCGTCTTTTACTTCTTTGGTAAGCTTAATGTCGGTACCACGTCCCGCCATGTTCGTTGCAATGGTTACAACTCCCGGACGTCCTGCTTCCGCAACGATCTCTGCTTCTTTTTGTGAAGCTTCGCGTTCAATACCTGGTGCGGAATTTTTCTTAACTGAAGTGCTTTTGAAAGCAACTGTGAAATTTCAACAGAAGTGGTTCCTACCAATACAGGTCTTCCTGCTGCTGTTAATTTTTCTACCTCTTCAATTACGGCGTTATATTTTTCTCTGTTAGTCTTGTAAACCAGATCCTGCTTGTCATGTCTCAGAATAGGACGGTTGGTAGGAATTACCACAACGTCTAATTTGTAGATCTCCCAAAGCTCTCCGGCCTCTGTCTCAGCAGTACCGGTCATTCCCGCAAGTTTGTTGTACATACGGAAATAGTTCTGAAGCGTAATGGTTGCAAAAGTTTGGGTTGCTGCCTCAATTTTTACATTCTCTTTTGCTTCGATTGCCTGGTGAAGACCATCTGAATAACGACGGCCCTCCATGATACGGCCTGTCTGTTCATCAACGATTTTTACTTCACCATCAATTACGACATACTCATCATCTTTTTCAAATAATGTGTAAGCTTTCAACAGCTGGCTCATCGTGTGAACACGCTCAGATTTTTCAGCAAATTCAGCGAAAAGTTTTTCTTTTGCTTCAAACTCTTCTTCTTTAGATAAGTTTTTAGCTTCTACTTCAGCAATCTCAGTTCCGATATCAGGAAGTACGAAGAAATTCGGATCAGAGTTTCCTTGAGACATGTATTCAACACCTTTGTCTGTAAGGTCTACCTGATTGTTTTTCTCCTCGATAACGAAGTAAAGATCTTTATCTACGATCGGCATATCACGGTTGTTGTCCTGCATGTATTGCGCTTCAACTTTCTGAAGCAATGCTCTGTTTCCGCTTTCCGATAAGAATTTGATAAGTTGTCTGTTTTTTGGAAGACCTCTGTAAGCCTGAAGTAATTTGAATCCGCCTTCCTTTGTATTCCCGGCAGCGATTAATTTTTTCGCTTCATTGAAAATAGTAGAAACCGTTTTCTTTTGTACTTCAACGATTCTGTCGATAGAAGGTTTAAGGACGTCAAACTCCTGTCTGTCTCCCTGAGGAACCGGGCCGGAAATGATCAATGGCGTTCTGGCATCATCTACCAATACAGAATCCACCTCATCCACGATAGCAAAGTTCAGTTCTCTTTGTACCAGTTCTGAAGGTGAGGTCACCATGTTGTCTCTCAGGTAATCGAAACCGAATTCGTTGTTGGTTCCGTAAGTAATATCTGAGTTGTATGCTTTTCTTCTTCCGTCTGAGTTCGGCTGGTGGTTATCGATACAATCGATAGACATTCCATGGAACTGATAAAGAGGGCCCATCCATGCGGAGTCTCTTTTCGCAAGATAATCGTTCACGGTAACAACGTGTACTCCTCTTCCCGGAAGTGAATTTAAATAAATAGGTAATGTTCCTACCAAAGTCTTACCTTCACCGGTAGCCATCTCGGCAATTTTACCGCTGTGAAGAATAACCCCTCCGATAAACTGAACATCATAGTGGACCATATCCCAAACTACAGGAGTTCCGGCAGCATCCCATGAGTTTTTCCAAACAGCTGTGTCTCCCTGAATACTGATGAAATCTTTCCCTGCAGCAGCCAACTCTCTGTCCCAGTCAGTTGCCGTTACACGGATTTCTCCATTCTGAGCCCATCTTCTTGCTGTTTCTTTTACCAACGCAAAAGCTTCAGGAAGGATCTGAGTCAGAACTTTCTCTTCAATTTCGTATGATTCTTTTTTAGAGACTCAATTTTTGAGAAAAGAGCTTCTTTCTCATCAACATTTGTTGAATTTTTTATCTGCTCTTTTATCTGTTCTATTTGAGCTGTGATCTTGCTGGTTGCAGATTTTATATTCTCTTTAAACTCAGCCGTCTTTTGTCTCAACCCGTCATCCGTCAGTTGCTGGATGCTGGGCTCTACAGCCTTGATTTTTGTTACAACTTTTTTTACTTCTTTTAGGTCCTGCGCTTTTTTGTCTCCCAAAAACCCTTTAAGAACTTTGTTTAAAAAACTCATAAATTTTTTGCTTTATGCTTAATGCAAAATGCTTTAAGCGTTTTAAATAACACTTATCGTGTAAATTATATATAAAAAGGGCAAAAAAGCTCTAAGCACGCAGCCTAAAGCTCATCGCTTTATTAATATTCGTCTTCGTTCCAAAGGAAATCCTCGTCAGTAGGATAATCACTCCATACTTCTTCGATAGATTCATAAATTTCTCCTTCGTCTTCAATTGCCTGAAGGTTTTCTACTACTTCCATAGGTGCACCAGTTCTGATTGCGTAGTCGATAAGCTCTGCTTTTGTCATTGGCCAAGGTGCGTCACTTAAATATGAAGCTAATTCTAATGTCCAGTACATAATTTTCTAATTTTTTGCAAAAGTATAAAAATAGGTTGTATAATAAACTTTTTTATACTTGATTTTCAATTCTTTTATAATTTTTTCTTATAAATGGCTGTCACAAACTGGCTGTCAGCGATGTCAGCAATTTACTTAATGTCGTTTTCTCAAAAACCATTCCACAAATTTTTTTATGCCATTTTGGAAGTCTGTGGCAGGTTTATAGCCTATTAATTCCTTTGCTTTTGTGATATCTGCATTGGTTTTTGTGACATCTCCCGGCTGCATTGGCAGAAATTTTTTAGTGGCAGATTTTTCAAGCGCCATTTCTATAGTAGCTACCATCTCCGATAAAGTCACAACCTGATTTTCTCCCAGATTAAGGATCTCATATACCCCGGTATTATTTTCCAGGTAAAGGATTGATTTAGTAATTCCATCAATGATATCATCTATATAAGTATAATCCCTGGCTGTATTTCCATCACCATAGAAAGGGATTTCCTGATTTTCCGAAATAAGCTTTGTAAACTTATGTATCGCAAGATCGGGTCTCTGTCTTGGCCCATATACCGTGAAGAACCTAAGCTGGATCATATCTATATGGTATAGGTTATGATAAACATGACCTATAACTTCGCCGCTTTTTTTGGTCGCTGCATAAGGAGAGATAGGCCTGTCTACATTATCTGTTTCTGCAAAAGGAATTTTTTCATTATTTCCGTAAACACTTGAAGAGGAAGCACAAATGAATTTTTCTATATGATATTCCTTACACAATTCCCAGAGGTTCATAGTGCCTCTTACATTCACTTCCTCATATTCCAGAGGGCGTTCAATAGAAGGGCGTACCCCTGCAAGTGCTGCCAGATGGATCACCATGTCAATAGGATGATTTTTAAAGATAGCTTCAAGACCCTTATAATCCCGGATATCCTGCCAATAGAGGGAATATTGATCAGAATGGGAGAGGGAAGCCAAACGACGGATGTCAGTCTCTTTATCCGAGAACTCAAAATCCGAAATTTTACCAATTGACTCTAAAGTATTTTTAATTTTTACCTGATAGTCGTAAAAATCATCAAAATTGTCAATGTTTATGACAGAATGTCCATTTCTTAATAATCGCTCAATTAAATGAGAGCCGATGAACCCGCTGCCGCCTGTTACAAGATAAACCATTTGTATTTTTTATGGGTACAAAAATATAAATTTTACTTTTGAAAAATATAATCATTAAATTTACTTAAAAAAGTAATATAAATATAATATGCAGTTTCAAGGGCAAATTTTAAAGATGACAAGCTACGACGCCAGGCCAATCCAGTACTATCTCAATCTTTCAGGAGATCTGATTCACATGAATGAGCTGTTTGGAAAGGAGTTAAGCATAAAACATATCGGATTCCAGTGTGTAAATTGTGGTGAGAATAAACCGATTTACAGAATGGGATTCTGCAAAAACTGTTTTTTTGAAAGCCCTTATGCAAGTGATACCATTATCCGTCCGGAACTTTCCACCGCGCACCTGGATATCGCAGAACGTGATCTTGAAATTGAAAAACAAATTCAGCTTCAGCCGCATACTGTTTATCTGGCCTATACAGGAGATGTGAAAGTAGGAGTGACCAGAAATACTCAGATTCCAACAAGATGGATTGATCAGGGGGCAACTTTTGCTTTACCTATTGCAAGAACAGAAAACCGCTATGAAGCAGGAATGATAGAAGTTGCTCTAAAAGAGCATTTACCGGACAAAACCAACTGGAGAAAAATGCTGCAGGATGATTTCGAAGGTGAAGTGGATCTTGCAGATTTCAGACAGAAGATCAAGGAATATTTCCCTGAAGATTTTCAGAAATTCTATAGTGAAGGAGAAGAATTGTGGATGCTGGATTATCCGTTTGAAAAGCCGGAAAAGGTAACTTCATTTACATTAGATAAAAAACCTGAATTCACAGGAAGGCTTACCGGAATCAAAGGACAGTATCTTGGCTTTGAAGGAGGAAATTTCATCAATGTAAGAGGCCATGAAGGATATGTAATCGATCTGGAAATCAGGAATTGATCCGGGGTAAAATAAAATCAAATCACAAAATATGGGAAAATGGGTAAAAAAACTATTGATAAGTTTCGGGATTCTGGCAGGTATCCTTCTTGCCGCAAATTTCGGAGTTAACATATGGCTTAAAACCCGGCTTCCGGATTATATAAAAAAGAATACTGATTATAAAGTATCCTATAAAACCCTTGATGTAGATTTAGGATCAGGAAATATATTCGCAACAGGAATTTCCGTCAACAGTAAAGATCCGCAGAATACTGATGTCATTGGCCTGCAGGGAACAATTGATACCCTGAAAATAAGCCGTTTCGGAATTTATGATGCTGTTTTCAATAAAAGAATCAGCTCTTCGGACCTTTTGTTGGCTAAGCCCAGTTTAAATGTTATTCTTGCAAAACCGGTTGATCGTAAAACCGGCAAAAAGAGAAATCCCGTGCTTTTTGAAAATATCAGGATCAGTGATGGAAAAATTGCTGTTTTCAGACATACCAAACAAAAATTTTTATCTGTAGAGAAGCTCGATCTGTTTGTAGAAAATTTACAGATGACAGAAGAATCCGTAGAGGATAAATTACCAGTCGTTTTTGACAGGTACAGCATTAAAGGAGAAAGATTCTTTTTCCGTCCGGATAATATCTATGCTATTACTATCAGTAAAATCAATACGGAGAACGGACAAATGTCGGTAGATAACTTCAGATTGATCCCACTGCTTTCTTTGACCCGTTTTAAAAAGTTTTATCCTGAAAAGGTTCAGCTATTTGAATTTTCCATTCCTACAATAGAATTTAAAGATGTTGTTTTAAATAAAAACAAAGTATCACTTGCTAATGCGGATTTTAAAAATCCTGTTTTGGCAGTATACAATACAGGAATAAAGGGGAAAAAAATGAAAAAAAATCAAATTTTGAAGTTGATTTAAAAAATATTAAACTCAATAATGCCATTGTTCGGATCAATAAACCGGATGGCAATAAACTTTTATCTGTCGGAAATCTTAATTTGAATATCAATCAGCTGATGTTTAATAAAGAAACTTCAGAACAGATCATTCCTGTAGGATATAAAGACTTTACTGTTGCCGGAAGAGACATTGAATACTCAAATCATCAGAATATCACTGTAAGAAGCCTTGCGCTTAAGCCTTCCAGCGGTGAAATCCGGGATGTGGTATTATCAGCCGGCACTCCAGAAACAGGAAAGCCAATAGAAGGATTAAGAACCGGCCATATTGCTTTTAATATCAATAAGCTGGAATTTATAGATAAAAAACTAAATCTTGACCTTAAAGATCTTCTGATAGAAAATGTAAACGGAACTTTTACGGCAGGTGAAAAAAAGCAGAGCAATGCTGGCGGGCCTGATATTGTAAAATCCATTACCATAAGAAAAGCTTCCTTAAAAAATTCAAATATTATTTATGATAAAGGAAAACAGCCTTTAGCTTTTCATGATCTGAATGCTACCTTTAATGGGATTGAGCTATCTCCTAAAGCTGATCATAAAGGCCTTTCCTTTACCGTGAAGGAGTACTATCTGACAACCAGAAATTTTGCCTACAAAACACAGTTCTATAATATGAGCCTGGGTCTTCTTAAGCTGAATAAAAACAGAATCCAGGTCAATAACTTTGCGATGAAGCCTCTCGTTTCGAGGGCACAGTTTATCAAAATGATACCCGTTGAAAGAGATCTGTATGACCTGAAGGCAAACCGGATAACTGCAGAAGGAACCTGGGAGCTTTTTCTCAAAATAAAACGGTAAATGCTTCCCACGTGGTTATTCAGTCGGCAGATGCCAATATTTTCAGAAGTAAAATTCCGAAAGACGACCCCAAAATAAAAGCTTTGTACTCCAAGATGCTGAGATCTATTAAAATTCCAATCACGGTCAATAACCTTGATCTGAAAAACTCTGTATTGGTGTATGAAGAAGATACGCCAGAAAGTATGGGACCGGGAAAACTGACTTTCAGCAATTTTAATATGAATGTAAAGAACCTGAATTCAGCCAAAATAAAAGGAAAACCAACCCGGGTAGATATTAAAATCAATTGCTCCTTTATGAACCTGTCGCCGCTTTCCGTAAACTGGAACTTCGATGTAGCCGATCAGAGTGATAAATTTGCAATTTCCGGGAAAACATCCAATCTTCCGGCCAGCGGAATCAATCCGTTTATCAGGCCTTATCTTCATGTAACGGCTACCGCAGGGACGATTCAGGAAATGCTTTTTAATTTTAAAGGAAATCCTGCAGGATTGCATGGAACCTTTAATCTTAAACATAAAGACTTGAAAATTGCCGTTTTAAATAAAAACAACCATGAGAAAAAAGGTTTTCTGACCGCTGTTGCCAATGTATTTCTGAAATCAGATTCAGGACGTTTTCCTGAAGCCGTTACGGTGGAAGATGTGGAACGTGATCCTACAAAGTCTTTCTTTAATCTTTTCTGGCGCGGAATAGAGCAGGGATTAAAGAAAACCCTGATTGGTAAAAATGTAGAAAAAACAGAAAAGAAAGTAAAAGATGCTGTCGCTTCAGTAAAAGATATGAAGCAGTCTGTAAAAGAAATTAAACAGGAAATAAAAAATAAAAAGAAGCCTCCCCGGCGGAAGGAGAGAAAAAGAAAAGAAAGGGTTTCTTAAAGGAATATTCAGGAAAAAAGAAAATACCCAGGAATAATTCCTTAAACCATTAAGATAGAATGATCATCTGCTCATAGAAACGATATGTAATGATAACAACCTTAATGGTTTAAGGATTAATATAAGAAAGATTCAGTTAAAAATTGAATTCATCGCTTTCCTGAATAGGAATGTCTCGTAAAAATTTATCAAACTCTTCACCCGGATAATTACTGTCTGCTCCATATGAGTCTATGATCATTCCACGGTTTCCGCTATTGTCTTTTACCACATAAAGAACTGCATTATCATCAGGATTACTGTCTCCTTCAAAGCGGTAGGTTTTCAAAATGGTCAGCTCCGAAGGCTGATAAATTTTGTCAGAATTTTCAAATTTCATTTCGCATTTTTCATTCATTCTGAACTCTCTGTGTATTCCTCTTTCAGAAAGCGTTTTCATGACTTGGCTCAATGTCGTCATTCTGTCGATGTTTTCTGGATTTTCCATAATAATATTTTTGGTAATAAGTGCAATAATTAAACCATTGCAATTTCTAAATATAAGAAAAATAACAGATTATAACTTTCTTAAAAATAAAGTTTAATGTTAACAAAATTTATAATCTGAAAAAATAAATTGGGTATACTTTTTGCAATGGTATCAGTAATAAATCAAAGAAAATATGAAAAAAGAAGTTGGAGTTTTACTGGCAGGGGAGTTGGTCTTTTGGCAGTATTAAGTTTAATAAGCATAAAAAATATTGACTAAAAAAGATAAAAAATATAGTGATACCTACTCGGATTATCACAGACACTTTGATGAAAAGAATCATGAAGATGAATATCATGGAGTTGAATTTTACGCAGTGAAGTAGTAAAAAAATATATTTAATTATGTTTAAATCCAACGCTTTTGAAAGTGTTGGATTTTTTTGTGGAAAACTTTAATGTTAAAACTCATTATTTTATGAAAATTCCACTCTAATTTTACACCGGAATGCAAAACGAAAATTTCATAAAAGGTCAGGGGGCTCAGCGAAACGTTATCAACCGTTTCGACAGGTATACCTATGAACCTGAAGATGAAGATTTCGAACCCATAAAGACCTCTTTACCGAAGTCTTTCCCAAAACAATTGTCAATCAGGTGAAAAGCGAGGATCTTCCCATGGAGTATTCAATGAATCCTTATCAGGGATGTGAACACGGCTGCTCCTACTGCTTTGCAAGACCCACTCATGAATATTGGGGGTATAGCGCCGGAATTGATTTTGAAAGAAAAATCATGGTAAAGAAAAATGCTCCTGAACTACTGGAGAAATTTTTTCAGAAAAGAGGTTACAAGGCAGCTCCTATTCTCCTGTCCGGAAATACAGATTGCTATCAGCCGGCAGAAAGACAATTTGAAATCACACGAAAACTACTGCAGGTTTGTCTCGACTACAGACATCCTGTCAATATTCTGACAAAAAATGCATTGGTATTAAGAGATCTGGATATTTTAAAGCCAATGGCAGAACAGGATCTTGTTTCCGTTTCCCTGAGTATTCCGACAATCAATGAAGAGCTCAGAAGAAAGATGGAACCGAGAACCAGCTCCGCAAAAAATAAATTAAAAGCTGTTGAAATCCTTTCCGGAAACAACATTCCCGTACATGTAATGGTCGCTCCTATCATTCCCGGACTCAATAGCGATGAGCCGCTGAATATATTGAAAGCCGTCTCGGATGCGGGTGCTTCCAGTTTCGGATATACGCTTGTAAGGTTAAATGATACTGTTGAACCTGTTTTTGTAAATTGGATAGAAGCACATTTTCCGGACAGGGCTCAGAAAGTATTGAATCTTATCCGGTCTATGAGAGGAGGAAAGCTTGGAGATAAAAGATATTTTGAACGACAAAGGGGAGAAGGTAACATTGCGGAAATGATTCACACTACCTTTAAAATCGGAAGAAAGAAATTTTTTGAAGGTAAAGAATTCCCGAAACTTTCAACCGCAAACTTCACCGGAACCCGCGATCAGCAACTGAGATTGTTTGATTAGTCATAACTTCGAAGAAATCATATCATATATAGTATAGGATTTTACAATAGGTTTCGCAATATTGTGCATCATGATAAATAGTATAGATTTTTTCAGGAGCTTCATCCTGCTATCCATTTCTACTCCTCGCGCCGGGGCTTCCCGTACTCAAGCCCTCTCGCTCCGGCTTCTGCTGCGGGGTAACCATTGCTATCAGGGCTAGGGAAGGAGTTGTTAATGATAAATGATGAATGATGAATGATGAATGATGAATTTCATGGTAGGAGGATATAGTGGTCCGGGTTATTGTGTTGCGAGCTTCGGGTTAGTGAATACAAGCCTTTATTTCCATTGTGTCATTCCGTAGGAATCCAAACCTCTTGACCAGAGTAAAGGATGTAAGTTAGCAGGATAATGTCTAAAATCTTTTTTTACAGTTGGTATTATCCGTGTCATGCTACGGACAAGTTTTGTCCGGACTCCTGTGGATTGACAATGCTGTGTTTGATATATAATCTGGTGCATCATCAATTCAATAGGAACCCGGTATAATTCTGAACTTGTCGAAGAAAGCTTGTTTTCTTCTATAGTCTGGTTTCTACTATATAATATATATGCTATTTTGATCAAGGTCAACCCCGCACCCCGAATTCCGAACCCCGAATCACCTCATTATCCCTTTCCCCGCCCTCCAACTCCCGGACGCTCCCATGCTTCCCACCCAGGACCCCAAACAAATGTTTAAAATTTTTCTACCTGCCTGCCAGCGCTTTAAGAGTAAATATTACGAAACGGTAAAATTTAAGTTAAATAAACTTGTTTTGCGTTGTAAGAAGTTGCTATCTTTGCCCCACTGAAAACGAGAGTAGATCAGTAAGCGCAGAAGAGCCTTTGGATAGGCAGAGACATTATGACTCCGAAAAGAGACAGACGAAAAAAACTTCAAAACTTTTTGTAAAAAGAGTTGCGGGATAAAAAAGAGTTTGTATCTTTGCAGTCCGAATAAATCGGAGCGCAGGAGCAGGGTGATTGAGATGTTGGATAAGGATTAAGGTTACTTAAAAAACTTTAAAATTTTCTTTAAAAACATTTGGTCATTACAAAATAAAGTTTTACTTTTGCACTCGCAAATACGGAGCGACACTGACAGAGAGATTGCTTCGTTATAAAGCGGAAGATATAAAGATCATTGACATACAATATAACAACCAAGTAAGGAAAAACTAAAGCGTTAAAAACTTTGAGTGAGTCAGACAAACATACAATGGAGAGTTTGATCCTGGCTCAGGATGAACGCTAGCGGGAGGCCTAACACATGCAAGCCGAGCGGTAGAGATCTTTCGGGATCTTGAGAGCGGCGTACGGGTGCGGAACACGTGTGCAACCTGCCTTTATCTGGGGGATAGCCTTTCGAAAGGGAGATTAATACCCCATAATATATTGAGTGGCATCACTTAATATTGAAAACTCCGGTGGATAGAGATGGGCACGCGCAAGATTAGATAGTTGGTGAGGTAACGGCTCACCAAGTCTGCGATCTTTAGGGGGCCTGAGAGGGTGATCCCCCACACTGGTACTGAGACACGGACCAGACTCCTACGGGAGGCAGCAGTGAGGAATATTGGACAATGGGTGCAAGCCTGATCCAGCCATCCCGCGTGAAGGACGACGGCCCTATGGGTTGTAAACTTCTTTTGTATAGGGATAAACCTAGATACGTGTATCTAGCTGAAGGTACTATACGAATAAGCACCGGCTAACTCCGTGCCAGCAGCCGCGGTAATACGGAGGGTGCAAGCGTTATCCGGATTTATTGGGTTTAAAGGGTCCGTAGGCGGATTTGTAAGTCAGTGGTGAAATCTCACAGCTTAACTGTGAAACTGCCATTGATACTGCAAGTCTTGAGTGTTGTTGAAGTAGCTGGAATAAGTAGTGTAGCGGTGAAATGCATAGATATTACTTAGAACACCAATTGCGAAGGCAGGTTACTAAGCAACAACTGACGCTGATGGACGAAAGCGTGGGGAGCGAACAGGATTAGATACCCTGGTAGTCCACGCCGTAAACGATGCTAACTCGTTTTTGGGCTTTCGGGTTCAGAGACTAAGCGAAAGTGATAAGTTAGCCACCTGGGGAGTACGAACGCAAGTTTGAAACTCAAAGGAATTGACGGGGGCCCGCACAAGCGGTGGATTATGTGGTTTAATTCGATGATACGCGAGGAACCTTACCAAGGCTTAAATGGGAAATGACAGGCTTAGAAATAGGCTTTTCTTCGGACATTTTTCAAGGTGCTGCATGGTTGTCGTCAGCTCGTGCCGTGAGGTGTTAGGTTAAGTCCTGCAACGAGCGCAACCCCTGTCACTAGTTGCCATCATTAAGTTGGGGACTCTAGTGAGACTGCCTACGCAAGTAGAGAGGAAGGTGGGGATGACGTCAAATCATCACGGCCCTTACGCCTTGGGCCACACACGTAATACAATGGCCGGTACAGAGGGCAGCTACACTGCGAAGTGATGCAAATCTCGAAAGCCGGTCTCAGTTCGGATTGGAGTCTGCAACTCGACTCTATGAAGCTGGAATCGCTAGTAATCGCGCATCAGCCATGGCGCGGTGAATACGTTCCCGGGCCTTGTACACACCGCCCGTCAAGCCATGGAAGTCTGGGGTACCTGAAGTCGGTGACCGTAACAGGAGCTGCCTAGGGTAAAACAGGTAACTAGGGCTAAGTCGTAACAAGGTAGCCGTACCGGAAGGTGCGGCTGGAACATCTCATTTTAGAGCGTCAAAAGACGTTAAACAAAATCAGTATCGTAAGATACAAAGTACTTGCTTCAAAGTAAAGCTTTAGTTTTTTGTTTGGTTGCTATATAACAATACAAAACCCACTAGAAATTAGTACAGGGAAGAGATACAAGAGCCGAGAGCCCAGACCCAAGACGATAGAAAGTCTTGTATCTAGCATCTTGGATCTAAAAGTCTAAAAAGACAGTCTCGTAGCTCAGCTGGTTAGAGCGCTACACTGATAATGTAGAGGTCGGCAGTTCGAGCCTGCCCGAGACTACTAATTAAAAAGACGGGAAGATGAAAGAGTCAGGAGTCAAGACATAATTAAAAAGTCTTGTATCTGGCCTCTGGGGTCTCTTAGTCTACTAGAGGGGGAATTAGCTCAGCTGGCTAGAGCGCCTGCCTTGCACGCAGGAGGTCAAGGGTTCGACTCCCTTATTCTCCACAGTTTTGGAAGTTTGATTTAAAAGTTACGGATGGAGCCAACAACAACATCTGTTGATCAGACTGAAAGAAAGAAATAAAGATCATTGACATTAACGGTAAAGACATCACAAAGAGAAAACCGAGCGCATAAAGCGCTTGAGTAACCAATAGGAAAGAAATCGTTAAGGGCGTATGGCGGATGCCTAGGCTTTCAGAGGCGACGAAGGACGTGGTAAGCTGCGAAAAGCTGCGGGGATTGGCACACACGAATTGATCCGCAGATATCCGAATGGGGCAACCCGGCATATTGAAGATATGTCACCTCGTAAGAGGAGCAAACCCGGAGAACTGAAACATCTAAGTACCCGGAGGAAAAGAAATCGAAGAGATTCCGTAAGTAGTGGCGAGCGAAAGCGGATTAGCCCAAAAGTCTTTATATATTTAGAAGAATGTTCTGGAAAGAACAGCCAAAGACGGTGATAGCCCGGTATTCGAAAGGTATATATTGATGATAAATGAGTAGGGCGGGACACGTGAAATCCTGTCTGAATATGGGGGGACCATCCTCCAAGGCTAAATACTCCTGAAAGACCGATAGTGAACAAGTACTGTGAAGGAAAGGTGAAAAGCACTTCGAATAGAAGGGTGAAATAGAACCTGAAACCGTACGCCTACAAGCGGTCGGAGCAGCATTAAGCTGTGACGGCGTGCCTTTTGCATAATGAGCCTACGAGTTAATTTTACTAGCGAGGTTAAGGTATTAAGTACCGGAGCCGAAGCGAAAGCGAGTCTGAATAGGGCGGTGAGTTAGTAGGATTAGACGCGAAACCTTGTGATCTACCCATGGGCAGGTTGAAGCTCTGGTAACACAGAGTGGAGGACCGAACCGGTTGACGTTGAAAAGTCTTCGGATGACCTGTGGGTAGGGGTGAAAGGCCAATCAAACTGGGAGATAGCTCGTACTCTCCGAAATGCATTTAGGTGCAGCGTCGATGTTAAGTTTATTAGAGGTAGAGCTACTGATTGGATGCGGGGGTTTCACCGCCTACCAATTCCTGACAAACTCCGAATGCTAATAAATGTTCGTCGGCAGTGAGGGCATGGGTGCTAAGGTCCATGTCCGAGAGGGAAAGAACCCAGACCAACAGCTAAGGTCCCCAAATATATGTTAAGTTGAAACAACGCGGTTGGACTGCATTGACAGCTAGGATGTTGGCTTGGAAGCAGCCATTCATTTAAAGAGTGCGTAACAGCTCACTAGTCGAGCGGTCCGGCATGGATAATAATCGGGCATAAACATATTACCGAAGCTATGGATTTATAATTATTATATCTGGTAGGAGAGCATTCTATTTGCGCCGAAGCAGTACTGTGAGGTATTGTGGAGCGGATAGAAAAGAAAATGTAGGCATAAGTAACGATAAAGCAGGCGAGAAACCTGCTCACCGAAAGACCAAGGCTTCCTCAGCCATGCTAATCAGCTGAGGGTTAGTCGGGACCTAACGCGAACCCGAGAGGGGTAGTGGATGGACACAGGGTTAATATTCCCTGACTTGCTCACAATAAAAGGGGACGGTTGGATGTATCTGCTGGAGACTGACGGAATAGTCAAGGCCTAGCCTTCGGGCGAAGCTGCTGTAGAGTAATCTGATCCAAGAAAAGCCGAAGTGAAGCAACCCGTACCAAAACCGACACAGGTGGTCGAGGAGAGAATCCTAAGGTGCTCGAGTGAGTCGTGGCTAAGGAACTAGGCAAAATAGTCTCGTAACTTCGGAAGAAGAGACGCCATCAGCAATGGTGGCCGCAGTGAAGAGGCCCAGGCGACTGTTTATCAAAAACACAGGACTCTGCTAAATCGAAAGATGCTGTATAGGGTCTGACACCTGCCCGGTGCTGGAAGGTTAAGGAAGGTGCTTAGCGTAAGCGAAGGCATTGACTGAAGCCCCAGTAAACGGCGGCCGTAACTATAACGGTCCTAAGGTAGCGAAATTCCTTGTCGGGTAAGTTCCGACCTGCACGAATGGTGTAACGATCTGGGCACTGTCTCAGCCACGAGCTCGGTGAAATTGTAGTATCGGTGAAGATGCCGATTACCCGCAATGGGACGAAAAGACCCTGTGAACCTTTACTATAACTTCGTATTGACTTTGAGTAAGTAATGTGTAGGATAGGTGGGAGGCTTTGAAGCAGGCACGCTAGTGTTTGTGGAGCCGTCGTTGAAATACCACCCTTTACTTACTTGGAGCCTAACTTCCTATGGAAGGACATTGCGTGGTGGGTAGTTTGACTGGGGTGGTCGCCTCCAAAAGAGTAACGGAGGCTTTCAAAGGTACCCTCAGCACGCTTGGTAACCGTGCGTAGAGTGTAATGGCATAAGGGTGCTTGACTGTGAGACCTACAAGTCGATCAGGTGCGAAAGCAGGACATAGTGATCCGGTGGTTCCGTATGGAAGGGCCATCGCTCATAGGATAAAAGGTACTCCGGGGATAACAGGCTAGTCTCCCCCAAGAGCTCACATCGACGGGGAGGTTCGGCACCTCGATGTCGGCTCGTCACATCCTGGGGCTGGAGAAGGTCCCAAGGGTTGGGCTGTTCGCCCATTAAAGTGGCACGCGAGCTGGGTTCAGAACGTCGTGAGACAGTTCGGTCTCTATCTATTGCGGGCGTTAGATGTTTGAGAGGGCTTGATTCTAGTACGAGAGGACCGAATTGAACAAACCTCTGGTGTATCAGTTGTACCGCCAGGTGCACCGCTGAGTAGCTACGTTTGGAAGAGATAAGCACTGAAAGCATATAAGTGCGAAACTCGCCTCAAGATGAGACATCTTTTAAGGGTCGTTGTAGATGACGACGTTGATAGGCTACAGGTGTAAAGACAGTAATGTCATAGCCGAGTAGTACTAATTACCCGTAGATTTATAGTCTATGGTTACTGTATCGAAAATAAAAAGACAAGTTCTTTATGCGCAGAAAAGGTTTTGTCTTTGTGAAAGTTTTTATCGCTTAAAACAGATGTCAGATGTAAGACATCAGATAACAGACCATACAATCTGAAATCTGAGATCTCCCCTCTGATATCTTATATACCTTCTTTAGGGTGGTTTTAGCGGTGGGGCTCACCTGTTCCCATTCCGAACACAGAAGTTAAGCCCACCAGCGCCGATGGTACTGCTAACGCGGGAGAGTAGGCCGCCGCCAGTTTTTATTTTATTTTTAAAAATCCTTTATCATAACGATAAAGGATTTTTTTGCTTTATACCCAAGACAGGCTTAAGCTATGAGTAATGAGTAATCAGTAATAATTGATGAATGATAAACGATACACCAATCACTCATTATTTATCATTCATCGTTTATTGTTCATCATTCATCGTTTATCCCACGTTGTCACTCCGCAGGAGTCTAAACAATGCATTTACATTTGAAATTATAGTTCATTATAAATCTTAAGCATCCAAAGCCTTTATAACCACTCAACTCTGGGACCCTGAAGCTCTGATAACTAAGTCTGGATTCCTGCGGAATGACACAATTGGAACAGGATTAAGACCATTGAGACAGAGGGTATTTATAACTCACGGTGTATAACTCTTTATTAGTTCCATCCCAAACCCCAGAAATCCATACCCCGGAACCCGTATCCCGAACCTTGTAACATCATTCATCATTGATCTCTTATCAGTAAATGATGTACTGCTGTCATTATTACCGTTTATCATTCCCTCCACATTGTCACTCCGCAGGAGTCTAAACAATGGATTTACATTTGAAATTATAGTTCATTATAAATCTTAAGCATTCAGAGCCTTTGACCACTCAACTTCGGGACCTGAAGCTCTGATAACTAAGTCTGGATTCCTGCGGAATGACATAAGTGGAACAGGATTAAGACCATTGAGACAGAAGCATTATAACCCATGTTTTATAACTCTTTATTAGTTCCATCCCAAACCCCAGAAATCCATACCCGGAACCCGTATCCCGAGTCTTGTAACATCATTCATCATTGATCTCTTATCAGTAATGATGTACTGCTGTCACTATTACCGTTTATCATTCCCTCCACGTTGTCACTCCGCAGGAGTCTAAACAATGCATTTACATTTGAAATTATAGTTCATTATAAATCTTAAGCATTCAGAGCCTTTGACTGTTCAACTCTGGGACCCTGAAGCTCTGATAGCTAAGTCTGGATTCCTGCGGAATGACACAAGTGGAACAGGATTAAGACCATTGAGACAGAGGGTATTTATAACTCACGGTGTATAACTTTATAATTTATGGTATGGCTTAAATCTCAGAAGCACATATCCCGAACCCGTATCCCGAACCCCGGTTCCCATCATTAATAACTTGTCATTCATCGTTTATCATTTACCACTCATCACATCCCCCTTGTCATTCCGCAGGAGTCTAAACAATGCATTTACATTGAAATTATAGTTCATTATAAATCTTAAGCATCCAAAGCCTTTGACCACTCAACTTTGGGATCCTGAAGCTCTGATAACTAAGTCTGGATTCCTGCGGAATGACATAATTGGAACAGGATTAAGACCATTGAGACAGAAGCATTATAACCCCGGTTTACAACTTTACAATTTATGGTATGGCTTAAATCCCAGAAGCACGTACATACCACAGAACCCGTATCCCGAACCTTGTAACATCATTCATCATTGATCTCTTATCAATAAATGATGTACTGCTGTCACTATTACCGTTTATCATTCCCTTCACGTTGTCACTCCGCAGGAGTCTAAGCAAGCCACTTTACATTTGAAATTATAGTTCATTATAAATCTTAAATATTCAGAGCCTTTATGACCACTCAACTCTGGGACCCTGAAGCTCTGATAACTAAGTCTGGATTCCTGCGGAATGACATTATTATGGTAAGAGACTGCCACATACCTTGGTCATCTCTATAGACTGTTTTTAAATACACCTTTTTCAAGCTCATAAAATCTTTATCTGGTATAATAACCTATCCCACGTACAAAAAAACCTAATAGTTCTTAAAAACAGCTTTAGTGTAATCCAGAGCAAATAAAAAACCGTTTCAGTAAGAAACGGCTCTCATTTATGGCATTTTGATTTTCAATCTTACATGTCACTGTTTGTATCCGGGCATTTGAAATCGTCACTGCAGGTTGCACAAACAATGGTTCCATTACAATAATACATACAAAAGTCTGTTTCAGGAAGATTAGCTCCTCCGGAAATGTTTTTTAATTGGCCTTTTTTTAGTTTTTTTAGATTTTTCATATTGTTTTAATTAAAAATTTGTAGCTAAAGTAAAAATAAGTAAAATATTTTTAACTAAACAAGGCTTAATATGTTAAAAAACAAAATTTACTGGTAATGATGCCTTACTATATAAAGAAATAGGAGTTTGAGATTGTTGATTGCTTAATAATGGAAGTCGTTGTTCATATTCAGAAAGACAATTTTATGTACGCTTGTTCCATGTAACGGGAATAGAATATAATAAAATGGCTGCCCTATTTGGACAGCCATTATTTTTATTTTTTAATCAATCCTAATTCGATCAATCTTTCATGCAGGAATTCTCCGGCAGTAGTATCTTCGTATAATTTTGGATTGTTTTCGTCTACACAGTTCTCAAGTGCATTTAAAGACATTGCACTGATAGGATGCATAAAGAAAGGGATTGAATATCTTGAAGTGCTCCACAATTCTCTTGGTGGGTTTACTACCCTGTGAATTGTAGATTTCAATTTGTTGTTGGTATGTCTCGAAAGCATATCCCCGACATTGATCATCAGTTCGTCCGGCTCTGCAATAGCATCAATCCACTCACCTTTGTGGTTCTGAACCTGAAGACCTTTACCTTGGGCCCCCATTAAAAGGGTAATAAGGTTAATATCACCATGTGCAGCTGCTCTTACCGCATCATCCGGTTCTTCAGTGATTGGCGGATAGTGAATGGGTCTCAAAATAGAATTTCCTTCTGCGATTTTGTCATCAAAATAAAATTCATTTAAACCAAGATGTAATGCTAACGCTCTTAGCACATACTGTCCTGTTTTCTCAAGCATCTGGAATGCTTCTTTACCTACTTCGTTGAATTTTGGAAGTTCATCAACAATTACATTGTCAGGATACTCTGTTTTGTACTTGGAATCATCAGACAGGTACTGTCCGAAGTGCCAGAATTCTTTTAAGTCTCCTTTTTTGAAACCTTTTGCAGTTTCTTTACCGAATCCTACATAACCTCTCTGGCCTCCTATTCCGGGAATCTCATACTTTTGTTTCGTTTCCACAGGCAGGTCAAAAAAGTTTTTTACCTCTCCATACAAATCATCTACTAGGTTGTCATCAAGAAAGTGGCCTTTTAGGGCTACAAAACCAATTTCTTCATAAGCTTTTCCGATTTCATTTACAAATTTCTGTTTGCGTTCCGGGTTGTCCGAAAGGAAATCACGCAGGTCTACACTAGGTATTTTATCCATTTTTAGAAATTTACGAACAGCAAAATTACATTTTTTTTAATTTAAATGATTTTAAAATCATTATTTATAAGTTAAATTTGCTGTATGAAAAAATATTCTTCTAAGAGAAGTATCCAAATACTTGCACATCTTCTTCAGCAGTACGGAATTGCAGATATCGTCATCTCTCCGGGGTCAAGAAATGCTCCTTTGGCCATTCATTTTTCAGAGGTAGATAGTTTTAACTGCTACAGCATTGTAGACGAAAGAAGTGCTGCTTTCGTGGCAATGGGAATGGCAAAAAGTGAGAAAAAGCCGGTAGCAATTACGTGTACCAGCGGATCTGCGGTGGTTAATTATTATCCCGCGGTCACTGAAGCATTCTATCAGAATATTCCACTTTTAGTACTGACTGCAGACCGTCCCACTGATTTCGTTGATATATTCGACGGGCAGACCATCAGGCAGAAGGATGTTTTTCATCAGCATTCCTATGGTGATTTCCAGCTTTTGGAAGACAGCAAAGAAAATGCAGAAGATATTAATTTCGATATTATTAAAAAAGCCATTGAGATTTGCTTTGAAAAGCAGGGACCCGTGCATATTAATATCCCTTTGGAAGAACCTTTATACGAACTTGTTTCTGAGCTTCCTACTTTTCCTACAGTGGAAAAAACCATCAAGCATAAAGATTATGAAATCCCGTCCAATCTGATTGCAGAATGGCATACCTCACAAAGAATTATGCTGTTGGTGGGAACAAGAGATTACAGCCCGGAACTGGAAAACCAGTTGACGCAGCTGGTGAAAAACCATTCTGTTGTGGTGTTGAGTGAAGCGAACTCAAACTTGTATCACGAAAAGTTCTTCAGACATATAGACCGTTATATTTTTAATTTTACGGAAGAAGATTACAAAACATATGCTCCTGATCTGCTGATTACGGTAGGGCAGAATGTGGTTTCAAAAAAAGTAAAACAATTCCTGAGAAGCGCACGTCCGAAACAGCACTGGCATCTGGATGAAGTATGGCAGCCGGATACTTATTTTTCACTGACTGAAAAAATAGAAGTGAAACCTGAAGTTTTCTTCTCAAAACTGCTGAAATTTATCAATCTGGAGCCAAGGCCTTATTTTAATCTTTGGGACGTTCTAAGGGACAAAAAAGATGCTAAGCATGAACAGTTTTTAAATACGATTGAGTTCTCTGATTTTTATTTTTTCAATAAGGCTTCCCAAACGGTTCCTGAAAATTATAATATCCATTTCAGTAACTCATCAGGCATCAGATATGCACAGCTGTTTGATTTCGGGAAGAGAAAGATGTACTGCAACAGGGGAACCAGCGGTATTGATGGATCTACTTCAACGGCAATGGGATTTGCCATCAAAAATGAAAATCCAACCTTACTGATCACGGGAGATCTGAGTTTCTTCTATGATATCAACGGACTTTGGAATCAGTATATTCCACCATTTGTAAGAATTATGATCTTCAATAACGGCGAAGGAAATATCTTTAAAATCATTCCGGGACCAGGAAACGCCAATCCAAATACACTGGATGAATTTATTGCTACAAAACACCGTAAAAATGCAGAATCTTTGGCCAAGCACTTTGGCTTTTCCTATATAAGAGTGGAGGACGAGCTTACTCTGGACAGGGTTCTGGAGAATTTCTTCAAACCTGATGCACAACCGAAAATCCTGGAAGTAAATACTCACGGGAAGAACAGTGCAGATGTCCTGAAGTCATATTTTGAATTTATGAAATAGATTTAAAGATCAAGATATTCTTCACTTCCCGGCAGATTGATAATCCTGTCGATGGAATAGATAAACATATCATCAAAATCATTCAACGCATTAATGATCTGGAAATGGGAAAATTGCTTTATATTCTGTAAAGTGATTTCCGTTTCTTTGATCTTTTTATGCTTTAAAAGGTGCTGTCTCTGTACTCCGTTCAGCAGATATGTAGAAGGGGTAAACCAGTCTTTTCCCTTCAAAAATAAAAGGTTGGAAAAAGAGGTATCCGTGATATGATTATTTTTAATGATGATAATTTCTTCTGCCTTGGCTTTCATTTTCATTTTATCCAGCTCCTTACGATCTTCAAACTTGAAAGAATAATCGAAACTGTTGTTTTCTACCAGCTGGAAATTCTGAATTTCAGGGATGGCATAGGGAATCATCTGTGTCCTGATCTTTTTGTCAAGGTCATAGGCAATTCTTAGTTTGAAAAGACCATCTTCATCGTGCTGCAGGTTTTTATAGATTTTGGCCAGATCGATAGGGTCTTCCTTTCCGAAATGGGAAAACGTCTGATTGACACGTTTCTGATGCAGATCCAATAGAAAAACCTCCTGATCTTCTACTTTAATACTTTCAATGAATTGGGACATAGATTTTATTTTTCATTTCCTGATATTCGTCTTCTAATTTACTCATATGCGTTATACCGCCTCCGCTTTTGAAATAAAGCTGATCTCCATCTTTTTCAATAAAGCGTATCATTACACAGCTGTCAACATTCTGCCCGTCAAACCAGCCGCAGACTCCCGTGTAATATCCTCTGTCATATCCTTCAGCATCCAGAATAATTTCCAGTGTTTTAGGTTTTGGAGCTCCCAAAATAGAGCCCGCAGGAAGCAGCTTTTTCATAATGCTTCCTATTCTGCCGTCAAATTCAGGTTTTACCGTGCCTGAAATTTCGGAACTCATTGCAAACAGATCTTTCTGCTGCGTTTTGATAAAGTCTATATGCTGAAACTGGTCTACCTTTACATCATCGGCCACCATGCTCAGATCATTACGAAGCAGGTCTACAACAGTGTAATGTTCTGCTTTTTCTTTTTTATCATTTTTCAGGATTTCTGCTGCATTTTCAATGGAAGCATCAATTGTTCCTTTCATTGGATATGTCAGAATTTTACCATCAATAATCTTTACAAAAGTTTCAGGAGAAAAAAATACAAAAAAATCTTTATAAAAAACTTTGTATTTCGCATTTGAGTGGTAAAAAATTTCTTCTAAGGTTAAATTGGTCTCTATCTTCGTTTTTCTGGTATAATTTACTAAATAAGAGTTTCCTAAACGAATATTTTTCTGAACTTTATCAAATCCGATTTTAAAGCTTTCCTGCGTTTCCGGAAACGATTTCCAGACTATTTTTTTATCCAGGTTGTGTATTGTTTTTGCGTTGGAAAATTCTTGAAAATCAATTATTAAACCTGATTTTTCAATCTCATTTTCCGGGTATATTTCAACATTCTCCGAAAGAAAGTCGATCACGAAAAAATAGGGAACCTTCTGAAGAGAAAGTTCGTCCATTTCCATAAATTTTTGATGATTCACTGAAAACATTCCGCAAAAATAATTATTGATGTTTACTTTTGCATAAATTTTTTATGATGCAGAACAAATATCCTCAGAAACCGGGAATAGATTTTATATTGAAGCAGGCCTTTTTTTACTGGAATAAAACACTCGTTTTTCAGTTGATGTTTTCAATCATCTTTTTTGGAATATTACTTACCGCAGTGATGCTTTTCGGGCAGAAGTATGACGTTTTTTCTTATAATAAAGAATTACAGGATGCCTTTATGAAAGGAACTCAGGCTTATATGGAAAAAATGCAAGCAATAACGGCTACTGAAAATTATCAGATGTTCACACTGGCAATCTTGGGAACTACAGCATTTTTGTATCCATTGAATCTTGGTATGTTTCAGATCTTCCGTAAGCTTGACCTCAGAGAAAATGTTGTAATAGGTGATTTGTTTGCCGGGTACAATGGGCTTAACTTTTTTAAATATGTAGGGTATTTCCTTTTCTGGTTTTTCATTTACAGATTGACGATTCCTACAATAATACTGGCAGTGATCTGGGTTGCTGTGACCCTGTTTGTTGCCCCGCTGATGTTTTTTACCAATAAAAGAATCTTCGAAGCGATCTCTCTGAATTTTAAAGCGCTTAAAATGTATTCTGTAGAAATAATGGTCTGTGTGATGGTTGCTTTTCTGTTTAAGTATTTAGGCTTTGCTTTATTTCTGATAGGCGGACTTTTCACATTCCCTTTTTGGAATGCTATGATTTACTCCCTTTATAAAACTGTATTTTCAGAGAAAATTTAAATTTCGTACCTGTTTAATGTGATCTTTTACCAAAAAAAACTAAATTTGGTAAAATCATTAAATATTTAAACTATGTCTGAATTTAACGAATTTGATCAGCAAGGCTCTGTACCTAACAGAGATACGGGATCTATTATTTCTCATGCCTTTGAAATGTATAAAGGAGTCTTCGGCTACGGAATTGTAGCGATGGTTATTTACCTGATCGGAGGATCTGTTATTCAAATGCTTACAGGATTTGACTCTGCTTCCATGGTTGAAGAAATGAAATCTTCGGGAGGCGAATTTAATTACTGGAGTGCTCCGGGACTTCCTCTATATATGGGAGTTTCCAGTCTTTTCGGTCTTTTATTATCACCTCTGTATGTAGGATTGATCTATATGGTGAATAAATACAATACCAAAAACCCGATCGAGTTTTCTGATCTTTTCATTGGATACCGTCAGAATTTTGTTAATATACTGATCTACAGTCTTCTTTCCGGAATCATTTCATCAGTGGCACTGGCATTGTGTGTGCTGCCGATCATTTTTGTATATCCTTTCCTTTTAATAGGGTATCCTATTCTTTTATTTGAAAATGCTTCGGCAACTGATGCCTTAGGGAAATCGTTCAATATTGCCAAAGAAAACTATGGAACGTTCCTGTTAACAGGGTTTTTAGGATTCCTGATCTCTATTGCAGGGGTTATCCTTTGCGGAATAGGGGTTATTTTGACAGCACCGTTTATTATGATTGTGATGTACTCTACTTATTGCGCTTTCTTAGGAAAACCAAGACAAATTATGTACAGTAAGTAAATAGAAAAGGCATGATGAATAAGGACAAACAAATAAGCAGTGTTGCGATAAAGCAGATGTCATTGCTGGCAATCATCCTTGTGCTGGCAGGGCTGATCTGTTTTAATCTGGCATTGTTTATTCCCTCGGTTCTGGGAGCAATTACCATTTATGTAGTCTGCAGAAAATACAATTTTTATCTGCAGGAAGAAAAAAATGGAAACCGTCACTGGCAGCCTTTGCATTAATGTTTGCAAGTCTTATTGTTCTTATTCTTCCCATCTATTTTATTGCTGACCTGATTATTGATAAACTGGGAAATGCACAGGCTTATATGGCCAAATTCAATATTTTCCTGGATAAGATACATACTTATATTTTCAATAAAGTAGGATTTGATATTCTCAGTAAAGAAAATATGACAAAACTGAAGGATTCTGTAGGAAAGATTTCTACTTCCGCACTCAGCGGGACATTCAATACCCTTACAGTGGTAATGTCTATGTATTTTATTCTTTATTTTATGCTGGAAAAACCCAGGTTATTTGAACGAATTTTAAGTAATTCTGCACCCCTTAAGAGGGCCAATATTTCTCTGATCGGTGATAAAATGAGAAAACTGATCATGGCAAATGCTATCGGGATTCCGGTTGTGGCAGTAGGCCAGGGGATCGTTTCCCTGATAGGGTATATAATCTTTGGTGCTCCCGGACCAGTATTATTATTTGCTCTTACAGCCGCATCATCAGTAATTCCTGTTGTAGGAACTGCCATTGTTTACGTTCCGGTATGCATCTTTATGATTGCTGAAGGAAATACAGGTCCCGGATTGGGGTTGGCAGCATACTGTTTAGTAGTGGTAGGTCTTACGGATAATCTTCTCCGTTTTACACTTTTAAAGAAGCTGGAAAATATTCACCCTTTAAATACCGTATTCGGAATCATCATGGGAATGAATCTGTTTGGCTTTATGGGACTTATTTTCGGGCCTATTCTGATTTCCCTGACCCTTTTGCTGATTCAGGTGTACAGAAATGAATTTTCGGATGAAGAAACACCTCCGGATCTCGAATTACCGAATCAGAATGATCTTGAAGAAAAATTAATTTAAGTATATAAAAGTGGAAGGTATAAATTCCGAAATATTAAAAGAAATCTGCGTTGTTAAAATGCCTTTCGGTAAATACGAAGGAACAGTCCTTGCAGATCTTCCGGTCAGCTACCTGGAATGGTTCAACAGAAGCGGAATGCCCAAAGGAAAACTGGGAATGCAGCTTTCAACCGTCTATGAAATCAAGCTGAACGGACTGATGGATCTTTTAATTCCTATCAGAGCAGCAGTAAGGAATGGATTGTAAAAGAAATATATCAACCGGTTAAAAAGTTTCGGCGGCATCGAAGATGCCGCCGAAACTTTTTTATAACCAATTATTTAAGCTTTCAAAGCTTCAATTTCATCTCTCAGCTTCGCTGCCTTAATAAAGTCAAGATTTTTTGCCGCAGCTTCCATTTCTTTCTGTTTCTGGGCAATCATTTTATCAATATCTTCACTTGCATAGCTGGCCTTTGTTTCCGCAACCTTCTGAAGGATTTCTTTCTGAGTATATTTTTCATCCGGGAAATCTTTGCTTCTTCCGACAAGGTTTTCAGAAATCTTTTTATTCAAAGCTTTTGGCTGAAGTCCATGTTCTTCATTATACTTCATTTGCTTGGCACGGCGGTATTCCGTTTCATCCAGGGTTGCCTGCATAGATTTGGTGATCTTATCGGCGTACATAATCGCTTTCCCGTTCACATTCCTTGCAGCACGGCCTACCGTCTGGATCATTGATCTTCTGCTTCTCAGCATTCCTTCTTTATCTGCATCTAAAATAGCCACTAAAGAAACTTCCGGTAAATCTAATCCCTCTCTCAAGAGGTTTACTCCAATAAGCACGTCAAAAAGTCCTAAACGAAGGTCCTGCATAATCTGAATACGCTCCAGGGTCTCAACATCAGAATGGATATATCTTGTTCTGATTCCGAATTTGGTGAAGTATTTGGTAAGTTCCTCTGCCATTTTCTTCGTCAAAGTAGTCACCAGAACCCTTTCATCAGCATCAGCTCTCTTCTGTATTTCTTCCATGAGATCATCAATCTGATTTAAAGTAGGCCTTACCTCGATGATAGGATCAAGAAGTCCCGTAGGACGGATAATTTGTTCTATATAAGCTCCTCCGGTTTTCTCCAGTTCGTAATCGGCAGGTGTTGCAGAAACATAAATCACCTGGTTCTGCATAGCTTCGAATTCCTCAAACTTTAGAGGCCTGTTGTCCATTGCAGCAGGAAGTCTGAATCCGTATTCTACCAATGCTTCCTTACGGCTCCGGTCACCACCATACATGGCATGAACCTGTGGAACCGTTACGTGGCTTTCGTCAATCACCATCAGGAAATCTTTAGGGAAATAATCAATCAGGCAGAAAGGTCTGCTTCCCGGAAGACGCCCATCCAGATACCTGGAATAGTTTTCAATTCCGGAACAGTAGCCAAGCTCTTTAATCATCTCAAGATCCAGTTCAGTTCTTTCCTGAAGTCTTTTGGCCTCCAAAGGTTTCTCGATAGAATTAAAGAAGTCAACCTGCTTTACCATATCATCCTGAATCTCTCTGATAGCACCGTTTAAGGTTTCTTTTGAAGTTACAAAGAGATTGGCAGGGTAAATCTGAATCTGGTCAAAATTAGACTCTACATTTCCTGTTAAAGGATCAAAACTTTGAATCTTTTCAATTTCATCCCCAAAGAACTGGATTCTGATCGCATTGTCTGCATACGCCGGAAAAACATCAATTACATCCCCTTTTACACGGAATGTCCCCCTTTGGAATTCATTTAATGTTCTGGCATATAGAGCATTAACAAGTGAGTGGAGCAGAGCGGTTCTCGTTACCTTCTCACCAATAGCAATAGAAATCAATGATTTATGGAACTCCGTTGGATTTCCGATACCATAGATACATGAAACTGAGGCAACGATCAAAACATCCCTCCTTCCTGAAAGAAGGCTGGCCGTAGCAGAAAGACGCAATTTTTCAACCTCTTCATTAATGCTCAGATCTTTTTCAATATACGTTCCGGTAGTCGCAATATATGCTTCAGGCTGGTAATAATCATAATAACTCACAAAGTATTCCACCGCATTTTCCGGAAAGAATTCTTTAAACTCCATGAAGAGCTGTGCTGCCAGTGTTTTATTGTGTGCCAGAACTAATGTTGGACGCTGAACGTTTTGTATAACATTCGCAACAGTAAAGGTTTTTCCGGAGCCAGTTACTCCCAGAAGCGTCTGATATTTCTCACCGATCTCTATTCCTTCAGTAAGCTTCTCAATAGCCTGGGGCTGGTCTCCGGTAGGTTTATATTCCGATTGAAGTTTAAAATCCATACAACAAAAATACAAAAGAAATCATAAGGCTGTATAATGTTTTGAAGGTGAATATTTTGACAATAAAATTTTAACAGATTATCCTTGCAGTTTTGATTTTTTGAAGCTAAACAAAACAATTGAAAAAATAAAAAGTGCTAATTACTAGCACTTTGTTGTTATGGACGTGTAAAGGTCATTGTTGCTGGAACCTTTAATACTGAAGCAATGGCTTTTCCATCCTTCATTGCAGGCTTCCAGTTGGTTTCATTACTTATTTCAGTGACTGCTTTTAGAAGCTCCCTGTTAAGGATTTCGTTTTCTCCCGAAGTCGTTACCTCTGTTGTTTTGCCCATTTCATTGATATGAATATAGGCGGTAGATGTTATAGGTCCGTTATAGCTTCCTAAATTACTTACATCCACATTTCTGCTTATTTTGATTTTAAAGTCTTTATCCCCACCAGGATATTGCGCCGGAATTTCATTAGAAATCTGTTGAGTATTGATAGCTGTATTTGTGTTTTTACCTTCATCTGTTCTTGGAACTACTGTATCCGAAACTTTTTTAACTCCTCTTTTTTGAAATCCGTTATAGTGGATGCATGCCCTTCTTTTTTGTTTTTTCATGATATGAAGGAGTAATTAAACTGGTTTGATAGGGTCTTTGATCTCCAATTTGGGTTGGCATTTCTGTTGTTTTTTCAGAAAAAAGAAAATGTTTGGGATTCTCAGCATATGTTCTTTCAGAGAATAAGGCTACTGCAGAAATTAAAGCAGTGATACCTGCTGTTTTTTTTAACAGACTAAATTTTGTTTTTTTGTTTTCATCATAATAAATCTTTTTTTGGTGTTATTAAAATTAAATGAATGAGTCAAAGGTGGGTTTTGATGATTAAGAATTTCTTCAAGAATAAGATTCTGATATTCTCTGATGTCGTAATTGCTTTTCATAACAACTTCATCTGCCAGAAATTCATGATTTGTGATTATAGCTTTGTTGTACAGTAAAAGAATGGGGTTGAACCAGCTGAAAATCCTTAAAGCATTCAAAACCAGCATGTCTAAACTGTGTTTTTGTTCAATATGGGTCTTTTCGTGGATGAAAATTCTTGGATCTATCCCGTTATTATTCATATAGCTTTCCCCCATATAAATTGTTTTCCAAAAACTGAAGGGTGAAAGATTTTCTTTTGTCAATAATATAGTATGGTTGTGGTAAACATGTTTCTTTCCGGATATTTTTTTGATTTTAAGAAAGGAAATAAGGCTTCTCAGCAACAGAAAAGATGTGATCAATATATAAATTCCCCACATCACATTCGTCAGGTTAAAACTTCCCTGCTCCTGCGGGATGACAGCGAGTTGTTGTGCAGTTTTTTCAATAATCAATTGAGGTGTTTTCCCGCTGTGATGGGTTGGCAGAGTAATGGTAACAAACGGAATTGCATATGAAAGCAATAATGAGCTTAGCAAATACATCCGGTTAAATCTGAGGACTCTTTCTTTTTCCAAAAACAGATAATAGACGGTGATGAAAATAGAAGAGCAAAGGATTATTTTTAAAACAATAGCAGTCATCTTTATTCTTTTATCTGTTCGTCAATAATGTCACGAAGCTCTTTCAGTTCCTTCTGGCTAAGTTTTGCATTGGAAGTAAAAAACGAGGCAAACTGTGTCACGGAGCTGTTAAAAAAACGGTCAATCATGGAAGTCATTTCTTCCTTGAAATATTCCCCTTTCTCTACTTTTGGATAGTATTCGCGGGAATTTCCATACAGTTTATAGCCAACCAGTTCTTTATTCTGCATTCTTTTAAGCAATGTAGCAATTGTTGATGGTGCAGGTTTTGGTTCTGGTGAAGCTTCCAGAATATCCTTCATGAAAACGGTTTTCTTTTCCCAAAGAATTTCCATAAGGACTTTTTCAGAATCTGTAAGTTTAATTTCTTTCATTCTACAATTTTGTAATTAGTTCTACAAATGTAGAATAAAAATTAATATACACAAACTTTATGGCATTATTTTTCCATTCATTTTTCTAACACCTAATCATAATGCTATGAAAGTCAATCAATTTTATGTCCCGGCAATAAGCCTTTTTCTTATTTTATCTTCATGTAAGGAAAATCATGCAAATGCCCAGAAAACCGGAAATGATGGCAGTGTAGAGACAGAAAATCCTAATTCTGACTATAAGCCGGCATTTCAGGGACAGACAAGAATTAAGGCTGTGAAGACAACAACAGCATATAACGTAGAAGTCTTGAATAAAGATCTGGGAAGACCCTGGGGAATTATCAATTTGCCTGACGGAAGGTTTCTCATTACTGACAAGAATGGACATATGAATGTTGTGTCAACAGACGGAAAACAAATTTTAAAAATAGAAGGCTTTCCAAAAGTAGATTCTAAAGGACAGGGCGGAATGCTGGATGTAGCTCTTGATCCCGATTTTAAAACCAATAATATAATTTACTTCAGCTTTTCTGAGCCGTTTGGAAAAGGAAACTTAACTTCTGTCGCCAAAGGAAAGCTGTCCTCAGATCTTAAAAATATTTCAGAAGTTAAAGTTATTTTCCGCGCAGAACCTTCCTATGATGGAGATAAACATTACGGAAGCCGTCTTGCTTTTGATAAAGATGGAAATTTATTTGTCAGTACAGGAGAAAGATCGGATAAAGTAACCAGGGCATATGCCCAGAAAACGGATAATTATCTTGGAAAAATTTTGAAAATTACAAAAGATGGTAAACCTGCACCCGGGAATCCTTTTATCGGAAAACAAGGCTATAAGCCCGAGATCTATGCTTATGGCGTCCGTAATCCGCAAGGGCTGGCAATTGATCCTGATGGAAATTTATGGGATGTTGAAATGGGACCAAGAGGAGGTGATGAAATCAATCTCATTAAGCCAGGTAAAAACTACGGCTGGGGAGATGTGACATATGGAATTGAATATTCCGGAGATAAGGTAGGCCGGGGAATTACACAAAGAGAAGGAACAGAACAGCCGGTTTATTATTGGGATCCGGTCATCTCTCCAAGCGGGGTTACTTTTTACACCGGAAATATTGATGAATGGAAAGGAAACCTCTTTATCGGATGTTTAAGCGGTGAACATATCGACAGAATTGTAATGAAAGATAATAAAGTCGTAGGAGAAGAACGCCTTCTGGCAGATCAGAAAGAGCGTTTCCGGGATGTATTGAATGGTATGGACGGAAATCTGTATGCCGTAACAGACAGTGGTAAGCTTTATAAAATTTCCAAAAAATAGAAAAAGCCTACAGAGATTTTCTGTAGGCTTTTGTAAGGAAGCTGAAGGCTGGAAGTTATAGTGGTTTAATATGAATTTCTCCCTGATATAACTACTATTTTCCATCATCTGGCATCCCTCATTTTCTTAAAACTTAAAATTAAGTCTGGCAAAAACCTGTCTTCCGGCAAATCCCATCTGTACAGGATCAAAAATACCTCCGGATTCTGTATTTCCGGTGGTCACCTGAGTCGTCTGTAAAGTAGGATATCGGTTGAATAGGTTTTTACTTCCCAGCGTCAGATTCAGATTTTTAGAAAATTCATAACCAAAAGAGAGGTCGGTTGTTACTTTTGCATTATAAACCTGTTCCGCATCATCATAGCCGATCAGGGTTACCTTATCAAATCTTACCATCTGCAGATTCACATTAAATTTGTTGATTTTATAATTCAGGTTTAAATTAACTTTTGTCTTCGGTGCGGAAGCCAGGATAAAAGCCTTTTCTCTTTCGCTCAGATAAATATCTTCTTTCCCTGCCAGCTGTTCCGAAGTATTCACCTGGGTAATTTCCATATCGTTGTAGTTTCCGGCTAAAGTGGCGGTCAGTTTTCCGGAGCCTATATTTTCACTATAGCTCAAAATAAGGTCAACCCCTTTGTACGGGTATCTATTGCATTGGAAAAGAACTGCACCTGGTCAATAAATGGATTCTCTGCCTGAACTTCTGCCGGCAAGTCTTCCTGTGCAAAATATCCGGTAAGAACGATCCTGTCTTTCACCTGAATATAATAACCATCTACTGTTGCTGTGAATTTTCCTGTATTAAAGGTGAATCCGGCGCTTCCATTCACAGATGTTTCCTGTTTCAGCTGAGGGATTCCAAGGCTGCTTGCCAGCTTGCTGTCATTAGAAGCGAGCTGAATGGTGACTAATTTACCACCTTGAAAGTTGGTGAACTGCTGGCTATAATACTTTTGTGCCAGAGAAGGGGCTCTGAACCCTGTAGAAATAGATCCACGGAATGCAAACTGCGGTGTAATCGCATATCTTGTAGCAAACTTACCATTCAGGGTACTTCCGAAATCATTATAGTTTTCAAATCTTCCGGCAACGCTTATCATCCAGTTTTTAGTCACATCCAGTTCGGTGTCTATATAAGCTGCAAAATTATTTCTGCTTTTGCCGATATCGGTTGAATACCCGGGAAATCCTTGCGATCCGCCAGGTCTTACACTGCCACTTAGAGGATTGGTAACAAGTAAATTTTCAGGAGTATCTGGTGTGACAGGATTTCCGTTCTTATCATACATCGTGTAGGAAGCTTCTTCACCTTTGATGATGTTAAATTTTTCATACCTGAATTCTGATCCGAAAGCAATGTTCAGGCCTTCCAGTACCTTAAATTGTTTCACGGCATTAAAACCGGTCGTATTCTGCAGCAACGAATGTCCTCCGGCATTAAAGCTTGTCGGTGATTTGATTCCCAAAGTAGCATTGATGGTATTGTCAATCTGATAGGTGAATCTGTTGTTGCCAAAAGCATTATAAAAATCCACATCCCAGTCTAAGACTTTAAATTTTAAACCATTATCAAAAGTAAAATCTGAAATGCTCGTATTTTCAATCGGGTTAAATCCTGAAGGGTATACTTCAGGGATATTTCCATCTGCATCTGCTGCTCTGGTCCACGCATAGGCTTTGGTGTTTCTATGCGAAAAGCCCTGACGGGAATAAAATTTCAATCCGTCTGATAAAGGAAGTTCAACATTGCCGAAAAAATAAATATTTTGAGCCTTAGCATCTCCGAAGCGCTGTCTGGGTGCCAGAGACGGCTTATTGTAGATGTCGGGATTAGCATTACGTATCGCATAATCTTTGTTGATAAATTCTGCAGTGAAATTTCCAAAACCGCCTTTTGAGCCTATTTTAGTTCCAAAATTCCCGCTGAAATCAAAAGTAGTTCCATCTACTTTGTGATCGGAGACAACATCATTGTTCCCGGGACTTTTAAAGAGGTTCATTCCATAGAATGCATTTCCTTCAAAACCTTTGTCACGATCATTAAGGATCACGTTAATTACCCCTGCGATAGCATCTGATCCGTATTGGGCAGAAGCTCCGTCACGAAGAACCTCCACTCTTTTGATGGCGCCAATAGGAATGGTGTTCATGTCATATCCGGTGTTTCCTCTTCCCTTGGTCCCAAAAAGGTTAATCAGTGAAGACTGATGGTATCTTTTCCCATTTAGCAGAAGCAAGGTCTGATCGGGGCCTAGACCTCTTAAAGTGGCGGGATCCACAGCATCAGCACCGTCGGATCCTGATTGTTTGTTAGAGTTGAAAGAGGGGGCGGAAAACTGTAAGAGCTGGTTGACTTCCACCTGGCCGGTTGACTGGCTTACCTGTTTAATATCGATGATATCAATAGGAACAGGGGTATTAACAACTGTTCTTTTTTTATTCCGGCTTCCGGTAATGGCTACTTCGTCTATCTTTGATTCTTTTAAAGTATCCTTTATTTGCTGGGCGTAGGAAAGGGTAGAAGCCCCAAGGAAAATAATGCTGATGTATTTTATTTTCATATTGATAATTTTGAGTGGTGATTCAATCAAAATTATCAATATTTATTTTTAAATCAATATCAAAATTAAATATTTAGTATGAAAATCTCAATTTGCTATTGATTTGTGTTAATTTCGGTAAAATAGTAACTTAATATTCAATTTTAATGAAAAATTTTAACATTAAAAGCTTGTAATGATTCTGTTAATTCCTTCTTCTAAAATTTCCCGTGAAGTGGAAAAGCAAATTCTGATATGTCCTTCCGCTCCTTTTCCAAACCATCTTTCTGAACCGGGCACTATTGCAACTTTTCCCTGCAGCAGAACATGCCGTGCAAATTCGTCACTGGTCATTCCGTTTTTGATCTTTGGAAATAGTACAAAAGTGGCTTCAGGGAGATTAGGCGTTACAATGTCGGATTGGCTTAACAGGGTAAATGCAAGATCTCTGTTGCTTTGTAAATGTGCTAAAAATTCTCTGTACCAGGGTTTTGCTTTCTCCAGGGCTACACTTGCTGCAATTTGTGATAAGGTAGAAACTCCTTCTATTGTTGAATTGAAATTGGATTTTTCAGTAAAATCTTCAAGAATGTCCTGGTCATTACATAATACAGCTCCAATTCTCAGGCCGGCAATTCCAAATGATTTTGAAAATCCATACACGGTAAAACTTTTTTCTTCGCCTTTTCTGAAACAGAAGAATAGGTATAGAAATCTTTATTGCCGTAAACAATATCACTCCAGATTTCATCACTCATTACCCAAAGATCATGGGCGGAAGCAATCTCAGCTATTTTTATCAAGATTTCTTTAGAATAAACCTTCCCGAGTGGATTGTGCGGGTTGCATATACTGATCAGCCTGGTTTTGGAACTGATTAGAGAACCCAGTTTTTCAAAATCAATTTCACCGGATGTTGTATCAACAGGGCAGAGCACTACCTTTCCCCCGGCTGTTTCCACTGATTTTTTGAAAAGGAAATCTACCGGATCGAGAATAATTGCTTCATCGCCCGGTTTAAGAACATAAGATGCAATAAGAAACATTCCCTGGGCAGCACTGTTCACAGCCAGGACATTTTCAGGCGTAAAACGGCCGTGCTTTTCCTGATTGAAATGATCAGCTACGCTTTTCCTGAATTCCGGCAGTCCGGAAAATGGTCCGTAGCTGAGATAGCCGTCTTTAAGGTATTCAATAATTCCCTGTTCTATTTCAGGTGCTGTCCTGAAGTCCGGATCAGCAGCTGTAAGGGGGATAATTCCATCTTCTAAGGTAGCCCATCTTCCGTTGTAGGCTTTTCTTTTCAGTGCTTCAAAATTGATATCGTTATGGGTAAACATATTTATTTATAGGATATAGGTAAAATATTTTCTGATTGTTGACGAAGAGGACGCAGGAACTGTTCTAACAGGATTCTTCCGTTATTGATATGGGTTTCAATTTCTGGTTTTCTTTCTGCCTCATATTTTTTGAAAGCTTTTTCTGTGTTTTCTTCCTCGGATAAATATTTAGTGAGAATGAAGGAGTCTTTTAATGCGGAAGTAACGCCCTGACTGGTAAAGGGGATCAGTGGATGTGCTGCATCCCCGATGAAAACAATATTGTCTTTATAAAACGGATTTAATTTTTCCAATTCATAAACACACCATAAATGCACATTTTTATAGTCTGATTTCTGTATAATGGAAGGAATCAAACGATGCCAGTCTTCAAACACTTCAAGCATGTATTTCTTTAGGTTTTCTGCCGTACATGCGTTGATCATATATTTTTCGTTATCAAATTGTGAATACCACAGAATAGTGTCTCCCGAAAGCTTGAGGATCCCAAACGTCAGTCCGCCTTCCTCATGATGAAATTTTATGAAGTTATTCCCAACAGAATCTGCGATCTCTTTATTTTGTATAATATTGACCACTTCACTTTCTCTTACCACGCTCATTTTTTCATCTTTAAAAAGATCCCTTCTGATACGGCTTTTAGAACCATCAGAAATGACAGCAATGTCAGCATCAATATCGGTTCCGTCAGAAAGCTTTAGTTTTCCGGTCTGTTGATTATCAGGAATTATAGTTTCTTCATAAGTAATCTTTTCGGGAGAAATGTTTTGTGCCAGGAGATGTATTAATGAGTGTCTTGAAATGGCAAAAACATGATCCAGTTCCTTTTCTGCCAGGGTTTTTCCTGTACGGGAATACTGGGTATATTTTTTCAGAAAATTTCCATGTTTGAGAAGAATTTCAGGATCAATTATCTGATAAAGATAGTCCATCCCTTCTTTTGGAATGAGGAAGCCGTGCCCGGCCTGGTCTTTCATTTTTCTTCTTTCATAAATATGATAATCGATCTTGTGTTTTTCTAAGTAATTTGCCATGGTTAAGCCAGAGATACCGGCGCCCACGACAGCAATTTTCTTCATTCGGAATAACGGTTTTTTTCAGGTTGTTTTTTAAGTATTTTGATCTGTTTTATAAGATGGATACAAAATTAACTTAAAAACATTCACTATTTCAAAAAATGAATCAATTTGCTTTCGGTTTCCTTAAAAATAAAATAAAAAAGATGATGTAATTGCCGGTTATAAAAGTATATGATTGATTTATATTTATTTCCAATATTTGAATGGTTTTGAGTCTGCTGAATGATGCAGTTCATTTCCGTAAAAAATTTAAAACATCAAAAAACCGGAAAAAGTTCCGGTTTTTTGATTAAGCTTTTCAAGCTGAACAGTAAAGTGTCTTAAGATTTCTGGTTCCCAGGTAATCCTGTATCCTTTTGCAATCTCTTCGCGTCTTTCATACACATTTCTGATTGCTGCAGCAATATAATCCATATGGTTATTGGTGTACGTTCTTCTTGGAATTGCCAGACGTACCAGTTCTAACTTCGGATAACGGTTTTCTCTTGTGGCAGGATCTCTGTCTGCCAATAGTGTTCCGATTTCTACCGTTCTGATCCCTGCTTCCTTATAAATTTCAAGTCCTAATGTCTGAGCCGGATATTCTTCGCGGGAAACATTCGGAAGGAAGTTTAAAGAATCAATAAATACCGCGTGTCCCCCGATTGGTTTCTGAACCGGGATTCCATATTCGATCAGTTTATTACCGAGATATTCAACCTGGGAGATTCTGCTTTCAAGGTAAGCAAACTCAGTAGCTTCGTCAAGACCTACGGCCAGTGCTGCCATATCTCTTCCGGCCATTCCTCCATAAGTAATAAAGCCTTCGTAAATAATGGTAAAGTTTGATGCCTTTCTGAAAACGTCTTCATTATTCAAAGCGATGAATCCGCCAATGTTTACCAGTCCGTCTTTTTTGGAACTCATGGTCATTCCGTCTCCGTAAGAGAAAATTTCCTTACAGATGTCTTTAATGCTTCTGTTTTCCTGTCCTGCTTCTCTTTTTTTGATGAAGTAAGCATTCTCTGCAAATCTTGCCGAATCAAAAAATACAGGAATTCCATATTGATCCGATAAAGCTTTTACTGCCTTCATGTTTTCCAAAGAAACTGGCTGGCCTCCCGATGAGTTACAGGTAATGGTAATCAAGCAGAAAGGAATGCTTTCTTTCGGGTGGCTTTTATAAACTTCTTCCAGTTTTTCAAGATTGATATTTCCTTTGAAAGGATGAAGGTTATTGATATCAAACGCTTCATCAATCGTACAGTCTATTGCGTGTGCCTTTCTGAATTCAATGTGGCCTTTTGTCGTATCAAAGTGTGAGTTTCCCGGAACGACATCACCTTCTTTTACCAGCACTGAGAAAAGTACGTTTTCAGCTGCTCTTCCCTGGTGGGTTGGTAATAAATATTTGAATCCTGTGATCCTTTCAACGGTTTTCTGTAATTGTTCGAATGAACGTGATCCTGCGTAGCTTTCATCTCCGGTCATTAAAGCTGCCCATTGTTTATCGGACATCGCTCCGGTTCCGGAATCGGTAAGCAGGTCAATATAAACCTGAGAAGATCTTAAATTGAAAAGGTTGTAATTAGCTTCTTTAAGCCACTGTTCTCTTTCTTCTCTGGTAGACTGGTAGATTTCCTCCACCATTTTGATGCGGAAAGGTTCCGCGTACGGTAAATTCATGAGTTAATATGTTTTAAATTGTTTGTAAAGAAAATGTTCTTGAAAATAATTTTTCAAATTTCATCAAAGTATATATAAGGCGGAAGAGATTTATTCGGAGCCTTAAATATATTTTCATCAGAATGGAATCCGGCTACACCACCGCTCACTGCGAACTTCATGGCAGAAGCAGCTGTCATTCCTACTACAGGTTTGATGTTTTTTCTTCAGTAACAATTACCCAGCCCGAGATGGCATACGAGTGGGGAAGATATACCGCAACGTAATTATGCTTGTCAACGTCTGACATTTCTTTTTGAGTTAAAAAACCGATTCTCCAGATTTCCGGATTTTCATTGGTCTTTACCCATACAGGATCGTTGAATTTTTCTTGTCACCTACAAATGAAGACATGACGTCTTTCGTAGGAGTGTAAATGTGTTTTATTCCCGGAGTCTTCTCCAGTAAGCTGTCCATGGTGTCGAAAAAGAATCTCCCAACCACGAATTTATTTCCTAAATATCCCAGAATAGCAGTAAACAGTATAATAGATACGAAAACAAGCCCCGGCACCTGCTTGGCAAGTGAAGGAATCAGATTGTCAATGGCGCTTACAATATACCAGATGACAAAAATGGTAAGCCCGATAGGACCAATAATTACTAATCCCTGAAAAAATTCTTCAGGAAAAGATTGGCAATATTTTCAAAGCTTGGCTTCTTCAATGGATACTCTTTACTGTTTGTATTTTAACCGTGAATGGTTTCTTTGTTTCCGTAGGATTTAATAATGCCGGCTTCATACTCCAGCCATTCTTCCCAGCGCTGGTTTACTTTCTCAGGATTACCGAGCTGTCTTGCAAATCCGATAAAAGTAGTATAGTGATTGGCTTCGGAAATCATTAATTCCCTGTAAAAAACTTTAAGCTCTTCATCTTTGATATTTTCCGTAAGAACTTTGAATCTTTCACAGCTTCTGGCTTCAATCATAGCGGCGAACAGCATTTTATCTACGATGAGGTTTTCTCTGCTTCCCTGAACGATAAATTTTGCCAGTTCATTCACATAATCATCTTTTCTGGCTCTTCCAAAAGTATAGCCTCTCTTTTTGATGATCTCGTGTACCTGATTGAAATGGTCCAACTCTTCCTGTGCAATGGCAAGAAGTTCTGTTACAATATCAGGGTATTCGGGAAGCATCGTGATCAGTCCAATAGCATTGGTAGCTGCTTTTTGCTCGCACCAGGCATGATCTGTTAAAATTTCTTCAATGTTTCCTTCTGCAATATTTGCCCACCTTGGGTCGGTAGGTAGTTTCAACTTAAACATGTTGTAAATTTTTGTAAATTTAAACAAATTGAGGTAAGAAATGTGACTTTATTTCAATTTGATCATTAAAGTCTTAAGAGGCAGTCTTCCTTCTTAGGAATTCCAAAATATTCCAGCCTAAGGCATCAACCTTTTTCAGCCCCGCAGAAATTATAAAAGCTAAAATGATATTAATGATATAGATAATGAGCATCAAAATCCACCAGGGCATATTTTCTTTTAATGGAATCACCATAAAGTAGACCAGCGAAGAGCTTATTCCCTGTGCAAAATAGAAGAATATGGCATTCCTGCCGATATAAGTGATGAAATTTTCTTTTGTGATCTTTAACCGGTTATAGAGAACAAATAATGTCACCAGAGAGAATAATGCCCAGATAATATACGGGATTTTTGGAGGGAATTTATTTTTGTTGATTTTATAGAAAATATCTTCTCCATAGTACCAGAACATCCATACAAGAGCAGCTCCAACGAGTGCATATAAGACAGGAATTACTGTGGCAGGAATCCTTTTTCCTCGCATTTTGTTCCCGATTAAAAATACGGCAAGATAAAAAGCAACATATCCCACCTGTCCTGTTGGATAATATTCCGGGAAAATGTTGAATAATAAGGTTAAAGCAATGCAAAGTCCGATAAACCAGTTGATATGTTTCGGGAAAAACCTTAAGATCAGAACTCCGAAAACGGTTAAAATAAAATACACTTTAAGGTACCAGAAACTTCCCATGACAACCGGAAAGGTATCAGCATTGGTATACTGATGAAGATACCAGTTTCCAAGGTTTTCCCAGTGAGGAACCGCTGAAATGCTGGTAGTGGAATATTTGGAACCGAATGTGGAATAAAAGTTCTGGAGCCATTCCATAGAAAAGAAACTCAGCCCGAAAACTTTAAACAAATAATCTAAAAAGAATAGGAAAGTCACAAATATCATATATGTGATCTGCAGTTTCAACAGTCGGTACAGTGTTTTTTCAATATTGGCACCTGAAGTAATGCCGCTCAGTGCATAAAAAAGAGCGACGTCAAAAACAAGGGAAAAACTCTTACTTCTGCAGGAATATAAAACTGTCCAGACCAGAAAGCTGTATGGATAAATATGATGGAAAGTGTTGCCAGTCCTTTGGCGAAATCAATATATAGATCTCTGTTCATTTTAGATGGGTTGGAAGTTCTTTTGTTGTGGCTCAAAAATACAAACAAATTGACTGTTTAAAACATAAAAGATTTTTTAAAACAAAAAAGGGGCGGAACATACTGCCCGCCTCCTTTCTTAAATATGCTAAAAATGAATGTTCTTGTTTATTGAAGATGTTTAAATTCTTCTGCAGAAATTTCTCCTGACTGAATTTTTCTCAGCTCATCTATATATTGACTCATATAAGCATCGATTTCAGGATTTACTGTGTTTTTAGCCATCTTATACGTACCGTTCAAAACTCCCTGATAGTAATAGAAGAAGTTATAATCGAAATTGGAAGCATTAAGATCGTATTGGCCTAAAAGGAATCCTAAACGAACTGCTGATCTTCTCTGTGCCGGTGTTCCGTGATGGTTGACACTGGTCGTCTGATAGTCGCCAATGCTCTGGGCAAACTCATAAGCTGCTGCAATTTCCGGGAAGCTGGTTTTATTGTAACCATTAGGTCTTCTCAGATAATATCCTGCAAAGCCATCTGCTTCAAGCTCATTCGGTCTGTATGTTGACTCTGATACAGAAGGAAGATTGAAGATGTACTGCAGCTGATGTCCATATTCATGGGCAAGGATCATTGCGTTTACAATATCGCCACCTTTTGATTTTGCATCATAATAGATAGCGTATCCGTAATAGATCTTTCCTGTAGAATAGGAAATAGCATTGTACGTGGAGTTGAAATTGGAAGGGTCATTTACAAATCGCAGTGTAGGAGCGGTTCTTCCCCACATGCCTGCAATTTTAGTCATCTGACCATTCATAAAATTGGTGTCTGTGGAGTTTTGAAGTCCTGTCAGTAAAACAGAACTGGAGCTCCAGTTGTTATCAACGTAAGAGCATCCTTTTTCAGTATTTCCCGGTTGATCAATTTTTGCACTAAGTGCTTCTTGCTGAGATTGAACATTGCTGTCCATTTGGTCATCACTACATGCCGTCAATGAAGTGACAGCAATGGCACCTGCTAATAAGCAGAGATTAAAGTTTCTTTTCATATATAAATTCAATTTGGTGAAACGAAGGTAATAAATTATCTCTTAATTGTGAGTACTTTATTGTAAAAAATTATTCAAAACATAGTGAATAGGATTTTAATTAAAAAAACATTGCTTTGATTGTAAGCTATTTAGAAATTTATATGTATATTTGCACCTCGAAATAACTAAAAATTTATAAACAATGTTTGCAATTGTAGAAATAGCAGGGCTTCAATACAAAGTTGAGCAAGACCAGAAGTTGTTTGTAAACCGTTTAAAAGGAGATAAAGGAGGAAAGGTTTCTTTCGATAAAGTTCTTCTTACTGTAAACGGTGCAATCACTGTAGGCGCCCCAGCTGTAAACGGAATCACTGTTGAAGCAGAGATCCTTGACCACGTAAAAGCTGATAAAGTAATCGTTTTCAAAAAGAAAGAAGAAAAGGTTACAAAGTGAAAAACGGTCACAGACAATCTTTAACCCAAATCGTAATCACTGGTATTACAGGATTTGAAGGTGGAGCTAAAAAGCTGCTGCTAAAAAAGAAACTGTGAAAGGTGAAGTTCTTTCTGACAACGCAACTGTTAACTTTGGTGAAGATCACGAGTTGAACTATCATTTAAAGAAAAACAACTTGTCTCAGTCTAAAGAGAACAGAGAAACTTTAATTACTTTAGGTAAAGCAGTTAAAGTTGAATTAGAAAAGAATGTTCTTACTCATGAAGAAGTAGATGCTGCTATCATTAAGAACATTGATCAATTTAAAGCACTTAATAAATAATCCAGTAATAAAATGGCACACAAGAAAGGAGTCGGTAGTTCCAAGAACGGTAGAGAGTCTCACTCTAAAAGATTAGGTGTGAAGATTTTCGGAGGACAAGAAGCTATTGCCGGAAATATTATTGTTAGACAAAGAGGTACTCAGCACCACCCAGGTGATAACGTGGGAATCGGTAAAGATCACACTTTGTTTGCATTAGTAGATGGTAAAGTAGTTTTCAGAAAGAAAGCAAACAACAGATCTTTCGTATCTGTAGAGCCAAACGCATAATTTTGTAAGCGTTTTATAAAAATTAAAACCTCAGTTTTTACTGAGGTTTTTTTTGTTTACGGATTGCTATAGTATTCATTTACCCGTGAAATATTTTTATATTTGTTCACTGCCAAATTTGCCAGACAGTTGAGCTGGCCGAAAAGCATCAAGAGTAGGCAACATTAAAAACAATAGCTATGAAAAATGTAAAGAAATTAACCAGAAAAAATTTAAAAGAAATTACCGGCGGAGTAGCTGCCAATTGCCCTTCCATGTTTCAGTCATGCGAAGAATGGTGCAGCTGGACTCCATGGCAGAAATCACACTGTATTTTGTCTGAGCCATGTACAGAGTGTTTTGAATAATATCAATAGATTTACCTTTTGAGATTTTAGTAGAGCTGAGCCATGGGTGGTTCAGTTTTTTATTTAGTTAAAAATACTTAAATAATATCCTGTGTAAGTGAAATGTTTATATATTTATCCGACTTCAAATGAAAAGAACTAAGCGGAAGCCGAAAAGCATCAAGAGTAGGCAATAAATAAAACTAAGCAATCATGAAAAATTTAAGAAAATTAACGAAAAAAGTCTGAGAAGTATTAACGGAGGTGAGGTATGGTGTCCGGCAAAGCCTATTACATCATGTAGTGTATGGTGCGGACTTACAAATGAGCAGAAAATGCGATGCCTGCTCGATGTAGAAGGTTGTGAGTGCTTTTAATAACCTCTGCATTATATAATATAAGGCAAATAAAGTTTCGGCGGCTTCAAAGAAGCCGCCGAAACTGTTTTATATTATTTAGAATCCTACCTGGAATCCTGCTTTAACACCGAATTTTGAGATATCCGGTTTGTCAAGATAATTTCCTCTCCAGTTAAAATCCACTCTGAAAATTCTGAGATTTCCGATTCCTATATTTTCAATCCCGAATCCGTATTCATAATAAATATGTTCGCTAGGTGCAGAATATTTAAACCCTTCCACATTGATAGCCTTGGATGCATCACTTAAAGTTCCGTATGCACCTCTGATAAATGCGACTTCTCTAAGCTTCAGTTTTTTAATCAAAGGAATGTAAGAAAGGATCTTACCGTTAAAATGGTGTTCTAATTGAAGGGTGGTATAAGCATCTGTAACAAACTCATAATAATTAAGCTGTGAGAATGTATTGGGTACCAAACCATAGGAAAGATTGGCAGGGATAATATTCTGTAATGCCAAAGGAACAGTGCTGAAATTCTTTCCTGCTTCAAAATTGACAACCAGTTTTCCCATGCTTCCAATCAAAAATGGTTTATAAAGCATAAACTGAAGCTTGTCATAATTAAAATCAGCATTGAATAAACCTTCAATACCTCTGGTATATCTTAAAACAATAGTTGGTGCCAGGTTTCTGGCCTGGTAACGATCAATCCGGTTTGGGAAAACTTAGCGCCGGGCTTTGCGATTAAACTGATGGTAACATGTGAATCGTTAACAGTCTTTCTTAGCTGGCCGTCTTTATAATACATCAGATTGAATTTTTCAGGAATTGCAGATTTAATACTCTGCATCACTCCATCTATTCTTATCTGAAAGTTTTTCCAGGGTTCAATAGCTGCAAAAACACTTGTTTTATTAACAGAGCTTAAAGAAATATTTTCTCCTCTTGCAAAAAAGGTACTGGTAGATGAAGATTGTGGCGTAACACCATCACCGGATGTGAGCTGTCCTCCGAGCTGAACAATATCCCTGCTGGTTCCTGCCCCAATCATAAAACGGTTCAGCTTATTGAACATATACCTTGCTTCAACGCCATATTTAAACTGCTGGTCTTTGAATCCATAGGCTGTATAAAACTGGGCTCTCCACGTATCATTCAATCCGAAATAGGTTCTTGCTCCCAATCGTATTCTGTCTCCTTCTACTTCATTTCTTCCGTAAATTGAAAATATGGGACCAATATCTATTCCTTTGAAGGCATTATAATAACGCGAACCCAGGGTTTCAAACAGTTTTACCATCCGGTTGAATTTCGGAGTCTGCTGAAGCTGGTCAAGCATGTTGTAAACGCCCTGCTCTGCCTTGGATAAAGTGTCAGGTCGGACTTTGGTCCAATAGGCTTCATCTTTATTGGTAAATTGGTCTTCATACTCTTCTTCAGTACGTTTGAAAACCTTTGGATCTAGAGGTTGATTAAACTGATAATCGGAATAATCTACAGATCTTTTGGCGATGATGCTTTTGGCTCCTTTCTTTTTGAAAAAGGACTCATTTCAAATTCAGTAACCAGTTTTTTAGGAAGAAAAGTAGCATCATCAGGATTGTCATATTCTACCTGAGTATAGACACTGTTGACAAAGTTGACATTGATTTTCTGTGTTGACTTCAATGTTGCTCCTAATACAGCATAAGTATCTGTATCAATATAAAGATTTCCCTGGAATGCAAGGATATCTTTCCTTTTGGGTTGGTATCTTATCTGGAATGCTTTTCCCCACGGATCGTAATGGTATCCATAAGGCTGTAATCGTAGGTACTGAAACCATCTGTTCCTACAGGGCTCTGGAATCCAATGTCAAAATAATTCAGGGTATTATCGTAAATATTAATATCACGATACAGGTTTTTAGCTGAAACGGTAATTACCTGATTGTCCTGGAAACCCGAAGTCTTTTGAGCAACCAAAGTTCTTTTGCTATCCTTATCCGGCTTGTTTTTACCATAATTTTCATAAACGGCTTCGTTCAGGAAGATAGGAAGACCAAGTCTTCCACTCGCAGTAGAATCCGCATAACTGAAAATGAAATCCAGTTTATTGAAAATCTTTTTCTTCATGAACGCACTGTCCAGATTATTCAGGTCAAACTGTGTTTTTTCATATTCTTTGTAGGAATAGGTATCGAATTTTTCTAATCCGTTATTTCTTTTTTGCGCCCAGACTTTCTGCATAATGGCATAAGCCGGGTTTTCTTTTTTATTCTTGTATTTTGGTTTGCCGCTTTGGAGGACAATCTCCTGGATATCACTTACTTTGGCCTGTGAAAGCTGTACGAAAATATTTTCAGCATTTTCGGGAGTAATATCAAGGGTTTCCGTAACATAGTTTTTTCTGGAAAATCTTAACTGATGAATAATGCTGTCTGACTGAACGGTGAAACTGCCTGAAGTTGTCGTCAGGGAAGGGGTAGTATTATTGTTGATGAAAATATCAACTTTATTCAGTTCTTTATTGTTCTTTTCGTCAACCACCTTGCCGCTGGCCTTGTTTTGAGCGCATACGGAACCGGAGATAATCAGGAAAAAAATAAAAGATAGTGTTTTTGGAGTTATTGTTTAACATCATTGGTTTCTTCAGGCAATTAGCATAAACAAAAAGCATGCAGTTTATTTAAAAAAAGGTAAAAAAATAAAATATTTTTATTCTACCCTATAAAACGACAAAAGTAACGAAAATAATATAAGTACTATTGAAAAAATAATAGGAAATTTAACGCTTAAAGGATAATAATCAGAGGATTAATAAATAGATAATGCAACTGTCTTTATAAGTCGGTTCCGATACTTTTAAGGAATTAGAAAAATAAAAAAGACCTACATTGCTGTAAGTCTTTCTGCTCCTCCTGCTGGGCTCGAACCAGCGACCCTCTGATTAACAGTCAGATGCTCTAACCAACTGAGCTAAGGAGGAATGTCCTTTGTTTTAAGTGGTGCAAATATAATATGAATATTGGTACCAAGCAAGTTTTATCCTTTATTCTTAAAGATTTTTAACTAAATGTATTGAATTTCAATAAGAAATATTTTATCTTTTTTCAGTAAGTCCCGGCAGATAGAGGAAATAAGCTATGCTGGTTGTGCTAATATATCCTATTTTAATCCGGCCCTGACATAAATGATTAAGTAACGTTATTTCAGGGCCGGATATTAAAACAATATGTTATTTCTTTAAATCTTTAAGGATTTCCTGAACAGCTCTTTCCAATTGAGGATCATTGTCCTGAAGACGGTCCATAAAAGTGTTTTTTACATAAATATCAGGTTTTACACCGGTTTTTTCAAGGTTTTGTCCGTCCAGAGTATAAGTTCCCCATGCAGGCAGCCTGTAAGAAGAGCCGTCTACCAGACCTTTTGCTGATGTAAAAATAATCCAGCGATAAGTATCCTGGCCGATAATTTTACCCAGCTTAAGCGCCTTGAATCCGGCTGCTGTCATCTCAGCATCGCTTAATGAGGCTTCATTAATCAGGAGAACAATAGGTTTTCCTGAAGGGGCAAAATTAGGCTGTGTTGTTATTTTTCCTTCACGGTATTTCCATTGCAGATAAGGCCTTTGAGAAAGAAAATTCAGTACTTTATCATGAACATTTCCGCCCGTATTATAACGTAAATCAAGAATAACAGCGTCTTTTCTGTTTTCCTGTTCTACCATATCCAGAAGGAAACGGTCCAGCTCATCAGTAGACATATTTTTCATGCATGAATAAGCAATGCGGTTATTGCTGAGCTTGTCTACACGCTGATGGTTATTGTAGATCCAATCATCGTAAAGCAATGATTTTAATTCAATATTTGAAATAGGATGTACTTTGGCTGTTATATTTTTACCACCACGGCTGAATGTAAGAACGATCTCCTCCTGCTTTTTAGGAGTGGTAAAATAAGTTTCGCGGTTTTCATCAGGATCAACCTTTCTTCCGTTCACTGCAATCAGCTGGTCTCCTGGTTTAATATCAACACCGGTGCGGAAGGCGGGAGATTTCCTTAGGATACTTTCTACTACATAAGGCTGGTCTTTTTTGAAGATAATCCCCGTTTCGTTGGTAAAATAGTTCAGGAACATTGCTTCTTCTTTTTCCGGATGAAGAAAATCCTGTATGGGAAGAATTAAGTTCACCTAAAAGATCATTGAGTAAAATTCGCAGATCATTTCTGTTGTGTACGTACGGAAGATATTTTGCATACTGTTCTTTTTTTGCTTTCCAGTCAATTCCATGAAATTTTTCATCATAGAAGTTTTCCTCAACACCCGTCCATGCTTCAGCATACATCTGGGTAAATTCGGATGCTAAATCCTTATCAAAACTATATTGGATGTTTATTTTTTCAGGTTTTAAAGCTGATACAGTTGTTTTATAAATATTTCCTTCAATCAGGGCAAATAGATTTTTATCATTTTTAGTCAGATAATAAGCCGCTTTATCAAAAACTTTTTCAGATTTGGCGGGTTCAAAATCAGTAAATACCTTTTTGAAAAGCTGTCTTTTTCCGTTATCCTGGTTAGAGTTAAATAAAAGGATCTCCTTTTTATCGTCTGCAAAAACCGCAGGGTCGTCCTGATATCCATAACGGTCGGTAACCAGTTCAATTCTGTCCAGTGTATCTTCAGGATTGACTTTCAATTCTTTTATTACCGGCTCTTTTTCTTTCTCTTCCTTTTTCTCCTTGTTCTTGTCTTCCTCTTTTTTACTCTTTTTGCCTTTGGTATCTTTGGCTGTATCAGTTTTTGTTTCCTTTTCTTCTTCAGTGAAAAGGCTGTCGAATTTTTCAGATTTAAAAGGTTCGTCAAACCAATCCAAAGCCATCCTGTAAATATTAGACTTCTGCATTCCTAAAGGATAGGACGGATTGGTTCTGTCACTGGCGAAATAAATGTACCTGCCATTAGGCGACCAAACAGGATCTTCTTCTGAAACACCGGTATTGGTAAGGTTGAGAGTCTGCTCTTTTTTGATGTTATAGATGAAGATGTCAAGCTCAAAATTTCGTTTCGCTGAAAACAAGACATATTCATTATTGGGAGAAAAAGAGGGTTTTGAGTTTTGGAATGCCCAGATCTCATCTTTTACAATGGTTGTTGAGTTAAAGCTTTTCAAGTCCAGTAATCTTACTTCATCACGGCCGCTTAAGTAAACCGCCTTTGAAAGATCGTTGTTAAGCGTAATGCTTCGGTTGTTTCTTAAATCCTGAGTGAGCTGTTTGGGCCGGCCTTTTCCATCTGCAGAAACAGTGAACCAGTTCTGATATCCGTTATAAGTCTGATTATAAAGCAAAGTGCGGTTATCTTTCAGCCATTTTACTTCCATAGCACGTTCTTTTCCATCGGTAACCTGCTGTGCAAATTTTCCTTCGACATCAGAAACAAATAAAATACCCCGGCTTATAAATGCCATTTTCTTACCATCCGGGGATACATCATAATAGGAAATATTATTTTCCACATTGAAGTTTTGTTCTTTCTCCAGTGTTTTATTGGTATTCAGATTAACGTTAAGAAGCCTTGTGTTTTTTGAAGTTACATCGTAAGTATAAAGCTGATAGTCTTTTTCAAAAATAACTTTAGAGCCGTCTGCGGATACAAAAGGTTTTTTAATAGAAGTGTCAAATTGGGTCAAAGCCGTTTTTTTACCATTCTCAATTTTATAAAGATTGTATTCTCCGTTATTTTCATCAGAAATAAAATAAATAATACCGTTTTTATCTACACTTGGATTAAAATCCTTTCCTTCATAGTTGGTGTACTGCTTAAACGTATTATTTTTTGGATTGTATCCTAAAATATCGGGATTGTTTTCTCCTTTATAGCGCTTACGCTGTACCTGATATGCGCTTTCAGATGAACTTGTGAAAAGATATTCTCCTGCCGGAGTTTCTGCCAGGCCATTCGTATTGTTAAAATAATTGCTGAAAAGCTTTTGTGGAGTTTTTCCTTCAATTGTGGTTTTAAAACTTCCGAAATTATTATTTCTGCTTGAAGTAAAGTAAATTGTTTTGCTATCCCAGGACCAGCTTTCCATTTCGTCTTTTCCGGTATGGAACGTCAGCTGCTTGATCGTTCCTCCTTCTGAAGGCATTATATAAAGGTCATAATTTCCGTACTGATTGGAACTGAATGCAAGCCATTTTCCATCCGGAGAAAGGCGGGGGTTAATTTCTTCGCCGTCCAGAGCGGTAATCCTTGAGGCACTTCCACCGTTGGAATCGACTTTCCAGATGTCGCCGTCGTAAGAAAAATAAGCCGTCCTGCCATCAGGGCTCAACGAAGGACTTGATAAGAAATAGGATTTTTCCTGTGCCGAAATCCCGATCATAGAAAATGCTGTGAGTAACGAAATAATAGTTTTCTTCATGGTATAACTTGATATGATGCAATAGTATAATATTGATTTTTTATGCTTTTGGTTGTAAAGTATTGATGGGACGCAGATTTTTCAAACCCATATACTTCTTAAAAGAATAGTCGGATTATTAAAGGAATCGTTACATGTAAAATACCTGAGAAGGAGAATAATATTCAGTAAAACAGATAAATAATTCATAAGGGTTGAGATAAATTACAAATATCTGTCTTTTTTAAATTAAAGTAAGGATATAAAAACAAAAAAAGACTTACATTTCTGTAAGTCTTTCTGCTCCTCCTGCTGGGCTCGAACCAGCGACCCTCTGATTAACAGTCAGATGCTCTAACCAACTGAGCTAAGGAGGAATGTCCTTTGTTTTAAGTGGTGCAAATATAGGACGAATATTTATACCCTACAAATATTTTTTAGAAAAATTTTAAAAAAATTATAATTTCCCTGTAAATACCTTGAAAATGTCGCTTCCAAAGATTAGTAACATCAATCCTAACAGGAAGATAACCCCAATCATCTGTGCGTTTTCCAAAACTTTCTGAGGAACCGGTTTGCCTACAATAATTTCATATAACGTAAATAAAACGTGTCCGCCATCAAGCCCCGGGATAGGAATCAGGTTCAGAAATGCCAGCCATACGGAGAACATTGCAGTAAAGCTCCAGAAAGCTACCCAGTTGATTTTAAAGCTTCCGTCAGCGTCTTTATCTACAGGCATATTCTTTACAATCGCAATAGGGCCTCCGACATTCTTATACCCCTGAACTTTAGAGTTAAACATAATCTTGAACTGCTTAACCTGAGTAGTTAATGCCTCAATAGTTCTCGTAAATCCTCTTGGAATAGCCTCTCCGAAAGAATATTTTTTATTGGTTACGATAGATTTTGCAATACTTTTTGTATCAATGGCGATACCTAATTTTCCGTTTTTGTCAACAGAAACTGCCGGTAATGTTTGTAAAGCTCCGTTTCTTTCAACGTCAACAGAAACTGTTTTTCCTTTATTTTCATTCAGAAGAGTGCTTACTTCATCAAAGAATACGGCCTTTTTACCATTGATTCCTACGATTTTATCTCCTTTTGCTAATCCTGAAGCCTGAGAAGAAGGAGTCGCCAATGAATCAATAACCATAGAAACTCTTGGTGTGATGTACAGTTTTGCCTCTCTTTGTTTAAGAACATCAGCTACACCATCAGCATTTACCGGGAATGTAACTTCCTGGCCATTTCTCAGTACAGTAACATGATCTCCCAAAAGAATGTTGATTGATGTGTTTTCAAGTCTTTCTGCCGGCTTTCCATCTACGCTGATGATTTTGTCACCATTCTGGAAGCCCATTTTCTTTCCTGCGGCAGTAGCTTCAATACCGTTACTGAATTTTGTAATATCTGTGTACGTTTCGCCGTTGAAGAATGAAAGACAGCTGTAGATTAACCATGCAAGGAAAAAGTTAACGGTAACTCCACCCAACATAATAATAAGCCTCTGCCATGCTGGTTTTGATCTGAATTCCCATGGCTCTGCCGGTTTTTTCATTTGGGCAGTATCCATGCTTTCATCCACCATCCCCGCAATTTTTACATATCCTCCGAAAGGAAGCCATCCGATACCGTATTTGGTTTGTTCTGGATGTTTTCTCCAGTCATTGTCCGGAAGTTTAGATATATCGACAGGAACTTCTTCCTTCTTTCCGTTGACCTCTATTACTTCAGAATCCGGCAGGTTCTTTGATAAAAACTTATACTGCCATTTTCCGTTGATTTTCTTCATGGAGAATATGGAGAAGTAAGGATCAAAAAACAGGAAAAACTTCTCTGCTCTGGTCTTGAACCATATTGCCGGTAAAAAATGCCCAAGCTCATGAAGAAGCACAAGTATAGAGATGCTCAGAATGAACTGAAAAAGTTTGATTGCTATTTCCATTAATAAATTTTAGATTTTAATTTGCAAAGGTAACAATTATCAAAACTATGCCAAATAAAAAAGCTTCCCGAAACGGGAAGCTTTGTCATATTTAAAGACGATTTGTTTATAAATTGAAAGAAACCCCAAGGCTGCCGTTATTACCTACCTCGGCAAACACTCCTATTTTATCCGTGAAGAAGTATCGGGCTCCGATGTGAGCACCTACTCCGAAATCTTTTCCAACAACTCCAAGGTCTACTCCCGGGTAAATATCCCATTTTGAAGGCAGATTCAAGGCTTCCTGCAAATGAAAGTTCAGTCTTCCGAAAACAAAAACGCGATTATCCTTATCGTTGTTTTTATAATTGTCGAAGTAGCCATTGATCCCGGCTCCTACTGAAATAAGTTGATTGAGTCCGTAGTCATAAGTTCCCGTTATTCCGGTTCCATATCCCCAGGCGCTCAGCCCCAGCTGTATTTTCTGATCCCCTTTACCTGTCCATGCCTGGGCATTAGCCATTGCACCAAAAAGAAGATCATTACCATAAAAAACAATTTCTTCATAAATTTTAAATTTTTAAGGATTTTAATAAAAAATATCTCTATCAAAAATGAAACCGAAAGAATGTGAGTATTCTAAAAAAGGCTGACTTTAATAAATTATTAAGAAATATAGCCCTGTTTTCAGGGAAGAACCTCTTCTTTCAGCAGTTTAATCTTCTTTGTAATAATAAAAGCTGTATTTTTATACGTCAGATTCGGAATAACTTAAAAAGAATAAAAGATGAAAGTTGCAGGGCTTAATTTAGATATCATCTGGAAAAATAAAACTGAAAATTTTAAACTCATAGAAAACGGGCTTCAGCATATTGAAGCTGATCTGTTTCTTCTACCTGAAATGTTTTCGACGGGCTTTTGCATGGATGCTTCTGAAGTGTCAGACAGAAATGAGGAATCATTTGAATTTCTGAAAAAGATCTCGAAAGAAAAAAATGCTGCATTCTGTGGAAGTGCTCCTGTAGAACAGAACGGGAAGTTTTATAACAGAATGTATTTTGTAAGACCTGACGGTGAAATGTGTTTTTACGATAAAAGACATTTGTTTTCCTTTTCGGGAGAAGATAAAGTGTATACACCGGGAAAAGAAAGGGTAATTGTTGAATATCAGGGGATCCGGTTTTTACTTCAGGTGTGCTATGATCTGCGTTTTCCTGTTTTTGCAAGAAATAATGATGATTATGATGCTGTTTTGTATGTTGCCAACTGGCCTGAGAAAAGGGTAGGAGCATGGGAACATCTGTTGAAAGCAAGAGCCATTGAAAATTTGTCTTTTGTATTTGGCTTAAACAGAATCGGAACAGATGGAAATAATCTGTTTTATCAGGAAAGCTCCCACTGCTTCTTTGCTGACGGAAAAGAAATTTCCGAAAAGCAAGGTAATCTTGTGTTCGCAGAATTAAATATGGACGAATTGAAAGATTTCAGAACACATTTCCAGTTTCTGAATGACCGGGATTCTTTTTCTATTGAATTTTAAGATTTTCCCACAGATTTCGCAGGTGTTAATAACATTCACAGCTGTGGAGATTCGGGTGATCTGTGGGAATTAAAAAAACAAAAACTGTGAAAAATCACAGTTTAAGCATATTCTTGTAAAAGTTTTGTGAGTGTATTCACATCATGAACACCACTTTCCTTCCATAATAATTCTCCTTTTTTGAAAATAGCCAGTGTAGGTACTCCACGTACACCATATTGAGCGGCTAAGGCAGGATATTGATCAACATCCACCTTTATGATTCTGGCACCCTCACCGATATTTTCTTTTACTGTATTGAGTACCGAAGACTGCACTTTACAAGGCTGGCACCATGTGGCGAAAAAATCGATAAGTACGGGTCTTTCAGAATCAATGATTTCCTGGAATTTTTGTGACATAGTTTAGTTTTTATGATCTTAAGAAGTTTTAGACTGGCATACAAAATCCGAAGTAGGGAATTTTTCCGTTTTTTGATCCCGTTGAAACCTCCTTCTATTTCAGTAAAATTCCTGATTCCGTGAGAGTTAAGAATGCTTGCTGCAATCATACTTCTGTATCCGCCTGCACAGTGAAGGAAGAAATGTTCAGAGTCGTCAATAGTGCGCGCCCAGTCACTGATGGTATCCAATGGCTTATTGTATGCGTTATCAATGTGTTCAGCTGAGTATTCAGTCAGTTTTCTTACATCAATTACCGTAGCATCTTCAGTAAACTGTTCTGCAAATTCAGACGGGGAAATTCTTCTGATCTCATCTGTTTCCTTCCCTGCATTTTTCCAGCTTTCAAATCCTCCTTTCAGATAACCTACCACATTATCAAATCCTACTCTGCTTAGTCTGGTAATAACTTCTTCTTCAGTTCCTTCATCTGTTACCAGTAATAGAGGGTGTTTTACGTCAACAATAAGAGTTCCTACCCATGGAGCGAAGTCTCCTTTCAGTCCTATATTGATAGAATTGGGAACGAAGCCTTTATGAAAGTCTGCAGCTCCTCTTGTATCTAAAATTAATGCTCCTGTCTCTTCTGCTACGGCTTCAAAATCTTCCGGTGCAACAGGGTGCAGTCCTTTCTTCATGACAACATCAAGGCTTTCATAACCTCCTTTGTTTAATGCGACATTCATTCCGAAATATTTCGGGGGTGCTGTTAAGCCATCAAGAACTTCTCTGATGAAAGAAGCTTTGTCCGGTTGATTAAGAGCGTAGTTGGTCTTCTTTTGGTTTCCTAAGATATCTACCGTTTCCTTCTGCATATTCTTTCCACAGGCAGAACCGGCCCCGTGAGCCGGATAAACCGTAATACTGTCATCCAGTGGCATGATTTTGTTCTGAAGGCTGTCATACAGAATACCCGCAAGATCTTCCTGGGTAAGGTTGGTTGCCTTTTGCGCCAGATCAGGTCTTCCGACATCACCTAAAAACAGCGTGTCACCTGTAAAGATTGCCGTTTCAACACCATTTTCATCTATTAAAAGGTAAGTGCTGCTTTCCATGGTGTGACCCGGAGTGTGCAAAACCTTTATTTTTACTTTCCCAATTTCAAAAACCTGATTATCTTCTGCAATAATGGCTTCAAATTCAGGAGCTGCTGTAGGTCCGTATACAATCGGAGCGCCGGTTTTCTTACTTAAATCAAGATGTCCCGATACAAAATCTGCATGAAAGTGGGTTTCAAAAATATATTTTAAAGTGACATTGTCTTTTTCCAGACGATCCAGGTAAGGTTTTACTTCTCTTAAAGGATCAATAATGGCAGCTTCATTCTCTGATACAATATAATAGGCACCCTGAGCCAGACAGCCCGTATATATTTGTTCAATTTTCATTGGGTCTTTTTTTAATGAGTTAAAGATACGAAGTATTAGATAAATTCTAAATGAAATGTTAAATTCCATTGATAGTTTCTTTCAATACTTGTTAAAATGCACATGCTTTTCAGCAAAAAGAATGCCTTACGACCTGCCAATTTGCAAATGCTGTTTTTTATCATGTTGCTTAGTTTTACAGGTTTGGAATTCAGTTAATATAAAACTTGTTTAAACTTTTATTTTCCTGGGAAACAAAACAATAAAGCCAAATTCCATTACGTGGATTTTCTTTGCTATTAATTGCTGATTTTCTGGAAACTCTTTCTTTAAAGAAGTTTAAACATCTTTGTACGCAAATATCTCAATAATCAATAATAACAGAAAAAAAATATTGTAAAAATTGATAATACTCACTGTCATTTTAAATACATGACATGTAGCCCAAAAACTACATATTAAAATTTCCCGACTGATAAATTTTCAGCAGAATCCATAAAACTCTTTGTGGTGCTGATTTCGGGCTGGCTGCTATCTCTATTTGTTCCGGTCGTTCTTCCAAAAGGTATTAAATGATGGCCCCACAGACCAATACTTCGCCGTTCACTTATATTTCAGGAAACACATGGGAATGAAAATCCGGAGCCCAATACCTCTCCGTCTGAACCGGGATTGCTTTACTATCCGACAATAACAAATCCTACAGACCGGCCGTCATCCCCCCTGTATCCGTTTGAATTGCAGATCCCTACCTGAAACTGGTTGCGCGTTGTAGCATCCACAACGGAATTGTCACTCAGATATAGCCCTGGGGACAAGCTATTTACTGTTGCTGTATTATACACTGTCATTCCGGCAGCGTGGGCATAAAGCGGTGACGGTAAGGCTGGAGAAGTAAGGGGCTCCCCTTTGGAGTAGAAATCCTTTGATGCTGGATCTGAGTTCCGGCAACGCGTCAGTGTCGGGTGTAGCGGGTCTATTCCTGTATTCCCGGTGGATTTAACTCATAACGTCTGCATTATTAAAGGTTAAAAAGCTTCATACTGTATCTGGTTTAAAATTTGCTTATGCAGTATAAAATTTATTCTTTCGTGGAATAAAGATAAGTTCATTGGAAAATATCTTTAAATATTCTGCAAAAATTTTATATTTATAAGTTAAAAAGCGATCAGATGGCAGACAAAACACAATTTATTGAAGAACTCAACGCAAGATACACTCCGAAAGGAGAACACATTATATTAGGAAAAGGAATGCTTGACGGACAAGTGGTTCCTGAAGTGAATGTAACAATCCCTTTGAAAACAATTAACCGCCATGGTCTTATTGCCGGAGCAACAGGAACCGGTAAGACAAAGACGTTACAGGTATTTGCAGAACAGCTTTCCCATGCAGGAATTCCCTCATTGGTCCTTGATATTAAAGGTGACTTCTCCGGAATTGCAGAAGCGGGACAAATGAATCCAGTTATTGAAGAAAGGTATGCTAAAACCCAGTTGCCTTACAATCCGCAGGGATTTCCGGTAGAGCTGATGAGTATTTCAGGAGGGAAAGGCGTAAAGTTGAGAGCTACCGTTACAGAATTCGGTCCTGTTTTATTGAGCAAAATCCTTGAGCTTAATGATACTCAGCAAAGCATTATGTCTATTGTCTTTAAATACTGTGATGATAAAGGGCTTCCTTTGATTGATCTTAATGACTTGAAGAAAGTATTGCAGTATGTAACGGATAATGCACAGGGAAAAGCAGAGCTTGCTGCCAATTACGGATCTATCGCACCGGCTTCTCTCGGAGCGATTTTAAGGTCAATTGTCGCCCTGGAACAGCAGGGAGCGGCAGGGTTCTTCGGAGAACTAAGCTTCGATGTTCAGGATTTGCTGGAAACAAGAGACGGAAAAGGAGTTGTCAATATTTTAAGAGTATCAGATATTCAGAATAAGCCGCAGCTTTTTTCAACATTTATGCTTTCGCTTTTTGCGGAGATTTATATGACTTTCCCGGAAGAAGGAGACAGTGGAAAACCAAAGCTGGTGTTATTCATTGATGAAGCGCACCTGATTTTTGATGAAGCTTCAAAAGCTCTTCTTTCACAAATTGAAACGATGGTAAAGCTGATCCGTTCCAAAGGAGTAGGGATCTACTTTATTACTCAGATTCCCGGAGATGTACCTGAAAATGTGCTTTCTCAGTTAGGACTGAAAATACAGCATGCGCTGAGAGGCTTTACAGCAAAAGATAAAAAAGAAATCACCAAAGCTGTTGAGAACTACCCTACAACGCAATATTATGATGCTTCCAGCCTTATCCAGAATTTAGGAATTGGAGAGGCATTTGTAACGGCTTTGGATGAAAAAGGAATACCTACACCATTGGTTCATACCTACCTGATCTCTCCGGAGTCAAGAATGGATGTCCTGAGCGAAGCCGAAATCTCTGAACTTACAGCTCGGTCAGCTCTTGTTGCCAAGTATGAGCAGGCTGTTGACAGAGAATCTGCTTACGAAATGCTTACGAACAGAATGGAGCAGGCCGCGCAAAATCCATTACCAACACAAAAAACAAAACCGGTAAAAGAAGAGCCGGGAATGTTTGAGCAGGTATTACAGAGTAAAGCAGGCCGTACCTTTACCAATACATTAATGAGAGAAGGAGCAAAAGCTATCCTCGGAATGTTTGGTTTAGGAGGCAGGAGAAGATAATTTTGAAGGATAACCTGCCTTGCTTTGATATATTTTTTGTTATTTTAGCAGGTTATCTTTATAACATTAATACTAAAACCAGGTTTATTGGGGAATAATACATCGGGTTTAAATACGAACGACAAACAGCAGTTAACACACATTCAATGTATTCGATTATAGATATAGAAAGTAATGGTGCAGGTTATAGAAATGAATGCATTATAGATATCGCCATTTACAGATATGATGGTCAGAAAATTACCGACCAGTTTATATCGCTGGTAAATCCTGAAGGTGATATCACTCCTTTTGTGCAGAAACTGACCAGCATTACCCCGAAAATGGTCAAAACGGCTCCGAAATTTCATGAAATTGCCAAAAGAGTCATCGAAATAACTCAAAATACGACATTGGTAGGGCATAATATTGATTTTGATTACAGAATGCTTCGCCAATCATTTAAGAGGCTTGGTTATGATTTTAAAATCAACACTTTAGATACAATTCCGTTAGCAAAAAAACTGATACCGGATGAGGTAAGCTATTCATTGGGAAAGCTGGTAAAATCGCTGGGAATTCCTTTGACCAACCATCATAGGGCAGAAGGTGATGCAAGAGCCACCTTGGAACTCTTTAAATTACTGATTTCCAAGGATACTGAAAATGAAATTATTCAGAAGCAGCATGAAGAGTCTAATGCCAAAACCTACATCAATAAAATCAAGGAGCTTACTCAGGATCTTCCGAATGATAAAGGCTTTGTATACTTTCAGGATGAGGCAGGACGTATCATGTTCTCGGATTATGTTCAGGATATCAACAAATTTTCAAAAAGGTTTTCAACTCCAAATCAAAAAAATGGGAGCAGATTCAGAAAGATGTTGAGCAGATCAATTTTGAGCTTACCGGAACAGATATTATTGCAAAACTGATTCTGAATTCAAAGAATATCAGAAAGAAAGAAATATTACCATTCGGGCTTTATTTCAGAAACAATAAATATATTGTTGAAAAAATAAGCTCAATAAAACTGAAAAACCGGTTTTAAAATTCAGATCGTTTACCCAGGGAACAAAGGCCGTTCAGTTTATTGGCTCTCAGGAAGAGTTTAATGATTTTTCCGTATTGAGACAGAAAATTGAATTCAGAAAAAGGAATGAGCTTTGGCTGGGACCGGGAAGAAAGCTTGGTGAAAAATTATTTTTAATTATAGAAAACGGAAAAGTAGTTTCTTTCGGCTTTTATGAGCTGTTTACGCAGATTCAGACTTTGAGTAAGCTAGCGAAGCTGAAAATCGATCTCCAGTTATCCTCCACAGATCTGAATAATGAATTACAGCTGGCTTTACTTCGCGGCGATTTTGAAACCTTACCGCTGCCAAAATAATATAAAAATTAACACTTTACCGTTTTATTCAGAAGAATGGCTGCTCAAATCATTTTCTGAGAATAAAAAAATAAATAGTATTTTTGCAGAAAAATAAATAGAAGCAATGCAAAATTTTAAACAAAATAAAACTGGAAAAAAGGGAGCTGTAAAGTTCTCTAAGGTTTGGAATATTTAAAAGAGTTGTCTTGCATAAAAAATAATCATTGTGGCAGGCTCTTTTCCGAAGAATCTGCCTTTTTTTATGTTAAAATGAAATTATGAATTCAAAAGAATTATTAAAGATTGCCCATGAGTTTGGCACCCCGGTGTATGTTTATGATGCTGAGTCCATCAAAATTCAATACGAAAAACTTACCTCTTCATTTTTAAAACATACTAAGTTCTTCTACGCAGCGAAGGCTTTGACAAATATCAATATCCTTAAGTACGTCAAGAACCTGGGAGCATCTTTGGATTGTGTATCTATTAACGAAGTTAAACTTGGGTTAAAAGCAGGTTTTCCGAAAGAAAAATATTGTTTACTCCCAATTGTGTTGACCTGGCTGAAATAGAAGAAGCAATGACTTTTGGAGTTCATATCAACATTGATAACATTTCTATTCTTGAGCAGTTCGGGAATAAGTATGGTAATACATATCCTATTCTGGTAAGAATAAACCCGCATATTTTTGCCGGGGGTAACTATAAAATTTCAACAGGGCATATCGACAGTAAGTTCGGTATTTCCATTCATCAGGTTCGTCATATCGAAAGAGTGATGAAAAGCACGAATCTGAATGTGGAAGGACTTCACATGCATACAGGAAGTGAAATTAAAGATCCGGATGTATTCCTGCAGGCTCTGGATATTATGCTGGAGCTTTCTGAGCATTTCCCGAACCTGAAATACCTGGATATGGGAAGTGGTTTTAAAATTCCTTATCAGGACAGTGAGGAAGAAACGGATGTGAAAACATTAGGCAAAAAAGTAGAAAAAGTAATTTCTGAGTTTTCAAAATCTACCGGTAAAAAATTTGAATTATGGTTTGAGCCAGGGAAATTCCTGGTGGGAAAAAGCGGATATTTACTGGTGAAAGCTAATGTAATCAAGCAGACGACCGCTACCGTATTTGTAGGCGTAAATTCAGGATTCAATCATCTTATCCGTCCGATGTTCTACGATTCTTACCATTTGATAGAGAATTTATCCAATCCAAAAGGAGCAGAAAGAATTTATACAGTAGTAGGAAATATCTGCGAAACAGATACATTCGCCTGGGACAGAAAACTGAATGAGGTAAGAGAAGGAGATATTCTTGCCTTCCATAATGCAGGAGCCTACGGCTTTGAAATGAGTTCCAACTTCAATTCAAGATTAAAACCTGCTGAAGTTTTATTCCTGGACGGAAAAGCTCATCTTATCCGTAAAAGAGATGAGTTTGAAGACCTGCTGAGAAATCAGATCGAAATAGTGATGTAATTCTCAAATATAATATATGACAGCCGCCATTTTGGGTGGCTGTTTTGTTTTAATTGAGCCTGTGTATGATTTGTTGATATTCTAAACCTATAAGGTTTGAGTGAAAATAAAAATAAACAATAAGCTTCCACCACAAAAATTACAAAGTTTTAACATTGAAACGGGGTGATAGTTCCAACTTTATTAGCTAAATTTGATAGAAGTAGGGATTTATACCCATTACAATTCTTATTTTTCATAAAAGAACAACCACCAAAACAGAGTAATTATGGCCAAAAACATAGCAGAGCAGATTGTTGAAATGCTCGAAAATGCCAATGTGAAAAGAATTTATGCAGTAACCGGCGACAGCCTCAACCATCTGAATATTGCTGTTAAAAAAAGCAGTATCCAATGGATTCATGTACGCCACGAAGAGGTAGGTGCTTATGCGGCAGCTGCAGAAGCTGAGCTGGATGGCCTGGCTGTATGTGCAGGAAGCTGCGGACCGGGACACGTTCATCTGATCAATGGGGTTTATGAGGCTCACCGCTCTCATGTTCCGATGCTGGTTATTGCTTCTACAATTCCCAGTGATGAAATGGGAATGGATTACTTTCAGGAAACCAATACAATAAAGCTGTTTGATGACTGCAGCTATTATAATCAAATGATTACAAGGCCGGAACAGGTACAGAGAACCGTTCAGACGGCTATTCAGCATGCCATTTCCAAAAAGGGAGTTGCTGTGATAGGCCTTCCGGGAGACGTATCGGAACTGGAAGCAGAAGAAGGAACTACTTCAGCGCAGATCTTTAAAACCAATCCTGTAATAAGGCCTTCGGACGGAGAGTTAAAAAGCTTGTCATCGCTTATAAACAATAGTAAAAAAGTGACTTTATATTGCGGAATCGGTGCTGCTGAAGCAAGTGAGGAAGTCATTGCATTATCAAAGCATTTAAAAGCACCTGTAGGATATTCATTCCGTGGGAAAATGGCTATTCAGCCGAATAATCCCAATGAAGTGGGGCTTACAGGGCTGCTGGGCTTTCCTTCTGCCTATCATGCCATGCATGAAGCTGACCTGGTGATTCTTCTGGGTACAGATTTCCCGTATCAGAAATTCATGCCTGTAAAAAATAAAATAGTACAGATCGATGAAAGCCCCGAAAGATTAGGAAGAAGAGCAAAGCTGGAATTGGGACTTACCGGCGATGTCAAAGAAACAATTAAAGCATTGCTTCCTCTGCTGGAAGAAAAAACAGATGACCATTTTCTGAATGAACAGCTTGCATTTTACGAAAAAGTAAAAGAAAGCCAGCTGGAGTATGTAAAAGATTCGGGAAAAGAAAATGCAATCCAGCCGGAATACGTTGCCTATACTTTAGATAAACTGGCTAAGCATGATGCTGTTTTTACAGTAGATACAGGGATGTGCTGTGTTTGGGGGGCAAGATTCATTACAGGAACCGGTGAAAGGAAAATGCTGGGATCATTTAATCATGGCTCAATGGCCAATGCGATGCCAATGGCTATCGGGGCGGCTTTGGCTCATCCTGAAAAGCAGGTTATTGCAATGTGTGGTGATGGCGGATTATCCATGTTATTAGGTGATATGGCAACAATTTTTCAATATAAATTACCCGTAAAACTGATTGTTTTCAACAACAGAGCTCTGGGAATGGTAAAGCTCGAAATGGAAGTTGGCGGCATGCCCGATAATGAAACAGATATGATTAATCCTGACTTTGCGATGGTGGCTCATGCAATGGGGTATCCGGGTAAAAACGTTCATCTGCCGGAAGATGTAGAAAGCGCTATCAAAGAATGCCTGGATTACAACGGACCCTATCTTCTGAATATTTTTACGAATCCTAATGCGCTGGCCCTTCCTCCGAAGATTGAATTTGACCAAATTATGGGAATGACCAAATCTATGGCACAACTGATGCTGGGAGGTAAAATGGATGAGGTTTTTGAGACGGTAAAAACCAATTACAAGCATATTAAAGGTCTGCTGTAAGGTCTAAGGGTATTTATTTCAAAATACATTCTGAACTCAGGATATTCATATTATAGAACTTCATACATTGTATGAAGTTTTTCTTTTTTATAACAGGGCTAAATATTTACCTTTGTTTATTATTAGTAAATTATGAGAACGATACTTTTATTTTTGGCCTTATGTGCGGTGAATTTTTCTTTTGCACAGGATCAGGAAGAACGTGATGACTCTTTTATCCGGGAAAGCAATAAAAATCTTTTAAAAATAGATATCAAAGAACCTTTTATGCAGGTTGCCGTGAAATGTACTGATTTTAAACCGGCAGCTTATGAAGGAGGCGTTGCAGCCTATAAAGATATCCTGAACAAATATATGTATGCATATCTGAATTCTGACTTCTATGCCCTTACAGGTGATTTTACGTTTACTCTGGTGCTTGATGATAAAGGAAAAGTAGTGGATGTGAAGGGAATGCCTAAAGTGGCCAACAGCGAAGTTTTCTTTGACGACATGCAGTATGTAGTAAGGCGAATCAAAAAAAACTGGTCTCCGGCTTCCTGTAACGGGCAGCCTGTGGCTTCACAGATTAAAGTTAAAATGAATTTCTCTTCAATCTCAACGGACATTGACTAATACCGATAAATGATAAAATATCTCTTGATTTTATCTAGGGGTTAAAGGATTATCACAAGAAACCAAAGCTCAGATTCAGATTCAACAAGGAGAAGACTTACTTATGATCATGATTAGAAAAATCCTACAGTTATTGGGATTAATTTTACTTTTTGCTGTAGGAAAAGCACAGACATTTGATCTCTCCGGGGGGATATGAGTCCTTATAAAGGAGGTGCTGAGCAGTTTTATAAAGATTTAAATACAATTCTGGTCAAAAATAATTCTGAACACTGCAATAACAGAATGTCTGAAATGTTTCTGGCTGAAATTGAAATCGAAAAAGGACAGGCAAAAATTATAAATAAGAATCTTTCTGATGATTGTCCTACCCGTATTTTTGTAAAGGCTTTTGAGGAGATCAATAAATTGAAAAAATGGAAAAAAGGCTCAGACGTACAGAGATCTGTTTCTATTATATTTTATCCGATTGATTACTTCGATAATTTTAAAGAAAATTACACTACTCAGGGGCTTAAAAAATACGCTGAATTTCCGGGAGGAATGGGAGCGTTTAGAAACAGACTGATCTCTAATCTTGAAAAGCAGAACATCAAGAATGCAGATGGGATAACAGCTGAAATACAATTTAAAATAAGTGAAAACGGGGTTTTAAACGATATTAAAATAGGACCTGAAGATTTGCAGGAAGATATCAGAAATAAAATCACAAAAGCTGTAGAGCAGATTACAGAAAAATGGGAACCGGAATCTTTTCGGGGGATGCCGTCAGTCTCTACTTTCCGGATAGCTGTAACTTTATGATTTTGTTAAAATAATACCGCTGACATTCTGTCACAATATTTTGTATCTTTGCAAACTTATCTGTTCGTAATTTACTATTGCGGGCTTTAAATTGATTATCGTGCAGGAAAAATATATAGACGAAACAAAGCAGGGCGAAGCTTTTGCTATTGCCGAAAGACCGGAAAATTCTAAAAAGCTGTTTTTAGAAAGCTATGGTTGTCAGATGAACTTCTCTGACTCTGAGATTGTTGCATCCATTCTTAACGAACAGGGATACAATACAACGATGAAAGTGGAAGAAGCTGATCTGATTCTATTAAACACATGCTCTATCCGTGAAAAGGCAGAACAAACGGTAAGAATGCGTCTTTCCCAGTTCAAAAATCTCAAAAAGAGAGACCGAATATGACGGTTGGGGTTTTGGGATGTATGGCGGAAAGATTGAAAACTAAATTCCTGGAAGAAGAACAACTGGTTGACCTTGTAGTTGGCCCGGATGCTTACCGGGACTTGCCTAATCTTTTAAAAGAAACGGATGACGGCAGAGATGCCATCAATGTAATTCTTTCCAAAGAAGAAACCTATGCAGATATCAATCCCGTTCGTTTAGGAGGGAACGGAGTGACTGCTTTTGTTACCATTACAAGAGGCTGTGACAATATGTGTACATTCTGCGTGGTTCCTTTTACCAGAGGAAGAGAAAGAAGCCGTGATCCGCACTCTATTATTGAAGAGTGTAAAGATCTTGCCAATAACGGATACAAAGAAATTACCCTTTTAGGACAAAACGTAGACTCTTACCTTTGGTATGGTGGCGGTCCTAAAAAAGATTTTGCCAAGGCATCTGAAATGCAGAAAGCAACAGCTGTTAATTTTGCCCAGTTGCTTGATCTCGTAGCTAAAGCTGTTCCTGAACTGAGAATCAGGTTCTCTACTTCAAATCCACAGGATATGAGTCTTGAGGTGTTCAGAATGATGGCAAAACATGACAACATCTGCAAATATGTACACCTTCCCGTACAAAGCGGAAGCAATAATATGCTGGCAGCGATGAACAGACAGCATACCCGTGAAGAATACCTTGATCTGATCAGAAAAGCAAAAGAAATTGTTCCGGAAGTAGCATTTTCACAGGATATGATTGTGGGATTCTGTAACGAAACAGAAGAAGATCACCAGGATACCCTAAGCCTGATGAGAGAAGTGGAATATGACTACGGTTATATGTTTGCTTACTCAGAAAGACCGGGAACCCCTGCACATAAAAAAATGGAAGACAATATTCCTGCTGATGTAAAGCAGAGACGCCTTGCAGAGGTAATTGCTCTTCAGGGTGAGCTCTCCAAACAGAGAATGAAATCCTATGTGGGAAGAGTACATCAGATTCTGATAGAAGGTATCTCAAAGAAGAATAAAAACCAATGGAAGGGAAGAAACTCTCAGAATGCCGTATGTGTCTTTGATAAGCTTGAAGGACAGAAAATAGGTGACATTGTGAACGTTTTTGTGTATGACAATACGCAGGGCACACTTTTAGGGAGAACAGCGGAATAAATGTAAGTTTTGATTAAAGCGGTTTATCTTTTTGCCCTGTTTGCTTTTGTTATGGCTTCCTGCCAGACAGAAAACAAACTGAAAAAGTATCCTGATACCGTAGGTGATATTGAGTTTGATAAAAGACAGGATGATCCTGACTTTAAAAAGTGCGGTTCAGAAAAATGGGGACGCGTCAGCTTTCAGTACTATCAGGGTGCAAAGCAATTTAGCTACAGAGGAGAAAAGATCGCAATCACTGAAAAACTTAAAAAGAAAATATATATTCAGAAAAAACATCAACGGTTATATTACCGTAAGATTTTTAGTAAATTGTGAAGGAAAGACAGGCCTGTTTAGATTACGGCATATGAGTCCGGATCTGAAAGATTCTGTGCCGGATGAAGAATTGGAAAAAAATTGCTGCAGTTTACAAAATCACTCGATGGCTGGATGCCGAAAGAGATACAAGGTTTAAAAGTAGATTATTATCAGTATTTAACCTATAAAATTGAAAATGGAAAAGTTTCAGAGGTATTACCTTAGCTTTTTGCTACTTATAGTTTACACCAATACTATTGCACAGGTCAACTGTAATGCAGTAGAGGGTGAGAACTGCAAAAAAGCGTGCGGGTTATACAACTGGGCTTCAGATTTACAAGGTTTCGCAGAATCCCAGGAAGGCTTTGATAAAGCTATTGAACTTTGCCCTGATTTCTCCCATGCTTATATGGAAAAGGCAGTTCCATATCTTAAAAACGGGGATTTCGTAACCTGGAAGATTCTGATTGATAAAGCAGTTGCCTTAGATCCCAAAACGTACCTTGGTTACAGAGGCTGGACAAAGTTTCAGTTTTTAAGAGACTATAAAGGAGCTGTTCAGGATTTAGAACAATTAAAAAAATATTACCCGGGGGACCCTGGAAGATCCCAGAATGGCGATTATAATCTGGATGTGGTAAGAGCCATGTCTTACAGTGCGCTAGGGGAGAAAGAAAAAGCCGCAGGGATTATAGAAAGGCTTCTGGCTACCAGAGGTTATGTGAAAGGAATGTTTGATCATTATCAGCTGGGAGTTACCTATTTTGAGCTGGGAAGATATGACAGAGCCCTGGAAAATTTTGAAAAACAAAGCAAAGAATACGACTTTGCTGAGAATATATACTTTAAAAGTAAAGTTTCTAAGATCAGAAACAAAGATTATTTGGATTTAAAAAAGTTAGCCTTACAAACGTATGATGAAGGAAAGACAATGAAAGATGTCTACACTCATCACTTTAACAAAGTCTACAGACAACAGATTGAAACGCTGTAGAAGATTAACATTAAATCAATAATCAAAAATTTACTTATGAGCAACGAGCTACAAAACATAAAAAACCGTTTCGGAATTATCGGAAACTTTCCTGCACTCAACCGTGCCCTGGAAAAATCTATCCAGGTTGCACCTACAGACATTTCTGTACTGGTGATCGGAGAAAGTGGAGTGGGAAAAGAGTTTATTCCGAAAATCATTCATTCAGAATCCAGAAGAAAGCATCAGCCTTATATCGTCGTAAACTGCGGGGCAATTCCGGAAGGAACCATTGATTCTGAGCTTTTCGGACACGAAAAAGGAGCCTTTACAGGAGCTACAGCTACAAGAAAAGGTTATTTTGAAGTGGCAGATGGCGGAACCATCTTTCTGGATGAGGTAGGAGAACTTCCTCTGCAGACCCAGGTTCGTCTTTTAAGAGTGCTGGAAAGCGGTGAATTTATGAAAGTAGGTTCTTCACAGGTTCAGAAAACCAATGTAAGAATTGTGGCAGCCACCAACGTTAATATGATGAAGGCCATCCACGACGGAAGATTCCGTGAAGATTTGTATTACCGTCTGAATACTGTTCAGATTGATATGCCGCCTTTAAGAGAAAGAAAAGGGGATATTCATTTGTTATTCAGAAAATTTGCAATAGATTTTGCTGAGAAATACAGAATGCCTGAGCTTGAATTGGAGCCGAGTGCAGTTCATTACATAGAAAGCTATTCTTTCCCGGGAAATATCCGTCAGCTAAGAAATTTAGTGGAACAGATGACCGTTGTGGAAAGAAACCGGAATATCACTGCAGAGAAGCTTGCTGAATATATTCCAATGGAAACACATCTTCCAATGGTGGTAAATAACCAGAGCACCTCAAAGCAGAATGATTTCGGAAGCGAAAGGGAAATTATGTATAAAATTCTGTTTGATATGAGGAATGATATTAATGATTTAAAATCCTTAACTTCGGAACTGATCAAGAACAGAGGAACTGCAGATCTGAGTAATCATGAGAAAAACCTTATTAACAGGATTTATACCCCTGAAAGTCAGTCGCAGATGAATTCCGGATCGTTATTATATTTTGAGAACAATAATGATACACCGACAGTTCAGACTCCTACAATTATTTCAAATCCTGAAGACAGTTACGAAGATGTTGAAGATATTGAAATTGAAGAAAACAGACCGGAATCTCTTTCTCTTCAGAATAATGAAAAAGATTTGATTATCAAAGCATTGGAGAAGCATAAGGGACGCAGGAACAGAGCGGCAGATGAATTGGGAATTTCACAAAGAACTTTATACAGAAAAATAAAACAATATAATCTGGAAGATTAAAATCAAAAATGAAGATTTAAGATTTTAAATAACAGGAAATACCACAAAAATGAATATCAGGATTAAAAATATCAGCCTGAAACAGTCGCTGCTAACGGTAATGCTTTTTGCATTGCTGGGAGTTTTAAATTCATGCTACAGTTTTACGGGATCATCTCTTACAGACGAGAAAACAGTTCAGATCAATGAATTTCCCAATAATGCACCTCTTGTAAACCCTGCATTATCACAGCAGTTTTCTACGGCAATACAAAACAGATTCCTTCAGAGAACAACTTTAAAGGGAACAAAAGAAAATCCTGATATCCTGATTGAAGGTGAAATTACGGACTATTCCATTACCCCTACCACAATCAGCTCCAATACCCAGACAAATCCTTCGGGCGGAGTAGTTCAGCAGGCACAGAATAAACTTACGATTACAGTAAAGGTACATTATGAAAATAAAATTCATCCGGATGCGAGTTTTGACAGAACGTATTCTGATGAAGCTGCATTCAACAGTGATGTATCTCTAAGCCAGATCGAAGACCAGCAGGTAAAGCTGGTGACAGATAGAATTATTAATAAGATATTTAACGACATTGTAGCGAATTGGTAAGATGAATCCGAGAGTTTTAGAATTAATAAAAAATCCGAAAAATATTCAGTTGGAAGACCTTGGTCTTTTGAAAGAAGAGATTCACACTTTTCCTTATATCCAGAATATCAGGGCGCTCCATCTGTATGGAGTGCACCTGTACGAAAAAGAGAACTATCAGAAAGAGCTTTCTACAACAGCGGCCTATACTACAGATAAAAAAATTCTGTATCAGCTGATCAACGGAAAGATCAGGCAGGAACCAAGAGCTGAAATTGCTGAAGAAAAGAAACCATCTAAAACAGTTGAAAAGCCTGCACAACTGGCCCCGAAAACGAAGTCTTTTCCTATTAAAAGAGAAGAAGAAGTTGCGGCAGAGAAACTGGCAGAAGAGAAGGAAAAAGCAGGTGTTTTACCCATTGCACATGAGGTTAAGCATATTTATGTAAATGGTGAGCGAAACAGGATTTTATTTGAAGGAGAAGAAAATTTCCTGAATGAACAGACTTCTGAAACAATAGATATTGAATCCACTCTGGAATCAGGAACTCTGGTGACGCAAAAGGCTGAGCCAGCAGAACAACCTGTTCAGAAATCAAAAGAAGAAATACAGGCTGAAACAGAGGAAAAGGCAGGAGAAAACTTTACTCCGGAAACGATCATTCATGAAAATCAGATATCTTCAGAGAAAGAAGAAGAAAAAATTGAAGAAAACGAAAATACAAGCTTCCATGAAGTAGCACCTTTATTGCCTGAAGAAGACATTGAAAATAAAATATAGAAAAACCTGCTCAGCAAAAAGCAGAACATGCAGGAGAAAGCTTTACACCGGAAATCATTATTGATGAAGATCAGATTTCAAAAGAAGGAAATAGTAATGAAGAAACGCATTCCGCAGATATATCTGATGCTGAAGTAAGCTTCCATGGTACCGATTCATTTATGCCGGACGTTAAAATCCAGGCAAATAATGAGGAAACTATTGAGACCGTTGAAATTTCCCAGCCGAATGTTAATAAACATGAAGAGGAAATGAGACGTCTGATCGAAGAGGTTGAGAAAAAGATGAAGGAGACTAAGTCTGTTTCGCAAGAAGAAAAAACAGAGCCTGAATCCGTTGAAGATCATGAAATTAGCTTTGCTGAGACCCAGAGTTTTCATTTTTGGTCAACAAGCGAAGAAAAACTTGAGCAAATCAAAGAAGAGCCGGTACAGGAAGAAATTATTGAAAACCAATTGCCTGTAGATGAAAATGTTGTCGTTGAAGCTGCAGAAGAAAAAGGAGAAAAAGTACCTGAAGTTCAGTCAGCATGGAAACCAATGAGTGTAGAATCTAATTTGCCGGATTCTTTAATCAATAAATCTGAAAAAGTATCAGTTCCAGAAATAAAAGCTCCGGCAGAAGAAGTAACTCCTGTTGTGGAACGCAAAGCTGTTATAGAAGAGGCACAGCATGCTGAGGCCGTTGAAGATGTTAAGACAGCTGCTCAGGAAGAAGTTCAGCAGTCAGCAGAAACTCAGGAAGAATCTGTATCAACTGAAGCCGTTGAAGAAGAAAAAACTGAAACAGAAACCTTAAAAGAAGATGTTCCTGTAATGAATGTTTCATTCTTCGGAACCGATATTTCTACACTTAAAGTTGAAGACAAGCAGGAGGAAAAGAAAGAAGAGCCTGTGGAAAAAGTACAGGAGGTAACTATGAAGAATACGACTCAGTCACCAATAGACAGCAATGTTCCCGGTTTTATCAATACATGGCAAAGCTGGCTGAAGATAGACAGAAAGCAGGAAATCGAAAAGGAAAAGTCGGTAATTAAAGAAAAGGCTATTGAAACCTTTATTGAAAATAATCCGAGAATCAGTCAGTTAAAAGAAGAAAGTACATATGTAGTAAAAGAAAAGAATGACGATATCTCGCATCTGATGACAGAAACACTGGCTAATCTTTATTTTGAACAGAAATTATATACAAAAGCAATAAAGGCGTTTGAAATATTAATCAAAAAGACTCCTGAGAAAAAAGAATATTTTGAATCCAGAATTCAGGATATTAAGGATTTCAGAAGTAAAAATTAAAAATAAAAGGTACTGATCAGAACAGTACCTTTTATTTTTATAAACTCTGGGAATCGTTTTTACTTCCTTTCAGCTTTTTCCAGGCCTTCCGTCCAAATACAATAACAAGAATTAATGTAATTACGGCGAAGATTGCAGCAATAACAGGAGCGGCCATTGCGAGAACAGACATAAGACCTGCACCTGCAGTTTCTGTTGTTCCTACCACAGAATTCCCCAATCCTCCGGTAGTGGCTGTAGAGGCGGCCCGTATTCCTGCAAACCCGGAACTGATGGTAGCTGCTGTACCTCCACCGGCTATTAAAGCCAATGCCCATTGCGGAAAGGTTCCGAGCTCAGTAAACTGACTGGCAAATAATATAGAGCCGGCAACCGTTGCCATAGGAATAGATACGGTGTCCAGCAAATGATCAATAAAAGGGATATAATAAGCCAGAATCTCAACAATGGTGGCTATTCCGGTGGTAATAAGCGTTGGCAGGCCCGCAAGCCATTCAAAATGCTCATTCATAGGGATCCAGTTGAAATAAGAGGAAATGCTTACAATAAACATAGGGAGAAACACCCGGAAGCCCGTAGCTGCAGCGAGTCCAATGCCGATAAATGCACTGATGATATAAGAAAAATAGGGAACATTGTCTAACATATTAATTTTCAGATTTATTGTTTTCCCTAAATTACAAAAACTATATGATATTAAGTGCTGCTAATTTTTAAGCCGGGGCCCAGTGATGTGTGATGTGAACTTTACTGTTCTTGAATAAAAAAAGCATTGGTGCAATCATCTGTATTTACCCGTGTCATCCGTGGAAAAATAAACTTCAGCAGAATTTTATTAATATCAGATCATTGAAAACAGATTATTTTTTCTGCGCTTCACAAAGTTTGATAAACTGAGCCTCCACATCCTGGAATTTTGGGGGCATATCAGAAGAAACCCAAAACAGCATAGCCATTGTTTTCTTTCCGAAAGATTGTTTAAACAGTTCTTTATTCAGCCTGTAGCATTCTCTCAGCAATCTCTTGATACGGTTCCTGTGAACAGCCCGTTTAAAATATCTTTTAGATACAGAAACACCAAATTTTCCTGATGATACAGGAAGACCGGGCTTGTCTTTCAGAATGATAATTCTCAGATTTCCGCTGGTTCTCCATTTGCCTTTCTCAAAAAGCAAACTGATCTCCGTATTTTTTTGAGCTTTTCCGCTCTGGGATATTTGGAATTCTGCATTAATCTTTTTTCTTCACTAAATGATTAATTACTTCAGCTGCAGCATACAACCCGAAAATGGCAGGAATAAAACTGATAGTACCGTAGAATGACTTTTTGAAATTACTCCCGTCAGTCATCTTAAGGCTTTCCTCTTTCTGGATTTCATTGGAGAATACACATCTGAACCCTTTATTGATTTTTCTTTCTTCAGCCTTTTTCTCACCTGTTTTGCAAGGAAACAGTTGTGGGTTTTACTGATGTCCCTTACCATTACCATGCTTGGGTCGGTTTTCCCTCCTGCGCCCATTGAGCTTACAATCTTGATTTTTCTTCTTCTTGCAGCTTTTATCAAACAGATTTTCGGCGTTACGCTGTCGATACAGTCAAGGACATAATCGAACTTTCCGGAATCAAGCACTTCATCCATCCTTTCCGGATTCAGGAATTCGTTGATTTTGGTTAAATGAAGCTCCGGGTTGATGTCAAGAAGCCTTTCAGCTACCACTTCTACTTTATGCTTTCCAACTGTAGAGTGTAGTGCAGGAAGCTGTCTGTTGATGTTTGTAATATCTACCGTATCACCATCCACAATGGTCATATTCCCTACACCGGCTCTTGCCAGAAATTCTGCGGCAAAAGAACCTACCCCGCCTAAGCCTACAACAAGTACATTGGCTTTGGTCAGTTTATCCAATCCATCTTCCTTTATCAAAAGTTCAGTTCTTTCCAGCCAGTATTTATCCATTTTTTATTGTGTGTAAATTTTCTAAAATTTGTTCATTGAGTTGTTCCAAAGAAATTCCTTTTATTTCCGAAACCTTATGGTACAATTCTTCGATGTTAAAATCTTCATTGTCAGTTTCTAAAAAGATCTTGTCTGATGGAGTGTTTTTCAAAATATCCTGCAAAGATAAATTATACAAAACAGCTTTTCCAAAACTCAGGTAAAAATTATTGGAAAGAAGATCTTCCGCAATTTGACGCTTTTTATTAAAACCATGGATGATCATAGGCTGTTCCGTCCTCTTTTTAAATGAAATGACCTCATAAAATTTTCTTACACAATGAATAATCAGAGGTTTTTTTACTTCATTGGCGATCTTTATCTGTCTTAAAAAAACTTCCTCCTGGATTTTCTGGTCCACAGAAACCAAAGAATCCAAACCACATTCACCAATGGCAAAACAGTTTTGGAATATCGTGCTTTTCATCCGGGAAAACTGCTCCTCTATATTGTTAACGTCAATATCCTGCGGGTGAATTCCGATAGAATAAGGAAAATTAGGTGGCATCTGGCCGATCTCCAGGTTATAAATTCCGTTTCTGATATATTTCTTATGATGATGAAAATCAAAAAAATCCATATTCAAAAATAAGTAATTTCAGATTTAATCTAAAATTATTAAACGATCGTTTATAAATGTGTTAAAAATTTCTTAACTTTACTCAAAGTACACTTCATGAAAAAAAAATTTACAGAAAAACAGATTCACATACTGGATATTGCAGAAGAGCTGATTGCAAAAAAAGGATACGAGGGAACTTCTGTAAGAGATATTTGTTCTAAAGCAAATATCAACGTCGCCATGATCTCTTATTACTTCGGTTCTAAAGAGAAAATGATGTCCTATCTCTATCAGTACAGGGTTTTGAAGACCAGAGAGAACTTTTCAGAATTTGCAGATACCATCAAAGACGGCAAACCGGAAATGCAGCTTCGCGAGATGATTAAGTATATCGTTGCCCAGCTTTTCAAGTATAATTATTTCCATGGGTTTGTGACCCAGGAGCTCCGTCATACAGAAAACCTGAAGGATGAGCTGCTTGATTTCTATCAGCTGTTTGTAAAAAAGCTGGATGATGTCATTAAAAAAGGAGTTGCGTCAGGTGTTTTTACATTTACTCCCAAGCCTGAGGATATTCTTACGATGATCATAGGCTCTACTTTATTTGTGATCAGGAATAAAAACTTTTACGAACTGTATGTTCCCAGTAAAAATGAAGAAACCTATGCAAAAGAAGCTGAGAAAAAGGTGAGAATGAATCTTTTATTAAGTGTTTTTGCAATTTTGGGATACGCTGCAGACTAAAATTACGTTAAATATTCATAAAAAAATCTATTGACAAAAAAGTTATATTTTTGCAAATTAGTAAATCGGCTGTATAATCCGAAAACTGTTGAATTTTTTATATGAAAAAATATATTTTAGGTCTTTTTGCTGTAGCGGTGGTTACGTCTTGTGTAAGCCAGCAGGAAAGAGCAATGAGGAGTGCTGATAAAGATTTTATCTTAAAAGCTGCTAATGAAAATTTCGCCAAGAAAAAGTGGAAAAATGCATTGGCTCTTTATGACAGACTTGCTAATCTTGTGGCGGGAACAGATGATTTCCCTAACGTAGGTTTCAATACAGCGTACGCCAACTATTATGACAAAAGTTATAAGTTGGCAGGACATCAGTTTAAAAATTTCGCAGTAAGTTTTCCCAAAGACCCGAGAGCAGAAGAGGCAGCATATATGTCTGCATTATGCTATTATGAAGGATCTATGGATTACAACCTGGATCAGTCAAGTACAGAATTGGCAATCAATGAGCTTCAGGACTTTTTGAACAATTATCCTAACTCTGAAAGATCTAAGAACATCAGCCAGTTAATTGATGAATTGTCTTATAAGCTGGAATTTAAGGCTTATGAAAATGCAAGACAATACTACAAAATGGGTGAATATAAAGCAGCAAATGTAGCATTTGATAATGTTCTGGAAGATTTTCCAAGTACAAAACTTCGTTCAAAAATTTATGATTATATCATGAAGTCCCGTTACGAGCTGGCAATGAAATCCGTGTATAATCTTAAAGAAGAACGTATTGAGAGTGCTTTAACCTATACAAAACTGGTAGAAAAAGAACTTCCGGATACGGAATATTCTAAAACTGCTGTAGATCTGAGAGGAAAACTGGAAAAGGAAAAACAGAACTTTGCTGTTGTTAAAAAACAGACTGAAGCGAGAATGGCAGCCTTAACAGCAAGACAGAAAAAAGAAGCTGAAAAACTGGCAGATAAAGATAAAACCGAGCAGCAGATTAAAGATCAGATCAGCAATGAAAAGAAAGCAATGCAGTTACAGAGGGACAGTGCAGCACTTAAGACCCCTCCTCCGGCAGCGACTTTCAAAATTCAAAGATAATTCGTAAATTTGCCATCTTAAAATAAAAATAATTTTCTCAAAATGAGTGTAAAAGATACAAAAGCAGAAGTAAATACAATTACTTACGATAAAGATAAGATTGAAGATAAAGTAGGTTCAATCTATGAAGCTATTGTTATCATGGGAAAGAGAGCAGAGCAGATTAATGCGGAGATCCGTACGGAACTTCACAATAAACTGGATGAATTTGCTGTTCACAATTCTACATTAGAAGAGGTTTTCGAAAACAGAGAACAAATTGAGATCTCTAAACATTACGAAAAGCTTCCAAAGCCTACTTCAATTGCTATTGAAGAATGGTTAAACGATGAAGTCTATTTCAGAAAAACAGAAGAGAGAAAGTAATCGTCTGTGTTTTAATAAATCAAGGTCATAAAGGAATTCACTTCTTTTATGACCTTTGTTGTTTTAAAGCCTCATTGTGTGGGAAAAAATAAGTACTTTAGTATTTCAAAAAATTAGAACTAAATGAGTGTTTCCGGTAAAAAAATACTTATCGCTGTTTCCGGAGGAATTGCGGCTTATAAAATTCACTTCCTGATCAGGGATTTTGTGAAGAATGGTGCCGAAGTACAGACAATAATGACTCCTGATGCAGAAAATTTTGTAACAAAATTAAGCCTGTCTACATTATCCAGAAAGCCGGTGTATTCAGATTTTTATGGAGATAATGGAACATGGAACAGCCATGTGGAAATGGCTTTATGGGCAGATATCATGATTGTAGCTCCCTGTACAGCCAATACCTTAGCCAAAATGGTCCATGGGATGTGTGATAATCTGGTTATTGCAACTTATATGTCTGCAAAATGCCCGGTGTTCATTGCTCCTGCCATGGATCTTGATATGTATGCGCATCCTTCCACTAAAAATAATCTGTCGCTGGCAGAAAGCTTCGGGCATATCATTATACCTGCAGAGAACGGAGAGCTGGCAAGCGGACTGATCGGTCAGGGAAGAATGGCTGAGCCGGCTACGATCTTTAATACTGTTGAACATTATTTTACTTCAGAAAACCATTCCGGAAGCCTGGAGGGGAAAACAGTTTTAATTACAGCCGGACCTACCTACGAAGCTATCGATCCGGTAAGATTCATCGGGAACCATTCCTCTGGAAAAATGGGGTTTTCTCTTGCAGGGGAAGCTTCAAAAAGAGGAGCAAAAGTTATTCTGATTTCCGGTCCAAGTTCTCAAACTATTAACGACCCGAATGTTGAGCTTCATAAAGTGACTTCTGCAAAAGAAATGCTGGCAAAAGTTTTTGAATTTTACGACAGGATAGACATCGGAATTGCAAGTGCTGCCGTAGCAGACTATGCCCCCAAAGAGGTGGCTAAGGAAAAAATCAAAAAGAATGATGAAAACCTTACCATAGAACTGATTAAGAATCCGGATATCCTTAAAACGATGGGAGAAAAGAAAACCCATCAGTTTCTGGTAGGATTTGCGCTTGAAACCCAAAATGAAGAGGAAAACGCAAAAGGGAAGTTAGAAAAGAAAAATCTGGATATGATTGTTCTGAACTCTTTGCGTGACGAAGGAGCCGGGTTTAAAAATGACACCAATAAAATCAGGATATTTACCAAAACAGAAAAGAAGGAATTCAACCTGAAATCCAAAGATGATGTGGCAAAAGATATTCTCGATTTTGTTGAGTCTCAACTTTTAAAATAATTTTAATAAATTTCCGTTCTCAATTTTTAATAGACAATGAAAAAAATTATAAGTTTATTTTTTCTGTTTTTTCTATACACCCAAAGTTTTTCCCAGGAGCTGCTGGCAACGGTGCAGGTAAACTCCCAGCAGTTGGGAGGAAGTAACCAGCAGGCGTATAAGGCATTGGAGAAAAGTCTCAGAGACTTTATCAATAATACCAGCTGGACAGGCAAAAAACTTCAGAATTTTGAAAAAATAAAATGTGGTTTTTCCATTGTTATTTCGGAAAGGGATGTTAACAAGTTCAAGGGATCTATTGTTATTCAGGCAGTAAGGCCTGTTTATAATACTACCTATGAATCTCCCCTGCTGAATCTTCAGGATCAGAGATTTGCTTTTGAATATATTGAGAATGAAAGCCTTATTTTTAATGAAAGACAATTTTCAGGAAAAAACCTTACAGATGTAATCAGTTTCTATATTTATGTGATTCTGGGGATGGATGCAGACAGCTTTCAGTCTATGGGAGGATCGCAATGGTATGCAAAAGCACAACAGATTGCCCAGAATTCCCAAAACAGAAACTATGAGGGATGGAATACCATCAACGAGCCCAGAAGCCGTTCTATTTTGATTAACGAAATCATGAACCCTAACTGGAGTCAGTTACGTTCTACCATTTATACCTACCACAGAGCAGGACTGGATAACCTTTTCAATCAGGACCAGACGCCTGGAAAAAAAGTGATTTTTGATGCCCTGATGCAATTGAAAATGTATGAGAACAGTTTTCAGCAGGCATTTTTCTTTAACCTGTTCATGGATACCAAAAGTGATGAAATCTTCAATATTTTCAATTCCGGAAATAACGGAGGTTTGATTCTCAATGATCTAAAACAAACAATGATCATCCTTTCGCCAAAAAATATAGACAATAAATGGAATAAGTGGAAAGTCTAGAAATTCCGGATAAGTTAAATACTCGACATTATTGGTGAGCGGAGTGAAAAACATTTTCTCAATTCATTAAAAAAAAACTTATTTTTACATTTCAAACTGAAATTGGATTATAACCCGGATTATCAATGCTTTCGAGAATTTACATTAAAAACTTTGCCCTGATTGATACCCTTGAAGTATCATTGAAAAATGGTTTACAGGTTATTACCGGAGAAACAGGAGCTGGAAAATCTATTATTTTAGGTGCTCTCCGGCTTATTTTAGGAGAGAGGGCAGATGTAAAATCTATCGCTAAAACTGAAGAAAAAAGTGTGGTGGAAACTGAATTTTCACTCAATAACCAGTTTAAGAAATTCTTTATAGAAAACGATCTGGATTACGAGCTTCAGACCATTATCCGAAGAGAGATTCTTCCTTCAGGGAAGTCACGTGCATTCATTAATGATGTGCCGGTAACATTGGATATTCTTAAAGAGCTTTCTTCTCAACTGATCGATATCCATTCCCAGTTTGAAACTTCCAATCTTTTCACCTCTGAATATCAGTTTAAAATTATCGACGGATTATCTGAAAATAAAAAGATCATTGAAGAATATCAGCAGGAATTTTCTGATTTTCAAAATCTTAAACTGCAGCTGAAAAAACTGAAAACGCAACTTTCTGAAACCAATAAAGAAAGTGATTACAAAGAATTTTTACTGAACGAATTGGAAGAGCTGAAGCTTGATGACGTTGATTATGAAGATATCCGGAACCAGCTTTCCGTCCAGGAAAATGCAGGGATGATCTCTGAAAATCTTGGGCAGATCTTATCCAGGTTTCATCAGGAGGAAATAGGAATTCTGTCCTTCTTTAATGAGGCAACCAATAAGCTTTCAAAAATTTCCGAAGTTTCTGCCGGTTTCGCAGAATTGGATGAAAGGCTGGAAACCTCTTTTGTTGAACTTAAAGACATTATTTCTGAACTTGAACATCAAGCGGAAAGAGTAGAGATTAATCCGGAAAATCTCGTATACCTTACCGATCTGAATAATAAAATCAATACCCTGTTCCTTAAACATAATGTTTCGGATCTGAATGAGCTGATAGAAATCCGAAACCAGCTTGCAGGAGATCAGAAAGGAGCTTCAGAACTGGAATCACAGATTGAAGAAACAGAAGAAAATATTTCTCAAAAGAAAAAACACTTCTAAGTCTTGCTTCCAAACTTTCAAAGAACAGACATAAGAATATTTCTGTTTTTATTAAAAAAGCGGAAAGTCTTCTGAAAAAATTAGGGCTTGAAAAAGCAAAAGTTGATATTGAACTGCAGGATGCTGATGAATTCAATCAGTTTGGAAAGGAAAATATCCAGCTGTTGTTCCAGGCCAATTCCGGTTTTCCTTTAAAGCCGATCCAGACAGCTATTTCAGGAGGAGAAAGATCAAGAGTGATGCTTGCTGTAAAAAAAATTATTGCAGAAAGCGACGAGCTTCCCACTTTGATTCTTGACGAAATTGACACCGGAGTGTCAGGAAAAGTAGCAGAAGAAATCGGAAACCTTATGCGTGAAATGTCTGAAGACATGCAGCTCATTGTTATTTCCCACCTTGCACAGGTTGCCGCTAAAGGTAATGACAATTATAAAGTGGTGAAACAGGATATTTCCGGCAGAACACAATCTACAATTATTCCTTTGAACAGCGAAGAAAAGCTGAATGAAATTGCCCAGCTTCTTTCCGGAAGTAAAATTACGGAAGCTGCTTTAGCCCAGGCGAAAGAGCTTATCGGATAGTGGCAAAATCATACTTTTACTGAAAAATTTGTAACATATTTTACATTATATTTACTAATGTAAAAAAACTAACATATGTTTCTAAAGTTCCTTAGGCTTGAAATCAAAAGCTTTTTCCGTGGTACATCTTTAGGGATCAATTTAACCATGAAAATACTCCGGTTTATCGGAATACTTTATTTCATGGGCTGTCTGGTAGGAGGAGCTTTTATTGCTTTTTCTACGTGCAGGAGGAAATGCACCAGAATCCTTTAAAAGTGGTTTCGAAATTTCTGATTGTTGGCTGGATCATTGATCTTGCCCTCAAATACCTCTGGCAGGAAATTCCTACACAGAATATCAAGCCGTTTCTCACCCTGAATATCAGGAAGAATACATTGGTCAATTATATGCTGGCTAAAACTTTTCTTTCAGCATTCAGCTGGTTGAGCTCTTTGTTCTTCATTACATTTTCACTCATTGCTGTATTCAACGGATATAGTATTCCCGGGATCGTACTCTGGCTTATAGGGGTGATTTCATTACTCTATCTGAATAATTTCATCAATATTTTCTTCAACGGTAAGGAGACCCTGGCGGTGATCATTGGTATATGCTTCCTGACAATAGGAGCGTTGGGATATTACAATATGATTCCGGTTTTGTCTTATTCTGAGTCTGTTTTCTTCAGCTTTTATGAAAAACCTTACTTTGCCCTGATTCCTGTTGCTTTGTTCGTAATATTGTGGTGGATATGCTTCCGCTACCTTCGTAACGAATTTTATCTTGATCAGGGACTTGAAGCGAAGAAAACCGTTGGAAAAACAGAAAATATAGCGTTCCTAAACAAGTATGGAGTTACCGGTACATTTATCAATAATGATATAAAAATGCTGAGACGTAATAAGGTGACCAAAGGCATTTTGCTGGGCAGCTTTATGTTCTTATTCTACGGATTACTGATGTTTACCTCCTCACTGTATAAAACTCCGGCAATGATGATGTTTATGGGGCTTTTTGTAACAGGAGGCTTCCAGTTTCTGTTCGGGCAGAGAGTACCGGCTTTTGACAGTTCATATTATCCGTTGATGATGACCCTGAACGTTCCTTACAAAGAATATCTGAAAGCAAAATGGTGGCTGATGAATATTGTAACAGCAGCTTCTGTGATTATAGCTCTTTGTTATGCGTATTTTGGCTGGGAAGTTTACATTACCTTTTTTGCAGCCGGATTATACAATATTGGAGTGAACTCCCAGTTTACCTTATGGTCTGGCGCCTTCAACAAAACCCAGATTGATCTGAATTCAAAAGAAAAAAGAATGGGGCAAAAAGGAAGTTTCAATCTTGTGGCAATGCTTCTGCTGATTCCAAAAATGCTTCTTCCAATGGGAGTATTTGCGGTGGCAAAATATTTTTCCGGTATTACCGCAGGAGTAATAAGTATTGCCGTTATTGGAATTATCGGGTTTTTCCTGAGAGAAAAGATCTTCGATATCATTGTAAAACATTATAAGAAAGAAAAATACAGCACACTTGATGCATTTAAAAATAAAAGTTAAGCCATGATCAACATCCATAATTTATCCAAAACATACGGAACAGCAACTGTTCTTAATATCGAACATCTTGAAATTCCAAATGGGGAAACATTTGGTCTTGTAGGAAATAACGGGGCGGGAAAAACAACGCTTTTCAGCCTGATGCTGGATTTGATCCAGGCTTCTACAGGGTATGTAAGTATTGATGGCATTAAAGTTAACGAATCCGAAGCGTGGAAGAATAAAGTTTCAGCTTTTGTGGATGATACATTCCTCATCGGTTATCTTACTCCTGAAGAATATTTTTACTTCATCGGGGAGCTGAGAGGCCAGAACAAGGCATCTGTAGATGAATTCCTGAAACCTTTCCATGATTTTTTCAATGGGGAGATCCTTAAATCCGGCAAATATATCCGTGACCTTTCAAAAGGGAATCAGAAAAAAGTGGGAATTGTAGGGGCCATCATTGGGAATCCTGAGATTATTATTCTAGACGAACCGTTTGCCAATCTGGATCCGTCTACGCAGATCAAGCTCAAAAACCTGATCAAAGAACTGTCTAAACAGGATGGAGTTACTTTCCTGATATCGAGCCATGATCTTTCTCACACCACAGAAGTGTGTAACAGAATTGTGGTAGTGAATAAAGGTCTTTTGGTAAAAGATATTCAGACCAACCCGGAAACCCTGAAAGATCTTGAGCAATATTTTGCAGATCAGGTTTCTGTTTCGGATATTTAATACCACAAAAAAAGAGGTATGAATACGATAGAATCACAGAACGTAACAGATTATCCAAATAGCAATACTATTTTTATGGTCTGGAAACTTAATGAAAGTCCACAGCTGAAGGATGTTTTTCAGAGGCTAAGCGCTTTGGTTTTAAATCTTAATAATTCGGTTTTCAACCGTTTTCCGGACAACAGGGCAAGCTGTGTGATGGGAATTGGTGCCGAGGCATGGAGAAAACTGGAACTTCCGACACCTCCTCCAAAGGAATTAGTCAGATTTGAAGAAATAAAAGGAATAAAACATACCGCTGTTTCCACTCCCGGAGATCTCCATTTTCACCTGAGAGCAGATAACAAAAGCCTGATCTTTGATATGGCTGTGGAAATATCCAAACTGCTGAGCCCGGTAGGCGAAAGTATTCTGGAGATTCACGGATTCAAATACTGGGATGCACGTTCTATTCTTGGTTTTGTAGACGGAACTGAAAATCCGCATGGGGACGACCGTGATTACTTTGCAAAAATCGGAGATGAAGATCTTCAGTATAAAGGCGGAAGCTATCTTTTTGTACAGAAATACCTTCATAATATGGATGCATGGAAAGGATTATCCACAGAAGAGCAGGAAAAAGTAATCGGAAGATCAAAAGAAAATGATATTGAAATGTCTGATGATGTAAAACCTTCCAATTCTCACATTGCCTTAGCCAATATTGAAGGTGAAAATGGGGAAGAATTGAAAATTGTCAGGGATAATATGCCTTTCGGAAGCCCTTCTACTAATGACTTTGGGACCTATTTTATTTCTTATGCAAGCACATTTACAACAACCAGAAAGATGCTGACCAACATGTTTATAGGTAACCCGCCGGGAAATTATGACAGGATTTTAGACTTCAGCACAGCCGTTACCGGAACGCTTTTCTTTGTTCCTACCAGAAATATGCTTGATGAATTCTCAGGATAAATGCAAGGCTGCCTCTTTCAAGGCAGCTTTTTTAATATAGAAACTGTTTAAACTTTTTGTTATTCGGAATTAAATGATTCTGAAAAGCTTAAAACAGATTGTAAATAAACTTTTTTAAAAACGTGTAACCTTTTTTGTTTTCATTGTCTTTAGTATAGAAACAGCATAAGCATGAAACTCTTGTTCGGAAATAAAAAGAATGACTTGTTGAGCCTCCTGAAAAAACAGGATCCGGCGGCACAGAAGATTTTCTATGAACAGAATGTAAAGAAATTTCTGAGTATAAGCAAAAGCTATGTAAGCGATTTGTACCAGGCAGAAGATTGTCTCATTAAAGCATTCTGTAAAATTTTTAAGCATATAGAAAGCTTCAGAGGAGAGTCGAACCTGGAAAGCTGGGCAAGAAGAATTGTGGTCAATGAATGCCTGAATTTTATCAAAAGTCATAAAACAGTTTTCTATCTGGATGAGATCAATCAATCTTTTCATGAAGATATCCACGAAACGGAGATTGACTGTGATTTTAATGCGCAGGAACTTTTGGATCAGCTTCCGGATGCCTACAGAATGGTCTTTAACCTGTATGTACTGGAAGAATATTCTCATCAGGAAATTGCCGATACTTTGCAGATTTCAATTGCCGTGAGTAAAACACAACTTTTCAGGGCAAAAGAAAATTAAGAAAGATCTACTTTCAACAACAAAAAAAGTGAAAAATGAAAACGTTTAAAGATAATATTGAATATCAGATCAAAAAGCAGATTGACGAAAGAGAGATCACTCCGTCCCGTGATCTGTGGTCTGAAATAGAGTTCCATAATAACAGTAATCGTTCACCAAGGTTACAAATGAAATGGGTTTTAATAGCTGCATGTTTAATGTTGACCTTTGGTTTGGGTGCCGTTCTGTTTTTCTTAATCAACCTGCGGAAATTCATCCTGAAACTGTAAAGAAAACAGAAAAAATTACTGCTGACAGTATCGTAAAAGATCCGGTACAGAACAGCATTCCGCTGGCAGCCGAGAATAATGATAAAAAAGACATACAAAAATACCTGCTCAGGATAAGGATGAAGTGGTTTCTGCTGTGGCAATAGGATCAGAGAAGCTGATTCCTAAAGAAACTGTCCCTGCAAAGAAAGCGGAATTTATCCAGATTTCCACTCCTAAGCTCATGGCAAAAGCCGATTCTTTAAAAACTCCGGCCAAAAAAAGAAATATGTAGACCCGTCCACGCTCCTTTTTTCAGTAGAGCATAAAGACGTTATCGAAAAAACGAAGGATGGTAGCAACGTTGCTACTACTATTGACCTGAATGCCAGATAATCCATCCGAAAATTTAAAAATTAATAATATGATCAAGAAATTAATCGTAATGGGATTGCTATGCTTTGTTTCAGCATCTTTCCATGCACAAAAGACCTTCAATATTAACCTGTCTTCCAAAAAAGATACTGAGGTAAGCCCGATTGTCAAAGAAAAAGTGGAAGAATATGCTGCTAAGATCAATGCCATTATCCAGGAAGAAAAAAGCTCATGGAAGAAGAGCTTAAGGTGTTGCAGGCCAGGAATCTGGACAAGGCTGAATTCGACAGAGAAAAGGCCCTGATTGCAGATCGCTATTCCGAGAAAATGGATAAAAGAATTGAAGAACTGGGATTTGATCTGGATGATGTGATTCAGAAGCAGGTAAGATATTCTCTTTTGAATACTGATGTGACTTCCAATGAAGAGCTTAAAGAAAAACTGCTGAAAAAATTCCGTCCTACCAGAAGCTTTACGGGATATTTCTCCTACGGAATTATGACACTGACAAACAGCTCTCAGGATAACGAACTGGATAAGAACATCGGATATGCGAATAATCTGGAATTTGGGCTGAAACTGAATTATCAGCTCAGCAGAACCAGCCCCTGGGCGGTTACTTCAGGATTAGGGTTTTCCTGGAGAACCGTCAGAACAGATAATAATATGTACTTTGCAAAAAGTGCAGACCAGGGAGTTGCTTTGGTTCAGGCCAATCAAAATCTGGATAAAAGTAAACTGAGAACGGGATATATTATCGTTCCTCTTGGAATACAGTATAACTTCTCCAAACTTAAAAATGCCGGCATGGATATCCAGTACCGTAGTTACTATACCGGATTTAAAATAGGAGCGAATGTATATGGAGGGGTGAAAATGTCTACGAATAATATTGTGAAAGACGGTGACGGAGAAAGAAGAGACCGCGGAAATTACCAGGTAAATCCTTTTGTGTATGGGGCACAGCTTACTCTTTCTTATAACGGCTTCAGCATATTTGTAAAAAAAGACTTCAGCAACTTCTTTAAGGACGGCTATTTTAAAAATGATAAAGCGCTGATATTCGGCCTAGCCATCGGATTGGATTAAATATATTTTGATTGCAAAACAAAAACTCCGGAAGACCTGCTCCCGGAGTTTTACATTGTATCAGTTATATAATCATTATTTTAAGCTTCCTACCATATCTTCAGGTTTTACCCATTCATCAAACTGTTCAGCAGTTAACAGACCAAGATTGATGGCTTCCTCTTTTAATGTCGTACCATTTTTATGAGCTGTTTTAGCGATCTTAGCGGCGTTTTCGTATCCGATGTGGGTATTTAAAGCTGTAACAAGCATCAAAGATTTGTCTACAAGCTCTTTAATCCTTTCATGATTAGGTTCAATACCTACGGCACAATGGTCGTTGAAGGAAATGCATGCATCAGCAATCAATTGGGCAGACTGTAAGAAATTAAAAGCCATTACCGGCTTGAAAACATTCAGCTCGTAATTCCCCTGAGTTCCGGCAAACGAAATCGTGGTATCATTTCCTAAAACCTGTGCACACACCATGGTCATTGCTTCATTTTGAGTTGGATTTACTTTTCCCGGCATAATAGAAGATCCCGGTTCATTCTCAGGAATATGGATTTCCCCGATTCCTGAACGCGGCCCTGAAGCCATAAGCCTGATATCCTGAGCGATTTTAAACAGAGATACAGCCAGCTGTTTTAGTGCACCGTGGCTTTCAACAATGGCATCGTGGGCTGCAAGAGCTTCAAATTTATTTTCAGCCGTAACGAAAGGATGTTTTGTAAATTGAGCAATGTATTCTGCTACTTTTACATCATAACCGTTAGGGGTATTCAGACCCGTTCCTACAGCAGTTCCTCCTAGTGCCAGCTCGGAAAGATGAGGTAATGTATTTTTTAAAGCTCTCAATCCGAATTCCAGTTGGGCTACATAACCAGAAAATTCCTGTCCAAGAGTAAGTGGGGTAGCATCCATCAGATGGGTCCTTCCGATTTTGACAATATCTTTGAAAGCTTTCGATTTTTCAGCCAGTGTATTTTTTAATTTTTCCACTGCGGGAATCGTTACTTCCACCACTTTTGTATAAGCAGCGATGTGCATGGCTGTAGGATAAGTATCGTTCGAAGACTGGGATTTGTTCACATCATCATTCGGGTGAATTTCAGACTTTTCACCTAATGTTCCTCCGTTATTCACATGAGCCCTGTTTGAAATGACTTCATTGACATTCATATTCGACTGTGTTCCGGAGCCTGTCTGCCAGATTACTAAAGGAAACTGGTCATTCAATTTTCCTTCCAGTATTTCATCACATACTTTCGCTATCATATCCCTTTTTCAGCAGGAAGCACTCCCAGGTCAGTATTGGCATAGGCTGCTGCTTTTTTAAGATAAGCAAAAGCTTCAATGATTTCATGCGGCATCGAGCCTTCAGGCCCTATTTTGAAGTTGTTTCTGGAACGTTCTGTCTGTGCACCCCAGAATTTATCTGCAGGAACCTGCACTTCCCCCATAGTGTCTTTTTCTATTCTGTAATTCATAGTGGTTGAAATTTGTATGATCTGTTGATTCAAAAGCCATGAAATTTTGACATTATTAATTTGTAATGAAAAAAAATAATGCTTTGGCTTAATTTATTTATCTTCTATAAAGGTACTTATAAACTCAGAAACCCACAATTTATAATCATTATAAATATCAATTTAACTGACTGATTTTACTCATATTTTTTAAGGAGGCGTATTTTTGTACAAACAAAAATTGAATGGATTTTAGATATCAGGATCCGTATCCTATTCAGAAAGATGATACGGTGTACAAGAAACTTACATCAGACTATGTAAAGGTTGAAAAACTGGGTGACAGAGAAATCTTAACAGTAGACCCGAAAGGATTGGAGTTACTGGCAGAAGAGGCCATGGCAGATGTGTCTTTCATGCTTCGTTCCTCACACCTGGAAAGCCTTAGAAGAATCATTGATGATCCTGAAGCTACAGATAATGACAGATTCGTTGCTTACAATCTTTTGCAGAACGCTGCAGTAGCTGTTGAGGGAGCTCTTCCTTCATGCCAGGATACAGGTACCGCGATTGTAATGGGAAAAAAGGTGAAAATGTATATACAGGAGTAGACGATGGAGAATACCTGAGCAAAGGAATCTTCAATACCTACCAGAAAAGAAACTTAAGATATTCTCAGGTCGTACCTTTAACGATGTTTGATGAAAAGAATTCCGGATCTAACCTTCCGGCACAGATTGATATCTATGCTAAAAAAGGGGATTACTACGAATTTTTATTTTTAACAAAAGGTGGAGGTTCAGCCAACAAAACATTCTTATACCAGAAAACAAAATCTTTACTGAACGAAAAATCTCTTGAAGAATTCATCAAAGAAAAGATTTCAGACCTTGGAACAGCTGCCTGCCCGCCGTATCACCTGGCATTGGTAATCGGAGGTACATCAGCAGAAGCCAACCTTGCGGCTGTTAAAAAAGCATCAGCAAAATATTACGATAATCTTCCGACAGAAGGAAATGAAGCCGGACAGGCATTCAGAGATCTTGAATGGGAAGCCAGAGTTCAGAAAATCTGCCAGGAAAGTGCCATTGGAGCTCAGTTTGGTGGAAAATACCTTACTCATGACGTAAGAGTAATCAGACTTCCGAGACATGCCGCATCCTGTCCTGTAGGAATGGGAGTTTCCTGTTCTGCAGACAGAAATATCAAAGGAAAAATTACCAAAGAAGGAATTTTCCTTGAGCAACTTGAACAGGATCCGAAAAGGTTCTTGCCTGATACACCTCCGCACCTGGAAGAAGCTGTTGAGATCAATCTGAATAAGCCAATGCCGGAAATCCTTGCGGAACTTTCTAAATATCCGATCAAAACGAGACTGAAGCTGAACGGAACATTGATCGTGGCAAGAGATATCGCTCACGCAAAAATCAAAGAAATTATTGACAGCGGTAAACCAATGCCGGAGTATTTCAAAAATCACCCGATCTATTATGCAGGACCAGCAAAAACTCCGGAAGGAATGGCTTCAGGAAGCTTCGGACCTACTACTGCAGGAAGAATGGATGTTTATGTAGATGAATTCCAGAGCCATGGCGGAAGTATGATTATGCTGGCAAAAGGAAACAGAAGTAAAGATGTTACCAATGCATGTAACAAATACGGAGGTTTCTATCTTGGATCTATCGGAGGACCGGCCGCCATCCTTGCCAAGGATAATATTGTGTCTGTAGACGTTGTAGACTTCCCTGAATTAGGTATGGAAGCCGTAAGAAAAATCGAAGTAAAAGACTTCCCCGCATTCATCATTACCGATGATAAAGGCAACGATTTCTTCGCAGATCTTGCCCATTAATTAGTTTAAAATTAAAATAAATAACAAAATAGAACGCTGATCTTTTGTGTAAAAAGGAAAAAAGTTCTATTTTTGCCTAAAATCTTTAAGAGAATGATAACGATTTTATCAGCATTTTGGCCGTTCTACCAGTTCCTGTGGACTATTTTCTTCATTACTATGTTCTTAGTAGGATTCTGGTGTATTTTTATGTTCTTCGGATTAGTAATCCCAATGTGGCTAACTGAAGGTTTGAAAGAGTATTTCGGAAAAGTAAAACCTTTCAATCCTGAAGACATCAGAAGAAAGCTTATTACTGAGCAGGAAGGTGTAGAGGTTATTTATAACGAGCCTAAAGGAAACGGACCTTTCATTCACGATCACGGACATCATTAATTGATTGTCATTGCTTTTTCACCTGAATTCTGAAAAAGTAATATCAAAGCAAAACAACATATATGAACCGCTTAATTTTTTTAAGCGGTTTTTCTATTTATTATTCCTCATCCTTTCAGGAGAGATGCCAAACTTCCTTTTGAATGCCCGTGTAAAGTTCTGAAGATATTCGTAACCGCATTCTATTGCGATTTCTTTGATCATTATTTCTTTATTGGTGATTAACTTTTTAGCTTTCAGCATCCTGAGTTCCGAAATATAAAGAGCTATTGTTGTATGATATCGAGATTTGAATTCCTTTCTGATGATACTTTGATTCATCCCGATATACTTTCCTATCTCTTCAGCTTTTATATTTCTGTGGTAATTTTCATCAATAAATTTTCTGATCATTTCAGGCGTCTTTGGGGTAGATTCCAGTGTGTTTTTCTCATTGAACTGCTCAAAGATCAGAATAAGAAGTTTGATAATTTTGGCTTCTATGAATAGTTTCTGCATAATTCCCCGTTTGGTACAGCCCAGAATTTCCCTTACGATCATATGCATTTCAACCGTCATATCCGGTGGTGTTTCTTTATGCAGGAATATAAAATTATTACGGATCATATTTTCAAGAATTTCAGCATTATCACGATGAAGTCCTGGATTGATGAGGTTAAAAATATACTGATAATTGATCTGAATCTGAAGGTATTTCAGTATTTCCTGGTTTTCTGTCCAAAGTTCAGCCATACTTTCCTTCGGAGAATAATGAAGGATATATTGGCTTTTTCTGAACAGAAACTTCGTTCCGCAATCAGGAGCTTCTAAGTAGATGCCATCACTCAGCAGGAAAATAAGATTAAAGCTTGATTTTCCTTCCCGTACATGAGATCTGAATGAATGGTCAGGGCACAGGTTTTCCTGCATGATGATTTTGATGTCTTCGGAGCTGAACAGCAGTCCGCTTTCGGATGTTTTCCTCATACAGCACATTTTTACAGCTATGGTACAACTTCTTAAATTGAAAGTCTTCGCAGGATAACCAAAAGTTCGGAAATGATAACCCGGCGTTAATAATGAGAGGTACTTTTGCGCAAAATTAAATTAAATTTAGAATAATTAAAAATAATATTGTATATGTTTAAAGATTTACATTTTGCTGTAAAGAAAATCAGAACAGGATTAGCACTGTTAACCGTTGCCGGAAGCTATATATATGCCCAGCAATGGGAAAATGTAGGAGGTGTTCAGGATGTATCTGCAGGCGGAAGTAGTTTTAATAATCTTGTTATTGACAACTCAGGGAACTATTATCTGTCATATTATGATGTTTCTGTAACTAAAGGTTCTGTTCAGAAATTTAACGGGAATTCATGGTCTTACTTAGGAGGTGTTGCTGGAGTAACTACAGGAATAGCCACTTACAATTCATTATCTGTAAACCCAGGCGGAAATAGTATTTATTACACCAATCAGCTGAGTTACCCGGGTTCCGGAATGGAAGTACGTCTGTTCACAGGATCTTTATGGTCTCAGCTTCCTAATGCTACAGATAGTGCTGTGAACTATCAGGCTTCAGCAGTATCTTCTGATAATATCCTATTCACTTATGGATCTTATGGTTCTGGAACAGTTAAAAGATATTCCGGCGGAGCATGGGAGCAGGTAGGCAATACTGGCTTTTCGGGTGGCGCTGAATTTGCTGAAATGGTTATCGGAACCAATAATATGATCTATACATGTAATGTTTCCGGAGGTATAAATGTGTATCAGAACAGTACTGATGCCAGCTCAGCACAAAACTGGAGCCTGGTGGGCGGAACTGCTGCAGATGCTGCTTCATCGGGTGAACAGTACAATGCTGATATCGCTTTGGACGGATCCAATATGATTTATGTAGCTTATGTTTCAGGTTCAGGAGAAGGAAGAAAACTGAATGTTAAAAAGTTTGACGGGAACTCCTGGATTCAGGTTGGAAATGCTAATTTCTCCAATGGAAAGGTGCAGCATATTGCATTAGCAGTAACAGAATCCGGAAAACCATATGTCGTGGCCAGCCGTTTTGAAAATGATAATTTCCTGAGAAATACCGTTTATAAATTAGACGATTCACAAAACTGGATTCCTTTTGGAGGAGACTTTGTTTCAGATGGTGAAGCAAAATATAATGATCTGGCCATAGATAAGTCACAAAATTACCTGGTTCTGGCGTATTCCGGCGATACAACAAAAGTTAAAAGAATTTCCCTGAATCTAAATCCACAAACATGCAGCAATACAGACCCTGGTGCCAATACGGGTGATATAGGCTGTGTAAGTTTTATGTATCGCGGCCAGCAGGTTGCTTATACCACTGTAAGGGGAGCAGATGGAAAAATATGGCTTCAGCAGAACCTGGGAAGCGCACAGGTTGCTTCCTCAGTGGCTGATGCCAATTCATATGGAGATCTCTTCCAGTGGGGAAGATGGGATGATGGCCATCAGCTTAGAAATTCCCAGATTGTACAGGCGCCATTCCCTAATACACCGGAAGGAATAAGTACTACCGGAGGTGGTTATATAGCAGGTTCTCCGGCTTGGTGGGCTGGTTTTTCAGGTGGAGATGCCTGGACTGGAGCATCAGTTGCGGAGATTAATGCATCAGTTGGAGCAGATCCTTGTAAAGCAATAGGACAGGATTGGAAAATGCCTTCTCAGGCAGACTGGACAACTTTAGTAGGTGCTGAAGGAATTTTTAGTCCTGCTACTGCTTACAGCAGTAATCTGAAACTACCGGCGGGAGGGTACAGAGGCTCAAGTAATGGAGACTTTACTTTCGTAGGACAAAGAGGGTATTTCTGGAGCTCTGATACATCAAGCTTAGGAGGAAAATATCTTTATATCGGATCAACGATTGCCAATCCATCTGCTGGTGCCATGAGAGGGCAGGGGGCATCAGTAAGATGCATCAAACCTACATCTTCTTTGAGTACATCAGAAATTAAACTTAAAAATGCTGTGGCGGGAATGTTTCCTAACCCTACAAAAGGATTTCTTACGATTAAATCTGATTCAGAGATTGAAAAAGTAAATATTATCAATGCGGTAGGGCAAAGAATGAATGTACAATGTTCAAATAATCAGATTAACATGGTTGAATTTCCTTCAGGGTTATACATCGTAGAATTAAAATTAAAGAACGGACAGATCGTTTCTAAAAAGATTATAAAAGATTAATCCAATTGATTGGTAAGATATTCGCCATATAAAAAATAGTTCATTACAATTACTTTTTATTGGGAGGCTCATGAGATTTCATGAGTCTTTTTTTATTTATTTTTCTCTGAAAATGGCAATATTACCGGGAACTTAATAAAAACAGGCAATATGAATAAAAATTAATCCTATATTCGATAAAAAAATAGGACATGAGAAAATTTTATTCTGTTGCTTTTCTGCTGATTGCCATGTGTGTATTGGGGCAGATCAGTTATACAATTTCCCCCAATCCGTTTAATGAAACAGACGCCATTACGCTTACAGTTCCCGGAGATCAGATTGATGAATCTGCCTGGGGAGTTTCCAATAATGCCATTTATATCTGGAGCTGGTCTTTTGATACCAATTATCAGAACAGTCAGGATTGTCCTACCAATGGAAGCTGGAACAATTCCAACGACCTGAATAAGCTGAATTATAATGCAGCAACGGACAGTTATTCGCTTACCTTTACTCCAACTGCTTTCTTCGGGCGAACAGGAATCGGAAGGTTCGGGTTTTATTAAAAGATAAAACAGGGTCACACCAGACCTCGCCAGATATTTTTGTAAATGTGGGGACTTTAAGCCTAAATCTTACAAACCCATTGGTGAATAGCCTGACTTCTGTTCCGGTTGGTAATTCCATCAATATTACTGCTACAACCAATGTCAACGCAACATTTCAGTTAAAAGCCAACGGAACGGTTGTCAACACTACGACAACACCTTCGCAGTCCTATTCTTACAGTTTTACTGTTACCCAGGATGCCAATATGGAGCTCGTTGCGACGCAGGGATCCAGTTCAAAAAACGCTGCATTTATTCTGCAGGTTCCGAGAAATGTGGTTTCTGAAGCAATACCGAACTGGATAAAACAAGGAATCAATTATCACCCGACAGATCAGACTAAAGTAGGATTGGCTTTATATGCGCCGGGTAAAAATTTCGTCCATGTTATCGGAAGCTTTAACAACTGGGTAGTGAATGATACGTATTTAATGAAAAGAGATACCACCAATCCTGATCTTTACTGGATTGAACTGATTGGACTGACTCCACAGCAGCTTTATACTTTTCAATACAGAACCAATGACCTTAGAAAAGTAGCAGACCCCTATTCACCACAAATCCTGTCTTCATATGATGATCAGTGGATTTCGGCTGTCACTTATCCGAATTTACCTGCATTTCCGGCCGGGCAGGGTTTTGAAGTTTCAACATTTAAAACCGGGCAGACAGCTTATAACTGGCAGGTGACCAACTTTCAAAGGCCGGCAAAAGAAAACCTGGTAGTCTATGAATTATTATTAAGGGACTTTACACAGGAAAAGAACTGGCAGTCATTGATCAATAAAATTTCTTATCTGAAGAATTTAAAAATCAATGCGATAGAACTGCTCCCCATCATGGAATTTGACGGAAACCTTTCATGGGGATACAATACCTCATTCCATTATGCATTGGATAAAGCCTACGGAACTCCTGAAAAATTCAAAGAATTTGTAGACCTGTGCCATCAGAACGGAATTGCAGTAATTCTCGATGTCGCATTTAATCATGCTACAGGACGTTCACCTTTGGTGAGACTTTGGAATATAGATCCGGATGGCGACGGTTATGGAAATGTAGCTCCGGACAATCCTTACTTTAATCAGGTTCCGAAACATTCATACAATGTATTCAATGACTTTAACCATACAAGCCCTTCAACGCAATATTACGTTGAAAGATGCCTTCAACAATGGCTGACAGAATATCACATAGACGGATTCCGCTGGGATTTAACCAAAGGATTCACTCAGAGCTGTTCTGAAAATGATGAAACCTGCACCAATGCCTATCAGCAGGACAGAGTAGATATTATGAAACATTATGCAGACAGACAGTGGGCAATCGATCCGAATTCATACATGATTTTTGAACACCTGGGAACAGATGCGGAAGAACAGCAGTGGGCCAACTACAGAATAGCAGAAGGAAAAGGTGTTATGCTTTGGAATAAACAGACAGATCCTTATAACCAGAATACGATGGGATATAAGGAAAACAGCAATTATGACCGTATGAACCACAGCCTTCACGGTTTTACCAACATGAGTGCTGTAGGCTACGGAGAAAGTCATGATGAGGAAAGGCTGATGTTTAAAAACCTTGCTTACGGTGCAGTAAACGGAAGTTATGATGTTAAAAACCTGAATACTGCTCTTGACCGAATGAAAACTTTCGGTGCAACTTTCTTTACCATTCCCGGCCCGAAAATGATCTGGCAGTTTGGAGAATTAGGCTATGAATTCAGTATTAACAGATGTGCGGACGGTACCATCAACAGTGGTTGCAGAACCGATGAGAAACCTGTCGCATTCACGCTGGGATATGATACCAATGCAAGCAGAAAAGCAGTATATGATACATGGGCAAAAATCATTACCATCAGAAATGCCCATCAGATTTTCAAAACCAAAACATACAGCATAGAGTCCAATAACCTTACGAATGACCCTAATGGGCTCATCACCAGAATTTACCTTTACGATACAGCTATTACTACAGGAATAAAGAATGTGGTGGTATTGGCCAATTATACAACTTCTGCACAAAATGTGGTTCCTTATTTTCCTTATACAGGCCAATGGCAGAACCTTATGGATGACAGTATTTCGGATGTGGCTTCTACAACGGCTCCGATTACTTTGCAGCCGGGAGAATTCAGAATCTTTGGAAATTATGCAGGTGCTTTGTCTGCAGCAGATGTAAATGCAGACAACAAACTATCGCTTCGGATTGCGGATAATCCGGTACAAAACGGAACGGCAAAATTAATTTTTAATAAAGTGAAAAACGGGGAAATTTCCATTTTTGATATGACCGGTAAAAGGTTGAATTCATTCAAACTGGATAAAGAAGCCGGAACCTATGAAGTGAAAGTGAACTATCCGGCAGGAACCTATCTGGTACAGCTGAAGTCAGACACAGGAACCGCCATTCAAAAGATGATGATTAAATAAAAACAGATTATGAAGTTGTTTAGACTGATAAAAATGTTGATTTATTAAAACCATTAAGAAGGATTTGAGAAATAAAGTATAGTTAAGGTGAATCATTCTGATTTTTAAGCTTAAAGCCAAGCTTGTCTTAATACTCTTAAACTCTTATTACTAATGGTTCAAAAATAAAAGTTTAAACAATTTCTATAAAATAAAGGCAGATTTGCAGACAGCAGATCTGCCTTTTTTGTTCATTTAAAAAAATAGTCTACTTTTGCAGTAGATTTATCAAGAAAGGTGGAGGGATTTGGCCCGGTGAAACCTTAGCAACCTGCACGGTTCCGGAAGTGCGAAGGTGCTAATTCCAACCCGAGGGAAGATAAGTGAAATGACTGCCTATATGAATCCCATTTCTTGAAGTCTTATGTATCTGCGGAAAAAACCGCCGGATAAGTTATGATCAATTGGGAAGAACAAAATGAAAAAAATAAGTACAGCTGTATTATTGCTTGGAGCAATCTGGGTGGCTGCTCAGGAGAGCGGGAATAAAGAGAAAGAAATTGAAGATATTATCATTGTTGGAAACCGTAATGTCAAAAGGACAAAGCTGGAGACACCGGTTCCGGTAGATGTTATTAATATCGACAAAATTCAGAAGAGTGCTCCGCAAATGACTGCCCAGGATCTGCTGAACTATGTGATTCCGTCATTTAATGCAGTAAGGCAATCCGCTTCAGACGGCACAGAGCATATTGACCCTGTTACCTTAAGAGGAATGGGTCCGGATCAGGTTCTGGTATTGCTGAACGGAAAAAGAAGACATACAACATCTTTGGTAAATTATCAGAATACAGTAGGGAATGGTTCGGTGGGAACAGATCTAAGTACCATTCCGGTGATTGCCATTGACAGAATTGAAGTTCTGAGAGACGGGGCAGCCGCACAGTACGGATCTGATGCCATTGCAGGAGTCATCAATATTATTCTTAAAAAGAATGCCGGGGCATCAGCAAGCCTTACTTACGGTATAAGCGGCAGAAATGATGGCGATACATATCAGGCAGGAGCGAATTACGGTGCTTCATTAGGAAAGAAAGACGGTTACATCAATCTTTCACTGCAGCTAAGCCACAGAGGGAAAACAACAAGAACACAAAATCATGATCTGGATATTTTCGGGGATAATTTTGCTTATGAATTTGCAGGTGATGATGAAGCCGTAAAAGCTGCCAGAGCTGCGGATGATGCAGAAATTCAAAAAGAGGACTAACACGTGACGATTTTAATTTTCAGATCGGGGATGCACAGATCAGACAGGGACAGTTATTTTTCAATGCAGAATATCCTTTTAATGACCATTTTAAACTGTATTCTTTCGGAGGTTTCAGCATTAAGGAAGGAAAAGGTTTTGGCTTCAGAAGGCTCCCGAGTGAAAAATCTAACGTAGTTTCATCCATTTACCCGAATGGGTTTCAGGCAACGCTGGCATCCCAGATATACGATATTTCTTATGCTGTTGGAGCAAAATATAATATCAGTGACTGGCTTCTGGATCTTAGTAATACATTGGGAAGCAATACTTTCAATTACAATGTAAACAATACGAATAATGCTTCATTAGGAGCAAAATCCCCAACAAGTTTCTACGCCGGAGCACACAGCTTCCTACAAAACACCATTAATCTTGATGTTTCCAGAAATATAAACCGTTTCAATATTGCCTTCGGGGAGAGTTCAGATTTGAACAATATCAGATCAAAGCTGGTGATGAAGCTTCTTATGCCCAGTATGATGTCAACGGTAATATCGCCACCGAAGGTTCAACAGTGCTTGGTGCAGGCGGATCTCAGTCCTTTATCGGGTTTTCTCCGGATAATGCACTGAAAAAGGACAGGCATTCCACAGCGGTATATGCAGATGTCTCCTATGATCTGGATAAAAAGTTAAACATTGATGCGGCTGCAAGATTTGAAAACTATTCAGATTTCGGAAATACATTGAATGGAAAGCTTGCTGTACGATATGAATTTGTAAAAAATTATGCAGTAAGAGCAGCTGTGGGTACAGGATTCAGGGCTCCTTCCCTTCAGCAGCAGTATTTTAATAACTCCTATGCAGATATTTCTACTTCCGGCGAGAAAATTGTTACCAAAGGAATCTTTAGTAATGATAGCAAAGCCGCAGCAATTCTTGGATTTGATAAGCTCAGGCAGGAAACTTCAGTCAATGCAAGTGCCGGATTTACCCTGAAACCTTTAAACAATCTGACCATCACTATAGATGGATACTGGATCAAAGTGAAAGACAGAATTGTGATCACCAGTAATATTACCGACACAAGGCTAGATCAGTTTAAGGTTGAAAGCGGAAGATTTTTCGCCAATGCCATTGATACAGAAACAAAAGGGGTAGATGTAGTGGTCACCTATGACTGGATTCTTGGCAACGGAAAATTAAATATGAATCTTGCCGGAAATTATACGGAGACAAAAATCACAGATTTCCATTTTCCGGAAAATTTAGGAACGCCTCAGGAACAGTTTTTTGGCCCGGATCAGATCAATATCATTGAAACACTGTCTCCCAAAACAAAAGCTTCATTAGGATTAAATTACGGAATCGGGAAGTTCAATTTTCTCGTAAGAAATACCTATTTTGGCAAAGTCATAAGAGATGGCTATCCGTTTGGAGAAGTGCAGGAGTTCTCTCCAAAAGTCGTTACTGATATCAGTGTTGGATATGATATTACAAAAAGTATCAACTTTACAGCAGGTGCCAATAATATTTTTGATGTTTTCCCGGATCGCCAGATTTACAGAAATTCATACTATGGGGTATTCAAGTATGCGCCGGTGCAGATGGGAACGCTGGGGAATTATTTCTTCGGAAGACTTAATTTTAACTTTTAATCATTAAATGAGTACTACCTCACATCAGATTGGCTGGAAAACAGCTGCTGCAATTGTTGTTTCCAATATGATCGGAACAGGGATTTTTACCACCCTGGGATTTCAGCTATCCGATATTACCAACACCTACAGTATTTTCCTGCTGTGGATCATTGGAGGCATCCTGGCTCTGTTTGGTGCTTTTTGCTATGCAGAGTTAGGCTCACATTTCAAAGGAAACGGAGGCGACTTTATTTATCTGAAAGAAACCTATCATCCGTTATTCGGGTATCTTATAAGCTGGATTTCGCTGATTATCGGATTTTCCTCTCCTGTTGCTTTAGCTGCATTGGCTATGTCGAAATATCTTTCCGTATTTAATTATTCTTTCGGAAACGGGTTTGCGATTGCCGCCATTTTCTGATCGCGGTTACTTTGTCATTCAGTTTGAAAACATCCAGCCGGTTTCATAACTTTTTCACTTTTATTAAAATAGCTTTTATTATTGTACTGGTTATTCTGGGAGTGGGGCTTTCAGATTCACCACAGATCGGCAGCAGTTTGAATTTCAGTGACAGCTGGCAGGATGAGATCATGCTCCCTGCTTTTGCTACTTCGCTGGTATTTGTAACCTATTCCTATACAGGCTGGAATTCAGCTTCCTATATCGCAGGAGAAATTAAGGATGTTCAGAAAAACCTTCCCAAATCACTCATTATAGGAACTGTTTTTGTGACGGTAAGCTATATTCTGGTGAATTATATTATGCTGAAACATGCTCCCGTTGGCCAGTTGGCAGGAAAAGAAGACGTCATGGGAGAAGCAGCGGTCAATATGCTTGGTCCTGCTTTTGGAAAAATCGTTAACATTTTTATTGCTTTGCAGCTGATTGCAACGATAAGCGGATATTTATGGGTAGGGTCAAGATTAACCCAGGCTTTCGCGAAACATACCTCTATCTGGAAACCGCTATCAGTTGGAAATGCAAAAGGAATTCCGGTAAGAGCCATTTTTGCTCATGCTGTGATTGCTGCTGTTATTATTTTAACAGGAAGTTTCAAAGAGATCTTTGTTTACACTGCTTTTATTTTACAGCTTTTTGCAAGTCTGGCTATTTCTACTGTATTCTTCCTGAAGAAAAAGGACAGAAAAATCTTTAAATCGAATGCCTTCCACATTTTCCCGGCCGTTTTTCTGCTGTTCAGTATGTATATTCTCTATTTTACATTTATTCATAATCCTAAAGAAAGTCTTATAGGACTGGGAATTATCGCAGTAGGAATTGTTTTATATCTTGTTGACAGAAGACTTTCTAAAAGATACTAGAGCCGGTTTCTGCACCAGATAAGACCGGAATAAACAAATTTAGAATACACCCTTTTTGCCATTTTGCTCCCTTTATCCCTAAAGCTCAAAAATTTATGCTGATTCGGAATTTTAATTTTGAATTAATAATTCTTATCTTTGCACCCACAAAATTTCTACAATGTCTAAATCATTAATTCCAAAATTAGAAGCTATAAAACAAAGATATAATGAGGTTGCAGACCTTATTATACAGCCTGATGTCATTTCAGACCAAAAAAGATATTCTTCTTTAAACAAAGAATACAGTGATTTGGGGAAAATTGTAAGAGTTTACGATCAGTATAAAGGGGCTTTGGACAGTATCGCAGAATCTGAAGAAATCATTGCCGATGGTTCAGACAGAGACCTTGTAGATTTGGCTAAAGAAGAAAAGCTGGAAGCCCAGGCTAAAATTCCGGGACTGGAAGAAGAGCTGAAAGTATTACTGATTCCTAAAGATCCTGCTGATGATAAAAACGTTATCGTAGAATTACGTGCGGGAACCGGAGGTGATGAAGCGGCTATTTTTGTAGAAGACATCTACAGAATGTATACCATGTACTTCAAAGCCAAGGGATGGAGACATGAAGTAACAGATTCCAACGAAGCAGCAAAAGGATACAAGGAACTGATCATGAAAGTGGAAGGTGAAGGTGTTTACGGAATCATGAAATTCGAATCGGGAGTGCACCGTGTACAGCGTGTTCCTGAAACAGAATCTCAGGGAAGAGTACATACCTCTGCGATTACAGTAGCGGTTTTACCGGAAGCTGAAGAGGTAGATGTAGAGATCAACCCTGCTGATATTGAAATGCAGACTTCACGTTCAGGAGGTGCCGGAGGTCAGAACGTAAACAAGGTTGAAACGAAAGTTCAGCTTACCCACAAACCTTCAGGGCTTGTAGTAGTTTGCCAGCAGGCCCGTTCTCAGCTGGCTAACCGTGAGCTGGCAATGGAAATGCTTCGTGCCAAGTTATATGATATCAAACTTCAGGAAGTTCAGGGAGATATTGCAGCTCAGAGAAAAACTATGGTATCTACAGGAGACCGTTCTGCAAAAATTAAAACGTACAACTATCCTCAGGGAAGAGTAACAGACCACAGAATCAACAAGTCTATGTACAACCTTGATGCTTACATGAATGGTGATATTTCTGAAATGATTGATGCGGTAATCATGGCAGAAAATGCAGAGAAAATGAAAGGGGAAGAAGAAAATTATTAAAAATTATAATAGATAAGCAAAGCCTCTGATCCTTCAGGGGCTTTGTTTTTAATACCAAAACATAAATATAAACTATGAAAAATTACAAAATTATTTTGTTGTTGCTGCTTACGATGATCGGGCAGAATGTGTTTGCCCAGACGGAAGTAAAGAAACCAAAAGAAGCTTTTGAATTGTTCTTCGGAACTTTTGTCAACAATGATGAAGCAGCTTTGAATAAGCTTAATGACTATCTGAAGCCTACCGTTGAAGGGCAGAATGCTTACCAGGTAGATTTTAAAGAAACTTCCAAAGAAATGATGAACGGCAGTGTGGAGAATTTCCTTGCTGCTTTCCCCAAAGCTACCGCTGCGGCTTGCAAAAAAGAGGCAGAAGACTATTTCACTGCCATGTTTGGGAATTTTAAAACCGGAAAGCTGACGGTTAAAAATGTAAAAGTAGTCCCGAATGAATATCTCAAAGACGAAAAAATAGCAGAAATAAGTTATTCCGTGAGTTTCCTTGTTCCGTCAAAATTAACATCAGGACCAAAAGGTGACCTCAATAAAATAAAACCGGAAGAACTGAAAAAATATTTGATTCAGGCAACTCAGGACTTCAAAAATGCGGATAAAACTGTAACTACTGAGCAGAATTTTAATCTTTACGAATTGAAGGAAGGCGGTAAAATATACTATTGGAACGGCAGCCCGGATGAGATTGTTACCAACCTCACCGATTTCTATTTTGAAAGCTTCGGAGCAAACGAATAGTAGAAAAACACAGTTATAAATAAAAAAAGTCCCGTCTGAAGGGACTTTTTTTATTTCATATACTTTACGTATTTTTGAGAAAACCGTTCAGTATGAATTTTAAACCTATATTGCTAACTGCTGGAGTATTGTTTTCAGCATCTTTTTATTCTCAGAAAATGAATTATCCTAAAGCATTAAAAGGAAGCCAGACAGATACCTATTTCGGAACCGCTGTTTCTGACCCTTTCAGAGATCTGGAAAATGATTCTGAAGCTACTAAAAAATGGGTAGATGAAGAAGTTGCCTACAGCCAGAATTACCTTTCTAAAATTCCGTTCAGGGAAAAAATTAAAAATCAGCTGAAAGATATCTGGAATTACGAAAAAATTTCAGCCCCTTTCAAAGAAGGAGATTATACCTATTATTATAAAAATGATGGTTTGCAGGCTCAGTCTGTGCTGTACAGAACCCATAACAAAACCAATGCTACAGAAGTATTTTTAGATCCCAATAAATTTTCGGAAAAAGGAACCACTTCTCTTTCCAATCTTTCTTTCAATAAAAAAGGAAATCTTGCGGCTTATTCCATTTCAGAAGGAGGAAGTGACTGGAATAAGATTATTATCATTGATGCAGTTACCAAAAAACAGATTGATGAAACATTGCTGGATGTGAAATTCAGTGGGATTTCTTGGCAGGGAGATGAAGGGTTCTATTACTCAAGTTATGACAAACCAAAAGAAGGAACCGTACTTTCCGGAATGACAGATAAACATAAGGTGTTCTTCCATAAGCTGGGGACAAAACAGTCTGAAGATAAATTAATTTTCGGAGGTGATAAAACACCAAGAAGATATCTGAGCGCAGGAGTTTCTGAAGATCAGCGGTATCTTATCATTTCTGCTGCTAATGCTACCAATGGCAACGAACTGTATATTAAAGACCTGAAAAAAGGAGGAGATTTTGTACAGGTTGTAAGCGGATTTGATATCAACGCAAGCATTGTAGATACACAAGGTGATGATCTTTTTATTTTTACCGATAAAGATGCTCCGAATATGCGTCTGGTAAAAACTACGATAAGCAACCCTGCTCCGTCAACATGGAAAGATGTGATTCCGCAGACTGAAAATGTATTGGGAATTTCTTCCGGGGGAGGGTATTTCTTTGCAACCTATATGATTGATGCAATAGACCAGGTGAAGCAATTTGATAAAACCGGAAAACTGATCAGAGAAATTACACTTCCCGGTAAAGGCAATGTTTCAGGGTTTGGAGGAAAAGAAAAAGAGAAAGATGTTTACTTTTCTTTCAGTAATTATATTACACCGGGAACCACTTATAAATTCAATGTAGACTCAGGAAAATCAGAAGTGTATCAAAAGCCTAAAGTGAAGTTTAATCCGGACGATTATGTTTCAGAACAGGTATTCTACACCTCAAAAGACGGTACAAAAGTTCCTATGATGATCAATTATAAAAAAGGAACTAAACTTGACGGTAAAAATCCTACTATCTTATACTCTTACGGAGGTTTTAACATCAGTTTACAGCCTTCATTCTCTGTAGTAAATGCGATCTGGATGGAAAATGGTGGTATCTATGCCGTTCCAAACATCCGCGGAGGAGGTGAGTATGGTAAGAAATGGCATGATGCCGGAACAAAACAACAGAAGAAAAATGTTTTTGAAGATTTCATCGCTGCCGGAGAATACCTTCAGAATAAAGGGTACACCTCAAAACAATATATGGCACTTTCAGGAAGATCAAACGGAGGATTGCTGGTAGGGGCAACCATGACAATGCGTCCGGATCTGGCCAGAGTAGCCTTCCCTGGAGTAGGCGTTTTGGATATGCTGAGATATAATAAATTTACGGCCGGAGCAGGCTGGTCTTACGATTATGGTACTGCAGAAGACAGTAAAGAAATGTTTGAATACCTTAAATCATATTCTCCGGTACATAATGTAAAAGCAGGAACTTGTTATCCATCAACAATGATTATTACTAGTGATCATGATGACAGGGTAGTGCCGGCGCATTCCTTCAAATTCGGAGCCGAGCTTCAGGAAAAACAGGCATGTAAAAATCCTATTTTGCTGAGGATTGAAAAGAACGCAGGTCATGGAGCAGGAAGATCAACAGATCAGGTAATCAGTGAAAATGCAGATCTTATATCATTTGCTTTGTATGAAATGGGAATAATGAAATAGATTTTTTACAAGTATTCCAATAAAAAGGCCGGGCATTTGCCCGGCCTTTTTTATTTCACTAAACAGAAGAAAAACAGAAGGTTAACAGAAGTTTCATGTTTCGTTCAAAAAAATTAACTTTACGGGGACAAAAATAATTGGAATGCGAAAGACAATTTCTGTGAAAAAACCGGATTTTGGTGTATCACCTCAGGAAAAAGAGATTTACAACTTTGAAAAAGACGGGCTTGAACTCAAATCATCCTATGAGAAAAAAGATGTAAAAGATGAATCATTAACACAGACTTCTCCGGGAATTGAACCTTACCTGAGAGGACCGTATTCTACGATGTATGTACAGAAACCGTGGACAATCCGCCAGTATGCAGGATTTTCTACCGCTGAAGAGTCCAACGCTTTTTACAGAAGAAACCTTGCTGCAGGTCAGAAAGGACTTTCAGTAGCATTTGACCTAGCAACGCACAGAGGATACGACTCTGATCACTCAAGAGTCGTAGGAGACGTAGGAAAGGCAGGTGTTGCCATAGATTCTGTGGAAGATATGAAAATCCTTTTCAATGAAATTCCGTTAGATCAGATTTCAGTATCCATGACCATGAACGGTGCCGTGCTCCCTATCTTGTCTTTCTACATTGTAGCCGCAGAAGAGCAGGGCGTAAAACAGGAACAGCTTTCAGGAACCATTCAGAATGATATTCTAAAGGAATTCATGGTAAGAAATACCTACATCTATCCGCCGGCTCCTTCCATGAAGATCATTGCAGATATTTTTGAATATACTTCGCAAAACATTCCAAAATTCAATTCTATCTCTATTTCCGGTTACCATATGCAGGAAGCCGGAGCCACTCCCGTCCTGGAAATGGCTTACACATTGGCAGACGGCCTTGAATATGTAAGAACAGGAATCAAAGCAGGAATGAATGTTGATGATTTCGCGCCAAGGTTATCATTCTTCTGGGCCATCGGGATGAATCATTTCATGGAAATTGCTAAAATGCGTGCCGCAAGATACATCTGGGCAACGCTTTTAAAACAGTTTAACCCTCAGAATCCGAAATCTCTGGCATTGAGAACCCATTCTCAAACTTCCGGATGGTCCCTGACAGAACAGGAACCTTTTAATAATATCACAAGAACAGCTATTGAAGCCTTGTCTTCAGCATTAGGAGGAACGCAGTCTCTCCACACCAATGCCCTGGATGAAGCCATTGCCCTTCCCACAGATTATTCAGCAAAATTGCAAGAAACACACAGATCATTCTTCAGCAGGAAAGCGGAATATGTGATGTTGTAGATCCGATGGGAGGAAGCAATCTTGTAGAAAGCCTTACCCAGCAGATGATTGAAGAAGCGATGAGGTATATTGATGAGGTAGAACAGGAAGGAGGAATGACCAAAGCCATCGAAGCCGGAATTCCAAAAATGAGAATTGAGGAAGCTGCTGCCAAAAAACAAGCTAAGATCGACAGTGGTGAAGAATTCATCATTGGTGTGAATTCATTCAAATCTTCATTAAAACAGGACCAGATAGAAATCCTGGACATTGATAATACAGAAGTCCGCAGAAAACAGATCGAAAGGCTGAATACTATTAAAGCAGAAAGAAATACCCAGGCTGTTGAGCAGATCCTGAATGAAATCCGCGAAAGCGCCAAAACAGGAAAAGGAAACCTTCTGGCATTATGCATCGAAGCGGCGAGAAGAAGAGTTACCCTTGGTGAAATGAGTGATGCCATGGAAGAAACCTTTGGAAGATATAAAGCAAATATTAAAACAATCTCTGGTGTATACGCAATGAATGCCGGTAAAAATGAATACTTTGAAAAAGCGCTTCAACTGACTCAGAAATTTGAAGAAGAAGAAGGACGACGCCCAAGGCTAATGGTTGCCAAAATGGGTCAGGATGGCCACGACAGAGGTGCAAAAGTAGTAGCAACAGCATTTGCCGATATGGGATTTGACGTCGATGTCGCTCCACTATTCCAGACACCGGAAGAAGTCGCTAAACAGGCCGTGGAAAATGATATTCACATTCTAGGAGTCTCTTCATTGGCCGCAGGACACAAAACATTAGTTCCGCAAGTTGTGGAAGAATTGGCTAAACTGGGAGCAGACGATATTACCATCGTTGTAGGAGGAGTAATCCCGCAACAGGACTATGAATTTCTGTATGCCAACGGTGCAGACTTTATTTTCGGACCCGGAACCAATCTTCCGAAATGTGCCGTGGAAATTCTGAAAAGATTTCTAAATTAATCCCTTGTAAAGAATAACTTGCATGGCTTTTGTATAGTTTAATGAAAAATTTCATTATGGCTTATACAGTAGTTTCAGTATTTCCGGTGACTGTAGATACAGAGGAAATTAAAAAAGGATTAAAACAAAAAGGCTTTGACGAAGCAAACATTATTATTTCAAAGTCCAGAGTAGAAAGTGGAATGTCTGATCAGTACCAGGAAGATAAACAGACACAGGATTTTTTGACTATGTTTTCGCTCACGATGCGGAAATGTTGGACGCTTACCGCAAGCACAGTGTAGGCAGAAGCAATGTTATCGTTTATACCGATGATCTTGAACAGGCAAAAACAGCCAAAGAAGTATTAAATGAATATGGTGCTCTTGAAGTTTATCGCAGACCTTCGGAAAGTAAAGACAGCATTCCGGATGGTATGACTGAGCATGAATATAATGGAATCATTGCCAAAGCAAGACATGACATCTACTTTCTCGGATCAGAAAGAGTCTATCATTCCAATCAGGTAAAAGGAATGGATGACGAAATGGATAGTTTAGGCTCAAAAGATTAATTTTCACGATAAATTATAAGGCTGGTTATTTTTTAATCAGCTTTTTTACTAAAATAATTTTGATTATCAGAAAAATTTATATATTTGCACCTGAAAATCAAGTTTAACCAATAAAAGACAACGAAGCAATGTTCAGAACTAAACAGAATTCTACAGTTGGATTGCCACTTATGGTGGTAAGGCTTCGTGGTTTGGTACATTCTTAGAATAACAGTACAATGAAATATCAAAACCCGAAGTCGTAGAGATTTCGGGTTTTTTATTGCGCAATATTTCAAACTCCCGGGTTTACCCGAAATCTTTTTAGTGTCATTACAGACGAATCAGGTGAATTATATCATCATACTGTAATCGTCTATTATTAATCCATTCAACTAATGTTTTAGTTGATTATAAGCTGTGTGAGATAATTAGCTTAATGCAAAATCTCGTATCAGACTTCTGTAAACAATGGAAAATGATAACTTTCTGTTTTCCAGGCTGAGAAGCATAAGAAGCAGAAAAAGAACAATTAGAAAAGATGTAGAAAAACAGATCAGAAAAAAATATCAACGTAGTAAAGAACTTTGGGAAATCAGACGAAATATCCCATGGATTCCTTTGGATAAACCTTATCAAAGAGGATTTGTAAGATTCTTTGTAGTAAGGGAAGATGTAATGAGATCCCAATACGGAGAGTTCTTTGAAGGAATTCTGAAGAAAATCAATACATACATGTATTCTGAAAGCAGAAAATTTCTTAAAAAGAAAAGAAAATCCGGAAGAAGAATCTATGTGGAAAGAGAACAGAAGCTCAATAGAGTTTCAGCATATGCCTGGAATGATCCTAAATTCGGACTTACACCAATGGAGAGACAGTATTTTTTGCAAAAGGAAGAATACTGTCCTATAAGGAAGAAGTATGAGATTTACTACGAATTCATTGAACCATGGAGGTTTATCCTTAGAATAAAACCCAATATGATTACCCATTATAAGCCTGTAGATTTCGAACTTGAAAAAGAATATGCAGAGCTGGAGTCCTATTTGAGACAGCATAAGGTTGCCGGGATTATCCATAAAACAATATATGGAAAGCCTAATTCATGGAAGATGAAATACAAATCTGATCAAAATGAAAGTACAAAATATTTTCACTACAAAATGTCTGCAACAGAGATTGCAGAAAGCTTACAGGACGTATAAGTCCGACTGTTATTTAAAACAAAAACAATGGGAAATTTAAAACTAAAAGGAAAAGATATATTAAAACTGGGCTATCCAAATAACCAAAGCGTAAACGTAGCATTGGAAGTCATGAAAAGAAATTTTGCAACCAAAAATATTCACCATGTAAAATCTCTTTTAAAGGAAATCCTGCTGAATCCGGAGAGCTTTGAAAAAGATCTCACCTTCGGGCAAATTGCAGAAACCCTGCTTTCATCCAAAAAAACTGAAAAGAGAATGCTGAATTCACAGCGTGCCCCGTTTCAGATTTTTGGAAACAATATTTCGGAAGAGGCAAAAAATCAGTTGTACACTGCTTTGAAACTGCCAATTTCTACTCAGGGCGCATTAATGCCGGATGCCCACAGTGGTTATGGTCTTCCGATAGGAGGCGTTCTTGCAGCAGAAAATGCAGTAATCCCTTACGGAGTTGGAATGGACATTGGCTGCAGAATGAGTCTCAGTATTTTGGATACACCCGTTTCATATCTTGAAGGAGCAAGGGATAAATATGAAAAAGCGCTTGCTGAGCATACCAAATTCGGAATGTATGAAACACATAAATCTCATATAGATCATGAGATTTTCGACAGGGATACATTTGATATGATCCCGATCTTAAGAAGATTAAAAGGAAAAGCGGTCAAACAGATGGGATCCTCAGGCGGCGGAAATCACTTTGTAGAATTCGGGGAAGTGGAAATCACTGAAGAATACGAACAAATTGGCCTGCCAAAAGGAAAATATCTGGGGATTCTTTCTCACAGCGGCTCAAGAGGATTGGGAGCAGAGATTGCCCAATATTACTCAAGAATGGCTGCAGAACAGTGCCCGTTGCCAAAAGAAGCTCAACACTTCGCCTGGCTTGATCTGAGCACCCATCTGGGACTGGAATACTGGACAGCTATGAATCTTGCAGGAGATTATGCTTCAGCCTGCCATGACGATATTCACAGAAGGCTCGTTAAAGCGGTTGGTGGAAGAGTAAAGGCCAGGATTGAGAACCATCACAATTTTGCATGGAAAGAAATCCATAATGGAAAAGAAGTGATTGTTCACCGCAAAGGAGCAACGCCTGCCAACGAAAATGAATTGGGAATGATTCCGGGATCCATGACAGCGAAAGGCTTTATTGTGCGTGGAAAAGGAAACGCGGAATCCCTGAATTCAGCATCACATGGAGCAGGAAGAGCATATTCCAGAGGAGAGTGCAGAAGCCTTTTTACCCAGCATGATATCAAAAAAGAGCTGAAGCTGAAAAATGTCACCCTGATGGGCGGAAATGCAGAAGAAGCACCAATGGCCTATAAAGATATCAATGAAGTGATGAATGCACAGAGCGGACTGGTAGATATCCTGGGAACTTTCCAGCCGCGAATCGTGAGAATGGATAGGTAGTCAGCCTGATATTTTACAACCTTACAGGTTTCAAAAATCTGTAAGGTTTAATAAAGAAATACTTAAAACAAAAGAATGGGAGCACCACATAACATAAAAAGATACGGTGAAGTCTGGCCGGAATTCAGAATCCGGTCCGGACTCGAAATTTTAGATAAATTAAAAGATAAAGTCATTATATCAGGCGGCTGGGCATGGCATTTTATGTCTGAAACAGGACATACAGAATATAAGCATGCTCATGACCATAAGGATATTGATGTTTTTGTAAAAAAAGAAAATGTAGCAGATGTTGTTATCATCCTTAAGCAGGAAGGCTTTCAGAAAGTCTGGACCCGGTATGATCATCTGCCCAGTGAAGAGAACTTCCGCAGGTATGAAAAAACGGTAGAGCTTGAAAATGATACATTCCACAGAATTACCATAGACTTCTTTGAAAGAAATGATCTTGAAACCATAGAGGTTAATGGTTTTACCGTTGTGAGTCCTGATATTTTACTTTCATTTTACAGAAATATCCACTCCAGTGACAAGTGCTGGGCAGTGATGGCTGCAAAAGATTTATTACAAAAGGGAACAGATCCTGTTGGACACCCTTTATTAAGCAAAATGCCTGTATAAAAATGGAAAAATTAATACAGATCACTTCAGGAAGAGGTCCTTTGGAATGTCAGTGGGTAGCCGCCAAGGTTCTGAAGACCTTTCTTGAAGAGGCCAAACAAAATACAATAGAATACGAAATCATTCATCGTGAAAACGGTGATGAAAATCTGACATTAAAATCTGTGACTATCCTTTTGAAAGGAAAAGAGATGAATCTTTTCTTAAAGAACTGGTTGGGAACTGTTTGCTGGACAGGAAAAAGTACATTCAGAAAACTGCATAAAAGAAGTAACTGGTTTATCGGGATCTTTGAACTTGATGATGTAAAAATGATTGAGTTCAATGAAAAAGATATCCGGTTTCAGACAGTGAGAAGCCAGGGGAGCGGAGGACAAAATGTAAACAAGGTAAATACCGCTGTGCGAGCCACGCATATTCCTACTAATGAAACGGTCTTTGTACAGGATTCCCGCTCGCAGCTGGAGAACAAAAAGCGATCCGTTATCAGACTTAAAGAAAAGGTAATGGCCGTTTATATCCGGCAGCTGGAAAGAAAGATGAAAGATACATGGTCCCTTCAGATGCAGGTAGAACGCGGAAATCCGGTCCGTACATTTTCCGGGACGGATTTTAAAAAGAATTATGAAGACAGGACATTCAAAAAACAAAGGAATGTCTTGAAAAATGAACTCAAAAACTATAGAAATGACCTTAACTAAAAGTAAATATTATTTTGAAGCATTAGACTACTTTCCATTCAATCTTTCTGAATGTATGGATGCACTGAACTATGCATTATCTTACGAGCCTGAAGATGCTGACAGTCTCTGTCTGATGGGAAGAGTATATTCCGAAGAATTAAAAGATTATGAAACGGCAAAGAAGTACTTTGATGAAGCCATGCAGAATAACATCGGGAATATCAATACGCCTAAATATTATATCGAATGCCTCTTGAATAACGAAGATTATAAAGAAGCTGAAAAGCTGATCGCATTTGCTATGAAAATAAAAGGAATTGACAAATCAGAAATTCTGAACTGTCTCTCGCTTTTACAGGAAAGAAATTTTGAGTATAAGCAGGCTTTGGGAACTCTTAAAGAAGCTAAAAAATTTGCTTACAGCAGGGCAGCGCTTGAAACAATTGAAGAAAGAGAAAAATTGGTCAAAGGAAAAGTAACACGGTCGAGAACAGTAAAGAAGACAAAATAATCGGCCGGACTTCATACTAAAAAAATAAGCTTTCATTAGAAAGCTTATTTTTTATTGACAGAAATCAGGTAATCATATACCATTTGATGTTGCTCATCCGTCAGCTTGGCTTTTGGAGCCATTCTGCTTAACGTATTGATCCATCCTTTGTCATCATGCTTGGTAGGTTCCGGCAGCTTATGACATTTTGCACAGGAATTTTCAAAAATTGTTTTTCCCTGTGCCAATTGCTCAGATGAGGTATACTTAGGCCCTGTTACAGCCACGCTTTTTGGTCCGCAAGACACCAGAAATGCTGATGCTGCAATACCGGTTAAGATGAATTTTTTCATACTATTTTTGTTTGATGATTACTTCTTCACAGAAACAATATAATCATAGACCCATTGATGCTGTTCATCCGTCAGTTTAGCTTTGGGAGCCATAGAATTCATGATTCCTACCCATTGTACAGGGTTATGTGAAGCAGGATCCGGTAGTTTATGGCATCTTCCGCAGGAATTTTCAAAAATAGTTTTCCCCTGAGCGATCTGTTCGGCAGTAGATGTTGAAGCGCCTGCAGTAGCAGTGGATGTAGCAGCTTTCGGCGTACAGGAAACCAGCAGAATAGCAGTTAACGAAGCCGCAGCAATAAGTTTTTTCATGTTTCTTTTTTGATATATAACAAATGTAATAAATTCCTTAAGCCGTTGATATAGGGCTTTGTAGTTTTAATTTAGAAGAAATAAAAATTAAATGATAGAGAATTGTCCGTATCAGATCAGGCAATTTATGCCTTTTGTCCCGTCATTATGAGGCAGCTATTGATCATTCCCATTTTAATTATTAATTTTGAATCAATGAAATTTTCTACAGAAGAGCTAATAGAAGGAATACGATCAGGAAACAAACGCCTGATTGCAAAAGCTATTACATTGGTTGAAAGTAAAAAAGCTGAACACAGGCTACAGGCAGAGGAGCTGCTGAAGAAGATTATGCCCTTTACCGGAAACTCTGTGAGGGTAGGAGTAACCGGTGTTCCGGGAGCCGGAAAATCCACTTTTATAGAAAATTTCGGAAGATTGGTTATTGCTCAGGGAAAAAAAGTAGCGGTTTTGGCTATTGATCCCAGTTCGGCAATCAACAAAGGAAGTATTTTAGGGATAAAACCAGAATGGAAGAGCTTGCCAAAGAAGAAAAGGCCTTCATACGTCCTTCCCCAAGCTCAGGCTTTCTGGGCGGAGTAGCCAATACTACCTTTGAAACCATGATGATCTGCGAGGCCGCAGGATATGATTATATTTTAATAGAAACCGTTGGAGTAGGGCAGTCAGAAGTATTGGTAGCTGATATTACCGATGTTTTTTTATTCCTTAAAATCATTGGAGGCGGAGACGAGCTCCAGGGTATAAAAAGAGGAATTATGGAAATGGTAGATCTTATCTTTATCAATAAGGTGGATCAGGACAATCTTCAGAAAGCAAAAAATACAAGACTTGAATTAAAAAGAGCGCTCGATTTTATTCCGCCTAAAGAAAAAGGATGGAAAATCCCTGTTTTGTTAGGTTCTGCCCTCCACAATGAAGGATTGCAGGAAGTCTATGATAAAATCTTTGAATTTATTGATCTGAAAAAGAAGAGCGGCCGTTTTGAAGAAATCCGTGTTCAGCAGGCTGAAAAGCGATTCGAATATTGGGTGCAGGAATATATTTTATCACTCATGAAAAAAAGCAATGCCATAGAAGAAGCTTACCATATGCACAAAAAAATGCTTCAGCAATGGTTTCCAATCCAAGTACTGAAGCAAAATTATTTGTTGAAAAATTTTTATCTGACGAAAACAGAAACTAAGGTTTGCCTTTTTCCTGTTTAACCTCAGTTTTAGAAATGTAGCCGTCATAACTAATCGGCTGTCTGTCATTACTTCTCATAGAAACGAAAGCTTTACCGTTTTTAAAGATCTCAATATTGATTTCATCAACGGTTCTTACGTCTTTCGGCTTGAACTTTAAAGTCCATTTTCCCTTTTTATTCTGAGTTTTAGTTACTGTAAAATCTTTTGAAGTAAATCGGTAGCTGTTATCACTTGTATTTCCATAAGTTGGATTAAACAGTCTTCCGAAATAAGGCAGAACTACATCAAGCGTATTTTTACTGACATCAATGGTATAATCCCCATTCAGATTAATTATTCTGGTTGCAGTGGCATTAGGCATTGAATTCATGACATTGATAACATCATAATTGGTAGGATTAGCTCTTTGTGCATAGAAAGTAAACTCCTGGGAATCTACCAAAGCGCTCACCGTTTTCGGATCTGAAGCTCCTTGTGATGCACAGCTCTGAAGAGAAACAGAAATCCAAAAATCATCAGTAAGGAAATATACTTTTTCATAATGAGATAATTATTAAATTTAAACAGCAAAATGTATGCAAATATATTCTTTCCAAAATATTTTGGAATAAAAATTGTTAAGGTTGAATTATTAACACTCAAACTATGAAAGTTACACATCTATTTGGAATAGGAGCTATTGCTCTGTCGGCTGTTGCCTGTACTACAAACCCGATTACAGGAAGGTCTTCTTTACAGCTGGCCAACAATTCGGAAATTTTAACAATGTCTTCGCAGGAATACAGAACGACATTGTCTAAAGGTAAGGTAATTACCGGTACGGCAGATGCAAAGAGAGTGGTAAATGTAGGAAACAGAATTAAAAGTGCAGCAGAAAGATATTATCAGAGTATAGGAAGATCAGCAGATCTTGCCAACTACAACTGGGAATTTAATCTGTTGCAGAGCAACGAGCTGAATGCCTGGTGTATGCCTGGCGGTAAAGTAGCGGTTTATACCGGAATATTACCGATAACAAAAGACGATAACGGTCTTGCAGTGGTAATGGGACATGAGGTTTCCCACGCACTGGCAGGTCACGGAAATGAAAGAATTTCTCAGGCAATGGTAGCTCAGTACGGAGGTGCTATCCTGGGAGGAACCATCTCCAATGCACAATGGGCCAGTGTTTTCCAGAAGGTATATCCTATCGGTTCACAAGTGGCTTTACTGAAATATGGAAGAGGGCAGGAATCTGAAGCAGATGAAATGGGGCTTTATCTGATGTCTATGGCCGGATATGACCCGAGAGCAGCCATTCCTTTCTGGAACAGAATGGAAGCAGCTTCTTCAGGAGCAAGACAGCCTGAATTCTTATCTACCCACCCAAGCCCGGAAACAAGAATTTCAGATATCAATAAAGATCTTCCGAAAGCTTTGGAATATTATAAGGCTGCGGGAGGAAAATTATAATTAGAATTTTAATCTTGAGTAAGGCCTTATTAAATTTTTAGTAAATTTGGTAAGGCTTTTTTATATAACCACCTAAACACAATATTATGAAGAGTTTATCAATTACCGGACTTATACTTTTGGCTGTTTCCGCATTACTTTTCTATTTAACAACCGATTTTGCCGTAGAGCAGATAAAAATTTCCCACATTATGGGAATGATGGCTGGTGTCGGTATCGGGCTTATCATCGGGGGAATGGTTGGATATGTAAGTAAGGGAAGCGCTATTAAAGCGGAACAGAAGAAAAAAGAATTCAAGCAGCTGCAGAAAGACAAAGAAGAGCTTGAAAAACAGGCTGCAGAAATTGCAAAACGCCAGGCTGAACTCGAAGAACAAAATAAAAACCCTCAAATATAAAATCTGAGGGTTTAAAGTTGTTATTTTCGATATCAAATTAAAATTTATATCCTAAACCTACCATAAACAGATTAGGTCTGTTGTCATATCTGATTTCCGAACCGGAAACCTTGTTGATAAAATTTCTCTGATCTTTACTGAAAGCACCTTCGTATCTTGCATTTACAATAAGCTTTTTGATTTCAAGCTGCGCACCAAACTGGTATCCTACTGTAAAGTCATTCTTGGCATTTTCTTTAAAATCGTTGTAAGTATTGTCTTTATTCAGGTTAAAACTTCCAACAGGTCCTGCAAAAACGCCCAGCATATTTCCCAGAAGATTATACCCTAAAAGAACCGGAACGTCAATACGGTTGCTTTTTACATCAAAAGTAGTATTCTCCGTAGTAAATTCATTTTTGAAATGAGTATAATAGATTTCCGGCATCACGAACAGCGAAGTAGGAAGACCCACTTTTAATGAAAGTCCCACATTAAATCCTACATTATTTTTACCTGTTCCTTCAATCGCATCATTCACTGTTCCTTTGATATTGGACCATGAAGGAGACCCTGTAGGAAAAATTAAGTTAGCTTTACCTGCCAGTGAAATCTGTGCAGATGCCCACATTGAAAACCCTAATAACGCTATACTAAGTACCTTTTTCATTATCGTCTATTTTTGTATTTGTCGTTTCAATCGTTTTATTATTCTCAAGTAAATATTCTCTCAGTTCCTTAAACAGTTCTGAAGAATAAACGAAGTCAATCAGATTTTTATTGCCTGCGGTAATCAGAATGTCTTTGTTGCCTTCCCATTCTTTGATTCCCAGTCTTAGATATACAATTTTCTCGCCAATCGTCATTACAGAGTTCATATCGTGGGTATTGACGATGGTTGTGGTGTTGTATTCTTTTGTGATCTCGTAAAGAAGATCATCTATTACTTTTGAAGTATAGGGATCAAGTCCGGAATTGGGTTCATCACAGAACAGATATTTGGGATTGTTTACAATAGCTCTTGCAATAGCAACCCTTTTCTGCATTCCCCCTGAAATTTCAGAAGGGTATTTCTTTTCAGCTTTATCAAGATGTACCCTTCCTATTACTTCAAAAACCCTTTTCTTTTTCTCTCTGTAGGTAAGATTGGTAAACATGTCAAGAGGAAACATAATGTTTTCTTCAACAGTTAAAGAGTCAAATAATGCACTCCCCTGGAACACGGTCCCGATTTCTGAACGAAGGTGCTGTTTTTCATCTCTTGTCATGGTATTGATATCCTTTCCGTCAAACAGGATTTCTCCTGATGAAGGCATATATACATTCAATAAACTTTTAAGAAAAACAGTTTTTCCTGAGCCACTCTGCCCGATGATCAGGTTTACCTTTCCTTTATCAAATGAAGTTGAAATTCCCTTAAGTACTTCAACGTCTCCAAAACTTTTCTTAAGATCTTTTACCTCAATCATCAGCTTAATATTAATTGGGTTAAAATTAATTCGGAAATGATAATGAATACCATTGTCCACACTACCGCCTGCGTACTGGCTCTACCTACTTCCAGCGATCCCCCTTTTACATTATATCCGAAATAGGAAGGTACAGTGGCAATGATGAAGGCAAAAACAGTCGTTTTGATAAATGCATAATAAATGAACAGATTGGGCATATACATTTGAATTCCCACAATATAGTCGTTCTCGGTCCAGTTTCCTGTTAAGATTCCGGCAATATATCCTCCTCCGATACCAAATACGATACTGATGGCAATTAGAAGGGGTTAAAGAGAACACAAGCAACGATTTTGGGGAAAATCAAAAAATTTGGTGAGTTCACACCCATGATATCCAGGGCATCAATCTGTTCGGAAACCCTCATCGTCCCGATACTGGATGCAATATAGGAACCTACCTTACCTGCCAGAATGAGACTGATAATGGTTGGCGAAAACTCCAGTACCAATACTGCTTTTGTAGCATATCCTACAAATGAAGTAGGAATAGGAAATGATGAAGCGTCAAAGTTATTGAACATTTGAATGGCCACTACAGCCCCCACAAATATTGATGTGAAGACTACAAGCCCGAAAGAATTTACTCCCAAATCATTAATTTCTCTCATGAACAGCTTCCAGAAAACCCTCATTTTCTGAGGTTTCTGCAGGGATTTTCCTAAGAGGATAATGTATTCCCCTACCGCTGTGAAAAACTTTTTTAACATACTGCTAAATTAGACTTTTTTATTTAATTGGGCTAGAGTCAGGGATAAGACTGAAGCCTGGTTTTGTGTTAAAATTTATTTCAGTGATAACCTTGCCCGTTTTTTTATTTTGCATTTTTATCTCCTCCGATAACCAAAAAAATGGTTTTTAAAATAATGACCAGATCGAGTACAAAACTCCAGTTTCTTACATAAAGGCATCGGCCAGGACTCTTTTCTTCATTTCTACTTCCACATCTCCGAAGTCACCACGCAGTCCGTTTACCTGTGCCAGCCCCGTAATGCCTGGATTAACCATACTTCTTAAGCTGTATCTTCCGATTTTTGGCTTGTAATAATTGTCAACCGACAACATGTGCGGGCGAGGGCCTACCACAGACATTTCTCCTTTCAACACGTTAATAAACTGGGAAGCTCATCAAGGCTGGTTTTTCTTAAAAACCTTCCCACTCTGGTGATCCTGGAATCATTCAATGATGTGGTTTTGGTGGTAGACTCATCATTGACAACCATTGTTCTGAATTTGATACAATTAAAAACCTCTTCATGAAAACCATATCTTTTCTGAAGGAAGAAAACAGGTCCTTTGGAAGTCGTTCTGATTAAAATGGCAATGATAGGGAAAAGCCATGAACAGATGAAAACCAATATAATGACAGAAAAGAAAATATCGAACGTTCTTTTCATCAGATAATTAGAATAATAATCCAGCGGATACCGTGCCTGGTTAAGTACCGGCTGAGTCTGGATGTAACCAAGATCATAAAGGAAAAAATCGCTTTGAGTAATACTTGGTATAAGTGAAATATGAATCTTGTTATCTTCTGCCAGTTTGAAAATTTCATTTTCCATGTTTTCATCATATGAGTTCTCCATTGATAAAAACAAGGTATGAATTCCGTTTTTTTCCAGAAGGCGACTAATTCATTGAGGCTGAGCTCAGAATTTCCGTATTCAAATATTCTGTATCCATAATCTTTACGTTCTGTAAAAATATTCTTCAGAATTTCTGTGGAATGGCTGTCTCCCAAAAACATAACATTCCTGTAATTGGCTCCAAGCGATCGTAAATACTTGATGGCGAAATAGATCAATGACTTCACCAAAAAAATGAAAATAAAAAGGTATAGTGAAAGCCAGTAAATATCCGAATTGAAAAATACATTTTTACTTACCTTTCCTATAAGCAGAACACCAAGTATAAAAAAAGGAAATGAATTAAAAGACGTTCAAGAAACAAGGTATAGGTAAGGTTCCTCGGGATATTGTATATTTTTGTTCTGCCGCTCAGAAGCACCCAGAATAAAAACAACAGAATCAGAGAAAAAATATTCTGATACCAGGTTTCTCTATGGTATTTTAAATTTTCGTTTCTGGTTATAAAAAAGAATATGAAGATAGATGCAATAACCATGAGGTCAAGCAACATAATGATCGATTTCAGGTATCTAGAGTATCGAATTCTCTGCATCTATCGGTATTATAGCGAATAACACCAGCTAATTTACACTTTTTTACGGGATATTCAGATATTTATGAGTCTGAACAGATGCCTGCCATTCAGGGTGTTCCAGAATGAAATCTGTGATCTTCGGATACATGTCATTTCTCTTGCTCCATTCACTCTGAAGATAAAGCTTACAGTTTTCAGAAACTTTTGCTGCCTGCTCCTGGGCAAACGTAAAATCATGATGATTGAAAATGATTACTTTAAGCTCATTGGCTTTTTGATAAATTTCTTCTTTCGGAAGCCCTGTTTTCTTAGGCGAAAGAGTAATCCAATCCAGATGTCCGCTCATAGGATAGGCCCCGGAAGTTTCAATATGGATGGTACATCCCAGCTCTTTCAGTTTGGATGTCAGGATGTCTAAATTCCACATTAAAGGTTCACCACCGGTCAGCACAATTGTTTTACAGTGTCTGGCAGCTGTTTCTGCAATTTCTTCTGCATTCATAAGAGGGTGAAGTTCAGGGTCCCAGCTTTCTTTTACATCACACCAGTGGCATCCTACATCACAGCCTCCCAGCCTGATAAAATAGGCGGCTTTTCCGGTATGTGCCCCTTCTCCCTGTAAAGTGTAAAAATGCTCCATCACAGGGAGCATTTTACCTTCTTTTAATAAAATATCTTCTTCTTTATTCATTTTAAAATTAGTCGTTATAGACCGAAGTTTTGTAAGCAATGATGGTATTTTTCATCAACATTGCTCTCGTCATTGGGCCTACACCTCCAGGTACCGGAGTGATCCAGCTTGCTTTTGCGGCACAGCTGTCAAAATCCACATCACCTGCAAGGTAATATCCTTTTGGAGAGTCGTTGTCTACTCTTGTAATACCCACATCAATAATTACGGCTCCTTCTTTGATCATGTCTCCTTTTAAGAAGTGAGGATCTCCTAAAGCGGTAATAACGATATCTGCTTTTTTGGTGTATTCTTCGATGTCTTTTGTATATGAGTGTGTAAGGGTAACGGTAGAGTTCCCAGGGAAATCTTTTCTTCCCATAAGAATACTCATCGGTCTTCCTACAATTTTACTTCTTCCGATAATTACACAGTCTTTCCCTTTCGTTTCAATATTATATCTTTCCAATAATGTTAAAATTCCGAAAGGTGTTGCCGGTAAGAAAGTATCCATCTCAAGGGCCATTTTTCCGAAATTTTCAGGATGGAAACCATCCACATCTTTTCTCGGATCAATTGCATTGATGATCTTCTCCTGATCAATCTGATCCGGTAAAGGCAGCTGAACGATAAACCCGTCTACTGCTTTAGACTTGTTAAGCTCGTCAATCTTTTCCAATAGTTCAGATTCAGAAACTGTGCTTGGAAATTTGATTAAGCTGGATTGAAATCCTACTTCTTCACAGTCTTTCACTTTGGAGTTTACATAAGCTTTGCTTGCTCCGTTATTTCCTACAAGAATAGCCACCAGATGCGGTGCTCTTCTTTTGCTTTCCAGAATCTTTTCTACTTCAACCTTGATCTCCGCTTTAATTTCCTTGGATACTTTAAGTCCGTCAAGAATTTCTGCCATTTTTACTTTTTTACTTTATAGATTTACTTTTACTTTCTTTTTACTTACTATTTGTTTTCCTTATAGTAATTGATCAATCCGTTGGTAGAACTGTCGTGAGAACTTATGGTTTCATTGTTCTCAAGTTCAGGAAGGATTTTATTGGCTAATACTTTTCCTAATTCCACTCCAAACTGGTCAAAGCTGAAAATATTCCAGATCACACCCTGAACAAAAATTTTATGTTCATATAAAGCAATCAGCTGCCCTAGTGAATAAGGGGTTAACTCTTTGAATAATATAGAGTTAGTCGGAGTGTTTCCGTGGAAGACTTTGAAATTGATGAGCCTGTCTATTTCTTCATCAGATTTTCCTGCATTTCTAAGTTCTTCCTCAACTTCTTCTTCCAGTTTTCCGAAGGCAAGTGCTTCAGTCTGAGCGAAAAAGTTGGCTAATAATTTATCCTGGTGATCAGAAACATGATTCGGGCTTTTAGCATAAGCAATAAAATCCGCCGGAATCAATTCTGTTCCCTGGTGAATCAATTGATAGAATGCGTGCTGGCCATTTGTCCCCGGTTCTCCCCAGATAATAGGTCCCGTTTCATATTCTACGAATTCACCGTTTCTGTCAACACATTTTCCGTTACTTTCCATATCTCCCTGCTGGAAATACGCTGCAAATCTGTCAAGATACTGAGAATAAGGGAGAATTGCGTAAGTAGTGGCAGCATAAAAGTTACGGTACCAGATTCCCAAAAGACCCATTAATACCGGAATATTTTCAGAGAATTCTGCTGTCTGGAAGTGCTGGTCAGTATCATAAGCACCTCTCAGAAGCTGTTCAAAGTTTTCGTATCCTACAGAAAGAACAATACTCAATCCGATAGCGCTCCAAAGAGAATATCTTCCGCCAACCCAATCCCAGAATTCAAAAATGTTTTCTTCTGCGATTCCGAACTTTTTAACTTCTTCAATATTAGTAGATAAGGCAACAAAATGCTTCGCCACATCTTCCTGTTTTCCTGCCTTCAGGAACCAGTCTTTGGCTGAATGTGCATTCGTCATCGTTTCCTGGGTTGTAAAAGTTTTGGAAGCAATGATGAATAAAGTGGTCTCAGGATTCAGATTTTTCACCACTTCTGCGATATGATTCCCATCCACATTGGAAACAAAGTGAGCGTTTAATCTTGTTTTAAAATGCTTTAAAGCTGAACAAACCATCACAGGTCCTAAATCTGATCCGCCGATCCCAATGTTTACTACATCTGTGATCTCTTTTCCGCTGAAACCTTTATGCTCTCCTGAAATAATTTTTTCAGAAAAAGATTTCATGTGCTCAAGAACCCTTTTGATCTGTGGTTTGATATTTTCTCCATCCACAAGGATTTCACGGTCAGAAAAGTCTCTCAATGCTGTGTGTAAAACCGCTCTTCCTTCTGTTTCATTGATTTTATCACCGGAGAACATTTTGGAAATAGCATCTTTTAGCTGGCATTCTTCTGCCAGCTGTAATAAAAGATCTTTTGTTTTTGAGTCAATTAAATTTTTAGAATAATCAAAAAGATAGTTGTCCTTTTGCAGGGAAAACTCATTAAAACGGTTCGGGTTATACTGGAAAAGAGTTCTAAGGTCAAAGTCATTTCCACCGAAGTGCTCGTCAAGTGCTTTCCAGCTGTTGGTTTGTGTTGGATTTATTTTTGATAGCATATTACAGAATTTTTATCATTCAGAAAATCATATATGGATGATAGGGCTGACAATCCATAATCATTTATTTCTGATTTGCAAATTTACGGAAAAATAAAACCTCAGATAAATTTGAAGATGATAAATAACAATTTTTTAAAAAAACAAAACCCCGGAGCTACTCTGAGATTTTGTGACAAGTCTTTTATAATGGGAGCTGAGATATTATTCATCCATTTCATTCAGAATATTTTCCAGTTGTTTAGCGCTTCTTCCATAGATGTATTTTGTCCATAGAACAATGCTTGTGATGATTGCCAAAGTTCCGATCAGCACTAAGATGATAAGCCCCTGCTGATGAGAAGAAGTAAGCTCTGCCAATGATTTTCCCTGTTTTTCCATCGCATTATAGATGATCAGGCCTGCCGTTACCAGAAAATGAGGGAGCAGTAAGAACCCGAATGACTGGTATCGTTCCATATTCAGACGCAGTTCATGATATATTTTCCAAAGGCTGTTTTTAGTGTTTCCGGTATAAAGCTCTGTCTGCCTGTAAAACTTATAAAACCCAGACAGATAGTAAGATGATATGACAACCATTACCGTATAGGATACATAATAAATGATGTACTGTGAAGACGGAAACTGAAACTGAATAGGGAACAAGGCGATGAGAATGATGGCAAGAATCTGCATGGGAAATTCCTTTTCATATTTCTCTGGATTTTTTCTATCGGGTGTTTGCTTTCCTTTAATTGCTCTATGGTATCAGGAATACGGACATTGCTGTCTTCTTTATTCCACTGTTCTTTTAATTCATCAAAATTCATAGCCTGATTTTTTTATGATTTGCTGTATTTTTTCTTTTGTTCTGTTGAGTTTCACGCGGGCATTGCCTTCACTGAGTCCCAGATTGTTTCCGATTTCTTTATGTGACATTCCTTCCATGAAATAGAATATAACGGCTTTTTCCAGGGGATTCAGCTCCTGAACAGCACTGTAGAAAATTTCCAGCTGCCTGTCTCTGGTAGGATTGTAATCCTCCTGCTGTACTTCAAAGTGATGAGGGACATCAGTATGATTACGGGACCTCTGTTTTTCCTTTTTAAATAAGTAATAGCGGTATTGATGGCCACCCGGTACATCCAGGTAGAAAACTCACTGTTTCCTTTGAAATTCTGATAGGATTTCCAAAGCTGGATAAGAATTTCCTGCTGAAGGTCTTCCCGGTCTTCTACAGAATCAGCATAGATCCGTGAGGCTTTATATAAAATGCCTTTATGCCGGTTAACAAGCTTTAAAAAAGTAGTTTCAGTTGGGTTACTCACAATGGGTTCATGGTTGGGTTACTGTTAAGTATGATGCGGGTTTTACGGTATAGCCTTTTGACTACTGCTGAGAACCCCAATTTATTAAAATTTTCATAGTATTCATGTTTTGATTTTCTGTTCTTTTAAAAGGTTGGTAAAACAAATATGGTAAACGTTACAGTTTATTTTCAAAAAATAAAAACCTCCCGGGAAAGGAGGCCGTAAAATCTAAAATTATGATGATAACCAATTGGTTAGGATTGCTTTATTATTCCTGTACTTTTGAATGTTCCGGTTTTGAAACTTTTCTTTTTCTTAAAAAATAGACCATTGCTGCAGCAATTAATAAGATAGGCCAGATGTTGATAAGGGCGACTATAATCCTCTGAATCAGATAGAATCCGTACACAAAACCATCTTTAGCGTCATAGATAAAATTGTACCTGTATTTATTGTCGATGCTTGTGGTATTGGTCACTGCTATTTCAGCAATACGCAGCTGGGGTTCTTTGATGTAGATATCAATAGTGCTGTATTTCAGATTGTCTGCCATATTCATACTTGCCAGCTTTTGGGCATTCCCTTCAGACATATTCCCGTCATCCAGATTCACTTTATCTTTATTTGTTTTCAGCTTGCTGATATTTTCAGAGGTTTTTTGATTTCTTTTTCCTTCCAGTTCAGAATATTTGATGTTGGCAGTCACATCTTCCGCGTTGATGGATCTTGAATTAAGAAACAATTTGTTCGTATTGATGGCTGTTAAAAGTTCACCCAGTTTTTCAGTAGGAATACGCACCTGCATTGTATTTTCCGTTTGGTACTTTTTTACCAGCATAGCTTCATCGTCGGAAGTATTATAAGTGTTTTCAGAAACCACATTACTCTGAAGGTTGCTTTTAGTAACAAAACCACCAAGTTCCTGTACGGATTTTTCAATAGCAATCGTTGCATTATACACATCTTTTACTTCCATATTCACATCAGCGGTCTTGATAAACTGCTTATCCTTTACCTTCATACCGGCTGCAGATGATATACTGTCTGAAACAATAGTGGTGGCTGAATCGGCAGTAGCATAAGCTTCAGGATCTGAGATGGCAGCTTCTCCTTTTTTACATGAATAAGCTCCTAATAAAAGAGCTGCAGATAGAGATAATGTAATGTAAGTGGTTTTCATAGCGTTGATTTTAAATGTTTGCTTGAGTCAAAGTTCAGTCAGGATCTTTTGTAACGCTTGAAAATCAAAAGTAAAAAGGTTGTAAATAATATTTTCAGTTTTAATGAATTGAAATTTAGGGTTTTGTAAAACAGGCTAGGGCTTCAGCCATTGCTTTCGGAGCAGTTTTTGCTTATCTTTTACAAACCAAAACTACAATCTATCACTATGTCAAATACTTTTTCCAAAATCAGAAACGCAATAGGGTTATTCACATCCATAGATTTTGATCAGTTGAGCGCCATTTCTCAAAAAGTGGATCTGCCAAAACTGATGCATAATTTTTCAAAACTGGATGATAAACAGCTTTCCGGGCTGATGAAAATGCTTGATCCAGATAAGAAAAAGAAAGAGCTTCCTCCTGTTGATGGCGATTTCTATGACATCTACCATACACTGACGCCCGAACAGCGTGAAATTCAGCTTAAAGTAAGAGCTTTCATGGAAAAAGAAGTCAAACCTCTTGTCAATCATTACTGGCTCAGGGATGAATTCCCTTTTGAACTGATCCCGAAGTTTCAGAAGCTTGATATCTGTGGAGTTACTTATCAGGGATATGGCTGCCCGGGAATGCCTTTCCTTATGGAAGGTGTCATCGCAATGGAAATGGCCAGAATTGATGCTTCAATTGCTACTTTTTTGGAGTACAGTCAGGATTGGCAATGGGATCCATTTATATCTGCGGGTCAGAAGAGCAGAAGCAAAAATGGCTTCCGCAGATGCAGAAATTTGAAAAGATAGGAGCTTTCGGGCTTACAGAACCGGAAGTAGGTTCAGGAGCAGCAGGCGGACTTACGGTAACCTGCAGAAAAACACCCGAAGGCTGGGTGCTTAACGGTCAGAAAAAATGGATCGGTAATGCCACTTTTGCTGACCTGATCATTATCTGGGCAAGAGATCTGGATAGCGGAGAAGTAAAAGGATTTATTGTGGAAAAAGATAATCCCGGATATTCTGTGGAAAAATCAAAGGGAAGATGGCTTTAAGGATTGTCCAGAACGGATTGATCACTTTAAAAGACTGTCTGGTCACCGAAGAAAACCGCCTGCAGAATGCCAATTCCTTCAAAGATACAGGAAAAGTACTGAGAATGACAAGAGCCGGAGTGGCATGGATGGCTACAGGCTGTGCAAGAGGAGCTTATGAAAGTGCACTGGATTATACCAGAAAAAGAGAACAGTTTGGAAGGCCTATCGCGTCGTTTCAGATGATTCAGGGGCATCTGGTGGAAATGTTGTCTAATCTTACTGCCATGCAGACCATGGTATTCAGATTATCTGAAATGCAGGATGAAGGAATTTTAAAAGATGAACATGCTTCACTGGCAAAAGTTTTCTGTACACTCAGAACAAGAGATATTGTTTCCAGAGCCAGAGAAGTGATGGGCGGAAACGGAATTCTGCTGGAGTATGATGTAGCCAGATTTGTTGCTGACGCAGAAGCCATTTATTCCTATGAAGGAACAAAAGAAATCAATTCGCTCATCGTTGGACGATCGATTACAGGTTTCAGTGCTTTTGTATAGGTAGCAGGTAGCAGGTAATAGGTTGTAGGTAGTAAAGTAGCGTTTGAAGTTTACTGGTACTGCCACCTGCAGCCTATTACCTGAAATCCATTATCTGTCACTTACGAAACTAAATGTTTGTATTTTTCTTTATTGTCAATAATCATCCAAAGGTTGATCAGGAACATTACTCCGGCAATACCCATTCCCATTGGAGATTTGTCCAATGTGAAAACGTGAGCCACAATTCCTACCATAACAGGTAAAATGATAATCGCTCCCAGTGCTCTTGTTTTTGGGAAAATAAACAATAATCCGCCAATTACTTCTACAGTACCTACCAGTGGCATCAGCCAGCTTATTTCTCCAAAAGCAGCGAAAAGTTTCATCTGCTCAGGAGTAGGTTTCTCCATTGGCATATAATTAAAGAACTTGTTTAATCCGGCATTAATAAACATAAGTCCGAAAAGTAAGCATAAGATAAATTTTATTACTTTCATGATTGATGATTTTATATCAAATGTAAAATAAAAATAGAATATTTTGTTATTTATTTAACGTAAAATATGAAATCGATTGTTGATTTGTGTTAGTTAATGGTTTATATGTAATTTTATTCTGTATCTTAGAGGACAAACTAAACTAATAATAAATGCTAAAAAATCTTAAAAAATTAAACCGTACAAGTTTAAGAGAAATCCATGGAGGAGTTGAAAAATGTGATATAGGACCAATAGGATGTCCGTGTAAGATTCCACCTGGAGATCCTTGTTTAGGAGGTCCCGGAGGAAATCCTGAAGGCCCGGCTTATGGATACTGCCCGGATAACCCATCTTATATCCTCTGTACAGAAACTTGTCCAAATGGAACGAGCCCGTTGTGCCCTCTTCCATAATACAATAAAAAAGACTGTCTCGAAAAGGCAGTCTTCTTATTTAAAATCTAAATTCATCGGCAGGAGTATGGCAATTATTACTTATTGCCTATTACTCATTACTCATGCTTAGTCCATTTCCTTAAGCGTAATATTCTTGGAAATCTTATAACTTTTCTTTTTCTTATCAGGCTTCTGTTCTTCACCGAGTAATCTGCCCCACGGTTTAAGGTCATCTACTCTTTCACAGATAATCTTAATAATAGCAATCGCCGGGATACACAGAAACATTCCTGCAATTCCCCAAAGATGCTCTCCCAGAAGAATACCGATAAAGGAAAATAAGGCATTGATCTTGACTTTAGAACCCACAACAAATGGCAGAACGATATTTCCATCTACAGCATGGATGGCAATATAGCCCAAAGCAACATAAATACACGTTGAAGGAGTAGAAGTGGCAAAAGCTATAAAGCAGGAAATTAAAAGTGAAATAAAAATTCCCAGATACGGAATAACATTTAGTAATCCCGTAAGAACTCCTAGGAGGATAGCATACTTTACTCCCAAGATGGTAAGGAGAATAGATGTTAAAATAGAAACAATGACCACCTGGAGAAAAAGCCCGAAGATGTATTTCTTGGTCATGATACGGATCTCATTTACCGCTTCCTGTACGCTTGCTTTGTGTCTCTCATTAAAAACCGTAACGATGAAATTATTTAAAAGTCTTCTGTAATTTAAAATGAAGATAAAAAACAGCGTGAAAAATATTATAAATCCAAATCCCGTTGAAAAAATTCCGAAGGTAAATCCTAAAATTACTCCTGAAGAAGATAACAGTTTATTCAATGCCTGGTTGATATAATCCACCTGTTCATCCACTTTTACATTGAAAGTTTTGGAAACCCAATGCTGAAGGTTGTTAAAAACAGTGGTAAACTGTTCCTGAAGGTGGGGAAGATCTTTACTGAAATCAGACAGCTGATTGGTAAAGAAGTAGATAATACCGCCTAAAATCATCAGCATAATGAACACTGAGGTCATTGTAGACATTGATCTTGGAAATTTTAACTTTCTTTCCATAAAAGTGGCTGCCGGTAAAAACAACATAGCCATAAGGAATGCCAGGAAAAACGGAGCTAAAATACTCTGTCCCAATGCCAGAAGATAGCCAAGCCCGATGATGGAAACCACCACAAGTGTAAGCTTGACAAGGAAAGGAAGTCTAAGAAAATTCATAATCTATAAGTCTGCAGTGTGGAATAAAAATAAGAAAAAACCTGTGTAAATTGAAAATTTTATTCAATTCTAAGGGATTTTTCTTGTATTGAAGCAAATTTTATTCCAGCTGGCCGGGAATGTTATACTTTTTACACCCAAAACAGAAACACGCTCTGATATTCAGAACGTGTTTCATATTGAGAAGTTGATATGTTATAAGTTGTTTTATTCTTCAATGGCGATGTCAATGACTTCCTCCATTCTGTTGACGTAATGTACTCTCAGGTTTTTCAGATAATCTTTTTTGATTTCTTCTACATCCTTTCTGTTGGCTTCGCAAAGAATGACGTCTTTAATTCCTGCTCTTGTTGCTGCAAGGAGTTTTTCTTTTATCCCTCCTACAGGAAGCACTTTGCCTCTCAATGTAATTTCTCCGGTCATGGCAAGGTGAGGTTTTACCTTCTTGTTTTTAAATGAAGAAACCATTGAAGTCAGCATGGCAATACCGGCAGAAGGTCCGTCTTTAGGCGTTGCGCCTTCAGGAACGTGTACGTGAATGTTTTTCTTATCCAGATCTTCCTGTGGAATGTCCAGTTCGTCATGCTTTGCTTTAATATATTCCAGGGCAATGGTAGCCGATTCTTTCATTACCGTTCCAAGGTTTCCGGTCATTGTTAAAGCTCCTTTACCATTGCTCAGGATGCTTTCAATATAAAGAATATCTCCGCCCACACTTGTCCAGGCAAGCCCTGTTACAACACCTGGAACACCAGTGATTTCAGATAAGCTTTTCGGTCTTGGTACCCCAAGGATCTCATCTACTTTTTCAACTGAAATTTTTGGGTCATATTCTTTTAGCAAAGCGGTCTGCAGCGCTACCCATCTTGCAACGGCAGCAATTCTCTTCTCCAGTGTTCTTACTCCGCTTTCTGAAGTGTGCGCTTCAATAATATGTTTAAGCTCTGCATTTCCGAGTTTAAATGATTTTGCATCCAGACCGTTTTCATCCTGTTGCTTTTTGATCAAATGTCTTTTGGCGATCTCAATCTTTTCCTCCAGCGTATAACCGGCAATCTGAATGATCTCCGTTCTGTCCAGAAGAGGAGTCTGTATTGTTGAAAGTGAGTTGGCTGTAGCAATGAACATTACTTTTGACAAATCGTAACCCATTTCAGGAAGTTGTCATAGAATGATTTGTTTTGTTCAGGATCAAGGACTTCCAGTAGTGCGGAGCTTGGGTCCCCATGAAGTCCCTGTCCGATTTTATCTATCTCATCAAGAACGATTACCGGATTTGAAGTACCGGATTTTTTGATAGACTGTAAAATCCTGCCCGCCATAGCTCCAATATAGGTCTTTCTGTGTCCGCGTATTTCACTCTCGTCGTGAAGTCCTCCTAATGATAACCTTACATATTTTCTTCCTAAAGCGTCTGCAATAGATTTCCCTAAAGACGTTTTACCAACACCCGGAGGACCTACCAATAACAGAATAGGAGACTTCATGTTGTTTTTCAATTTTAAAACAGCCATGTGCTCCAGGATTCTTTTCTTGATGTCTTCCAGTCCGAAATGGGCTTTATCAAGTACTTTTTCAGCTTTTGCGATGTCAAAAATATCTTTTGTATAAGTTTCCCACGGAAGATCTGTAAAGAAATCCAGGTAATTTCTCTGTACGTTATAGTCCGGAGAATTAGGATTCTGACGCTGAAGTCTGCTGATTTCTTTTTGGAAATGTTCTTCTACTTCCTTGCTCCATTTTTTGGTTTTAGCTTTTGCAAGAAGATCTTCAACATCACTTTCAGGTCCTCCGCCCAGTTCTTCCTGAATGGTTCTGATCTGCTGATTCAGAAAATATTCTCTTTGCTGTTTATCCAGATCTTTTGAAGTTTTCTGGTGAATCTGGTTTCTCAGTTCCAGCTTTCTGAAATCTTCATGCATCATTTCATAACACTGGTTAGCCCTGGTCATCAGACTTTTCTCTTCAAGAAGTTTTTGCTTTGCTACCGAAGAAAAATTGGCGTTGGTGCAGATGAAATTCAGAAGATCATCATTATTGTTAATATTTTTGATCGCGAAATTGGCTGCATTAGGAATATTAGGATCCAGCTCAATGATTTTTAAAGCAAGGTCCTTGATGTTCTCCAGCAATGCTTCGTATTCTTCCTGATCTTTAGGACGGGTATCCTTTAATTTTGATATTTCTGCTTTGAAATAAGGGCGGTTGTCAACAATTTTCTTGATCTTAAACCTGTGAAAACCTTTGGTTATAGCAGTAATATTGCCTTCCGGGAGCTTAATAATCTTAATGATTTTTGCTAATGTTCCGACAGTATAAATGTCTTTTTCGGAAGGTTGTTCCAGATCAGAGTTTTTCTGGCTTACAATTCCAATGAAATCTCCGTTCTTCTGTGCTTCCTCAAGAAGCTGTATTGATGTCTTTCTTCCTGCGGTAATAGGAATTACCACGTTGGGAAACATTACCATATTTCTTACAGGAAGGATAGGGAATATTTTTTGTTCGGAATTTTTATCAGTCTCTGCGAAATCTGAAAGATTGATTTCTTCAGTCACGATATCAAATCCGTCACTAATCATTTCTTCTAAACTAATATCTTCAAATTCTGTCATAGTCAATCGAATGACAAATTGTCATTTTCGTTTTTTATCGTTAAAGGGAATTTTTACAATATGCGCTGAAAACGTGTGGCATATTATAATATTCTAAAAATGCACAATACTTATGCCATTTGTTTTTACTTAAAAATACGGTCAAAATTTCCTTTTTCAGATAATCTTTGCATTAAAAATCAAAATAAAGCAGTTCTGTTTCTGTAATTTCTTAAAAATGTGTATTTTCGCAAACTGATAAAAAACTATAATTTATAAAATGGCAATTTTAGGACAGATTAGGAGTAAGCCTTGGCTTTTAATGGGAGTAATAGCCTTAGCGCTTTTAGCGTTTTTGGTGAACCCGGATAGTATCGACAAGGTTTTTGGTAAGAATCCTGATGTTTTAGGAAAAGTAAATGGTGAGAAAATCACCCGCGAAGAGTTCAATGATCAGCTTTTCGTGTTGCAGCAGCAGGCTGAGCAGCAAGGTCGTCCGAAAAACGGTCTTGAAGAGCAGGCATGGCAGTTACTTGTACAATCTAAGCTTATCAAACAACAGTTTGAAAAACTGGGCTTTGAAATGACTGATGATTATTTCTGGAATCAGATCCAGTATGATCAGATGTTCGCTCAGAATCAGCAGTTCTTTGATGAGAAAGGTAACTTTAAAACTCAAGAGCTTAAAAAAGAAATTGAAACATTACAAAACACCAACCCCCAGGGATATGCTCAATGGCTGAAAACCAGAAAAACAATTGAGTACAGACTGATGGCGAGACAGGTGTTTACTAATCTTTCAGCAGGTATCACTACAGGTAAGAAAGAGGCTGAGGAGCTGATGAAGCAGAGAGATCAGCTTGCAGATATCGACTTCGTGAAAGTGGATTATGCGGCATATCTTCAAAAAACAAAGATCAATGTGACTACACAGGATCTTGCTGACTACATCAAACAGCACCCTGTAATGTTCAAAGCTGAGCCAAGCAGAAATATCGGTATCGTATTTTTCCCTTCCAAGCCTAGCGCAGCAGATGATGCAGCAGCCTTGAAAGAAATTACAAAATTATATTCAGGAGGTACGGATGCAAGCGGAGGTACTGAAAACTTCCAGAATACTAAAAACGACTCAATGTTTGTAACCGCAAACTCTGATGCGCCATTCAACCCTCAGTATTTGAATCCTGCTCAATTGCCTCCAACGATCAAAGATCAGATTACTTCAGCAGCAGTAGGCCAGACTTTTGGTCCTTATAAAGAACAAGATGTTTATGTAGTATCTAAACTGGTAGGTAAAAGACCTTCAGATTCTACATTATCAAGACATATCCTTATTGCATTCAAAGGAAGCCCTGCAGGGAAGGGGTGACAAGAACCAAAGAGCAGGCTAAGAAATTGGCAGACTCTATTGGTGCTATTGTAAAAGCTACTCCTGCTAAATTTACAGAATTCCTTAAGCTTTCCAGCGATCCGAATTCTGCAGCTCAGTGGTAGCCTTGGATGGACAACTCCGGAAACACCTTTCGTTCCTGAATTCCTTACCTACCTTGCCAACAATCCTAAAGGAGCAACAGGGGTGGTAGAAACTCAGTTCGGTTATCATATCATCAATATTGAAGATAAAAAATCAGGATCAATGGGGTATAAAGTTGCTAACCTTGTAAAAGCAATCAAACCTTCAGATGCTACCGAGGCTGAAACAGACAAAAAATCAAGAAAATTCATTCAGCAGGTTCAGGGGAAATCTTTCAACGATTTCGTGAATATTGCCAAGAAAAATAATTACCAGTTCTCTAATCCGAAAGCGGCTAAAAGATTTGAAGGCCAGCTTCAGGGCTTAGGTACTGAAAAAGATGCAGATATCCTTACATGGGCTTTCGATAAGAAAAGAACAAAAGGAGATACTGAATTATTTACAGTAGACGGAACAGGTGATAAAATTGTAGTTTATCTGAACGGAAAACAGGAGGCAGGTCTTGCTGATCCTGAATCTGTAAGAGATCAGATTGAAGTTATCGTTAAAAATAAATTGGCCGCAAAACAAATTTCTGAAAAAATTGCAGCAGCAAAAGCTTCAAGCTTAGATCAGATTGCTAAATTATTTGCAGCTCCAAAACAATCAGCTCAGGTGAATCTATTGAACCCTTCAGTAGCTGGTGCCATGGAGCCTAAAGTTGCCGGTGCAGCATTCGGTGTTGCAAAAGGTAAACTTTCTAATCCGGTTGAAGGAGGAACAGGCGTTTATGTTCTGATCAAAAAATCAGAAACAGTAAACAAACAGCCTGGAGATCTTAAGCAGTTTACAGAATCTCTTACACAGAGAAGTGCAGGAATGTTCGGACAGGCTTGGATGAAGAGTCTTCAGGACAATGCAGATATCGAAGATTACAGAATCGAGATCTGGAACAAGCTGGGAAATCAGCAACAATAAGAAATTCATTTCAATGATATAAAAAGCGACAAATTTTTTTGTCGCTTTTTTTGTATTTAACGCAGAATAATAAAGGAAAAGATTTATTTAAAATGTATTATATTTGCTTATTAGAAAAAAATTAGCAAGTGAAGTTCAGTAAAGAATTAAAAGCTGGTGTGATTGCACTTCTAGCTATCGTAGGCTTTGTGGTATTGTTTCAGTTTATGAAAGGGAAAAGCCTTTTTACTACCGACAATATATTTTACGCAAAATATGACAATGTAGAAGGTCTGGCGCAGTCTGCGGCAGTTTCTATCAATGGTCTTAAAGTGGGGCAGGTAGACAAGATTATTCCTATCACCTCAAAAGATGGAAAAATTAATTTTGTTGTAAAAGTTACTGTCGACAATAAATTTGAATTTTCAAAAAACTCATCACTGGAGATCTTTGAGCCGGGATTAATGTCCGGTAAAGAAATGAGAGTAAACCTTATGTATGGAGGGCCGACTGCAAAAGACGGTGATACATTAAAAGGAGCTTTCAAACTGGGAACGCTGGGAAGCCTTTCTTCTCAGGTAGGCCCTGTAAAAGATCAGTTACAGGTGGTTCTTCATAGAGTAGACTCCCTGATGGCCAATGCAAACCAGGTTTTCGATGCTCAGAACAGAGCTGAAATTAAAGCTTTGTTAGCTAACCTTAACAAAACGGTTGGTGCATTACAGGCTACAGCAGGAAGTGTAAACAATCTGGTAGGACATAATGATCCAAAGCTGCAAAAGGTGCTGGATGATGCAAGCCTTACCATGCAGAGCGGAAAAGTAACATTAGATAAATACGGACATCTTGCAGAAAGTATTGACACTAAACAGTTGAATGCTACCATTGCAAGTTTAGATGCTACAGTAGGAAAATTGAATCAGGTGATTGGAGGTATTGATAAAGGAGAAGGAAGTTTAGGTAAACTGATGAAGGATGATCAGCTTTACAACAACCTGAATTCAGCTTCTTCCAATCTGAATACATTAATCGAAGATATGAAAGCGAATCCGAAGAGATACATCAACTTCTCGGTTTTCGGTAAAAATAACAAAGACTAATACGCCTTATGCAGTACATCGATAACATTATTTTCCTGATTTTATTAGTAGCCGGATTCGGGCTGTTTGCCAAAAGCCTGCAGAAGATCTACAGAAATATCAGGCTGGGTCGTGAAATCAATAGAAATGACAGAAAATCTGAGCGCTGGAGCACCATGGCTAATGTAGCTATGGGACAGAGTAAGATGGTAAAGCGCCCTGTTGCAGGGATTTTACACATTTTTGTCTATGTTGGTTTTATTATCATTAATATAGAACTCATTGAAATAATTGTTGATGGACTGTTTGGAACTCACCGTTTTCTGGCCTCGGTTTTGGGACACGGATTCTACAGTTTCTTTACAGCTACATTAGAAGTCCTAGCACTTCTGGTTGTGATTGGTGTCGTTATATTTTTCATCAGAAGAAACTTTTACGGGGTTAAAAGATTAACAATGAAAGAGCTTTTCGGATGGCCAAAAGAAGATGCCAACTGGATTCTTATCATTGAATTTGCCCTGATGATGGCTTTCTTTAAAATGAATGCTTCAGATTTTATTTTACAGTCGAGAGGTGTTTTACCGGTACATGGAAGTTTCCCGATCAGTGAAATGACATTTGTCCCGTTTTTGGAAATATTCAATTTTGATAACGGATTTTTGATGTTCACAGAGAAGCTGCCTGGTGGTTCCACTTTGTGGGGATTCTTTTCTTCATGAATTATCTGTATTATTCAAAACATTTACACATCATTCTTGCGTTTCCGAGTACATGGTATGCCAATCTTGAGAAAAAGGAAAATTCAACAATCTTGAGTCCGTAACAAAGGAGATCAAATTAATGATGGATCCAAATGCAGATCCTTACGCTGCCCCGGCTGAAGGTGCTGAAGCTGATGTGCCTTCAAAATTCGGAGCAGAAGATATTTTTGATCTGAATCAGGTACAATTGCTTAATGCCTATTCATGTACAGAATGCGGACGTTGTACTTCAGTGTGCCCGGCCAATATTACCGGTAAAAAACTTTCTCCGAGACTGATCCTGATGAAAACCAGAGACCGATTGGAAGAAGTAGGAAGAAACATTGATAAAAACGGAAAATTTGTAGACGACGGTAAAAAGTTGTTAAACGATTATATTACAAAAGAAGAGCTTTGGGCTTGTACAACATGTAATGCCTGTACAGAAGCCTGTCCGGTATTGCTTGACCCGCTTTCCATTATTTTTGAAATGAGAAGATTCCTCGTGATGGAACAGTCAGCTGCTCCGCAGGAACTGAACCTGATGATGACCAACGTGGAAAACAATGCTGCTCCTTGGCAGTACAATCAGGCCGACCGTCTGAACTGGGCCAATGAAAATTAATGTAACAAAGTAAAATAATGCAGCAATGTAGCAATCATTGGTAAATTGGTACATTAGCATATTGATAAATTTGAAAAGATGGATTTCAATATAAAAACAATGGCAGAATATGCTGCCGAAGGAAAAGCCCCTGAAGTTTTATTTTGGGTTGGATGTGCGGGAAGTTTTGACGACCGTGCAAAGAAAATTACAAAAGCATTCTGTAAGATATTAAATAAAATAGGAGTTGAATTTGCTGTTCTGGGACAGGAAGAAAGCTGTACCGGAGATCCTGCGAAAAGAGCAGGAAACGAATTCGTTTTCCAGATGATGGCTCTTACCAATATTGAAGTATTGAATGCTTACGAAGTAAAAAAAATCGTAACGGCTTGCCCGCATTGTTTTAATACTCTTAAAAACGAATATCCAAGTTTAGGCGGGCACTTTGAAGTGGTTCACCATACTCAGTTCCTTAAAAGCCTGATGGAAGAAGGAAGACTGAAAATTGAAGGAGGCGCATTCAGAGGAAAAAGATTACCTTCCATGACCCATGTTATTTAGGACGTGCCAATGACGAATATGAAGCCCCAAGAATGCTTCTTGAAAAACTGGATGCAGAGCTTGTAGAAATGAAACGCTGCAAAACCAATGGGCTTTGCTGTGGAGCAGGAGGTGCCCAGATGTTTAAAGAACCTGAAAAAGGAAATAAAGACATCAATATTGAAAGAACAGAAGAAGCTTTATCTTTTGAACCTAAAGTAATTGCTACAGGATGCCCATTCTGTAACACCATGATGACAGACGGGGTAAAACACTTTAATAAAAACACTGAAGTTGCCGTAAAAGATATCGTAGAACTTCTTGCTGAAGCAGAAGACTTGTAATCAATTTTACATATAGATTTAAACTCAGGAGCCATCCTGAGTTTATTGTTTTTATTTACTCTGGAGAAAAAATCGTAATTTTATCATCTAAATTGAAGGATATGAAAATCGAAGAATCTAATATTGTAGAAACCAACGACTACAGAGTCATTATATATCCGGCTTCAAGACCTTTTGAAACCAAAGAAGCAAAAGCCATTACTGAAAAATTATTTGATTTCCTTGCAACATGGGCAGCTCATGGAAAACCACTTTCTTCTTCATTTAAAATTGAAAAAAATCAATTTATCATCGTTTGCGTAGACGAAGAAAAAGAAATGGCCTCGGGATGCAGTATTGATGCCTTAGGAAAAGTAATGAGAGAAATTGATGAAGAATATCAATTAGGTCTTTTCGACAGAATGAAAGCAAGTTTTGTGGAGAATGGTGAAGTAAAAACTTTAAAATTAATGGATTTCAAGACAAAGCTGAGAAACGGAGAGCTTTCAGATGATATTCAGGTTTTTGACTTCTCTAAAAATACTTATCTGGATTTTTTGAGCCACTTCCTTCTTCCTTTGGAGAAAAGCTGGGCGGCCTCTATAAAATAACCGCTGTAAAGCCAATACAGCAGAATAATCATAAAGTGGAAAATATATTTCCACTTTTTTGTTTTAATGTATCTTTGTGTAGATTCGAGTAGAGACTAATGCCTAAAGTACTTTTTTTAACGACATCCCATAGCTATAATGATGACCGTATTTTCTATCATCAGGCAAAAGCTCTTAGAGATAAGGGGTGCGAAGTAAAAATATGCAGTTTATATACAGATTACAGCGGTAGTATTGATGGCATTGATATAGAATCTTATGCTGTACTGGAAGAAAGTATTGACAAGAAAATGGAAACTTTCAGAAAGGTTTGCCATACGTTTCAGCCTCAGTGTATCATTTGCTCCGAACCTCTTGCAGTGGTAGCAGTAAGAAAATTTGTAAAGCAGCATAAAGCAGCTTGTATTTATGATGTTACAGAATGGTATCCTTCCATGTCAATGCTCCAGAAGTACCGGTTTCCTGTTAAAATTTTTCAGGCCGTGAAATTTACTTTTATTCAGCTGTATGCAGGATTTTTGAGTACCCGTTTTATTTTTGGAGAAACGACAAAAAAGTTCCCTTTAGCCTATTTTTTCGGATTTAAAAAGCAGATGGTTCTTCCTTATTATCCGGATACTCATTACATCAGAGAAAGTGTTAAACAGCTTGAGCAGGGTAGAATTACCCTTTGCTATACCGGTCGGATTTCTAAAGATAAAGGAATTGATAATTTTTTTAAGGCTGTAGATAAACTCCGTCAAAAGCTTCTTCGCTTCATATCAGAATCCTGATCATCGGGTCCGCTGTAGAAGAAAGGGATAAGCTTTATTTCTCAGCGCTACTGAAGAAATATAATTTCGACGATATTGAGATAAGAAAACCAACGGTTTTTGAACAGTTTACAGAAGAATTGGCTGATGCAGATCTTTGTTTTGATCTTCGGGAAATCAACTTTGAAAACAACCATTCTCTGCCGATAAAGCTGTTTTATTTTATGGGAGCGGGAAAACCGGTAATTTATTCAGATCTGAAAGGGATCCGGAAACATATGGGAGAACTTTCTTTTGGGAGCTTGGCAGATCCTCATAATGCTGATGGGATCTCGGATATTATTATTGATTATATCAGGAATCCTGAGTTGTATCACGCTCATGCGCTCAATGCTGTAAAAGAATTTAAAGAAAAATACAATTGGGAGATGATAAAGGATTCTTTCGTTGATTTTGTGAAAAAATCCATTGATAAATAATCACTATGCAGCTTACTATCATTAAAACATTTGTCTCACGTTTTCTTATTCTGATCCTCAGTTTCGGACTGGTGATCTATTCTACGAATATGTGGGGAAGTGAAGGTAAGGGAACTATTTCCATCGTAATTGCCAATGCAGCTGCAGTGAGTTTCTTCAGTAATATTTTTTCAGGGAGCAGCGCTTCTTATTTTGCTTCAAGATTTAAAATAGAAAAAGTCTTACTCTATGCCTATCTCTGGTCGGTTCTGACAGGGCTTTTAATCCCTTTTTTATTCAGTCTGGCTTCTATTCAGGGTGAATATCTTTTCTATCTTATCGGAATCTCAGTGTTCTCTTCGCTTTTATCTACGAATATCAGTTTATTTATTGGAACACAGGATATTAAAAAGTTCAATGCATATACTGTTCTGCAACAACTGGTACATATTATATTTATTGGAATATTGGTTTATGTGTTCGGAAAGAAAGATGTATCCGTATATTTTCTTGCCCAGATCGGTTGCCTGGCACTCCTTTTCCTGACGAGTTTTTTTCAAATTATCAAAAAGTGTAAGATTTCGAAATATCATTCTGTAAAGATGTAGGCAGGAATATGTTTGAATATGGCTGGAAAACGCAGCTGAGTGCTTTTGTCCAGTTTCTCAATTACAGGCTCTCGTTTTATTTTTTAGAACATTTTGAAGGCATTGCCAGCGTAGGGATTTTTTCCATCGGCGTTACTTTTTCGGAGGCCATATGGACCATTACCCGCAGTATTGCTGTTGTTTTATACTCAGATGTAGTTAACAGTAAAAGCCGGGAAGAATCTATAGACAGAACTAAGGAGTCTTTAAAACTGACTTTTATTTTGATGATAGGTTTCGTTCTGGGAATTATTATCATTCCGGCACAGGTTTATGAAATGATTTTCGGGAAAGAATTCAGGGATACCAAAGAAATTATGCTTCTTTTATCTCCAGGAATTTTTGCCATTGCCATAAGTGATATGGTGGGACACTACTTTTCAGGAATGCGCGAGCTTAAAATCCTTAATATCAAATCAATTGTGGGTCTGGTGGTTACGGTGGTACTGTCTTTCATGATGATACCCAGATGGGGAATTTTGGGGGCATGTATTGCCACTACATCATCCTATTTGGTTTCCGCTTTTCTGCTGTTCAGAAGATTTTATAGTGCTACCGCATTCAGCTTTAAAGATTATATGGTTTCAAAAGAAGAAATACTGCTTTTCAGAGAGAAGTTTTTGAAAAAATAATTATTCTATACCCATACGGAAAAATAAAGTCATTTCCCTATTTTTACAAATCTATTAAGTTTACTATGTGCGGAATCAGCGGCTATTATTCATTTCATAAAAGTATTTCCTCTACAAATATTCTGGAAATGAATCAGGCTATTAAGCACCGCGGGCGGACGATGAAGGGTTCTGGCTCTGTAAAGATGGCCGGGGAGTTTCTTTTCAGGAAATGATTCCACACAAAAATTAAAGAACAGTTTCCGGTTTTAAAGGGTGGGGATTCAGAGATCGCTTTGGGTTTCCGTAGATTATCGATTATTGATCTTTCTGAAAAAGGTCATCAGCCCATGCTTTCAGAAAATGAACATATTATCATTACGTTTAATGGTGAGATTTATAATTTTAAAAAGTTAAGGAAAGAACTTGAAAGTTTCGGGCATGTTTTCCGAAGTACTTCTGATACTGAAGTTATGCTCAAGGCATATGAAGAGTGGGGAACCGCAGCCTTTGAAAAGCTGGATGGAATGTTTGCTGTTTGTATTGTGGATATTATCTCGCAAAAACTTATCCTGGCAAGGGACAGGGTGGGAATGAAACCTTTATTTTATCATCAGAGTGAAAATGGGTTGGTTTGGGCATCGGAAATAAAAGCATTACTCAAAAATGAGTTTGTAAAGCCTGAAATCAACTGGAATGGAGTATATACCAATTTCCTTTTTCAGACTACTTTAGCTCCGCAAACCTGTTTTCAGCATATTTTTCTCTGGAACCGGCTTCTTTTATGACGGTTGATTTAAAAAATCAGCACATCAGCAAAGAGAAGTTCTGGAAACTGCCTTTATCTTCTGCTGGGAATATTGCTGAAGATGAAGTTGTGAAAACAATAGATGAGCTTCTTTCTGAAAGTATTTCAGAACAGTTATATGCAGATGTTCCTGTAGCGGTGATGATGAGCGGAGGGGTAGATTCTACCTTAATTGCTTCGAAATCAAAAGCTTTTAAGACTGATATTAACACCTACACCATATCATATCCGTTTTCGGAAGAAGAAGTGGAAAATGCGGCTTTAGCGGCTAAGCATTTTGGAGTTTCACATGAGGTGAAAGAAGTGGGTGATGAAGAAGCGCTTGAACAGCTTAAAGAAAATATCCAGCATTTTGAAGAACCCTACAGCAGTTTTGAAGTGTTGATCAATGCGGCAAAATATGCACATGATAAAAATTTTAAAGTCGTGTTAAGCGGAAACGGAGCCGATGAGCTTTTTGCAGGGTATTCCCATACACTGAAGCTGAACAGATGGCTTTTCATGAGGCATTTTAATTTTATAAGTCCTTTCATCTTTACAAAAGATAAGCTTTCACAGCGTGTAAAAAACTATTTTTCTCAGAATGCTATGTTTGATTTTTTCAGACAGAGCCAGATCAGTATGAGGCCTTTGGAAGCTAAAGTCTTATAAAACAGGGTATTTATAATACAATTGATCCGGATCTTTCAAAATATCACCTTTCAGAAGCAAAAAGCTATTCCGGATATTTTGAATATGATATGAAATATTCACTTTCATCCCACCATGTTTTTCGTGATGACCTGAGTGCAATGAAATACAGTGTTGAATTTCGTTATCCTTACCTGAGCAACAGCCTGATAGATTATGTAGCGGCACTGCCGGAGAATATCAGATTTAATGGTGCTCAGAATAAACCCTTATTACGGAAAACCGCACAAAAATATCTTCCGGAATCAGTTCTGAATATGCCTAAAAAAGGATTTTCATTTCCTGTCAATTATTTCATTAAAAACGAAAAAAAGTAAGAGACTTTATCGTTGAAAATCTTGAAAGCTTAAAAAAGAAATTTCTTTAATGCTGCAGTGATTGATGAGTGGTGGAATCATCAGGAACATGAATATGACTGGGTGAAAATATGGCAGCTGGTTACTTTTGAGCTATGGTATCAGAAATATTTTGAAAAATAAAGAAGGTGCCTAAAGATTAATATTTTACCTTTGTAGCTATGATGAAATATTTTTGGAGTATACTTGTTGCGGTTTTTGCACTGATAAGTTGCAAAAGTGATGATGATTCTTTGCAGAGAATAGATCAGGTACTGAATATCTACATAAAGAACAGTGCCGGCCAGGATTTGCTGAACAGCAAGAAAACAGGATCTTATACAGGATTTTCCGTCAATGATATTTTTGGGGCCAAAGATAATTCTCCGGTAAGCATTCCATTGAAAATGACTACAGATTCACTGTTTTATATGGAATATCTTGCGGGTGCCAAAGAAGACGTCTGGACTCTATAAGTCCTGACAATCCGGTACAGGTAATTCATATTATTCGAGAATGCAGATTACATTTACAAAAGTACTAATGCAAGTGATAATGTTGTGGACACTTTGGAAGTTCAGTATCGCAATACACCAACGGTATTTCAGGTTTCAAAAGTTTTGTATAACAGGGTTCAGGTATTTTCAAAAGATGCAGATGCTCCTACTTCGATAAATACCGTTACGATCACAAAATAATTTTTAAATTTGTACAATTGTTAGCTGATTGTAAGCTAACCATCTAATATTTAACATCTAAATAAAATGTTACAAGTCAATTTTTTGCGCGACAATAAGGAACGCGTTTTAGAAGGTCTTAAGAAAAGACAATTCAAAAATCTTGAGTTGGTAGACGAGGCTATCGCTGCCGACGACGAAAGAAAAAGAATCCAGTTTGAACTAGATTCCCAGCTTTCCGAAATCAACAAAATTTCGAAAGAAATCGGACTTTTGATGAAAGAAGGGAAAAAGAAGAAGCGGAATCAGCAAAATCTAAAACAGCACAATACAAGAGTCGAGCTCAGAATTGAAATCTCAACTGGAAGTTAAGGAAAACGACTTACTGAATATCCTGTACCAGCTTCCGAACATTCCAAATGAACTGGTAAAAAGCGGTGCTTCAGCTGATGACAACGAAATTATTTTCCAGTCTCATCCTGTAGAAGGGCTTGGTGAAGGAGCAATTCCTCACTGGGAACTGGCAAAAAAATATAACCTTATCGATTTTGAACTGGGGGTAAAGATTGCCGGAGCCGGGTTTCCTGTTTATTTAGGAAAAGGCGCAAGATTACAGAGAGCTTTGGTTCAGTATTTCTTAGATAAAAATGTAGAAAAAGGATATACAGAAGTGAATCCTCCTCACGTTGTGAATGAGGCTTCAGGTTTTGGAACCGGACAGCTGCCGGATAAAGAAGGACAGATGTATTATATCAATGAAGATAAATTATACCTTATTCCTACGGCTGAAGTTCCTGTGACCAACCTTTACCGTGATGTTCTGTTTGATGAAAAAGATCTTCCGGTTAAAAATACAGCATTCTCTCAATGCTACAGAAGAGAAGCGGGAAGTTATGGAGCCCACGTAAGAGGGCTGAACCGTCTTCACCAGTTCGAAAAGGTAGAAATCGTAAGAATTGAGAAACCGGAAAATTCTTATGCTGTGCTGGAAGAAATGGTAGAACACATCAAAGAAATCCTTACAGATCTGGAGCTTCCGTTCAGAGTTTTAAGACTTTGTGGTGGTGATACAGGTTTTGCATCTGCAATGACGTATGATTTTGAAGTGTGGAGTGCTGCTCAGGAAATGTGGCTGGAAGTAAGCTCTGTGTCTAACTTCGAGACATTCCAGGCTAACAGGCTGAAGTGCCGTTACAAAGCTGATGGTAAATCTCAATTGGTTCACACCCTGAATGGTTCGGCAATGGCATTACCAAGAATTATGGCAGCATTGCTGGAAAACAATCAGACAGCGGATGGAATTAAACTTCCCAAGAAGATTGCAGAATATGCAAGGTTTGATGTGATTAACTAAAAGAATCTTTGATTGAGTATATAATAAAAAACCACCGGTTTCTGGTGGTTTTTACTTTATTCTGTAACGATAATAATCTTTTTATCAGCATTTTTAAGTTTTGTATCCTTATCATAAATGGCTTTCAGATCATATTCTATTCTTATGGAATGACCATCAATCTGCTTCACCCAATCATGTTTTCCTGAAATTGATTTTATAGGATTCTCAAATTTTAATGTAGTCCCGATCTCTTTGAAAAACATAACCATCATACCGGCTATTTTTCAGATTCTTCCTTTGAGCTTTTGGTTTTGATCGCTTCTTCAATACTTTTTAGATTTAAATTCTCAGTATCAATGGTGAGGGTCTTTCCGTCCCAGCTGCTATAAATATTCTGATCCAGAGGAATTTTTTCGGTTTTTGTAAAGTTTTTCAATGCTTTATAATCGTCCGGTGCAAAGTGTTCCATTTTAAAAGAAAAACCAGCCAGTTTATTGTCTTCTTTCGCAGACTTCATGAAAATCTTTTTCATGATCCTGACTGAATCCGGATTTTCAGTTTTTAATTTTCCTTCCTTTTTGGCAAGGTCATACATGCTTGTCCAGGTTGTTGGAAGCTTATCCACTTCTCCAAATTCTTTTTGTTTCAGTGAGTCCGGCGTCATAGCCATCATTTCTGCCATAAACTCTCTTGTATCGATATCGGTAACAGAAGTAGAAGCGGCATCCTTGTGATAGACAATTTCAGAATTCACACTGCAGGATTGCAGCATAAAAAGGCTTATTAAAAATAAGACAATAGTTTTCTTCATGGTTTATGTAAATACAAATTTAATGGCAGTTAACAGCTCCGTTGGGATCTTTAACAATTGTCATAGCTTCTGCTTTCGGAGAAACGTAAGGAATTCCCAGTTCAAGACCTCTCAGAATGAATAATCCTCCCAGAATAATCATAATTACCGGAACAGCTTTCAAAACTTTTATCCTGAAAGCCTGATTCATGAGATTTCCAGCCAAAACAATGGCAAACATAAACGGAAGGGTGCCAAGCCCGAATAGTGCCATATATAACGCTCCCTGCCATATTCCTCCTCCTGCGAGGCTGGCAGTAAGGGCCATATAGACCATTCCGCATGGTAAGAAGCCATTAAGAAGCCCTGTGGTAAATCTTGAACGGTAATCTGCCTTCTGAAGCAGTCTTCCCAGATTCATTTTTACGCTGTACAGGAATTTAGAAAGAAAAGGAATTTTTGAAGCAAAATCTTTTCCTCCGAATGAAAATACAGCCATAATAATGAGAAGAATTCCGGCAGTAATGGTCAGGTATTTCTGGAAGCCTGCCATTTCAAATCCTTGTCCGATGATTCCCAGAAGCGCACCTAATAAAGAATAGGTAAAAATTCTTCCGAACTGATAGGTAAGGTTCTGAAGATAGAAATTGGCAGCCTGTTTTTTGGTTAATCCCATCGACAAGGCAATAGGTCCGCACATTCCGATGCAATGAAAGCCGGAAGCAAAGCCTAATGCAATAGCCGACACAATAAGTCCTATTTCCATATCACATCATAATCCATTCTGTAGTCTGTTTTATCTTTCGTCCAGCTCAGCCTTAATGTATAATTTCCCACTTTCAATACTTGTGCAGGAATTGTGAAAGACTGCCCGGCGTCAAGCTGTACAGATTTTTTGATATCTAAATTCTGGTCGTCGGTTCTGTTTAAAACAAATTTTACCGTAGTATTTGAGTTGTTATAATCTTTTGGGAAAGTAATTTTAATTCCTTTGGTATCCTGGCTGTAAACAGGTTTTTCCTGTAATTCATCAGCTTTTTCTTCGCATCAATTACATCCTGGTATTTTAATTCCTCTTCATAATAATTATCGGTTACCATTTCAGAGTTCTTCTGTCCGTTCGGAAACAGGAACATCATGGATAATATAAAAACTATGAATGCAAATAATGCAATTACAACACCGTGTCCCCAACTAAAGTTCTTCATTTTTTCTAATTAAAATTGCAGTTTGAATGGTCCTTCAAAATAAGTCTGATAAGAATCAATAAGTTTACCTTTCATATCGTATACACCAATGGTGATATTTTGTTTAGAGAGCTTCATTTCATCTTCCGGGAAGCTGATATTGATTGTTCCCTTGGAAATTTTATCTCTGTCAACCTGAATCTTACTGGATGCACTGTAAGTAATTTCACCATGCGCCGGATCTATTACTTTGATGGTAACAATTTTCTTATCATTCGTTTTATTAAGGAAAGTATAATTATAGGTATTGGTAATTTTACCGTCTCTTACAAAGAATGTGCTTCCCGCCGGTTTTATGAATTTAGCTTCCATTTCGCCACGGCTGTACAGAAGATATCCTAAGAACCCTACAAGAAGGAATAAGAATATAGAGAAACCTTTCATCCTTCCTGTAAACCTAAACTGAGTTTCTTTTTCAATTTCGTTCTCAGAAGCATATCTGATCAATCCTTTCGGAAGGCCTACTTTCTCCATGACTTCATCACAGGCGTCAATACAAGCTGTACAGTTGATACATTCCAGCTGCTGCCCGTCTCTGATGTCAATTCCGGTAGGGCATACCACTACACACTGATGGCAATCAATACAATCACCCTTTCCTGCTGCTTTCCGGTCTTCCCCTTTTCTCCATTTCGCTCTGTTTTCACCTCTTTTGAAATCATAAAAAACGTTGATGGTGTCTTTGTCAATCAATACTCCCTGAAGTCTTCCATAAGGACATACCAGTGTACAAACCTGCTCTCTGAACCACGCAAATACAAAATAGAATGCCGCAGTAAGAAGGATCATCACAATGAAATTGGTAGGATGGGCAAATGGCCCTTCTCCAACAATCTTAAATACCTCTTCATATCCAACAATGTACATGAACATAAAGTGGGTGATGATCAGTGATATGATGATATAAACCGTCCATTTTAAACTTCTTTTCCAGATTTTCTCACTGTTCCACTCCTGTCTGTCCAGCTTCATCTGCTTATTTCTGTCACCTTCAATCAGGTATTCTATTTTACGGAAGATAGATTCCATAAAAATTGTCTGAGGGCAAATCCACCCGCAGAAAATTCTTCCGAATGCAATCGTAAAAACAATAATAAAGATTAAAGATGCGATAGCACCTAAAGTAAGGATAAAAAAGTCCTGTGGATAGAAAGGCTGTCCAAAGATGAAAAACTCCCTGTCTATAACATTGAACATCAATAATGGGTTACCATTGATTTTGATGAACGGTAATGTAAAATAAATAATTAACAGTAAATAGCTTACAATATTTCTATAGTTGGTATATTTTCCTTTAGGTTTTCTTGGAAATACCCATTTCCTTTTTCCGGATTGCTCCATTGTCCCTATAGAATCTCTGTAAGTTTCAGGGTCCAGAACCTGTCCCTGTCCGCCTCGTACTTCTATTTCTTCTATGTCTGACATATGTAATAGGTTTTAAAAAGAAAAAACATAATTCGTTACTATTTTAATCTAATAACAAATTATGTTTTTTCATATGTTTCTAATTTTTAAATTATTCTTTTTCCCAATGTGCTTCAGTTCCTTGAGGAGCTGCTCCTCCCTGAGCCGGAGTCACTGGTGGTTGTTCCTGATTGATGTGATATACATAGGCAGCAATCTTTTCAATCTCTGCACCTGAAACTTCTCCGTTTTTACCGAAAGGTCTCATCGCAGGGTTAGTAGGAGAACCATTCCAGTCCATATGGAATACGTTTTTGAATAGTGTCTTCTCAGGCTGGTTGATCCAGTAGTTATCAGTAAGGTTTGGACCAATACCTCCACTACCGTCTTCCTTGTGACAAGATGCACAGTTTGTTTTAAATAATTCTTTACCTTCTGCGATATTATCTGCTGAATATTTAGCTGTTTCAATCGTTACAGGAGGCTGTGATTTCTGGTATTCTTCAATACTTGCCAACTGCTCCTTATATTCTTTTTCATACTCGCTTAACGGGTGAGCGAAGTCTGTGAAAGAGTATGCTGCAATATATACAATACAAAAAGCGGTCCCAAAATAGAATAAACCTACCCACCATTTTGGTAATTGGTTATCCAGCTCCATGATTCCATCGAACCCGTGGTCGATAAGGATATCTTTTTCTTCGGAAGCAGATTGCTTTTTGAATGCGCTTTGATATAATCTTTTGAAGTAAGGTACTTTCTTTTCAGCTAAATAAGCCGCTTTCTCTTCAGGAGACAATTTCTTGAATTTGTTGTTTTCAATCAGGTCTCCGATAGCTCCATGAATGTAAGCAAGGATACCAGCGATCACAACAGTTCCCCAGAAGTAAGGTGAAGAAAGGAACGCGTAGCTCTGTACAAATAAATAATAAAAAACTATTAAAAGTCCGATTATTATTAAGATGTTTATAACAACAGGTGTTCTTTGTTTCATAAAAAATAGTTTAATTTTTTAAATTAAAATCGTCATCTTCATCATCCCCAAGAGGTGCCTCTTCTTCTTCTTTGTAATATTTTTTAGGCCTGCTAAAAACATAGATTACTAAAGCTATGAAGAACAGCATAAAGAAAATCAGAGCCAGTGTCTGGTAAAAGCCAGCATTTTCTGTATTGGATAATATATCTTTAAAGTTCTGAGGAATCATATGAACCTTTTAATGTTAGTTATTACTTGCTGTTTTGATTTCAGTTGTTTTGATATCTGTACCTAATCTCTGAAGATAAGAAATAAGAGCTACAATTTCTTTTTTCTCTAGTTCTCCCTGAGGTCTCTTAGCATAAGCCTGTTTAAGGTCATTTGCTTCAGAGAAGATATCTTTTACAATTTTTGCTGATTGGTTGTTAGCCCATTTGTCTGCAGAGTCGATTTCAGCCTTGGTATAAGGTACATCGAATACATTCTTCATCAGCTTCATTTTGTCTACCATCTTGGTTCTGTCTAAATCAGTAGCAATTAACCAAGGGTAACGAGGCATAATGGAACCTGCAGAAGTAGATCTTGGGTTATACATGTGTTTATAATGCCAAGAACTTGGGTTTTTACCTCCTTCTCTATGTAAATCCGGTCCTGTTCTCTTAGAACCCCATAGGAATGGTCTGTCATATACGAATTCTCCGGCTTTGGAGTATTGTCCGTTTTTACCGTTAAACCTAACGATCTCATCTCTGAACGGTCTTACCATCTGAGAGTGGCAAGCGTTACATCCTTCACGGATATAGATGTCTCTACCTTCAAGTTCAAGCGGTGAATAAGGTTTCACTGCAGAAATGGTAGGAACACTTTTCTTAAGGGATAGTGTAGGGATAATTTCAATTGAACTACCGATAGATATTGTGATGAAAGACAGAATTCCTAATAATACAGGTGTTCTTTCTAACCAAAGGTGAGTACCCTCTCCTTCTTTTCTGTTCTTACTGATGTTTGCCAGTGCAGGAGCTTCAGCAGGAACATCTTTCTGGAATGATCCTTTTCTTACCGTAGCGATTACGTTTACGATCATTAAGATGGCTCCTGAAATATAGAATACACCTCTAAGAATCTCATTTTGAAATAAGGGATAATTGCAGTTACAGTATCCAGCCAGTTTTTCCATAATAGGGTTCCGTCCGGATTGAATTGTTTCCACATTAAACCTTGTGTAAATCCTGAAATATACATTGGTACTGCATAGAAGATGATTCCTAAAGTACCTAACCAGAAATGCCAGTTAGCTAATTTTACAGACCAAAGTTTTGTTCTCCACATAATTGGTACCAGGTAATAGATAACCCCGAATGCCATGAAGCCATTCCATCCAAGAGCTCCCAAGTGTACGTGACCGATAACCCAGTCTGTAAAGTGACCAATTTTGTTGATGTTTTTAGTTGCCAAAAGCGGTCCTTCAAATGTTGCCATACCATAGCAGGTAACAGCTACTACAAAGAACTTAAGGATAGGATTTTCTCTTACCTTGTCCCAAGCTCCTCTTAACGTAAGAAGACCATTTAACATACCTCCCCATGATGGTGCAATAAGCATGATAGAGAACCCTGTTCCTACCGCCTGAGCCCAAGCCGGAAGAGCTGTATACTGAAGGTGGTGAGGACCAGCCCAGATATATACGAAAATTAATGACCAGAAGTGAATAATAGACAGTTTATAAGAGAATACCGGTCTGTCTGCAGCCTTCGGAAGGAAGTAATACATTAAACCTAAAACCGGAGTTGTCAGTACGAATGCAACCGCATTATGTCCATACCACCATTGTACAATAGCATCTTTTACCCCTGCATACGCTGAATAAGATTTCCAGCCTGTGAAAGATAAAGGTACTTCAAGATTGTTGAAGATATGAAGCATTGCTACTGCAATCCAGGTACCAATGTAGAACCATATGGCTACATAAAGGTGTCTCACTCTTCTCTTCGAAATAGTCAGGAACATATTGATACCGAAAATGATCCATGAGAATGCGATCAATATGTCGATCGGCCACTCGTGTTCAGCATATTCTTTAGAGGTATTGATTCCCATAAAGAATGTAATGAACGTAGCAACGATCATAAACTGCCAAGTCCAGAAATGTAGCCATGACAATGTATCACTGTACATTCTTGTTTTTAATAATCTTTGTAATGAGTAATAAATACCCGTGTAAACAATGTTACAAACGAATGCAAAGATTACGGTATTGGTGTGCAGCATTCTGATTCTACCAAAACCAAATGCACCATGTGTGTTTATTAACCCTTGAATATTACCCGATGCCAAACTTTTAATGGTCGTATCATCTGTCCCGAAAAAGAATTCAGGTAACTCTGGGTAGAAAAGCATTAATGCCGCCGTAAGCCCGAATGTGAACCCTATAAGACCAAAGACAATGGTCGCATATAGGAACGCACGGACAATACTGTTGTCATAACTAAACTTTTGTGTTTCCATATCAACTATTCACTATTTTTCTCAATTTTTATTATTTTCTCCTATTTCTTTTTCGTCTTTACTTTTGTCGCCGGTTTCATCATTTTCTTTGACTTTTTCATCATCAAAAAGGATTCTGACAGCAGGAGATTCATCATCTTCAAACTGTCCTTTTCGGGCATACACTATAAATACGACCAAGAAAATCGCAGCTAAAGAAACACTGCAGAGGATCATTAAATATAGAATATCCATTGGACAACAAAATTAACCTATTTTCGGGGTTCAAATTTAGTGAAAAATAATGACATTCATCACGAAATGCCGATTTCAGCTAATTTAAAATCAGTCTAAATAAGGGCTTTTACGCCTGTTTTTGAAATATTTCCGACCTAAAATCCAGGTTGAAAGTGTTGTAAAGGTAACCACTGTGATCGAGCTGATTGGCATAATGATTGCAGCAAACAGCGGATGCATATGTCCTGTAACAGCGTAACTTAAACCCACAATATTGTATAGGAAACTGATTATAAATGTCATTTTCACAATAGTGATAGAGCCCTTACAGACATTCAGGTAGTGGTCAAGTGTAACCACTTTTTCACCATTCATAATAACATCTGAAGAAGGAGTAAAACTGTTTGTATCATCAGCAATAGCAATTCCTACATTACTTTGTTTTAAAGCTCCTGCATCATTCAGTCCGTCTCCAAGCATCGCTACTTTCATGTGCTGATCCTGAAGGTTTTTAATATAATTCAATTTATCCTCCGGGCTCTGATTAAAGGCCATTCCTTTGTAGTTGGGAATAAGCTCTTTAAGCTGGTTTTCCTCTGAGGAATTGTCGCCGCTCAGAATAAATATTTTGTAGTGGGTTAATTTTGTGAAAAGCTCTCTCAGTTTCGGGCGGTACTCATTTTTAAAGATGAATTTACCAAGATATTCACCATTTTTACTGATATAAACTGCGGTCTCAAGATTCTTAGGCTCCTGATTATTATAACGGGCAGAACCAATTTTATAAAGATTTCCCCTTACACTGGCTTCGTATCCTTTTCCTGAGATTTCAGCGAAGTTCTCTACAGGGAAATAATCATCGTTTACATCAATGAACTCATACAGTGACTTTGAAAGCGGATGGTTGGAGTTTTTTAATAATGTTTTGATATTCAGGGAATCAAATTCATTAATCTCACCTCCTTCATATTTGATGTTTGATTTTTTCTGTGCGTAATTGTTCCTGTTTTATCGAAAACAATCGTATCCAGCTTCGCGATTTTTTCAATCGTTAACGTATCTTTTACATAAAACTTATTTCGTCCTAAAATCCTCATAATGTGCCCGAAAGTGAACGGTGCAGACAATGCAAGCGCACACGGACATGCAATGATCAGGATGGCTGAAATAACCTGGAACATTTTTTCTAAATCAATAAATGACCAATAAATTCCGGAAACCAGAGCAATACCTAAAATAATGAATGTAAAGTATTTACTGATGCTGTTGGTTAAGGTGTCGAGTCCGGTTTCATGTTTTTTGAACGCTTCCTTATTCCAAAGCTGGGTAAGATAACTCTGATCCACATCTTTGATCACTTCCAGTTCCAGTGACGATCCGATCTGCTTACCTCCGGCAAAAATCTTATCACCAGGCTTCTTGCTGATGCTTTCGCTTTCTCCAGTGATAAAGCTGTTGTCGATGTTTCCCTCTCCGTTGATCAGTATGGCGTCTACCGGGATGATTTCCTGATTTCTAACTAAAATTCTGTCTCCTACTTTTACTTCAGAAAGAAGGATATTCTCCTGTTTGCCTTCAAAATCTACTTTGGTTACTGCAATAGGGTAGAATGATTTGTAATCTCTGTCGTAAGAAAGAGCACTGTACGTTCTTTTCTGGAAAATTTTCCCCATCAGCATGAAGAAAAGCAGTCCGCAAAGCGTATCAAAATATCCCGGGCCGTAATCCGTTACCACTTCATAGATACTTCTGCCGAAGAGAACAAAAATTCCCAGTACGATAGGAACATCAATGTTGACAATTTTATTTTTTAATCCATACCACGCGGATTTGTAATAGTCGGAAGCTGAGTAAAATACAACCGGGCAGGCCAGCAGGAACATCAGGGTTCTGAAAAGACCTTTATAATGTTCCATCCAGTAATCTTCCCCTCCTACATATTCCGGAAATGCCAGGAACATTCCGTTTCCAAATGCAAAACCGGCGATCGCAAATTTTACAAGAAGTGATTTATCAAGATGGTCAACGTTTTTCTCAGCAGTTTCAAGACTGATAACAGGTTTGTATCCCAGATTGGTTAAGAAATTAGCTAGTTCGCTTAATTTCATATCGTTATGATTGAATGAGATCTGTAAGGTCTTCCTTGTAAAGTTAACCTGGGAATATTTGATGTGCTGATTTAAAGTATGGAGGCTTTCCAACAGCCAGATACAGGAAGAACAGTGAATTACAGGGATTTTGAATGTGACAAGACTGGTGTTTCCTTCAGAGAAATCAGTTACTTTTTCAAAAATCTCCGGCGTGTCCAAATAGTCAAACTGGGAAGAATTTTCATCACTTGGACGAATTCCTGCCCCTTTGTTAAGCTGATAAAAATTGCTTAGGTTGTTCGTATTTAGAATTTCATAAACAGACTTGCAGCCATTGCAACAGAAAGTCTTTTCGTCAAATAAAATTCTCTCTTTTTCTATACCTTGACCACAATGAAAACAGTTCTCGCTCACCACCATAAAATATTGAACTACAAAATTATAACAATTTTTTTTGTTTATCGCGTTAAAAAGTTCTATTTTTGTGATAAATATCATATAAAATGCCGCAGGAACAACAGATAGCAATTGAAGAGAGGTTCGCCAGAGTTTTTAATGATAAATCATTTAAGGAAAGACTTTCTAGCGCAGATTTTGAAAAATATATCAATGGCAAAAAGAAACTGAGTTTTCAGAAACATGAAACCATTTTCGAGGATGGGGAGACTCCAAAAGGAGTGTATGTCCTGGAAAAAGGTGCTGCCAAACTTTCAAAATCTGGAGCATTCGGGAAAGATCAGATTTTAAGATTTATCAAAGAAGGAGATATCATCGGCTATCGTTCTTTGCTTTGCGGGGAAAACTTTCAGGCTAAAGCAGAAGCCATGACAGATATTGAATGTGTCTTTTTACCTGCCGATATTTTTATGTATCTTCTGGAAGTAGATCCACAGCTTTCTTTTGTTATGCTCCAGAAAATTTCTTACGAGTTGGGAGAATCATCCAATACCATTACTTTCCTTGCTCAGAAAACAGTAAGAGAAAGACTGGCAGAAATTCTTTTGCTTCTGGAACAGAAACTGGGAGTAGATCCTGAGGGATTCATCAAGATCTCATTGACGAGAGAAGAAATTGCGAACATTATCGGTACTGCTACAGAAAGTGCCATCCGTCTCATCTCGGAATTCAAACAGGACAGCCTGATTGAAGTGGACGGAAGAAATATCAAGATCCTAAATCACGATAAACTCATGAAACTCGGTCACGTAGTTTTATAAAAATCATACAAAACTTAAGTCGGCTCAGGGCCGACTTTTTAACTTTTAAAAATAGATAAATTATGTCTGTTCATTCTGAAATTAAAAAAGTTACGACTGAAACCTTGCGTAAAATGAAATTCGACAAGGAAAAAATAACAATGCTTACTGCCTATGATTTCACTACCGCAAAGATGGTAGATGCCGGCGGAGTAGATGCTATTTTGATTGGAGACTCTGCAGCGAATGTAATGGCTGGTTTTGAAACTACACTGCCGATTACGCTGGATCAGATGATCTATCATGCCCAAAGTGTGGTAAGAGGAACCGACAGGGCTTTAGTGGTAGCAGATTTACCTTTCGGAACGTACCAGAGTAATCCTGAAAAAGCATTGGAGTCTGCGGTAAGAATGATGAAGGAAGGCGGTGCACATGCTGTTAAAATCGAAGGAGGGAAAGAAATTTCGAAATCAATTAAGAAAATCATCAATGCCGGAATTCCGGTAATGGGGCATTTGGGATTAACACCACAGTCGATCTATAAATTCGGGACGTATAAAGTAAGAGCTAAAGAGGAGGCAGAAGCTGAAAAGCTGATTGCTGATGCGCAGCTTCTGGAAGAGCTGGGCTGTTTCTCGATTGTGTTGGAAAAAATTCCTGCAGATCTGGCAAAGAAAGTGACAGAGAGTATTTCTATTCCAACCATCGGAATCGGGGCAGGATCACATTGCGACGGACAGGTTTTGGTATACCACGATATGGTAGGAATGAACAAAGGTTTCAGTCCGAAATTCTTAAGGAGATACCTTGACCTTTACACAGAAATTACAGGAGCGGTTTCCCAGTATGTAAAAGATGTGAAAAGTGTAGAGTTTCCAAACGAAAACGAAAGCTATTAATCCATGCAAAATCAACAATCTGTCCAGGGAATATTATCTATCGCAGCATTGATTTGTCTTGCTGTGGGATGGTTTAATCTATTCTCTCCGGAAATTAATCATTTGCTTTCAAGAAAAGTTTTTTATATTCTGATAGGAGTGAGTTTCTTTATTCAGGCTCCGTTACTTACCAATAAGAACTTTGTCTATGCAATGTACGCTGCTGCAGCTATCTGTGTATTCGGAGCATTCATTCCGGAAGACTCAAAACTTTCAGTCATTAAAACGGTTGGGCTTCTTGCAGGAATTATCCTGTCGCTATCCAATAGAAGAAGATAGACTTAAAAAGGTATGAAGGAGCAGATTATATATGAGGACAATCATCTTCTGGTGATTAATAAAAAGGTTGGGCAGCTTGTTCAGGGTGATAAGACCGGTGATGAATCACTATTGGAATCCATCAAAAACTTTATAAAAATAAGAGATGCTAAGCCGGGAAATGTTTTTCTCGGCCTGGTGCATCGTATAGACAGGCCTACTTCCGGGCTGGTGATCTATGCCAAAACTTCCAAAGCGCTTTCCCGTCTTACACAGATGGTAAAAAACCGTGAGGTGAAAAAAACATATTGGGCAGTTGTTGGTAAAGAAATGATCCCGCAGAGCCAGAGACTGGTTCATTATCTGAAGAAAAACGAAAAAAATAACAAAGCCATCGTTTTTCCGAAGGCAACCGAAGGGGCAAAAGAAGCTATTCTCACCTATAATGTGATCAAAACTTTGGATAATTACCTGCTTCTTGAAATTGATCTTGAAACAGGAAGACATCATCAGATCCGTGCCCAGTTATCAAAAACCGGAATTCCGATCAAAGGAGACCTTAAATATGGTGCTCCACGCTCCAATGCGGATGGAGGAATCAATCTTCATGCGAGAAAGCTGGAGTTTATTCATCCGGTGACCAAAGAAAAAATTGAAATTACAGCGCCTGTTCCACAGAATGATGCGATCTGGAGAGCTTGTGAAGAATAAACTATTTTATTAAAAATATTTCCGGTTAAAATGAAAGACTATCTTTTTTGAGGTAGTCTTTTTCTTTGTCTTATGATTTCGAGCCTGTGAAGAATAAAAAATCACATTGATAAGTGGTTTGTATTAATATTTTTCTAATTTCTCTTTTATTTCCTTGTTATTATATTAAATTCATTACATTTTAATGATTGTATTATTTGTTTTGTAATAAAAATTGAGTTTTATTTAATTATTGTTAAAACAATTGTAAATTAGCCAACATCTAATCTATTTTTATATGAAACAATTTTATAAAGTATTCTTTAATTACGAAAAGAATAAAAAGCATCTGAAAAGAACGCTAGCGCTTGCATTGCTTACAGCATCTTCTGCCGTTATGGCCCAGGTAAGCGCTTATAGCTTTGGGCAGACCACAGGAACTTATACTCCAATTACAGGAACCGTACTGGAGGCTGCTACAGGAAATACCACATCTACTAATCTTAACAGTAATGTTTATCCTTTGACATTGCCTTTTGGTTTTGTATTTAATGGAGTATCATATAATTCATTAAATGTATCAACTAACGGTTTCGTTACATTCGGAGCTACAGCCCCTTCTACAATATATACGGCACCCATATCCGGAATAACGGCTTATGAAGGGGCGATCTCTGTGTTTGGAAGAGACCTGAGCAGTATTTTTGATATTAATGGTGTAACCGGAGATATCAGTTGGGAAACTACAGGCGCAGCTCCTAACCGGGAAGTGGTCATTCAATGGAAAAATTTCAGACCAAACAGCAGTACTTCCACAACCGCTGTGTATGCCTTTTCCTTTCAGATCCGCTTAAAGGAAACTTCTAATGTGATCCGGATGGTTTATAATAACGGAACGTATCTAGCCGGAACAACCGGTGTTTCCGGAACTGCTCAGATTGGTTTGAGAGGGAATACCGCTGCCGATTTTAATACCCGGCTGAATGCCGCCACATCAGAATTCGTGAACTCTACGTCGGGAATGGCTAGTAGCAGTACCCAGGCCTTCAATACAGTAAATTCGGTTCCCGGAATGCCGCCTCCCGGATTTACTTATACCTGGACGCCACCATCTTGCTACGCTCCGGCAGGAATATCAGCCGGAGCAACAACTGCTAATACTGCTGCGTTATCATGGAGTGCTTCACCTTCTGTTCCCGGAGCATATGATATTTATTATAGTACAAGCAACACAGCTCCTACCGCTTCTACACCACCAAGTGTACCTCCGGTATCAGGTTTGTCAGCTACTTTGAATTCTTTAACTCCTTCCACCGTTTATAATATTTGGATAAGATCGAACTGTGGTTCAGGCAATACAAGTATATGGTCTCTTCAGCCTTTACAAATTGGAACGCAATGTCAGCCTCCTTCAGTCATTACATCTTCCGGAGCTATGGTATGTCCCGGGCAGAGTGCAACATTATCAGCAACAACGGGTAGTGGGTCTGTGCTTCTATGGTATGATGCCGGTACGAATGGAAATAATGTAGGTACAGGGACGTCATATATTACGCCTCCGCTTGCTTCAACCACCAATTATTGGGTTTCAGCGGCAACTATAGGAGCTGATTCATATGTAGGTAAAGACTCTCCAACTTCTACCGGCGGGAATTCTGGATTTGCTGATTATGGGTTGGTATTTGATGCTTACTCTCCAATGGTAATAAAAGAAGTTGATATATATCCTATGGGAAACGGTACAACAGGAACCGTTACCATTAATCTGAAAAACTCAGGCGGTACTATTCTGGCTACTAAAACAATGAATGTGAATGTAACTACAGCGGGTGTACTGAATACGGTTGCACTTGACTTTAATGTGCCGGCAGCCGGAAGTGATTATAGGCTTGTTGTAGATGGAGCATCAGGAATATCCAACTTGCGCAGAGAAATTTTATCAGGTTTTTCTTATCCGTATATATTATCGGGAGTATGCAGTATAAAAGCGGCGAGATTCGGTTCAAATCCCAGTTCGAATTATTATTATTACCTGTACAATTGGAAAGTAAGTGGAATTTGTGAATCAGACAGGACAATGGTAACAGCTACGGTAAACTGTTTAAGTACTTCAGAAGCTCAAACGAAAGAAACAATAAAAGTACATCCGAATCCTTTCTCTGATTATATTAACATCAGCAGACCGGAACTTGTAAAATCAATAAAAGTAACACATGTTACCGGAAAACTGATCAGAACGATTGATAACCCGGACTCTGTACTGAGATTTAGCGATCTTTCGCAGGGAATGTATATGCTGGTTCTGGAGATGAAAGATGGTTCTCTGGAACATAAAAAAGTGATTAAAAAATAATAATTTATTGTAATTCAATCAGTAAGGGCCGGAGATGTAATAGTCTCCGGCCTTTTTTATGCTCAAAAAAATCAGATTTTGCCCATTCTGAAAAAATAACTAACTTCGTCCCAGACTTTAGGGGTGTCTGTTATCAACAGACTGAGACTTTACCCTTTGAACCTGATCTGGATCATACCAGCGTAGGGAAAAGTAGATGACTTTTGCTGTACATTCTATTGTACAATAATGGCCATTCCTGAAGTGATTTAAATTATTTAGGAATGGAACTTATAATCAACCACACCCGAAAAACATTCGATGTACTTCCTGAAAATCTGGAAGCATTACTGGCTATGGAGCTGCCCGGAAAAAAGAAAGGCATTGCAGTAGCCCTCAATAATCGCATTATTCCGCTGTCCGTCTGGGCGGAAACCATCCTCAACAATAACGATTCAATTTTAATCATTACTGCCACTCAGGGCGGTTAATTTTCATATTAAAAACCAATACTTATGGCTCACTCCATTACATGTTCGCCATTTCCGAACTCAAAGAAAATCTATGTTGAAGGAAAACTACATCCTATCAATGTAGCCATGCGTGAAATACAGCTTAGCCCAACCAAATTGACCAATGGTGGCTTTGAACATAATGCCCCGGTCACGATTTATGATACTTCAGGACCTTACACCGATGAAAATGCCGTTATTGATATTCAGAAAGGACTTCCGAGAATCAGAGAACAATGGATTCTGGACAGGAATGATGTGAATATCCTGGACGGAATTACGTCTGAATACGGAAAAGCACGTTTGGCAGATCCCCGCCTTGATGAACTGAGGTTTTCCTACGATCATAAACCTAAAGTTGCCAAAGAAGGAAAAGAACTTACCCAGCTTTATTATGCAAAACAGGGTATCATCACCCCGGAAATGGAATATGTGGCCATCAGGGAAAACCAAAAAATAGAGCAGCTTGATTCCGTATCGAAAGAAATGGCTTTTCAGCATGCCGGACACAGCTTTGGAGCGAATACTCCGAAAGGTAAGATCACTCCGGAGTTTGTAAGAGACGAAATTGCTGCCGGAAGAGCGATTATTCCCAATAATATCAACCATCCGGAGAGTGAACCGATGATCATCGGGAGAAATTTCCTGGTGAAAATCAATGCCAATATTGGAAACAGTGCTGTTTCATCCAGTATTGAAGAAGAAGTGGAAAAAGCGGTATGGGCCTGCCGATGGGGAGCAGATACCATTATGGATCTTTCTACAGGGAAAAATATTCACGAAACCAGAGAATGGATCATCAGGAACAGTCCGGTTCCGATTGGTACCGTTCCAATCTATCAGGCACTGGAAAAAGTAAAAGGTGTTCCTGAAGACCTGACATGGGAAATCTTCAGAGATACCCTGATTGAACAAGCAGAACAGGGAGTTTCCTATTTTACCATCCACGCAGGAGTCTTACTGAGATATATCCATTTAACAGCGAACAGAGTAACCGGAATTGTTTCCCGAGGTGGATCAATTATGGCAAAATGGTGTCTGTTCCATCATAAAGAAAGCTTTCTCTATACCCATTTTGAAGAGATTTGCGAAATCATGAAGAAATATGACGTGGCTTTCTCTTTGGGAGATGGGCTTCGTCCGGGATCTATTGCAGATGCCAATGATGCAGCTCAGTTTGCAGAACTGGAAACTTTAGGTGAACTGACCAAAATTGCCTGGAAGCATAATGTACAGGTAATGATTGAAGGTCCGGGACACGTTCCGATGCATATGATCAAAGAAAATATGGATAAACAGCTGAAGGAATGCCATGAAGCTCCGTTTTATACCTTAGGCCCTTTAACCACGGATATTGCACCGGGTTATGATCATATCACTTCCGGAATCGGAGCAGCCATGATCGGTTGGTTTGGTTGTGCCATGCTTTGCTATGTAACACCTAAGGAACATTTAGGACTTCCGAATAAAGAAGATGTGAAAGTTGGGGTAATCACCTATAAACTGGCAGCCCATGCGGCAGATCTGGCAAAAGGACATCCTGGCGCGCAATACAGAGACAATGCCTTAAGTAAAGCGAGATTTGAATTCAGATGGGAAGATCAGTTTAACCTTTCGTTAGATCCTGAAACGGCAAGAGCGTATCACGATGAAACCCTTCCTGCAGAGGGCGCAAAAATTGCCCATTTCTGTTCTATGTGCGGACCGAAGTTCTGCTCCATGAAAATCACTCAGGAAATTCGGGAATCTGCAGAAAAAGGAATGCTGGATAAGTCACAGGAATTTATCGAAAAAGGAAAAGAAATCTATATATGATCCTGGTTATCACTCCTGAATTGATTGTTCCGAACGAACCTGATAGTATTAATCAGATGTTTTATGAAGGTCTTGATCTGCTCCATATCCGCAAACCGTGGATCAGCCGTAATGAAATGATTGAATTCATCACCCAAATTGACGAATCTTTTCGTTCGCAGCTGGTGCTTCATAGACATTATGACCTTGGGAAAGAATATCATATTTCAAGATTTCATTTCAGGGAGACTGACCGTGAGCAAGGAAAATGCAAACCCTTTTTGCCGGAAAATATTATTTCAACTTCAGTACATGATATCAGAACATACAATACTTTGGATAAAGAATGGGAATATGCTTTTATAAGCCCGTTCTTTCCAAGTATATCCAAAAAAGGGTATGGAGCAGATTCTACTATTAAAGAAGAAATACAATCTCGGAACAATCCGGATGTGAAATTAATTGCCCTTGGAGGAATTGATCAGGATAATATTCATGAAGTTTTCGGATCGGGTGCAGACGGAGCAGCTCTGTTAGGAGCAGTTTGGGAAAGTGAAGAACCTTTAAAAGTATTCAAAAAATGCAGGAACGTCCTTATGTCATAAGCATTGCGGGCTTTGATCCCAGTGGTGGAGCGGGCTTATTATCAGACATTAAAACCTTTGAGCAATCCAAAGTGATGGGCTTGGGGGTATGTACCGCATTAACACTGCAAACAGCTTCCCAATGTATGAGCCTTGAATGGCGTCCTGTGGAGGAAGTGACTGGAACCATACAGGTCCTGATGGAAAACTATCCCGTATCAGCAGTGAAAATCGGAATTGTGAAAGATGCAGATTTTTTAAGCAAAATTGTAGAAACGGTTCAAAAGAATAATTCTGAAGTTAAAATCGTTTGGGATCCTGTCCTGAAAAGTACCTCCGAATTCACTTTTTTTGATCTTGAGACACTTCCTCAATTAAAAAATATCATTAATAAGCTCAGTTTAATAACTCCCAATTATAATGAATACAGTGTTTTAAAGGAAAATAATCTTTTGCCGGATACACATCAATGTTCATTATTAATCAAAGGAGGGCATAGGGAAGATCATTTAGGAACAGATATTTTAGTTGAAAAGGAAACAGAAATTCTATTAGTTCCAGCCGGAAACAATACAATATATTTTCCTAAACATGGCTCGGGCTGTGTATTATCGTCAGTCATTACAGCAGAACTTGCGAAAGGGGAAAATATGGAAACGGCCTGCCGGAACGGGAAATTATATATCGGAAAATTTTTAAAAGCAATCCCTCTTTACTGGGAACACATTCATAGAAAATATGGAAAAATTACAATACATATCACAGGGAAATACCAGGCAGGAACAGGAACTTCATATCCGTAAAGCTCTGGATAACGGAATCAAATGGGTGCAGGTGAGATGGAAAAATGCTCCTGAAAATGAATTAATCAGTCTTTGTGAAATTTCAAAACAACTTTGCTTAGAATATCAGTCGGTTTGTATCATCAATGATCATGTACATCTGGCTAAAGAAATTGATGCAGATGGTGTGCATGTAGGATTAAATGACACTGCTGTTGAAGATGCAAGGCTGATTTTAGGTGAAAATAAAATTATTGGAGGAACAGCCAATACTCTTTCTGATGTCATCCGGAGAATCAGTGAAGCTTGTGATTACATTGGTTTGGGACCATTGAGATTTACCACGACCAAAGAAAAACTAAGCCCTGTTCTTGGGTTTGAAGGATATCAGAAAATCGTAGATGGAGTAAGAGAACAATCCTTTGCTGTTCCTAAAATATTTGCAATCGGAAGTGTTGCTTTTGAAGATATCCTACCCTTGCAGGAAATTGGAATTTACGGTGTTGCCGTTTCAGGCCTCATTACAAAGCAGCCTGCGATAATTAATGAACTAAAAAAGTAATGATATGAACCATCAGAAATTAGAAATAGCAGGAAGAACTTTTGAATCAAGGCTGTTTTTGGGAACAGGAAAGTTCGGAAGCATGAGAGATATGGTCCAATCTGTTATCGCATCAGAAACCGATATGGTAACAATGGCGTTAAAGAGAATCGATGCGCAATCCCATGAAGATGATCTGCTTGATTCCCTGAAGGAAACCCATGTTCATCTTCTTCCAAATACATCCGGAGCCAGAACTGCTAAAGAAGCTGTATTGGCAGCGCAACTAGCCAGAGAAGCGCTGGAAACCAACTGGGTAAAGCTGGAAATCCACCCGGATCCGAAATATTTACTGCCGGATCCCATTGAAACTTTATATGCTACTGAAGAACTCGCTAAATTAGGATTCGTGGTCATGCCTTACATTCATGCTGATCCTGTTTTGTGCAAACGGCTTGAAGACGCCGGAACAGCTGTAGTAATGCCTTTGGGGGCACCTATTGGAACGAATAAAGGATTAAAAACACAGGATTTTCTGGAAATAATCATCAGTCAGAGCAATGTCCCTGTGGTGGTGGATGCGGGAATCGGGGCACCATCAGATGCTGCAAAAGCCATGGAAATGGGGGCTGATGCCGTTTTGGTGAATACTGCAATCGCTGTTGCGAGAAATCCATTGAATATGGCTGTCGCTTTTAAAGAAGGAGTTATTGCCGGGAGAAGGGCTTTTGAATCAGGTTTGGGAGCCATTTCCAGTCATGCCGAAGCTTCAAGTCCGCTTACTTCGTTTTTGTTTGAATAAATCAGGATTATGAAAAGCTTTAAAGAGGTTTTTGAAAACTACCGATGGGATGAAATAAAATCTAAGCTTGAAAAGGTAAGTCTGGCTGATGTAAGATACAGTCTTCAGAAGAAAAACAAAACAATTGAGGATTTTCTTAATTTCCTTTCACCAGCAGCTTCTCAGGAACTGGAGGTGATGGCAGTGATGACACGGGCACTTACCCAGAAACGGTTTGGTAAAACCATTCAGCTCTATGCACCGCTGTATCTCAGTAATGAATGCCAGAATATCTGTACCTATTGCGGTTTCAGCCTTGACAATCATCTGAAAAGAAAAACACTTTCCGATACGGAGCTGATGATTGAAGCATCAGTCCTGAAATCAATGGGTGTGAATCATGTACTGCTGGTAAGCGGTGAAGCCAATAAAATAGTAGGTGTACCTTATTTTCAAAATGCTGTCCGTAAGCTAAAACCTCATTTTTCCAATATTTCCATCGAAGTTCAGCCGCTCATGGAAGATGAATATAAACTGCTTCATGAAGAAGGAGTATATTCCGTATTAGTCTATCAGGAAACCTATCATCAGGATGTCTACAGGGAATACCATCCGAAAGGTAAAAAATCAAACTTCCATTTTCGTCTGGAAACACCGGATCGGATCGGGAGAGCAGGAATTCATAAGATAGGACTGGGAGTCCTGCTTGGACTGGAAGATTGGAGGGTGGACAGTTTTTTCAATGCTTTGCACATTGATTATCTTCAGAAACAATACTGGAAAAGCAAATTTTCGGTTTCCTTTCCAAGGCTCAGACCTGCTGAAGGCATCATTGAACCCAATTTTATCATGGAAGACAGAGATCTTCTTCAGTTGATTTGTGCCTACAGAATCTGGAATGAAGACCTTGAAATTTCCATATCTACCAGAGAAAATGAAGTGTTCAGAAATAATATTGTGTCTCTGGGAGCAACTGCGATGAGTGCAGGCTCAAAGACCAATCCGGGAGGCTATGCCGTAGATAAAGAATCTCTGGAACAGTTTGAAACCAGTGATGAACGGAGTATGGAAGAGATCAAAACCATGATCAGAAAAGCAGGCTACGATCCTGTGATGAAAGACTGGGATTCTGTGTACAGTGGATATTAAAACTTTTAAACCAGTAAGGACTTTGAAGAAGTGAAGTTTAATTAAGAAAAACTGGAGATTTTTAAGATAGCATCCTTTAAATCAAAGCTCAGCTTAACTCTTCTTAAAATTTAAAGAATCTTAATGGTTCAACTATTATAAAGTATGAAAAAAGAAGATCGTTTTTCACGGTACAGCCGGCAGATATTTATTGAAGAAATAGGACTGGAAGGACAAAAGAAAATAATGGCTGCCAAAGTCCTTGTTATTGGAGGAGGGGTCTGGGAAGTCCGGTTATACAATATCTGACTGCCGCAGGAATAGGAAATTTAGGAGTTGCAGATTTTGATGAGGTTGAACTTCATAATCTGAACCGGCAGGTTATCCATACCGAAAACAGAGTAGGATTATCCAAAGTGAGGAGTGCAGAAGTCTATGTAAAAGAACTCAATCATCAGGTTACATTCAAAGGAATTGAAGAGAAAATCAATGATGGGAATGCTGAGGATATTATTTCGCAGTACGATGTTATTATTGACGGCTCAGACAATTTTTCAACAAGATATCTGGTAAATGATACCTGCGTAAAATTGAAAAAAACTTTGGTCTACGGAAGTATTCTGGGATTTTCCGGACAGGTAGCTGTATTTAATCATAACGGAAGTAAAGATCTCAGAGATATTTTCCCGGAACCGCCTTTCGATGATGATGTACCGGATTGTGACAGCCTTGGCGTTTTGGGCGCTCTTCCTGGGATAATAGGCAGCATGATGGCTCTTCAGACCTTGAAAATTATCACAGATCTTCCGGTATGTGTTAATCAGCTGACATTGGTAGATACGCTGAACTGGAGATTTCAGACGGTAGGTTTTTGATTCAAAGAAACACTAATATCACTGATGTTTTCACAAATAACACTTTTTTACGGGCAATAGAAACAGAGTAAAGCAATTATACAAAGTTATATATCGATAGGAACGGGCTTTAGCCCGTTTACTTTTTAATATTCTTCCACTGGCTTTAGCCAAAACCCTATAAAAAAACAGGCGGTAAAAATGATTACCACCTGTTTTATTTCTATTGTAAAAGAATTATTGTGCCTGCTGCATTACACCTCCGGTATCTTCTTTTTGGTTTGATTTAAGATATTCGGATCCTCTTTCGCCAGTTTATTTCTCGTCGGAATTTTATAATTGATGGAAAGTCCGAAGTTTCTCGTATCATATTTGCTGCTGATCATCACCGGATTTCCTGACGGCGGATTAGAACGCACCTGCATTACCTGTCCGTTGAAAATATCATTCGCAAAAACAGAAAGTGTCAGACGGTTATTCATAAACTTCTTCGTCAGCGTAAGATCAAACGAGTTGTTGAATGGTTTCTCTGCCGTGAAGTAGAAATATCCCGCCTTTGGGGTCAGATAGCTGTAGTTGGCTGTCAGTTTAATATCTTTCGGCAAAATAATCTGTGTCATGATATTGAAGATCCAGAACCCTTTATTGTTCAGATTGTCAATTTCATGTTTCTGATAACCGGCATACAGGTACATGAAGTTAATTTTATCCGGATTAAAATTAAATTTCATAATCTCACTCATCGGCTTACTGAAAATCATAAAAGGAACCGGTAACCCTACATTAAAGTTATGAATTCTCATATTTGAAATATTCACCTGCTCATTGAAGAGTTTTCTTCCGTCTTTTCGGATGATCTGTGCCACCTGATTGCTTGCCGAGCTTACGCTATACCCAATAAATGCATAATCGAAAGCAGATACTTTTATTTCATAATTATCAAAAATAGTAGGCTGAAGGTTCGGATTACCGTTTACCTCCGTACTTGGTCCGGAGAACGTTACGTTATTCGGATTCAGGGCAGAAATGCTTGGCAGACTGATTTTCCTGTTGTAATTCGCAGCAATATACACCTGGTTCATCATGTTATACTGTACGCTCGCGTTCGGGAAAAACTTAAATTTATTGAAAGGAATCAGATCGGCTTCAACCAGTTTTTTATTCTTATCAATATATCTTGTTATCCCGGAAATATCATAGTTTTCAGCACGGGAGCCCAATGTGAAATCAAACTTTTTCAGCTTAGCCTGGAATTCCAGATAGGTAGAAGCTGTCTGTCTCTGGTATTCAAGGTTGGTTAAGCCAAAGCTTTCCGTGTCATAATCCTGCTTTTCATACAATCCTCCAAAGCTTACCTTTCCACCATCAAGAAGCTTGATAGGCTGGGCGTAATCTACCTTAAAGTTGGCAATATTCATCACAGATTTATTATTCAGAATATCTTTTAATCCATTGGTAGGGCTATCAAGAGGCTCCGTGGGATAAGCTACAAATGTCCCATCCTGGAAGTAATTATCCTGGGAAAACTTGCTGTCTGATCTTGTATAGCCAAACTGGAAGTCCAGTTTTTGAGATTTGTCAGCAAAACGCTTCTGATAGGTTACAACGGCCTCCTGTCTCAGGGTATTGGTATGGGCAACATCTGAAGAAGTATAAAAAGCCTCTTTTAAATCCTCCGGATTTCTCCTGAAAGGCAAATCTCCGTGGCCGTTGCTTAAAGTGTAGTTGTCGTTATTGTTGTGATAAATATCGTAGTTTAATAATAATCTGTCCTGCCCCAGATCAAAAGTTAACCCGGATTTTGCAAAATATCCGCGCCCGTATCTGTCGGTATGGCTGTTTAAAAGCTCATCCTGCTGGCCGTTCAGCATACTTTCACGGTAATTCTGCCCAACATTAAGCTGCCATCCGAAATATTTATTTCTTGCATTTAAATTAACGGAATTCGTAGTTCTGCTTCTGTATTGGTCATAATTCGTGAAAGAATAATTCCCTGAATAAGTAGCCGTTAAATATTTATTTGCATTTTTATTGGTGATGATATTCATGATCGCACCTCCGGAAGTAGCTGGAAATTCGGCACCTGGCTGGGTGATCACTTCAATTCTTTCTACAGAGTTGGCGGGCATACCTTCCAGAAAAGAATTCAATTCATTTGAGGTAATGTTCAGAGGTCTTCCGTTAAGGTACACTTCCAGCATTTTCCCCTGATACATCATTCCTGCGATATCGGTAGATACAAGCCCCGGAAGTTTTTTTATTCCTTCCAGAACGTTTCCGTTATTCAGCTGAGGCTGCTCAGAAAAATCGAAAATAGTTCGGTCTGCTTTTTGTTCAACGGCCTTTTTAGTTTTGGTAATGACTACGCCTTCAATTTGCTTTTCCTGAGGTTTATTATTTTTTTCCTGCGAAAAAACAAAAACAGAGCCTAGTAAGGATAAAGCGAAAATTGTTTTTTTCATAATGGTTTTACTGTTATCCGGTTAGACGCAGAAAAAGATCATTTGTTACGGTAAATGTTTGAAAACCGAAAATTTAGACTAAATATTTTTTTATTTCCGAAATAATTATATCTTTGCCAGGTAATTATCAAGAATCTCTAGATGGGATAGCAACCTGCAAAAACAAGCAAGGTGCTGCAATCGATAAGCCGGATCTTCCGGAAAAAATGTTTATCATTCTATCATTACTCCCATCTTGAATTTTTGTTTTAAAGTTAAAATCAAATGTTTAAAGACAAGGGAAATCACCCAACATCAGTAATTTTTTATTCTTCAGATCATGAAGTGAACCTTCATTATTCTGATATGTTCTCATGCCATTTCTACATGCGCATGTGTTGTTGTTTCTAGCCTTTTCTTTTTCTAAAAAATAATACAAACATTTCGGATTCTGTGGTAACCTTACAATTTAGGGTTACAGGATTTGTATTGCTTAAAAAACAATTTTATCAACAAAAAGTACACAACAAACATGCATAATTTCAAAAAAAGATTCTTTGTTCCTTCTGTCGCACTTATCTCCACATTTTACTATGCACAGACGGATACCTTACAATCTAAGAAAATAGATGATGTGGTCATCCTTGGATCACGGGGTTCCGGAAGATCATTGACGGAGACCCCCGTTCCGGTAGATATCATTAATATCTCAAAAATTTTAAAACAAAGCCCGTCTAACAGTATCAGTCAGGCCTTAAATTATATTGTACCCTCATTCTCATCCACCTCTCACACCGTTAATGACGGAACCGATTTTGTAGATCCTGCGCTCCTGAGAGGACTTGGTCCGGATCAGGTTTTGGTTCTGGTAAACGGAAAAAGAAGATACCAGTCTTCACTGATAAATGTTACCCTTACGCCGGGAAGAGGTTCTGTGGGAACCGACCTTAATGCTATTCCTGCCTTTGCATTGGAAAAAATAGAGGTTTTAAGGGACGGAGCTGCTGCCCAGTATGGTTCTGATGCAATTGCAGGAGTAATAAACCTTGGGCTGAAAAAGATTGGGACTTTCAGGGCAGGTATTTTTAGGAGGATATGCTTCTCCCGTTACCAATAATTTCTCCGGCGGAGCAGATGGGCAGACTATTTCCGTAGATCTTAATTACGGAGCTAAAATAGGGAAAACCGGATTTTTTAATGTGACAGGTTCTGCCCAATACCGTGATCCTTATTCCAGAGCCGGAGTGCGGGAAGGTGATATCTTCAATGCCTATAACGCAATTAATTACAGAGCATTACAGGATGGCGTTAATATTGATGGGTTATATAAAAATATTACCAATACTTCCAATACTCAGCAGATTATCAATACCATTAAGCAATATGCGACTAAGGTAGATTATTTTGGGAATGATTTTCAAACTCAGATCTCAGGGGCAAACAGTATTTCTGATCTTCAGAATATACTGGGCAAAGATTTTACCTCTCAGGAACTTAATTACAGAGGGCTGGAGAGAAAGGATTTCAGCCTGAGAGCCGGGCAATCCAAACTGCAGTCAGGGCAGCTTTTTTTCAACTCTGAAATTCCTGTTAATGAAGAATGGAAAGTTTATTCATTTGGAGGTTACAGCTATCGTCTTGGGAATGCCGGAGGATTTTACAGGCTTCCGAACAATGAAAGAAACATCAATGCTGTTACACCCAACGGGTATCTTCCGCAGATTGAAGCCACTGTGAACGATTATTCCCTTGCTGCCGGAATCAAAGGAAAATGGGATGGCTGGAATATCGATTTCAGTAATACATTTGGGAAAAACGTTTTTGGCTTTGGCGTTGTCAATACTTTTAATGCTTCGCTTACAGACGGTTCTCCAAGGACTTTTGATGCCGGAGGTTCTGAATTTTCACAAAACACAGTCAACCTGGATTTCTCTAAAAAATATGATGTCCTGAAAGGATTGAACATTGCCTTTGGAGGTGAATACCGACACGAGAATTATAAAGTAAATGCCGGAAAAGAAAACTCTTATGCTTCTTATGATATCTATGGCCGGGTAGTGACAGCGAAAACCCCTGAAAATGAAAAAGTAACCGATTTTTTTGGACATGTAAGACCTGCCGGAGCTCAGGTTTTTCCGGGATTCAGTCCTGAAAATGCAGTTTCCGGGAACAGAAACAGTATTGCGGCTTATTTTGATACAGAACTGGAAATTACAGACCGATGGCTGTTGGAAGGAGCTGTACGGTATGAAAATTATTCAGACTTCGGATCTACATTCAATTATAAGGTGGCAACCAATGTAAAGCTGGCTTCCAATCTCAATTGGAGAGGTGCTGTTTCTACGGGGTTCAGAGCGCCTTCACTGGCACAAATTTATTACAGCTCTACTTCTACGTTGATTCAGCAGGGAAAAACAACCCAGGTGGGTACTTTCAGAAATAATTCTGAGGCTGCACAGGCATTAGGGATTCCAAAATTAAAACAGGAAACCTCACAATCCTACAGCACAGGAATTACATGGAAGGTTCCGGCCTTAAACCTGACTTTCACAGCAGATGCTTATTTAATCAGGATTAAAGACAGGGTAGTACTGACCGATCTTTTCTACCGCCCTGATGGTAGTTTCTCTCCTGGTTCAGATCAGGCCGTTCTACAGGATGCTTTTGATCTGGCAAGGGCAAGCGCTGCCAATTTCTTTGCCAATGCAGTGGATTCTCAGACGAAAGGTCTGGATATTACCATTTCCCAGAACTCAAAAATCTCATCAGCGGTTAGTTTGGAGAATAACCTGGGAATCAACTTTAATCAAACCAAAAGAATCGGGGACATCCATGCGTCTCCTAAACTGGTAAGCCAGATTAATAATTATTTCTCGGAACCCAACAGAATCTATTTTGAAGAAGCTGTACCCCGTGTAAAAGCCACATTGGGTAACACAGTAAGAGTTTCCGGCTTTACTTTCGTACTGCGTAATTCTTTCTTTGGTAAAGTGACCGATGCAGATGTGGTAGATGCCAACTTTGACGGAATAACGGGAAGTACCGAGCATTTCGTCCTTAACAGCCGTTTGGTAACAGATTTATCTGTAGGTTATAGCTTTAATAAAAATATTTCAGCAACAGTAGGAAGCAATAATATCTTAAATATATTACCTTCTAAAAGCCCTGCCATAAGTTCATTAACAGCAGATAACCAGTTTGTGTATTCCAGACAGGTTTCCCAGTATGGTATAGGCGGGAGGTTCTTATTTGCAAGAATTGAATTCAATTTCTGATATAGAGCGTTCAGAAGTTTTGAAAAAAAGACAGAGACCGAATCTCTGTCTTTTTATTTATTTCAGTGAAGAAAATTCAATGAAATCATATTCTGCGGATGAGGTAAAAAGCTGTCTTAATACGGCGGCATGGCCATTTCCGGCAATCACAAGAATTCTGTCTTCACTGTTGTGAGGAATGTTTTGAATATTACGGAACATTCTCAGGTTTCTGCTGTACCAGTAAAGCGCAAGCATATCCGCACCGTCATGTTCTCTCAGTTTAAAGTCGCCGCTCAGATAGGCTCCGTATCCGTATTGATGGCTTTCTTTGGAATTCATATAAGTAAAAGTGTCCAGAAGAGATTTAAAATTTTTAGGCTCAGAACTCTTGTAGAAAGCAATAAACTGTTGGGAGATAGGGTCATCACTCCTGAAATCATAATCTTTACTGAGATTTTTAAAAATGCAGAATCAGTTTTACCGAAGTGTTTTTCAAGATCATCCAGAACAGATTCTGCATCAATGCTGAACAATTCGTTTATTTTAAGCTCACTGGCTAGTCGCATAGCAAGCTGATAACGCTCATCTCTTTTGTCACGGTGTTTACCTTCATTGTATTCTCCCAGCTTTTGATTGGCATTCCAGCTTGGCCAGGCCTCAATTGCAATCTTGGTCGGCTTAAATCTTTTGATATATTCTACAAGTTCAGTAACTTCTTTTGCTGTTTTAGGAGAAAGTACATCTATCTGATCTTCTTTATTGATTTTATGAGCATCCAGATTAGGGTAGTCAAAATGAAATGATCCGACTACCAAAACTTTCGTCTTTGAATTTGTAAAAAAATCTGACGGTTTTTTTTGAGCGAATACTGATGTAGAAAGGCATATAAAAAGGATATAAATAAAAGTTTTCATGAGTTTATTTTTTTAAAGTTACTGTTAAATTATTATTGTGCGCGGTTTTTCTCTTCGAAATTCACCGCTCTGTTATTCGATTCAATTTTCTGGTTTCCAAAATTATAAGTGATGCTGAGTATCATTCTTCTGGCATCCCAATAGTTGTTGAATGACTGTGTATTATCTGTAAAATACAGATCTCCCTTATATCCGGACTGTTTAAAAATATCACTCACCGAAAGATTTATCTGGAGTGCTTTTTCCACAAAACTCATCTTTATTCCTGCATCAAGGCTGGCTCTGTTCCTTACAGCAGTGTATCCGTCACGGGAAGGAAGATTATGCCAGTAGTTCAGAAATAACATGAACGTTTTGGCCTTATTCAGCTGGAATGTATTATTGAAAGAATAATAAAAAGATTGTCCGTTTTTAGGAACCAGATTGAACCTTGTAATCTGAGTCTCATTATAACTGAAAGAAGTTGAAATATTACTTTCCCATATTTTGAAGAAAGTATCCGTGTAATTCAGATTGATACCATAATTATCCTGATTATAGTAATTCTCAAATGTACTAACGCGGTTAATCCCGGTCAGGAATGTGATCTGATCAAAATTATTTGTTGTTCTCTGATAATAAAGATTGGCAGAAAATTTATTTTTAAACATATAGTTGAGCTCTATATTATGATTGAAAGAAGGCTGCAGGCTTGGGTTTCCTGAATAATAAGTGTTCGGATTGGAATACCAGCGGAAGGGATCCAGAGCCCGGAAATAAGGACGGTTGATTCTTCTGGAATAATTAATACTAAACTGATTATCCTGATTGGCTTTATAAGAAAGATAGGCTGTTGGGAAGAACTTGCCATAATTATTTTCGGACTGAGATTGTGTAGCAGGGGAAAATCCGTTGGTTTGTGTATATTCATAACGGAGACCTGCCTTTACAGACCATTTTTCTCCAAGGCTTTTACTGGCACTCAGATAGGCTGCATAATTTTTTTCATTATAATCAAAAAGATTGCTTTTCGAAGGATCTATAATGTAATCACCATTGATGAAATTAAAATATCCGATGTCCGAATTATTAGAAAACTGGCTGTATTTTGCTCCGGTTTCCAGCTGTATTTTTTGAAGTTTAAAGTTAAATCTGCCTGCCCTGAATATATTTTATAATCCACTGATGAAAGGTTTCTTACCACCTGTGCTGAATTGCTGGTAACATTTTTTGTGATAAAATTTACCTCTGTATCCGGAAGATTTCCATAATAATTGGCTCCCAGGCTTAGCTTATGTTCCCCGAATTTCTGATCAAAATATAAATTCAGCATTTGTGAAGTAAAAGAAGAACGATGCCTGGAATCCGTATCTGTTTGTAAAGTGAGGATATTGTCAGTAAAATAGTTTTGCTTCGAGTTGATATCCATATTGGAATGTCCCTTCAAAATATCATATACCAATCCGATATTGGAATTTTTGGAAAGAGAATAATCAACATTAACATTCAATCCCAATCCGTCATTCATATCCCGTCTTTCATCCCTGCTGACGGAAGAACTTTGGCCGATTATCTTATAATTTTCTACCGATCTTTTGTCTCCGTCATATCCCTGAAGTTTTATTGAGGCTTTCACTTTTTCATTCTGATAATTTACGCCTGCTGCACTATTGAACGCCGCATATGTTTTTTGTGTATAACTGGTATTCAGGTAACCATTCCATCCAAGATTCTGATTTTTTTAAGAATAATATTGATAATTCCGCTGTTTCCCTGAGCTTCATATTTGGCGGGAGGAGTCGTGATTACTTCAATTTTCAATATGTTTTCCGAACGAAGGTTTCGGAGGTAGTTCATCAGCTCAGATCCGGAAAGATTCAGCATCCGGTCATTGACCATCACAGAAACGCCGTTTTTTCCGGCAATGGAAAGCAGTCCTTTATTTTCATCCACCTGTAATAAAGGGGTACCGGCCAAAACTTCAGTTCCCGAGCTTCCCTGTGAAAGCATGGAATTCTGGATATTGTAAACAAGACGGTCCACTTTACGTTCTACCAGAACCTTTTTACCATTCACGGTAACCGCCTCTATTTTGTTGACATTGGCGGTGTCTTTGGTTTGAGCTGCTGAAAAAGAACACATCAGGGTAGCAATAAGTAAAATATGTTTTTTCATATTATAAATGACATATTAAATGATGATTATATTACATTTCTCTGGCAAAAATATAGGATGAAGACTATTGGCAAAACAGTTTTTAGATGAAGTGCAGAATTCTGTGTATCAAATAAATTTCGTCGGAAAAAAATAGGTTTTTGTCGAAAAATAATGCAAAAATAAAACTGCACAAGGTATATTTGAATATGAAAAGAAAGCAAATTATTTGGCTTCAGATTATCTATTGGAGCTTTAATTTTATAGGAACAGTGATCACTCCGAATTATTTTTTCCGGAGACTAATAAATTTAATATGCATGTTCTCAGAATTACATTCTTCCTTGTGAAGATTCTTACTTTTTACTTTGCCTATTTCATTGTTTTTCCTAAAGTTTTTAAAATAGACAAACTGTATTCCGCCGTTTTTGTTTTTATACTGGCTTTTCTGTTCTTTGCCGGATTGCGTTATATCATTGAGGAAATTATGCTTCCGGAAACATTAGGATTCAGGAATTATGGTGAAGGTACAGAACTTTTCTTTTATTTTTTTGATAATATTTACAATAGCTCGCTCCCTACTTTCATAGCAGGGATTTTGTGGATATTGGAAAAATATGGAGTGGCTGAAAATGATAAAAAGCAGCTCCTGATAGACAAGAAACAGGCAGAACTTCAGGCATTGAAAACCCAGATCAACCCTCATTTTATTTTTAATTCATTAAATAATATCTATTCACTTGTCTATCAGAAATCGGATAAGGCGCTTCCCGCTATTGAAGAGCTTGGGCAGCTGCTGAGATACAGCACAAAAGATCTTGAAAAAGATACCATTTCTCTGGATAAGGAAATTGGATATATTGACAGTCTGATAGCGCTGGAGAAGCTAAGGATCAGAAACCCGGAACTGCTGATCATAGAGAAAAATATTCAGCATCCTCACCTGAAGATTTCTCCGATGCTGCTGGTTCCTTTTGTGGAAAATGCTTTCAAGCATGGTGATTTCCGGGATAAAGGTTTTGAAATGAAAATCTCAGATCCTGATGAGGTCTTGCATTTTTATCTTTTTAATTATAAAACCCGGAAAATGAAAGATGTTGTTTCCGGAATCGGAATTCAGAATGTGAAAAAAGACTGGAAATATTGTACCCCAAACATCAGCTTGAGATTAAAGATTCGGAAACGGAATTTGTTGTAGATTTAAAAATTGATTTAAAGAATGAATAAGATAAAGTGCATTATCGTTGATGATGAGCCCCTGGCAATTTCCCTTCTGGAACATTATGCAGAAAAAATTCCTTTCCTGGAACTGGTTTTCTCTACAGAGAATCCGATTCAGGCTTTGGAATATCTGCAGAAAAATGATTCTGATCTTATCTTTCTGGATATCCAGATGCCGGAACTTACAGGGATCAATTTTATGAAGATTGTAGGGGCAGATCAAAAATATATTGTAACAACAGCTTATTCGGAGTATGCACTGGAAGGATATGAGCATAATGTTGTTGATTATCTTCTGAAACCTATTTCTTTCGACAGGTTTCAGAAAAGTGTATTAAAAGCCCGGGAACGGTTTTCTTTTCCACAGGAAGAAAATACCCATTTTTTTGTAAAGTCCTCAGGGCAGAGACATCGCATAGGTTTCAATGAAATCCTGTATATCGAAAGCATCAAAGACTATGTCAATATCCGTACGGAAAATGATGAATATATTGTTCTGGATACGCTTAAATCTATGGAAAGCCAGCTTTCTGAAAAATTTGTACGGGTACATAAATCTTTTATTATCAATCTGGATAAAATCAAAAGCATCGGGGCAAAAAATTATTCTTCCTGATTATGAAATTCCTATCGGAGAAAGCTACAGGGCGGGTCTTCTGGATAGAATATCATAATGTTCATATGAGAGCTCAACTTTACAGGTTTCTAAACCTGTAAGGTTTTGGAATATTTACTAAAGTTCAGCAAAGGAAATTTAAAATTAAATAAAAAAGACGACTTCAATTGAAGCCGCCTTTATATTAATTAATCTAACAATTAATCTTATTTTTCCTGTTGTTTGATCAGGTTCAGGGCAGAACCGGCCTTAAACCAATCAATTTGCTGATCGTTGTAAGTATGGTTAGCCATGATAATGTCTTTAGTTCCGTCTGTATGGATAAATTCTAAAGTCAGCTGTTTTCCCGGAGCAAACTGATCAAGATCTAAGAAATTAACGATATCGTCTTCCTGGATTTTGTCGTAATCTGCTTCGTTTGCGAAAGTGATTCCAAGCATCCCTTGTTTCTTAAGGTTGGTTTCGTGGATTCTCGCAAATGATTTTACCAGTACCGCTTTCACGCCAAGGTGTCTCGGTTCCATCGCAGCATGTTCTCTTGAAGAACCTTCACCATAGTTCTGGTCTCCTACAACGATTGTTGGGATCCCGGCAGCTTTATAAGCTCTTTGTACAGCCGGAACTTCACCGTATTCACCGGTTAATTCATTTTTAACTTTATTGGTTTCCATGTTGTAAGCATTCACAGCTCCAATCAACATGTTGTTTGAGATATTATCTAAGTGACCTCTGTATTTCAGCCATGGTCCAGCCATAGAAATGTGGTCGGTAGTACATTTTCCGAAAGCTTTGATCAGTACTCTTGCCCCTGTAATGTTTTTACCGTCCCAGGCCGGGAACTCTTCCAATAACTGAAGTCTGTCTGAAGTTGGGCTTACATTAACAACAACTTTAGATCCGTCTTCTGATGGAGCCTGATATCCGTTGTCATCTACTGCAAATCCTTTTGAAGGAAGCTCATAACCTTTAGGCTCATCAAGCTTTACCTGCTCACCAGCTTCGTTAGTTAAAGTATCTGTAATTGGGTTAAAGTCAAGTCTGCCTGATATCGCAACTGCAGCAACCATTTCCGGAGAAGCTACAAAGGCATGGGTATTCGGGTTACCGTCAGCTCTTTTGGCAAAGTTTCTGTTGAAAGAGTGGATAATAGAGTTTTTCTCACCTTTTTCAGCGCCTTCTCTGTCCCACTGTCCGATACATGGCCCACAAGCATTGGTAAAGATTCTTGCGTTTTCAAATTTTCTGAAAGAATCTAAGAAACCATCTCTTTCTGCAGTAAATTTCACCTGCTCAGAACCAGGGTTGATTCCCAGGATAGCTTTAGGTTTAACTCCTTTTGAAACAGCATCCTCAACAATTGAAGCCGCTCTTGATAAGTCTTCATAAGAAGAGTTGGTACAAGAACCGATAAGAGCCCATTCAACTTCCAAAGGCCATCCGTTAGCTTCGGCTTTAGCTCTGAATTCGGCAACAGGAGTCGCTAAGTCCGGAGTGAAAGGCCCGTTTAAGTGAGGAGTCAGTTCAGAAAGGTTGATTTCTATTAACTGATCGAAATATTGTTCAGGGTTAGCATATACTTCAGCATCACCTGTTAAATGTTCAGCAATTTTATCCGCTGCATCTACTACATCCTGTCTTCCGGTAGCGGCAAGATATCTTCTCATAGAATCATCATACCCGAAAGTAGAAGTTGTAGCCCCGATTTCAGCACCCATATTACAGATAGTCCCTTTACCGGTTGCTGAAAGAGATTCTGCTCCTTCCCCGAAATATTCTACGATACATCCTGTACCTCCTTTTACCGTAAGGATCCCTGCTACTTTTAAGATGACATCTTTTGCAGAAGTCCATCCGTTCATTTTACCGGTCAATTTTACTCCGATAAGTTTAGGCATTTTAAGCTCCCACGGCATTCCTGCCATTACGTCTACAGCATCAGCACCTCCTACACCAATGGCTACCATTCCAAGTCCTCCCGCATTTACTGTGTGAGAGTCTGTACCGATCATCATACCTCCGGGGAAAGCATAATTTTCCAATACTACCTGGTGAATGATCCCTGCACCCGGTTTCCAGAACCCGATTCCGTATTTATCACATACAGAGCTTAAGAAATTAAATACCTCGGAGTTTTTGTTGATCCCTTCCTGTAAGTCTTTATCAGCACCTACTTTTGCCTGGATAAGGTGATCTGCGTGCGCAGTAGAAGGAACAGCTACTTTAGCCTTTCCTGCCTGCATGAATTGTAAAAGTGCCATCTGTGCTGTGGCGTCCTGCATCGCTACTCTGTCTGGCGCGAAGTCTACATAAGAGTTACCTCTTTCATGTGCCTGTGTAGCATTTCCTTCCCAAAGGTGGGTGTAAAGGATTTTTTCTGAAAGGGTAAGAGGTTTTCCCACGATTTGTCTTGCTGCTGCAATTCTTTCGGGATAACGCTCATACACCTTTTTGATCATATCAATATCAAAAGTCATATCGTATTTAATTTTGTTCTTGTCTGTTAAAGCTTCTTTCTCTGATGGTGAAAAAGAAAAAACTATTTCTTTACACATCAAAAAGCGTTCCTATTGTCCATTAATAGGAATGATTTTGACTATAAAATCAAGAGATTTTATAACTTTCAATTTAAGAAAAAATAGATTTCGTTTTCAGGTTGTATTGAAAAAAAATCGTATTTAACTTAAAATAGAAACATTCTAAACAAAAAATTGAAAGATCTTAAATCCCAAAGGACTAAAATCTTTCAATTGTATAGTTTTCAAAAGTCTTGCGACTTATTTGTTAATTTTCTTAGTGAGCGCTTGTACTTGTCAGTTCTTTAATAGAAGGTACAAACGTTGTAAGATCAATGCCTTCAACGGCTGCTTTATACTCATCGATGCTAGGAATCCTACCGATAATTGCAGATAATACCACAACCGGAGTAGATGCAAGCAGGGATTCTCCTTTCTTACGTTCAGAATCTTCAACAACTCTTCCCTGGAAAAGACGGGTAGAAGTTGCTAAAACGGTATCTCCTTTAGCTGCTTTTTCCTGGTTACCCATACAAAGGTTACATCCCGGGCGCTCAAGGTACATTACATTTTTATATTCTGTACGCGCTTCTCCTTTTGGAGCATTGTCGTCAAATTCAAATCCGGAATATTTTTCTAATAATTCCCAGTCTCCTTCTGCTTTTAATTCATCAATGATATTATAGGTAGGAGCTGCCACCACAAGCGGAGCATTAAATTCTACTTTTCCCTGTTGTTTTTCAAGGTTTCTAAGCATTTGGGAAACGATCTTAAGGTCTCCTTTGTGAACCATGCAGGATCCAACGAAGCCAAGGTCTACTTTTTCTCACCTCCATAGTAAGAAAGATCTCTGATGGTATCGTGGGTATATCTTTTGGAAACATCTTCATTGTTTACATCCGGGTCAGCAATCATTGGTTCAACGATAGCATCAAGATCTACAACTACTTCAGCATAATATTTAGCGTTTGCATCCGGAGTCAGGGCAGGTTTTTCTCCTGATCTGATCTCTGCAATTCTCTTGTTGGCTTTATCAATTAATCCCTGAAGAACTTTATTGTGGTTATCCATACCCTTATCGATCATGATCTGGATTCTGTTTTTGGCGATTTCCAGTGATTCGATTAATGTATTATCTTCAGAAATGTTGATAGAAGCTTTTGCCTTCATCTCAGCAGTCCAGTCTGTAAATGTAAATGCCTGGTCAGCAGGAAGTGTCCCGATGTGAACCTCAATGATTCTTCCCTGGAATACGTTCTCTCCTCCAAACTGCTTCAGCATCTGAGCCTGCGTTGCATGAACCACATCACGGAAATCCATGTGTTCTTTCATAGTACCTTTGAAGGTTACTTTTACAGATTCAGGGATCGGCATAGATGCTTCACCGGTAGCTAATGCAAGGGCAACAGTTCCTGAGTCAGCTCCGAAAGCGACTCCTTTTGACATTCTTGTGTGAGAGTCACCACCAATAATGATAGCCCACTCGTCTACAGTGATATCGTTAAGAACTTTGTGGATAACGTCAGTCATGGCATGGTATTCACCTTTCGGGTCACGGGCTGTAATCAGACCGAACTCGTTCATGAATTTCATCAGCTTCGGAATATTTGCCTGTGCTTTTTTGTCCCAAACAGAAGCCGTGTGGCATCCGGACTGGTAAGCACCATCTACAGTAGGGGAGATTACGGTTGCGGCCATAGATTCAAGTTCCTGAGCAGTCATAAGACCCGTGGTATCCTGTGAGCCTACGATATTCACTTTTACACGAACATCTGAACCTGCGTGTAATACTTTTCCTGGAGTTACTCCAACAGCGTTTCTGTTGAAGATCTTTTCTACAGCAGTAAGCCCTTGTCCTTCGTGAGAAATTTCTTTTGATGGAGCAAAAACAGCAGGCGCTTCAATTCCTAAAAGCTGAGCTGCAAATGTCTGTAGTTTCTTACCGAATACAATGGCATAAGAACCACCCGCTCTGATGAATTCCATCTTCTGCGGAGTGAAAGACTTTGTAAGGTCGATAAGTTCCTTATCTCCGTTGTATAATTTTTTTCTTTTGTATTGATTGTTAAAACTGTTCCTGTTGCTACAGAATAAGCTTCTTCAAGAATGGGTTCACCGTTTTCGTTAAGAACAGGGTTTCCGTTCTCATCTACTTTCTTTATCCAGTTTTTAAGGTCGATCCCAATACCTCCGGTAACGTCTACTGTGGTAAGGAAGATTGGAGAAATACCGTTTGTCCCTCCTACGATTGGAGCGATGTTTACGAAAGGTACATAAGGGCTGGCTTGTTTTCCTGTCCAGAGAGCAACGTTATTTACTCCTGACATTCTTGATGAGCCTACACCCATTGTGCCTTTTTCAGCAATAAGCATAACGCTTGCATCAGGATGTTTTGCCTGTAAAGCTTTAATTTCCTCCTGAGCCTGAGGAGTGATCATGCATTTACCATGAAGTTCACGGTCTGATCTTGAGTGAGCCTGGTTACCCGGAGAAAGTAAATCTGTAGAGATATCTCCTTCACCAGCGATATAGGTTACTACTTTGATTTCTTCGGCAACTTCAGGAAGTTGAGTGAAGAATTCAGCTTTTGCATAGCTTTCGATGATTTCTTTTGCAATTTCGTTACCGCTGTTGAAGGCTTCTTTCAGACGGTTTGTATCTGCTTCATAAAGGAAAACCTGTGTTTTAAGAACATTAGCTGCTTCTTTAGCAATAGCAGGATCATTACCCAAAGCAAGGTCCAGAAGCACTTCAATAGAAGGCCCGCCTTTCATATGGGATAATAATTCAAAAGCAAATGCCGGAGAAATTTCTTCTACTACGGATTCCCCCAGAATAATTTCTTTTAAAAATTTAGCTTTTACTCCCGCTGCACTTGTTGTTCCGGGTAGTGTGTTATAAATAAAAAATTTAAGAGAATCCGGTCGGTCAGGATTACCTGAGTCTTTAATTTGTGTAATGATTTCGCTTAGTAATTCAGCACCATCAATAGGCTTTGGATGCAGCCCCTGGGTTTTTCTTTCTTCAATTTCTTTGATGTAATCCTTATAAATACTCATAATAGAAGGTCTTTCAAAATTAAAGGTAGCCTGCCTTTTCTTTACCGGTCTGTATAAATACAGTTTAATGACATTTTGAGTTCTCGCATTTGACGCAACATTAACCGAATAAAGTCAGCATAATCTACACTTTTTTTAAAAGTTTTTTAAAATTATCAAACATTTCAAAATGTTCCCAAAATTACGAAATTTTAGTATTTTATAAGAGTGAAATTATTTAGATTCTTTATAAATATGAATTTTATAATATCTATTTTTGGCCGTATTTTTGTTAACAAATGGAGAATATGAAAAATTTCCTGAATGTTTTGTGTGTTTTTATTTCGTTTTTCGTTTTCTCGCAGACAAAATCTGTGAAGAAAACGGGTGTGAAAAAAGTACAAAAACTACGGCTAAAAAAGCCGGTGCAGCCAATAAACCGAATCCCGATCTGGTGATCATTAATAAGGATCTCCCGGTTTTGATCCCTAAAAAGAAAGGCGACCAGTTTGGGTATGTAAACCAAAACGGAAAATTCATCATTCAGCCGGAATATCATATTGCTGTATTTTTTTATGAAGACTGCAACCTTCTGAATTCACCCAACGAAAAAGTGAGAAAATTCGGGACAAAAAATTATGCAACCGTAGAAAAAGATATGGTTTCTTACAGGATAGACCAGTCAGGAAAGAGAGTGTATCAATTTAAAGAAGCAGACTTTGGAAAATGTAAATTCGAAGAATATAAGCAGCAGTTATTCCAGGCCTATATTCTCAATGGTTTTTACGGAATTATAGAAAAATCAAAATTCGTGAATGCAGCGGATTACAGGCAATATCAGATCTATCCTCAATATCAGTATCTCTTTATCCTGGAAGGAGATGATGTTACTAATCCTATGATTGTAGCTTCCCATAATGATAAATTCGGGGTTATTGATGTTAACAATAAAATCATCATTCCATTTGAATATGCCAATATTAAAAGAAATTTCAGCTGGAAACTGGGCAAGATGTTTGAAGTGACAAAAGACGGACAGAATTACTATTATATTGATGCCAATAATAAAACGTACTAGGAAATATAAATGATAATTGATACATCTGATAATTCCTGTTTTTTCATGGTATTTTTATCCCGCAGCCCAATATCCCGCACCGCGCACCTCGATCTCATATATTTTTTGTAATTTTGCACCTGAAATAAAGGGGTGCTTTAACAGGCTGAGATTATACCCAATGAACCTGGAACAGGTAATGCTGTTTAGGAATTTTGAAAATGTACCAATGAACAGGATAACAATGTACCCATTCTCATTGCTAGACTGTTAAATTAATAAAATTGCTGCATTATTTAATCCGCCCCTTTTATTCATTAAATGTCAAGATTTATAGAATGAAAGGATTATTTTTTTAGGGCTTAGTATAGGCTCTGTAGCATTTATCCAGGCTCAGGATAAAGATTCCCTGAAAATAAGGGAAATTGAAGCGGTCAACTTTACCAAAAGACTGCCGGTAGCGAAGGAAATCATCAACGTGCAGAAAGATCTGGACGGGAAAAACCTGGGACAGGATCTCCCTATTCTTTTGAAAAATCAAACTTCCATTATTTCTACTTCAGATGCAGGGAACGGAGTAGGATATACCGGGTTCAGAATCCGTGGTGTCTCGGGAAGTGCAATCAATGTAATGATGAATGGTGTTCCATACAATGATTCAGAAAGCCAGGGAACCTTTTTTGTCAACGTTCCGGATTTAACCAGTTCTGCTTCACAAATTGTGATTCAGAGAGGGGTCGGAACTTCCAATAATGGTGTTTCTGCCTTCGGGGCTAGTATTAATGTGCTTTCTAAAGACCCTGAAGAGAAGTTTTACTTTAAAACAGATGACAGCTACGGTTCATTTAATACTTACAAATATTCAGCAGAAATAGGTTCCGGGAAATTCTGGAAAAACCGTCTTTCCGTAATGGGAAGATATACGCATATTCATTCTGACGGCTATATTGACAGGGCTTCTTCCAATTTACATTCCTATAATTTTACGGCTTTATTTGAAGAAGGAAATACAAAACTGCGCCTAATGGCCTTCGGAGGAAAAGAGAAAACCTATCAGGCATGGAACGGGATTGACCGTAAAACGTGGGAAACCGATCCGAAATTCAATATTTCGGGAGCAATATATGATGCCAGCTGGGAAAATATTGTAGGCTTCTACGACAACGAAACCGATAATTACAGACAAAACCATTATCAGTTACTTTGGGAACAGAAATTCAATGACCGTTGGAATCTTGAAACCACATTTCATTATACAAAAGGAAAAGGATATTACGAAAATTACAAACAGGGAGATCCTTTCTCAAGATACAATCTGCCGGACATTACTGAAGGGGAGAAACAGTAAAATATTCAGATTTCATCAGAAAAAAATGGCTGAATAACGATTTTTACGGAATTGTTTCCACATTGTACGGGAAGTTCGAAAATCTGGACCTGAACTTTGGTGCTGTAGCCAATCAATATTATGGAAGGCATTATGGAAATGTTACCGGTGTTTTCTTTCCTCAGATTGATGAAAGTGAATACTACAGAAACCGTTCTGTGAAAAATGAGGTTTCAGGCTTTGCAAAGGCATTATTCAGACTGGATAATTTCGAATTTTTTGGTGATTTACAGCTTAGGAAAATCAACTACAATACCAAAATCCTGACAGCAGGTGATGATGAAGGAGCAGATTTAAGCAAAAACTGGCTGTTCTTTAATCCAAAAGCCGGAGTGAATTACAGAATTGACGGCGGTAAAATATTCCTTTCATACGCTCATGCTCACCGTGAGCCGAACAGAGATGATCTGATGGCCAATAATGATGTGAAAGCAGAAAAGCTCCACGATGTTGAAGCCGGTTTTGAAAAACAGTTCGGAATAGTATCATTGAGTGCGAATGTCTATTACATGTATTATGTTAATCAGTTGGTTTTGAATGGAGAATTGAATAATGTAGGAGCATTTATCAGAACAAACTCAGGGAAGAGCTACAGAAGAGGTATTGAGGTTGGTGCTTTGGCAAAACTATCCAGGCAATGGGAAGTTTCCGGTAACGTCACATTGAGCCAGAACAGAAACCAGGATTTTAATATTCAGAATGGAGATGTGCCTAAAAGTCTCGGGAATACCCAGATTTCTTTCTCACCGAATGTGATAGCCAATTTAGGCTTAAAATTCAGCCCTGCAAAGAACTTCCAGTTTGCCTTAATGAATCAGTATGTGGGAAAGCAATATCTTGACAATACGGAAGATTCAAATCTTCAGCTTAAAGATTATTTCCTGACAGATTTCAATGCGCAGTACCAGTTTAAAATTGCCAATAATGAAATTGCCTTAAAACTTCTGGTGAATAACCTGTTCAACAAAAAATATGTCAACAACGGATCAGTTTATGAAGGACAGCCTTATTATTTTTCACAGGCAGGAACGAATTTCATGTTTGGGGTGAGCTGGAAAATTCAGTAACTGGTAAAATTGCAAAGACCGGATATAAAGATATTTAAATTTACAATCGGCCTTTTTGTCTTTTAGCAGATTTACCCTTTTTAAGTTTAAAAAAAGAAGTTTAAATAACCGTATATCTGTTTTAATACAGAATAATCAAAGGACTGTTTCGGCAGTCTTTTTTATATCCGTTAAATATTACAAAAAGTCATGAAAAAGTTATAAATTTGCTGCCAAATGAATATTTCAGCATACATTTTAGAATACTTAAAACAATTTGGAACTGCCACAGTTCCAGGCTTTGGGGTGTTTTCACTGAAAAATTCTAAGGCAATTATCAATTCCGAAAACGGGAGCATCTTACCTCCGGCCAGTCAGATAGAATTTACCATAGACTATGAATTACAGGCCGAAGATCTTACTGCTTTTATCGCAGAACAGAAACAGATGTCCCTGGAAGCTTCAAGGAGTGATCTTAAAATCCAGACTGATTTCTGGAAGAAAAAACTTCAGGCTGAGCAGGTTCTTGAAATTCAAAACCTTGGAACCGTTTTCATTGAAGAAGGGCATACTCATTTCAAAGGAAAAGAATAGAATCCGGCCGGCCGGATTTTTACGGACTGGAAGAGATCCGGTTTTCAGATATCAATAACGGGGAAAAAGTAAATACTACAGTTAACCGCGAGAAAGATTTTAAATTCAAAAAACAATTCTCTGGATTTTCCTTCTGATTATTCCGGTTCTGGGAATTTTATACCTGGCATTTACCCAGCAGGAACTTCTTTTGGAAAAAATCTTTCAATAATGTTTCCGTACAGACCTCTACCCACAGAATTGTAAAAGATACGGTGAAAGTGATGGCACATACCCCGGAAACACCCGTTTCAGATTCTTTGAAAAAAGATTCATTAGTAAAACCCGCTGGAAAAGTAAAACAATCTGCTCCGGCTGTCCAAAACAACACTAAGACTAGATGGCAAAAATAAAAAAAGCGTCAGAATCCCTGACTATTATGACCAATATCGTTCTTCCGAACGAAACCAATTCTTTAAGAAACCTTTTCGGTGGTGAGCTTCTGGCAAAAATGGACCGTTGTGCGTCTATTTCTGCAGCAAGACACTGTGAGCGAAGAGTAGTAACAGCTTCCGTAAATCACGTATCCTTTAATCATCCGATTCCGGAGGGGGTGTAGTGGTTTTGGAGTCTAAAGTTTCCAGAGCATTCTCTACTTCGATGGAAGTATATGTGGATGTATGGTTGGATGACCCGATCAATCAGAAGAAAGTACACACCAATGCAGGGATTTATACTTTCGTTGCGGTGGATGAGTTCAACCGTCCGATTCCTATTCCTGAAATGATTCCTGAAACAGATGAGGAAAAAGAAAGATTTGCTGCTGCATTCCGTAGAAAAGAACTTTCACTGATCCTTTCCGGAAGAATGAAACCTTTGGAATCTGTAGAACTTAAAAAGTTATTCCAAGAGCCGCAGGAGTCTAAGAAAGATAAAAAGTAAAAACTTATATACTTTATCAATAGAAATGCTTTTAAACTTTGCTGAGTGCTAACGCCTTTGCGAGCTTAAAAGCATTTGTTTTTTCAGAAATTTCGAACTTAGCGGTATAATAAAATTGTAATCATTTAGGAATCTGTTCCTATCTCTAAAATCATTTATACAAAATGAAAATACTTCTTTTAGATAAAAACCATCCTCTTATCACAGAACAGCTGCTTGCTAAAAATTTCATACTGGAAGAGGATTTTACATCATCCTACGATGAGGTTTGTAATAAAATTGAAAACTATGACGGAATTATCATCAGAAGCCGTATTCCATTAGACCAGAACTTTCTGGAAAAAGGGAAGAACCTGAAGTTTATCGCCAGAGTAGGAGCCGGAATGGAAAATATAGATATTCCTGTCGCTGAAAGGCTGGGAATTCAACTGATCAATTCTCCGGAAGGAAACAGAGATTCGGTAGCCGAACACGTGGTGGGGATGTTGCTTGTTATCATGAACAGGCTTTTTATCGCCTCTCAGGAAGTGAAAAGCGGGATCTGGAAGCGTGAAGAAAACAGAGGTGATGAATTGTTAGGAAAAACAGTCGGGCTGATCGGATATGGAAATATGGGTAAAGCAACTGCCAAAAGGCTTTCCGGATTCGGATGTAAAGTGATTTTCCACGATATCCTTCCGGGACTTTCAGATGAATTTGCAACACAGGTTTCACTGGATGAGCTGAAACAGTCTGCGGAAGTTGTAAGCTTACATATTCCTCTGACTTCGGAAACGCATTACCTTATTGATGAAACCTTCATTGCAGAAATGAAAAACGACTTTTACTTTGTCAATACAGCAAGAGGAAAAAACGTGAAAACTAAAGATTTAGTAGAAGCGTTGAAAAGCGGAAAAGTAAAAGGTGCATGTCTGGATGTATTGGAATATGAAAAGTCTTCTTTCGAACATCTGGAAGCGGAAAATGAAGATTTAAAGTATCTTCTCGAATCTGAAAAAGCCATTGTAACACCGCACATTGCCGGCTGGACACACCAGAGTAAAGAAAAACTGGCTCAGTTTATTGTAGATAAAATTGTAGCTTCGCATTGCTAGACAAGTATTGTGAAGCAATAAAAGGTAAAAGGCGAATTTGCAAAAGAGTGAATTCGTCTTTTTTATTTTTGCAACTCTCCATTCATGTATGTTAAATAATTCATAATATCCGGCTCATGTTTATTATTTATTTTGAGTTTTATTAAATTGCCGCTCATTTTTGAATCTCATGACGACGCGTAATTTAGTACTTATCTTAACTGTTTTATTATCTCTATTTTCCTGTAAAAAAAAGTCTGAAGCTAAAGAAGTTTCAGCAGAAAATACCACCAATCTCCCTAATTACGGAAATGTAGATCTTGGAAATGTTTTCACGAAGGGTGACGGACAGCTTCTGAACAGACAGGCCACGGTAAATTATATAGATCAGTATTACAAAAAAGTATGGGAAGGAGCAGATCTGAGTGGAGGAATTCTTGTTGCCAAGGGTGATGAAATTTTATATGAAAATTACAGAGGATTCGGAAGAGAAGGAAACCAGATGCCGATTGATAAAAATACCCCTCTGCATGTAGCTTCCGTTTCAAAGACCCTGACAGCAATGGCGATGATGAAGCTGATAGAGGCCGGAAAGATAAAACTTACGGATCACCTTACCGGGTTTTTCCCGGGATTTCCATACCCGAATGTTACTGTACAAACTTTACTGGATCAAAGAAGCGGCCTTCCGAAATATGAGTACTTTATCACCAAAATACAGCCGGCCCCGGCAGAGCTTTCCAAACCGTTCATTACCAATCAGGATGTATTGAATATGATTATCAAATACAAACCTGATCTGGCAAGAGATACGGATACAGGATTTATGTACTGTAATACAAACTTTGCTTTATTAGCCCTGTTAATTGAAAAAGTGACCAAAACTCCTTTTCCCCAGGCAATGAAAGAAATGGTCTTCACACCATTGAAAATGAATAATACTTACATTTTCCAGGAAAAAGATATTCCTACCGCTTCACAGTCTTTCTATTACGGAGGAAATAAACTTTATCCTTTAGACAGGCTGGATCTTATCTACGGAGATAAAAATGTGTACACAACACCAAGAGATTTGTACAACTTCTCAAAAGCAATGTTTTCAAAGAACTTCCTGAAGCCGGAACTGATGCAGATGGTATTCACCCCTTACAGCAATGAAAAAGCAGGAATGAATAACTATGGATTAGGATTCAGAATGAAAATATTTGACAATGGTGAAAAACTGACTTATCACAATGGATGGTGGCACGGTACAAACTCTGTATTTGCCCATCTTTTAAAATCTAAAGTGACCATTGTGGCCATTGGAAACAAATATTCAAACAAAGTGTATACAGCCCTTGCTTTATCAGGATTATTCGAAGATTTCCCTTTGCAGAAAGATAAGCTTCATACAGTGATGAATGATAATAAAGATTCTTTGAATTCCGGACAGGAAGTTTTTGGAGAATAATGTTTACTTTTGCTTAAACATTTTCATGAAAAGGTTTCTTTTATTATTTGTTATCTGTTTTCTTGTACACTCATGTGCAAGAGTAGGATCACCTGTTGGTGGGCCTAAAGATACTCTGGCACCGAAGTTTTTAAGCTCGAACATTGATACCACAAGAATTAATGTCAAAAGAGATATCCGTGAACTCCGTCTGGATTTTGACGAATATGTGACATTGAAGGATATCAATAAAAATCTGATTATTTCACCCCCGATTAAGGGAATAACGAGAATCCTTCCTTCGAATATAGCCAACAAATTTGTGCTGATTCAGTGGACGGATACCCTCCAGGCCAACACTACCTACAATTTCAATTTCGGGAACTCAATTGTTGATAATAATGAGTCTAATGTTCTGAGATATTTCAATTTTGCCTTTTCTACAGGGGATAAACTGGATGATCTTTACATCAGTGGTGAAGTAAAAGACGCGTTGGATACCAAAAAGAAAGCCGGTACAACTACTGAAAATAAACTGGTAGTTGGATTGTATCAGGTAAAAGATACAATGGATTACAAGAAAAAGCCTTACTATATTACAAAGGTAGATGAAGACGGATATTATGAATTAAACTATCTGACTCCCGGGAAATATAAAATTATAGCCTTTGAAGATGAGAACGGTAATTCCATGTATGATCCGGGCAAAGAAAAAGTAGGCTTCCAGAAAGATCCTGTCAATGTTGAGAAATCAATTTCAGGGTTAAATCTAAAAGTTTATCCTTCCAGAAAACCGGTGAAATATGTAGAAATGAAAGAAATTGCCGGAGGAGTTTTAATGACGTTCGAAGGTAATCCTGATGAAGTGAAAGTACAGTCACTGAACGAAAAACTGAAAGATGTCAAAATAACACATCATCCGAAATCCGATTCTGTCAGAATATGGTTTGATGCCGTAAAAGATAATGTAGGGCAGGATGCTAATGAAAAACTGATTTTCACCCACAACAAAGGTCCGAAAAAGACAGTGCCTATAGCGTTTCTTTGTTTTACAGATATAATAAGAAAAACGCCATGGATGTCTTCAGTGATAACGATGGTACTTCAATTGCTCCAAAGGCAGATTTAAAAATTGCATCTAACTATATTATTGATAAAATTGACCCTTCAAAATGGACTTTAAGAGCTAAAGGAGACAGTTTGACAACAATACCGTTTAATGCTAAAATCTCAGAAACAAATCCTTACCAGATCTTAGTTCAATCCGATTTTGTAATGGGGAAAAGCTATGAGCTTACTGTCCCTAAAGAAACTGTATCTTCATTCTTTGCAAAAAATTCCCAGTCAAAACGTTTCGATTTTGATGTTGCCAAAGTAGACCAGTTCGGAAGTGTTGAATTTTCCATTTCGAATGCTCCTGAAGCCAACTATTGGATACAACTGATCGATTCTTCTGATAAGGTAGCCTATCAGAAATACACAAAAGGAGATAGGATAAAGTTTGATATTCTGAGACCCGGAGAATATATCGTAAGAATTCTTGTAGATAATAACGGAAATAAATATTGGGATGAAGCAGATTTCGCCAATGACATTTTTGCTGAAGATGCTTATATCTTCTATAAAAAAGTGATCGTAAGAGGATTATGGGAAACAAGAGAAGATTGGGATCTGAAAGATACGAGAACACTTGATAGCCCGAAATCATCTACATCAGTACCAACGCCTGCAACACCAGCTCCAACACCTGCTCCAGCTTCCGTGCCGGAAACCACGGTACCTGCTGAATCTAAGGCAGCCAAACCCGTATTGAAAAAGAATTTAAATCAGGTAATGCCGTTTTAACTCCAGCTAAGTAAGCAATGAAGACCGCTAAGAAAATACTATTCTGGACATTGGTTGCATTTGCACTGATTCAGTTTTTTCCTATTGACAGGACCAATAAACCTGTTGATGCTGCTGTTAACTTTGTTGATGCAAGGAAAACTCCGGAAAAGGTCAGGACACTGCTTAAAAATGCCTGTTATGACTGTCATTCCAATGAGACGGTTTATCCGAAATATGCTTTTATAGCTCCCGTTTCATGGTCTGTGAAAAGTCACGTGAATGAAGGCAGGGAACATCTTAATTTTTCTGTCTGGGGAACATATAACAAAGATTTGAAAGAGAATATGCTTACCCAATCTATCCAGACAATCCGCAACAGGACGATGCCAATGCCTGGTTACATAGTCTATCATAAAGAAGCCGTTCTTTCAGAAGCGGAAAGAGCATTACTGACTCAGTATTTTGAAGAAATGCTGAAAATCAAAACTTATTAGGCTCTGCAATAAAGAACTCCCGCAGATTTTACAAACTAAGCATATTATATTCTGCCTGATCTGTAAAATCTGCGGGAGGATTTTTACAAAAATTATTTTTAAATAGCTCTTGAAAAATCTCTTCTGAGAATCAAAAGCGATATCTTCAAGATCAAGATCCTGTACAGGAACCCAGATGGCTTCCGAGATCTCGGAGAGTTCAAGGCTTACCTCAAACTTTTCCGAAACATTGTATTCATAAAAGAGATCAATCGTATTATAATCAATTTCTTTGTATTGATATACATTAGGAAGGCTGGTAAGGTATTTCAGGTTGGAAATATCGATATCAAGCTGAAGTTCTTCAAAAAGTTCCCTTTTACAGGTTTCCTCTGCACTTTCTTTAGGGTCTACGAATCCTCCTGCAAGATCGAGTTTTCCTTTTTTGGGATCCCTGTTTCTTCGGGTAAGGTATATTTCGTCTCCACATCTGATGACAACGGCTACAGCGCCTGCCACATTATTGTACAAAGTAAAACCGCATTCCGGGCAGCTCCATTTTTTTCGCCATCCCAGTGTAAGGACTCCTTGCCGCAGCTCGGGCAATATTTCAATATTTTCATTGAGTAATATTAATGTTTCTCGGGTGATAACTCAAAATAACATCCCTCAATTCTTCAGTTTTCAGATGCGTATAGATCTCCGTTGTCGTAATGCTGGAATGTCCCAGCATTTCCTGGATATAACGCAAATCTGCCCCATTCTGTAATAAATGGGTTGCAAATGAATGTCTGAAAGTATGTGGAGATATTTTTTTGTTAACCCCTGCTTTATCTGTAAGTTCTTTAATAATAAGAAATACAATCACTCTGGACATGGATGTTCCACGGCTGTTTAAAAACAGGGTGTCTTCATATTTCTTATTGATTTTACCTTTAGAACGTACTTCTTTGATATAACTGTCAAGCAGATCCGCAGTATAGTCGGCTAAAGGAACAAAACGGGTTTTGTTTCCCTTTCCGTGTACCTTGATGTACTGCTCTTTGAAGTTGATATTGGAGATCTTCAGATCAATCAGTTCAGAAACACGAAGCCCGCAGCCATATAATACCTCTATGATGCATTGGTTTCTTTTTCCGAGATCTGTATTGACCTCAATAGCAGCAATAATTTTGTTGATATCAGGAAGGCTTAAAGTATCAGGCAGATATAATCCCAGTTTAGGGCCTTCAAGCAGCGCCGCAGGGTTATCTTCGCGGTATTCATCCTCAAGCAGAAATTTGAAAAAGGCCTTGATAGAGGATATCCATCTTGCCTGTGATCTCTCACTGAATTTCTGTTTGGAAAGATTGAAAATGTATTCCTGCAGGTTTTCGTAGGCGATAGAGTCCGGACCGACGTTTTCCAGATCCTCTTCTGCGTAATCTTTTAATTTTTTAATGTCCCGAACGTAGGCGTCGAGCGTGTTTTCTGAAAAATTTCTTTCGAAACGAAGAAATATTTCAAAATCTTTGATCTTTTCATCCCAAGTCATTTGTGCTTATTTTTTTAGTTCACAGTCCGATATTTGTTCTATTTCAATGTTATGGTTTCTCAGGAACGATATTCCATCGTCATCCGAATACTCATTAATATACACCAGTCTTGTAATTCCTGCCTGTAAGATCAGCTTGCTGCATTCTTTACAGGGAGACAGCGTCAGATATAACGTTGCCCCTTTTGCAGATTGAGTAGAAGCGGCCAGCTTTAATATAGCGTTGGCTTCAGCATGCAATACATACCAGTGTGTCTTCCCTTCTTCATCTTCACAGCAGTTTTCGAATCCCGAAGGAGTTCCGTTGTAACCATCTGAAATAATCATCCTATCTTTTACGATAAGAGCTCCCACCTGTTTTCTCTTACAGTAGGAGAGTTTTGCCCATTCCTGAGCCATTTTTAGATAAGCTTTATCAAACTTATTCATACCGCAGCATTGTTTTTTTCGAAATAATTTGGATTAAAGTCTTTTAGAAAGATTAGAAGTTCGGCTTTCTCTTCTCTAGAAACGCAGTAACTCCTTCTTTCTTATCTTCCATTTCAAAAAGTTCTCCGAAATATTTAATTTCAGTTTCAAAACCTTTCTCCGTGTCAGACAGATTCACGGCATTTATTGCCTTTGATATTGCCATTGGTGAATTGTAGGCAATAGTGTTTGCTAATTCTTTTGTTTTGGTTAATAATTCTCCAATAGGGTATACTTCATTCACCAGTCCGATCTCTTTTGCTTTTTGGGCAGGGATCATTTTGGCCGAGAAGATCATTTCGTTGGCAATACCTTTTCCTACAAGCTTAGGAAGCCTTTGAGTTCCTCCATAACCCGGGATTAAACCGAGAGTTACTTCAGGAAGCCCTAATCTGGCGTTTTCAGATGCATATCTGATGTGGCATGCCATGGCAAGCTCCAAACCTCCTCCTAATGCAAAACCGTTAACGGCAGCAATCACAGGCTTGGACATATTTTCAATTTTGTTGAACAATGTATTTTGTCCGTTTCTTGCAAGTTCTTCCGCTCTTTCCTGTCCGAATTCGCTGAATTCCTTGATGTCAGCTCCCGCTACAAAAGATTTTTCTCCACTTCCGGTAAGGATAATTACCCTGCAGGAAGTATCAGCATTAAGCTCATCCAGTGCGGTACTGATTTCCTGAATGGTTTTTGCATTTAAAGCATTTAAACTCTCAGGTCTGTTTATGGTAATAATAGATAATTTATCTTCTTTTTTAATAATATATTCTCGTAACTCATTTTTCCACTTTAAAATATCATCCTTTGCAAATTATGAATTTTTTACAAAAAAAAGGAAAAAATATTATTTTTTTCCTTTTTTTAATTTATTATTCAATATGATTATTTGGAATGATTCATCATATTTGCATCTATATTGACATTTAGCTGAGAAGCTACTTTCATGCCAAGCTCAATGTTGGCACGGAAAAAGTGACATAGCTGACGGTTGATAATCTCGTCTCTTTTAGGCCCGCTGATACCGTTCATACTACCCACGATGTTTTTGATCAGATGATCTCTGTCCTCCGCATTCATTGCTTTTGAGTACAAAAGTCCCGGTTGGGTATAGTGGTCACTGTCATTATCATTTCTGTTGTAGCTGGCAACATGAGCACTGTCTAACTCATATTCGTAGTTTTTATAAGAAGGGTCAGGCTTAATATCATCAAAGCTGTTCGGGTGATAATTCGGTTTGTCCTGATAGTGGCTTGAGTCCGCCATATAACCATCCCTCTGATAATTATTAACAGCGAAAGGGCATCTGTTTACTTCCAGCTGGTGAGCGTTTACGCCCACTCTGTAACGGTGCGCATCAGGATAAGAGAATAATCTTCCCTGCAGCATTTTGTCCGGGGAAAAACTGATTCCGTTGATCAGGCTGCTTGGTGAAAAAGTAGATTGTTCCACATGGGCAAAATAATTGACAGGAATTTCATTAAGTTCCATTTCTCCTACCTCAATCAGAGGAAAATCATCATGGAACCACACTTTTGTTACATCAAACGGATTCCATCTGAAATCTTTTGCCTGTTCTTCTGTCATCACCTGAATGTACATCGTCCATTTCGGGAAATTACCGTTTTCAATAGCATTGCAAAGATCTTCCTGTGCAAAATCCGGGTTTTCACCGGCCATTTTTACAGCTTCTTCATCTGTGAAATTTTTTACGCCCTGCTTTGTTTTGAAATGGAATTTTACCCATACTCTCTCATTTTTGTCATTGATCATAGAAAAGGTATGAGACCCGAAACCATGCATATGCCTGTATCCATAAGGAGTTCCTCTGTCTGACATTAATATGAGGACCTGGTGAAGAGATTCAGGGTTTAAACTCCAGAAATCCCACATCATGGTGGCACTTTTTAAATTGGTTTTCGGAACTCTTTTCTGGGTATGAATAAAATCAGGGAATTTTTTAGCATCTTTAATAAAGAAAACAGGCGTGTTGTTTCCAACAAGGTCCCAGTTTCCGTCTTCAGTGTAAAATTTTAAAGCAAAACCTCTTGGATCTCTTGCTGTATCTGCACTTCCTTTTTCGCCCCCTACTGTAGAAAATCTGGCAAACATTCTGCAAGAGTTTCCTACTTTTGAAAACAGTTTTGCTTTTGTATACTGGCTGATATCGTGTGTTACAGTGAAAGTTCCATAAGCTCCGCTTCCTTTGGCATGCACAATCCTTTCAGGAATTCTTTCCCTAACGAAGTGTGCAAGATTTTCCTGGAGAATAAAGTCCTGCAGCAATACCGGGCCTCTTGGTCCTACCGTCTGGGAATCCTGATGCTCATAATAAGGCGCTCCGTTACTTAACGTTAATTTTTTAGAATCCATATAATTGATGATTTGAATAATTGTTTTTCTTTTTCTAAATCCAAGTGTAAAGGTAGTGAATATCAAATTTACTTGAATTTTTAATTGCTAATAGCAAAAACGTTATATCTTTGTAATAGATAATATTAATCAAATGAACATTCAGCAACTGGAGTATCTTATCGCTGTTGATAAGTATAAACATTTTGGTAAAGCCGCTCAGGCGTGTTTTATTACCCAACCTACGTTAAGTGCCATGATACAGAAATTTGAGGATGAACTGGATGTGAAGGTTTTCGACAGGACAACTCATCCGATTCGTACTACGGATGTTGGCCTTCAGATTATCGATCAGGCAAAAGTAATTATCGAGTCTGTGAATGAGCTGAAGAATAAAGCAAACCTTTTGAATAATATTCTGGGAGGAACCATTAATCTGGGGATCATCCCTACTGTTTCTTCTTTCATTCTGCCAACGGAAATTTTCAAATTCCTGGAGGATAATCCAAAGATCCAGATGAATGTAAAAGAAATGACCACTGATAATATTATTAAAGCTTTGAAAGCAGGAGAACTGGATGCGGGAATTATCTCTACTCCTTATGATACTGCTGATGAGTTTTATCAGGATTTCCTGTTCAACGAAGAGCTGATGATCTACAGTTCCAACACAGAAGCCAATAAGAAAAATTCATACATCATTCCGGAAGATCTGAATGTAGAAAAAGTATGGCTGCTGGAGGAAGGAAACTGTCTGAGAAATCAGTTTGAAAATATCTGCCACCTGAAAGAAAATACATTAAAGCCTAAGAATTTAGACTTTTTAGCTTCCAATATTCAGACTTTGGTGCATATGGTGGATAAAGTAGGAGGGATCAGTATTCTGCCGGAGCTTGCACTAAGCCAGCTTTCCGAAGAGCAGAAGAAAAATGTTTTCAGATTCAAAAAACCTTTCCCATATCGCGAGATCAGTATTATTTATTATAAGCCTACTTTCAAGCAAAAAATCATTGATGAATTATCACATTCTATCAAGAGTTCTTTGGAACTTAAACTGAATTATCACGAAAGTCCGAAAGAATTTGTAAGCATTAAGCCTCAGTAACAGGAAATGCCTTAAAGTGATAGAAATCATCAATTTAAATAAAAGTGTAATTAATAAACAAAATTTTTGAGTATTAGGAAAATAGTACTTAAATTTGCTGACGTTTATTACGAGGAAAAATTTGACCTGATTGCAACCTCTATAAAAAAATGCTAAAACAGTATTCTTTTTTCTGGGCAATTTCATTCATATTTTTCGCAAACACTATTTTAAATCTTTAAAAACAAAAGAATTATATGTCTTATTTATTTACATCTGAATCAGTTTCAGAAGGACATCCGGATAAAATTGCCGATCAAATTTCCGATGCATTAATCGACCATTTCTTAGCATATGATAAAGATTCAAAAGTAGCATGTGAAACTCTTGTAACTACCGGACAGGTGGTATTGGCAGGAGAAGTAAAATCAGATGCTTACCTTGATGTACAGACCATTGCCAGAGAAGTAATCAACGGAATCGGTTATACAAAAGGAGAATATATGTTCAATGGAGATTCGTGCGGAGTGATCTCTGCCATCCATGAACAGTCGCCTGATATCAACCAGGAGTTGACAGAGCTGTAAATGATGAGTCTTTCGAAGCTAAAGCAAATGCTCAGGGTGCCGGAGACCAGGGAATGATGTTCGGATATGCAACTAATGAAACGGCAAACTATATGCCTCTAGCACTGGATCTTGCCCACACGATCCTGAAAGAACTTTCTGCCATCAGAAGAGAAAATAAAGAGATCACTTATCTTCGTCCTGATGCGAAAAGCCAGGTTACTATTGAATATTCTGATGACCACAAACCTATCAGAATTGATTCTATCGTAGTTTCTACCCAGCATGATGACTTTGGAACTGAAGAAGAAATGCTGAACAAGATCCGTGAGGATATCAAAAATATTTTAGTTCCAAGAGTTGTTGCACAGCAAACTGAAGAAATCAAAGCTTTATTTAACGATCAGATCAAATATCATATCAATCCTACAGGGAAATTTGTAATCGGAGGACCTCACGGAGATACCGGTCTTACCGGAAGAAAAATCATCGTGGATACTTACGGAGGTAAAGGAGCTCACGGTGGTGGTGCCTTCTCTGGAAAAGACCCTTCTAAAGTAGACAGAAGTGCTGCGTATGCAACAAGACATATTGCTAAAAACTTAGTGGCAGCAGGAGTTGCAGACGAAGTTTTGGTACAGGTTTCTTATGCCATTGGAGTAGCTGAACCTTGTGGTTTATACATCAATACTTATGGAACGGCAAAAGTAGATCTGCATGATGGAGATATCGCGAAAAAAGTTTCTGCTATTTTTGATTTAAGACCTTATGCTATTGAGCAGAACTTAAAATTAAGAAATCCTATTTATCAGGAAACAGCTTCTTACGGGCATATGGGTAAAGAGCATTATGTAGCAGATAAAACGTTCAATAAAGGACATAAAAACGAGCTTACATTGAAAGATCTTGAATTCTTCACCTGGGAGAAACTTGACAAAGTAGAGGAGATTAAAGCCGCTTTTGGAATTTAATTTCTCTTTAAACAATAATAAATGAACTGCTTTATCTTTGGATAAGGCAGTTTTTTTTAATTTTACACCTTATAATATAAAAAGATGATGAATTTTAGAACTGTAGTTGCCATCCTGTCTTTGTTTTTACTGAGTACGGCTGTTAAAGCTCAATATACCATGCATAAAATGATCAGTGTGGGATATACCTACCAGAATCAGAGTTTTGGTGAAGTAGGAGGTAAATTGCTTTTTCTTAAAAATGATGATGTGATATACAGATTGGGAGGTTCTGCATTGATGGGATCTGTGGATTCCAAATTTGCCATCATGCCGAAACTGCAGGCTGATGTCCTGCTTAATTTTGAAAAAAATGTAGATTTCTATCACTCATATTACTTTTTAGCAGGAGTTGAAGGAACCAGTAAATACATTGCTCCCAAGATCGGAGTTACATTATTTGGGATGCTTGACCTTACAGGCGGATATGCTTTTCCTATCGGAGATACCCGATTGAATGGGAAAGAGATGAAAGGGCTTAATATTAATTTTACATTAAATATCCCTACCGTGTTTATTCATGACATGTTTAAATGATTTTTTTTAGATTTTTCTCTATAAAATTTAATAATAGGTTAACAGTTATTAAAAAATTATTATATTTACATCATAATAATTTGTACCGCCTATAGAATAGACTCTACTCTAGAACTGTTTTGTTGATACAGCAAAGGCCAGATGAAATATCTGGAGGAATGCCTGTCTGCGAATTATTTATATTGAGAAGAGTTATGAAATCAAAATCGGATAGTTTACTAATTTCCCTTTACCAAAAAGGAGACGAGGGCGCATTATCAACCCTCATTCACCGACATCAGAGAGAGCTGTTTACATTCATTTTTTACAAAATTAATGATGAAGATTTAGCCAACGATATCTTTCAGGATACATTCATGAAGATTATTGTGATGCTAAAAGAAGGGCGCTATAACGAAGAAGGTAAATTTATTCTTTGGGCGAAAAGAATTTCCCACAATTTAATCATCGATCATTTCAGGTCAAAAGCCAAGAATATCAAAGTTTCAGAAACTACTTTTGAAACAGATGAGTATTCTATCTTTGATTTAATCAGAGAACCTTCAGAGAATATTGAAGATCAGCTTGTGACCAACCAGATTCAGGAGGACCTTCTGAAGATGTTACAGTTTCTGCCCCAAAACCAGCAGGAGGTAATCAAACTGAGGTTTTTTGATGGTTTGAGTTTCAAAGAAATTGCAGACCATACGGAGATGAGCATTAATACAACTTTAGGCAGAGTAAGATATGCTTTGATAAACCTGAGAAAAATCATGGATGAAAATAATATAATATTGACCAGGTAGAATAATATTTCAAATAAATTCACGTTTTAAAGAAAAACATACTTCGCCTATGAAAAAAATGATTCTTTAAAAGTGAAAACTTTGAAACCTAAGAAACAAACAATCGATTTTTTGCTCAACTTTTCTAAAAGCCTTGAAATTGTCAAAAGCAAGAGCAAGAATTACCCTGTCTCGAAAAATTAAAATTACTAACTTTGTGCTGTATGAAAATGCAGCACGTTTTTTTTGACCTGGACAATACGCTCTGGGATCATCGCAAAATGCCTATCTTACCATCAAAGACCTTTTTGAAAAACAGGAAATCAATTCGAAGTATCATATTGACTTTGAAGAATTTCATTCTGTTTATCATGATATCAACGAAGAATTATGGGAAAAGATCAGAGACGGGATTATTGGCAAAGAGTATTTGAGAGAACACCGTTTTTATGATTCATTTAAACATTTCGGAATAGATAATAAAGAGCTTGCCCTTTATTTTGAAGAAAACTTCCTTGATAATATTGTGAGTTATAATGAACTGGTAGATGGAGCAGAAGATGTTCTGGAATATCTGAAAGCCAAGAATTATACATTACACATCATTTCCAACGGATTTCAGGAGGTGACGGAAAGGAAATGTACCCTTTCCGGAATCGCCCCTTATTTCAAAACAATTACCAGTGCAGATTCTGTAGGGGTAAGAAAACCTAATCCAAGGATTTTTGAATATTCGCTGGGACTTTCTGAAGCAAGAAAAGAGGAAAGTATCCTGATCGGTGACGACTGGATTGCAGATGCAATGGGTGCTACAGATTTCGGGATGGACGCTATTTTTTTCGATGTATATAAAGAAGATAAGCAGAAAGAAGGATTAAAAGCCATCACCCATCTTCAGCAGATTAAGGAATACTTATAAAGGGTAAGACAATAAAGTCTACAGTATAAAAAGCCATTAAGATCATCTTAGTGGCTTTTTTGTTTTTGAATGTTCTCTAAGAATCAATCCAACCATCTGTGATCATCCGTGAAAATCTGAAGCTAAACTTAATCATCAAACTATTTATTTTTTTATCGGAATAATTTTCCCAATTCTTTCCCAAATTGATGATGAACTTTGCTCCAGAATAACAACAAAAATGTAATAGTATGGAAAATGTAAAGAAAATCACAGGGGTATTGATGATCATGTTTTTATTGATGGGAAGTTTTATTGCTGCACAGGATAGAGCAATCTCTCCCAACCAATTGCCAAAAACAGCAAAAAACTTTCTTGCTGCCCATTTCAAAGGCATACCTGTAAACTCAGCCATAGAAGACAGGGAGATCTATGGAGTGGATGAATACAAAGTATATCTGACCAATGGAATGAAAATGGAGTTCGACGGCAGCGGAAACTGGAAAGAAGTAGATGGCAAGCACCAGAAAATTCCATATGGTTTTATTCCTGTATCAATCAGAAATTACAGTACGAAGAACTTTCCGAATACTTACATCACCAAAATAGAAAAGAAAAGATGGTCTTATAAAGCCGAACTGTCCAACGGGCTTGAGCTTGAGTTCGACAGGAACGGAACTTCAAAAAAATTGATGATTAACACTAACACACTAAATTTTAATATTATGGTCAACTGGAATATAATAAACAATAACGGAAGAAAGATTTCTTCTGCTCAGAAAGAATATAGTTTCATTTATGACAAGGAATCATCCCTGCAGCATCATTGATTCTATTGAAAAAATACAATGCTTACAAAATTCATTTGATGAATGGTCTGTATCTTGTCTTTGATGCAGACGGCGCTTTGTTAAATAAGGAATCCGGAAGTTAAATGAAACTGCATAGATTGATGGAGCCTGAATAACTTCCGGCTTCCACCTCAATCTTCCAGTTTTTAATTTCTATATTTGATATAAGTTAACCATGCAGCAGAGTAAATAGATCCAGAAATATGAAGATTTTAATAATAGAAGATGAACCCGAACTGAAAGATACCGTACAGAAATTTCTGGAAGCAGAGCATTTCATTGTGGAATACGCAGAGAATTACAGTGGCGGGCTGAAAAAATTATTTCTTACGAATATGACTGTATTTTACTCGATATTATGCTGCCTGACGGAAATGGGATAGATCTGTTGAAGGAGATCAAGAAAATGCATAAGAAAGATCCGGTGATCATCCTTTCTGCCAAAGACTCTGTGGATGATAAGGTGGCAGGATTGGAAATAGGAGCTGATGATTATCTGGCAAA
>NZ_JAPNUF010000012.1:0-15594 GCF_036631475.1 Chryseobacterium sp. 1B4
TTTACTTATTCAATTTTAAATATATAATCATCTTTAATATTCTCAGATTTTTTGACTATTTCGTCTATACTATATTTTTTTCCGTCAATTTCAATATCAACAATATACCATTCCCACATAAAATTATGAGTTTTTTCAATCCGTACTGTTGAATGAGGGTTGATTTCCAGCATGACACCAGAGCTGTCAATCTTTTTTTCAAGAGATTTTAAATTTTTATTTTTTCTAAAAATTTTGGTTGTACAATATCGTTCTCATAATTGAAGCCAGGTGTACCGTAAGAACCTTCAGATAATTCTTTGACCATTCTTTTTTTATAATTAATCTTTACTATTTTCTTCGTCTCTGTTAGATTTTGAAGATAAAAGTCTGTCGGTATTGAACATCCCCAAAATACGAGCGCAAAAACAACACTCAAAATACCTTTAAAAATTGCATTCATATAATTTTAGCTTACATGTTTTTTGCAAAAATAAACAAGTCCTCTGTGTTTAGATTAACAGAAAAAAAATCCCGCAAGAAAACCTGTGGGATTCATTTATTTACATTGTTTCACTTGCAAAGTATACATTAAGTTGCAGCAGTACAATAGATTTTCAATGAGTCAGTATTATCCTATCCGGTCATAAAAGACCTCAGCTTGTTAATTTATTCTTATATAATAATTAACAGCCATATTTTTGGGACGGGTTTCTTTTCCTCCGGCAACAGCAATAATTAAAGGGACAGTTGCTTTGTCATAACCGCTAATCACTTGTGAGCCATCAAGGTCACCATCTGCACCAGATGTATTTGCTGAAACTGCCCGGGGTGTTGAAGTTACTCCTCCAAAACTCTGCTGCATAATCTGGTGATCATGTTCTTTAATCTCATCTCCCTGAATACTGCCCCGTAATCTGTTACCCGAAGGATCTTTTTGATTTTCAGAAACCGATGGGATACCGAAGGCCATTTCATTGGTATCAAAAGCATTATTCCCGCGCAGGAAGATTCCTCTCAAATCAGGAACATTTGTGAGATTTTGCGTAGCACGGGCGAGCCCGCAGTTTGTGTCTACTTTTCTACCATCACAGGGAGCCCATTTAGAATATTTACTGTTCCAGTTTTTATCAGGATTGGTTAAATTATTTTTAGTTACTTCCTGGAATTCTTCCCAACTTAAATATGAACATAAGATTGTACCCACAGGAAATCTTTATTGAAACCTGTGGGAAGTCCATTTAACAAACAATTTACAGGTCCTTTATCTGTGTCTAAGAAAAAGAAAATATCTTTTGAAGGATCATCTCTTTTAATGGTAATTGAATTATTAATATCCAATATACTTCCCTTTTGAAAGCTCTTACTAACTTCTATTCCATTCGTTACTGTATAATCCTCAACAATGGGATTGGGATCCGTACTCGATATTTTGTTGTAGAAAATATAAATGGTTATTCCTTCATCCCCTTCCTGTACTACTGTTGATAATCCTTTTTTATTATTTTGAACATCTAAACACTTCACATATCCTTCAATAATATCTTTGTTTGGGGTATGTAAAGTAAATGAATCAAAGAATGATTGTGAAACCATAATGGTTTTCAGTGATTTAATTGTCTCCTGAAAACCATTAATTTCATCATCGGAAGCTCCAAGGTTTAAGACATTCTTAACCATTGATGTAGGATCAATGGCTTCAAAGCCAAATGAAAATTTTTTAGTTTTAAAATCATCTTTGAATTTTTCGGATTCATAATATTTTTTCAGGTCGTAAAGAAAATCACCTGTGTTTGCGACATTCAGAGTGGTATAAATTCCACCTTCAAGAAGCTTGGTACATTGATTAGGTTCCATTTTGTATAGTTTTTTGAGGTTAGTTAAATTCTTTGTATTGTCAATTTTCATCTGTTATGCCTTATCAAAAGTACTCTGTATGGAATACCATGTCAATTACCCTTTTGTGGTATTATTTATATTAAGCACAAAAAACCCCGCAAGAAACTTGCGGGGTTTGAATATTTATTTTCGAAATTACATTGTCTCCATTTTGAAGCTCATGCTTTCGATTACTTTTAGAATGGCTTCTACCGTATCCATTGAAGTTAAACAAGGAACACCGTTTTCCACACTCATCCTTCTGATCTGGAATCCGTCTCTTTCTGCCTGCTTACCTTTTGTAGTGGTATTTACAACATACTGAACTTTTCCTTTCTGGATCAGGTCGATAAGATTTACATCTTCTTCTCCTATTTTATATCCGATCTTGCAAGGGATTCCTTTTTCTTCAAAGAACTTCGCAGTCCCTTCCGTAGCCCAGATTCTGAAACCTACTTCATGGAATCTCGCTGCAAGCGCTGCTGCTTCTTCTTTGTGCTTATCTGCTACTGTGAACAGGATAGAACCGTGCATAGGAACTTTTCTTCCTGCTGCTACCAATCCTTTGTACAATGCTTTTTCAAGGGTTGTATCTTTCCCCATAACTTCTCCTGTAGACTTCATTTCAGGACCTAAAGAGATATCAACTTTCGTTAGTTTAGAGAAAGAGAATACCGGCACTTTTACAAAAACTCCTTCTTTGTTTGGAACCAATCCGTTTTCGTATCCTAAGTCTTTCAGCTTTTGTCCTAAGATTGCCTTTGTTGCAAGGTTAGCCATCGGAACGTCTGTAATTTTAGATAAGAAAGGAACTGTTCTTGAAGAACGAGGGTTTACTTCAATTACATATACATTTCCTTCGAAAAGAACGTACTGGATATTCATTAATCCGATAACGTTCAGTCCTTTTGCCAGTCTCTTCGTGTAGTCTACCAAGGTATCGACTTCACTCTGAGAGATATTCTGTGGCGGATATACAGCGATAGAATCCCCGGAGTGAACTCCTGCTCTTTCGATATGTTCCATGATTCCGGGAATCACTACTGTTTCACCGTCGCAGATGGCATCTACTTCGATTTCCTTTCCTACCATGTACTTGTCTACCAGTACAGGATGCTCAGGGCTTGCGTCTACAGCATTCTCCATATAGTGAGCCAGTTCTGATTCTGCGTACACAATCTCCATGGCTCTACCTCCAAGAACGTAGCTTGGACGTACCAATACCGGATAACCGATTTCGTTGGCAATTTTTATCGCTTCTTCTTTCGAAGTTGAAGTTCTTCCTTTTGGCTGAGGAATTCCAAGCTCCTGAAGTGCTTTTTCAAATTTATCTCTGTTTTCAGCTCTGTCAAGATCTTCCAGGGAAGTTCCCAGGATCCGTACTCCGTGAGAAGCTAGCTTATCTGCAAGATTGATGGCAGTCTGTCCTCCGAACTGTACCACAACCCCTTTAGGTTTTTCAAGCTCGATGATGTTCATTACATCTTCTTCCGTAAGTGGCTCGAAGTATAGTTTATCAGAGATAGAGAAGTCTGTAGAAACTGTTTCAGGATTGTTGTTGATGATAATCGCTTCATAACCCATTTCTTTGATTGCCCATACTGAGTGAACGGTTGCGTAGTCAAACTCAACTCCCTGTCCGATTCTGATAGGCCCGGAACCCAGTACAATGATTTTTTCTTTATTTGAAACCACACTTTCATTTTCTTCTTCGTATGTTCCGTAGAAGTAAGGGGTTTCGCTTTCAAATTCAGCAGCGCAGGTATCAACCATTTTGTAAACCGGCATTACCCCGTTTTCTTTTCTGAAATTGAATACTTCACGTTCTGTCACATCCCAAAGAACTGCGATATTGACATCTGCAAAACCTAATCTCTTCGCTTCAGTTAATATTTCTTTATCAAATTTGTTGGCAGCGATTACTTTTTCAAAATCAACCAGCTTTTTCAGTTTCCAGATAAAGAATTTGTCGATCTTACTCCATTCTACGATCTGCTCCCAGTCATACCCTCTTCTTAAAGCATCTCCGATGATGAATAATCTCTCATCATCACATACTCTGATTCTTCTTTCGATTTCCTCTGCAGTAAGTGCCTGCGCCTGTTTTGTCTTTAATCCTAAATGTCTGATTCCTGTTTCTAATGAACGGATGGCTTTCTGTAAAGACTCTTCAAGGTTTCTTCCGATCGCCATTACCTCACCGGTTGCTTTCATCTGAGTGGAAAGTCTTCTGTCTGCCGTTTCGAATTTATCGAATGGGAATCTTGGGAATTTTGTTACCACATAGTCAAGAGCAGGCTCGAAACATGCGTAAGTTTTTCCGGTTACCGGATTCATGATTTCATCCAGCGTTAATCCTACAGCGATCTTTGCAGCAATCTTTGCAATCGGATATCCTGTTGCCTTACTTGCCAATGCCGATGAACGGGAAACTCTAGGATTTACTTCAATGATATAATAGTTGAACGAATGCGGATCCAAAGCTAACTGTACGTTACATCCTCCTTCAATTCCTAAGGCTCTGATGATTTTCAGTGAAGCGTTTCTCAGTAACTGATACTCTCTGTCTGAAAGCGTCTGAGAAGGTGCTACTACGATAGAGTCTCCTGTGTGAACTCCTACCGGGTCTATATTTTCCATGTTACAAACCACAATGGCGTTGTCGTTTGCATCACGCATTACCTCATATTCAATTTCTTTGAAGCCAGCAATTGATTTTTCAATAAGACACTGTGTAACCGGGCTGTGTTTTAGTCCCAGTTCAGCAATCTCTTTCAATTCAGCTTCTGTGGAAGCGATACCACCTCCGGTTCCTCCCATTGTAAAGGCAGGACGAACAATTACAGGATAACCGATTTCATCTGCGAAAGCAAGGGCTCCTTCTACTGTATTTACAATATCAGATTCCGGTACCGGCTCGTTCAGTTCTCTCATCAGCTCACGGAAAAGGTCTCTGTCTTCTGCTCTGTTGATCGCAGAAAGCTTTGTTCCCAATACTTCCACTTTGCATTCTTCAAGAATTCCTGATTTTTCAAGCTCTACCGCCATGTTAAGACCTGTCTGCCCTCCAAGGGTTGGCAGTAATGCATCCGGACGTTCTTTTCTGATGATGTGGCTTACAAACTGTAATGAAATCGGCTCGATATATACTTTATCCGCGATTTCCACATCCGTCATGATCGTTGCAGGGTTTGAGTTGATCAAAATTACCTTGTAGCCTTCTTCTTTCAGAGACAGACAAGCCTGCGTTCCTGCGTAATCAAATTCAGCTGCCTGACCGATGATGATAGGTCCTGAACCGATTACTAAAATTGTTTTTATATCTGTACGTTTTGCCATTTTTCTTTTTTTAGATACAAGATGTTAGAGGTCAGATTTCAGACTTCCAACAGGTTGTTTTACTTTTTTAAATTAGATTTGAATGTATAAATCATTCTTTGAATTTCATTTAGATTTGATATTAAACCATTAACTTTTTCCGCTTCAAGTAAATTTAATTCTCTAGTTAAAATTAACTGGGTCTGTAACTCAAAGGAGGATGCATTTGCCATTCCGAGAAAATGATAAAATTCTCTATCATTATTTCTTCCTGCTCCTTCAGCTATATTTGAAGGAATAGAGATTACAGATCTTTTAATTTGAGAAATCAAACCAAACTTTTCATCTTTAGGTAACTCCGCACAAATGATATAAACCTGTTTTGCAAGTTCAATAGATTTCTGCCAAAAGACCAATTTTTCAAAATTATGCATGATAAAGTCTGCTATCTGATGTCTAATATCTGAAGTCTCTCTTATTTCTTAAAGTCTTCCATCATCTGAATGAACTCATCAAACAGATAGTTTGCATCTTCCGGACCCGGGCTCGCTTCAGGGTGGTACTGAACTGAGAAACAAGGGTGGATTTTGTGTTTTAAACCTTCGTTTGTTCTGTCATTCAGTGCGATGTGCGTTTCGATAAGATCTGTTCCTTTTAAACTTTCCTGATCTACAGCATATCCGTGGTTCTGAGAAGTAATGGCTACTGTATTTTTCTCAAGGTCTAACACCGGGTGGTTTCCTCCTCTGTGTCCGAATTTCAGTTTGAACGTTTTCGCTCCGCAGGCAAGACCAATTAACTGGTGCCCTAAACAGATTCCGAAGATCGGAACTTTTCCTAATAATCCTCTGATCATATCTAAAGCGTGCGGTACATCTTCAGGATCACCAGGACCGTTTGACAGCATGATTCCGTCCGGATCCATCAACAGGATTTCTTCTGCTGTAGTATCCTGAGAAACCACGATAATGTCACAGTTTCTCTGAGACAATTCTCTGATGATTCCCAGTTTGGCACCGAAATCTACCAATACAACCTTGAAACCTCTGTTAGGATTGGCATAAGGTGTTTTTGTAGAAACTTCCTCTACCTGATTGGTTGGGAAAGCTGTTGATTTCAACTCTGAAGCTACAGCAGTTTCATCAGCATCAGCGTTTACAATTTTTCCTTTCACTACTCCGTGGTTACGAAGAACTCTGGTCAGTCTTCTGGTGTCGATTCCTGAAATTCCTGAAAGGTTTTTCTTTTAAATAATTCATCTAAAGTGATCTGAGTACGGAAGTTGGAAGGAAGATCGCAAAGTTCTTTTACGATAAGCCCTTTGATTGCCGGCTCAATACTTTCATAATCATCACGGTTAATACCATAATTCCCGATAAGCGGATAGGTCATACAAACTATCTGACCGCAATACGACGGGTCAGAAATCAATTCCTGATACCCTGTCATTCCGGTATTGAAAACTACTTCCCCTGCAGTTTCCAATTCTGCTCCGAAACCTTCTCCATGAAACACTTCACCGGACTCCAGTATTAATTTTTTCTTCATTTTTAAAAATTAGATTTTCTATTATTTTCTTTTTGTACAATGTCAGGTAAAATGTATAATGTATTCTTTACATTTTATTTATTCATTGTACTTTGTATATTTTACTTTTACAATTACTTAAAGGTATACCCTTTGCTTTCCAGCGCATCTTTCAGAATAGCCATTCTTGCGAATACTCCGTTTTGCATCTGCTTGAAGACTCTTGATCTTTCGCATTCTACAAGTTCAGAGTCAATTTCTACACCTCTGTTGATTGGAGCCGGGTGCATGATAATGGCTTCTTTTTTCATCGCATGTTCTCTTTCTTTGGTCAGGCCGTACCTTTTATGGTATTCCGAAGCGGTGAAACTCATTGCAGAATCATGCCTTTCATGTTGTATTCTTAACAGCATCAGAACATCCACTTCACCAATCAGTTCGTCCACTGACATATAAGTTCCGTTAATCAGAGCTCCTTCGTCAAACCACTGTTCCGGTCCTGAGAAATATACTTTAGCCCCCAATCTTCTTAACGCCTCTGCGTTTGAGTTGGCTACGCGGCTGTGTTTCACGTCTCCTACAATTCCTACTTTAAGGCCTTCAAACTTTCCGAATTCCTGATAGATAGTCAGCAAATCCAGCATACATTGTGAAGGGTGGTTTCCTGTTCCGTCTCCTCCGTTGATTACAGGAATATTAATATTTTTCAGTTCCTCGAAGTATCTGTCTTTTTTATCGCGGATCACCACAAGGTTTACTCCTATGCTTTCAATCGTCTTTACTGTATCATAAAGACTTTCTCCTTTGTTTACCGAACTGTGTGATGCATCAAAGGGAACTACCTGAAGTCCCAGTTTTCTTTCTGCAAGGTCAAAACTTGTTTTCGTTCTTGTGCTGTCTTCGAAGAAAAGGTTTGAGCAAAAACTTCTCCTTCAATTTTAGCAGTTTTACCATTTGCAAAAGCCATTGCTTCTGTCAGTATACTGTTGATTCTCTCGGTGCTTAGTTCTGTAATCGTAAACATAATTCTTATTTTTTGGCATAAAAAAAGCGAAGACAACTATCTTCGCTTAATAACAATAAATATCGTAAAGGGCGCTTTCGCCCGGTAAATCTAATGATATAAATGCTTTTTTATTCATTAGGTGCAAAGATACAACAATTTTATGAACCTACAAAAATTATGTTCAAAATAAATTAAAAACTTCCGTCATTCCTTATTCTCATTAAAAATTAATATTTTTGTTATCACTCAAATATATTCTATGGATTTAAAAGACAAAATGATTCTCAGTATTATTCAGGAAGATTCTACACTATCGGTAAAGGAAATTTCCGAAAAGATAGGTCTTACCTTTACCCCAACGTATGAGCGAATCAAACAATTGGAGAAACAAGGGATCATTCAGAAGTATGTGGGGCTTTTAAACCGTGAAAAGCTGGGTTTAAATATTGTAGTCTACTGTAACGTACGTCTCAAGGAACAATCCAAGAAAGTATTGGAAACTTTTGAGAACCATATCGGGAAATATGATGAAGTACAGGAAATCATCAGTCTCTCCGGGGAGTATGACTATATGCTGAAGATTATTGCCAAGGACATCAACTCTTATAACGAATTCGCTGTTAATGTTATTTCAAACATTCCCAATATCGGGCAGTACCACAGTTCTATCGTGCTTCACGAGGTAAAAAAATCCACCAAGTTCAAAATTGATCTGGAATAATCCTTCCATTTTTTAAACCATTAAGAACTTTAAGAGTGAAGAATAATTAAGGAATCCGCTTGCGGATTTGAAGCTATGCTGCTAAAAAATCGCAGATTTTCTTAACTTACCTTAAAGTCTTCATCTGCCTTAATGGTTCAGTTTATCAATCATCAAATTCAAAGAACGGAATAAAATCAAACCATTAAGATCACTTAAGCAGTTAAGATTTATTAAGATTAAGGTTTCCACAACGAAAAGACAGCAGGCTAAAATAATTTAGAAATTCCACTGATTTTTGCTTAAGTTCTGATGACCTTAATGGTTTAGACTCTAACCCAATAATTTATTTTTCAGTTTATTGAACTGATATTCTATTTTATCCAGACAAAGGTTTCCGATACTTCCCTGGTGGGTGTGCTCAAGGTTGCCGGGTTCAAATTCAAATTCACTGTTTTCAATCTCCTGTCCGACTTTCACATACGCATCACGGAATGAACTTCCGTTTTTAACCTCCTCATTGATCTTTTCTACACTAAAAAGGTACTTATATTTCTCATCCTCCAGAATTCCGTCTTTAACCTGGATATTCGGTAAGGTATAGCTTAAGATTTCCAGACATTCCTTTAAAGAATCTATCGCAGGGAAAAGAATTTCTTTCGTCAGCTGAACGTCTCTGTGATATCCTGAAGGCAGATTACTTGTTAAAAGAATCAGTTCGTTCGGAAGAGACTGAATCCTGTTGCAACGTGCACGGACCAGCTCAAAGATATCCGGGTTCTTTTTATGAGGCATAATGCTGCTCCCTGTAGTAAATTCCTTTGGAAAGCTGATAAAATCGAAATTCTGGCTCAGATACAGACATACATCGTAAGCAAACTTCCCCAGCGTTCCTGCCAGAGTAGCCATAGCCATGGCAAGCATTTTCTCTGACTTCCCGCGGGTCATCTGAGCGTACACCGAGTTATAATTCATCGACTGGAACCCGAGGTTATAAGTAGTGCTTTCACGATTGATCGGGAATGAAGAACCGTAACCGGCAGCTGATCCCAATGGATTTTTATTAATGATATTCTTTACCGAAAACAGCATTTCAACATCATCCAAAAGCGCTTCCGCATAAGCTCCGAACCATAATCCGAATGATGAAGGCATCGCAATCTGCAAATGGGTATATCCCGGAAGCAGTACATTTTTATGCTGATCTGCCAGTTGAATTAAAATCTGGAAAAACTCATCTGTAAGCGATGTTATTTCACGGATTTCATCCAGCAAATACAATTTGATATCCAGTAAAACCTGATCGTTTCTTGATCTTGCGGTATGGATTTTCTTTCCTGTATCTCCTAATTCTTCAATAAGAATAGCTTCTACCTGAGAATGGATATCCTCAGCATCTTTATCAATTTCAAAACTACCTTCTTCAATTTTATATAAAATACTGTTTAAAACAGATAGCATCTGTTCTGATTCTTCCTTAGTGATAATCCCGGTTTCTGCCAGCATTTTGCAATGCGCCATAGAACCTTTGACATCATATTTGGCTAAACGTTCGTCAAAGTCAAGATCTTTACCGACTGTAAAGTTATTGACTAATATATTGGTGGCAAGGTCATCCTTCTGCCATATTTTTTTCATGATAATATTTGATTTAAATATTTATTGGTCTTGACATGCCCGGCAAGGCAATCCTTATTACTATTAACTATAAAAAAACATTTCCTTATGTAAAGCCTTCATTTCTAATTTTCTTCTTGCATAAATCTTATTAAAAACTAAACTTCTAGCGCCTGCCGGACGGAGTCAAAACATATTTTTTGACATTCAGATTCCAGATGGCAGACATCAGACTTTAAATTTCATCTGATATCTCATATCTGGCATCTTATATCTTTATAACACTTTTTCTAAAATGCTGATGTAGATTTCTATACCTTCTTCTATTTCATGGATATAGACAAACTCATCTGCAGTGTGGGAGCGCCTACTGTCTCCAGGTCCTATTTTTACTGATGTGCATGGAATAATCGCCTGATCTGAGGAGGTAGGTGAACCATAGGTTGTCCTTCCGATTTCAATTCCTGCTTTTACAAACGGATGATCCATTTCGATCTTTGAGGAATTCAGCCTGAAAGATCTGGCAGTGAGTGTAGATTTCATCCGGGACTGGATAATTTCAAATGCTTCCTGATTGGAATATTCATCCGTTACCCTCACATCCAGGGTAAAATTGCATGACTCCGGAACAACATTATGCTGTACCCCTGCATGAATTCCTGATAAGGTAACTTTAACTTCTCCCAGATATTCTGAAACCTTTGGAAATTTAAAGGCTAGAATATTCTGCAGATCCTGCATACATTTTACAATTGAGTTATCATCATTAGGATGAGCGGCGTGAGAAGGAGTACCTTTCATTTCTCCATCAATCACAAGAAGTCCTTTTTCTGCAATCGCCAGGTTCATCTGCGTGGGTTCTCCTACAATGGCAAGCTCTACGTTGGGTAGCTGCGGAAATAAGGCTTCGATTCCATCAAATCCTGAAATCTCCTCCTCTGCCGTCAAAGCAATAACTAAATTATATTTTAAATCTTCTTTATCATAAAAATGTAAAAAAACCTGTGCCATAGCAACCAGCGATGCTCCGGCATCATTGCTTCCCAAACCGAACAGTTTTCCTTCTTTTTCGACAGGTACAAACGGATCAAGGGTGTAAGCTTTGTTAGGCTTTACCGTATCATGATGGGTATTCAGTAAAACGGAAGGCTTAAATACATCAAAGTGCTTGTTTACCGCCCAGATATTGTTTTTAAAACGCTTGGTAGGAATCCGGTGTTTTTTGAAAAAATTCTCGATTTCTACGGACGTATTAAATTCATCTTTACTGAATGAAGGAATTTCAATCAAATTCTTAAGCAATCCGACTGCATTATTCAGCAGTTCTTCTTTATTATAAACAGATTTCAGTTCCTGCATGATGATTTTCTATATGGTTTTTCAGTTCTGTTTCTTTGATCAGAAACACTTTATTTACATTATTTTTTATTGCTCCGAGAGCATTCTCAAGTTTGGGTAAAATCCCCTTGTGAAGTTTCCCTTCTTCTTTTAATACGGTGAATTCTTCCTCATTTACACTTTTGATCACAGATTCCGGGTCGTTTACATCCTCCAGCACTCCTTCTTTATCAAAACAATACAACAGTTCAACTTCATATTTCTCAGAAAGCGCCTGTGCGATCACAGAAGCAATGGTATCTGCATTGGTATTGAAAAGATTTCCTTTTCTGTCATGGGTAATGGCAGAAAATACAGGAACAAGATCCAGCTTGATTAATTTTGAAACCAGCTTCCTGTTCACACTTTTCTTGGTAATATCCCCCACAAACCCAAAGTCTATTTCAGGATGTTCTCTTTTCTTAGCTTTGATCAGGTTTCCGTCGGCTCCGGAAAATCCTATGGCATTGCATTTTTTCTGCTGCAGCTTTTCAACAATGTTCTTATTGATCCCTCCTGCGTATACCATCGTGACAATATCCAATGTTTCTTTATCCGTAATCCTCCTTCCGTTGATCATTTTCTGTTCTATACCCAGTTTATCGGCCAACGTTGTAGCCAGCTTTCCACCACCATGAACAAGAATTTTCTTTTCATTAATTTCGGAAAACTGTTCTAAAAACTGATCCAGCAATTGTTCATCATCAATGAGCGCTCCGCCTATTTTTATGATGTATATTTTCTGTTTCATTAGAAAGGATTAAAGATTAAAATTATAGGGTGTATACTACTTAATATCATTTAAAATTTCACTGAACACAGCCTGTGCAGAGAAAATACGGTTTTTAGCCTGCTGATAAATGATTGAATGCTCTCCATCCATTACCTCATCACTCAGCTCCACATTACGGCGAACCGGAAGGCAGTGCATTACTTTTGCATTATTGGTATTGCCCAGTTTTTCATTCGTCAGCATCCAGTCACCTTTCACTTCAGGCATTGCAGCATAGTCATCAAAAGAAGACCAGTTCTTCACATAGATAAAATCTGCATCTTTCAAAGCTTCCTCCTGATCATGGATTACTTTTACATCTTTTGTAAAGTTTTTATCTAAATCATACCCTTCGGGATTGGCAATAACCAACTCAACATCCATTTCCTGCATCCACTCAGCGAAAGAGTTTCCAACAGCGTGCGCAATAGGTTTAATATGCGGCGCCCATGTCAGAACGACTTTCGGCTTGTGATCTTTTTCCAGTTTTCTGTAATCGTGATACAGTCTGCCAGACTTTGCAGTGGATGACGAGTTGCAGATTCCAATGAAACCACAGGTACTTTTGCATGTTTTTCAAACTGGCTTAAGATGCTTTCATTCACATCATCTTCCTTGCTCTTCATTCCTGCAAAGCAACGTACCGCAATGATATCACAGTATTGATTCAACACTTCAATGGCATCTCTGATATGCTCTACAGTATCACCGTTCATGACGGCACCGTCAGCAAATTCAAGATTCCAGGCTTCCTGCGCTGCATTTAATGTCAAGACATTCAACCCCAGATTCTGAGCAGCAATCTGACTGCTCAGACGGGTTCTCAAACTTGAATTTAAAAACACAAGTCCTATTGTTTTTCCCTTTCCTTTTTCCGTTTCAGTAAGGGGTTTGCTTTTATCTGTAAAGCTTTTTTTATGATTTTCTGTAAGTTTTCCACATCACTTACAGAGGTAAATTTTTTCATTTGAATTGATTTTAAAGGTTACTACCTATTAATTGTTAATTTAACCACAAAAGCTTTATTTAAACACTTCAGAACACTTAAGTAAGTTTAAAATGAAACTGTATATTATAGTTCACATAAGAAGAAAATCAAAGATTTTTGAAAACTTAAGTGTACTTCTTAAGCGTTTAGTGGTTTCTTACTATCACGTAAGTGCTTAACTCTTTTGTAATTTTTGTGGTTAAAAGATTTGAAAGCGAGTTACTCCGTTTAGATTCCTATGGAATGAAAATACGGCATGGTCTTCCTGCTCATTTTACACTTTACCCTCTTACTCTTTTTAATTTTCGATGCTTTCCAATACTGTTTTCAAAGCATTGATGAAAAGATCTGTTTCCTCTTTTTTGATATTGAGTGCAGGAAGAATCCTCAGCACTGTTTTATCATTCGAGTTTCCGGTGAAAATATGATGACCGAAAAGAAGTTCTTTTCTTACTTCTGAACAGTCCCTGTCTAGTTCTATTCCGATCATCAATCCTTTCCTTCGGATGGATTTAATATGTGGTAACCCTTTAATTTCATTTTCAATATACTCACCCATTTTCTGAGCATTTCCGATAAGATTTTCATCTTTCATAACATCCAGCACAGCAATGGAAGCGGCACAGGCAAGATGATTCCCTCCGAATGTGGTTCCCAGCAGACCATTACTTGCCTGGAATTTTGGATGGATCAAAACTCCGCCCACAGGAAATCCGTTCCCCATTCCTTTTGCCGTAGTAATGATATCCGCCTCAACTCCGAACTCCTGATGTGCAAAGAAATATCCGCTTCTTCCGTATCCTGACTGCACTTCATCCAAAATAAGAACGGTATTATATTTTTCACACAGTTCTTCGATTTTAGATAAAAATTCCGGTGTTGGAATCATGATTCCTCCTACTCCCTGAATTCCTTCGATGATAACAGAAGAAATTTCATTTCCCAACTTCTCAAAAGTCTCTTCAAGCTGCTGTACATCATTCCATTCTGATTTGATAAATCTTTCGGAAAAGTTAACCGGAGCAACAATTTTCGGATTATCAGTAACCGAAACCGCAGCAGAAGTTCTTCCATGGAATGAACCTGAGAAATACAGCACTTTGCTTTTCCCATTGTGAAACGAAGCCAGTTTCAAAGCATTTTCATTGGCTTCAGCCCCCGAATTACATAAGAAAAGGTTATAATCTTCATACCCTGAAAGCGCTCCAAGTTTTTCTGCCAGTTCAGTCTGCAATTCATTCTGAACAGAATTAGAATAAAAAGATATTTTTTCCAGCTGATCTTTCAGTTTATGCTGATAATACGGATGGTTGTGGCCGATAGAAATTACAGCATGACCTCCGTAAAAATCAAGATATTTTTCTCCTTTGTCATCCCAAAGAAAAGATCCCTGAGCTTTTACCGGATTGATGTTGAATAATGGATATACGTTGAATAAATTCATTTTTGTTGCTAATTGTTAGTTTGGTAGTTGATAGTTGAAAGCCTGCAGGTCTAAAAGTTATGCTTCACACTACTGCAACTTATCATCAATCTTCTACCTTATTAAAAAATTAAAATGCTATCGGTTTCAGGTTCAGTCCTGCATTTTCTTCCCAGTTCATGGCCAGATTCATATTCTGGACCGCCTGTCCCGATGCACCTTTTAACAAATTGTCAATCGCTGAGTGAATAACGACAACATTTCCACTCTTTTCGATCTGAATCACACAGCGATTTGTATTGACAACCTGCTTTAAATCAACTGCCTTCCTGCTTACCGTAACGAAAGGCTCCTCCGCATAAAAATCCTGATACAATTGTTCTATTTCCTCCAGCTCCAGCTCCGTCTTCATCGTGGAACTTGTAAAAATTCCTCTTGCAAAATCGCCTCTCCATGGAACAAAATTCAGGTTTACTTCTTTATTATTGAATGAAATCAGCTGCTGCAAAATCTCATCTACATGCTGATGAGTTAATGTTTTGTACGCTGAAACATTATCGTTTCTCCAGGTAAAATGAGTTGTAGCCTGCAGAGACTGGCCGGCTCCTGTAGAACCTGTAATCCCTGTGGTAAAAACCTCATTTAACATTCCTTTTTCCGCCAATGGCAATAAGGCCAATTGAATTGCTGTTGCAAAGCATCCCGGATTGGCAATGCTTTTGGCACCTGCCAGCTGTTCTTTATTGATTTCCGGTAATCCGTAGATAAAATTCCGGTTTCCGAAATCCCCCTAAACGGAAATCATTTCCAAGATCAATTACCAGTGTTTCCTCTTTGACAGGATTCTGAGTTAACCAGTTTTGACTTTCTTTATGAGGAAGACACAGAAAAAGAATATCCACTTCTTCAGGCTTATCCGTCAAAACCATTTCACAAACCGTCGTTAAATCCGGGTACAGATCCGAAATACGTGTTCCCGAATTCGAACGACTATATAAAAACTCAATGT
>NZ_JAPNUF010000013.1:0-243047 GCF_036631475.1 Chryseobacterium sp. 1B4
TTACCGGTTTATTATGGAAAATGTTTCGTGTAATAACAGTCAATAACCTGTTTTAGTATATGAAATGAATGTTTAAATTAACAATGTTGATTTTATTTGTATTTTAGTTGAATCTAAGAATGATGAATTTCTTTGCATCAATTTTCTCTTGATGCACCTAAAAAATAAATTTAAACGTAATCACATCTTTTATAAATAAAAATTTTTTCCGCCTGATGGTTGATGTTAAGTGTTTCGTTCGATTTTACATGTTTCAAGTGTTAAACATTTATATTTAAAAGCCAAATACATCGCATAAGTGTCTGGGTTTAATTTCAGAACAGTTGTCCAATACTTTTATTAAAAATGTATTGGTATGGAGAAAAAGTTGAAATTAGTAACATTACCATAGAGGAGATTATCAAGATTTTTAAAGAAGAGGAGGGAATTGAATTAAGCATTGAGGAGGCGAAAGATATTTTAAGCTTTCTGACGATGCTCTTAAAAATTACCATTAAGAGCTTTTTAGAACAATAATATTTTCTAAGATTTATATATGAAAAAAGCCGATTTATATATCCGTGTGTCAACTGATGAGCAGGCAGATAAGGGATACTCGCAAAGAGATCAGGAGGAACGATTAAAACGTTATTGTGAAAACAATAACATTAATGTAGGTCAAATCATTTATGAAGATTACTCAGCCAAGACTTTTATCAGGCCAGAGTGGATTAAATTACTGGATACGCTAAAGAAAAAAGCTCAAAAACGGATCTGCTGCTTTTTACAAAATGGGATCGCTTCAGCAGGAACGCTGGCGATGCGTATCAAATGATTAACATACTTAGGAAAATTAACGTTGAACCGCAGGCCATTGAGCAACCTTTAGATCTTTCAATTCCTGAAAATAAAATGATGCTGGCTATATATCTTGCTGCACCGGAAGTTGAAAACGACAGGCGCGCTCTGAATACTTATTATGGAATGCGCCGTGCTAAAAAAGAAGGCAGATTAATGGGAAGGGCACCTTATGGCTACGCTAACAGAATAACGGAAAACGGGAAAAAGTATGTAATTCCGAAGGAACCGGAAGCTTCCAATATGAAATGGGCATTTAATGAAATGTCCAAAGGCGTTTATTCAGCGAGCCAAATCATGGATATGATGAACAGAAAAGAAGGAAAGTCAGTTAAGATAAGTGCCTTTCTTGCAAGTTTGCGCAATACCGCATATTGCGGGAAAATTTACGTGGAGCAATTCAATGAAGAGGAGGCTCATTTTGTTAAAAGTATTCATGAACCTTTGATCAGTGAAGAACTATTCGAAAAAGTTCAATGTATAATGGATGGAAATGTGAATCCAGCCAGACCTAATGTAAAAGTACTGTCTGACGATAATTTGCCATTAAGAGGTTTCCTTGTGTGTCCGGAATGTGGTCATTTGATTACAGGCAGTGCCTCTACGGGACGTTCTGGAAATAAATATTATTACTATCATTGCCAGTCCCCGTGTTCATACCGTTACAAATCTGAGGTTATTAATTCTAAATTTTTAGAAATATTGCAGTCATTGGAAATGCGCGCATCTATAAAAAATTATTTGAAAAAAGTGTTGAGGCAAAATTTTGAAAAATTAATCAATAATCCCCAAAGAGAAAGGAAAGCAATTCTATTAGAAATAGATCGTTTAAACAGTAAATTGAAACAGGCAAGAAATAAACTGATGGAGGAAATAATTGATGATGACGATTATCTTGAAATCAAGACCGATTGTAAAAGGCAAATCGAAAATCTCGAGGCTAAATTAACTAAAGGAAAAGATAATAAGAAAATAGATTTTCAAAAACTACTAGACCAAGCATTATCGAACCTGGTAGACCTTGCGAAGGTCTATACTGATGGGGATATCGAGGTAAAACGTAAAATAATTGGTTCGATATTTCCTGAAAAATTGCAATTTTCAGAAAATCATTATCGAACCACCCGACCCAATGTTTTGATCTCTTATATATACCAGATAAACAATGAGTTAGGCATTAAAAAAACCGGAAAGAAAGTGAATTATCACCTCTTTCCGGTCTTGTACCCAGGACCGGGATCGAACCGGTACTCCTAAGAACTGGTGTTTGAGACCAGCGCGTCTACCAATTCCGCCACCTGGGCTTGATGTTGATTTCAAACGTAATGTTTGTTTCAAATTGGTGTGCAAATATAGGAACTTTTTCAATGTTCAAAAGGTTTTTGAAGAAAAATTTTAAAAATTGAGTTCCAGACCATCGTAGGCAAGCTGTATTCCGGCCGGAAGCTCCTTATCTTCAATGTCATGCAGTCCCAGGTGATGGCTGATGTGGGTTAGAAATAATTTTTTAGGTTTTAGCTCTTCAAACAATTGAATAACATCCGGAAGAATAAAATGGGCGGGGTGGGGATCAAATTTTCTGATACAGTTTAAGATCAGAACATCCAGATCTTTCAGTTTTTCTTTCTCTGTTTCAGAAATAAAACCGGCATCCGTAATGTAAGCCAGTTTTTTAAACTTATACCCAAAGACGGTAATTTTATAATGGATCACTTCTACAGGAGTGATTTCCGTATCCAATACTTCAAAAGGCTTATTTTCAATATCGTGAAGTTCAAAGGCGGGTGCGCCGGGATACCTCACATCAGCAAAAGCGTATGGAAATCTGTTTTTATTTCGTGAGCCACCCTGGAATAGCAGTAGAGCGGGACATCTTTTCCGCTTTTAAAAATCAGTGGCCGCATATCATCCAGTCCGATGACGTGATCATTGTGCTCGTGGGTAATCAATGCAATGTCTACAGTGTGTTCGTGGTTGGTAAGCATTTGCTGCCTGAAATCCGGACCGCAGTCGATCAGTATTTTTTTATTTTCCTCCGTAGTAACCATCACGGAAGAACGTAAACGTTTATCTTTGGGATTTTCTGAAGTACACACTTCACATGTGCAGCCTATAACAGGTACACCTTGAGAAGTACCAGTTCCTAAAAATTTCAACTTCATTTTGTTTTGAGGTTGGTTTAATTTTGGTAAATTTACAAAAAATTTCATGTCCTAATGTATCAGAAACTAACTCCTAAACAAAAAGCATTAACAATTAATCTAGATCCTACTATTTATGGTACTTTCGCAGAAATTGGAGCAGGGCAGGAGACTGTTCGCCACTTTTTTAGAGCAGGGGGAGCTTCCGGTACGATTGCTAAGGCAATGTCTGCTTATGACAAAGATTTTAGTGATGCCATCTACGGAAAAGAAGTAAAAAACAGGTACGTTACCCAGAACAGACTTCGTAAAATGCTTCGGTATGAAGTCGCTTTGATTGAAGAGAGAATTTCAAGGGATAATAATCCGGATAGAAAATTCTTTTCTTACGCCAATACAGTAACAACCATCAACTTTGATAAAACTGTAAAAGGCCACGGCTGGGTAGGAATCCGTTTTCAGACCAAAGAAAATGAAGATTACAATGAGATCGTTATCCATGTAAAATTTAAGGAAAATGATGCTACTCTTCAGCAGGAAACTTTAGGAAACCTTGGTGTAAACCTTATTTTCGGAGCTTTCAATTACTTTGATAACCCAAGAACTTTAGTAGAATCTCTATACGACGATATCGCAAAAGATAACCTGGAGATTGATATGATCGATTTCAGCGGGCCTGCTTTTGCTTATGTAGATAACAGGCTGATGTCTCTTCAGCTGGTGAAAAACGGAATGACTGATGCTGTAATTTTCAATTCACAGGGGAATAATATGCTGCCGGCAGACGTACTGTACAAGAAAAATATTTTCGCGGTAAGAGGAAGTTTCAGGCCGGTAACGAAAGTAAACATTGACATGCTTAAAAACGGTATGGATATGTTCTTCAAAGATGCTACCTGTACCCATGAAGAAACAGAAGTCCTTATCGAAATCACGATTTCCAACCTGAGGGCAGATGGAGATATTGATGAAAGGGATTTCCTTGACAGAGTGGATATTTTAGGCAAACTGGGATATACCGTTATTATTTCAAACTTCTCTGAATACTACAGACTGATTGATTATTTCGCTTCTTATACAAGCGGGGATATCGGGGTAGCAATGGGAGTAAATAACCTGCTGATGGTATTCGATGAGAAATATTATAAAAATCTGTCAGGAGGAATTCTGGAAGCATTCGGGAAATTTTTCAGAAACGGGATGAGGGTTTACCTGTATCCTTATAAAGATCCGGAAACACATCAGCTGCTGGATTCTTCAAACCTGAAAGTAGAAGAGAACCTGAAAGAATTATACAAATATTTCAAACACAACAACCGTATTGTGGATATCACCAACTATAATCCGGAGTTTCTGGAAATTTATTCCAGGGAGATACTGAGAAAAATTGCATGTTGTGTGAAAGGCTGGGAAACTCAGGTTCCGGAAGGCGTAGCAGAAATGATTAAAGAGCGTGGAATGTTCGGATACAAAGAAGAGCTTTCCCTAAAACAATTCTCTTAAAATATATATACAATGTCAGAATTAAAGAAAAGACTTTCCTCAATTCTTGAAAGTCCTAAACATAATACAGAAGAAAAGCTTGAAAAGGTATGCCACCTGTTGGATCAGGAGATTTCCTACTTCAACTGGACAGGTTTCTATTTCAAAAACGGAGATAAGGACGAGTTGATTTTAGGCCCTTACGTAGGCGCACCTACAGATCATACCATCATCCCTTACGGAAAAGGAATTTGCGGCCAGGTTGCGGTTTCCAATGAGACTTTTGTGGTTCCGGATGTGCATGAAGAAAGCAATTATTTAAGCTGCTCTATCGATACAAAGGCGGAAATTGTAGTTCCTATTTTTAAGGATGGAAAAAATATCGGTCAGATCGATATTGATTCCCATACCATTGATCCGTTCACCAACGAAGACCGTGAATTGCTGGAATGGCTGTGTGGCGAAGTCGCCAAAATTTTGTAATTCAGTTTCAAAATGATATAAGATAAACTCCGGCTTGAGAGCCGGAGTTTTTTATGGATTGTTGGTCGTAATCACAAACATAATTAAAGGTTCATCTCCTGTGTTTTCTATAGAATGGTATCCTATCGAACTGATAGCCGTAATATCTCCTTTGTGAAGAATTTTCTTTCGGATGGGTCCTTCTGTTCCGGTCCTTTCACGATATTCTCCGGTTCCATGAACAACTACATACAGCTCCTGTTCATTTCTTAGATTATGGGTATGAAACCCGGATTCATCTCCTTTGTTCAACAAAACCATATAGGCGGCCAGACGGTTATTGGCCAGTTCTTTCTGATCAAACATCTGGATCATATATACCGTTCCTTTTCCGCCATACATATTTTCGCGCTTATCTACCCGCGTGACGGTTCTTTCTTCTTTTTCAAAAGCCATCACATACAGGTGTATGTATTTGGAAACTTCCTCTATAACGTGATCAAATTCTGCTCCTTCAGATAATATAATGGTATCAGACATATGCGGGGTTAAAATTTAAAGTTCTGTGTTTAAGGTTAAAAATAATCAGCTTTGCTGCATCATATGAATTTCTGCCAGTAATTCTTTAAAATACTGCTCACATTTTGCGATATGGGTTCCATACCAGGAAAATGCCTCTCCGTCTACAATCATGATCTTCTTATCAGGGTAGGAAGCCTTCAGTTCCTCAATATGTTTTTCTTTAAAGGGAAAAGGTTCAGAGGAAAGCATAATGACATCAGCATCCGCCAGATCTTCAGTAGTGATCTGAGGATAACGGGTTTTGTCCCTGAAAATATTCTGAAAACCTATTTCCGATAAGATCCTATGAATAAAAGTATCAGAACCAATCGTCATGTAGGGATTTTTCCATATAAGATATGCTGTTTTAACAGGACTGTCAAGCTTGGCCTGATTCAGGACGTCATAAATTTTAAGATTGTAAAGCTGGGCTTTTTCCTCTTTCCCAAAAAGTTTTCCAAGATTTTTAAGAAGGTAATAATTGTCTTCAATGGTGTCAATAGTAGTCACCATTACTTTATAATCATCCATTAAAGCTTCCACCTGGTCTTTTACGTTTTCCTCCTTATTGGCAATGATAAGGTCCGGCTGCAGGGCTTTAATTTTCTCAATATTGATGTTTTTTGTCCCGCCGATTACCGATACATTTTTTATTTTTTCCTGAGGATGAATACAGAATTTTGTTCTTCCTACCACTTCATTTTCGGTAAGTCCGAGGTCAAATAATGCCTCCGTAATAGAAGGTACAAGTGAAACGATTTTCATATTGGCATGTTAGATGATGCCTAAAATTACAAAAGTTTTCCGGTTAAGAAAAGTCCGGCTACCGTAAAATAGATGATAAGTCCTGTAACATCCACCAATGTCGCTACGAACGGAGCAGAAGAAGTGGCAGGGTCAAGATTTAATTTCTTTAAGACAAACGGGATCATAGAACCTGATAATGTACCCCATAAAACAATGGCAATCAGGGAAACAGAGACACTTAATCCTACATATACCCAGTATTGGCCGTAATCAAAAAGACCAATCTGCTGCCAGAGCATGATTCGTATAAATCCGATAACTCCCAGAATTGCCCCCAGGCATAATCCGGAAATGATCTCCTTTCTCATGACGTACCACCAGTCCTTCAGATTGATTTCCTGAAGCGCCATGGCACGGATGATCAACGTTGCAGCCTGTGATCCGGAATTTCCTCCGCTGGAAATGATCAACGGAACAAATAAAGCCAGCACAACAGCTTTCTCAATTTCTTTATCAAAATATCCCATCGCAGAAGCGGTCAGCATTTCAGAAACAAACAGAATGATCAGCCAGGTTGCTCTCTTTTTAATCATTTCGGTCCATGATGTCTGCGTATAGGGAAGGTCCAGTGCTTCCAATCCCCGAACTTCTGGATATCTTCCGTGTTCTGCTGCTCAATCTGATCGAGAATGTCGTCAATCGTTACAATTCCTACAAGAACACCGGCTTCCGTAATAATAGGAAGGGCACCGCGGTCATACTTTTCGAAATACGTTACCGCATCTTCTTTTGAAGTTGTAGTGGTAATCGCTACGAAATGATTGTCTGTAATATCAGAAACCAGGGTGTCTTCTTCTTCCAGTAGTAAAGTTCCGATGGCAAGGTCATCAATTAAGCGGTTTCTTTCATCTACCACATACAGGTAGTTCATGGTTTCCACTCTTTTTCCTACCTTTTTGATCTGCTGCAGGCATCTTTTTACCGTCCATTCCTTACGGATCTGAATATAATAAGGAGTCATCAGACGGGCAATAGAATCTGAGTTATACCCAAGAAGCTTTAAAGCAATTCTTCTTTCCTGCGGGTTAAGATGGTTGATGGAATACTTGATCAGCTCATCCGGAAAATCCTCGAAAAGAGCCGTTCTGTCATCCGGAGTCATTGCATTCAGGATTTCAGAAACTTCATCGCTTCCGATACTTCTTATGGTATCTTCCTGGAAATCAGGATCAAGGTGTGAAAAAACTTCTGCTTTGTACTCTTTCGGAACCTTCAGGAACGCGAGCAGCCTCTCATCAGCAGGAAGTTCGCTGAGAGTTTCGGCAATATCGGCAGGGTTGAAGATAAGTTCGTCTCTAGAATTCAAAACGTGAAATTTTTTGGATATGCAAAAATAATTCAAATTTTTAAGACTAAGCAATAAAGTGGCAAAATTAAGGATTAATTAAACTTTAATGCTTCTGTATAAGACAAAAAACATCTGCCTGGGCAGATGTTCAAAAATTAAATTTAAAGTCCAATATTCTTTTAAATTGGTCCGCATTCTGAAGTAGGAATGAAGGTGCAGACGCTGTTTACACAGCAATTGTAAGGCCCGCAATCCGAATCGTCGCCACATTTTTTTATTGCGCCTCCGATGATTCCTTTTTGTTCCTGCCTGTTGAGTCTTTTAAGATGTGATTTTTTCATAATGATGGAGAGATTAGTTAAGGCTCTATCATGCAGTCATGATCCAGACATTCCCCGTTACAGCAATATCCAACAGAGCAGGGTCTTGTTATGCTGCATCTGAACGGTCCGAGGCCGCCATTGATTTCTTTGGCAGCATTTCTGCTTAGTTTTTTTAGATTTTTCATATAGTTATAGTTTAGATTTATGTCAGACTAAAATAATAAATATTTCTATATTATTCAATTGTGGGTGAAAATATTTTATTGTAAACCAATGTTTTATTGATGATGTAAATAAAAACACCTACAAATGCAGGTGTCTGTAATGATCATATATTATTCCAGAGGACATGGATTGACAACACAGATGTTGTGGCAACATGATCCGCCCGGACATTCGAAATGTTCTGTACATCTTTTGAAAGGCCCGCTGCCTTTGATTTCCTTTTGCTCTTGTCTGTTGAGCTTTTTAAGATTTTTCATGTGATTTGATTTTAAGTGAGTTCGTTAAAAGTTTTTTTACTCCAGGCAGATGAATGGTGAGCAAACACCAAAACAGCACCATCCTACAGTACATGGATTAGTGTCATTGCATCTTTCCATTGATCCTCCGTTGATTTGTTTTGCTTTTTCTCTACTGAGTTTCTTTAGATTTTTCATATGATTTTAGTTTAATGTTGAACTAAAATAGTAAAAAATATTTAATAATTCCTTATTTAGTGAAAATATTTAATTGTTAATCAGTAATTTATGGTGTATTTTAAATGAAAAACACTTATCCGTAAGTGTGAATAAGCGCTTTTATATAATGTGAAAATTTTTATAATTCAGGGTAAGGGAAACTACTTTAGGAAGATATAAATGAGAATATAAGGATGATGATAAATGATAAATTTGTCCGGTAAGTCCATGAATCCCCCTAACAAAATTCACCATGGATGATGAAAGGCTGTATATTCCAACCTTAAACCTTAAAGCCCGGCTTCCGTAGGTTTCAGTTTTCTCAGTTTTTTGATGATTCCTTTTATAGCGCCTTCAGTTCCTATTTTAACTGAATTCACGGTAGAGCCGAGAAGACGCATATTTTTCCGGTAGGTATCGTGATCCGTTTCAGCGACCAGGTTGCCATCAGCGCCAAATAATTTCATGCTTACCACTACCTGATTGGAAAAAACATATTTGCCAAAACCTACTTTGAAATATCTTACTTTGGAAACAATGGCAAAATCAGCATCATTATTGAGGCAGTAGTCTACAATAGTCTGTTTGTCTATGCTGTCAAAGGGAATCTGAACTTCGGCACGAAGCATCTTATTTTTTCTGCCGCTGAAATTATCGGTAACAGCATCAAAGAATGCATTGTTGGTGGGATCTTTTATTTCATCAATATCCGGCTCTACTTCGGGATTGAAGTAAAGAACTTTTTAATTTTGTCATCAGCATTTTTCTGGGCTTTTACCGAAGTAAATCCGATGAATAAAAAAGTAGTGACCGCTGCAAAGAATATAATTTTTTTCATTTGTAATTCGAATGCAAAATTACTGCCTTTTCGTTGGATTGCATACAATTTATTAAGATTTTTTTAACATTTTTTTCTATCAAATTTGATTCATGAAATCAATAATGTTTGCAGAATCAAAAAATAGTCGTAATTTTGCACCCGTTACATAATAATCATTAAACAATATTGGAATGTACTTAACAACAGACAAAAAGCAGGAAATTTTCGCAAAACACGGAAAATCTGCACAGGACACAGGAAGTGCTGAAGGACAGATTGCACTTTTCACTTTCAGAATTAACCACCTTTCTGCTCACTTAAAGAGCAATCACAAAGATTTCAACACTGAAAAATCTTTGGTTAAATTGGTAGGTAAAAGAAAAAGATTACTAGATTACCTTAAAAATAAAGATATCGCAAGATACAGAGCGATCATCGCTGAACTAGGTTTAAGAAAATAATCTATAAAGATTTTCAAAAACAAAAAGCAACTTCGAAAGAGGTTGCTTTTTTGTTTTTATACGACAAGGGATTTTTCCTGAATGGTTGAGAAAACCAACCACTTAAGTTTCTTAAAATCTTTGATTTTCACAATTGAATTGTAACGTGATCTATCCATGCAGTTTGTCATTCCGTAGAATCCAGTCGAAATAGTTAGAGTATTAAATACAGATCAAATATTCCAACTGAAGGGGGAATAATTCTCTCTTCCGGAGGGGTGTCAAAAATTCAAAGAATTTTTGACGGGGTGATTTTATACCCTAAACTACTCAGCCTTCTTACCAATTTTTCCCAAATGCGTATTCTGAAAGCTGTCCGGATATTTCAAACCGTATCCTAAAATTCTGTCAAAAGCAGAATGGGAAAACAAGATGGCCCCAGCCACTTGTATATAGGAGAGGATAGCGCTGTACCTGCAAGGTAAATGATAATGGCAGCTCCAAAATGATGGAACAGATTGTAAAAGAAAGCACCCGTTTTATTATTGACCGTATAACCCAACATGGAAATGTCCGGTGCAAGGAATAATCCGGCAAACCACCACCAGGAATATCCTGTCTGGGCAAAAGCATAGATTCCTAACAATAGAAATGCTGCGTATTCAAGCTGTAATTGTGTTTTCATTATAATACTGTTCTGTAAGATGAGTCATTTTTCTGATGGGAAAGTTACATTGCGGAGTATGAAAAAATAAAGCGGAATACTTTTGAGATATTCCGCTTATATATTTTAATACAGTTGATTTTAATGACCTGCTTTGGCTTCAGTACTTTCCACATGACCAAGATATTTGGTACAATATGCTCCGAAGATCAGAATAACCAGATAGCAGAATACAGGAATAATAAATGAATGCTGTACCCCAAACTGGTCTGCGAGATATCCCTGGAAAATAGGGACAATAGCTCCTCCTAAAATGGCCATCACCACTAATGAAGATCCCTGACTGGTATATTTACCCAATCCTGAAATAGCCAGTGTATAAATATTGGAAAACATAATGGAGTTGAAAATTCCGATTCCCAGAATACTGTACATGGCCAGTTCACCATGATTCATCATCGCGGAAATCAATAAAGCAACATTGACCGCTGCAAAAATGGATAACGTTCTTGCAGGAGCCGCTTTACCCACAAAAAATGCAATGAAATTAAGAACGATGAATACCAGGAAAAAGCTGATCTGGGAAAAAGTAAGGTTCACAATACTGAAGATGACAAGGAAAACAGCTCCTGCTGCCCCAAGCATATAAACTGCCTTTTTTGCTGGCTTAAAGATTGATTCAAAGAGATGGCGCCAAGAAAACGCCCGATCATAGCACCTCCCCAATATAGAGAAAGATAATTTTTACTGATGATTTCATTAAAGCCCATAATCTGTGGCTGTTCCAGGAAACTGATGATAAAACTTCCCACAGCAACTTCTCCGCCCACATAGCAGAACATTGCAAATACCCCGAATTTCAGGTGACTGAACTCAAGTGCTCCCCAGCCTTTTACCACTTCTTCTTCACCCATCTGGAATGAAGGCAGCTTAACCCTTGAAATCAATAAAGCTACCAGCAAAAGGATTCCTGCGAAAATAAGGTAAGGAATTCTTGTGGCTACCGCACTGAAGGACCCATCCGGAGAAGAGAAAATTCAAAAATAAGATGCCCCCAAGCACCGGTGCAATGGTTGTCCCGAATGCATTGAATGCCTGTGTCATATTCAGCCGGCTTGAGGCAGATTCTTCACTTCCTAATAGTGAAACATATGCGTTGGCAGTAATCTGCAGTACGGTAAAGCCCAGTCCTAAAATAAACAAGGCTCCCAGAAACAGCGGATAATACGAAAATGTAGCTGCCGGATAGAACAGTACACAGCCCAGCGCCGCCAGGAAAATTCCGAAAAGAATCCCTTTTTTATACCCCAATTTATTGATGGGATCTCCTTTCGTGATCGAGATCAGAAAATAAATCAGAGATCCGATAAAGTAAGCCCCGAAGAAACAGAACTGTACCAGCATGGATTCGAAAAAGGTAAGACTGAAAAGTTGCTTCAGATAGGGGATCAGGATGTCATTCATACAAGTGATGAACCCCCACATAAAAAACAGCAGGGTGATGGTAATCAATGGAACCGTATAATTCCTGCCTTTGGATTGTACTTCTTTATTAATCATAAACATGTATTTATCTGTATAAGGATAATTCCTTAACTTTTTTAGCCTACAGCATTGTAATTCGTGAAGTAGGGCAAATATAGGCATCAGCCTATGTCTTTGCAATAATTTTTACTGGTTTTTATAATAAAACGGATTTTTTTAAATCCGGATCCTTATTTTCATTTTTTGAGACAATAATACAAAAACAGCAGGGTTTTTCAATACATTATCTTCAAAAAAACTGATTTTTATTTTCATAAATCATGAATAAGACGGGATTTCAGATATAAATAGTAAAATCTTCAATCATTGATAGCCAATTTTTTGTATTTTAAGAGCCTATTTATGCAATCGAAAAATTTAATATTTCATTATTATATAGTACCTTTGCAGACGAAAATTTAAAAAGTTTAAATATTAATCATACTCAATACGGAGTATAAAGAAGCAAATTTATGAGTATACCTCAAGCGTTTACAGAAACGATTACCCTTGCAGACGGCAGGGAAATCACTATCGAAACGGGAAAGCTGGCTAAGCAGGCTGACGGATCTGTAGTGGTGAAATGCGGCGGAACAATGCTTTTAGCAACAGTTGTAGCCAACAAAGAAGCAAATCCTGGTGTAGATTTTTTACCATTAACGGTAGATTACAGAGAAAAGTTCTATGCAGGTGGAAGAATTCCAGGGAATTTCTTCCGTAGAGAAGCAAAGCCATCTGATGATGAAGTGCTTACCATGAGATTGGTGGACAGAGTATTACGTCCTCTTTTTCCTGAAGATTTCCACGCGGAAGTACAGGTGATGATCTCATTGATTTCTTACGACAAAGCAGTAATGCCTGAAGCATTGGCAGGTCTGGCAGCTTCTGCAGCCATTGCGATTACAGATATTCCTTTTAACGGGCCAATGTCTGAAGCAAGAGTAGTAAGAATTGACGGAGAATTATCAGTTAATCCAAGCTATGAAAACTTACTGAAAGCTGATATCGACATTATGGTTGGAGCTACTAAAGACTCCATCGTAATGGTAGAAGGGGAAATGAAGGAGATTTCTGAGCAGGAAATGATTGAAGCAATCAATTTCGCTCACGTGGAGATCAAAAAGCAGATCGAAGCACAGGAGAGATTGGCCGCTAAAGTTGGAAAAGCTTTCCCTAAAAGAGAATACAATCACGAAGAACACGATGAAGAAATTCGTGAAAAAGTATGGAAAGAGTGCTATGATAAAGTATATGAAGTAGCGAAAACTCCATCCAATAAAGAAGAAAGAGGAGAAAAATTCAAAGCGGTTCTTGAAGAGTTCTTAGCTCAGTACGCTGATAACGAAGAAGAACTGGCAAGAGTAACTCCTTTCGTAAAAGTATATTATCATGATGTAGAGAAAGAAGCGATGCGTCAGATGATCCTTGAAGACAATATCCGTCTTGATGGCCGTGACCCACAGACGATCCGTCCGATCTGGTCAGAAATTGATTATCTTCCGGGAGCTCACGGTTCTGCGATCTTTACAAGAGGTGAAACTCAGTCGTTGACAGCAGTAACTCTAGGTTCGGTAAAAGATGCCAACATGATCGACAGCGTAATCACGCAGCATGATGAAAGATTCTTCTTACACTATAACTTCCCTCCGTTCTCAACCGGTGAAGCAAGACCTTTAAGAGGTACTTCAAGAAGAGAAGTAGGACACGGGAACTTAGCTCAGAGAGCTTTAACAGCAGTAATTCCTGCAGAAAATCCATATACAATCAGAATTGTTTCCGATATTCTGGAATCTAACGGATCTTCTTCAATGGCGACTGTTTGTGCAGGTACATTGGCATTGATGGATGCAGGGGTTCAGATTACAAAACCTGTTTCAGGAATTGCAATGGGGCTTATCACTGATAAAAAATCAGGAAAATGGACGGTGCTTTCTGACATTTTAGGAGATGAGGACCACCTTGGAGATATGGACTTCAAAGTAACAGGTACTGCAGACGGTATCACAGCTTGCCAGATGGATATCAAAATCCAGGGACTTTCTATGGACATCATGGAAAAAGCTTTGATGCAGGCTAAAGACGGAAGATTACACATCCTGAATAAAATCACGGAAACGATTTCCCAGCCAAGAGCAGACGTGAAGCCTCACGCTCCGAAAATGGTGGTAATGGAAATTCCGAAAGACTTTATCGGTGCTGTTATCGGGCCTGGTGGAAAAATTATTCAGCAGTTACAGAAAGATACAGATACTGTTATTGCAATTGAGGAAATCGGAGAAATCGGACGTATCGAAATTGCAGGAACAGACAGAGAAAAAATCAATGCTGCTATTGCCAAGATCAATGAAATTACTTTCGTACCGGTTGTAGGCGAAGTTTACAAAGGTAAAGTAGTAAAAGTAATGGATTTCGGAGCATTTGTAGCGATTGCTAAAGGAACAGAAGGGCTTCTTCACATTTCTGAAATCGAGTGGGCCCGTCTTGACAAAGTTCCATATGCAGAAGGTGATGAGGTAGAGGTGAAGTTCATGGGATATGATGACCGTAAGAAAATGAAGCTTTCCCGCAAAGTGCTTTTACCAAGACCTCCGAAGCCTGAAGGAAAACCAAGACACGAAGGACAGGGCAGACCGGAAGGACAGAGAAGACCTGAAGGACAAAAGCCGCAAGGTGAGAGACCACAAAGCGAAAAGCCGGTGGAAAATCAGACTCCTTCTAACGAAGCATAATAAGATTCATTCCTAATATAAAAAATCCCTCAAACTGAGGGATTTTTGCTTTTATGTCATTGCAAAGCATTGGAATAATTTCATTAATTAAATTTTCAAAGGTAAGATTGCTTCGTCTCGCAATGGCTGTAGTTATTAACTTCCCACTCTTTCCTTCAGATCCTCAGCACCTCCCGTTTTTCTGGGCTGTCCGTTCTTAGAAGAACCGAAATTGTAGGTATAGGAGATTGTGGCTACACGCGTATCTCTTTTTACTGCGAAGTTTTCGAGGTAATCATTATAAACGGTCTGCCCTTTGAGATTACTCGTAAAGAATACATCGGTGAAAGAAAGTTTCAGAACACTGTTATTGTTAAACTTCTTTTGTGCCCCGATATTCAGGTACCAGTTCGGTCTCATATTCAGGTAAGCATACACTTCTCTTGCTTTGTAATTTCCGGTAAGTTCTGCCGTAAAACCGTTCCCCAGTTTAAAAGAATTAATACTGTTGATGCTGAATGTAAAATTTCCCTGGTTATTGATCTGCGTTCCTGAAACATTTCCTGTGTATGAACCATAATAGAAATTGGCACTGTTATTCATCTCCCACCATTTCGTCACTTTTACAGGGGCAATCAGGTTTAATCCGAAATAAGAGGCAGAGCTCAGGTTTTCAATCGTTTGTACCGTTACCACCTGTCCATTTTCAGTTACAGGCTTTAAAATATCTGTAATGTTGTCAGAAGTTTTGCTGTAGCTTAATGTGGCAAAATATTTATTGCTCAGACTGTAGGTCAGTTCATAATTCATCGTAATCTGTGGATTAAGATCCGGGTTTCCGGCCTTCAGGGTGGTAGGATCAAGATAGAATTTAAAGGGATTCAGCTGGTTATAGCTTGGTCTTGTAATCCTTCTGCTGAGATTGATTTCAAGATTACTTTTATCCGTCAGGTCATAGCTGAAAACAGCGCTTGGAAACAGCTGGGTATAATTTCTCTTGTTGATCTGATTGGTTGTAATCTGAGTTCCTTTTACATTCGTATTTTCAAGCCTTAACCCTGCCGTGGCTTTAAATTTTTCCCATTTTTTAGACACATTTCCGTAAACGGCATTGATGTTTTCCTCATAAATGAAATGATTGGTTTTACTTAGATCCGGAACAGGAATACCAGAGCTTGCGTTGAAGAATTTCAGATCATTATCTGTTTTTACAAAACTGGTTTTCACTCCGCTTTCAAGCTTCCAGTCGTTACTGAAATTTTTCGTAAGATCAGACTTTAAAGAATAAATATTTAACTTGCCATCCATATCTCCTTTAATAATATCAAGGTTATCTGTACCACTGGAAATATCATGGGTACTGGTATCAAAACTCTGTAAAGATGAATTGGCATAATTGATATAGTCGAAATCGGTAGAAATTTCAGATCCCAGGGAATCTATCGTGTATTTATGATTAAGGTTAAATGAAAGATTGGTCCAGCGGTCATTCGATCTGTTGACTGTTGTAAATGTACTTTCCGGAAGATAGTTACTGCCTAACGTTACATTGGAGTTATCTCCGTTTACATTGAATTTGTTGGAAACCAAACCTGCAGAAAAGCCCAGTATGTTCTTGTCATTCAGATAATAATCCATTCCTGCTTTGGCAACATGGCTGTTGAATTTAAATTTCAGATAGTTGTCCTGCACATATGCTTTTTTAAAATTATTTTCTTCATAGAAGTTCCTGTCCAGTACAAGGCCGTTATAAGCTTCCCTGTAGGCGAAGCTGTAGTTACCAAAAATATTGATTTTTTTATTCCGGTGGTTAATACTGAAACTGTTGTTGTTTTTTACATACTTACCCGTTCCTAAAGATGTGGAAATACTTCCGTTAGTCCCTTTTCTCTGTTCCTTTTTAAGCTTAATATTGATGATTGCAGATCCTGCTGCATCATATTTGGAAGAAGGATTCGTGATAAACTCTATCTTTTCAATGGTAGAAGAGGGAATTCCTTTAAGGTAATTGGCAAGATCGCTTCCTGTCATAGGAGTATTCTTTCCGTCAATCTGAACCAAGAGATTTCCCTTTCCGCGAAGACTGATATTGTCATTACTGTCAATATTCACTCCCGGAGCTTTCTCCAGTACTTCAAAAGCAGAATTTCCCGTGCTGGCGATACTGTTTTCAACATTCATAATCATTTTTCCATCCTGTCTTTCGATAAGAGGTTTGGTTTTGGTAATCGTAACAGCTTCAATAGATTTTACATTCAGGTCAATAGACGGAAGGGTAGTATTTTCAGTCAGAGAGATTTTTTCCGAATGATATATTTCAGAACCATTTCTGTTGATTTTTACCATATAAGTTCCTCCTTTCAGATCATTGAAACTAAACTTACCATTGGCATCGGCAATTTCTGTTTTGATTAATTTATTATCTGCATCAAAAAGGTTGATCTCCATCTGCTCTGTTTTGCCGGAGTTTATATTTCCAGACAAAGACAAGCTCTGCATTGTCTGCTGGGCGGAAATTCTGCTGCTGAACAATATCAGCATGCAGGCGATCATAAGTGAGAGTATTCTGGTCATAGCGTTTTACTTTTTAGGGGTAAGACAGTTTCCTGAAATTTTCAATAAAGCCGAATACATGATTTCAAGTTCTTTATTACTGATACCCTTCAAAGCCGTTTTACGGTTCTTTTCTACGATATTCTGAACCTCCTTAATTACCTTTATCCCGGAATCTGTCACTTCCAGATTGGTTTTTCGGCGGTCTTCAGGATGAACGTTTCTGATTATGTATCCGGATTTTACCATTAAATCAATAATTCTTGTGACAGAAGCATTATCCTTAAAAACAAGATCACCAATTTCATTCTGGGTAATTCCCGGGTTTTCCAGAATTGCTTTGATGATAAGCCACTGATCGATCGTAATCGTGAAACCATGCGCTTTAAGCTGTCGCTGAGCATAGTTTCTGTAGGCTCTGATCGCTTTGTCTATGTTGTAGAATATGATTGAATTTAATTTTTCCATATTTTCGGTTTTAAAATGATAAATCAATTATTGATATGTCAATTAATTAGTAAATCATCATTTTATTTTGTTACAGTTCCTGAAAAATATTTTCAGAAAAAATTAAAACCCGTCAATCGGTTCCTTTAGTTTTGCCTCTGTGGAAGCCGTATCAGGACCGGAAGTAAAAATGATATCTTCTGTAGTTTTAAATAACCTGTCAATCTGTTTTCGGGTTGAGGCGTCAGGAGCAACTTTGTAAAACTCACGGATCAGGTCTGATGAAGCGGGTTTCTTTGGATACCGGTTATTGTTGAGAAAGTTTTTTAAGGCTGTATTCACATGATCTTCACCTATCAGGTTGCTCAACTGTACCATGGCAATCGCGCCTTTGGAATAAGAAATGTGAGGAACATTTCCCGTAGCTTTATAAATAGGTACATTCTCAGACAGTCCTTTTTCATTATCGTAGATCTGCTGGTGTACCTTGATTCTTTCCATCATTTTTTCTTTGCCATGCATTTTTTTATACAGCATCATTTCCGTATACATCGCTAACGTTTCAGTAAGCATTACAGAGCCTTTCCGGTCATCCGGATCAATCCGGCTGTTTCCCCACCAGAGATGGGAAAGCTCATGCCCGGCCAGTTCATTGATGACATCCTGCTTCTTATCTGCCTGTATATTGGCATGAAAAATCATATCTTCCGGCATAAAGACCACAGAAGGATAGGCAGTGGCGGCAAAGCCCCGGGTAAAAGAAGAAATTTCAGCAAAACTGATGGTTTTAAAAGGATATGGCCCAAAATTCTGCTGACAATAATCCAAGGTAAGCTTAGCATTTTCAAGAAGATGGCTGACGTTTTCAGAATGTTTTTGATGATAAAAGATAGTAACGGCTATCCCTTTATAATTCATGCTTTTTACTTTATATTCTGCAGAAGAAACAGCAAACCGGAAAGGAATCTGCTCTGCTTTATATTCGAAATAATTTCGTCCGGATTTTGTCCATTTTTTTATCAGATCTCCGGTACCTATGGCTGTTTGATCCCTCTCGGTGGAAACAATCATATTGAGGTCGATAAAATCTTTTTTCCACTTCAGGAGCTTCTGGTTCTTTCAATCCTGTGCGCTTTCCCAGTTTGAAATGATCGCGCTGTTTCTGATCGTGGATTTCATAATCTTTTTGATAACCAATCACAGGATAATACCTGCTGATTCTCATAAATGATCCGTTTTTTATGACAGCATTAAAAGGCTGATGTCCGTTTACAGCAAACCATTGATATGATAATGTAAAATCAAGAAAAGCAGTTTTTCCCGGCAGAAGAGGTTGTTTTACTATAACTTCCGTGATGTTTTGAAGAATCTCTGTTTTTTCATTTCCTGATGTCATTACAGCAGATTCAAGCTGTAAGTCTTTATTAAAATTGATAAGGATCTTATTAATGGGTTGATTGGTTAGGTTGGTAAGTATATATTTTCCGGTGATCTGATAAGTATTTTCCGAAGGATACAGCTTAATTTCTGTAGTAATACCGGTGATATCAGGCTGTGGAATATGTTCATATTTCCGGTAATTCTTTTCATATTCTACGGAACTTAAGATGTTCTGCTGTTCATTTTTAGGAACGTATCCTTCCATAAAGAATATTCCGGCAATGATCCCTGAGATCAGCAGAAAGATAGTGAAAATCAAAGCGGAAACACGTATTTTTTTAATCTTTACAATACTGTTGAATAACCACAGCATACTGATGATCCCTGCTCCGAATATAAGTCTTTCTGCAAAAGCTTTTTCATAAATTCCATACCCGTTAAAATCACTGTAAGACCCTTTGAAATCTGAAAATATTCTGAGAAGAGGGTAAGAAATGATTTTCCCGGAAACCGGTCCTGACAACATGAAAACAGCAAGAATGGAAATTCCCAGCCCTATAAATTTATTGGGAATTCTGTCATTTATCAACAGGATAAATCCTGAAAATAAGATCAAAGGAAAAGTATTGAAAAGAAAAACACCGAGATAGGCGTTCCAATCAATATGAAAATACTGATAAGCTGCCTGGAAAATAATTCCCTGAACCATTAAAATCCCGGTAAAGAAGAACAGCAGTAAACTGACCGAAACAAAATGACCAGTTAACCGGTTTTTTGCAAAGAAAGTACTGTTTTCAATCAGGTTGAATCCGGAAGATTGGCTTCTCCAGTAAATATCATTCAGAAAATAAGCCGTAATCAGCAGGCCAAGCAGATGAAAATTCTCTGAGATGGTTGCTGCCATCAGTCCGGAGCTTGCATACTTCTGCGGAAGGCGGATTCCTTTTTCAATTTCAGCATACATTTCCATTCCGACTGAGAATAGCAGCAGAATAGAAACCGCAGGAACAGCAATGCTCTTGAACAGATAGGTAAGGTCTGTTTTTACGAAAGAAAATACGGACCGGATTGAACACCACCAGTTAAAGTCTGGAGCAACAATAGAATATTCCAATGTACCTATTTCAGAGAATGATTGAAGGTTTCCCTGTGTTTTTACTTTCTGTCCTGATGTATTGGAGAAAGAAAATAATGTAAAGGATAGCAATAAAAATCCAAAAGAAAGCAGTAAAAATAAGATTCTGTTGAACAGAATATAGCCCGTGAAAGGGACCAGCTGGATATTTTTCTGATGAACTGTAAGATCGCCGGCCTGCAAAAAATAAGCCGATAATCCAAACGGATCGATCAAAGCCGAAAGCTGCTGTGTTTCCAATGACTGAGGGAGACTTCCTGCCATAAACGGGGAATTGGAAAACAGTAAAATGATCATATACAATACATACAGAAGCAGCCCGCCCGCTACCACCATCAGTTTTTTCTTTACTGTAAATGAAATAAGGAACAGAAAGCTGCAGACAAAGAAACTGTTGATTAACCCGAAGATCAATAATGGGTACAGGTAATACAGGATATTAAAATACTCCTGCATTTCACTTCCTGTACGCATCAGCTGCCCGAGGAGGAAGCCCGTCATTAAAAATGTAAAACTTAAAAAGTCTGAAGGAAATACGCATAAAATTTCCCTTTCAGATAAGTGTATTTTGAAAAAGGAAAAGAAAACAGAATGCTGTCAAATTTTGAATCCTGATCCCTGAACAACAGTTGTAACGCATAAATGATAGCAAAAAAAATAACGGCAAGGCTTAGCATTCCGGTCATAAAACCGATAGTGTAAGGTGAGTTCAGATAAATTCCTTCCCCGGCTGAAAGATTGAACTGGCTGCCGCAGAAGATACCTATTCCTGTTAAAAGTAAAGCCACAAGATAGGCAGGCCAGTGGTAGGTGCTACGTCTGGCTTCGAATATAAATAAAGTGTTCATGGTTAAGGTTTTTGAATAAGCGTATGGAAATAAACGTGTTCCAGTAAAGGGGTTACGGAGATAAAGTCTTTCGGGGACTCTTCAGAAAATACGGTGATGTGAAGTTCTCTTTCCAGCAATTGTCTGCTGATGATCTCATAATTGGAACCATAAGTTTCCAGCTCGTTTTTGTAGATAGGTTTTGACCATATTTTGTTTTCCAGTTCAGCCATCAATGTTCCCGGGTTTCCTTTTCTAAGGATCTGTCCATGATTCATCACTGCCATTTCCGAACAGAGATTTCTGACATCTTCCACGAGATGGGTAGACAAAATAACAATCACTTCCTGACTGATATCGTTGAGCAAAGTATTGAAACGGTTGCGTTCTTCAGGATCCAGTCCTGCAGTAGGCTCATCGACAATGATAATTTCCGGATCACCTAACAGGGCCTGTGCCACCCCAAAACGCTGTTTCATTCCGCCTGAAAAAGTATGGACTTCTTTTTTGCAAAATCAGAAAGATTGACTTTTTCAAGCAGACCCAGAATTTGGGTTTTACGTTGATTCTTATTGTTAATGCCTTTCAGAATGGCAATATGTTCTAACAAATCATACGCGGACACTTTCGGATACACGCCAAAATCCTGGGAAGAAATCCCAGATTCTGTTTAATATAATCAGGGTTTTTAACGATATCCACATCATTGAAAAGCAGCGTTCCGGAAGTGGGTTTCTGAAGTCCGACAATGGTTTTCATCAGAGAGGATTTACCGGCTCCGTTCGGACCAAGCAGCCCGAACATTCCGTTTTTGATATCAAGAGAAATGTTCTTAATGGCTTGAAAACCATTTTTATAGGTAAGACTAAGGTTGTTGATGGTTAATGTGTTCATAGCGTTGTGTTTGGGCAATAGAAGGACAGGCGGCCTTTCGGCAGCAATTTTGGGTTTAAAGTTTAAAGTTTAAGTTTATGGCTGGAAGCTGGATGCTAGAAGTTAGAAGTGAACTTTATACTCCACTCTCAAACACTCTGACTCTCAAACCTCGCAACACGCATCCTGAATCCCAACTACTCTTTAAATTCAAGAATATCTCCCGGCTGGCATTCCAGGATTTTACAGATCGCTTCAAGGGTATCGAAACGGACGCCTTTGGCTTTACCGGTCTTCAGGATAGAAAGGTTAACGGGTGTGATACCCAGTTTTTCTGCCAATTCTTTACTCTGCATTTTTCGTTTGGCAAGCATCACATCTAAGTTGACTATAATTGGCATGTTAAATAAATAGGTCTTGTTCGTTTTGCAAATGTAGTCCTTGCTTAAAGATATTCGCAAGAAACAGGCAGAAAATTCCAAGCATAAAGTGAATAAACACCAGTCCCCAGATGATACTTTCTACTTCCACAAAGAAACTCGCGATAATCACCAGCGGAAGAGGAATGAAAATATTATACAGGTAAAATCTCGTCAGCTGCCGTATATTATCCTGTGTAAAAAGTTTCTGCTGAAAAAATACTCTGAAAACCCTGGCGGCCAACCAGAAAAAGATTCCGTATGTGATAAGCACAGACAGAAATGAAAAGATGATATACGGATAGCTGTTGTCAATATTCAGGAAAGGTTTTTCTGTAAACGGATAATTGATATGAAGGTATTTCCCGTCTCCATAAGGCATAACAGAAAAATCTGTTATAAGGCAGATCAGAGAGTACAGCACAGTGATTAAATATCCCACCGATAATACGGAACAGATATAAAATAGAATTCTTGCAATAATTTTAGTCTGATTCATGATACGCATATTGATATTGCAAATGTATAATTAATTATCGTAAAACAATAATTAATTTAAATAAAATTTTATCCTTTGAAATTAGAATCCATTTCTAAAAAGAAGAAATAGCGTGATCATCACTGTTTTTTGTTAATTTTAAATAACTAAAAATTAAAATAATGGCTTACAGTACTGAACTTGCCGACCGGGTACGCGAACGGCTTTCTCTGGAAAATAATATAGAGATTGAAGAAAAGAAAATGTTCAGCGGACTGTCTTTTCTGGTGAACGGGAAGATGTGTATCAACATCAGCCATGAAAATCTGATGTGCCGTTACGATCCTGAACTGGAAGATGAGGTTTCGGAGAAGAAAGGCTTTTTGCCGATGATTATGAAAGGAAAGCAGCTTAAAGGATATTGTTACGTAGAACCTTCAGGTTTCAAAAAGCCTGATGATTTTGAATACTGGATCAAAATCTGCCTTGATTATAATCCGATGGCGAAGGTCTCGAAGAAGTGAGTGGTGCGGGATTCGGGATTCGGGGTGCGGGTGGTTGAGTTTAAGGGTGAAAGAGTTTGAGAGTGGGAGCATTGGCAATTCAACAGTCCCACCATTCATCACTCATTATTATACAGTTTTTCTCTGATCTGAATTAATATTTTTGTTGTTTTATCCAGATCCGGAAAGTCGGGCAGAGTGGTAGTAGAATAATGATCTTCTATGGATTGTATCAGGTTTTCAGCCTTTTGCATGACGCTTTCATACGACTGGTTGCCCGCTTTGATATCTAGAAGTTCGTCACGGTTTTCTACACGAATCGTCAGTGAACCGGTTTTAAAAATCTGTTCACATGACTGCAGCAGCCGGATGGTGTGCATCATATTTTTGCTGTCATAGTTCTGTCCGTGGGTCTGATTAACATTGTAACGGTCTTCATTACGCTCAGCCACCCATTTCCAGTATTCCCTGTAGTCTTTACAGTAAACAGAGTACGCATCAAGATTGCAGAACATATAAGCGACCGGTTTTTCATTTTTAGGAACGGACGATACGCAAACCTGATTAGCCTCTTCATTCTGAATAATTCCTTTATATCCCAATATTCCCGACTCATCGTAAAATAAAGCATACATTCCTTTTGTATGATCAATGCTCACCAATCCGCAATTTTCCTGTGAGAGACCACCCCGTCCTACGGACACCCCTCCAGAGGATCGGAATTCATTCAGCCAGTTTTTCAATGAAACAGAACCTTGTCCGTCAAGGATAAAGCAGAAATCCAGAATCGATTTCCTTTCTTTATCAACAGGGTTTACAATTTTTTTATTGAGTCCTTTGGCCTTTTTAATCTGTGAAACCGCATAACCTGCAAAGGTACCTTTACAGAGTCTGGATAGGAAATCCTCCGTTTTCAGCAGATCCATCAACGGATGTCTGTACAGCATACAATCCTCCGGACTGGCCAGAATTTCCAGGATATTAGGATTGTTTTTCTGCAGCAGTTCTATAAACCTCCCGATTTCATAATAGGTAATATCATTCGTCTCATTGGAAATCTGCGGAATATAGTTCAGCCCAAAGAAATCTTCCTTCGGCAGATAATACACCCCGCGGATATCCGTATCAGAATTTTCCGTCGCCAACCCGAAAGCTCTGCTTCCGGAAATGGCTTCGAAGAGGAGGAGGTTTTTGTTTTTTAGGTCTTGGATGGTCATTTTTATTTAAATTGTAATTTCTTGATAAAATCAATTTTTTGATATTTAATCATGAGATTGTTAATCTCATTTTTTTCAAATCCATAATGGGAACGTCCTGCAATATATCCTTTTTTATCACCATTTATAATCAGAAATTCTTCACCTCCGCACGTTTCAAATGTATAAACCCCAATATAAAAAGCAGTAGTTTTAAATTTCTGAAGGCATTCATTCAAAAATGAAAAATCAATACTTTCAGAAATAAATTTTTTTCGAGTAATGAATACTCATAATTTCCTTCATCAAGGATATTTTGAAGAAATTCAAAATTTGTATCGGCATCCATATATTTAGTGACAACAAACTCTACAAACTCCTTAGTATAAAATATTTTGTAATCATCAGCATTTTTGAGCGCCTGATAATAAAAATTTTCAGATTGTTCAGGAAATGTGGCAAAATAATTCCGGATGTTTTCCGGTATTATTATTCCGTATTTTGACTGTATTGTACTGCAGTGTTCAATGAAAGAATTCTTTTTCTTCATGGATTTAAATTTTAATGTTTTAATACCTCCCTAAAAACCCTCTCCATCTCCCCTTTATCCGCCTTTCCTCCCGATAAGCTTTTCGATTTTTCCTCATTTTCAGCGATTGTTCTCTCCAGAAAATCAAACAGTTCCCAATCGTTCGGGTGGTAATAGGATTCTCCTTTGGTTGCTTTTAAGGCAACAAGATCTTCTATTTTCCGTCTGGTGGTTTCATCTGTTAAAACAAGCAGGTCACTGAATAATACAGGAGGAACTGTTCCCTTTTCTATGATCCATTTTCCTGTTAACGTGGTTCGTAAGCAATAAAAGTAACTTTTTAATTTGACTTCATCACTTCTGCAAGCTTCCAGGTATTTCTTGCTCATGCTCAGATAATGGTAAGAAACGGCAACCGGAGAAAAACAGGCATCTGCCAAAGGTTTGAACAGTTCTACAAACTTTTCATCCGCTTTATAAACGATAGGGGAATAGAACCAGCTCAATAAAGCCGCATTCGACTTTAACAAGAGATGAAACGTCTTTCGCAGGTCCCAACCGGAGCCGTCCAGATCATCTTCTGTCATAAATTCTATTGTTTCATCTTTATCCCAGGGAGAAAGGTACCAGTCTTTTTCATGACGGTATATAAAACGGATATCATAATCACTGTCAGGAGATGCAAAACCCCAGGCTCTGCTTCCTGATTCTACTGCAAGAAGGACTTCCACGCCCCGTGCTGCTTCTATTTCTTTTATTTTTTCAAGTATTTTGGGTGTCATTGTTTTTGATTTATACTGCAAAGTAAAGAGCTAAGTGCGCAATGTTCTTACGTTGTTTTTTTGTTGCGGGATCCGGGATCCGGGTTTCGGGTTTCGGGTTTGAGAGTAGGAGAGTGAGAGTGTTTGAGAGTGGGAGCGTTATAAGGTCAGAGAGTTTGAAATTGAGGGATATTTAGCTTCCAGCTCCCGGCTTCTGGCTTCCAGCTTATAAAAACTCCAGACAAACCATACAAAATACTCTCTATTTCACTAATATTGCATTTTTCCATTTAACATCACTATAAAGATCCATGTTATCATCAGAATTACAGCATAAAATTGATTTTAAAACAAAACCTTTAGGCGCATTAGGGCATTTGGAACATCTGGCCCATAAAATAGGAATGGTACAAAAAACCACTTCACCACAGTTACTGAATCCTCATATGGTAGTTTTTGCTGCCGATCATGGAATTGCCACTGCAGGCGTAAGTGCCTATCCACAGGAAGTCACCTATCAGATGGTGATGAATTTCTTAGGAGGAGGTGCCGCCATCAATGTTTTTTGCAGACAGAATGGTATTACAATCAAAATTGTAGATGCCGGAGTGAATTTCGATTTTCCGGAAGGACTGAATCTGATTGATAAAAAGGTAAGAAAATCCAGCCGTAATATCCTGGAGGAACCTGCCATGACGCCTGAAGAATACCGGCAGGCTCTTAAAAATGGAAAATCTGTGGTGAATGATATTGCGAAAAAAGGCTGCAATATTATAGGTTTTGGAGAAATGGGAATAGGAAATACATCTGCTTCTTCTTTGATGATGAGCAAGCTCTTTGATATCCCGGTCACCCATTGTGTAGGACGTGGAACCGGATTGAATGACCATCAGCTGCAGAATAAGATCCATATCTTAACGGAAGCGGTTGAAAAATATCCTTCCGAAATGACCGAAGATGAAATAGCCCAAACCTTTGGCGGATTGGAAATTGCCCAAATGATCGGAGCCATAGAAGAAGCGTATCATCACAATATGCTGATTATGGTGGATGGATTTATTGCCACAGTAGCAGTAGCAACGGTCTGGAAAAAGAATCCTGAGATTCTGAACAATTGTATCTTCTGCCATGTAAGCAATGAAAATGCCCATCCTCAGTTATTGGGACTGATGAGAGAACAGGCTATTCTCAATCTGAATCTGCGCCTCGGAGAAGGAACAGGCTGTGCTTTAGCCTATCCGATTATTCAAAGTGCCGTTAATTTCCTGAATGAAATGTCCAGCTTTGAAGATGCTCAGATTTCTAATAAATCATCTTAACTTCATACATAAGAAAGGGGCAATGAAGCCCCTTTTTATCTTAAAATCAATTATAATTAATAAGTGTGTGCAACATCTTTACCTGTAAACATCATTCTTACAGGTTTATTTTGAATAGCACCCTCATTGAATTTATAGATATTAAATATCTGCATCGTAGGGATATACCTGTATAAACCATCATCTACAAGATAAAGTTTTCCGGTATTGGTGTTTCGTACCAGCTGGGTTCCTGAAGTGATGTCCGGTCCTCTTTCTCCTGTGTAATCTTCTATATTTACCTTAAAAACCAGATAGGCTTTACCCTGAACAGCAAACAGATTATTGATCACTGCAAAAGATTCAATACGTCTCAGGGTACTTTCAAATACGATATAAAGGGTTCCTGTCGCATTATCCTGGAAAAACTGTCCGTCATGAACACGGTATGCTTTGGGTTCAGAATCTTTCAGGTAGAAAGCGATTCCTTCATATTCATAGCCGTCTTTTCCGTCTCCCAGCTCATTTTTGTCTCTGGTGTAAAAGTGCGTCTTTTTATCACCGTTGAAATACCTGTAAATAGGAAAACTTCCAGGCTCATCACCATTATAGCTGGTGCCGAGATTTCTTTTCTCCCAATTGCTTTGTCCCACCAATTCATTAGGATTAGTCGTTAATACCAGATCATTGGTTCCTGTGTGAAACCATCTTGTAATGACAGGGCCGGGTCCGTCTGCAGAACCTAATAAACTTTCCTGAAAGTAATAGTCCAGTCCTGGATAGGATTTAGGAAGTTCGGACGGTAACGGAGAGGTATTGTACAGGTGCTTTTTGGTCAGATTACTGTAGAAACCGTAAATAGGATTCGTTAAATAAAAAGATTTTGACCAGATTCCTGCAGGGGAGGTTGGGGTGTCCGGAGTATCTCTGAAGCCTCCTTTTGCTAACATGTTACTACCGGATGCATTTAAGGCTTGTGCTTCATTTACATTGTCCAGCTCATCACCGGGAGCTGAACAGCTTACGATGGATATAAGACATAATCCAACGAAATACGCTTTTTTCATTTGTTCTTTTTTCATGGTTATTAATGGGGCAAAGTAAAAAATATGCTGAATGCAAAAGGTAAATCTTAAGGTGATAAGATTCATGTTTCTTATTTTTTTAACTGATCCCTTTACCGTTGTTAAAAGCTTTCCTAATTTTACAGGAACTGACTAAGTAATTTTTAGACTAAAAAGAAAATGAAAATCCTCAAAAATGAACTGATCTATTTTGCTACAGCACTCATGTTCTTCACCAGAATTCCGGTTCCGTTTACTGTTCCGTATTCCAGTGAGATTATGAATAAATCTCAGAAATATTTTGCGTGGGTAGGTCTTTTGGTAGGATTGATCAATGCAGTGGTGCTTTTTTCTACCATGTTGTTTAACCTTGAGGTTGGGATCGTTTTAATGATGATTGCCGGTGTTTTGCTGACAGGAGCTTTCCATGAAGATGGTTTTACAGATATGTGTGACAGTTTCGGGGGCGGATACGGAAAAGAAAAAATCCTGACCATTATGAAGGACAGCCGGGTAGGAGCATATGGTACCATAGGCATTATTCTGCTTTTTGCTTTAAAGTTTTACAGTATTCAGGCGTTGGGTAGTGTCGGTGATCAACCGGTCAGAGTACTGGGAATCATTATTCTGGCCCATACGGTGAGCCGGTTTATTTCAGGAACGATGATCTATACCCACCAATATGTTACGGATATCGATGTCAGTAAATCAAAGCCTCTGGCCAATAAGCCTCTGGATGGAACAGCTTTGCTGGTAGGATTTATTAGTGTTCTGGTGGCTTTTGCCCTGATCCCGGACTGGAGATTGATTTTCGCTTTTGCTTTGGCTTATGCTGGTAAAATATATATGGGCTGGTATTTTAAAAAACATATCGGCGGTTACACAGGAGACTGTCTGGGATCTGTTCAGCAGGTTTGTGAAGTTTTATTTTATCTAGGAACAATCATCGTATGGAAATTCATCTGATCCGTCATACCGCTGTAGAAAATCCTGAAAATCTGTGTTATGGTTTTGCAGAGATGCCTTTAAAGAAAAATTATATTGATGATTTTAAATCGCTGGATATTGATTGTCGTTTTGATGTCATTATTTCCAGTCCTTCTGAGCGCTGCCGTTTGTTAGCGGATTATTTTAAATTTAATTATCACACCGATGAAAGACTCCGTGAAATGAATTTCGGGAATTGGGAACTGAAAAAATGGACCGATATTCCGGAAGAAGAAATCACTCCGTGGTACAAAGATTTCGTCAATATTAAAACTGCCGGCGGAGAAAATCTTCTTGAAATGCAAAACAGAGTTCTCAGCTTCTGGCGGGATTTAATTGGTAGAAAAAGTAAGGAGAAAGTACTCATTATTACTCATGCCGGAGTCATTCGTCTGATCCTTCAGACTGTGCTTCAGTTTCCGCTGGAGAATATGTTTACTATTCAGATTGATTATGGAAAGAAAGTGATTATTCATGTGAATGAAGGGATTTTTCGTAAAAAAGGTGAATGTATAATAGCTGTTCTTATTCAATAGGAACGGACTTTAGTCCGTTTAATAAGATTACAGTTTTCAAACGGCTTTAGCCGAAACTTAAGCTGTTTGTAATAGAATACATTTAGGTAATTCTGATTTTTGGAGGCTGGATTTCTACGGAATGACAAACTGTATGGATAAACTATCATTGCAATTGTGTCATTCCATAGAAATCCAGTTGGTGTTATCAGGTAAAATTAATTGGGAATTGCAATTCTGAATACTATTTGAACTGAAACATGAAAATTCTCCTCCCTCGGAGGGGTGGCGGAAATTCAAAGAATTTTTGACGGGTAGTTTTCAGCGTTTACCAGCAAAATTTCACAAAAACGCCACCTGATGCAACCAGATGACGTCTTAGAATTTATTTAAAAATCCTGATAAAACTATCTTTTTCCAGGCTTTCCAGCGAGAAATCAAAATCAGCTTCCGCTTTTTCTGTGGTGATCTCAGCCCCAAGCTCTTTTACAAGCTCATTGAAGGACATTGCTTCATACCATTGCTGGTATAATGCCGTTGTTGCCATCGTAGAAACCTGATTATTTCCTGAAACATGAGAATGACCTGCTCCGAAATTCAATAGTACGAAACATTGTTTTTCGTTTTTTGTGGCCAGCATTCCCAGAATCATTTGCTTCTGGACAGCGTTACATCTGGCTTCAGCAAACAGATTATTAGGATTCATCATATAGTCATAAGAGATATTATCTCCTTTTCCGATAATGATTTTATATCCGGAATCCGCATTCCCACTGAAAACGTTGTTCATCACAAGTGTTGGTGCACAATGTCCTTTATTGGCGTAAAGATATTCAACGGCACCATTGGGTGCAGAAGTCATATCTCCGGAGTACATCAGCTGTCCGTTTTCGTGATTATAAGCAGCATTCCAGCCTATTTTTCCTGCAATATTCAATCCTGAAAGGTCAAGGTCACGGGCACCCCAACGATCTTCCCAATAGACCCCTACAGCAAGTCTTTCAGCATAAAAACGGGTTCCGGCAGGAATATTTCCTACAAACATCTTTTCAGAAGTTGGTAATGCAAATTCTACATGCTCAGGGAAATAGAATTTCTTTCCGGATAGGTTTTCATACTTCAGTTTCAGAAAATCCAGAATAAAATCATAATTGAACTGATTCACGTAAGTTTCCTTCCCTTTTTAGTCCATGATTTTCCGTTTCGCACTCTGTACACAAAGGTATCCTGCCCATACATTCTTGAATAGCATGCTGACAATGCTTTGAACAATGCAAACGGTGTCGCATTTTCCAGCCAGTGCCAGTCGCTGTTTTCCAGCAATGTATTGGTGGCATTATTCAACGGATTTGTGATCAGTGGTTTATGATGCACTTTAGACAGCTTTGATATTTTATTGACGGCTTTCGGAGCTCTGCTTTTGTAAGCCAGGAATAAAGGTTTGAACCTATTGAAAATTTCTGCCATTTTTTCCAGACCGAAGCTTTCAAACAAATAGGTTGGATTGAAATTACTCTGTTTGATCAGGTTAATCAGATCATTATTTTTGATTAAAAGCGTCGTGTTGGTTGTTTTATAAATAATATAACGGAAAAACTCAACAGGATTTTCAGGGTAAATATCGTACTGGTCGGCTATTTTTATAATGGCTTCCTTATTTCTGATATTTTCTTTTCCTGTAAAATCATATTCCAGTTCGTTATGCAGAATATCAAGCAAATCATCAATGGTTTCTTCCTTTAAAGCCATTCCTGATTTTAAAAGAGAAAGACATTTTTCCTGCATTTCTTCCACAGTATACGCTTTGATGACTTTAAAAACCATCTTCATATCCGGGACATTCAGTATTTCAGCAGGAATATAAATTTCGTTCTGAAAATCACTTCCATAGGTTGAAACATAATGGGTGATCTGTTCAATTAATAAATCATATCTGGAGGTATTCTTTATTTTCTCCCATGATTTATGGAAGGTTTTATTCAGGTCATTTCCGTTCAGTTTTTCCTTGGCATAGAAGGATATGATTTCATTTTTTGCCCAAACAGCATCAGGTTCAATGATAAAACCGTCATTGGAAATAAATGGCTTTGCATTCGATTCTTTAGCCAGTACAGCATTGAATAATTGTAGTGTTTTCATTGTTTTAAGTTTAAAAAATAAGTGAGGAGTAATTTCATTAAAAGTGAAGGGTATAGGAACTCCTTTTTACCTATAGTTTATAAAAAGCGGGGAGTAATTTATCCAAAAAATATAGGAACTCCCTTTGCCTTATAATGTATAAAAAGGCGGAAAGTAATTTTAACCTTATAGGAACTTTCTGTGCCTGAGTTTTTTCTTTAAAATAATTTTTTAGTGCTGAGAAACTTGGGTTGTTTTTATTTAAACCTTACGGGTTTCTAAAACCCGTAAGGTTTGAGTACACTTTTAAAAATTATGCTTTTCTATATTTCTTCTTTTTCTTCCATGGTGCATTTTTCTGCACATCTCCGGCCATGATACATCCGTAAGGCATTACTTCATCCAGAACTTCACAAAGTCCGTACTCTTCAATCTGCGCTCTTACATTCTTGGCACTTTTATAAGCGCTTGGAAGTTCAGAAATATCAATTTCATTGGAATAGAAACGGATATCCAATCCGGCGGTTTCCTCATTGAAGATTTCCTCAGTCGTTTTATGAGCCAGAGACTTTTTATGCTGGCTTCTGCTGAAGTTTCTTCCTGCTCCATGCGGTGCAAAACCTAAGTTTCTTTCGTTAGTTGTTCCCTGAACAATCAGTACCGGTTCAGCCATATTCAATGGAATCAGTCTTGGTCCCGTAATATCAGGCATAAATTTATCATCCAGCGGAGTTGCTCCTTTGGCATGGTAGAACAGGTCTCCATCCTTGAAAACGAAATTATGTTCGTTCCAGTATCTGTTTTCCTTTTCCATTTCAAGCTTGTTCAGAACAGCATCATGGATGGAAGTATGGTTTTCTTTAGTCCATTGTCTGATCAGCTGAAGCGCTTCCCAATAGGATTTACCTTCTTCCGTATCATAAGGAATCCAGGCATTTTCTCTCAATGTTTCGGGAGAAATTTCCTGTCTGAAACGGTTGGCCACCTTCATTCCTTTATCATATAAAGCAACTCCCGGGGCTCTTGATCCGTGATGGGTTACCATCATGGTATTTCCTGTATTTTTAGAAATTCCGACAAAAAGGAAGTGGTTTCCGTCTCCCTGGGTTCCCATATGAGAACGGGCAATGCTGATCAGCTTTTCATCATTTAAGAATTCATTTTCTCTGAAAGCCTCCATCAGTTCCTGGGACATCGGCATCTGTTCTCCTCTTGGTCTTCCTCCATACCCGAAGTGTGTTACAGAATGCGCAGCATCCAGAATATCTTTTGGATTGGCTTTTCCAAAATCCGTCAGCATCACAGAACAGCAGATATCAGCGCTATGGAATCCCGGGTGAATAGCATTTTGCGCAATCACTACGCCACCTACCGGAATCTGACCTTCAGGACCGGTAGGGCAGGCATCCGGCATTAAAGCTCCGCCAATCAGAGTAGGGGTTTTCATCAGAACACCCATTGTTTTGATTACTTTATCTACATTATCATTCTCACTTTCATGCTCAGCCCGGATGTTGATCATAAAATCTTTAGCTGTCTCGTGAAGCGGAATAAGCGCCGGCTGGGTGAACTGAGCCAGATATTCTGTGATCTGCTGTTCATTCAGTTTATTTTCATTGATATAGCTAATGGCATCTTTAAACCATTTTCCAGGTCTATATCCTAATTCGATTAAATGATTTCCATTAAATTCCATTGTTGTTTCATTTTGATGATGCAAAGTAATAACCTTATTACGCAATAGTTTTGCGTAGATAAAGAAATTTTAATTATTTTTACAAAAATTAAAAATCAGATCATCCAGGGTGGAAATCTGTATGAAATAAATAAAAAATAATAAAACCGATATCTATGGTACTATTAGAACAATTAAAACATTTCCCTGAAACCATTCAGTTTAGTGATGTTGTCGCTTATATTGACGAACATTATGAGTTTACACCTACTGCTTTTCAAAACGGAGATACTACCAATCAGGCCGGGCAAAACAATGGTTCATGCAAGGTTTTCAGCTTTGCCAGCATGCAGGATCTTACAAAAGAAGAAACTCTTTGGCTGTTTGGTGAGTTTTACAGAGAAGATGTTTTGAAAAATCCCGAAGGAACTGACCATCAGAATATCCGGAACTTTATGAAATTCGGCTGGGATGGAATTACCTTTGATGACAATGCTTTAAAAGAAAAATAATTTTAAGAAAGAGCAGAAAAAAGCAAATTTCATTTAAAACACCCAATCATTAAACACTAAGGTATGTCATCCAATAAAAATGCTCTGATCCGGTATAAAACATTAGATAAATGTCTTAAAAACAAATACAGGAAATATACGCTGGAGGATCTCATTGATGAATGTTCGGAAGCATTGTTTGAATTTGAAGGGAAAGAATCCTATGTAAGTAAACGTACAGTTCAGCTGGATCTTCAGAATATGCGGAGTGAAAAATTCGGATATGAGGCTCCTATTGAGGTTTACGAAAGAAAATACTACCGTTACAGTGATCCTGAATACAGTATTCACAATATTTCGGTGAATGAAAGTGATCTGAAAGCGATGAATAATGCAGTTCAGATCCTGAAACAGTTCAAGGACTTCTCCATGTTCAAAGAGATGAACGGGGTCATTCAGAAGCTGGAAGACTCTATTCATGCAACCAGCCAGAAATCAATTATTCATCTGGATAAAAATGAACAGCTGAAAGGCTTGGAACATATTGATATTCTGTACGACAGTATTGCTAATAAAAAGGTTTTGAAGATTCTTTATAAAAGTTTTACGGCAAGGGAATCCAGTATATATACCGTCCATCCTCAGCTGCTGAAGGAATTTAACAATCGTTGGTTCCTGATCTGTCTTTACAAACAGAAAATGTACAATCTGGCACTGGACAGAATGGAAAGTATTGAAGTGGATGACAATCTCCGGTATATTGATAAAAGCCTGGATGGGGATGAATATTTCAAAGATATTGTAGGAGTTACCGTATCAGAATCAATGGATCCGAGAAACGTGATCTTCTGGGTAGATGCAGGAAATGCACCGTATGTGAAAACCAAGCCGCTGCATAAAAGTCAGGAGGTTATCAGAGAAGACCATGAGGGTACACTTTTTAAAATCTGTGTCCAGATCAATTTTGAGCTGGAAAGACTGTTATTAGGGTTCGGAGATTCTCTGATTGTGCATAAGCCAAAGAAATTAAGGCTGAAAATGGAGGAAAAGTTCAGTGCCGGATATAAAAATTATCAGAACCTGATCATCCCTGAAGAAATCTGATTGATTTAAATGCTTTATTATCATCAGGTTATAAAGATGTGTTTGTTTCTTTATTCCATCTTGGCTTGGAAATTGCATTATTTATAATCACAAAATTATATGTATGAAATCAAGAATATTTAAAGCATTAATTGCAATCATAGCACCCATAGCAATAGAATATATTGTTAAAAAAATATCTGAGAAACTTGATAAAAAAGAAGATCAGAAAGAAAAAGAACCAAAGCAGATTACGGCTTAAACGTAAAGTAGTTAAAATTTAAAATTATTGAAAAGAGACTGTCATAACTAGGTACAGTCTCTTTTTTTTTGTTAATGGACTTTTTTGATGAACGCTGAGAACCACCCCGTCAAAAATTCTATGAATTTTTGCCACCCCTCCAGAGGATGGGAATTCTTATGTTTCAGTTGAGTTATTGGTCAGAAGTGTAATTTTTTGCGAGATTGTGGCTGGATTCCTACGGAATGACACAATTGTAATGATGGCCTATTCACACAGTATGTCATTCCATAGGAATCCAAATTGTTTATTAATTATGTGAATGTAAGGTTTCAAAAGCTTAAGTGCACTTCTCAAGCATTTAATAGTATCTGAAACAACTTAAGCGTTTAAAAGCTTTTGTGACTTTGCGGTTTGTTTACACAAAATCATAAATCCCGTCTTTCCATCCCAATACTTTGGAGGAGTCTGCGTTTAGCCAGTTTTTTAGAATCGTAGCATATACTTTCCTGAAGTCTTCTTTGTAGATCAGATCGCCTTCATTCAGATTCTGCAGATCGGGAAGGGTGTTTAACAGTCCCTTCTTCTTAAGGCTTCCGCCGATAAAGAACATCTGGTTGGCTGTTCCGTGATCAGTTCCGTTGCTGGCATTCTGAGCCACACGGCGTCCGAATTCAGAAAATGTCATCAGTAAAATATTCTTGAAGAGTCCATTGCTTTTCATATCGGCAACGAAAGATTTTACCGCCTCATTGATATCATTGAACAATTTTTTCTGCCGGTCATTCTGATTCACGTGAGTATCAAAACTTCCTATTGAAAGATAGTAAACCTGAGTATTGATATCTGACTTTATTAAAGAAGCTACAGTCTTAAAGTCTTTTCCCAACTGGGAATTCGGATAAGTCTGCTCTGTCTTTTTAGCTTTGCTTTTTTCAAAAATATAATCGGCATTATTGATGGTGGAGCCTAAAGTCTGATAAAGATAGGACACTGTTTCATCATCATGATGGTGGTCATAAAGAGACTTGAAATATTTTTCCTGACTCGTCTGGTAGAGCCTTTTAGGATCTTTAAATGCGAAAGCTTTGTTATTTTGCCCTTTCAGGGCAAGACTGAGCATATCATCCACCTCAAGTGCCTGGGTAGGATGGTCGCACCGGTAGCATTCTTCGTCCAGGAAACGTCCCAGCCATCCTGTTTCCAGAAACTGATCACTTCTGCTGGCTGACTGCCAGATATCCATGCTTCGGAAATGAGATTTGTCCGGATTGGGATATCCTACATTATTCATCACAGAAAGCTCTCCATTATCAAAAAGCTCTTTAAAATAGGAGAGAGACGGATTGATCCCGCCTCATCTGTTAAAGGTATTGAATCCTGAACAGCCAGTGTTTTCCTTTCCTGAAATAAATGTCATTTTTAGCCGGAATAATAGTATTCAGCCCGTCATTTCCACCCGTAAACTGAAGAACGACCAGGATATTCTGACTGGGATTCAAAGCTTCATCCAGCGTCATAGCTTTTAAGAAATTAGGCATCAGCATAGAGGCTGTAGCCAGTGAACTTATTTTGAGAAATTCTCTTCTTTTGATTAGCATAATTTCGTTTTTAGGGTTTAAGGTGGCAGATGATAGGTTGCAGGCAGAAGGTTGTAAGTTATAGGGCTGGCTGCATTTTATTTTTATAGCAGTAAAAATAAATCATGGATAGGCAAGTTATACTGCGACAGCTTACCTGCTACCTGCAACCTAAAACCTTCTCCCTACATTAGCTGGTATTCCGGAGTAGACATCAGGTTGATGACATTCATTTTGATACTCTTGTCAGAAAAATTCTTTACGGAGTTCATATCAAGGCTCTGAGTATTCTGTAAAAGATAATCTTCACAGTTTTTATTGGTAAAAATTTTCTCGATCCGGTCCCAGTCGATGGTAATATTAGGATTTTTAAAGCTTTTGTTCAAAGCAGTTTCCCGGGATTTCATTCCCATATCGATATCATCATCCTGGCGGGGGCTGTATTCTAAAGGGCGGAGCCCGGACCAGATCTGCGGAACCTGGAGTCTCAGCATAAGCGTGGAACTGTCGATCCAGGATTTTCCATTGGGCCATCCTGCAACATTAGGAGGATAAAGGAGCATCTGACCCAGTAATTTCTGGTACACGATAAGGTTTTCGGGATTCTGAATATGCATCGGAAGGATCCTCATCATACCAGCCATCAGTTCTATCGGAGATTTTATCCGGTTGCCGATATTCTTCTGATCATAAAACCATGTGCTGGAAAATATCTCAGTCATCAGTTTTTTAATATCATATCCTGAATTGTAGAAATTTGTGCTGAGTCTGTTTACAATATCCTGATCTGGCTTTTCATTAACAAAGAATTTATAAATCTTTGTGGTAATGAACTGTGCAGTAGCCTTCTGTTCCAGAATAATATTGAGGATGTCATTTCCATCAAAGTTGCCTGTTTTTCCCAGAAAAGTTTTGCTGCCTTCATCATGAAGATTTTTTCTTTCTTTGAAATTGCCTTCCTTATCATAACTCCATCCTGTGAATGCCCTGGCGCCTTCTCTCACGTCATGTTCAGTATAATTGCCTCTTCCCATGGTAAAAAGCTCCATGACTTCGCGGGCGAAATTCTCATTAGGATGATCCTTTTTATTCTGTTGATTGTTAAGAAAATTAAGCATGGCCGGTGACTGACTTACCTCAAAGAGCAGATCTTTGAAATTTCCCAATGCATTCTTCCTGATAGTATTTAAAGCTGTCTGTTGAACTTCGGGTTGATCACTCTTGAAGCGAAATGCCCATGCCAGAAAAATGCCATCTTTTCCCTCATCTGCTCTTTGCTGTTGACGATGGTATTCAAAAAATTCAGGTTCAGCTCATTGTTTTGTTCCCTGCTGATACGCTGCATTTCTTTTTTCTTTTCAGCAGGAGCTGTGCTGTTCATGTAGTCTGCTGCCAAATCAGGATCAGGAGTATCATAGGTAATCTCACTAAAGCTGTCTTCTTTAAATAATTCATTCATTATCGTTTTAATGTTTTTATTTTTCAAATCATCAATTTGATTAATACCCACACCAAAACCCGCACGCCAGAGAAGATGTTTGTTTTTTATTAATGAATCAGCCATCATGGAGAATTTATTTTTTTGATGTATTTCAAAGAAGAAGGTTAAAATAGTAACGGGTTAAGGATTGTTAATATTGTTATGTGGGCTGGAAGCCGGAAGAATGAAGTTGGGAGTTATTAAAGGAGATAAAATTGAATTGGTTTTCGAATATTGCTTCCAGCCTCCATCTTCTGGCTTCCTTTCTTTAATTCACTTTTCGGGATCATTTTTTGATAATTTTTGTTAAACAAACATTTAAATTTTGTTAAAATTAATGAGTTGATATTCATTGTTTTATGTTTTGTTTGACTGTTAAAATCAAAGAGAAAGCCTTGCTTGGCATGATTTTTACATCCTTTTGTTTAGTAAAATTTAAAAATTAGAGTTATGAAAATGTTTAAACAAGCAATAGTACTGGCTGGTATTTTAACAGCAGGTATAGCAAGCGCCCAAAGTGCTCAAATGAACAATATGATCAAAGTAGGTGCGAATGTTGGTTTAGCAGTTCCCGCAGATAATCTTTCCGCTGCAGTAGGAGTGGATGTCTCTTATCAGAACCTGATTACACCAGGGTTTGGGCTAGGTATCGCATCAGGATATACTCACTATTTTGGAAAAGACAATAACGGATATAAAAATAATGATGTGGGAGTAATTCCTGTAGCTGCTTTAATCAGAATTTATCCAAAACAAACCGGGTTCTATTTCGGAACAGACTTAGGATATGGTTTCCTGGTTGGGGATAAAGCAGTGGCATCAAATACCAATGTTGAAAGAGCAGACGGAGGTTTTTACCTTAAACCGGAGATCGGATACCACAACAGAGACTGGAACTTCTTTGTACAATACCAAAAGGTTTTTGTAGGAACAAAAGGAGATTTGCCAGGTCAGGATTATAATGTGGGGAATATCGGGGTAGGATTCGGTTACAATATTCCATTAGGAAAGTAGTTAGATTTAATATATAAACAATTATTAACCAAAACCTTTTCACGAAAGTGGAAAGGTTTTTTTGTTCTGTGCAGGATTTACAAAAACAATTATTATATTTGGTAAAATTTGAGGTTATGATTCTGAATCCAAAATTTCCACTTTATTTACCAGGAGTAGAGAACAGTAATAATGATAATGTTTCTATCATTGGAGCAAGCCTCCGTGAAGATATAACAATCTTAGGCTATTTCGTTTCCGGGAACGGAGGTCTTGAGATAAAATTAGAAAATACATATGCAACCAAGGAATATTCTTCTTTTTCAGATATTCTGAAGAAGTTTATCCAGGATAATCAATTGCAGAATGTAAAACGTCTGGGAATGGCTGTACCAGGTCCTGTACTGGACGGGAAGAGCAGCCCTGCAAGATTGGGATGGCACTTAGATGTTGCTGAATATGCCCGCGATTTCGGGTTTGAAAAAGTAGACATGCTGAATGATCTTGAAGCTTCCGCTTACGGAATGTCTCTGTTGGAAGATAATGATCTTGAAGCGATCTACACCAGCGGACACCTTGAAAAAGGAAATGTAGCCGTTCTTGCTCCCGGAAACGGATTGGGTGAGGCCGGATATTTCTTTGACGGAAAATACCTGAGACCTTTCGCAACAGAAGGCGGACACTCAGAGTTTTCACCAAGAACCAATGTAGAAGTTGAGTTTTACCAGTTTCTGAATAATATCTATGGTATTGTAAGCTGGGAAAACGTACTTTCAAAGTCAGGATTATTCAATATTTACAGATTCCTGAGAGATGTGAAAAGGCATCCTGAGCCGGAATGGCTGGGAGAACGCCTTGCACAGAAACTTCGTAGAAGAATTGTATAAAGCAGCTGTGGAAGAAAATGTACTTATCTGCAGAATAGCTTTGGATACTTTCCTTGAATTCCTGGCAAGAGAAGCGAACAACCTTACACTAAAGCTCAAAGCTACCGGAGGATTGCTGATTGCCGGAGATATTGCACAGACTGTAAGAGAGTATATCGACAAAGGAAAATTCTACGAAAAATTCAAGATCAGTGACAAAATGGAAGAAATGCTTAAAAATATTCCTATTTATCTGGTCAAGCAAAATCATACGGCACTAAATGGTATAGCGCTTTATACAGCGTACTATCAGGTATAAATAAAGGCTCCGAAGAAATTCGGAGTTTTTTTATGGGATGATATTATTCATGAAAATAATAAAATTTATTGATATACATCAATGAAATCTATTGAAGAAGATACCTACATTTGTATCGTTAAATAAGTAAATAACTCTATTCAATGAAAAAATATTTTTATTAGCAGTTTTAGCTGGTGGTCTAGCTTTCGGACAGTCAAAAAAGTAGTAGCGTCTGATGTACACTGGTGGGGATACAAAGTAGCAAAATCTGAGGCCAGCTCTCATGACGGTACTGTAAAAGTAAAGTCTGGTGATATGGTAATGAAAGGAAACCAACTGGTAGGTGGAAGCTTCGTATTGGACATGACTTCCATCAGCTCTACTGACCTTACAGGAGAATATCAGCAAAAATTAAACGGACACCTTAAGAATGGTGACTTCTTTGAAGTTGAAAAATTCCCTACGGCAACTTTCAAAATTACAGGAGTAAAGAAAAACAACGATAAGATCTACAACTCTCTTGTAACAGGAAACCTTACTGTAAAAGGAAAAACAAATCCTATTTCTTTCCCTGCCAAAATTTCTTACAGCAAAGGAGTAGTAAGTTTAGTTTCCAACAAATTCTCTTTCGACAGACAGAAGTTTGATGTTGCTTACAAGTCTACCATGCAGGATGTTTTTGTGAAAGATGATATTGATATGCTTGTAAAGGTAACTGCTCAATAAATTAATCAAAAAAAGATTATTAAAAGTGTAGAAGTTCTACACTTTTTTTTATTTTTGTTGAATTGTAAATAAAAAAGAATGAAAAGATTACTATTGTTTGCTATGGTGTGCGCAAGCATATCATTTGTTTCTGCCCAAAAGAAATTTGATAAGGTTTCAAAGGTGACTTCATCAGAGATCAGATGGTGGGGGTATAAGGTGGTAAAAACCCAGAAACTTCCCACTCAGGAACAGTAAAGCTAAAAAGCGGAAAATTCAACTTTGACCATACGGTTCTTGTAGACGGAGAATTTATAATTGATATGAGAAGCCTGATGGCAGGAGATGTTTCAGATGAAGATCAGATCAAGCTTACTAATGATCTGAAAAGCTCGAACTTTTTTGAAGTGAAAAAATTCCCTATTGCAAAGTTCCATTTGACTAAAATCATTCCTTTAGCAAACAGTGAATACAATTCTACAGTATATGGTGATCTTACCCTTAAAGGTGTAAGAAAAACAATCTCATTCCCTGCGAATGTATATGTTACTCAGTTCACCACATCTATTGAATCTGCCAAGTTCTCTCTGAACAGAAGAGACTTTAAAGTATTCTATCAGTCTTCACTGAAAGACTATTTCATCAAGAACGAAATGGATATTCAGTTCAAAGTTTCTACAGAAATGCTGGATAACGAGAACAGAGTTCCGAAAAAGAAAAAGTAAAATATATTCTATTGATACAGAAGAGCAGTTCTCAGGAGCTGCTCTTTTTAGGGCTGTTAAATCAGGAGGGCATTTCTTTATTTTCGTATTTTTTATAAATTAGTGGTATGAAAATTTATATCGTAAGCGGTCTGGGAGCAGACTTCAAGGTTCTTGAAAGAATAGAATTTCCCAAACACTGTGAACTGATTTTTATAGACTGGCTCATCCCCGAAAAAAATGAGCCCTTCGATGCTTACGTTAAAAGAATGGCGGAGAAAATAGATGATTCAGAGCCATTCTGTCTCCTGGGTTATTCTTTCGGAGGAATTATTGTGCAGGAGATCAATCAATTGAAACCTGCGGAGAAGGTAGTAATTCTTGGAAGTATCAAATCTGACAAAGAAAATCAAGATTTATAAGGACAGGAGAGGTTACCAAAATCCCGAGAATATTACCTGTAGGATTATTCAATGACAGGGCTGCCAATGTATATGCTGTTATCAGGAAACTTTTGATCCTAAAAATCCAAAACTTCTGCAATATTTTAAAGTAAGGGATCCTTATTACCTGAAATGGTCTGTAGAAAAAGTTGCTGAATGGAAGTTTGAAGAAAATCCCAATGTAATTCAGATATTAGGAGATAAAGATATCGTTTTTCCCATCCGTTATTCCAAGCCTGATTATGTAGTAAAGGGAGGAACCCATCTTTTTCCTGCTACCAAATCTAAAGAAGTATCCAAAATACTGAAGGAAGTATTTTGTGAAAATTAGAAATATTATCTTGTAAATAGTATTTTTTATAGGGGTGCTGTTTGAAAAATGTTATTTTTATGAAATTTATGTTTAAATTTGATAGGGTTAAATATAAATTTTATGAAAGTAGGATTAAAATGGATCGTTTCATTTTCTGTCATCACACTGGTTGCAATCGGAGGTTTATTCTGGAATCCGGTTGCCGATATTCCTGATACAGGAGAATTTTAAGTGAAGATAAAATTGTAGGTGCGGATGTTGCCTGGATTCTGGCGGCGGCAGGCCTTGTTCTGCTGATGACACCGGGGTTGTCCTTCTTTTATGGAGGAATGGTTGGCAGGAAAAACGTGATTTCTACCATGCTGCAGAGCTTTATTGCCCTGGGTGTTATCTCTTTGGTATGGGTAGTTGTAGGCTTTTCCTTATCTTTTGGAAATTCACTGGGGATTACCATTGGCGGAAAACATTACGGTATTATCGGAAATCCGTTAAGCTATCCGTTTTTCTGTGGAGTAGGGAATCTGCCGCATAAAATAATGGCTCCCACCATACCTTTTATTCTCTTTGCCCTGTTTCAGATGAAATTTGCAGTGATTACTCCTGCGATCATCACAGGATCTTTTGCAGAAAGGGTTCGTTTTATTTCCTATTTATTATTTATTGTTCTTTTCAGTATTTTTATTTATACACCGCTTTGCCATATGGTATGGCATCCTGATGGTCTTTTAAACAAATATTTCGGGGTGAAAGATTTTGCCGGTGGAACAGTAGTGCATATGAGCGCAGGCTTTGCAGCCCTTGCAGGGGCTATGGTAGTTGGAAACAGAAAAATCCTCACCATGAGCCTTCCAATATTCCCTACGTGCTGCTGGGAACCGGAATGTTATGGTTTGGATGGTTCGGATTTAATGCAGGTTCAGCATTAAGTGCTTCTGCTGCTGCCGCAACAGCTTTTGGTACAACTACTATTGCCTCTGCTTCAGCAATGATGACATGGATTTTTTTCGACAGAATCAACGGGAGAAGTGTTTCTGCTTTGGGAGCCTGTATCGGTGCTGTAGTAGGGCTCGTGGCGATTACTCCCGGATGTGGTTTTGTAAGTATTCAGGAAAGTCTTTTATCGGATTTATTACAGCAATTGTTTCCAATATAATGGTTAACTGGAAGGCTTTAAAGAAAGTAGATGATACACTGGATGTCTTTGCCTGCCATGGAGTAGGAGGAATTATGGGGATGATCCTTACTGCTGTTTTTGCCCATGGTGAAAAGGCAAGTCTGCTTCATGGCGGAATTGAGGTCTTTCTCCATCATATGGCTGCCCTGGTTCTTGTTTCTGTTTTCACTTTCTTTGGTTCGCTGCTTTTGTATAAAATTACGAACGCTATGATCACTCTAAGGGTTTCCGAAGAGTCTGAAAATAAAGGCCTTGATCTTTCCCAGCATGAGGAATGCCTGCAGTAGCTTTTATATTCTATTCAGATGTCAATTTCGTTAAAGATTTGAAGATTGATTTTGGGATTTATCATGTATCTTTGTTTTTGAGGAAAATGACGAATCATTTATGGAATCAATATCGGTTTTTGAAATTATTAAAGTAGGAATTGGCCCGTCCAGTTCGCACACAATGGGACCCTGGAATGCCGCTGCTGCATTTATCAGGATTATAAAAAGAGAAAGATCAATAGAAGAAGTAAAAGAGGTTTTTCTTGAATTTTTTGGCTCACTCGCAAAAACGGGGATTGGGCACGGAACTGATATTGCGGAATGCTTGGTTTGAACGGAGAGGATTTTAAAACGATCAATACTTCAAAAATTGATGAGAAAATAAACTACATTAAAAGCACTCAAACTATTAACCTTGGCGGTGAAAAGGTAATTCCGTTTATCTACGGGCACCATTTGGTTTTAAACATGAAAAAAAGCCTTGATTTTCATCCGAACGGGATGATCTTCAGAGCCGTTTTTGAGGATGGAACAGAGCTTGTGCAGGATTTTATTCTGTAGGAGGCGGTTTCATAGCCAGCCAGGAAAAAATTTATCCAAAAGCAGTGTGTACGAACCTTGTATCCTTGCCATAAAGCTTCTGATATCGCAAAATACTGTGAGAAACTTGGGCTTAATAAAATGTCTGACCTGATTCTGATCAACGAAGAAAGCTGGAGAACTCAGGAAGAAACGAGGAAAGAAGCACTTTATATCTGGCAGCAGATTAAAGAATGTATTTATAAAGGGGTGAATAAGGAAGGGGTTCTTCCGGGCGGACTGAATGTTTCCCGGAGAGCTGCAGGAATCAACAGAAAGCTTCTGGGAGATAAAATCTATAAAAATAAAGATGAATGGTTTCAGCAGGTGGTAGATGCTGAAGAGAACTTCACGAATATCAACAAATGGATTGCCTGCTTTGCCCTGGCAGTAAATGAGGAGAATGCAAGTTTCGGAAGGATTATTACCGCACCTACCAATGGTGCGAGTGGAGTTATTCCGGCGGTACTGATGTACTCTCAGGCATTTACACCATTTACGAGTGAGGAGGATATTGTAAGATTCCTGCTTGTAGCTGGAGAAATCGGGACGTTATTCAAGAAAAACGCGACTATTTCTGCAGCGATGGGAGGCTGTCAGGCGGAAATCGGAGTATCTTCTGCAATGGCAGCTGCCGGACTTACAGAAATCTTAGGGGAAGTGTAGGGCAGGTATTGATGGCGGCAGAAATTGCGATGGAGCATCATCTTGGCTTAACCTGCGATCCAATTAAAGGGCTGGTGCAGATTCCATGTATTGAAAGAAATACGATGGGTGCTATGAAAGCCATTACGGCAGCCAATATTGCACTGGAAAGTGATCCTACGAAAGCAAAAGTAACATTGGATGAAGTGATTCTGACCATGTGGGAGACCGCTCAGTCGATGAGTGACCGTTTTAAAGAAACTTCGGAAGGAGGCCTGGCCATTGCAGTCAATGTTCCGGAATGTTAATAGAAATCATTTTATTTCAAAATATAAAACCCTTAGGCATTACTGACTAAGGGTTTCTTAATAAAATAAAAGTAAAAGCTGTTGAGGCTTTTAGTATCTTAAATAATACCTATCTTAAAATTCCTCTGATTCTGTTGGCATTGGAAATCAATTCTTCCAGATATTCATAGTTTTCTTTTTCAAGCGCAGATTTGAATTTTCTGAGCTGAGTGATATGTTCGTTCAGAACGTCCAGCACATTTTCTTTGTTTTGTTTAAATATAGGAACCCACATTTCCGGATGCGACTTGGCAAGACGGACAGTACTTGAAAACCCGGAACTGGCAAGCTGGAAAATCGTTTCTTCTTCACGTTCTTTTTCTAAGACGGTATTGGCAAGAGCGTAAGATGTAATATGGGAGATATGAGAAATGTAAGCAGTGTGAACATCATGATCTTCTGCATTCATATAAATCATGTGCATATCCAGAGCATTGACTACTTTTTCAACGGTAGCCAAAGCATCGTCTGCCGATGCTTCTTTGTTGCATATCACGCCTGCTTTTCCCGAGAAACTCTCTGCAATAGCGGATTTCGGACCATTGTTTTCTGTTCCCCACATCGGGTGAAACGCTACAAATCTTGCACGTTTTGGGTGGTTTTTTACCGCATGTACAATGCCTGCTTTAGTAGAGCCTGCATCCATTACCGTCTGCTGATCAGACACAAGATCCAGAACAGAAGGCAACAGTTTTCGGGCAGCATCTACAGGAATAGCAAGAATAATCAGATCCGAATTTCTAATTCCTCTTCAAGGTTTGTTCCGGCATCAATGATCTTAAGATCCAATGCTTCACTGATATGCTGTGTATTGTTATCGATTCCGTAGATGAAGCTGGCCAGGTTTTTCTCTTAATTTCAAAGCCATCGAACCTCCGATCAATCCCACTCCAATAATACTTATTTTCATCTTTTTACATTTTTTAAAATAAAAAAACCTCGTCCCTAGGACGAGGTTTTAAATTATATTCATAAGAATCCTATCCCAGAGCTGAGGTAAAAATTCTATAATAATATGTTCCGTTGTTAAAAATCACAGAGCAAAGGTATAAATATTTTTTAAATGAAATGAAATTTTCTTTTTTAAATTTGTATACATGGGATTAATAGTTGGTGGTAGGCTTCATATTTTAGCAAGTTGTTTTTTTGTGTCAATCAGAGGGTTATTATTCAGGTTTTATCCTGCTTTTATGAACATATCCCTTTTACCTTCTTTAGAAACTACTAACCACCAATCTCCGTTTTGATCTAAAACCTCAACTTGTTCACCTGTGTTGATTTTTTGCAGGATTTGGGAAGAAGAGTTTTTCTCCTTTCTGAGGTTGGTAAAACCATCACTGTCCTGAATGTAAAAAGCAGTTTTATTTTGACTTTTCTCTACTCTGCATTTTTTGGCTCTTACATTTTCTTCAGGAATGGGTATTATTTTATCTGTCCATCCGGATTTTTGGATATCAATATTTTGGGGAACATCGCAAATATATTTTACTGCATCCTGAGAAGTATCTGACATTGTTTTATAGATAATATTTTTAAGAAGCCAGGTATTATTCTCTAAGACAATATTATATTCTTTTTCATAGTATCCACGATCTGGGAATGATGTTTTTATAGTGAATCCTTTGTTTCCAGAGATTGGAATGATATCATTGATAATATTACCTCCATCCTCAGAGAAGTTTCTTGTTTCCAGTGCTAATATGTATTTACCCTGTTTATCCCCTAAAAACAAATAAATTTTCTCCTTGATAAGGTTTGTTACTTACAATTTTGTCAGAGATGCCATCCTTATTGACATCAAAGGTTTTTATGAAATAATCTTCATTGTTGACATAGGTTTCAAACGAGCTTCTTTTAGTTTCGCTTGAAGGATTCGCAGATAATATTTCTTTTGCTAAGTTTTGTTTTTCAGCTGTTAAATTGGCTAATAATGTATCATCAGGTTTTGAATGAGGAGAATCAAGCAAAAATGTTAAAACTGATTTTGCATCATCTTTTGATAAAGAGTTGATCAGATCATATTTTTTATTTTTTTTAATATATTCTATTGACTTTATTTTAAAATAATTAACAGCATCGGCTTCCCATTTTCCATTTTTTGAAATTTCTGTTATTGAGTTTTCATATTTTTTATATTGAGGTTTTTGGATTAGAGAAAACCAGTAATCAATGTATGGGATGGCTTGTTTATAAAGGATTTCAGCTGAATCTTTTTCATCGTTCCAGCCAAATGTATTTTTAAAGGTTTGAAAATCCTTTGGAAAATTTTCTAAGAACTCCTTTTCATTTTTATTTGAAAATGACTGTTCAAGATTTGTAACATTAATGCTTTTACCCTCTTGCGAAGGGCTCTTGCACGATATTAATATAGCTAGTATTAATAAAAGTAATTTATTCATATGCCTGAGTAATTATAATTTTAGCGTTTTTAATTCCTATTTCTTCCACATAGGTAAATATTTCTTTTAATTTATCTTTACTACCACCAACAAAATCTGTAGATCGGGTTGTTCCGGGTAATAAACATCCTTCAGTATCATCTGCTGTATTACCAGAATGAATTAATATTGCTCTGTCCTTAGATACAACATCATTGAATAGCTTGAGGCCTTTTTTAATTTTTGTACCCGAATGCCATTCTAGATTATATGTCCCAATAGGAACACGTTGCTCTTTACCTGACTCAGTTGTATCCGGCCCTTTTTCTTCAAGGATGAAACCTTTGATCTGGGTATTGTCAATAGTGAATTCTCCAATTGTTGATTTTTTAGTTTGCCATTTCCTAACTAATCTTATCGTTACAGAACTAGCTGATCCATTATTTACAGGTGGTGAGACTTGGGTTTTATTTACACATTTTTGTGGATATTCAAATAAAGCTTTTAATGTAATTACATAGTTCCTCCTTTCTTGTAATCCATTTGCTCCTCCATTTACTAAGTAGCTTATTAAATCTACTTTATCATCATCAGCTATCAATCCCATATTTACCGTTCCGTATTTCTTTTTTTGCCATTCTCTTCCCATATAATTGTATCTTTAGGGTAGTCAGGTTTGTGGGTTTTTACATAGGATGGTGCATCTGCGGGACCTTTCCATCTTGTACCAACACTTAATATTTTTCCTTGTTTCCAATACCAGCCGGCTGATTCACAGGCGATTGATAAAGTGTCGGAAACCTTTTGGTAATTTGTTACTACATCAATTCCGGAATAATATTTATATATTTTATAGTTGTTTTTCCATGTCAATTGCATTAACCCTCTACCTTTGTATTTTTCACCATCTCCTATTGTTGTATTTCCACTTGTTATTGCATCTGGATGTTTACCTGGGTCATACTTAATTCCATCAGCATATTCTTTTGCAGTTCTTAGACGATCAGTTTCGTGATAAATTTGTGATAAGAAATGTAATTTTCTAAGGCAGGTATTGATACCATATTTATTGAAAATATTATTTATTTGGGATCGCAGTTTTTCGATGGTTCTATCTTCTGCTTTAATATTGCAATTTGGAGCATTAAATAAATTATATCCGCTACTTTGTTTGACTCGCTTTTCGCTATCACGAAGCCCATGAATTATTTTCTCAAACTCTTCTGGTGTGAAATCTCTATTACAAAAACATTTCCCGGTTTTTGGAACTGCAGGTTCCGGCTGATTTTGCACCACCGCCGCACTCTTCAATTTCTCCACCTGCATCAGACCTTCCGGATTTACCCCGAATTTCTGAGATTCTGCAGAAAGATCCTTAGAAATAATTTCAATAAAATAGTTTTGTTTATCCGAATCCGGATCGCCAACAGGAGAGTCTATTCCTTTTTCAAAAATAGCTTTTGTAATGACAAACCCTGATGTGTCACATACATCGGCAGGAATTTTAATGTTTCCGCTTCTGTAAACTTCATCATTGGAGGTGGTATCATATTCCCAAACCACATACTGAATATGTTTTCCCACCATATTTTTGGAGTGGATTCTTACCCTTACTTTATCTCCTACAGCAACTTTGGAAAGTTCATTTCCTTTATCATCAATGAAAACAGCTTCTATAATATTGCCTTTAGGATCCGGCTGTTTGGGAGCTTTTTGTCCTGGTGTGAACTTTGGAGTATTTCCTTGAGGCTGCGGTTTAGTTTGATTTTGAGATTGTCCCTTATAATCCGGATTAGCTACATCTACGTTGACCTGGCTTGCTCCCTGAATTTGACCCGAATAACTTGCTGTAACATAATACTCATGATTGGCTCCTTCATTTTTGTCACCTTTCATCATAAACTGATTGGCCATCTGGCGAAGGATTTTTTCATCAGACATCAGGGGAATTTGTACTTCTGCAATACCCTTTGCATTAACCAGAGCTTTGTAGCTGCGGGGATGACGGTTGTTTTTATTAATAACAGGGTCGTGGCCTTTTCCCGGTGCATCATCTTCCCAGAGATGGAATTCGATCTCCTTATTAAACATGCCAATACAATGAGCCTGGGCAATAAGAGTATCACGATAACTGGCTTTATTGACGTTAGCTGCTCCGCGGTTGAAGAGAACTACTTTATCTATTTTTGAAACTTTGTTGCTGGTTGGAATAAGGATAAGAGTGCCAGCCAATTCCTTGCTGGCAGGAAGCCCTGGTAAAATACCTTTTTTAATCTCATAGACTTTCATTTGAAACTCTATTCCTACGGCTATTTCTCCAAACCGGTAAGTTACCTTTTCACCGGTTTTAGGCTTTCCGGTGATGTCTTTCCAGGTTCCGTTTTTCTGTTTCTTGTAAAGATACCATTCATATTCACCTTTCAGTCCGAATGAGAGGAGGGAAGGTTTTACTTCGTAGGAATAAGTTGTTCCTGCCAAAGGATTCTGATTTCCGATAATATTTCCTGTCATGGCTTAGCTGTAATAAAGTTCGTCTGTTCCTTTTGTATCTTCCTTGAATTCATCAAAATCAACAACGGGGTTATAAACCTGCTGTTCCTGCGTATTGGCTTGGGTTACATGGCTTTTGCCCGTTTCACTTTGCTGTCCGTGCTTGAGAATGGTAATTTTCCCTCCCGTGCTGCACATCAGTTCTGAAATTTCAGTAAGACAGCTTTTTCCCATCACTTTTACCTTTTCATAGGTTTTCTGCCATTTTCCGGCAGGAGCGTAAGCGCAGGGAAGATAGCCTCCTGAAGTCGGTTTAAGTTTACATTGTCCGAACGGTTGTGCTGCCGGATCAAGCTGCAGATCATCTTCCGTTACAGCCAGATAATCAGCATTTCCTTCTTCATCATTCCAGTAATGCTTCTTGTGGCTTGTTACCTTAAATTTTGGAAATTTAAATCCCTGATTACATTGTACGGTTCCTTTCTGTACAACGAAATATTTTCCTTCATGGGGAGTAGAACCACTGTCTTCCTTATGCTCTTCGTTTTTTTGTTCTTTATTGGATTTTTCAGCTTCTTCAGATGGCTGTTCTTCATTCTGAGACTGTTCTCCTGCCGGATTTTCTTCCCCGGAAGCGGTATTTTCTGTAGACTCTTCTCCAGAAGATGAAGCGGTATTTTGAAGTTCTGTTTCTTCAGTCATAAGCTGTGGATCTTCCGGAATTAAAATCGTTTTTCCGGGAACAGGTTCCTGCATAACATCTTCCGGCGGGCAGTGAAGATTGTGGTAGGTTTTTAAAATACCTTCATCTTTCAGCTTAAACTGCCCGGCGAGTGAACTGAACGTATCGCCTTTTTGTATGACATAATTTTTCATATTATCCTTGTGTTATGTTGATATGGTGTTGGTGTATCAATACCCCTTCATGGCTCAGTGAAACCGAAGCTTTTGCCTGTAGAAGATTTTTATTTTTTATGTTGGTGGTGTATTCTAATACAATATTGCCTGAGGCAGGTTCCGATGTCTTTTCTTTAAGCTTAATCCCACGCAGGATCTCCTGTGAAGTACATAATTCCCTGATTTTGCCATTTAAAATGGTTGATACAGCGTTTTCATCCCCATTTTCCTGTTCTATATTGATTTCACATTGTACCGGAAAAGAATTCTGTAAAAAATAAAAAGGTTCTTTCCACTTTGCTTTCTTCTGAAACCAGTCTATTCCAGGAAACAGTGTCTGAAACAGGAGTGTGCTCTGAAACTGCTGTAATAAAAATGATTCATCTTTAATATTTCTTTCAAAAATGTTCATATAATTTTGAGAGACTTCGCCTACATAGAACTCTTCAAGATCTTTTCGCTGATGGATAAAAGTGTCAGTGATTTTTTTATGATCTGCAAACCCTGTGATATTGCCTTTTTCATTCATAATAAATTCAAGGGGCATAATACTTTTCATGCAGGCAATGGAAAGACTGCTTACTTTATCATCAGGCGCGTTTCCATCAGACGTAAAATCTTTTTGGACATAACTTACAATATATTGTCCTGTTTTTCTTTCTTTGTGAAGATTAAGATCAATCGTATAACCGATGTTAACCGGAGTTTCAAACGGACTTTCAAAACTTTCATAAACAGTATATGTTGTGGCAAAAAAGGAAGGGGAGAATTGTGACGGAAGGGTATTTTTCCTTTCCTGGTCTTTTTGTGCCTCTGTTTTATGATGTATAGGGACAAAGATCGTTTTCACTTTATTAAGATTTTCAAACCAAACCCTGTCCATTTTTTCGCAGTGGGAATTATGAAACAGCTTCAGTTCCTCACCGGTCATGCCTAGCCGGGAAGCGATAGAGGTCAGCGTATCTCCATTCCGTACCTGATATTGTAAGAAATCAATTTCCATCCAAAGTGAATTATCCTATAAAGCTATTAAAAAACTGTATTTGAAATTAATTTTGGGGTGAAATTTTAAAAATTGTAGTAGAATTACGACATGAATTGATGAAGCATAGAAAACCACCCCGTCAAAAATTCTTTGAATTTTCGCCACCTCAGGACGAGGGGAATATTGCGTCTTCAGTTGATGCTGGTCAGGATTGGAATTTTTGTTGATGCTTTTCTTGTCGGTTTAATGTGGATGATTGCTACGGAATGACAAACTGTATGGTAAGACAATCACTCCGATTGTTTCATTCCGCAGGAATCTAAGCTGTTATAAGGGTTTCAAAGCTAAAACAGTTAGTTGTGACTTAAAACAACCCCAAAAAACTTTTGTGACTTTTGTGGTTTCATTATATGCAGTACAACCAAAAGTTATTATTAATTTTAAAGCTATAAAAAACAAAATATGAAGAATAGATTCTTGCACGGAGTTTTCATAATATTGATCAGTTTGAGTTTTGCATATCCTCAGAAGTCCGGCGATCAGGCGTCTGTTTTTTTCAATACCAAAGCGCAGGATACTGTAAAGATTGGAGAAACATTGATCGACAAAGATACTACGGGCAGCAAGAGTTTAAAAAATAAGATAAAACCTATTCAGGCTAATTTTAAAAGTATCAATTCCGTGACAAAATGGGCTTCTGTCAAAAGAAAGATATTGAAGGGGAATCTGCAGAAGGCGGGGAAGCCACATTTTATTACACAGATAAAGGTCTGCAAAAAGTAATTGCGAAACATTATGGCGAAATGGGGCAGAAGCTGACAGAATATTATCTTCTTAACGGACAGCTTTCTTTTGTTTTCGGGAAAGAGTATAGGTATAACCGACCGCTTTTCTATGATGCTAAAACAATGAAAGAAAATAATGACATGGAAGCCTTTGATTTGAAAAAATCAAAGATTACAATGACCCGCAATTATTTTGAAAACGGAAATATCATTCTGATCAGCAATAATGACTTACACGGATCAGGTATCAGTACGGATTATCCGGCTGAGCAGGAGAAAGAGATCCAAGAAGATTTTAAAAAGCTTCTGAAGCTTGTAAAGTAGAGGAGTAGCGTTATGGTTGATCAGCCTTAATGATATTCAGTCTCTCCTCAACCTCATTGATTCTTTTGAGCCAATAATTGATTCCTTCCTGATTCGTGACGGTTTCCTTAAACGCATTACGGTTGACGGCCCAGAAATGCGAGCTGTTCTTCTGATAATCCAGTTCCCTTTCTTTTTTTGTTTCAGGCTCAATACGGTATCTCCAGAATACGAGAGATTTCATATATTCTGATCTGATTTTTTCCAGATATTCAATAATTGCTTTCCGGTCTTGCGGTATATAACCGGGGCCGGAGCATCCACACGAATGAAAAGTAATCCCGACGGTATACAAATCCCGGATATGGGCCCATTGCTTATCATCATTTTTGGGTGGTGATTTGAAGTCGAGTCCCATATTAGCCATCAGATTTCCGCATTCGGGGCATTTGGCTTCCACCGAAACCAGAGCGTCCCGGTCCACATCTTTAAGGTGGCGGCGTTTGAATGTTTTCCGGCAGTTGAAACAGGCATAATGACCTTTGTAAACCATCATGGCATATCGGCACATATTACAATCTTAATCTTTGGTTATAAGTTATTTGTTTTTTCTTCATTAAAATTAATTCCCATAAAGCTGCCGGCACTTCGCGGATCGTAGACCGACCATACATTTCCCCAGGAAAATCTGAAGGTGCAGCTGGGATAAGGGGTTTTCTTTTTTCGGGTGGGAGACCTGTTCAAAACCTTTGTCAGAAAAGTGTTGTTCCGGTGAAAGACATTCATTTCTTTTTCCTCCGTCCATTCATTCCAGTCTTTGGCATCACCATTTTCCCATGTGTTCATATGGATAGTGTCCAGCTGATCTTTAAAAAACACAGACTGAAAGATAACTGGTATCCCTGTGCCTCTATATTCTTAAAATAATACCAGAAATACCCGGTTTTTACATCCCACATATCAGAGTACTTTTCTTTATAAAAATCAGACTGCTTCAGCCGGTCAAGACCCATTCCTTATAAAGACTGGTAGCAAAGGCTTCCAGTTCTATAACTCCATTTTCACTGTTAATCAGCATGTCCCAAAAATTGAAGCCATAAATATACCCGTTTTTTCTTTACAGACAACGGATAATATTTACAGCTTCCGGTAGAAATAGAAATATCGGTGTGTTATTTTGGTCTAAGGGTTTGAAATTATTAATGTAGACGGGATATCAGACAGCCAAAGACTCTTTGTATCGATCAGGTTTTTCCAGCTTTTACTGCTGATCAGCATCAGGTCCTGAGCATTAAGGAATTCTTTCTCAATTTTTTTCTCATTGTACAACGTGATATGATTGGGAGCCACCTGTTCAATACTTCTGATAAGTTCTTTTACTTCAATATTATTTCTGATCTGTCCTGCAGCATCCAGAATGATAATCTGGGAGTTATTGTTATTGATCAGCCTTTTCGCATATTCCAGAAGATAAAAATCACTCAGATTGAAGATCGGGACAAATACTTTGTCTGCTGCTTTAAAATCCTTTTCCACCAGAACTCCCACAGGAATATTCGTTTTGTCCAGAATCTGAAGGGTAAAATCGTCAAAAGGAGAATTATTGAATATATTTCCTTTACCTTTTACTGTGTTCAGCAGTTTTTCAGGATTAATGATTTTGGTTGTAAAACCTAATAACCTTCCTAATAAACTTCCTTCATACATAGATTTACCAAGCATGATCAGCAGAAGGTCATAGTGTCCTTTATTGGTAATACTGGTAAGGTCACTTTCAATATCAGTAGACGCTTTGAAGAGGGTGGTGACTTCCAGATTAAGATCCTGGGAGGTTTCAATTACATTCTGAAACTGTGAATTTTCATATTCATTACTATCATAGGCATGCATCTCATCTACCGGTGCAATGTTCATGGCTGTGATGCTTTTATTGCCATTCATTTTATGGGTAAAGTTGTGGGCCAGTTTTAAAAGGGTACTTCCTGATTCAGGCTTATCAAATGAGAGCAGAACACGGTACTTGGAATCATTATCCTGAATAGGATCGTCCTGATTTTTTTAGATTTAAAAATGAAATTAATAAAGTCAAGAGCAGGACCGGTCATAAAAGTTGTAAAAAGAGCCATGATCACAAGCATAGCAAATATTTCGGGGCTTAAAACACCAAGGTCATACCCGATGTTCAGTACAATAAGTTCCATAAGCCCTCTAGTATTCATCAGGGCTCCGATGGTTAAGCTTTCTTTCCAGTTGATACCTACAAACCTTGCTGTAAGGGCACTTCCTGCAAATTTTCCCAGAACGGCGGTCAGAATAATAAATCCTGCGGTCATCCACAGATGGCTGTCATTAAGCAGACCGATCTGTGTACGAAGACCTGTAAATACAAAGAATAACGGCAACAGAAGTACTAAAGCCACATCTTCTACTTTATCAATAAAAAGAGTACGGAACTTTGCATTTTCCGGCATAATAGCTCCCGCCATAAAAGCACCGAATAAAGCGTGAATACCAATGACCTCAGTAGCATATGCGGATAAGATCAATGTCAGGAAGAAAATAGCCACCATTGGTTTGCTGATGGTATTTTTTCCTGCCTGAAGGTCTCCAACCCTTTTCAGGAAAGGTCTTACAATTTTAATCATCAGAAATACATAGGCAATAGCCATGATAATCACATAAATAGAGCTGGCAAAAGACCCTGCTTTTACAATCGCAATTACGGCCGCAAGAATACACCATGCCGTAATGTCATCTGCGGCAGCGCAGGTAATAACAATGGTTCCCAGTTTGGTTTTCTGAAGATTTCTTTCCTGTACGATTCTTGCGAGTACCGGAAACGCAGTAATACTCATAGAAATGGCTATGAATAATGCAAAAGAAGTAAACTGAATACCGTCCGGGGCAAATTCCTGGTACACAAAATAGGAAAGACCTATTCCCAGTGCAAAAGGAATAATAATACTGGCATGGCTGATGACCACGGCATCATGAGCTTTTTTCTTAATACGCTCAGATCCAGTTCCATTCCTACAATGTACATGAAAAGGATAAGACCTATCTGACTCAGAAACTGCAGGTTGCCTAAAGATTCTTTCGGGAAAAGAAATGCTGAAAATTCAGGAAAGTACATTCCGACAAGCGACGGCCCCAGTACAATCCCTGCAATCATTTCCCCGATTACCGTAGGCTGTTTTATTTTCATACAAATCCATCCAAAAAGCCTTGCGGTCATAATAATCGTGACAATTTGTGCCAGTAATAAGGCAAGCGGATGGTGGAGATTGGTCTTAAATGATTCCAGGAAATTTTCCCAGGTAGAGCCACTGCTGGTGCTGGCAACGATATTTTCCTTTACCTCCAGCGTCTGTCCTTCTATAATGAAGTAATACATCAGTCCGGAAAAGACTGCAATGGTCGTAATATAGAAAATTAAATTTTTGTATTTCCCCAAATTCATGATTCCAATTTTGATGCAAAGTTCATAAGAATATAGTTATGTTAAATACTCTTTTTTTAAAATGTAATGAATGTTCCAAAAAATGTAATAAAATCTATCTGAAAGAGCAGCCAAGCCCAATTCCTATTTTCCAGCTGCCATTCTGATCTGCCGTTTTTGAATTATAATAAGCAGGGATCTGAACGGCAATTTTTTTATAAACCATTGTCAGTCCAGCTCCCAGAGTAGGCATAATGGGACTGTTTTGGGTTCCGGAAGATCTGTCTTCTTTAATTCTTAGCGAAGGAAGCATTCCCAGTATAAATTTTGCATTTTTGTAAGTAAAGTTCAGATTCGGGCCTGTGAAGTTGATAAACGCACCATGGTCTACATATCCGGCAGCGGCTATTCCGTCAAAAAAGAAGCCTTAAATTTTGAAGAAGTCTCCTGGGAAAAACACAATCCGGATATGAGGATTCCTGCAGCATAGAAACAATTTTTCATTATAAAATCAGTTAATTCTCTGCAAAAGTAACCGGATTGTATATTGAAAAAGTTGAGCTGTAATGAAGTGAGGATATTCTGTAATGAAACAGAGAATATCTGAAGAAATGTTTATTTCCCAAATCGCTCCATCAGAGAATTTTTGTAGGCATCTCCGATCTGGAGTTTCAGAAAAGTATGGTCTTCCGAAGGAATGGTTGTAATAATTTCGTTGGTTGAAAATACTTTGATGGAAGACAGGGCAATAATCTCTTTTTTGTTGACCTGTGCGAAATCTTTGGATGGCAGCATTTCCAGAAGATTTTTGAAATTCAGGTTTTTTAAGACAATGGTGGTTCCGTCACTGAGCATGATATCTTTATCTCTGCTGTCTATTTCGGAGGTTTTGATATAAGAAATCTGTTCTGTGAATATGACCGTTTTTCCAATGTTGGTATTCCATTCAATAAATGCCTTTTTAGGACTGTCTTCCACAAGCTCCTTCGCTTTCTCAAACGCCTGGATCAACCGTTCTTTTTTAATAGGTTTTCTTACGTAATCCACCACATTCAGGTCGAAAGCTTCGGCAGCATATTCTTTATAAGCTGTTGTAAAGATGATTTTTTTGAGCCTGATATTATTTCAGCTACCTGAAGGCCTGTCATTCCGGGCATTTCAATATCCAGAATACACAGATTGCAGTCGATGCTGTCTATTTCATTCAGAAAAACTTTAGGGTCATTGAACGCTTTTACCACTTCTACGTTTTCGATCTGCTCACATAGAAGTTTTAAATAACTGATGGCCAGTAATTCGTCATCCAGAATAACGCATTTTATCATAGAATTCTCCTAAATTGATTTTTAATTCTGCTGTAAAAACTCCGTTTCTTGAGCTTCTTTCAAGCTGGTAATATGTGCTGTAGATCATCTTAAGCCGTTGATCAAAAGACTGGCTTCCAAAACCGCTCTTTTCTTTTTCCAGGATATTTTTTAAAGAAGCTTTATTGCTTACTTTCATGGTGAAAAAACCGTTTTCAAGCTCCATGTAAATAGAAATAAAAGAGTCCTGGGCGAGAAAATCCGTATGTTTGAAAGCATTTTCAATAAGATCTACAGAAATCAGCGGGGCAAATACTTTTTCTTCATACACGGAATCGGTCTTGTTGATCCTGGATTTGATTCTGAAGTCGAAGAGGGATTGATCTTGATTTTATTAATCTCAATAAGGCTTAAAGCAAAATTGAGCTCTTCTTTAGGGCTGACAAACTTGTTGTTGCTTTCGTATAAAATATAATCCAGCACATTGGCCAGCTTATCCAGTGACATATACGTCTGATAGGCATGTGACTGAACTGAATTGAGAATGTTTTTAAACAAATGCGGGTTCAGCTTAGTACCAATGTGTTCCAGACGGACTTCATTCAGACGCTGTTCAATAAGCTTATTGGTTTCTGATAATTTGGTATTTCTCTGTTTCAGTTTGTGGTTCTGGCTGAAGAGATAAATACTTGTTGTCAGAAACAGGAAAATGGCAAAAACTCCGATGAATATCAGATAATCATGAATCATGTAGTAATTGCCTTCCATAGCGTAGGATTATGAAAAAACTATTTAAGTTTCTTAAGACCGTTTACTGTCACACTTTCTTCACATTTTTCAAAAGTGATCTCGTAAGACGGATTTTTTTCAGGGTAGGTTAAAAGATAATCGGGACATGGTTTTTTCTGAGCATGGCTGCGGTCAAAATCCACTTTTCCGTTGGTAATGATACTGTCTTTTATAAATTTTTCATCAATCTTGTAGGTTGTCATGGCATTTTTAGCCTCATCAGAATATTTGAATTCCTTGGAAAGTGTTTCTGCAATCACACGGCTGTTGGGTAAGTAGCCGCTGCAGCTTGCTCCTTTCTTGTTCAAAATAAAAAATACGATCAGAAGCCCCGGAACGAAGCCTATTGCATAAAATTTCAGTTTCTTCATTAGAAAATTAAAAGATTGATATCGTGGTAGGTAAGCCCGAAACGGTCGCAGATGATCTTCTTCGTATGTCTTCCTTTGTACATATATAAGCTCTGCTTCATTTCGTTTTTGCGGATGAGCATGTTTTCAAAGCCGCCCTCTTCGTCATAATTTAAAATATAGGAAAGGAAGAAGTTTGAGATCGCCTTGGTGGTGGTTCTCGGCATTCTTGAGGTAAGGTTCGGAAGCCCGCAGTGGATGACGCCGTGTTTGATGACGTAAGGATCTTCCATGGTGGTAAGTTCTGAAGTTTCAATTACTTTACCGTTATCTATGGTGATATCGATGATGACACTTCCTTTTTTCATTTTCATGACCATATCTTCGGTCACGATAGGTGTCATATTCAGTCTTGGTAGTGCTCCGATTACTACGTCAGCACGTCTTAAACTTTTGCTGAGTTCTTTAGGGTCAATAATGGAAGTCGGTACACGGCTGTCAACAATGGTGTGAAGTCTTCTCAGTTTTGATAAAGAGTTGTCGAAAACCTTTACGCTGGCTCCTAAACCGATCGCTGCTTTTGTAGCAAACTCGCCTACAATTCCGGCTCCGAGAACTACTACTTCTGCAGGTCTTACTCCTGTGATTCCTCCAAGCATTAAGCCATTGGATAAGGCTAATAATTCGGAAGCGTATAAAATAGAAACGGTTCCTGCAATTTCTCCTACTAATCTTACCAAAGCCAGCTGCTTATATTCATCAACAATAAATTCGAAGGCAATGGCATTTATTTTCTTCTCTGCAAGCTTTAAGAAATACTCCTTATCCCTGAGATTGATCTGAAGTGCCGAAACCAGATACGTATTGGGCTTCATGTACTCAATTTCTTCCTCTGTAGGAGGATTTACCTTCAGGATAAGATCCTGCCCGAAAGCTTCTTTAGGATCATTCGTGATCTTTGCTCCAGATTCAGAGTATTGTAAATCTGTAAAAAATGAACCTTGTCCGGCCCCTGCTTCTATAATGATCTCATGGCCATGCTCTACCAGCACCTGTACGGCGTCGGGAGTAATGCAGGTTCTCCTTTCGTTGAGACAGGTTTCTTTAGGAATCCCAATACTGAACTGTTTTCCTTTTTTATAACCTCCAATTTTTCCTCTTTCGGCATTAATTCTTCTTCTGTGAAAGGAGTAAAAATATTTGTACTCATCCTTAAATTAAATTATGTCTTACAGATTGTTTTTTTACACTCAATTAAGAAGCAAAGATACATAATATTTAATCGAATGAAATTTCTCTGTTTTCACCCGTGTTCACAATGCTCATTGTGTGGTAGTTGAGCCCGTAAAGCTCTTCTTCATACACTTCCGGCCATTCGATAATGCATAAAAAGGAATTGTCCAGGTATTCTTCAATGCCGATATCATACACTTCTTCTATGTTTTTCAGACGGTACAGATCAAAATGATATACTTTTCCTTTTTCTGTACTATATTCATTTACAATAGAGTAAGTAGGGGAGTTTACTTCATCTTTGCTGCCCATATTTTTAAGCAGAAACTGAGTGAATGTTGTTTTACCCGCTCCCAGATTTCCTTTTAATAAAAGAATATTATGTTGTAATTGAGGAATGATGCTGTCAACAACTTCCTGCCAGTCTTCGATTGTATTGATAGTGAACTGCATATATTGATTTGTTTTGCAAAAATAATGAATTATGACTTGTTTAAGCCAGAAATTTAAAGGCTGGAAGATAGAAGCCTGAAGATGGAAGTTATAAACAGTACATTCCGTACCCACTCTCAAACTCGAATCCCGAATCCTGAAATTCTCAGCCTGTTCCAACTTCACCATAAATTACTTAATTTTACAGCATGATTTCCAAACAGACCATTGATAAAATATTCTCCACCATCCGCGTTGAAGAGATTGTGGGTGAGTATGTGCAGTTGAAAAGGGCAGGGTCTAACTACAAAGGACTCAGTCCGTTTCACGATGAAAAAACACCCAGTTTTGTAGTTTCTGCGAGTAAGCAGATCTGGAAAGATTTCTCTACAGGAAAAGGAGGAACGGCCATCTCTTTCCTGATGGAAATTGAAAACTTTACGTATCCTGAGGCACTCCGCCACGCTGCAAAAAATACGGAATTGAAATTGAAGAAGATCAGCGTGACATTTCTGAGGAAGCAAAAAATGCCCAGACAGAAAAAGATCTGCTGTATAAAATCCACGAAGTTGCCAATACTTATTTTCAGGAGATTCTTTGGGATGATCAGGAAGGCAGGAGCATAGGACTTTCTTACTTTAAAGAGAGAACTCCGGGATGACATTATTAAAAAATTCCAGCTCGGATATTCTCCTGAGAAAAAGAATGCCTTTACGGCATATGCGCTGGAAAAGGGATACACTAAAGAAATTCTTGAAAAGTCCGGACTTTCTATTTTCCCGGAAAATACTCCTGCAGGGGTAGACCGTTTCAGGGAAAGGGTCATTTTCCCGATTCACAGTTTTTCCGGAAGAGTATTGGGTTTTGGGGCAAGGATCCTTAAAAATAATGTCAAAACAGCGAAATACCTCAATTCACCGGAAACGGAGATCTACCATAAATCAAATGTCCTTTATGGATTAAACCAGAGCAAGCAGGCTATTTCAAGGAAGAATGCCTGTCTTTTGGTGGAAGGATATATGGATGTGATTTCACTTCACATGTCAGGAATTGAAAATGTTGTGGCAAGTTCCGGAACATCCTTAACTACTGAGCAGATTAAACTCATTAAGAGACTTACAGAAAATGTAACGATTCTTTTTGACGGAGATAATGCCGGTATTAAAGCCAGTTTCCGAAGTATTGATATGCTTCTGACAGAAGGAATGAATATCCGTGTATTGCTTTTCCCTGATGGAGATGACCCGGATTCATTCGCCAGAAAACATCCGCAGGAATACGTTGAAAAGTATATCGAAAATGAAGCGATGGATTTCATCGACTTTAAAGCGGAAATTCTGTTAAAAGATATAGGAAACGATCCTATCAAAAAGGCTGAGGCGATAAGGGATATTGTAAAATCGGTTTCCTTTGTACAGAATGCCCTGAAAAGAGAAGTGTATCTTAAAGAGGTTTCCAATAAATTCGGACTTTCCGAGCAGAGTCTTTTCAATGAACTGGATGTTCAGAAGCAGATCACGCAGAATCAGACGCATCATGTTCAACAGCAGCAAAAGGAAAAAGCAGCAGCTCCGAAGATGGAGATTGTTCCTCTTGATCAGGAAAAAGAAGATCCTTTTCTGTATGATGTCTTATTCATGGAGAACAAATTGGTGGATCATATGCTGATGTTCGGAGACATTATCCTGAAAAGGAGAAATGAGCAGAATGAGGAATATCAGATTACCGTTATTGAAGAAATTCTTCACCATTTCGAAGAAGAGCAGTATGCATTTTTAGTCAAAGAAAATGAGATCATTATCAATCAGGTGAGGGAAGGAATTCAAAAGGATGAGCTGAGAAGTGGAAACTTTTTTGTATCTTTTATGGATGAAGAGATTACCACAAAAGTTGTGGATGCTCTGATTCCGCTGGATGAGCTTGAAAACTGGGCTTCCAGAAATATTTATCCTCCCAATTACGGAGATAAAGTGGCAGATCAGATCAAAGGGGATATTTTATTACATAAATACAGATATATTGATTATCTGATCAAAGAAACAGCCAAAGAACTTGATCAGTACAGCAATACGGATGAAATAAAGTATTACGAGCTGATCAAAAAGATCACTTTGCTGAAGCAGGCTTCCATCCGGTTGAGTAATATCATCGAATATTCACCTATCAAAGGGATTTATGTAGATAGAAAGAGATAGTTTAAAGTCAGATTTTTTTGGAAGGCTGTGACAAAAAGTCCTATAAAATTTTAGGAATAAATATTGTAATTTAAACTTCGATAATATTTTAAAATAATACATAATAGAAATATGGACATTAAAAAGGAATTCAGAGACTTCTCTGTAAAACATTTAGGAAACAGCGGTTTGGTAACCGATCAGTATATGGGAATGTATGGACCAACGAATCTTACTCCGTACATCATGGAAGAAAGAAGATTAAACGTTGCACAGATGGACGTTTTTTCCCGTCTGATGATGGACAGAATTATCTTCCTGGGAACAGGTATTGATGACCAGGTTGCCAACATCGTTACGGCTCAGCTTTTATTCCTGGAAAGTGCTGACCCATCAAAAGACATTCAGATCTATATCAACTCTCCTGGTGGTAGTGTTTATGCAGGTTTAGGTATTTATGACACGATGCAGATCATCAAACCTGACGTAGCAACAATCTGTACAGGTATGGCTGCTTCAATGGGGGCTGTATTACTGGTTGCCGGAGAAAAAGGAAAACGTTCTGCACTTAAGCACTCAAGAGTAATGATTCACCAGCCTTCAGGAGGTGCCCAGGGGGTTGCTTCTGACATGGAGATCAACTTAAGAGAGATGTTGAAACTGAAGCAGGAGCTCTATGAGATCATCGCTCATCACTCGGGACAAACCTATGAGTGGGTAGAAAAATCTTCTGACAGAGATTACTGGATGACTTCTGAAGAAGCAAAAGGCTACGGAATGGTAGATGAGGTTTTACAAAGATCTACAGAGAAAAAATAATTGATTTTTAAAATCATAAGAAGCCGCACCAGTCTAGTCTGGTGCGGTTTTTTGTTTGATTATATTTTAAGATTTCTAATAGTATAATGTCTGGAGGAACCCAGTCACAATCACTCATGAAGAAATACATCAGAAAAAATCTACAATCCAGACCATATTCTCAGCTGAAGAAGCAAGAATTCCCATCCTTTGGAGGGTGGCGAAAATTCAAAGAATTTTTGACGGGGTGACTTTAAAGCTGGCAACCACTCAACATTGTTAAAATACAATTATCATTACATTCAAGATCAGTTTACAATCAATTTATACTTTCGCTGCCATAAAAGTGAATATGAAAAAATTACTATGGTCTGCTGTAGTGCTGGCAGTATTGGCATCATGTAAAAGTGACGATGATACAACAATAATTAATCAGGACATTAATTATTCAAAGCTGCCTCAGGAATTTCCATTTACAAAGCTGGCTACGATAAACGGAGTAGATGTTATCAATGGCGGATTTGGTTCCGGAGCAGCCGCTCATCCTACAAGAAAAGGTGAATTTTATGTCATTACAGACAGAGGTCCTAATACTGATTTCCAGAACGGGAAAAAATTCCTTGCCCCTAACTTTACCCCAACCATTATGCATTTTAAAATCAATGCAGACGGAAATGTTGAGGTGATTAAATATATCAAGCTTAAAAATCCTTCCGGGCAGCCTATTACAGGGCTTCCAAATCCTGCAGGAATGGGGAGTACAGGAGAGACTGCATATGATGCTTCCGGAAATGTTTTAGGTACTGATCGATCAGTACGGTCTTGACAGCGAAAGTATTGTGGCAGCAGCTGACGGAACATTCTGGGTTTCTGATGAATACGGACCACACATTGTACATTACAGTGCAGATGGAATTGAAATGGAAAGAATAAGTCCGGTTGGTGTAAATACAGGACCAAGAAAACTGCCTGCTGTTTTAGCAAAAAGAAGAGCTAACAGAGGGATGGAGGGACTTTGTATATCTCCGGACGGCAGAACACTGGTAGGAACCATACAGTCTATGATGTATGTACCCAGCAAAGCGTTGGCAACCAATACTACTTTAACAAGAATCGTAACTTTCGATATTATAACAGGACAGACCAGGCAGTTTTTATACAGACAGGATGGTGGTGCTTCTGACTCGGTTTGTGATATCACAGCAATAAGTAACAGTGAATTCTTAGTCATTGAAAGAGATGGAAATTTCGGATCTCAGGGAGGCGTTAAAAAAGTCTACAGAATCAATCTGAGTAACGCAACAGATGTAAACGGTGCAGATATTAACGCTGTTGACGGAATGAAAGTTAACGGAAAAGCTTTGGAGCAATGCTCATGGGATGAAATTACGAATGCCGGAATAAAGGCTGTTACCAAAACATTGGCAGTGGATCTGGTAGCAAAACTGGGCTATGAGCATGATAAATTTGAGGGAATCGTTTATTTAGGAAACAATAAACTGGCTGTTTTCAATGATGATGATTTCGGAGTGGTGGATGATGGAAACGGAAACCCTAAAGCCAAAATTTTACCTAAAACAGGTAAAGTAGACAAAGGAACTATGTATGTAGTCGATATTCAATAATTAGATTTTTTTAAAGAAAACGGCGGAATCAGAGATTCCGCCGTTTTTATTTTTAGATCAATGAAATTTTAGTTAAAAGCTTCAATAATTTTAGAGAAGTCTTCCAGTTTCAAAGCAGCTCCTCCAATCAGACCTCCGTCGATGTCCGGCTGAGAGAAAATTTCTTTTGCGTTGTCCGGTTTTACAGATCCTCCATAAAGGATTGAAACTTCATCAGCAACTTCCTGTCCGTATTTTGCCGCAATAATGTTTCTGATGTGAGCATGGATTTCCTGAGCCTGCTCCGGGCTTGCCGTTTCTCCCGTTCCGATAGCCCAAACCGGTTCGTAAGCAATCACCACTTTTTTAATTTCTTCAGCAGAAAGCGTGAAAAGTGCCACTTCAGTCTGATTTTTTACGACTTCCAGGTGCTGCCCTGCTTTTCTCTGCTCAAGAGTCTCTCCGTTACAGTAAACAGGAATAAGACCTTTATCAAGAGCCAGTTTGATTTTTCTGTTACAGTGAGAATCAGTTTCCCCGTGGTATTGTCTTCTTTCAGAATGCCCGATCAATGAACCTGTAGCATCAATAGATTCCAGCATATCTGCAGAAATTTCACCGGTATAAGCACCGCTTTCATGCTCGCTCATATCCTGAGAAAATACACCGATCTCATCCTTTTCAAAAATGTCTTTGGCCATCATCAGATATAATGAAGGGGGAGCGATCCAAACTTCACAGTTGGTAGCATTATTATTTTTATAGCTTAGTAACTGAATCATTAATTGTTGTGCATCAATTACATTTTTGTTCATTTTCCAGTTGCCTGCAACTATTTTTCTTCTCATAAGATTTATATATTGATTGATTTAATTTTTTGTTAGGTTATAATCCCCAAAGGTTTTTCAGCAAAACATAGAATGTATGTTCCTCTTCAGTTACCTTATTATCAGCTTTGATCAAAGATTTTGCAAACTGAACAAATTTCTTGCGTTCGTCTTCTGTAGAATCTTCATGGAAACATCTTGCATGGAATTCAAAATGATCTTTCCATTCTTCCGGCTGTAAAAGAGCCAGGGTTTCCAACTCGTTGTCAAGATTCATTCTGAACGGAAATTCATCCGCCAGATATTGCTGTACCAGCATTCCTTCCTCAGGAGCAAATTCTCCGTCTACAGAAGAAAGGATCATTAATAAGTGATAACCGGCGATTGATTTATTTGATTTTTGCATGAGCTTTTATATGTTTAAGTTTAGTGTTTAAATTTGATAATAGATAATAGATCCACGATTAGCTTTCGTCAAAAAGATCATTTATAATTCATCATTCATCATTAGTTAACGTAATCCTTGGCAGGCTGTTTATCTACAATTTTTCCGTTTTCAAGGATCAGGACAAAAGGATTGCTTCTCGCTATTGTTTTAATAGCAGTTCCATCCATCAATACATTCCTGATAGTTTTGAAAGTGTTAGGCTCTGTGGAAATTCCATAGATAAGAGCTCCTTTCTGGGCATTGACTTTTGCTTCTGCTTTCTGAAGCAGATCAGCCGGAACATCTTTTGGATGATAGGAGAAAATCAGAACAGCTTTGGGAGCATTAATGATTTCATTGGTGACATCCATTCCCGTAGGATCTTCAATCTTGAATTTCACAATTTCAGACTTGTATCCTTCCTTGATCAGTACAGATTCATTTTTTCCATCCTCAATTTTCCATGGAGAACCCTCTGCCCAGTATTCTGTTTTTTTGATATAATCATCCTGGTTTACTTTTACGACCTGCCCTGTTTTCTGATTTTTAAGAGAATAAAAAGTCTTGTACTCAGAAGGATTTTTGTCAATTTTAATTTTTTCGGCTTTGATGTCTGTTCCGATTTTATAATCACGGAAATCAATGATCGGTTCATGCATAATTCCCTGGGCCATAACATAGATCATACCCAGAGAAAATACTGTTAACAGAACATATTTCACTGTATTTGATGACTCTTTTGAAGTAGTTCCGTACGCATCTTTTTTACGGAATTCTTTTCTATACAGGACGAATAAAATGATCAGCCCAACAAGAAGCACAACATCCTTAAGAAAGCTTTGCCACGGCGTAAATTTGATGGCGTCGCCAAAACAGCCACAGTCTGTGACCACATTAAAATAAGCCGAATAGAAAGTAAGGAATCCAAAGAAAATACAAAGGGCAATTAATACGGATAAGGTAAATTTAAGCTTTAGTTTAAGCAGCAGCATGAATCCTAAGAAAAGTTCCATTACCACTACTATAATGGAAAACAGCAGGGCAAACTTTTCTAAAAATGGCATATTGAAAACCGGAGGAGCGAAATATTCTTCCATTTTGAAAGAAAAACCTACCAGATCCACAGCTTTCACAAAGCCTGAAAGGATAAAAATAACAGCAATAATAAAGCGTAATATACCTTTGATCATATTAAATATTTTTAGGTTCGAATTGATTTTCTTTTTCCGAGAACTTGATCAGGCAGAAGACAGCATAATTCAGCATGTCGAAATAGTTGGCATCAAGCCCTTCCGAAACGATGGTCTGTCCCTGATTATCTTCAATCTGCTTGGTTCTTAATACTTTCTGATAAATAAGATCCGTGATCGAAGAAATTCTCATATCTCTCCATGCCTCACCGTAATCATGATTTTTTCTTTCCATCAAAGCCATTGCTTCATTGGCATATTTGTCATACAGACTTAAAATTTCTTCCTTATTTTCATTGAAATCATTGGAAAGGCCCTTCTCAAGCTGAATAAGCCCAATAATAGAATAGTTGACAATTGCGATAAATTCATCCTCCTCACTCTCATCCACCATTTTTTTATCGGTCATCTGCAGCGTACGGATCCTGTTAACTTTGATATAAATCTGATCTGTAATGGAGCTTGGTCTTAAAACCCTCCATGCTGCTCCGTAATCCTGTAATTTTTTACCGAAAAGATCACGGCACTGACTGATAACTTTCCCGAACTGTACTGATGTTTTTAGCATAAATTTTCTTAATCTTCCAAATATACGAATTCGGTTTCAGATTTTTGAATTTGATGAGCTGAGTTTGTGAGTGGGAGGATTGGATTGTTTGATTAGTTTCGGGATACAGAATATGGGATACGGTAAGAGTGGGAGTGTTTTGAGAGTAAAGATGTTTGAGTGTCTGGCCTGACTTCCAACTTCCAGCCTCAATTTATCTCTTAAAAGCTATAAATCACTAATTTTGCAGTACAAAATCATTCATCAATCAATTATAAACCTTAACCTCATGTCCTCCAACTCTCTAACCCTCCAACGTTCCAACGCTCCAACGTACTCACTCAACTGCAACGGGCGTCTGATACAGCTGGACACCCCAAAGATCATGGGAATTCTCAACCTGACCCCGGATTCTTTCTCTGACGGCGGAAAATTCAATAATGAAAAATCAGCATTGGAACATGCTGAAAAACTATTGAAAGAAGGAGCTGAAATACTGGATATCGGCCCGCAGTCCACGCGTCCCAACGCAGAATTTTTAAGCGCCGGAGAAGAGATCAACAGGATCGGAAATATAATCTCTCTGATTAAAAAAGAGTTTCCGGAAGTCCTGGTTTCCCTGGATACTTTTTATGCGGAAACAGTGAAATTCGGATTCAATGAAGGGATTGATCTGATCAATGATATTTCCGGTGGACAGTATGATGCAGAAATGTTTGATACCGCAGCTCAGACAAAGCTTCCTTATATCCTGATGCATGTGAATCCGTCTTATGAAACCATGCATGATAAAATCAGATTTGAAGATATTACACTGGAAGTTAACCGGTATTTTTCTCAAAAAACAAAAGAACTTTTAGAAAAAGGAGTGAACGATATCATTCTGGATCCCGGTTTTGGTTTCGGAAAAACAGTAGAAGACCAGATGAAAATGATTGACGAAGTTGAATATCTTGGATTTGGCAGATTTCCTTTATTGATAGGTATTTCCAGAAAGTCATTTATTTATAAGCCTCTTGGTAAATCCCCTTTGGACATTAATGAAGAAACCCAGAAACTTCATATGAAAGTGTTGGAGCAGGGAGCAAAGATTGTAAGGGTTCATGATGTTGCCCGGGCAAAGGAAACTTTGACCCGTTTTTTGCAAAGAAAATAAAAAGTGTCAAAAAAACTTGTGGGTTATTAAAAAGTTTATACATTTGCAGTATGAATTTTACGAATCAGAAAAATATTATTGTCATTTCTATTATTGCTGTTGTCATTAACAACAGTAAGGAAGCGGCATTTTAAACAGATTTTAATTTAAATTATATATAGGCCGTTTCATATTTGAAACGGCTTTTTTTGTTTTAATTTTTAGAATACAGAGTATGTATCAGTTATTATCAGTAATTATTATCGTCATTATTATTCCCTTGCGACTGTGAGAAGGAAGATGTATGACTGTACATATATTAAGCCCTCTCACACTGTGAGAGGGCTTTTTTTATTTCCATTTGTTAATTTTTTTAATCTCTATAACATGTATTACAACGACGACACGACCATCTATTTTGACGGAAAATTTATGAAAGCGAAAGATGCCGGAACGGATCTTTACGGACAATCCTTACACTATGGCTATTCGGTTTTTGAAGGTATCAAATCTTACAACACAGATCACGGAACCAGGATTTTCAAGGCAAAAGAACATTATGAAAGACTGAAAAGATCAGCAGAACTGATGCACATACCCTTCGATTATTCTGTAGACCAGCTTACAGATCTTACCTATGAGCTGCTGGAACGTAACGGGTTTACAGACGCCTATATCCGTCCATTGGTTACGTGCTCTCCCAATATGTCACTTTCAAAAGGACAGAAATCTTACCTGTCACTTCTTGCCTGGGAATGGAATAACGGATATCTGGCAGATAAAATGAAAATCATAACCTCGCCTTTTCAACGTCCTAATCCTAAGGCTTTCAAGGTTGAAGCTAAAGTAGGAGGGCACTATGTAAACTCAATATTAGCCTGTCAGGATGCCAAAGACAAAGGTTATGATGAAGCACTGGTATTGGATGAAAACGGAAATGTTGCCGAAAGCTCAGGAGCCAATGTCTTCTACGAAAAAGACGGGGTTTTGTATACACCGGCCAAGGGAAGTATCCTTCCGGGAATCACAAGACAAACTGTTATGGAGATTTGTAGTGAGCTTAAAATTCCGGTAAAAGAAACCTTCTTTAAACCGGAGGAAATGCGTGGTGCAGATGCTGGTTTTTTCTGTGGTACGGCAGCAGAAATTGTGGCTCTGGATTCACTTGATGATGTTCCTTTTACCAGAAATTGGGAAGATACTGCAAGTAGAAGAGTACAGCAGGCATATTTAAAATTGGTAAGAGTTCTGTCATTGTAAATTTTTAGAATTTAAATTATTGATTATCAATATTGTAAATGTCTTTTTTAAATCATTGAATATTGTAATTTTCAGACAAGCCGGAAATGAAAAGAATATTACAAAATGTAGTTTTGAATCAAAATTTAGTAAAAAAGTTCAGTTTAAAGAGAAGAAAAGAACAGAAAATGCAGGATAAATATGTTAAATAAATATTCAAAAACATTCACGCAAAACAGTGAACAGCCGGCCGCCAAAGCCATGTTGTACGGGATAGGATTTACAGAAGAAGATATGCATAAGGCTCAGGTCGGAATTGCCAGTATGGGCTATGACGGGAATACCTGCAATATGCACCTGAATGATCTTGCTCAGGTAGTAAAAAAGGGAACATGGGAACACGGATTGGCCGGACTGATTTTTAATACCATCGGCGTAAGTGACGGAATGAGCAACGGAACAGACGGAATGCGCTATTCTCTGGTAAGCCGTGATGTGATAGCAGACAGTATCGAAGCGATCTGCGGTGCACAATATTATGACGGACTGATCGCTCTGCCAGGCTGTGACAAGAATATGCCAGGAACCATTATCGCAATGGGAAGACTGAACAGACCCTCGATCATGGTGTACGGGGGGACTATTGCTCCAGGCTGTTATAAAGGGGAAGCGCTTAACATTGTTTCTGCTTTTGAAGCGTTGGGCAAAAAGATTGCAGGAGAAATCACTGAAGAAGATTTTGACGGAGTGGTGAAAAACTCTTGTCCCGGAGCTGGGGCATGTGGAGGGATGTATACCGCCAATACAATGGCTTCTGCTATAGAGGCACTGGGAATGAGTCTTCCTTATTCCTCTTCCAACCCGGCCTTAAGCAAAGAAAAACAGGAAGAATGTCTTGAGGCAGGAAAATATCTGAAAGTACTACTGGAAAAAGATATTAAACCTTCAGATATCATGACCCGCAAAGCATTTGAAAATGCACTCCGCCTTATTGTTATTTTGGGAGGAAGTACAAATGCTGTTCTGCATTTTATTGCCATGGCGAAAAGTGTTGGGGTGCCTCTTACTCAGGATGATTTTCAGAAGATGAGCGATCAGACTCCGGTATTGGCAGACCTGAAGCCGAGTGGAAAATACCTGATGCAGGATCTGCATGAACATGGAGGAACCCCGGCGGTAATGAAATATTTACTGGGACAGGGATTACTGCATGGAGACTGCCTTACCGTTACCGGAAAAACAGTAGCCGAAAATCTGGCAGATGTTCCGGGATTGGATTTTAATACTCAGAAAATTATAAAGCCACTTTCAGAACCTGTAAAAGCTACCGGACACCTGAGAATATTGTACGGAAATCTTGCGGAAAAAGGAAGTGTTGCTAAAATTACAGGAAAAGAAGGTGAGCGCTTTGTAGGGAAAGCCCGTGTGTTTGATGGCGAAAAAATCTGATCAGAGGAATTCAGGATGGAACCGTACAGCACGGAGATGTCATTGTCATCCGCCACGAAGGCCCGAAAGGGGCTCCCGGAATGCCGGAAATGCTGAAGCCAACAAGTGCATTGATAGGAGCCGGTCTGGGAAGCAGTGTTGCTTTAATCACAGATGGACGTTTCAGTGGAGGAACCCATGGTTTTGTAGTAGGGCATATCACACCTGAAGCGCATGAAGGAGGTCTTATTGCTTTTGTACATAATGATGACCTGATCGAAATAGATGCGGTAAACAACACCATACAGCTTAAAGTTTCAGAAGAAGAAATAGAAAGAAGAAAAAAAGGATGGCAAAAACCTCCTCTTAAAGTACAGAAAGGATTGCTTTATAAATATGCATTAACAGTATCATCGGCTGCAGAAGGCTGTGTAACGGACGAAATCACTCAATAAAAGTATATGGAAAACCTGAATTTATCAACAGAAATACAACTTACCGGAAGCCGGATCATTCTCGAGGCATTTCTGCAGGAAGGTATAAAAACCGTTTTCGGATATCCGGGTGGAGCTATTATTCCTATTTATGATGCCCTTTACGATTATAGGGAAACACTGGAGCATATTCTTGTACGCCATGAACAGGCAGCAGTACATGCAGCACAGGGGCTGGCAAGAGTATCAGGAGAAGTAGGGGTAGTGCTGGCAACCAGCGGACCCGGAGCAACCAATCTTGTAACAGGATTAGCAGATGCGTTGCTGGATAACACCCCTTTGGTCTGTATTACAGGACAGGTTTTTGAACACCTTCTGGGGACCGATGCCTTCCAGGAAATAGATGTAATGAACGTTACAAGTCCTGTTACCAAATGGAATTATCAGGTCACTGATGCCAATGAGCTTCCCGGAGTATTGGCAAAAGCATTTTATATTGCAAAGTCAGGGCGTCCCGGTCCTGTGTTGATTGATGTGACTAAAAATGCCCAGCTACAGTCTGTTGATTATAAAGGATATACTCCATGCCATTCATTGAGAAGCTATAAACCGGATCCCGAACCATGTTTTGAAAGTATTGAAAAAGCAATATCGTTAATAAATGAGGCTGAAAGACCATTTATCATAGCAGGACAGGGAATTATGCTGGGAAAAGCGGAAAATGAATTTTTAGAATTTGCTGAAAAAACAGGAGCTCCTGTAGCATGGACTGTTTTAGGAATGAGTGCCATCCCTACCAATCATCCGCAGGCTGTAGGAATGGTAGGAATGCATGGAAACTATGGCCCGAATATATTAACCAACGAATGTGATGTTCTGATTGCTGTAGGAATGCGTTTCGACGACCGTGTAACAGGAAGATTGGATCAGTACGCAAAACAGGCAAAAATTATTCATCTGGATATTGATAAAGCAGAGATCAATAAAAACGTAAAAGTTGATGTCCCGGTTCTTGGTAACTGCAAACATACCCTTCCCCTTCTTACGGAAAGGGTTGCAAAAAGAGAACATCATGCCTGGCATGAAAGATTTGAAAAATGCCATGAAGTGGAAAGCATCAATCTGATTCATACAGAACTTTATCCTGATGAAGGAGAGATTACCATGGGAGAAGTGATCCGGTCTCTGAATGAAATGACACAAGGTGAAGCCATAATTGTGACAGACGTAGGACAGCATCAGATGACAACATGCCGCTACTCGCATTTCAAACATTCCCGTACCAATGTGACAAGCGGAGGGCTGGGAACGATGGGGTTCTGTCTTCCCGCTGCGATAGGAGCATCCTATGCGGAAACCGGCCGGCCTGTTATTGCAGTGATGGGTGATGGCGGAGCACAGATGAATATCCAGGAGCTGGGAACCATTATGCAGTATCATCCTGAGGTAAAAATTTTAATTCTTAATAATTGCTATCTGGGAATGGTAAGACAGTGGCAGGAATTGTTTCACGAAGAAAGATATTCCTCAGTAGATATTCAGAGTCCTGATTTTGTTCAGGTGGCAAAAGGATACAATATTCAGGGAAACAGAGTGTCTGAAAGAGAAGATCTGAAGTGGGCACTCCGCGAAATGCTTGATCATGAAGGAGCTTTCCTTCTTGAAGTGATGACAGGAAAAGAACACAATGTATTTCCGATGATTCCCCAGGGAAAAGTGTTTCGGAGATTGTACTAAATAATAAAGTTTAAAAATAAAAAGATGAAAACAGATCATAAAGAATATACCATTACAGCGTATACAGAAGATTATTTAGGATTGATCAGCCGTATCAATGCTATTTTTTCAAGAAGGAGAATTTCTATGGTGACCTTTAATGTAGGTCCTTCAGAAATGGAAAAAGTAAAAAAGTTTGTCATTGTGATCAGGGAAACGGAAGATTCTGTTCAGAAAATCAGCAGACAGATGGAAAAGCAGGTTGACGTTCTGGAAGTGCATTATCATAGGAATCCTTACCTGACGGCAGTAGAACACGCGAGCTAAGCTCAGAAATTAACATCATAATCAGTAATAAATAAAATCAAAAAAAATGGCAAAATTGAATTTTGGAGGCGTAGAGGAGAATGTAGTAACAAGAGAAGAATTTCCGTTGGAAAAAGCCCAGGAAGTATTAAAAAACGAAGTTGTGGCAGTCATTGGATATGGAGTACAGGGACCAGGGCAGGCGTTGAATCAGAAAGATAACGGAATTAATGTCATTGTAGGGCAGAGAAAAAACTCCAAATCATGGGATAAAGCAGTAGCGGACGGGTTTGTACCGGGAGAAACATTATTTGAAATCGAAGAGGCTCTGGAAAAAGGTACCATTATCTGCTATCTTCTGAGTGATGCCGCACAGATTGAATACTGGCCAAAAGTAAAACAGCATCTTACCCCTGGAAAAGCTCTGTATTTTTCACATGGCTTCGGGATTACATTCAACGAACGTACAGGAATTGTTCCTCCATCCGATGTAGATGTCTTTCTGGTAGCACCAAAAGGTTCAGGAACTTCATTGAGAAGAATGTTTCTGCAGGACAGAGGTCTGAACAGCAGTTTTGCCGTATATCAGGATGCTACAGGAAAAGCCAGAGAAAGAGTAACCGCATTGGGAATTGCAATAGGAAGCGGGTATCTGTTTGAAACCGACTTTAAAAGAAGTATACAGTGACCTTGCCGGAGAACGGGGAACACTGATGGGCGCTGTACAGGGAATATTTGCCGCTCAGTACGATGTATTGAGAAAAAATGGGCATAGCCCTTCGGAAGCTTTTAACGAAACCGTAGAAGAATTGACGCAGTCTTTAATGCCATTAGTGGCAGAAAACGGAATGGACTGGATGTATGCCAACTGCAGCACAACCGCTCAGAGAGGTGCACTGGACTGGTGGAAACGTTTCAGAGATGCTACTTCGCCCTTGTTTGAAGAATTGTATGACAACGTAGCTAAAGGAAATGAAGCACAACGCTCGATTGACAGCAACAGCAAACCGGATTATCGTGAAAAACTGGAAGCCGAACTTACTGAGCTGAGAGAAAGCGAAATGTGGAAAGCCGGTAAGACAGTGCGCAGCCTGAGACCCGAAAACAATTAATTACTTAAAGATGATGAAAGAGGAAGTAAGTTCCTCCGTTTTAGAGCATGTCTATAAAGCGGAGGAACGATTAAAAGATGTAGTGGTAAAAACACCTTTGGCTGTCAATAATAATTTGTCAGCCATTTATGAAGCAAGCATCAGCTTTAAAAGGGAAGACCTGCAAAGAGTAAGATCCTATAAAATAAGGGGTGCATACAATAAAATGGCCACCATGTCACAGGAAGAACTTTCCAGAGGAGCCGTTTGCGCCAGTGCCGGAAATCATGCGCAGGGAGTAGCCTTTGCATGCCATACCATGAAAGTGAAAGGAACGATTTTTATGCCTTTGCCAACCCCGGACAAAAGCTCGAACAGGTAAAGATGTTTGGTGGAGAATACATTGATGTTATTTTATTCGGAGATACATTCGATGAATCTAAAGACGCTGCGATGAGGTTTTGCAAAGAGCATGACAGTGTATTTATTCATCCTTTTGATGATCCGGCGATTATTGAAGGACAGGCTACAACAGCGCTGGAAATCCTGGAACAGGCGGAAGGTATGGTGGATTATCTTTTTGTGCCGATAGGCGGCGGCGGACTGGCAGCAGGAATATGCACTGTATTTCAGCATTTGTCGCCGCAAACAAAAATTATTGGTGTAGAACCTTCAGCAGCTGCGAGCATGAAAAAAGCCCTTGAAAAGGGAAAACCTGTTCTTCTTGAAAAGATCAGCCGTTTTGTAGACGGGGCAGCTGTACAGCAGGTGGGAGACATTACTTTCGAGCGCTGTAAAAATATCCTGTATGATATGGCTACAGTAGATGAAGGATTAGTGTGTGAAACCATATTATCACTGTATAATAAGGATGCTATCGTGGTAGAACCGGCCGGAGCGCTTTCAGTAGCAGCACTGGACAAATATAAAGAAGAGATAAAAGGTAAAAATGTAGTGTGTATTATCAGCGGAAGCAATAATGATATCACCCGTATGGAAGAAATCAAGGAAAAAGCCTTGCTGCACGCAGGATTAAAACATTATTTCTTGGTAAGATTTCCGCAGCGTCCCGGAGCATTAAAAACTTTTGTAATGGATGTGCTGGGACCGGATGATGATATTACCTATTTTGAATACACCCAAAAAATTCAAAAGAAAAAGGAATTGCAGTTGTGGGAATTGCGCTGAAAAAAACAGAGATTTTCCTCCTTTGATGAGTAAGATGAAGGAATATGATTTCTTTGTCAACTATCTGAATAATGATCCTGCGCTGATGAATTTGCTGATTTAAAAAAAGTAGATTGAAAAAGAGAAATATTTCTTTGATGACATTAAAAAGCGAAATAAGAAACTGAAGCGTTAAGAAAATGAATTCTGTGAACGTTAAAAAAACTCTACTGTCTGAGTGCGGGACCATTTGATTCTAAATATAGACTGTTTCCGCACAGTTTAAAGTTTTTAGAGAACAGATTTCATTTTTAGCGGAAGTTTCTGAGTCTTGAATTTTGATTCTTTTGTTTCAAGACAAAAGAATAATGAAGGAAATCTCTTTCGATATTGAATAAGCAGAACGGTTCATTCAAATGAATTTGAATCTTAACTTTCCTTACAATCTGAATCTTCTTAATGTTCCAAATGATATTTAAATTAAATTATTTGTACCCAATCAGATTCTAAAAACACAATGATGAAATGAAAAAGCTTCACAATCCGTGAAGCTTTTTGTTTTTTTGACAATGTCAAATAAGAAACTGAAGCGTTAAGAAAATGAATTCTGTGAACGTTAAAAAAACTCTACTGTCTGAGTGCGGGACCATTTGATTCTAAATATAGACTGTTTCCGCACAGTTTAAAGTTTTTAGAGAACAGATTTCATTTTTAGCGGAAGTTTCTGAGTCTTGAATTTTTGATTCTTTTGTTTCAAGACAAAAGAATAATGAAGAAATCTCTTTCGATATTGAATAAGCAGAACGCATCATTCAAATGAATTTGAATCTTAACTTTCCTTACAACTTAAATTCTTCTTAAATCTAATATATTATCTTTCAAGCGAAAAATTCGCAATTACTTTTGGGCGTTCCGTTTCATTAGCTACTTTCCAGGATGTTCTATACATCCACTCAGTCATTTTATAAAGCTTTTTGTAATTGATATTTTCAGATTCATCCTGCGGAGTGTGGTACTGGTCGTGCAGTACACTGGTGAAAAATATCGCCGGAATCCCGATTTTAGCATACGGAAGATGATCACTTCTGAAATAAAAATATTCAGCATGACTTGGAGAATCCCAATCTTTCAGGTATTTGAATTTTGTACTTTCATTATTGGCTTCTTCGGCCATTTTCACGAGCTCTTCAGAATTTTTATGAGGAGCATTGCCTCCCAATAAAGCAGCTTCATTATTGTCATTTCTTCCGATCATATCACCATTCAGAACAGCTACAATTTTCTCTTTCGGAACAACAGGGTGGGCTGCGTGCCATCTCGATCCTAATAACCCTCTCTCTTCGGCTCCATGGAAAACAAACAGAATGCTTCTTTTTCCCGGCTGCTTTTTATAAGCTCTTGCCATAGCCAACATTGCAACGCATGTACTTGCATTATCGTCAGCACCGTTATAGATGGTATCGTTCTTTACAGGATGTCTGATGCCGTCATGGTCCTGATGTCCGCTTAGCAAAACATATTCGTTTTTAAGAACAGGATCTGTACCTTCTATTTTCCCGATAATATTTACTGAAGGGTATTTGTAGGTTTCAGTGATCAGGTTTAAAGATGCTTTCGGATTGTTTTTTACCCAAGCTGCATTTTCTCTTTTGATCCACAAAACAGGAATATTATTTGTGATTTTTTCTCTTAACCCTTCCACGCCGTAGCTTCCTCTTGTCATTTGAGGCAGTACTTCTACCCAGCTTTGCTCGGAGATATCATCAGTGATGAAGATAATGGCTTTGGCTCCCAGTTCAGAAGCTTTATTGTAATATTTATTTCTTACAAATCCAGGATATCTTCTTACAAAAAGGGTCATATCCTTAGAAATATTTTTGCCGGATGCGTTTACTGCAAGAACTTTTCCTTGGATATTCAGTCTGGCAAGATCTTCAGGCTCTGTGTTTCCTGCATATACAATTTCAGCGTCTACAGAAGCATTCACTGGTTCTGCAACAAGGAAATCCTTCCATAATTTTAAACTGTTGTCTCCGATTTTCAGAGTGCTTTGCGGGATCACCTGATGTCTGTACATATCAAAGAACTGGAAAAATGTTCCGTTATCTCCGGCAGGTTTCATTCCTGCTTCTTTGGCTTTGTCAGCAAGCCACATGGAAACCTTTAATTCGTCCGGGGTTCCTGCTTCACGGCCCCAGAACTGGTCTGCAGCAAGCTGATACATATCGGTGCGGAGGTCAGATTCTTTGATAGCGGAAACCAATGGTTTTATAGGTCTGGGCACTTCCAAGGGTCAACAGAAAAATGCTTAACAGGCAGAAAACATAATTTTTATTCATACAAACTTTTAATTAAAGTTAGCTAATTTCTCTGAAAACTGCTTTGAAAATTCCTTCCTGTCTTCTTCCAGCTTCTCCTGTGTGGAAGGTAAAATATAATTAAAAAGAATCTTTTCTTCATTGTCTAAAAAGATAATTTCTTTTTCATTTCCATCAATCATCTGTGAGAAAATCTCCCACATCGGAGTGTCTTTTAATTTTAATAATTCAAAAAACTGTTCTGCTTTGATCTCGATTTTCTGCATGATATTAAGTATAATGTATAATGTATAATGTATAATGTATAATGTATAATGTATAATGTATAATGTATAATTTTTGCTGTAAAGATCGGGAATATTAAAATTCCAGAAACTTCAGTTTAAACTGAATAGCAAAATTTTCTTTGAAATGAGGTGTTGCATAATAACCCACTCTGTAGAATACCCCAAGATTGAAATAGCTGGAAAGAAAATTGCTCCATTCCACACCGACTTCCTGATAAAGATGGTCCAGCTTTCTGAACTTAAACTGATGGTATTCCGGATGCTTCATATCCCCGATAGTTCCTCTAAGGACAAAATCAAAGCTGGAAATATTATGTCCGAAGCTTTTTAAATACCAGGGCAGTTTGTGAGTGAAATAATAGGCTACGAATTTATCATTATAATATTTTCCGCCCTCCAGGGTGGCAAACCCAAGGTAAGAAGTAAGGTTAAAATTAAAGTCTTTTCCCGGAGAAGCAAGTCCGTTCATCGTAAAGTTTTTCCAGATTGGAGCTCCTCCCAGAACAACTCCTCCGTACACTCTGAAACCAGTAGTTCCGATGGGTGTTTTGAAATTATGAACAAACAGGGCGTCAAAACGGGAATAATTAAAATCTCCCTGTAGTAATTTGTAGCTCTGCTCATAGTTGAAGTACAGTTCAGGATACTTCTGATCGATCAGGGATTTTCCCTGAGGCGTCATAATATTGGTTGAATTCGGAGAATACTTCAGGGTAAACAGGGTATTGAAGTTTCTGTATGAAGTGCCTCTGTCCCTGAACTGATAATCGAACTCTGCTTCTTCGGTATTTCTTCTTACGGCAAGGGCAAGGGTTAGACCGTTGGTGACATCATTCATATAAGATAATGTAGCTCCCTTAAAATGAAAGTATTTGTCGTTATTAAGGTTATTCCCGAAGTTCATCATTCTCATTTTGAAATTCCATAGCTTTCGGTTGAACTCTCCTGAGGCCGTTACATCATCATAAACCTCAAATCTGAAAAAGAGTTTTTTCCAGTGTGGTTTTCATATCCAGCCCCATTCCGTATTTCCATCTTCTGTCCTTTACCCCGTAGGCGAAATAATAATCCGGTGAAAAATGCGGATCAAAATTCTCATTAAGCTTGGCTTTTAAACCTAGTCTGAATCCTTCATAAGAGTTGTAATTCACAATTTCATCCACTGCAAAATCTACAGAACCCACTCTGATCTGTCCGTTCAGCAATCCTGACAAGATCTGTGCTTTGCTGTCAATTTTATATTTTTTCCCTAAGCTGTCAATAGTTTTATAGGTGTTCTGTTCTCTTTCAGTAAGAGCTTCGGTTCTGTAGCGGTCCAGTGATTGTCCGTCAATATTTTTTACCGAGAAAGTGTAGCCTTTGAAATCTTTGGGATCTTCTTCAATAGGAGATTCGAAATCAAAATATTTTGAAGTGAGGAAAGCGTAGGTACCAAAGCTTTTTTTGTCTTTCTTATCATCTGCATGCACTTTGTCATCCATAGCCATTTTACCCATTTTTAGCTTGGCTTTTTCGTGGGCAAGGAACCATTTGTTATTGTAAAATACCCAGGTGCTGGTAATGATTCCTTCGTTTTTATTTTTACTGAAATTTTCGATTTTTTTGATTCCGTACGTTTCAGTATCCACATAGATGGCACCGTTATATTTTCGTTTTCTGTCTGGTTTTTTGTAATTCACTTCACGGAAACGGATCACAAAGGTTTTTCTTCCGTCCAGGGTAACGGTATCAGAAAGAAAGAATCTGTATAGCCCTCTGTTCTCCGGCTTTACCTGTTCGGGAACAACATCCCTGTTACTCTGCTGAAGGGCGATCATTTCGTAAATAGGCTGCTTCAGACCTGAAATTCTGTTGTCCAGAATATTGATTTTTTCACCGTATTTTTTGGAATATAAAAACTCCTGAGCCCTTTCCCAGAGAAACAGCTTACTTTTTGAAAAGATTTTGCTTGCGGTAATATTATTCAAAGAGTCTTTTTCCCTTTTTTCCTGAAAATATTTAGATCATTAAAATACTGGTTAAACTGAGAAAGGCTGTCCTCATCAATATCAAGGGAAATTTTTTCATAGGATTTGTAAGAATAGGAACCTAAGCTTTTCGGAGAGTTTTCTTTCCAGAGCTTATTTACTTTTTTAGAATTTCCAAAGCCCTGGGATCACTTTTATCTTCAATCACCACCGCTTCAATATTGGTGGTTCTGGATGTTTTTTTCAGCAGGGAAACTTCCATGCTGCTCTCTACAGTAAGGCTTTCTTTCTGATAAGAATCCGCTTCAATATCAATATTTTTACATCCTGTTTTAAATTCCAGAATACCTTGTTCATTGGTATATCCGATAACCGTATTGTCACAGGATACTTTAGCTTTAAAGACAGGCTTTTGACTGGCGTCATCCACAACTTTAATTTTTGTTTGTGAATACCCCAGAAAGCAGATCAGAAAAAATATTAACAGTAAACCCCTTTTCATGTAAAAAAACTAGGTCAAAATTAATAATATTTATTGTGGTAGAAAAGTTTTTAACAGAGTATAACATTGATTTAATCTAATGTTTTTATGGACGTTTCCGTGATAAAACTGAGTGATAAGTTATTCAGATACTCTTTCTGTATTTTCCTGAGATTACCAATAAAAAAACTCCCTGAACAATTGATATCCGGGAGTTTTAATTGTTTTTTGCTGTTTGTGTTTTAGAATCGTATTTTATTTGTCATCAAGGGATTTCATAAACTCAATAATATCATTGACCTCCTGATCTGTAAGCTGCAGAGGCGCATCAGAGAGTGTCTGATTCTCGACTTTAAATCCAAAACCTTTTCCACCACCTTTGTTATAAAAGTTCATGACTTCTTTCAATGTTTTATAACCGCCATTGTGCATATATGGCGCTGTTTTGCTGATATTTCTTAGGGTGGGTGTTTTGAATGAATGCTGTAATGAGGGAACTGTCTCATGAAACTTACCTCTTCCCGGATCATGGTCAAAAGTCTTGTTTTCTCCGTTTACTGCTGATCCTAAAACTTCCTGTTCGGTTTTCTTGAAATTAGGAGGAACCGTACCGTTGAATAAAGGAAGGAAATGACATATTGCACACTGCGCTTTTCCTACAAAAAGGTTAAAGCCCCGCTTTTGGTCATCCGTCATCGCTGATTTATTTCCTCTCATATATTCATCAAAATCAGAATTGAATTTAGCCAGAGACCGGATATAGCTTGCCAATACATTCTGAAGCTGCCAAACTTCTGTTTTTGGAGAATGATAAATATTTTTGAATGCTGCCTGATATTTTTTATCCTGATTGATCTTGGCAAGAATAACATTCAGATCACCATGCATTTCTTCTTTATTGGAGATCACATCGGAGCTCTGTCCTTCCAGATCATCCTTTCTCATATCCCAAAACTGACCATGCTGATATCCCGCATAATTAAGGGAAGGTGTGTTTCTGGCCAGTTCCGAATTTTCAAGAGACATTGCTTTGGCAAGTCCGTCAGTAAAAGCTTTTTCTGGAATATGACATGTTGCACAGCTCCGGTTATTATTGCTGGATAGAATTTTATCATTAAAAAGCTGATGACCCAGAGCGGCTTTTTCTTCAGAATAGGCATATTCTTTTCCGGGAGTGAAGGCATTAGGATCAAAAGCATTTTTAGCAAAGAAAGTAGCTGCATTTTTGTTTAAAGCTGTTGTTACTTCAACATCCGGGATTTTCTCCTGACTTTTAAACTCAAGCATTAAGGCCGTGATTTTATTCAGGTGGTCAGGGATAAAACTGACGTAATCAAACGTATTTTTATCTGTGTTTCTTTTCAGCACTTCAATTGCCGAATTGATTTCTGTTTCGATACTTTTTAATGCTTTGTCTCTTGACCGCTCAGTGGAAATTTGTTTAAGCGTTTCCTTAATTCCCTGAAGAGAAGAAGGCATTTCCTGTAAAAATGTTCCTGAAACAGGGGTATCAAAACCTGATATTCCTAAGCTTGAAATTCTGAAAGTTTCCTGTCTTAACGCATCAAAAACCTGATCCTTACTGATGGTAATTACCTGAAAGCTGGTGCTTATGGTGTTGCTTTTGTTTATGAGCTTGTTAAGCATTCTGATCACCTCTTCTTTATTTCTTTTATCATAAGGGTAGAGCATTTCTTCCAATACCTGTAAGCCTTCGGGCTCTATTTCTGTATGCTCATCCATCTCAATTTCCGGAAGAGCAGGACCGTTGATAAACCTTGCGGAGTGGGGAAGGAAATATTCTACAGCCCATTCCATTTTTTTATAGGTTTTTCTGATGTCCTGGAATTGCTGCTGAAGAAGTTTTTCATCGGAATCTTTGGTAACAAGGGTTTTCAGTTGGTTGATCTGTTTCTCAAAATCTGTATTGGTTTTGAGAATCGTGTTTTTTACAGAACCAAGATCTTCATATACCGGCTGCTGCTTATTGTTTTTACAATAGGAAAGAGTGAAAAATGCTGCAGCAGAGTACAGGAAGAGGAGTATCGGGTATTTTGAAAGTGTATTCATAAGTATGAAAAGTATCAACAGAGATTTTCTATTGATACTTTAATTGAATTTGATATGAAGAATTTGAAACTATTTTTCTACGTTTCTGATGATTACAATCTGCCCGCCCTCTTTATTGGCGTTGATTCCGGAACCGTCAGGATTTTTGAATTTATCAAGCTGCCACGTATGAGAGTGAATATTCACAGAGAATGTATTCGGAACTCCGATGATGTCTGAAATATCAACCATCGCCCCGAATTCCCATGAACCGAATTTCTGAAGGTCTCCGGACTGGTTGTAAGCAGTCTGCCATGCAGAGTCATTTCTGTTGTGCTTCATATTCAGCCATGGCTTATATTGTTTGGTGGCAATATTCAGCTGCCAGATGTAAGAATCGTGGTTGGCATTTTTGTAGTAAGAATCTCCGTCTTCCTGGATGTAAACAAAGTTTTCAGTAACACATAAGTTGTCAGGATTGATAAGGTTATTTCCAGGATTAGAGTCCCCTTCAGCAACTACTTCTAATTTTCCTGTAAGCATATTATTGGAGTTCAGAACAAGTTTGTACACTCTTCCCCACATGGTTAATCCTGCTTTTGGATTGATGCCGTCGGAAGATTCTCCGGTAGCGGTAAAATAAATTTCTCTTCCTTTTCCTGCTCCCTTTCTGTAGTCTACATCTTCCACTCTTGAAAAGCGGATCGCGTTATTATCAATATTTTTCTGATTGATCTGTGCACCTGTAAGATTTTTGGCGTTAGGAATTTCAACAAATTCTACATCGTAGCTGTTTCCTTTCGTCATATCCGTTTCTGTATAGTTGCTGTTTGTTCTCCTTAAAGAATACAGCTTACCGTTATCCAGATCTCCCTGTGTATCGGCTACATACATGATCAGCTGTCCTGCAGACTGATGGGAAGAAGAATAAGACTGGTCTTCACCAATAATGATATACGTTTTTCCGTTAGAAACATCTTTAGGAAGCGGAACTGCATTTTCCATGGAAGCTTTTCCCAAAGCAGGTTTTACTCTTGTTTTATCAGCTGCCTGAGATACCGGTGCCAATGGGTTTAAAGCATGAACCATACTTTCTTCACCTGATTCACCTGCGGTAAGGAACGCGCTGAAACCATGAATTTCCGGAGTTGCCAGTGTTGCAGAACACAATCTTGTCATTCCTCCGGTTCCGTTTAAGATATATTCTCCTTTTACAGGTTTAAAAGTCTTGTCTAAGTATACTCTTGATACAGATTGCTTGATCTCGTGATTAGTGATCATCAGATAACCGTCAGAGTTAGGATCTTTCATAATTCCCATACCGTCAGGCTGACCTCCGAAAACGAAATCAGGAGAACCTGGAAGAACATCGGAACTGGAAATAAGAGTGGTAATATTTAAATTTTCAAAACCAGGCATCCCAAAAACGAAAGCGGGTTCTTTAGAAAAGTTTTCAAGTTTGATTTTGTCATTGGGAGGGGTATTGGAATCCCCGTTATTATCATCATTACAGCTTTGAAAAATAATAGCTGCAAGGAATAAAGCTCCGATAGTTTTGTTAATTTTCATAATTACATTTTTTGAATTTCGATTATGGCAAAACTAATGGTCCGGTGTTAATTAAGTTTTAAGAAGATAAAACAAATAGTTTAAGATTAGGTGATGATTTGTTAAGGCAAGGTCAATAATTAGAATGGATATAAATAAAGAATACGAATAAAAATCTTAACAGTAAAAAATGATATGTGTTGCAACGCAGAGTACCAAAAAGTTTTATTTCTATTTTTTTTCATTCGTAAAGGTTCCCGCTGATTTCACAGATTGCTCAGTTATTACGGGTAAAGCATACCTGATCTGCGACATAGAATTATTACTTCGTTTGGTAAGAATCAATTAAATTGATTCCGTTCTGCCTTCTGAAATATAAGTATTGAGCTTTGAGTTAAAAATAATATATGTATGGCAAAGAGCCCCGGCTGTCTCAGAATTAGACAGCCGGGGCTAAAATTTATAACAGATGTTTCTATTAGATATTCAATGCTTTTTGGTAAGCGTTTTCTAAACCTTCAAGGTTTTTACCACCAGCCGTAGCAAAGCCCGGGTTACCGCCGCCGCCGCCCTGGATTTCTTTTGCAAGATCCTTTACGATAGCGCCAGCCTGGTAATCTGCAGCAAGATCGTCAGAAACTCCAACAGTAATCATTGGTTTCCCGTCTGCATCAGAAAGTATGATCGTTACTGAAGACGGAATTTCTCGCTTCAGCTGGAATACGATGTCTTTCACAGAACCAGCATCCAGAGAAGTTTTCTTCACAAGAAGCTGCTTATTACCTTTCTGCTCATAAGCATTTTTCCATTCCCCGATTTCTCCTTTTGCTTTTTCCTTTTTAAGAGCATCTACCTCAGCCTTCAGTGAAGTGTTTTCTTCGATCAGTTTTTCGATAGATCTTACCACATCTTTAGACTTTAATAACTGGGAAAGCTCGGTAATCTGCTTTTCAAGGTTTTTGAAGTATTCTTCAGATTTATCTCCTGAAATAGCTTCAATCCTTCTGATTCCTGCAGCCGCAGAACCTTCAGAAGTGATCTTAAAATGACCGATTTCGCTGGTATTTTTTACGTGAGTTCCCCCGCAAAGCTCTTTTGAACTTCCGAACTGGATCATTCTTACATTGTCCCCGTATTTTTCGCCAAATAAAGCCATGGCACCTTTTTCCAGAGCTTCCTTAATCGGGATGCTTCTGAATTCCTGTAAAGCAATGCTTTCCTTGATCTTATGGTTTACTTTTTCTTCAATTAAAGCAATTTCTTCTTCAGTCATTTTATTAAAGTGAGAGAAGTCGAAACGCAGATAATCAGGACCTACATAAGAACCTTTCTGCTCCACGTGAGTTCCCAGAACATCTCTTAAAGCTTCATGCAGAAGGTGAGTCACAGAGTGGTTAGCCTGAGAGTTCTTTCTGTCTGTTGCATTAACTTTAGCATAGAATAAAGCGCCTGCATCTTTTGGAAGACCATTAATTAAAGAAATGATAAGACCATTTTCCTTTTTAGTTTCCAGTACTTCAAAGCTTTCAGCAGCGTTTTCAAGAACACCTTTATCTCCAACCTGTCCACCGCCTTCAGGGTAGAATGGAGAGCTGCTTAATACCACCTGGTAAAATTCCCCGTCTTTGTTTTCTACCTTTCTGTATCTTGTAATATAGGTTTCAGATTCAATCTGGTCATATCCAACGAATGATTCAGGTTTTTCTTCTAAAACAACCCAGTCATAAACCTTCTGGGCAGAATCTGCCTTGGAACGAAGTTTTTGCTTTTCCATTTCAGCTTTGAAACCTGCTACATCAATCGTTAATCCTTTTTCCTCAGCAATAATTCTTGTTAAGTCATCAGGAAAACCATAAGTATCATACAGTTCAAACACTTCTTCGCTTGGTAATACTTTCTGATTATTGGCAATGGTCTGCTGTATCAGCTTTTCAACTCTGATCAGACCGTTCTCAATAGTTTTTAAGAATGAATCTTCTTCACTTTTGATTACTTCAGCAACCAGTTTACCCTGCTTTTCAATTTCAGGGAAGAATGGCCCCATCTGTTCCTGCAGAACAGCAACCAGTTTGTAAAGGAAAGGCTCTTTCATATCCAGGAATCGGTAAGAATAAGAAATTCCTCTTCTTAAAATTCTTCTGATTACATAACCGGCACCTCCGTTGGATGGCAGCTGCCCGTCAGCAATAGCAAAAGAAACCGCTCTGATGTGGTCTACCACAACACGGATGGCGATATCTTTTTCATCTTCTAAGATTCCGGTGTATTTTTTACCTGAAAGCTCCTCAACTTTAGAAATAAGCGGAGTAAATACATCAGTATCATAGTTGGAAGATTTTCCCTGAAGCGCCATACAAAGACGCTCAAAGCCCATTCCCGTATCTACGTGCTGAGCAGGAAGTTTTTCTAAAGATTTGTCTGCCTTTCTGTTGAATTCCATGAAAACAAGGTTCCATACTTCCACAACCTGCGGGTGATCCTGATTTACAAGGGAAATTCCCGGAACAGCTGCTTTTTCTTCAGGAGTTCTCAGGTCAATATGGATTTCTGAACACGGTCCGCACGGTCCGCTTTCACCCATTTCCCAGAAGTTATCTTTTTTATTTCCGTTGATGATTCTGTCTTCTGAAATGTGAGATTTCCAGAAATTATAAGCATCCTGGTCTCTGTCCAGATTTTCTGAAGCATCCCCTTCAAAAATGGTAACGTATAAATTTTCTTTCGGAATTCCGTATACTTCAGTCAGTAATTCCCAGGCAAAAGCAATAGCCTCTTTTTTGAAGTAATCCCCGAAAGACCAGTTTCCCAGCATTTCAAACATGGTGTGGTGGTAAGTATCTCTACCTACATCATCCAGGTCATTGTGCTTCCCTGAAACTCTAAGACACTTTTGTGTATCGGCAATTCTAGGGGCGGTAGGGGTTTTGTATCCAAGGAAGAAATCCTTGAACTGCGTCATTCCGGAGTTGGAAAACATAAGGGTAGGGTCGTCTTTCAGCACAATAGGAGCTGAAGGAACGATTAAATGCTCCTTACTTTTAAAATAATCTAAAAATTTTTGACGTATCTCTTGTGATGTCATAGTATTGCTTTTGCTTTTTTTAGTATCAAATTTTGATAAGATGCAAATTTACTATTTTTAAGCGATTTGTAATAATTTTATGCTATGTTTTGAATGGTGACGGCCTTAGCTTTCATATTTTGTTTTTTCAGCACAGACGCCGGATAAACCTTACAGGTTTTAAAACCTGTAAGGTTTTGGGGGTGAAAATAAAGCTTCAAACAGGAAGATAAGACTTAAGTTATATATTTAATTTAATAATTCATGAATTTTGCAGTTTCACACTTAACTTATTACCTTCGCCGTGATCTGAAATAAGACAAAAATCCTTCCCATGACAAAAGATGAAGAGTTGAAAAACTGGATAGAACAATATTCAGGGCCGCTTTTGAAGCGGGCGCTGTATGTACTTTCGAATAAAGAAGATGCACAGGATGTGGTTCAGGAAGTTTTTCTGGCTGCCTATTCAGGATATGATTCTTTTGAAGGAAAGAGTCAGCCTCTGACCTGGCTGATGGCTATTCTTAACAGAAAAGTTGCGGATTTTTACCGGAAAAAATATAAATCGGAACCTGATATCAGGCTTGATCATTTTTTTGATGAAACCGGTTCATGGAAAGATAATAATGTTTTAAATGACTGGAATGTATCGGGGGAAGGCGGCGAGCTTTTAGATAACCGCGATTTTAATAAAACATTGGAGGAATGTATCGAAGAATTACCCTCCAGATGGAAGATCCTGCTGAAAATGTATTATATTGAAGAAAAAAGCTCCGGAAGTAAGTCAGGAATTGAATATTTCCACGACTAACCTTTGGAAGATCCTTCAACGAAGCCGGGTACAGCTCAGAGAATGTCTGGAGCTCAATTGGTTTTTAAGATCGTAAATGAAATGATAAGAAAAATACTACATATCCTTTTTACCATGCAGTGAAGCAACGCTGCTCATGGAAAAACGTAATGCCGATACCATTTCCGCCAAAGAAAAAAGAAAGCTTACCATGCATCTGATGATCTGTAAATGGTGCAGGATGTACAAACGGAAACTGGAAGTTCTGGATCAAATGCTGGCCAGAACATTTACGGGCCAGAAAACAGAAATAAATGATTCTGAAATTCAGGACTTTAAAAATAAAATGTTCGATAAATTAGATTTCTGATAAAAATTCTGTCAGGATTTTAAAAAGGCTCCGACTATACTTTTGAAAACGATAAAGTATTAATTAAAATCTTAAAACATGGTCGGAACAGTACAGGAATCTAAAAATCAGTTAACCCGGACAGGGTATTACATCTCACTCTTCGAGCAGCTCTTATTTTGCTGTGGATCGGTATCTTCAAATTTACCCCTACAGAAGCAGCCGCAATAAAACCTTTGGTGGAAAACCATTTCTTAACTTTTTTCGTATATAAGATTATAAGCGTCCAGGCAGTGTCTAATCTTATCGGAGTGATAGAAATTATCATTGCATTACTCCTGGTATTTAGTGCGAAATTTGCTGTACTAAGGAAGTATGCAGGAACAGGAATGATTGTCATTTTCCTGACAACATTAAGCTATCTGTTTACTACTCCTGGAATGTGGAAGATAGTGGATGGAGTGCCTGTGACGGATTTCTTTATTGTAAAAGATCTTATGCTTTTAGGATTTGGATTAATGATCGTTCAAAATAATAAGTAATGAATAAAAAGCTCAATATGAAAAATATATTAATCGTACTCGGAATCATTCTGGGTATCGCAGTATTTGCTGCAGGATCGGGACTGTTTAAGAAAACGAAGCCCGGCATAGTGGAAGTAAAAAAAGAAAATGAAAAAATTATGGATAGTAAAAACGTTAGAGAGATTTATTTTGCAGGTGGATGTTTCTGGGGAACAGAACATTTTTTTCAACAGATTCGTGGAGTGGTAGGAACAGAAGTGGGGTACGCCAACGGGAATACTCAAAATCCTACCTATGAAGAAGTGGTGAGCCATACAACAGGTTTTGCAGAAACCGTAAAAGTAAAGTATGATCCGGAACAGGTAGATCTGAAACTGTTGATTGATCTGTATTTTAAAACTATTGATCCTACCAGTAAAGATCAGCAGGGAAATGACAGAGGAAACCAGTACAGAACCGGGATCTATTTCACCAACAAATCCGATGAAGCGGTAGTAAAAGATGAAGTTCAGAAGCTGGCAAAAAATTACAGCAAGCCGATATTGGTAGAGACTATTCCGTTGAAAAACTTCTACAAAGCAGAAGACTATCATCAGATTATCTGGACAAAAATCCGGGCGGATATTGTCACATTGAACCGGGACTTTTTGAAATGGCAAAAAAGCCAATCCTCTTCCAAAACCGGCCTATCAAAAACAGGATAAAAAAGTTTTGAAAGAAAAACTGACTGCAGAACAATATAACGTTACCCAGGAAAACGGTACAGAAAGACCTTTCCAAAACGAATACTGGAATGAAACCCGTGAAGGAATTTATGTGGATATCACCACAGGAGAGCCATTGTTTGTTTCTACAGATAAATTTGAATCCGGATGTGGATGGCCAAGTTTTTCAAAACCGATTACAAAAAGCCTGATTGAAGAAAAAATGGACCGTTCCCACGGGATGACAAGGGTAGAGGTAAGAAGTAAAACCGGTGATGCCCATTTAGGACACGTTTTTACAGATGGCCCGCAAGATAAAGGAGGACTTCGTTACTGTATCAACAGTGCCTCTCTGAAATTTATTCCAAAAGCAGAAATGGAAAGTAAAGGATACGGAAAATATCTTCCGTTGTTAGATAAAAAGTAATGTGAAAGGAAGGCTGCCGAATGGCAGCCTTTTTATGTATGAGTTTGAAATCTTTCTTTGATGCTGAACATGGAGATATTCAGAAATATAAGGAATCCAAAAATAATGTAGGAAGTTTCTCTGGAAGCGGTTGTAAACAGGTTAAAGATTTTTCCATAGCAGGTAAATTCGAAAATATCTGCAGTTTCTCCAGGTCCCCCATCTATAGTATCGTTACAAAGCAAACATTCATATTCAGGATATTGTAATTTAGGATCAATATAGCAAAAAACAGCAAAAATATGTCCCGTTTTCTCTACATCAACTGCATACTGCTCTTGTTTAGCTATTGCCAGATCGTTTAAAACTGAGACAAAATCACCATACGTATTATTTTGATCTAAAATAAATTCAATACCAGACTCTTTCATTTCTTTTCTGGAGATTTTTCAATTCTGAAACATATAAATTTGAATTTTCTTTAGCTGTACCGGGGGCTATTTTTATTTTTTGTAATTCCAGTTCCGTGCAGGTTCGAAACTTGCTAAAGTATTTTTAATCCCTTCTCTTTCTTTGGCAGGAAGTCCGATGTCAATAACAGAAACGTTAATGTTTTCAAACTTCTGATTTCCATAATACCAAAACAGAACAGGAATCAGTAGGGCACTGATCAATCCCGGAAAGTAGTATATTTTTTTCATGGTTAGTTTTTTAAAAGGATTGAATGAAAATTTTAAGCCAAAAAAAGTGATCCGGAAAACGAACCACTTAAAAAGAATCTTTACATATTTTAATAATTAAATCTTTTAATCTTCAGCACAGAAAACTACCAATCCCTTTTTCTCAGGATCCAATATGATCCGAATATAAAAACACCACACCACACCAGACAGGCAATAAGACTTTCCGTAGGGTAGTGGAATTCATATTTTACACCCATCATTTTGGCCATATTTAATCTCATCATTGGATTTGGAATAAGGTTAGACATACTCTCCAATGGCAAAAGATGCGTGATAAAGAAATCATTCTGAAGAATCTCATTTCTTTGCGGGCCCTGCATTCCTTTTACTTTTGAGAATACTTCAACAGCTGTTAAAATCCCCTCACCAATCCAGAAAACAAAAAGAGCGAGAAATACAAAAATTGATTTTCTCAGTAAAACGGACAGGAACATTAAGAAGCAGAAGAAAGTGAATAGCTTGGCAAAGTAGTTTCCGATGAAGAAAATTTCAGCAAAAACCTTTGCAGATTCCGTTGTATTCGAATATTGATATCCCAGAAATAAAGTAATTCCCAATACAATGGCTGTTGAAACAATGGTGAAAATACTTATCGTCAGTAATTTTGAAGTAATGAATTCTTTTCTGCTCAGCCCATCAATCGTATTCTGTTTGAACATTCTGTTGCTGAACTCCTGTGAAATGGAGAAAACAATAATCAGTCCCAGGAAGATTTTCAATAAGGCAACAATCCAGGTGGTGAAGTTCCAGATTTCCGGGAAATTATAAATCCCCTGTTCTTTAAGTTAACAGTCCCTCCCAAAACATCAAAGTCTACCAATCCAATGAAAAGCAAAGCAATAAGAATGGCGAAATAAAGTATCGTAAAAACCTTGAATGGCTTATAATTCAGGTTTTTGTAGTATTCCAGTTTTAATAATTTTATCATGATTAATTCGTGTTTTTTACAAGTTCAAGGAATTGAGATTCAAGGGACAGTTTTTTCTTCGTCAGATGGGAAAGATAAATTCCTTTCTCTGCCAGCTTCTGATTCATTGCCGAAGCTGAAATTGAAGCATCATCACGGATCTGAGCTTTGATAAGATCACCCTCCTGATTGATGGAAGAGAACCATTGAAGTTCATTCAAAGCATTTAAAAGCAAAGTGTTGTTGTCTGCTTTTAATTCGAAATACCCATTGTTGGAGGTCATTTCATCCACTCTTCCGCAGTAAATGGAATTTCCTTCTTTCAATACAATTACATGGCTGCAGATTTTTTCAATTTCATCCAGAAGATGGCTTGCAATAATAATGGTGATGCCTTGTTTGGCAATATCGCTGATGATTTCTCTGATCTGTATGATCCCTTCGGGGTCCAGTCCGTTGGTAGGCTCGTCTAAAATCAATACTTCCGGATTGTTCAGCATGGCAGAAGCAATGGCAAGACGCTGTTTCATCCCCAAAGAAAAAGTTTTGAAAGCATCTTTTCTTCTTTCGTACAGATTAACGGTTTTCAGAACTTCATCAATCCTTGAATAGGGAGTATTTTTAATTTCTGCAACAATCTTAAGGTTGGTTTCCGCACTTAAGTAAGGATAAAAGTTAGGCTGTTCAATAATAGCCCCGATCTTTTTTAAGGTGTCCGGATCGGTTCCCTTTTTTCCAAACCAGAACCAGTCGCCGTTGGTAGGGTTGATGGTTGAAAGCAGCATTCCAAAAGTTGTGGATTTTCCACTTCCGTTTGGCCCCAGAAGCCCATAAACATTGCCTTTTTCGACGTCAAAAGAAATATTGTTGACCACAACTCTTTTGAATTTCTTCGTCAAATTTTTTACTGATAAAATCTTTTCCATGTAATTTGTTTTACATAGTAGTAGTCTATATAAATTAGAGAATGTTACAGAATTATTATAAATCAATATTAATTTAAGGGTAAATACATTAAATTTGATAGAATTAATCAACAGTTATGAAGCTAATTGAACTGGCAGAAGAATTAAATGTATCTGCAGAAGCCATCAAACAGTTTATTCAGGATTTTGATCTTGAACTGGTAGACTGTATCAGTACCAACTTTGAGGTAAAGAAAGATTTTGAAAAGTTTGCCCGTGAAAATGTAGATTTTCTAAGGTTATACGAAAAAGATCTTGATAAAAATAAGACCCTGGAGCAGATTGCAGAAGTGATCAAGCAGCCAAAAGACAAGGTTGAAAAGGTCATCAAAGATAATAACCTTAATATTTTCGATAACGGTTTTTTCAAATCTTCTGTATCAAGTTATGGAATTGATAATAAACTGGGAGGAAACTATCAGTTTGTGTATGATTATTTCGGGCATAAAACCAGTCTGCAGCAAAGAGATTTCATAGGATACAGGGACCTGTTTTTTTATACCTCCACTGTTTTGGAACCCTTCCTCAATCCGCAGCAGATCAAGGATTGGGGAATCAACAAACCGGCAGGAATTATCCTGTATGGGCCTCCCGGAAGCGGTAAGATATTCTGGGCCAACAAGATTGCTGAAATCATCGGTTATCAGTTTAAAGAAGTCAAAAAACACTATCTCGGAACTTCATTGATTGACGGCAACGAAATCAATTTCAGTGATTTTCTGCTGAGCATGATGAAGGAAAATAAAATGCTTCTTTTCATGGATGATTTTGACGAAATTATGATGCAGCGAAAAGCAGAGACGGATGTTGCTTCCTGTAATCTGGAAGCGCAGGAGCTTATTCTTCATTATATCAGCAAATTTGAAAAAGAAGGAGTTCTGATGGTAGGCTCAGCTAATTTGTGGCAGAAATTGATGAGGAAATTCTGGCACCCGGAAGATTTGATGTGCTGATCCCTGTTTTTCCTCCTAATGCTTCTGAACGTTCTGAAATTATTCTTTATGCCATGACAAGAGGTCTTGAGGAAGATTCTTTATTGTATAAAATCCTTAAAAACAACAAAGCGGATAAAATTCCTTTCTGGCATGACATCTCTTCAAAGATGAAGGCATTCAGCAATACCATGCTGATCGACTTTACCCAAAGCTTAAAGAAAAGGATTAAAAACCTTTACCAGAAAACCAGAAACGAAAAACTGAAGATCGACCAGAATCTTTTAAACGGTGCCTTAAGGGATGCCGGATCCAAGCTCACTGAAGAATATCTTGATCAGGTAGCAAGATTCCTGGCTGATGTAATTATCAATAATTTTGATGATTTTCAGTTCAGAATTCAGGCATTGAAAAATGAACTGGAAACCTACAGAGTAGTGGAAGAGCCACAAAGAGCCATCGGTTTTCAACATAATGATGGGGGAGATAAAGGGTAATCGTTCGATGTTTAAAGTTTAAGGTTTTATAAAAATCACTCATTATTTATGAACAGCATCTGGGAGCTGGACACTTTCTATAGGAAAAGAGATGTTATCATCATAGGGTCAGGATTTTCCGGACTCTGGACTGCGATAGCTGTCAAAGAGAAATATCCTGAAAAATCTGTTGTAATTGTTGAAAGAAGCGCTATTCCGTTAGGCGCTTCAACAAGAAATGCAGGGTTTGCCTGTTTTGGAAGCCTTACCGAAATCATTGCTGATTCTGAGAAAATGGGCTGGGAAAAAACACTGGAGCTTGTTACAATGAGATTTGATGGGCTTCAGAAAATTCAGCATTATTTTAAAAATGATGAAATTGATTTTGAACTTGAAGGAGGTTATGAAATTGTAAATAATGAAGGACCTTTAACTCATATCGATAGTGTTAATGAAAAACTGAAATCAATAACCGGACTGGATAAAACGTATATTCCGAAACAGGATAAAATACAGGAATTCGGACTTGAAAAATCTGAATTCCTGATAGAAAACCCATGTGAAGGAAGCCTTCATTCGGGGAAACTGTTACAAAAGCTGCTGGAAAAATGTTATGAATTGAAGGTTGAGTTTTTATTCGGAACAGAAGTCCTGAAGATTGAAGAAAGAGCAGAAAATGCTGAGGTTTATCTTTCCGGCAATGTTTCAGTAACAGCTGGTAAAGTAATTTATTGTACCAATGCTTTCACATCAAAGTTTTTGGTAAAAGAAAATATCGCTCCTGCCCGTGGACAGGTTATTTTGACAGAACCGATAGACGGTTTGAAGCTTAAAGGAACGTTCCATTATGATGAAGGGTATTATTATTTCAGAAATCTAGGAAACAGGATATTGCTGGGCGGTGGAAGAAATCAGGATTTTAAAACCGAAGAAACCACTGCTTTTGAAACCACAGAATTTCTGCAGAATCACCTGGAAAACTTTTTAAGAGAAGTTATTCTTCCTCATAAAGACTTTAAAATTGCACTCCGCTGGTCAGGAATAATGGCAATGGGTCCGGAAAAAACACCTATTGTAAAACAGGTTTCTGAAAGACAGTTTTGCGCCGTTAGGCTTTCAGGAATGGGAGTAGCTTTAGCCCCCAAAATTGGTGAGATGATAGCAGAAATGATATAAATACTACGTTGATACTCATGAAATACTTACCATTTGAACGTATTACTTACAAAACAAACTTGTCTGAACAGGAAGTTTTAACAAGACTTTCCGGTTTTGTAGAACCTAAAAAATTTGGTTTGGGAAAGAATTATATAAAAGACTATGAAGGATCTGTGAATAATAATAGCTTTGAAATAAGCAGAGTTATTCAGTATAGAAATTCTTTTCTTCCCCAGATAAACGGTAGAATTCAAAATGAAAATAACGGAACCCAGATACAGGTAACCATGTCGCTACATGCATTTGTCTTCTTTTTTTAATAGTCTGGTGCTCATTTGCCCTGATTTTCTTCATAGGTGTTTCTCTAAGAGCTATAAGAGAAAAAGAAATAGCGGTAGAGCTTTTTCTTCCTTTAGGCATGCTCCTGTTTGTCTACGCTTTAACTATGGCAGGGTTCAAATCGGAAAGTAAACAAGCAAAAGAATATCTTAGAAGAAGTTTTGAAGCTGAAATTATCAATGAGTGATTTAGCTGTTTTCCCACCACTTTAAAATAGGTTTTGCAATGTCTTCAGCAATAAACTCAGACCTGTAAAGACCGTAAGTGACTCCCAACTCGGTTTCTATAATATTTTCCAGCTTTTCCTGATCAGCTCCTTTTTCCAGTTGTTGAAGAAGCTTTTCTGTTAAGTGGTCAAAACTGTTTTTAGAAAGACCAGGCATTATATTCATTGAAATAATAAGCTTTTTTAACTGAGCAAAATTTCCCTTACGCTGATTAATCCAATCATTGATTTGATATCCATTTAACCTGTTTTAAAGTATAAATATAAAGGAAAAATATTTTGTCTTCTTTAAATTTCAAATTCAGACCTTGAACTCCATCTCGGAACCCGAACTTCGGATCCAAAACTTTAACCCGCCTCTCTCCACTCTAAAAGAATTCCTTATTTTTGCAAAAAAGAAACATTCGTGATTAACAACGACCAGATAAAAGAAGTTCAATCCAGAATTGAAGATTTACACAGGTATCTTCAGATTGAGAAAAAGAAGATTGAAATAGCCAATGATGATGAAAAAACTGCGGCTCCGGAATTTTGGGACAATCCAAAAACGGCTGAAGCATTTTTAAAACAGCTTCGTTCCAAGAAAAAATGGGTAGAAAGCTATGATGAGATTCAGACACAGTTTGAAGATCTGCAGGTATTGGCTGACTTTGCCAAAGAAGATCCGGATTCTGAAAAAGAACTGGATGAAACATTTCCGCAATTGGTGGAAAAATTGAAGACCTTGAATTCAAGAATATGCTTTCCAATGAAGGGGATGAGCTTTCTGCCGTTCTTCAGATTACAGCAGGAGCAGGAGGAACAGAAAGTTGTGACTGGGCATCCATGCTGATGAGAATGTATACCATGTGGGCAGAAAAGCAGGGGTATAAAATCCGTGAACTGAACTTCCAGGAAGGTGATGTAGCAGGAGTGAAAACTGTAACCCTTGAAATTGAAGGGGAATATGCTTTCGGATATCTGAAGGGAGAAAACGGAGTTCACAGACTGGTAAGAATATCACCTTTTGACAGTAATGCGAAGCGTCATACGAGCTTTGTTTCCGTGTATGTTTATCCTTTGGTGGATGATACCATCGAGATCAATATCAACCCGGCCGATATCAGTTTTGAAACCATGAGAGCTTCCGGAGCCGGAGGGCAGAACGTAAACAAGGTGGAAACCGCTGTACGTCTTCGTCACGCTCCAACCGGCATTATCATCGAAAACTCCGAATCCCGTTCCCAGCTTCAGAATAAAGAAAAAGCCATGCAGCTCTTACGTTCAAGGCTTTACGAAATGGAACTGGAAGAACGTATGAAAGCCAGAAACGAGATAGAAGCCAACAAAATGAAGATCGAGTGGGGAAGCCAGATCAGAAATTACGTCATGCACCCTTACAAGCTGGTAAAAGATGTACGCTCAGGACATGAAACGTCAGATGTGGATGCTGTTATGAACGGTAATATCACTCCTTTCCTGAAAGCATTCTTAATGGCCGATGGGACGGCAGTTTCCGATGATGACCTCGACTTATAAAAATCATGTTTGAATTTTAGTTAAAATCTTATAATTAATTTTTGTTTCAGACATTTTAGACCTATTTTTGTTGTTCATCGATATTTATGGAAGATTTCAATAGCTGGAAGGATTTATTAAACCCTGAGTTTTATATTAAAATGGGAGGGTTTTGGCTTATTTTGTTTATCGTATTTGCTGAAACAGGGCTTTTGTAGGATTTTTCCTGCCGGGAGATTCACTTTTATTCGTTTCAGGGATTTATGCCGTTGAAATTATCAAAGAGACTTTTGGCTCTACAGGGAGCGATTTCTTAGATACTACACTATTAGCTTCAGGAGTAGCCCTTGCAGCCGTTATTGGAAATGAAGTGGGATATTATTTCGGAAGAAAGGCTGGACCAGCTTTGTATAAAAGACCAGATTCAATGCTTTTCAAAAGAAATATCTTTATCAGGCACATGATTTCTTTGAAAAACACGGAGCGCTGGCAGTGATTATGGCAAGGTTTTTACCAGTTGTAAGAACATTTACCCCTATTGTAGCCGGTATCGTGAAGATGGACAAAAAAGAATTTTTAAGAGATAATATTATTGGTGCCGTATTATGGTCGTTCATTCTGATCTTTGCAGGACATTATCTGGATAAGCTCTTTATGGAACAGTTTGGAATCAACCTAAAAGAAAAACTGGAGTATATCATTATTGTAATTGTATTGGTAACTACACTTCCGGTAATCATCAAGTTTGTTTTCGGAAAAAGGAAGATTTATCCAAATACGAAGATCAGGACTTTGAATAAGAATTAGATTCAATCAAAAATATAGAGCCGTCTCAATATGAGATGGCTTTTTTATTGCTTAAACGCAAAGATTAATTTGTATTGAGTATTCTTTTAAGAGCACAAAGGCAGAAATCAATGAAATTGATTCTTTCTAAGTGTATGGAGATATATTCGTTAGCTTCATCAGTGACAAAGTCACTTCTCTTTGCTCTTAAAACGGAACGGTGGAATCATTTTAACCTCTGCGTTAAATAAAATAAAGTCCCTTCAGGAGTTTTATTCTTTGATCCATTCCAGGATATTAGGATAAATAATACTGTCTCTTTTTCTTTTACTGAAGAACCTTGGTGCATGCCCTGCTCCTTTCATAAAGACAAATTTGTGCGGAACATTCATCCGGGTAAGCGCCGAATCCATGGCAATTCCCTGATGCTGATTGACCAGGACATCATTGTTTCCCTGAAATAACAGTGTAGGAACATTGGTAATATTTGCAATAGGGCTGGCTGCCTTAAAGGCTTCGGAAACATTTTTGCGGTCGAATTTGGTACCTACCACTTTCTGGATAGTAGGAGAGGTATATTTTGAATAAAAGGATTTAAGATATTGCGAACTGAAAAATCTGTTGGTCCACTTAGTGAAATGATTTTTTTGATCTGTTCGGGATGCTGGTATCCGTAAAGAAGAGCCAGATGCCCGCCGGCACTCTCCCCCAGAAGGATATAATTATTGGGCTGAAGCTGAGCTTTATCCGTGAGTGAATTAAATTTTTCAATCACCTGGCCAATATCCTCAAGCTGTTGCTTGTAAGTGATTTTTTCTTTGCAGAAACCAATCTATAATTCATATTGATGCTTGGAATCCTGTTTTCAAAAAGCATTTTCTGAATCTGGATCATATGCTCTTTTTTACCTAAACTCCAGGCTCCGCCATGAACGATAAGAACGACAGGAGTATCTTCAGCATAATCTTTGGGAAGAAAGACATCCATTTTCTGCCTTTTATGCTCACCATATTTGAGATTATAGATTTTCTGCTGGCCTCCGGGGCCTACCCAGACTCTGAATTTCGTATTGCAGGACTGCAGCACGAAGCCAATGCATCCCATCACGAAAAAATGATACCTGAGAATGAGTTTTTTCATAGAATCAAAAATAAAGAAATATTATGGCAATTCTTTATACACAGCATTTGCATAACGGTAAAGAGACTGGCTGTATCGTGGTAAATGATGTGAAATTGCCTTTAGGGTTAGTGATAAAGCTTCCTCATACATTCCCGCTGAAGAAAGGGATAGTGCTAAAAAAGAATCTACCGCATCATTCAGCTCATCAGAATAACGGGCTTTTTCTTCCCTTAAAATACGGATGCTTTCCTCTGTTTTTCCGTTATTTCTTAAGGTACTTGCCAGCTGGATTCTTGCTCTCCTTCTTCGTAAGCCGGTTAATCCCTGATCCAATGCTGATCTGTACAAAGGCTCTGCTTCCTTTTCATGTCCGGTGGAGTCAAAAGCACACGCTCTTTCAAAATCAGCAATAGCCTGATCATCCTTAATGGTAAGCAATTCTACATGATTTTCAATTTGCTGAATAAACTCTTCATCGCTTATCGTTCCAAGTTTTAGCCATATACTTTGTAATTGGGTTTCCCAGTTTTCATCCATCGGATAGATTTTAAACAAAGATATAAAATATTGAAAGCTAAGCATTGTTTAATCGATCTTATAATTTTCAAAATTATTGTCAGATTATGAATTCAAAAACGGAATTAAATATTTATTTTTGCTGAACTTAACAAAGATTAAAAAATTATTAAAATATGGCATCAGGCTTTTTTGCAATTTTAGATGATATTGCAGCATTGATGGATGATGTAGCGGTTACCAGTAAGATTGCTACACAAAAGACAGCGGGAATTTTAGGAGATGACCTGGCCGTAAATGCAGAAAAAGCTACGGGCTTTCTTTCTTCAAGAGAACTTCCTGTGCTGTGGGCTATTACCAAAGGTTCATTTATCAACAAACTGATTATTCTTCCCATCGCTTTTCTGCTCAACTGGCTCTATAAGCCGGCTATTGAAATGATTCTTATTTTAGGTGGAATCTATCTTGCCTTTGAAGGAGTGGAAAAGATTATAGAATTCCTGTTTCACCGTTCCAAAAAAGGACATGAAGTCATTAAAGAAAGTGATGAAGAAGAAAATTCCGAAGCCTCTGAAAAAGCGAAAATAAACTCAGCCATCAGAACAGATTTTATCCTTTCCATTGAGATTGTAATTATTGCATTGGGAACTGTTATTCAGCAGGAACACCCGCTCCTTACACAGATTTTAACAGTAACTTTTGTATCATTTTTGGCAACGGTTGGGGTGTATGGAATTGTAGCATTGATCGTGAGAATGGATGATGCCGGTTTCAGCCTGATCAGAAAAAGTCATGATAAAGGATTTTTTTCCAAGATCGGACATTTATTGGTAAAAGCATTGCCCGTTATTATTAAACTTCTGGGAATTGTGGGAACTGTTGCTCTGATCCTGGTTTCAGGCGGTATTTTTGCTCACAATATTCATTACCTGCATGAATTGCTTCCAACATGGCCGGCTATGCTGAAAGAGTTTACATTTGGTCTTGTAGGAGGGATTGCTGCAGTAGCAGTATTCACTTTAGGAAAATCAATTTATTCCCTGGCAACAAAAAAATAAACAGAATTAGAATTAAATAACCAAAAAATCCTGTACCGGAAAGGGTGCAGGATTTTTTATGATGTGGCTGAAATATAATTTAAAACCTTTCGATGCTAAATTTTGAACAAAGAAAAAGAGACTTGTAAAAAGTCTCTTTTTCTATATTAATTGAATAAATCTTTTACTTTATCAAAAAAAGTTTTTTCCTTTCCGGATGGCTCTGCAACCATTTCTCCGCTGGACATCTGCTTTTCAAAGAAGTCTTTCTGCTCTTTGGTAAGCTTCTGTGGTGTCCATACATTGATGTGGATGAACATGTCTCCTTTACCATAGCTGTCAATACTTGGAAGTCCTTTTCCTGCCAATCTTAAGATCTTTCCGGACTGTGTTCCCGGATCAACAGTGATTTTTACTTTTCCGCCTACTGTAGGGATTTCCTTTTGGTTCCCAAAGCGGCTTCAGCAAATGAAACGTAAAGCTCCTGATGAAGATTATCACCTTCTCTCTTGATGGTTTGATCTATTTCCTCTTCAATGATCACCAATAAATCCCCTGGAGTTCCTCCGAACGGAGCATCATTTCCTTTTCCTCTTACATTCAGCTGGATACCGTCTCTTGCCCCTGCAGGAATATTGATTGTAATTTCCTCTTCATCCTTAACAAGACCCTGTGCATTGGCACCGGCAGGAATTTTATCGGCAACTTTTCCGATTCCCTGACATGTACCACAGGTAGTCTGTGTCTGCATCTGGCCAAACATCGTATTCATTACTTTTATCTGAACACCGGAACCGTTACAGGTAGGACATGTTTTTGAAGTGGCCCCTTCTGCCATCTTCATCTTTTTTACTTTAATGGTTTTTTGAGTTCCGTTTACCATTTCCTCAAGGTTCAGCTTGATTCTGATTCTTAAATTAGAACCTTTTACCTGCTGACGGCCACCGCCGCCACCAAAACCTCCGAAACCGCCTCCGAAAATATCTCCAAACTGACTGAAAATATCTTCCATGTTCATTCCGCCTCCGAAGCCTCCGCCTCCGAAACCACCATTTCCACCCATTCCGGCATGCCCGAACTGGTCGTATCTGGCACGTTTCTGATCGTCGCTCAGAACTTCGTAAGCCTCAGCAGCTTCTTTAAATTTTTCTTCAGCCTCTTTATCCCCTGGATTTTTATCCGGGTGATATTTAATGGCCATTTTACGGTATGCTTTTTTTATTTCGTCGCCTGATGCAGATTTGCTGATCTCAAGAACCTCGTAATAATCTCTTTTTGACATGACAATTTTATAATTGATTGTTGATAAATGATAAAAGATATTGTAAAGCTAATAAGTGAAACATTCATCAATTATCACTCACCATTTATCATTTATGAATTTTAATTTCCTGTTACCACTTTTGCAAAACGGATTACTTTATCATTTAAAGTGTATCCTGTTTCAATAACGTCTACGATCTTTCCTTTCAAATCTTCTGATGGAGCAGGGATTTGGGTAATCGCTTCATGGAAATCAACATCAAAGCTGTCACCAGCCTTTACTTCCATTGTTTTTAAGCCTTTTTCAGTAAGTTTATTCTTGAATTTCTGATAGATCAGTTCTACACCCTGCAGATCAGACGGATTTCCGTTTTTAGCGATTTCTTTTAATGCTCTTTCAAAATCATCTAAAACCCCTAACATTGAAACCATCATCTCCTGGTTGGCATACTGGAAGAATTCCATCTTCTCTTTGCTTGTTCTCTTTTTATAATTCTCGAATTCAGCATACAATCTGATGTAACGGTCTTTTTCTTCTGCCAAAAGTTCTTCCGCAGAAGGAGTAGCTGTCACATTGTCCTGAGGTGTTGCGTCATTCTGAACATTGTTTTCTTCCTGATTATTGATGCTTTCTTCGTTAATATCCTGGTTTTCCATAATTCAATATTTATTTACAGATTGTTTCACAAAGAACCTGCCAAATCTGAAATCTGGACATTAAGGCAGAAAAATGAGCAGCGATGTATGGTGAATTGGTAATTGTCCAGCATTAAGAATTGACTTTGCGAAATAAAAATTGACTATTGACCATTGACCTAACAATGTCCAATAGCCAATTTAAAACTATAGCTGTATTTTTTATTTTTTATTTTCCGGCAAATGTCTGGTAGAGCAGATATAGGTTTAAAACAATAATAATGATGGAAATAATCCAAACACAGATTTTAAGAAAGGGTTTATTGACAAATTCACCCATTTTGGCTTTATCATTGGTGAACATTACCAATGGAACCACTGCAAAACTTAACTGCATAGATAGAATTACCTGGCTTAAAACCAATAACTCTGTCGTTCCCTGCTCGCCGTAAAGTATAGCAACAATAAGTGCAGGAATTACAGCAATAAGCCTTGTGATCAGTCTTCGAAGCCATGGTTTTAATCTGATATTCAGAAATCCTTCCATCACGATCTGACCGGCAAGAGTTCCTGTCAGCGTAGAGTTTTGCCCTGATGCCAACAAAGCAATAGCAAAGGCAATACTTGCCATTGAAGCTCCTAAAATGGGAGTCAGCATTTTATAGGCATCATGAATATCTGCAACATGTTCATTTCCGGTTGTATGGAATGTGGCTGCAGCCAGAATAAGGATTGCTGCATTGATGAAGAAAGCCAGCATCAATGAAACTGTACTGTCGATAGTGGCAAACTTTATAGCTTCTTTTTTCCCTTCTGTATCACGGGCATAATCTCTGGTCTGTACAATACTGCTGTGCAGATACAGGTTGTGGGGCATTACCGTAGCTCCTAAAATCCCGATCGCAATATAAAGCATAGCAGGATTCTGAATAATTTCTTTTTGTGGGACCAACCCTCCCAGAATTTCATTAAACGCAGGTTTGGAAATAACAATTTCGTACATGAAGCAAGCCAGAATAATGAATATAAGCCCGCCTACAATACTCTCGATCCACCGGAAGCCTTTCGCCTGAAGCAAAAGGATAATTAACACATCTACCGTTGTGATAACAATACCCCAGGTCAGCGGAATATGAAATAACAGATTTAAGGCAATCGCAGATCCGATGACTTCGGCGAGATCGCAGGCTGCAATCGCTATTTCACAGAATACCCAGAGTATAAAATTGGTGGTTGGGCTGAAGTGGTCCCTGCAGGCCTGTGCAAGATCTCTTTCGGCAACAACTCCGAGTTTCACAGATAAGTGCTGTAAAACCATTGCAAAAATATTGGAGATAAGAATCACTGAAAGAAGTGTATACCCAAACTGAGCTCCTCCTGCAATATCCGTTGCCCAGTTTCCCGGATCCATATAACCTACGGCAATCATTAATCCCGGTCCTGCAAAGGCAAGATATTTTCTCCAGAAAGTTGCATTTTTAGGTACTTTGATGGATGAATAAACCTCTGATAAGGAATGATTTGTTTTATCTTTTCGCCAGGCGCTTTTTATATTGAAATTCATAAATGTTAGAAATGACTAACAAATTTAATTAAATAAATGTAAACAGAAAAATCATGAGATAAAAAAATCCCGGAAACTATTTTCCGGGATTTAATTTTTATTGAGTCTAAAGATTATTTGGCAAATCTTACAGACATTTTTCTGTCAGCAGCTCTTTCGGCATCAGAAGCTTTTGCGTCAACTTTAGCAAATTTACTTCCGTAGCCTTCAGCACCAAGTACCTGACCTCCAACACCTGCTTTAGCTAAAGCAGATTTGATATAATCAGCTCTTGCCTGGGAAAGTTTAACGTTGGAAGCTTCATTTCCTGTTTTATCAGTGTATCCTCCGATTTTGATTTTTGCATCCGGGAAAGCCTTAAGGATAGCCACTAAGTTATCCAGCTGTCCTTGTGAGCCTGCTTCAAGTTCAGTAGAACTTCCCATTTTGAAATTAACGTGATCGAAGTCGTACCACTTATCTTTCAATGCAGAATCATCAGCTGCATTTTTGTAGCCTCCGGATTTCAGGAATGAAATCATCTGGTCTTCCATTCCGCCTTTGTAACCTTTTAACATTACCCCGTTAAGGTCAATGTTTTCATCAGTTTTAGCGGTTGCCGGTGCAGGTGTTGCTGTTCCTGTAGCAGCAGCTGTATCAGTAGCTGAACCGGCTGCTGTTGAATCAGACGTAGTGGTAGTAGTTGTAGTGGTCTGCTTTTTCTCACACTGTTTCCATAAGAAATAAGCAGCAGCTATTAATAATAAAAGCGGAAGCAACCATTTCCAGATTGAGCCTCCGCCTTGATTATTATTGTTGTTATTTTCAAATCTTTCTCTTACTTCTCTAGCTCCTTCTGAAACATTTTCTCTTGCTGTAGCAACACTTTCAGCGATGTTATCTTTAGCTGTAGAGGTTACTGAAGAAACAGTTTCTTTTGCCTGTCCAAACCAATTTTCAGCTCCTAATCCGAAGGATGCCAAAGAAAGACCTGCAGGCAGGAGAGAAGAAACAATGCCTTTCTGATCATTCAGTAAGCTGGAAATACCTGAAGCCCCCAGATTATTGTCGGCCGCATATTTTCCAACAGTGCCTACTGTAGCTCCGGTCACCAGGTTTAATAAAGAACCTGCAGTGGTGTTACTCACTCCTGAAAAACTGGCTATGGAATTTACCAGTCCGCTTATTTTATCTCCAAATATTGAAGATAGCAAGTTCGAAATAATAGGGTTATTAGACGCTCCGCCTAATAAATTTCCCAAAATTCCACTTGAAGAGGCTTGTGTAATAGCATCCACAACGCCAGGCTTATCTGCATTATTGGCTAATCCTCCTACTACAGCAGGTAATAATCCGCCAATTGCTTTAGAAATACCGGATTCACTTTCTCCAAACTGCGATGCAGCCTGTGAAACCAAAGCGGGACCTAATTGTCCTTTAATTAAATCAATGACATTTAAAGACATAATAATAAATTTTTTTGGATTAATGTTGAGATAAATTTAAACAAAAAATCCGTCCAAATGTCACCTTTTTTGAATATTTCTTTAAAAATTAATGATTTTTTTAAAATCATTAAAATTATTAATAAGCTTTTGCGAATAACACACGTCTTTTAGACGGTTTGCCTGAGATCAGTGAAATACCTTCTTCTATATCATCATCCAAAGGAATACATCTGATGGTTGCCTTTGTTTCTTCCTTGATCTGTTCCTCTTCCTCAGCAGTACCATCCCAGTGAGCATAGATAAATCCTCCTTTCTCTTCCAGAACTTTCTTGAATTCTTCATAAGTATCCACCCTGGTGATATTATTTTTTCTGAATTCAAATGCTTTGTTGTAAATATCCTGCTGAATAGTTTTCAACAGATCTTCGATATAAGAATCAAGTCCTTCGATAGAACGAACTTCTTTTGTCAGATTATCTCTTCTTGCGATTTCAACAGATCTGTTCTCCAGGTCTCTTGGTCCCATGGCGATTCTTACAGGAACTCCTTTCAGTTCGTATTCTGCGAATTTCCATCCTGGTTTGTTCTGAGTATCATTGTCAAATTTCACAGAAATTCCTTTTGCTCTCAGTTTAGCCTGAATACCCAAAGCCACTTCGCTGATTTGTTCCAATTGCTCTTCCCCTTTGAAAATAGGAACTATTACTACCTGAATTGGTGCAAGAGTAGGAGGCAGTACCAATCCGAAATCATCAGAGTGTGTCATAATCAAAGCTCCCATCAGACGGGTTGAAGTTCCCCAGGACGTTGCCCATGCATGTTCAATTTTTCCTTCTTTGTTGGTGAATTTTACATCAAATGCTTTTGCAAAATTCTGACCCAGGAAGTGTGAAGTTCCGGCCTGTAGGGCTTTTCCGTCCTGCATTAATGCTTCAATACAATAAGTTTCATCAGCTCCTGCAAATCTCTCAGAAGGTGTTTTTAACCCCTGGATAACAGGAATAGCCATAAAGTTTTCTGCAAAATCTGCATATACCTTATTCATCTTTTCTGCTTCTTCAACGGCTTCATCTTTTGTAGCGTGAGCAGTGTGCCCTTCCTGCCATAAGAATTCAGCAGTTCTTAGGAAAAGACGTGTTCTCATTTCCCAACGGACAACATTAGCCCATTGGTTGATCAATATCGGTAGGTCTCTGTAAGACTGAATCCAGTTTTTGTATGTGTTCCAGATAATAGCTTCTGAAGTAGGACGAACGATAAGTTCTTCTTCCAGTTTTGCATCCGGGTCCACGATCAGCTTGGATGGGTTATCCGGATCCGTCTTTAATCTGTAGTGGGTAACAACAGCACATTCTTTTGCAAAACCTTCTGCATTCTTTTCCTCTGCCTCAAACAAGCTCTTGGGCACAAAAAGCGGGAAGTATGCGTTAACGTGACCTGTTTCCTTGAATTTCTTATCCATTTCATCACGCATTTTTTCCCAGATCGCATAGCCATACGGTTTGATCACCATACATCCACGCACGCCTGAGTTTTCAGCTAAATCAGCTTTTACAACCAGCTCATTATACCATTTGCTGTAATCTTCGCTTCTTGAGGTTAATTTTGCCATTATTTTTTTTAATTTTTTTAACTTTTGTACATTATTGTTATCTAAAAATAAAAATCTATTTTTGATAGATTTTTTTACCAGTATTTTGGTACATTTTTGGTACAGATTGCAAATATAATTTAAATTAAAAATTTTTACGTTATCATGAAAAGAAATATACATAAAAATTTGCTTGGTCTGCTAAGATCCAAAGGGATTCTGGCTATATCAGGCGGATTATTACTTGTGTCTTGTGGTGCTCAGATGGGAGGGTATAGCGAGACAGACGGGGTGTATTACGACCCCAATAAGGATACGCTACCTGAAGGAGTTATCATCAATGATAGCGGAAACAGAGTAGGAGAATATTATGACTACTATCAGGATTCCAATGTAATTCAGAATGCACAGGCGAATAACCGTGAGCAGGAGAACAGATATAATGACTGGAGCGGGACCAATCCAAATTGGAATACCACTGCTACAGATTCCGACTGGGGACTTTATGCAGGTTCTCAGACAAACTACTATGACAACTCTTGGGGATGGGGATCTCCGTGGGGATGGTATGGTGGTTATAGCCCATATTGGGGATGGGGCTGGAACCGCGGCTGGGGCTGGGGTGCAAGCCTTTCCTGGGGATGGGGCGGATCATTCGGCTGGGGCTGGGGAGGCTCTTTCGGATGGGGAAGTCCATACTGGGGCTACTCTCCTTATTGGGGAGGATATTATGATCCATTCTGGGGCGGGTACTACGGAAACCCATATTGGGGATACGGAGGAGGCTACTGGGGTGGCGGCTATTACAACAGACCTGTTTACAGAAGAAGCGGTATCAGTGGAGGAGGATTCCAGAATACAGGGGTAGCCAACGCAGTTTACAGAACGAATACAGCTAACTCAGGATTCAGAAATAGCAACGGAAATGGCGGATTCAGGAACACCAATAACGGCGGTTTCAGAGACTCTAACTCAAATGGGGGCTTCAGGGGCAACTCCGGAGGCTTCAGAAACGGAAGTTCAGGAGGTTTCAGAAATACTCAGTCCAATGGTGGATTCCGTAATTCTGCACCACAAACAAGACCTAACTATAATTATCAGCAGCCACAGCCAAGATACAATAACGGAGGCTTCAGATCTAATGATTCCGGAGGTTTCAGATCCAGCGGAGGTTTCAATGGCGGAGGCGGAGGCTTCAGAGGTGGTTCTTCTGGCGGCGGCGGAATGAGATCCGGTGGCGGCGGCAGAGGAGGCTTCAGATAATTGTTCAAACTAATAAACTATAAAAAAATAATGTTAAAAAAATCTTTAGTATTAATGAGTATTTCTGCTGCATTTTATGCGCAGGCTCAGGATGTTTCTGTGATAAGAAATACTGTAGAAGTTTACTCAAGTACTCCTATGGTGGGATCAGCTAAGTTTAATGCAATGGCTGGAGCTAATGGTGCGCTGGGTGGTGATGCAAATTCTTTGCTTACGAACCCTGCAGGTTTAGGAGTAGCTATTTCAGGAGAGGTTTCAGGAACTTTATCTATTTTAGGAAATAAAAACAGCAGTTCTTTAGCGGGAGCTACCATAGATTATAGCAAAACGAAAGGTGATCTTGGAAATGCCGGAGGAATCATTGCTTTTCCTCTGATGACAGAAACAGGATGGAAGTTTATCAATATAGGTATTAATTTCTCCAACCAGACGCTGGACAATGTAATCCAGTCACCGGGAAATAATAATATCGTGTATGCTTTTGATAAGGATGATATCACCAAAGATGCTGCATTGGCAGGCCATATGTATGAAAGGTATGGTAATTTGTCAAAGATGAGCTTTGGGGTTGGGGCCAATTATAATCATAATTTATATTTAGGAGCAGGTTTTAATTTCTTTAATGCTTCACTGGACCAGTATGACAGCTTATTTTATCGAAATCTGGCAAATAATTCTACGGAAGGATTCAGTAAGCAGGATACCCCTTATTCAGAAAGATCTTCAGGTTTTTCAGCTTCCTTAGGGGTGATCGGAAAGCTAAGCCCTAATTTCAGAGTGGGAGCATCCCTTGAGACGCCTACATTCTGGACAATAGACAGAAATTATTATTTCTACAACGATCCTGTTTACGGAGATGATATGGGTGCTGAAAACAGAAAGTTTACTTCACCGCTTAAAGCAACTGTGAGTGCAGCTTTTGTAGCAAGTAAAAATTTCTCATTAAACGTAGATTATACCCTTGGCCTTACAAAACCTGATTATAAAGTATATGGAGGTGCAGAAAGAGAATTGAATGACTTCTTTAAAGATAATTACAAGAACCTTTCGGAAGTAAGAGTAGGAGCTGAGTACCGGGTACAGCAGTTCAGACTGAGAGGTGGGTATTCTTACCAGTCAAGTCCGTTTGATGCCCTTACAATCAGCAGGTTTAATGATGCCGGTACTGTGGGTGACCAGTCTTACAGCAATCTGATGCTAAGTGACAGAAATACGCTTTCATTCGGTATCGGATATGATTTCAAATCATTCTACATCGATGCATCTTATCAGAACATCTCCTCTAAATATACCAACCCTTTTATGAGAGGATATATGGGGGATAATTTTGACTCATCTTATTATTCTTCGAGTAAAATCTTTGAAAGTGATTCGTATGCTGTAAGCGATGTGAAAAACAACAGAAATAATTTCTTCCTTACATTAGGATGGAAATTCTAAGCTTTACGTAAGCTATATAATAAAAGCTCCGGATATTCCGGAGCTTTTTATTTTTTTAATGAGAATGAGCAGTGGGATGCTGGTGAAAAAGATGCATCATCAATGCAAGTGAAACTCCTAAAACAACCAGCCCGATTTTTACCCAGTCTATATTGTGATTTTTATTGCTTTCAAAAATGATAACGGATGAAATATGCAGGAAAATTCCGCCTACAACAGCCAGAAAATAAGGCTGAAGATCCGGATTGAAATAATTCCCCAATAACATTCCCATGGGAGAAGCCAGTGCAAATAAGGCTACAATGAGAATAGAGGGATAAGATGAGGAAGCTTTTGATTCTCCTTTTCTGTTAAATAAAAATGCTCCCAGAATAAATGATATGGGCAGATTGTGAAATACAATTCCCCAAAGGTAAGGCGACATCTCGTGCTGTTCATTAGCCAAAGGAATTCCTTCAATAAAAGCATGGATGAATAATCCCACCATTAAAGCAACGGGAAGAATATTATGTTCATTATGATGATGGAAGTGTCCGTGCTCAAAACCTTTGGTAAGAGCCTCCAGAATCATCTGGAGAAGTACTCCTGCGATAACGAATATCCCAAGGTTGCTGCTTCCGGATGAGGTATAAACCTGGGGAAAAACTTCGTTGAGACAGATCGTAATCAGAAAGCCGGCACTTAATATCAGAAGGTTTTTGGCCAGCTTCTCTTTCTTACCAAAGTATTTTCCCAGAAATACTCCTGTTACGACACTTAAAATCAGTAAAAATACTGTTGTCATTATTTTTTCTTAAATAAATTGATGCATCGCGGGGAATTTTCTTTTTTAAATTCATTCAGCTGATAATCTCCCCAGATTTTAATTCTTTCAAACCCACATTCAGAAGCATAACTGTGGATGGCTTCCAAGGTGTGAAGCTTTACTTTTTCAAAGAAATGAAAAGGTTTACCGTCTGCTTCAAAACGGATATCTTTGATGATATGCCTGCCTTCGATCTTCTTAAGGATTCTGAATTCAATATCCCCACGGTTAATCGTGGTTTCAGGAACCAAAGTATTTCTTACAAATTCCTCATTCAGATAGTCCAGTACAAAATATCCTCCCGGTTTTAAAACATTGTAAACCGACTGAAATACCTTTTTGTCATCGTTTTCATTGTCAAAATACCCAAAACTCGTAAATAAATTGAATACCGCATCCATAGGATCTGCATCAATCGGGTTTCTCATATCATGAACTTCAAAAAGCAGGGTTTGATTTTCATACTGTTTGTCAGATTCAATACTTTGTCTTGAAAGGTCCAATCCCAAAACATCATACCCTAATTTGTTGAGGAAAACCGAGTGTCTTCCCTTACCGCAGGCAAGATCTATGATTTTCGACTGAGGCGGAAGCTGGAGATCCGCAGTGAGCTTTGTAATGAAGTTTTCAGCTTCAGTATAGTCTCTGTTGCTGTAAAGCAAATGATAATAAGGGGTATCAAACCAAGATTCAAACCATTCCATAACGCAAAAATAGTTAAATTTGTGCGGTTAAAAGCAAAGTATTTTACAACATTAAGAGATTGAAAAATTCAATTGGGGAAGAAATCGGATGGTTAATCTTTTAATTATTAAAGCTTTAAATCTTTTAATACATACTTATGGATACAGAAAATATTAAAATACAGATAAAGACATTCTTCGGATTGGAGCAGATTCTGGCAGAAGAAATCAAGAAATTAGGGGTAGAAATGTTGAAATTAAAAACAGAGCGGTAAATTGTGAAGGAGATCTTGGTTTTCTTTATAAGATCAATTATTCTGCAAGAACAGCATTGAAAATATTGGTGCCGATTCATGAATTTAAAGCTTTTAATCAGCATCAGTTTTATGACAGGTTATTCAGATTTGAGTGGGAAAACTTCATGGATGTTGACCAGTCTTTCTCTATTGATGCTACGGTAAACTCTGAAACATTCAAACATTCTCAGTTTGTCACTCTGAAAATGAAGGATGCCATTGTAGATTATTTCCAGGAAAAATTCAAAAGACGCCCGAATGTGGAAACGAGAAACCCGGATATTAAATTCCATCTCCATATTGACCGGGAGCTGGTGATGATTTCCATGGATTCTTCCGGAGATCCTTTATTTAAAAGAGGCTACAGAAGAGAGCAAGGGGAAGCACCTATCAATGAAGTTCTGGCAAGCGGAATGCTTCAGCTGGCAGGCTGGGACGGAAAGGGAAATTTTCTTGATCCCATGTGTGGTTCGGGAACATTGCTGATTGAAGCTGCGATGATCGCGATGGATCTTCCGGCACAGATTTTCAGAAAGAGATTCGGGTTCCAGAACTGGAATAACTACGATGCAGATCTGTTTGCAAAGATCAAAGAATTCAGAGTAAACAGAATCAGACAGTTTGACGGGAAAATTGTAGGATACGATATTGATGCAAGAATGCTGAATGCGGCAAGAATGAATGTGGAAGCGGCAGAAATGGAAGATGTTATTGAGATTAAAAAACAAAACTTCTTTGATTCTAAAAAAGAACTGTTCCCGTTATTAATGGTATTTAATCCGCCATATGATGAGAGAATTTCCATTAATGATGATGACTTCTACAAAAAGATCGGGGATACCTTTAAAACAAATTATCCGAATACACTGGCGTGGCTGATCTCCTCTGATCTGGAAGCAGTGAAGAAAATCGGATTGCGTCCTTCCAGAAAAATCAAACTTTTCAACGGAAAACTGGAAACAAGATTTTTACAGTACGAAATGTATGAAGGAACGAAGAAAGTACATAAGCTGGAGGGTAATAATTAATAAACTCTGAGAATAAATGTCGTGGAATTTTTTGAAATATTTGATATCATTGTGGATGCGATGAGGTTGTTTAGCTCCTCTGATCCGTCAGGTTCAGCTTCTTCTGACAGAAAAAGCTTAAATTATGATGAAAAGCCTCAAAAGAAAGAATCAAAAAATCCAGATATTTCACAGAGAAAGTAAGTGCGGCGGCACTGACATTCGCAGCATTTTTGTTTTTTATTGTTTTTAAAGATTCTCTACCGGCGCAAAACTATACACAAACCTTAGTGATAGCTTGTTTAATAGGGACAGGTATTTCACTCTTAGTATTTTTTGTTCTCTATGTTTTGGAATTTTATTACTTTAAAACACTGTTCAAATTGCTTCTTTTTACTTGTTCAGTAATGATTTTCTTTATTTCTATAGTATTATATGCTTGCTTTAAGTCAAGATGGTTTATATAATAGAACAAAAACAGGTTTTAAACCAAAAGTATAGAGACTATTAACAACGGAAAACTGGAAACAAGATTTTTACAGTACGAAATGTATGAAGGAACGAAGAAAGTACATAAGCTGGAGGGTAATAATTAATAAACTCTGAGATTAAATGTCGTGGAATTTTTTTGATGGACTTGAAATAATTGTCAATGTATTGGAACTATTTGGTTCTGATTCATGTTCAACTTCTGATAGAAGCGGCTAAAAATTTTTCGCTAGAGAAGAAAGATTATGGTGACACTATACCGCAGAAATAAGGTTTTGTCATTGCTAGCAATGACAAAAAAACTCAGCACATTGCTGAGTTTTTTATTCTTTATTCTTAAGGGCTTCCCGTAACCTTTCGTTTTCCTTTTTCAGAAGCTCTATATAGTCTTTTTGATTTTCCAGGAGAAATTCAGGGACGTTGCAATAATAATTTCCACTTACTGTTGCAATTTCATTATTGCTTACTGTATTGCTTACTGTTCCAATATTATTACTATTGGTATTATTTTCAAAATTATTGATCAGTTTCGCTTCATCTTCTTCATAGATTTCTTCTACAGGAACTTCCAGAAAGCGGGCGATTTTTTCCCATTCGTCATTTCTTATAGATACATCACCACTTTCCTTTCTGGAGTAGTTAGATACATCTGTAGCCATGAAATCTGCCACTTGCTGTTGTGTGATACCTTTTCTTTTTCTTACGTTGCGTAGTTTTTCTTTTGCATGACCCGTATTTTCTACAAATATGCAAAATATTACGCGAAAAATATTCCTTTTTTCAGAAATTGCAGGGGAAAAAGTTTTCTCAATTATTGAGAAGCTTTTTGTATACAGTTAGAGTAGCGCTTTTTCTACTTCCATTGCCATTCCGTAGGAATCTAAAATCAGATGCTATGATTTGAATAATAAAAAGGTTGTACCCGTCAGTACAACCTTTTTTATCTTGCCAGTGAAGGGGCAAACCCATACTGTTTTTTAAAAGCATGCGAAAAATGCGACAGGTCCTCAAAGCCTACTTCCAGAAAAACATCGGAAGGTTTTTTATTCTTTTCTGACAAATGATAGTAGGCCAGTTCAAGACGCTTTTGGGTAAGCCACCGTTGCGGAGTGGTCTGAAAAATTTTTCGGAAATCCCGGTTGAACGTAGATAAGCTTCTTCCTGTCAGATAGCCAAATCGTTCCAGAGGCATATTGAACATATAATTCTTTTCCATAAAATTAATCAGGTCCACTTTTCCCGGCTCATCAAAATCAGCAAGTACAGCATCTATATCCGGATCAATTTCCCTTAAAATACTGATGGCCTCAGTGATCTTTAAATCAGCAATGTTTTCAGGAAACGGCCCTTCAATTTCAAAATAAGGAATAAGTGAGGTAAGACAGCTCTTCAGAAGCGGGTGGCTGCTGAAACTGTGGATACTGGATTCCCGCTGGCTGTTTTTCTTTTGATGATCAACAGAACTGTAAAAATTTCTGAGGCGCTCTGTCGTAAGATGCATCACTACAGCCTTATGTGGCAGCCCGTCTTTCGGATAATTGATAATGGTAGCAAGATGATTTCTTGGAATCAGGAAAATATCTCCTGTCTTAAATAAATAGGTTTTATCTGCCTGGATAATTTTTGTTTCTCCTGATATGAACCAGACCAACATATGGTATTCAAAAACCGTTTCCGTTTTGAAGAGCCTGTCATCATAACTGGAAAGCTTGATATCCGGTGTGAGGTATTGTATCTGGAAATCCATTGTCAAAAGTTTAATATACAAATGTATTTAAAAACAATTACTTGGTTTCAAACCGGAATCCAAGCATCTCTTCACTTAATTTCCATAAACGTTCTGCATTTTCCGTATCAATAGAATAGGGCTGTACTCCACGGATGGTTGCCGGTTCATCAAACCTGTGCTCAATTTGTCCTCTGTCTATTTCAGCAATATCACAGTTTTCACAGTAAACGCCTCCGATTTCTTGAAGTAACGGACTTACAGCACACCAGACTGTAGTGGCAGCTCCTTGTGGGATTGTTTTTAACCGGGTTTGTACTTCAGGTTTGATATTTCCGTTTTCATCGTGTGTCCCAAGCTGTTTAAAAAGTTCGATAGGTTCTTCTCTTCCCAGATCAGTCCCATACACAGAACCCGGATGAAGAGAATAGGCTCTGATATGATGTTCTTTACCTCTTTCATCCAATGCTGCAGCAAATAAATTACAGGCCGTTTTGGATTGTCCGTATCCGGAAAGGGTATCATACTCTCTCCTCTCAAAATTGGGATCTTTAAAATCAAACGGTGCCATCTGATGTCCATAAGAAGAAACACTGATAACCCGTGCACCATTTGATTTTTTCAGTGCCGGCCATAGTTTTGCGGTAAGATGGAACTGTCCCAGATAATTGGTTGCCAGTTGAGACTCGATGCCTCTGCTGTCCCTGCGGAGAGGTACCCACATGATTCCTGCATTATTAATAAGAATATCCAGACTCCGGCCTGATGCTGTAAATCGTTCTGCAAAAGCATCAATGGATGCCGGGTCCATCAGATCCATTTTTTCAAGTTCAATATTTTCAATTCCTGTGAGATTTTTTCCTGCCTTTTCAATATCCCTTGCAGGAATAATAACATGGGCTCCGGCTGAAGTAAGTGCTTTTGTGGTTTCGAGACCTATTCCTGCATAACCGCCGGTAATGATCACCGTTTTTCCGGTCAGATCAATTCCCTGAATAACTTCCTGAGCTGTTGAATAAGCATTAAAGCCAGAGTTAATAGGTTGCTGTAATGCGCTGATCATTGTTTCCATTTTTTATTGGTTTAAATTTCTATAGCAAAATTAGGATGGATTCCCGGTGCTTATTTTGTTTAAAATACCAAATAACTTGGTCCAGAGTTTCATGTGTAATCCCCATTCATTAAGGTAAATAAACTCAATATCGTTAATTTCTCTGAATAAGCTGTTAAACTGTTTGTAGGTTGTTCCGCGAATAAGTAATTTTGAAAAATTTTCAATTTGAAGCCCACTATTTCCATTGTCGTTGCTATTTATAACCGAAAAGACGAACTTTTTGAGTTGCTGACTTCCCTTACCCAGCAGACGGATAAGGAGTTCGAGATCATTATTGTAGATGATGGTTCTCTCATCGACCTGAAGCCTACCATTAAAAATTTTGATGGAATTCTGGATATTAAATATTTCAGAAAAGATAATTCAGGACCCGGACTGACCCGAAACTATGGTGCAGCAAGAGCAGCAAATGAGTGGCTGGTATTTGTAGACAGTGATGTCATCGTTGAAAAAGATTATATAGAGCATATTAAAAACGATATCCTGACCATTCCCTGTGATGCTTTTGGAGGAGCAGATAAAGCGCATAAAGGATTTAACCTGATGCAGAAAGCCATTTCCTATTCTATGACATCGGTGTTTACAACCGGAGGAATCAGGGGAAGTAAGAAAGCGGTTTCCAAATTTCAGCCCCGAAGTTTTAATATGGGCGTGAAAAAAGAAGTCTTTAAGAAAGTGGGCGGGTTTTCTGAAATGAGAATCGGTGAGGATCCGGATCTTTCTATGACGCTTTGGGAAAACGGATTTACCACTGCTTTTTTTGATGATATTGCCGTTTATCATAAACGCAGAGTCGATTTTGGGAAATTTTCCAAACAGGTCTATCAGTTTGGTTGTGCAAGGCCGATTCTTAACCAGAGGCATCCGGATTATGTGAAAATCTCTTTCGCATTTCCTACCTTATTTATGTTAGGATATGTAATGGGCTTCCTGGAGTATTTCATCATGCATAGAGGAATCATCCTTGCTTTTTATGGCTTGTATACTTTCCTGGTGTTGTTTCATGCCTTATTCCTGACTAAAAATATCAGTATTGCCGGAATGGCGGTTATTTCCACTTATATCCAGATGTTTTCTTACGGATATGGTTTCTTAAAATCCTGGATTTTGCTGAATGTTTTCAGAATGAAACCTGAGGATGCCTTTCCGCATCATTATTATAAGAAATAGTAAGATGTAATTTTTAAGTTTGGGCTAAAGCCCATTCCTATTGATTTTCTTTAGCAGGAATTATTATACACAAAGTTGTCATTCCGTAGGAATCTAAAATTATATGTTGTGATTTAAACCAAAATAAAAAAGGCTGTTTCAAAAACGAAACAGCCTTTTACAATAAATTTAGGATATGGAAATGTTTTCATGGTGGTTAAGAACTCCTACTTTCAGCATACATTCCTTCATTTTCTGGTAAGTTCTTTTGATATCGTGGTCAAGGCCGATGGAGAATCTGATCAGCCCGTCAGAAATGCCTATGGAAGCCCTTTCTTCTTCAGGAATTTCAGAGGAGGTAGATTTTCCTGAGCATGAGAATAAGGTTTTATAGAAGCCTAAGCTTACTGCGAGATAACCCAGGTTTTCTGTCTGCATCAGTTCCATCAGTTCGTTTGCTTTTTCTGTAGTTCCGGCATCCAGCGTCAGCAATCCTCCGTATCCGTACTCTTCACGAATCATGCTTTTCATCAATTCATGGTTTTTGTGTGATGGCAATCCCGGATAAGATACTTTTAATCCGTCTTTTTCGAATCTTTCCGCAAGATACATGGCATTGTGGCTATGTTGTTTGATTCGGATATGTAATGTCCTCAGGTTTTTCAGAATGCTTGAAGATCTCAAACTGTCCATCGTAGGCCCAAGAAGCATACATGCTCCTGAATTCACATTTTTAGTATCGTCAATGAAAGCCTGTGTGGCACAATATACACCTCCTACCGTATCACTGCTTCCGTTGATGAATTTTGTCAGGCTGTGAATCACAACATCTGCCCCGAATAATGTAGGAGAGATCGAAAGAGGAGAGAAGGTATTGTCTACAATCAGTTTCAGGTTATGTTTTTTACAGATTTCAGAAAGTTTTCGAAGGTCTGCCACCTCAAGAAGCGGATTGCTCACACTTTCGCAATAAATAACCTTAGTATTGGGAGTGATGGCATTTTCTATAGATTCGAAATTGTTGATATCAACAAAAGTAGTTGCTACATTAAACTGGGGAAAGAAGTTTTTAAGAAAAGCATAGGTTCCTCCGTAGATGGTTCTGCTTGAAATAATATGGTCTCCGCTTTTGCATACCTGCATTAAAACGGAAGTGATAGCTCCCATACCGGATGCTGTAACATTGGCTGATTCTGTGTTTTCCATCTTGGCAAGAGCCTGAGCCAGGTAAAGATTCATCGGGGATGAATGTCTGGAATACAGATAGCATCCTTCAGCATTTCCTTCAAAAGTATCAAACATGGTCTTTGCAGAAAGGAATGTATACGTAGAGCTGTCAGAGATAGAAGGATTCACTCCTCCGAATTCACCAAAATACTGAAGATCCTGGATCTCATTGGCTGCGTTAAAGTTTTCCATAAATATCGTTTTTATTTTATGGTCTCAATTTGCATTAATTTGTTAATTATTACAACATAAATTTGAATTTATAGAAAATAAAACTGTAAAATATTGGTTATTTAGAAAAAATATTTAGTATCTTCGGGATTGTTAAATTTTCACCAAAAAAATATCTATGGAACTTGACGAAACTGACAGGAAACTCCTGTATTTTTTACAGGAAGACTGCAAACAAACCACCAAAGAACTGTCCGGTAAGCTGGGATTGTCTGTTACAGCAATTTATGAGCGTGTCAAAAAGCTTGAAAATGCGGGCGTTATTTCAAAATATGTAGCCTTGCTGGACAAGAGTAAAGTTAAGAAAAACTTTATTGTGCTTTGCCACGTAAAATTAAGCCAGCACAAAAAAGAATTTGTACTTCAGTTTGAGAAGGAAGTGATGGATCTTGAAGAAGTTACAGAATGCTTTCATGTAAGCGGAGATTATGATTATATCCTTAAGATAGGGGTGAAAGATATTGAAGATTACCGCAGTTTTATGCTGACGAAACTTACAACGCTTCAGCATATTGCAAGCACACACAGTTCATTTATGATTTCCGAAGTAAAAAATACAACAGCAATCGTATTATAGATTACCGAAACTTTTGACTTAAATTGAACGGGAGATTAATCCTTATCAATCTCCTTGGTGACTTTATCAATAAAATAATGAAGCCTTTTAATCTCGGTTCTGCCTCTGTTTTTGTCATTCAAAAAACAGGTCGTCACGATAACCGTTTTTAAATCCGGGATGACACAGATAAGCTGTCCTCCATAGCCGGTTGCTACAAAAGCCTGGTGACCGTTGGTTTTTCTTCGCCACCAGTAATAGCCATATCCGTTGGCATCCGGCATTACATCCCAGGAATCCAGTTTTACGTGTTCAGCTGTAGATTCCTGGATCCACTTCTGGGATACAATCTGCCTGCCTCCCAATTTTCCGTTGTTCAGGATCATTAAGCCAAATTTCAACATATCTTCAGGCTTCATAAAAAGCTCAGACCCTGCAAGATTTCTGTTCATTGAATCCGTATCCCATTGGGAAACGTTCATTTTTAAAGGTCTGAAAAGATTTTCTGTTGCAAATTGCTTCAGACTGGTTTTTACAATTTTTGCCAGTGCAGCGCCAAAAAGGTGAGATTCGCCGCTGTTGTAATTGAATACAGTTCCCGGATACTCCTCAAAAGGAAGATCCAGCACAAACTTCACAGGATCACTGGAAAATGACATCGCTGTTGAGATTTTTGAATTTTCAACCCAGTCAAATCCTCCCTGCATGGTAAGCAGATTTTTTAACGTTAATGTATTTCTTATTGAATCGTGAAGCACTTTCCCTTCGATATTGGAAATATTTTTGAAACTGCTCCTTGAAACATTGTATTCCGGAAGGATTTTTAAAACCGGAGTGTTGAGATTGGGAAGTAAGTTTTTATCCTTTGCAATTCCCGCAAGAACAGAAACGATACTTTTGGTAACAGATTTTATACTGAAAACAGTCTCTTTGCCGGCTCCGTGAGAATATTGCTCATAAATTATCCTGTCATTCTGAGAAACAATGAAAGATCCCAGAGAAGGAATACTGTCGTTGATTTCTTTGGTAAATCTGTCTGTGAATTCTTTGGGTAATTCTTTGTTGAAAGCAGCCTGTGACTTTACTTCAGGACAGGATAGGATAAGACACAGCATTGTTATAACCTGCAGTACTTGCTTGGATCTCATTGTTAAAAAAAGGATAAATTATTAGTGGAGAAAATTATAAATTAAAATCTGTCCGAAATAGAATAATATCCCAATTTTGGACAGATTTCAGCTGATGTTTTCAATTCTCTAAGTTATGAAATAACAATGAAATTTGAAATATACTTTGAAATTTTTTTACAATGATTTTTGGAAAAAGAAATTATACCAGAACTCCGTTTTTGGAAGAGATAGGATCAGGAAGTTCTGTTTCTCCGCCTAGCTGAAGAAGATCAATTTCAATGGTTCTGCAGATAGAAAGCATAGGAACGTCAAACATCAGCCCTGCAAAAGGATTTTCGGAATAATCTCCCACCAGTTCCATAATGATATAGATCCATCCGATGATGATACAGAAAGGAATTGAGGTCCAGATTCCCCAGTCGCCAAGCTTTGCGAACTCGTTTACCAATCCTAATGGAAGAAGCATGATAAACAGGATATTAAAAACAAAGGCTGTACTGGCAAATTGTCTTGGTGAAGGAAATTTCTTGATTCTTTCTGCCTGCCCCTGGAAATTATAAAATTCATTCAGACTGTTCTGCAGCTGAGTCTGGTTAAAATCTGTGATAGCATTCATGTTTTTCAGCTCATTGATATCTTTTGCCTGTTGGGCAATCAGGTAAGTAGCGAAGTTTTTATAATCATTTTTAAGATCATATTCCTCTTCTGAAAGGTATTTATGTAAGAAAATAGGAGCTCTTCCGTAATCAGGAAATCCTGCTTTGATCAGTCTGTTCCTTCTCAGGTTGATGTTCCCGAATTTATTTTCTGTACTGATATGCTCCCATTCCGTTGGAACCAGAAGCTGCTCACGGAAAGTATACAGCCATGCAATATGGCGGTAAACAATTTTTCTTTTACGGTCTTCAAGATCAAATACACCGATTTCTTCATTTTTAGTATCAAAAGCGTATACCATAGAAGCAAACGAGCGGCTTGAATTCACAATTCCACCCCAGATTTTTCTGGCTTCCCAAAGTCTGTCGTACGCCTGGTTGTTTTTAAAACCCACAAGGAATGCTTCTGCAGTACCAATCAGGGCAACAGGAACCCATGGAATGGTCATCCATTGCCAGTTGAAGAAATAGAACAGCACAGCGATCAGGGTACACCAGATTGAAATCAGGATGAGGTGAAAACCTGATAAATTGAGAACCTGCTTATAATTGACATATTTGGTTGTAATCATAAAAACGTATGAAATTTGGAGTGCATATAAACAAAATGAATACCAAAATGAGGTATCCGTTCTGTTTATTAAAATTAATAAAAAAACCTCTGAAAAATCAGAGGTTTCATATATTTAATATTTCAGCATTTCTTCGATCTTCTTGGAAAGCTTCTCTGCATTCGGAAGCATTTCTTTTTCCAGTACAAGATTGATGGGTACAGCAGGTACATCCAGTGATCCCATTGTTTCTACAGGAGCATCAAGATACCTGAAGCAGTTTTTAGAAATACGGTGTGCAAATGCTTCTGCAAATGAGTTATTAAGTTGCTCTTCAGTTAGAACAATACATTTTCCATGTGTTTTCACTTTTTCGAAAACAAGTTCTTCATCAAGAGGAATTAAAGTTCTTAAATCGATCACTTCAACTCTTCCGTTGAAATTTTTGGCTGCTTCTTTAGCCCAGTAAACACCCATACCATAAGTAACGACCAATAAAGTTCTGCCTTTTTCTGTTTCAGTCTGATCAGCTTCGATGATTACTTTACCTTTTCCGAACGGAAGTATATAGTCTTCGGCCGGTTCTATGGTTTTTGCATCTTCAGTTCCCGGAACTTTACTCCAGTATAATCCTTTGTGCTCAAGCATCACTACAGGATTCGGGTCGTAATAGGCTGCTTTTAATAAACCTTTAAAGTCTGCAGCATTGCTTGGGTATGCTATTTTGATTCCTTTGATATTGGCAAGAATACTTTCAACACTTCCACTGTGGTAAGGTCCGCCACCTCCATATGCTCCGATAGGAACACGGATAATATTACTTACCGGGAATTTTCCGCCACTTAAATAACTTGATTTTGAAATCTCTGTAATTAACTGGTTAATACCCGGATAGATATAGTCAGCAAACTGAACTTCAACGATCGGTTTTAATCCAACAGCACTCATGCCAGCTGTAGACCCAATAATATAAGCTTCCTGAATAGCCGTGTTAAACACTCTTTTGCTTCCGAATTTTTTCCTAGCGTAACCGTTTCACGGAAAACCCCACCTATCCTTTCTCCTACATCCTGTCCATAAAGAAGGGCCTCAGGATGTTTCCACATTAATTCCTGAATGGCGTGGATTGCGGCGTCTACCATTACAATTTTTTCACCGTTAGCAGGTTCACGTGTTCCTGTTTCTTCCGTGATAGGAGTAGGAGCAAAAACATGCTGCATTACGGTTTCAGGCTTCGGGTCTTCTGCGTTTTTAGCTTTTTCGAAAGCTTCTTCTGTTTCAAGACGTGCTTTTTTGTAATTTGCTTTAAAAGATCTTCGTCAACACCTGCTTCCAGTAAATATTTTCTAAGGATTTCTCCCGGATCTTTTGCTCTGTGTTTAGTTAAATCTTCTTCATCTCTATAGAATTCTCTTCTTACTCCGGAAGTATGATGTCCGATCAGTACTGTTTTGGCGCAAACAACTAAAGGTTTTCTTTCCGTTCTTACAAAATCTACAGCTTTTTTCATAGCTTCGAAACTTTCCACAAAATCAGTTCCGTCTACTCTCATTCTGCTTAATCCTGTGAATCCTGCTACAAAATCGTAGGCGTCACAAGTTCTTGCTTCTTCCTTGGTTACAGAAATTCCCCATTCATTATCCTGAACAAGAAAGATGATAGGAAGCTGGTGCAGGGCAGCAAACTGTAATGCCTCACTCACTTCACCTTCTGTAACTGAATTGTCCCCAAGACTGCAGACAACAACAGGGTTGTTTTCAAAATTCTGAAGGTTAAAATCCTGAATATATTTGATTCCCTGTGCTACTCCTGTCGTAGGTATAGTCTGCATTCCGGTTGCGGAACTCTGGTGAATGATCTTTGGCTTGTTCTCATCTCTGCTGGAAGGATGCGAATAGTAAGATCTTCCTCCCGAAAAAGGGTCGTCAGCTTTAGCCAGTAATTGGAGCATTAATTGGTAAGGTTCAAAACCAATGCCTAAAAGAATACTTTCATCTCTGTAATAAGGAGAAACCCAGTCTTCTTTTTTTAACTGATAAGCTGTTGCAAGCTGGATGGCTTCGTGACCTCTTGAAGTACTGTGAACATATTTGCATACGTTTCTGTTTTCTTCGTAAATATCAGCCATTGCCTTGGCGAGCATCATATGATTATACGCTTTGAGTAATATATCCTGAGAAACTTTTTCGTGAAGTGCATTTTCCATAGGAAGCAAATATACATAAAAAAACAAAATACTAACAACTGTTAGTATTTTGTAATAAATTCATTGATTTACTGCATATTCTATAATTATTTTTTTAAATAAGTCTTTTTTAGCCTTCTGTTTTGCTAATTTAAGTGTGAGAAGATAAATGAATTTTTGGATAATTATAATAATTAAGTTTTTTTATGGGCTATTGATTTTCTATGCGCAGTTAAGGTATTTTTATTGATAATTTCGATATTGAGTTTCAAAAATGTTGATTGTTTATCTTGTAATATTCAGAATGTAATTCGAAAAAATGAAGTAACTTTACATTCTCTTTTATAAAAAAGTTAGAGCATTATATGTATTTAATTTTTGACACAGAAACAACCGGTTTACCAAAAAATTTCAACGCTCCGCTTTCAGATTCGGATAACTGGCCGAGAATGGTACAGATTGCCTGGCAGCTGCACGATGATGACGGGAACTTGATTGAAAACCAGGATTATATAATAAAACCTGAAGGGTATGATATTCCCTTCAACGCAGCTAGGATTCACGGGATTACCACGAAAATTGCCAATGAGGAAGGACGAGATCTTCAGGAGATTTTGGAAGAATTTTCCAAAGTTTTGGAAAAGGTAAGAGTGGTTTCCGGGCATAATGTAGAGTTCGACTATAATATTGTAGGAGCAGAATTTTACAGGAAGAATCTTAAAGACAATCTCCAGGAAAAGCCCAAAGCGGATACCATGATTTTGGGTACCGACTTCTGTCAGCTTGGTGGAGGTCGTGGAGGAAGATTTAAACCTCCGAAACTTGAAGAGCTTTATGAGAAGCTTTACGGAAGTAAGTTTGATGAAGCCCATAATGCTGCAGCCGATGTTAATGCAACGGCCAGAGCTTTCTTCGAAATGGTAAGAATTGGGGTGGTTCCTGCAGAAACATTAAAGATTTCGGAAGACCAGCTGGCTTATTTCAAGAGTCTTTACCCGGATCCGATAAAGCCTTTCAATATTGTTATCAGAAGGCAGGTTGCTGATTTTCATAATAAGAAAAAGCAACAGGATTTTGGAAGCATTGATGAAATTGATTTAGGTAAATATTTCAATTTTGATAACCATAGTGTTTTCTCTACACTTACAGCTACTTCAAGTATCAATGATCTGATTAAAAAAGCTTCTGATGAAAACTTTCCAGCTGTCGGAATGGTGGATCTCGGAAATATGATGGGAGCTTTTAAGTTCGTTTCAGCAGTGGAAGGGGCTAATGCAGACAGAGCGAAAAAACATAAAGAATATCTTGCTAAAAAACAGGAAGCAGAAGAAAACGGAACAGAATTTAATGAAGAAGAACCTGTTTCAGAACCGCTTATTCCTGTCGTGGGGTGTGAATTTTATATTTCAGACCGTTACGAGCAAAAGCAGTTTACCAAGGATGATCCTGACAGGAGAACGCAGGTAGTGCTTCTGGCAAAAGATTTTAACGGGTATAAAAACCTGGCAAAGCTTTCCAGTATTGGTTTCCTTAAAGGATTCTATTTTGGAGTTCCAAGGGTAAGCCGTGAACTGATTGCCCAGTATAAAGAAGGAGTTATAGCTTTAACTTCCGGGATTATGGGGGATATTCCTGATGCCATCTTGAATACCGGTGAACAGAAAGGGGAAGAGCTTTTCAAATGGTGGAAAGATACTTTTGAAGATGATTTCTATGTGCAGATTCAGAATCATAAACTGCCTGAAGAAGAGCATTTGAATGAAGTGCTTTTATATCTGGCGGATAAGTATAATGTCAAAATCTTAGCTCAGAACGAGACTTTTTACACCAATAAAGATGATGCCAATATCCAGGATATTGTAAGCTGTATCAAAGATGGTGAAAAACTCACAACACCTATCGGAAAAGGATTTGGAAAACGAAGAGGACTGGCGACAGGTGAGTATTACATCAAGAATTCTGATGAGATAAAAGAAGCCTTTTTAGCTTATCCGGATGCATTTGATGCTTATGAAGAATTTACGGCGAAATTTAAACCTTATACCTTAAAAAGAGATGTACTCCTGCCGAAGTTTGATATTCCCGAAGAATTTATCCATGCAGAGGATGAGGCAGACGGAGGGAAAAGAGGAGAGATGGCTTATTTGACGCATCTTACCTATGAAGGGGCAAAAAACAGATATGGAGCAGATGGTATTACTGAAGAAATTAAGGAACGTCTTGACTTTGAGCTTGAAGTAATTGCCAATACCGGTTATCCCGGATACTTCCTTATTGTACAGGATTTCTGTAATGAAGCCCGTAAAATGGGCGTTTGGGTTGGTCCGGGAAGGGGTTCCGCTGCAGGATCTGCAGTAGCTTACTGTATTGGAATTACCAATGTAGACCCTATTAAATACGACCTCCTTTTTGAGAGGTTCCTGAACCCGGAAAGGGTATCTATGCCCGATATTGATATTGATTTTGATGATGAAGGAAGAGACAGGGTTATCAAATGGGTAATTGAAAAATACGGACAGAGTCAGGTAGCACAGATTATTACCTATTCTGTACTTGGAGGGAAGTCTGCGATTAAAGATGCCGGAAGAGTACTGGATGTTCCGATTCCGGATACGAATAATATTGCCAAGCTGATTCCTTCCACACCCGGAATGAATATTGCCAAAGCTTTGGCGAAATATGATAAACTAAAGCCGGAAGAACAGATGCTCGTTGATGAAATGAGGTACGTTCTGGAGAGTCCGGATGATTCGCGGCACGGTGTTCTGGCCAGTGCTAAAAAGATGGAAGGCTGTATCAGAAATACCGGAATTCACGCCTGTGGGGTGATCATCACACCTGAAGATGTGAGTAATCTGGTTCCTGTGACGATTGCAGCCAAAGATGCTGATATCCTGGTGTCTCAGTTTGACAACTCGGTGGCGGAAAGTGCAGGCCTTCTGAAGATGGACTTTTTAGGACTCAGAACACTGACGATCATTAAAGATGCTTTAAAACTGGTGAAGGCACGGCATGGAGTAGATATTGATCCGGATCTTATTCCGCTTGATGATGCCAAAACCTATCAGTTATTTAAAGAAGGAAGAACAGTAGGGATTTTCCAGTATGAAAGTCCCGGCATGCAAAAGTATATGAGGGAGCTTAAACCAACGGTTTTTGCCGACCTTATTGCAATGAATGCTTTGTACCGTCCGGGCCCGATTAAATATATTCCAAACTTTATCAACAGAAAGCATGGAATTGAAGAAATCGTCTATGACTTACCGGAAACGGAAGAATATTTAAAAGAAACATACGGGATTACCGTTTATCAGGAGCAGGTAATGCTTTTATCCCAGAAGCTGGCCAATTTTACCAAAGGTGAGGCTGATACGCTAAGGAAAGCAATGGGTAAAAAGCAGATTGACGTTCTGAATAAAATGTACCCGAAATTCATTGAAGGTGGCCGTAAAAACAACCTGAATGAAGAGAGACTGGAGAAAATCTGGAATGACTGGAAAGCCTTTGCAGAATATGCCTTCAATAAGTCTCACTCAACATGTTATGCCTTTATCGCTTATCAGACCGCTTATTTAAAAGCCAATTACCCGGCAGAATACATGGCGAGTGTGATGAGTAACAACATTAACAATACGGATTCAATTACCATGTTCATGGAAGATTGTAAAAGTATGGGAGTAGATGTATTAGGTCCTGATGTTAATGAATCTCAATATAAATTCTCAGTAAACGAAAAAGGACAGATCCGTTTTGGGTTGGGAGCGATTAAGGGAATTGGTGAAGGCCCAAGTGAGGCGATCACCAGAGAAAGGGAAAACGGAAGATTCAAAAATATTTACGATTTCTTTGAAAGAATTTTACCTTCCCAGATGAACAAGAGGGTAGCGGAGAGTTTGGTGCTTGCCGGTGCATTTGATGAGCTGGATTCTTTCCACAGAGGTCAGTATTTTGATATTGATATGGCCGGGAAAACCAACCTGGAAAGACTGATCAGATACGGGCAAAGCTTCCAGGAAAGTAAAAATGAGATGGAACACTCGTTATTTGCAGATTTTGCGGAAGAAGTTCAGATTGAGCAGCCTAAACTTGCACCATGTCCTGAATGGCCTAATATGCATAAGCTCAATAAAGAAAAAGAGATTATTGGTTTCTACCTTTCTGCACATCCGCTGGATGAATTTAAATATCAGTTCCAGTTTATGCAGGGGCAGCTTTCCAAGAAAGCGGTCCTGGAAAAAGGAGTGGAGGAGAAAATCGTTACAGATGAAGCTCCTGTTCTTGAGCCTGATTCCCAGGATGATGCTGTTGATTTAAGCGAGATTGTTTCTGATGATTTGTCAGTGGGAGAAGAAGAAGTTATAGAAGAAGTGACCAAAAAGCAGAACCCAAAGGAAATTTCCTGTTCCTGAATCTCGATGAGGTGGATGCTTACAAAGAGCAGGCTTTTGCCAACAAGCAGGAGGAATTGTTTGAAGAGAAAAAGAAAGACTGGAAAACCCTTCAGAAAGAAAGAGAAAATGGCGGCGGAGGAAAAGAGTATACTGTAGCCGGCCTTATTACGGAATACAGAGTTCAGGATGGTTTCAGAAGTGGTGAGAAAGTGGCTTTTGTTACGCTGGAAGACTATTCCGGGTCATATTCATTCAGGTTGGGAGACAGGGATTATATGAGACTGAAGGAAAAACTGGAAGTTCAGAGATTTGTTATTTTTAAAATAAAATTTGCCCAGGTGAAAGACGGAAGAGTCTTTGTTAATGTAGTTGACGTTATAGAGCTTCAGGAAGCATTCGAAAGATTTGCAAAAAGTATATCGCTTGTGATGGATGTAATGGATGTAAGACCTGAAGACCTTGATTTTTTCAGGACAGTTCTGGATAGGAATAAAGGAAATCAAAAACTGAAGTTCTTTATTAAAAACCTTGAAGATGATTCCCATATCGAAGTGCAGTCTATGAAACATTCAGTTGATCTGAACGGAGATCTGATTAAAGAAATTCAGTTATTGAATAAATATGAGTTTTATTTGAATTAGAAAATAAATAAAATATGAATATAAAAGAGTGGCTTAGGTCACTCTTTTTTTGCATATTGAGGGTGTTTATGAAAAAAAATTAACGTGTTTTTATGTTAATTAGAAAAATTTTCTGAAGTCTATTTTAATAGTATGGTAATTAAAATATTGATTGTCAATTATTTGTTATTTTTCAACATATTGCGAAATAAATATCAAAATTAAATAAACGTTTGATTTTATTGTGTCTTTATGTTCTTTTTATTTGTTTTTATTTAAAATTTTATGATATTTTTTATTGTTTTATTTAAAATTTAAATTAATATTTATACATTTACCGCCCTAACTTTTATTATTACTATATTTATGAAGAAATTACTACTTTCGTGTCTGGCTTCTTTAAGTATGGGAGTCTATGCACAAACCAACGTTGCCAACTATACTTTTTCTAAAAGTACGGGGGTGACTTACACCTCAATTACGGGAGGGACAAAATTATTTCCGGTAGGAAATAATACAACTTATGATAATGACGTATCTGCGGCAATCCCTCTTTCTTCCCCTTTTAATTTTGGAGGTGTTGCCATGACTACATGTTATGTGAGTGCTAATGGATTTATAGCCTTTGGAGCTGCGCCTTCAGGGACAAATTATACTCCTTTATCATCTCTGGGCTCAACAACAGGAGCTATTTCAGCCTTTGGGCAGGATGGTGGTTTTTCATCATCAGATACAACACAGCCACCCGGAAATCATGAAGTAAGATATGAGGATCTGGGAACTGAGTTTGTTGTACAGTGGCAGGATCATGCCAATTACAGCAACAGATCTACTGAAAGGTTGAATTTTCAGATCCGTCTTGTGTATGCTACCGGAGAAATCAAAATCATATATGGAAACTGTACAGATCCTGGAACCAGTACTTCCAACAGTACACCTCAGGTAGGAATAAGAGGAAATAGTACTACCTACGCTTCCAATGTAAACTCTCTGATGATTGGAAATGTACCTTCCGGTACTACCTGTGATTGGTCTAAAGCTGTTACCGGTAGTGCTAATAGCAGCACTATGCTTTTCTCCAGTACAACCAATGCAAGTGTTAAAATTCCGGCCGGACTGCAGTATAAATGGACTCCAGGCACGCAGGCGCCAGTGAGAACTTTTGCTGCTGCAACTGCAATTGCTAATAATGCCGCGACAATCAACTGGACCGCTCCAACAGGTGCAACGGCTTACAATGTTCAGTACAGAGCGGTGGGAAGCTGTGACTGGACTGACTTCGTTGGTAATCCGGTTTCTGCTACTTCTGCCACAATTACAGGGCTGGCTCAGAATACAACTTATCAGGTACAGGTGCAGGCTTTAAATGGTTCGGTGCAATCTGTTTACTCTCATATTCCAAATGCTGCAGGAACAGGAAGCGGTTATGCTTCTGCAGGATCTTTTACAACATTGGCCAACTGTGCAAGTACAGTTACTGGTCTTTCGTCTTCTGCTTTAACTCCTGAAACTGCAACGATAAGCTGGACTGCTTCAACAACGCCGCCAGGTAACGGATATGAATATTATTATTCTACATCTTCCACAACACCTGTTTCAACGGCTACTCCTTCAGGTTCTGTAGGTGCCGGAATAACAACCGCAGATTTATCCGGTCTGACGCCTTCAACTCAGTATTATTATTGGGTGAGAGGAAATTGTAACGGAACAGATAAAGGAGTATGGTCAAGTTCAGCCAACTTTACAACATTAGGTCTTTGTCCTACCGTTACCGCTCCGGCATCCAGTGCTACAGGAGTAAGTGTAACCCCTACAATAACATGGAATGCTGTAAATGGAGCTACAGGCTACAAGTTAAAAGTCGGAACAACTTCAGGAGGAAATGATATTTTAGATACGGATATTGCTGGTGGAGCTAATACATCTTATACTTTCACTTCTCCTTTAAATTTTTCAACAGCTTATTATTACTCTGTTACTGCATATACAGCTAATATTACAGGGCCGGCTACAGCATGTACGGTAAGGTCTTTCCAGACAATATGTAATTCTACCAACTTACCCTATACTTTAGACTTTGAAAATGTTACGACGCCTGCTTTACCTATCTGTACAACAGTTGTTAATAATGGTTCTGGAAATCTATGGAAAACAGCGACCGGACCAACTGGCTTTACAGGAAAAGTACTTAACTACTCATACAACAGCAGTAATGCTGCTAATACGTGGTTCTTTACACAAGGGCTGAACCTTACAGCCGGAGTTAGCTACAGAATCAAATATAAATATGCAAATTCAACAGGAACAACACAGTATCCTGAAAAATTAAAAGTTGCTTACGGATCTTCAGCTACAGGTGCAGCGATGACAAATACTTTAGCTGATTACCCTAATATTACCGGTGGAACTGCCACAAGTGCTTTCGTAGACTTTACACCAGGTGCAACGGGAGTTTATTATTTCGGATTCCAGGCTTATTCTGCTGCGGATATGAACCAGATTTATGTTGATGATATTTATATAGATGTTACCCCTACTTGTTCAGAGCCATCAGGTGTTACTGTTTCTGCTGTTACAAACGGTGGCGCAACTGTTTCTTGGACTGCTCCTGCTGTAGCTCCTGGAAATGGATATGAATATTATTATTCTACAAGCAATACTGCTCCTACAGCTTCTACAACTGCTTCGGGAACCAGTACTACAGCTTCAGTGCCTTTATCCGGCTTATCGGCTTCTACAACCTATTATGTTTGGGTGAGATCTGTATGCAGCGCTTCTGACAAGAGTGTCTGGACTTCTCCGGCAACTGCTTTTACTACACTTTGTAACGCAGTAACAGCTCCTTTCTCTCAAAACTTTGATGCGGGAGTTGCTCCAAGCTGCTGGAATAATGTAAATCCTACGGCAACTACTACTGATGCGAATCTTTTCTGGAAATTCTCAGGATCAGCAGATTATGGTGCCAATACAGCTAACAATGGAAAACCGGCAGGTACTTATGCCTGGGTAGATGCAAGTTCACCATATAGCGGAGCAGGAGTCAATACAGTACAATTGGTTACTCCTTCTGTGAATCTGGCAGGATTAACTGCACCACTTGTTTCTTTTGACTGGTTTAAAAATCATTCAACATCAACATCTACTACGGTTTCTCCATCTACTTATGACAACAATAAACTTACTGTAGAGGTGAATGATGGAAATGGCTGGGTAGTGATCTTTAGTGATAATACAAACCTGAATCAATGGAGAACAGTTGCTGTTCCTTTAGCTGCTTCCTATATCGGGGCTACTATTCAGGTAAGGTTTACTGTAAATAAAAATGTAAATGGTAACGGATACTTCTATGATGATGTTCTTTTAGATAATGTTGAAATAAAACAAAATCCTAATTTGGGAACCTCTGAAACTGCTGTGAAAGAGAATAATATTAATGTATATCCGAATCCGTTTACTGATACATTAACAATTTCTGATGTTTCTAAGGTACAGTCCGTTTCAATTGTTGATGTTTCCGGAAGATTGATTAAGACAATTGAAAAACCATCTTCTGAACTTCAGTTGAGAGATCTGAAAGAAGGATTATATCTGGTTGTTTTAAATATGAAAGACGGATCTAAGCAAACAATTAAAGCAATTAAAAGATAAGTGACTTTTAAATGATATGAAAAAAGGACTGCTCAAACTGGGCAGTCTTTTTTTATAGGTGGAATTGTCTTTTGTTGAAGGGAAATTTGTATTTGTTGTCATATTATGAATAAATTATTTTTTTATTACTGATTTTCACTAGATTTGATTAACTAATACTGTTTTATATGAGAAACTTTTTACTTGTTGGTTTTTTTATAGCCGGCTTTTTATCCTCCGCCCAAACTTACTGTATACCTCAGTTTGCCAGTGGCTGTGATGGAGGGGACATGATAGATTCTTTTAAAATTCCGGGTGCCGGATTTGATCATTCGAATACAGGATGCTCTACGGATGCATACGGGGATTACACTTCTATGACAATCAACCTGAATGCAGGTTTGAGTTATGATTTTAGCGTTAAACATAATTACAGTGATCAGAATGTACGCATCTGGATAGATTTTAATAATGACGGAACTTTTGATGATGCAGCTCCGGAGCTTGTAGCTTCTGCAAGCAGTACTTTTGTAGGTGGAAACAATATTACTTCGGGACTTATAGCGATTCCTTCCACCGTTACTCCCGGTACTTACAGAATGAGGGTAGGTGACCGTTATTCGAGTGATCCTATTCCTTGTAATATGGATGGATATGGAGAAGCCCATGATTATACAGTAGTAATTGGCGCGGTTCCAACCTGTTTTGCTCCTTCTGCCGTAACTGTTTCTGCCGTAACGGCGAATTCAGCCCAGATTGGATGGACAGCTCCGTCTTCTGCTCCGGGCATTGGTTATGAATATTACTATTCAACTTCCAGTACCTATCCTCCTGCTACTACCGTAGCTTCCGGAACAAGCACCGGACTGACTGCCAATCTGCCTTCACTTGCACCGGCAACTACTTATTATGTATGGGTACGTTCTGTATGTACTGCTACAGATAAAAGTACGTGGTCTCAAATGGCTACATTTATGACATCCTGCGTTGCAGTAGGAGTACCATATACCCTGAATTTCGAAAGTATAACTCCTCCTGACCTGCCGAACTGTACCTCAGTGGTTAATGACGGCTCAGGAAACATGTGGGAAACAGATGACCTGGATGCACAAGGATTTACAGGAAATGTACTTAAGTATTCTTATGACTATGCCAATAGTGCTGATACATGGTTCTTCACGAATGGAATTAACCTTACCGCTGGAGTTACCTACAGGATAAAATATAAATATGCAAATGCAGAAGGAGTTGTGTACGCTGAAAAGTTAAAAGTAGCTTACGGCACTTCCGCTACAGGTGCAGGAATGACCAATACATTGGCAGATTACCCGAATATTGTCACCAGTGCGGCAACAAGTGCTTTTGTAAATTTCACACCAGCTTCTACAGGAGTCTATTATTTTGGGTTCCAGGCCTATTCTGATGCTAATATGAATAAATTATATGTGGATGATATCAATATAGATGTGGCACCGGCTTGTAGTGAACCTAGCGCATTAGTCATTTCCAATCTTAGTGCAGCTGGAGCTACAGTTTCCTGGACAGGAGCAACTCCCGTCCCTGCGAACGGATATGATATCTATTACAGTACAACCAATACAGCACCTACATCAACAAGTACACCTAATTTCACAGGAATTACTGCGACTACCTATAATATTCCTAGCTTAACAGCTTCTACTGCTTATTATGTATGGGTAAGATCCGCATGCAGTGCCACCAGTAAAAGTGTATGGAGTGAGTCGGCTTCATTTACAACATTATGTTCAAGCTCCGGCCTTCCTTATACTGTAGATTTTGAAAATGTTACTGTTCCGGCGCTTCCGGGCTGTACAACGAATGTTAATGCGGGAACAGGAAATAATTGGGAAACGTCAGATCCACCTTCTGACAGCCAGGGATTCACGACTAATGTATTGAAATATCATTATAACTCTTCCAGCGCTGCCAATACCTGGTTCTTTACACAAGGACTGAATTTAACAGCAGGAGTACAGTATACCATCAGCTATAAGTATGGTAATAACTCATCAACCTATGTTGAAAAATTGAAAGTAGCCTATGGAACTTCACCGGATGCAGCAGCGATGACAGGTTCTGTAGCAGATTATCCTTCAATCAATGATGGAGTTGCCCATACGGAGTCTGTGACATTTACAGTTCCTGTAACAGGCGTGTATTTCTTTGGATTTAATGCCTATTCAGATTCTGACCAGTATTATCTGTATATTGATGATATTAGTATTAACAATGCGAACCTTGCAACATCTGAAGTTGCTGTGGCAAAAAATACAATCCAGGTTTATCCTAATCCGTTTACAGATGTTTTGAATATCTCTGACAGTAAGAATGTAAAAAATATATCGGTAACAGATGCTGCAGGAAGATTGGTGAAAACTATGACAAACCCTGAATCTGCGATCCATTTAAAAGATTTAATGCAAGGTGTCTATTGGGTAACTCTTGAAATGAAGGACGGGACCAAGCAGACCATTAAAGCAATTAAAAAGTAACTAATCATTTAAATAAAAAGAGAATGACGGGTCAATGTGACCCGTCATTTTTATTGGTAAATGATTTATTTAGATGTTAATTGATCAAAAAAGATGAGTGAAATTATTTCGCTCATCTTTTTTATTTTATCATGATGATCATCTATTATGAATTATTTATTACCCATTACTTGTCATTTGTTGGGCACCGGCTGTATATCTCCCTTATTCATAAGATCAAAAACAGTAGGGAAGAACATTACTAAGATAAAGTAAATGATGATCATCAGCACTACCAGTGCAAAAAGAATAATCACTAGGCTATTGGGTCTGTTTTTCTTTTTCGGTTCCATGATTTCGTGGTATTTGGTGAATATTTTACTTATATCAAATATTAAGCTAATTTCTTGCCACATTTCTTGCAATACCTTGCGTCATCATCAATGTCATCATTGCCACACCGTTCACATACCATTTCCAGGTTCTGTCTTTTGTTTCTCATTTCCGCTGTTACAATACCGGTAGGAACTGCGATAATGGAATAACCGGCAAGCATCAGAACAACTGCAAAAAACTTTCCTAAAGGCGTAATAGGAGACACATCACCATATCCTACGGTGGTTACCGTAACCACTGCCCAGTAGATGGATTGCGGTATCGTTTCAAAGCCTTCTCTTCCGCCTTCCACCATAAACATAAGCGAACCCACAATAACGGAGAAAATGATCAGAAACAGAAGGAATATGTAAATTTTTCTCGAACTGTTCTTTAAAGCCCTTACAATTAAGTAACCGTCATTCATAAAATCCAGCAAATTGAAAATCCTGAATATCCTCAGCATTCTCAGCATTCTGAAGATCAGGAAATATTTGGTGACAGGGAAGAAAAAGCTGAGGTAAAAAGGTACAAGGGCAAGGAAGTCTATAATTCCGAAAAAACTGAATATATAATTACGTTTATTTTTTACTACAGCAATCCGCATAGAATATTCAACAGTAAAAAAATCGAGATTACCCATTCAAGGATCAGAAAGGTATAATGGAATCTTTTATCAAGCTTAGGCACGCTTTCCATCATAATAATGGCAGTACTTACAAGAATTAAAGATAATAATATGATGTCGAAGAGTTTTCCAAGCTTTGTATCGGAGCGATAAATTATCCTGTAAAGGTATCTTTTCCAAAGTTTATCCTCAGGAACAAGATTATGTTCTCTTTCCATTTCTATAGGGTTATTTCACAGCGAAGTTAATAATTTCTGCAAAGTATAGGGTAAATATATGATTGTTAAAAGAATCCTGCAAATGTTAATGAATTTTCTGTCATTAAAAAGTGAATTATTTATACTTAATTACATGTTTTTCAATGTGTTATATTTAGTAAAATACGAATAAAATATGACATATAAAAATGTTTTTTTTAACATTTTTATATGTCAAGTTTGTAATTTTATTCTACAAAAGCTTTATATCATGAGAAAAATTTTAACCTTGTTTATGCTGTTTTTGATAAGCAGTTTTATGTATGGTCAGGTTGGGATTAATACTACCGCGCCGAATGGTGCTTCAGTACTGGATATAGTTTCCAACCAGAAAGGAATTCTTATTCCTCGTCTTACCGATACCGACCGGGATACTTACCTGGCTGATAATAATGCTTCCACAGTACCTCCTGCAGGTGTTGTAAATGCTAACCTTACTGCAGGAACCCTTATTTTTAATACGACAACGAATAACTTCCAGTATTGGGATGGTACCCTCTGGAGACAGCTTTTTGTTCCCACATCTTCTCAGGCTGGTAACGACGGTGTCGTTAAAATAAATTCTGGAAACGCAAATGTAAAACCCTCATTCAGTTTAAGTGCAGCAGGAAGCGGCTATGGCCCGAGACAACAGGTGCTTTATGCCACACCGCTGGTCTTTGCGCCAAGCCCTACTACAAGCTGGCCGGAAACAACGGTTCCATTTCCGGGAGTTACAAGTAATATTTATGTCTCGGCTACCGGTAAATGGAGGGAAAATGAAATTTACGGGCAAGTACATATCTGGCGAGCCATTGCTACAATTACTCCAGGGTCCAATTCATCAGGATCAATAAAAGCTACTTTTAAAAATCCTGATTCCGGTTTTGAAATTAACTCTATCCAGCTGGTTCCAAGCGGTTCTAGTGGAACAGGTAACATTCTTACCTTTTATTTCTATACCATTGCAGACCCTGCGAGTCTTGATCCGGGCAGAGGCTACCAGCTTTTTATGGAGTCTGATATAAACTGCGGTGTAGTAATAGAATCCTTTACCAGAGTATCGCTTTTCAAAGATTAACAGCCTTTTTTATTCTTTTAATATCAAAATGAAACCGGCCGATGAAAGCCGGTTTTTTTATTGCTGCAGAAAATTTTCCGGATTTTTAGTAAAATTAATATCTTCGCTGCAACCGTAAAATATAAAGTAATGAAACTAAAAACTGTAATTGCAAAGATAGAAGAGGAAATAAGGATCAGACAGGCAGAAGATTTTGATAATGTAGGATTGCTGTGTGGTGTTTATGACCGCGATGTATCCGGAATTCTGGTATGCCATGATGCACTGGAGAATGTGGTAGATGAGGCGGTTGCAAGAAACTGTAATCTGATTGTATGTTTTCATCCTATTATATTTTCCGGATTAAAATCCTTAACAGGAAAAAACTATGTGGAAAGAGCTGTTTTAAAGGCTATTGAAAATAAAGTGGCGATTTATGCCGTTCATACCGCATTTGATAATGATTTCTTTGGGGTAAACCATGGAATCTGCAGCCAGCTGGGACTGAAGAATGTGAAAATCCTTCAGCCAAAAGAAAATAATTTAAAACAATTAACGGTCTTTGTACCCAAAGAATATTCAGGAAAAGTAAAAGAAGCCATGTTCTCAGCCGGTGCAGGCAATATCGGGTTTTATGACGAATGCAGTTTTACAGTGAACGGTAACGGGACATTCAGACCGGTGGAAGGATCAGATCCGTTTTCCGGACAGCAGGGAATTCGTGAAAATGCGGATGAAGACATGATCTCTGTAATTTTTGAAAGCTTTAAACAGGGCCAGATTGTAGGAGCGATGAAAGCGGCGCACCCTTACGAGGAAGTGGCTCACCAGATATACAGTCTGGACAATAAAAATCATTATGCCGGACTGGGAATGTACGGAGACTTGGAAGAAGAAATGGATGAAAAAGATTTCCTTGGATTTGTGAAAGAAAAGTTTGGCCTTGAAGTCATAAAACATTCGGCTTTCAATAATAAAAAAATCAAAAGAGTAGGGGTTCTGGGTGGCTCGGGAGCCAGTGGAATACGATCTGCAGCCGCCAAAAAATGTGATGCTTACCTTACCGGAGATCTTAAATACCATGACTATTTTCTGGCAGAGTCTAAAATGCTGATCTGTGATATAGGACATTATGAATCTGAACAATTTGTTACTCAACAATTATTTGAAATTTTATCACAAAAATTTAGTACATTTGCAATTTCAAAATCTATTGAAAAAACAAACCCAGTAAATTATTTCATTTAAATATGGCAAAAACCAACGATATTTCAGTTGAAGAAAAATTAAGAGCTTTATACGATTTACAGATCATTGATTCAAGATTGGATGAAATCCGAAATACTAGAGGAGAATTGCCAATTGAAGTTGAAGATCTTGAAATCGAGATTGAAGGTCTTGAAAAAAGAGCTGAAAAATTTCATGCAGATATCAAAGATCAGGAAGATCAGATCAAAACAAAGCATGAAGTGATTAACCATGCTAAAACTTTAATTGAGAAATACAAATCTCAGCAGGATAATGTAAGAAACAATAAAGAGTTTGAAGCATTAGGGAAGGAAATAGAATTCCAGGATCTGGAAATTCAGCTTGCTGAAAAAAGAATTAAAGAATTCGGAGCTAAAATTGCTCACAAAAACGAAACTTTAAGCGAACTGAATGCTAAGATCGACGATTTGAAAAGCCACTTGAAATTCAAAAAGAAGAATTGGATGGCCTGATCTCTGAAACACAGAAAGAAGAAGAATATCTTCTGGAGCAGTCTAAAGAATTCGCAGCTAAAATCGATGAGAGATTACTGGCTTCTTACAACAGAATCAGAACAAACTCTATCAACGGTCTTGCTGTAGTAGGATTGGAAAGAGGAGCTCCAAAAGGATCTTTCTTCACGATTCCTCCTCAAAAGCAGATGGAAATTGCTCAGAGAAAGAAAATCATCATTGATGAGCACTCCGGGAAAATCCTTGTTGATGACGAGTTGGTAATGGAAGAAAACGAAAAAATGAAATCTGTAATTAAATTTTAGTTATTGATTTTATAACATACAAAAGCTGTTTCAGAAATGAAACAGCTTTTTTTATCTGAATGAATTGATCTAAACATAGCATGGATTCCTGCGAATGACAGTGATAGTGTTGTAATTGATTAAAAAACTGAATGATGGGAGTCAGTAGGAACGGGCTTTAGCCCGTTTAATCAAAAATAAGATATTCTCCATTGGCTTCAGCCAAAACCTATAAAAAAACCGCTTCAAAATGAAGCGGTTGATGATTTTTAATCATGATGATCATACATCTTATTGTACAAAGCAATAAACTTCTCTTTTACTGCTTTTCTTTTCAGTTTTAACGTTGGAGTAAGCAGTCCGCTTTCAATGCTCCATACTTCAGGGGTAAGCTCAATTTTTTTGATTTTCTCCCAGTTTCCAAGGTGTTCATTGATGCCTTCTATTTCTTTTTCAATTCTTTGCTTCAGTTCAGGACTTTTCGCAATCTCTTCCGGTGTAGAGCCGATATTCAGGTTGTTTCTCATGGCCCAGCTTTTTGCAAATTCGAAATCAGGCTGTACCAAAGCACATGGCATTTTTTCACCATCACCTACTACCATAATCTGCTCAATGAATTTAGAAGCTTTTGCTAAATTTTCAATAGTCTGGGGAGCAATATATTTTCCGCCTGAAGTCTTGAACATTTCTTTCTTACGGTCGGTAATCTGTAAAAATCCGTCACTGTCTATATGTCCGATATCGCCGGTTTTGAAGTATCCATCCTCTGTGAAGGCTTCTCTGGTCATTTCTTCATTCTGGAAATATCCTTTGAATACAGATGGGCCTTTAACGGTAATTTCCCCGTCTTCCTGTATTTTTACCTTTAAATTATCCAATGGAATCCCTACGGTTCCCACCTTCATCTTTTCAAAGCTGTTTACAGAAATTACCGGAGAAGTTTCTGTTAAACCATACCCCTCCAGAATAGGAATTCCTGCATTCTGGAACATTAAATTGAGTCTTGTGGACAATGCTGCGGATCCTGAAACCAAAGTCACAATTTCACCGCCTAAACCTTCTCTCCATTTGGAAAATACAAGTTTATCGGCTATAATTTCCTGAAGTCCGGATGGTTTTGAAATGGTTTTCTTTTACTGATTAGGTTCAGTGCCCAGAAGAAGATTTTTGATTTCAGTCCTCCGGCAGAAGATCCTGTATTGTAAATTTTATCATATACTTTTTCTACCAGTCTTGGTACTACAGTCATGTAATGCGGCTTAACTTCTTTTACGTTTTCACCCATTTTTTCAATGCTTTCCGCGAAATAAAGGGAAAAACCGTTGTACTGATAAAGATAGAACAGCATTCTTTCAAAAATATGACAGATAGGAAGGAAGCTTAGTGCCCTGGCTTCTTTGTAATCAAAACTTCTCTTTTGGGAATCCTCGGAATGGCTCCCAGGATGTTTGAAACAATATTATTATGGGTAAGCATTACCCCTTTAGGTCTTCCTGTAGTTCCGGAAGTATAGATGATGGTTGCAAGATCTTCCGTATTGATCGCATTGGAAAGATCATCCACTTCAATTTGTGTAGATTCATCCTTACCCAGATCCAGAATCTCTCTCCAGTTGGCCGCGCCACTGATGTTATCAAAAGTAAAAATTCCCTGTAAGCTCGGGATGTTGTGTTTTACTTTCATGACCTTATTCAACAGCTCCTTATCAGAAACAAAACAGTACTGAATTTCTGCATTATTAAAGATGAATTCATAATCCTCCGGAGAAATACTCGGATAAACCGGTACTGAAACAACCCCGATCTGAGAGAGCCCGAAATCCATAATTGCCCATTCTGTGCGGGAATTTGTAGTAATCAAAGCGATCTTGTCACCAGGCTTTATGCCCAGCTTCAGTAACCCTCTGGATATCTTATTTCCCTCATTAATAAACTCCTGCGTAGAAGTTTTTTTCCATTCACCATGATACTTCGTTACAAACATATCCGTTTTAGGATATTTTTCTAAGGCATAGTGCGGAATATCGAATAATCTCTTGATCGTCATGATTTTTTACATAATTTATAAAGAAATTTAAATATAAGCATTTTTTTTAATTGAAAACATCTGAAGCCAATAATTAGAAATTAGTTAAATGCTTACCATAATAATTTTCATCAAAAACAGCTCTGGTAGGCTCAATGGGAGGTTTATCCTTTCGATTGGTCTTTTATATAACTCCACAATTCCTGTGATATTTCAGTTTCAATCTGAGATCTTATTTTTTGAATCCCGAAACAGGTAGCTCAGATCCTTAAACCTCTCAAAAATTGGTTTTTCTGTGCCTTTTTCCTGCTTTTAATTTATTTTTTCAGATTTGCTTAAAAAGTGTAAATTTACGGCTATCTAATTATTTTTTATGGACTTTAATTTATCGGAAGAACAGCTGATGATTCAGCAGGCAGCAAGAGACTTTGCACAGAACGAACTTTTACCTGGAGTGATTGAAAGAGACCGTGACCAGAAATTCCCTGCAGAACAGGTGAAGAAAATGGGAGAAATGGGGCTTTTAGGAATGATGGTAGATCCAAAATACGGAGGTGCGGGTATGGACAGCGTTTCTTACGTGCTTGCCATGGAGGAAATTGCAAAAGTGGATGCTTCTGCAGCTGTTGTAATGTCTGTAAACAATTCATTGGTTTGTGCCGGTCTTGAAAAATTTGCTTCTGAAGAGCAAAAAGTAAAATATCTTACTCCACTGGCGAGCGGGCGGGTAATCGGAGCCTTTGCATTATCTGAGCCGGAAGCAGGTTCTGATGCAACTTCTCAGAAAACAACTGCTGAAGACAAAGGAGATTACTATCTTTTAAATGGTATCAAAAACTGGATCACAAACGGTGGTACAGCTACCTATTATATTGTCATTGCACAGACAGATCCTGAGAAAAAGCATAAAGGAATCAATGCTTTCATCGTAGAAAGAGGGTGGGAAGGTTTTGAAATCGGACCAAAAGAAGACAAATTAGGAATCAGAGGAAGTGATACACATTCTTTGATCTTTAATAACGTAAAAGTTCCAAAAGAGAACAGAATCGGTGAAGACGGATTCGGGTTCAACTTTGCAATGGCTGTACTGAACGGAGGAAGAATCGGTATTGCTTCCCAGGCTTTGGGTATTGCTTCAGGAGCTTACGAACTGGCACTGAAATATGCTAAAACAAGAAAAGCCTTCAAAACTGAGATCATCAACCACCAGGCTATCGCGTTCAAACTGGCAGATATGGCTACTCAGATCACTGCAGCAAGAATGTTATGCTTCAAGGCAGCTTGTGAAAAAGATGCGGGAAAAGATATTTCTGAAAGCGGAGCTATGGCAAAACTATACGCTTCTCAGGTAGCAATGGATACTACTATTGAAGCAGTACAGATCCACGGTGGATACGGATACGTGAAAGAATATCACGTAGAAAGATTAATGAGAGATGCAAAAATCACTCAGATCTATGAAGGAACTTCTGAAATCCAGAAAATTGTGATCTCAAGAAGCATCGCAAAATAACATTTTATAAACACACTACTATGAAAAAATCTTTGTGGATCACCCTCGGTGTTGTACTGCTGTTACTGGGAGTATTTGTATGGTATAAGTATTATTTCGTTTTCGGGGAAGGAGTAAAATCCGGATACCTGAATTATGCCATGAAAAAAGGCTATATCTTTAAAACCTATGAAGGAAAACTGATTCAGGAAGGTTTTGGAAGGGGAAAAACAGGAACCATTACAAGCTATGAGTTTGAGTTTTCTGTAGATGATCCTGAAGTTTTCAAACAACTGGAAACCAATAGCGGTAAAACCTTTGATCTGCATTATAAAGAGTACAACGGGGCTCTTCCGTGGAGAGGAAATACAAAATTTATCGTTGATAAAGTAGTGAATATGAAATAAAACAAATAAGGCTCTCATATTGAGAGCCTTACTTTTACACCAAATCACAAAATATTAATATATGAAATTAAAATTTCCGTTTTATTGAGAACTTCGTCTGTATCGAAGATTCATTCACTTTGATTATACTTAAAGTTAGTAGTAATTTTTCTAATAAACAATACTTCCGTTGAATATTTGATAAAATTAACCATAAGAATCGAACATCAGTTCCAAATCTCATTAAAAAAATTAAAAATCTAATGAGAGCCATTGCCAGCGGTGTTTTTATTCTTCTTTTTATAAAAATAATATCCAATACCGGCAATAAGAAATAAAGGCCATAACGGCAGGATAAACAGGAATATGGAAGTAATAACATTCCACCCTGATTCAATGGCAGCTAATGATTTTCCACCAAAAGTTTCCGGTTCTTTTGCTGCTTTGGACTGATCACTGATCCTGACATTGATCGTACAGATGGTATTATCTGCATACTGGCTTCCCGAAACCTGGATATCTTTTGTGTCAATATCCCCGATATTGTTGCTGATAGCATTCATTAAACCGTCGAAGTGGCGGATAGGAACTTTAATATCAAGGCTGTAAATTTTCTGATCTTCTCCGTGCGGGTTGGCAGATTCTTCATAAGAAAGATTTTCATTTTTGATGTAAGCATTGTTTCTATAGGCTTCTTCCCTGATGATTTCCTTTACCGTTTCTGCATTTTCTGCTTTTATGGCAAGATACCCTGATTTTACCATCTTATCTTTCGGTATATTCAGTTCATAGCTGTCATTTTTTGGCTTTTCTTTGTAAATGATTTTGGTTTCTTTAATAACCTTCGGAGCAGGGGCTTTTACAGCAATTTTTTCAGATTTCTTTTCTGCAGAATCTGGTTTTCCGACTTTTGATTCCAGTTTTGCAGAAGCTATTTTCTCAGATAACGAATCTACCATTTTGGAAGTGTTTTCTATTTTTTGCCGGATGTCATTTCTGGTATTTTCAAAATCTTTTATTTTGATACTGGCAGAATCGAGAGCCTTATCTGCTGTTTTGCTGACATTGTCAACAGTTTCCGTAGCCACCGCCGCAGCGCTGTCAGCTGTGTGGATTGCTTCAGTGATCTTATCCTGAGCAGCTTCTCCTTTTTTACACATAATGAAAGTGCCTGATACAGCAACGAGTAATATGAACTTTTTCATAAGATTAATTTTTTGATGAAGTAAAATTAGAAGTGAAGTTCTTGTAACAGTTGTAAATAGGCTGTATTCCGCTGGTAAAATTATAACTGTTATATTTTCAGTGTTTTGTATTTGTTTTACAAAAGATTTACAAAATATTTTTCTGTGTTTTAGGAGTGTAACAACAGGATTTATATTCTCTAAAGAATTATTTAATCGCAAAGCTTTATTGTTCATGGATTAGATTCCTATGGAATGACATACAGAATGCTGACTTTTGTCCATACTTTGTCATTCCGCATGAATCCGGGTATATTAAAAATCACATCCTTTATCAAAATGATTCTACAGTAAGAAAAAATCCGCAGAAATTCTCTGCGGATCTATATTGAAACAATTTCGCCTTTTTGCGATTTTACCTTTTGCCTTATTTAATATCTCTAAACTCACTGATGAAGTGCAGTTTCACATTCGGGAACTTCTCCTGTGTCATGTGAATGGTGAAAGAAGAGTCAGCAAGGAATACCAGTTGATTGTATTTGTCTCTTGCCAGGAATCTCTGCTTTAATCTTGCGAATTCCTTGAACTCTTCAGACTTTTCATCAGCTTCTACCCAGCATGCTTTATGCATGGATAATGGTTCATAAGTACATTTGGCACCATATTCATGTTCAAGACGGTACTGAATAACCTCGTACTGAAGGGCTCCCACTGTTCCGATGATCTTTCTTCCGTTCATTTCAAGGGTAAACAGCTGTGCAACTCCCTCGTCCATCAGCTGATCAATACCTTTTGCCAACTGCTTGGCTTTTAACGGATCATTGTTGTTGATATAACGGAAATGTTCAGGAGAGAAGCTTGGAATACCTTTGAAGTTTAATTTTTCTCCACCCGTCAGTGTATCTCCGATTCTGAAACTTCCCGTATCATGTAAACCAACAATATCACCAGGAAACTTTCTTCCACCACTTCTTTTTTATCTGCAAAGAATGCGTTAGGGAGGAGAATTTCATTTTTTTACCTTCTCTTACCAGTAAATAGTTTTCATTTCTTTTAAAAGTACCGGAAACGATCTTTACAAAAGCAAGTCTGTCTCTGTGCTTAGGGTCCATGTTCGCATGGATTTTGAAAACGAACCCTGTGAAAGTGTTTTCTTCCGGTTTTACCAGACGGGTATCACTTTCTTTTGGCTGTGGCATCGGAGCAATATCAATGAAAGCATCCAATAATTCACGGACACCAAAGTTATTCAAAGCCGAACCGAAAAATACAGGCTGAAGATCACCTCTCATATAATCATCGCGATTGAATTCGGGATATACAGACTGGATCAGGTCCAGCTCTTCTCTTAAAGTGTTAGCCGCTTTTTCACCGATAACCTCGTCAATAGAAGTATCGTTGATATCATCAAACTTAATGGAATCACCAACCTTCTGTTTTTCTCTTCCAGGAATAACTGAATATTGTTTTCCCAGATGTTATAAATTCCCTGGAAATCACTTCCCATACCGATGGGAAGAGAAAGCGGACAAACTGTTAATCCTAATTTCTGTTCTACTTCATCCAGAAGATCGAAGGCATCTTTACCCTCACGGTCAAGTTTATTAATGAAAACAAGCATCGGAATGTTTCTCATTCTGCAAACCTGTACCAGTTTTTCGGTCTGTTCCTCAACCCCTTTTGCAACGTCAATAACAACGATCACGGAATCTACAGCAGTTAATGTTCTGTAGGTATCCTCAGCAAAATCTTTGTGACCCGGAGTATCAAGAATGTTGATTTTATGGTCTCTGTATTCAAAAGCCAATACGGAAGTTGCTACGGAGATCCCTCTCTGTCTTTCGATTTCCATAAAGTCGGAGGTGGCTCCTTTTTTTATTTTGTTGGATTTTACCGCACCCGCTTCCTGAATAGCACCCCGAAAAGAAGTAACTTTTCTGTAAGGGTTGTTTTTCCGGCATCCGGGTGGGAAATGATCCCGAAGGTTTTTCTTTTTTGTATTTCTTTGATTAAGTCTGACATATCGTATTTTGAAGTTGCAAAAATCGTGATTTTTTACGAGGTTTTCAAATTTAAATGAAGACAATATTCATAACGCAGAAGAATAGAAGGATAACCGCATTTGAGAATGAAAGATATGGCTATAAGCTCATCAGTAATTGGCTTTGCGTCAACGCTACTTATCAGGCAAACATTTTGATCAGCAATATAAAGACATAAACCAATCCGGCAGCAATCAGTATAAAAACTGCAGACATGATGTATTCAAATATTCCAAATTCTGTTTTTTGCGGTTCTGAGCTAAGGTTGTACTGATCAATTGTTTGTTGGCTTATTCTCAGATCCGGACGAAAGTGTTGAATACCTTTAAGAAAATGACGGTAAAGCTGATATTGGTTGCGTAGAATTACTAAATTAAAATTAAAATCTACCGTTGAAGGCATAATTTCCAGCTTTATTTTTTAAGTAGACCTGCAATGTCGTTTTGCCGTATTTTACGGTCTGGGTGTTGAAAACGTGTACATCGGTGGATGAGTGCTGAGCTGGCTGAAGTTCATGATATAATATAGTCTCAATAATTATATTACGGTGGTTGTAGAATGTTACTCCTTTTTCATCCACAATGGCTTTTCGGATCTTTTGTTTTTTTCTGTAAGTTAAAGCCACGATCAAAGCGATGCAGCAGAACATAAGTAGAAGCAGGGCAATGAGAATCGTGACAGACATACCAAGGTCATTTTCTATGTGTGGTCTGAAATTATTATAAATAAGATTAAAAACAACCCCGATTACCACCATAATCAGAATGACAGCGATCCAGAGAATTCCCATGAGAAAAGAAGTAATGGGTATATTGATTTTGGATTCTATGGCCTGAAATTTTTCAATCATATTAATTCTTGGTTTCAGTTAACAAAAAAACGAGCCCGCATATAAGTGCCGTAATTATGAGTGCTGCCAGAAATAAAAGCCAGGCTCCCAAAGAAATCCCTTTGCGGTTCACTTTCCAGGTTTCGGTATCAATAGAATAGCTGCGGAAAACGAGAGGATCTACCTTTAAATCAGGGCGGAAAGCAACAATGCCGTGCAGAAAATGAGCATACAAAGCAGATTTGTTTTTTACCACTTTTAAAGGAAGATTCATATCAATACGTCTTGTTGTTTCTTCTTTTTCTCTGATAAGATTGTTACTTCCAGTAAAGGAGCGATTCCTGATCCTAACGGATTTATCTTGTAAATATCAAAATCCCGTTTTGAAGGCCGGAGATCTGTATAAAGGATCTGATCCACAATTTTATTTTGTGAATTATAAAATGAAAGCCCGGTTTCATCAATCACAATTTTGCAGGCTATTTTTTTCTTTTGATGATATAATAACGGATAACAGGAATCAGAATCAGTAATGAAAGTCCCCAGCCGATCAGGGTAGGGTACAGCATGGCTTCAAATCCTCTTTTATAAATTCCGTAAACAGGACCCAAAACGAAAAGCAAAGCGAAAGGAATAAAGATCACAAAGAAAAGAGCATTCAGGACAACAGTCATCCACCTGTTGGTGGTAGACTCAATTCTTTGGAATGGAAATTCTGTTTGCATTTTGTGATGTTCATGGATAAAGGAACGAAAATAAGAAAATCCTTTTTTAGTTGCCTGTGGCAGTCAAAAAAATTATCTTTGTTTCTGATAAACTTTTACAGATAAAGGATGGAAAATAGCAAATATCCGAAGTTTACTTTTACATGGATTGGCGGTGTTGTTTTGGTGGTTGGATTATTCGTAGGAACAATGGCTGTTTCCTTATTCAGCACTTTTTGGAAAGTTGTTTTCAGGGAAAATATTGAACTAAAAGACTGGTTTCTGATGGTGGCGAATTCCGTGGGATTCCTTACTGCAATTGTTTTTTTTGACTTTCTCATCGTAAGACGTACCACCCAAAAGAGGCTTAACTTTAACTTATCATCGGTTAATTTTTCCACATACCTTCTTATTTTCCCAATGATGGCCGGGATGATGTTTATTTCTGAGTTTGTTGCCGCTCAGATTCCTACAACAGGGCCGTTTTTCGGGGACTTTTATGAATATTTTACTCAGTTGATGAGTCAATTAACTGATAATCCCGTTGTAATGATTATTATGACGGTAATTATGGCTCCGGTTTTTGAAGAAATTATATTCAGGGGAATTATTCAGAAAGGATTGATCAACAAAGGAGTGAAGCCCTGGAGAGCCATTTTGTATGCCTCTGTTATTTTTGGAGTTGTTCACGGAAATCCATGGCAGTTTATCAGTGCAGTAATGCTGGGCTGTGTGCTGGGATTGGTATATCATAAAACAAAATCTTTGCTGTTGCCGATACTGCTGCATGCATTTAATAATTTAACCCTGTCTTTACTGGTACTATACGGTAAAGATGAGAGTTTTGCGAAGGTCCTTCATATTTCAGAATGGCTTGTATTGGCTGCAGGAATTGTACTTTTTTCTTTATTCTATTATCTTTTTATGAAAAAGTATAAAGTGCATTATGCTGAAATGTAGGTAACCTGATTAAAAAAGTAAAATTGAAAATGAATATAGAAATGGAATTATTAGTAGCTACCCACAACGAACATAAAAAAGAAGAAATACAGCAGATCCTGGGGAATGGGTGCGTTGTGAAAAGTCTTACCGATTACAATATTCACGAAGAAATTGTGGAAGATGGAGATTCTTTCCATGCCAATGCCCTGATCAAGGCCAAATATTGCTTTGAAAAAACAGGCATTCCAAGTTTGGGGGATGACAGCGGTCTGGTTGTAGAGTCTTTGGATGGAAGACCTGGGATTTTCTCTGCCCGTTATGCCGGAGATCATGACTTTGCAAAAAATATTGAAAAAGTACTGGAAGAAATGCAGGGCATTGAAAACAGGAAAGCTTATTTTGTGACAGTTCTGTGCTACTATGATGAAAACGGGGCCCAATATTTTGAAGGCAGGGTTCACGGAAATTTACTCACAGAAAATAAAGGCTTTAAAGGATTCGGATATGATCCGATTTTTGTTCCTGAAGGATATGAAAGAACCTTTGCAGAAATGGATCCTGCAGATAAAAATAAGATCAGCCACCGTAAGCAGGCATTAGATTTATTTATGGATTTTTTAAAAGTGACTGATTAAGTTTAAATATCAGGGCAAAACGTCCATTTGGTTTTTCTGTTGTACATTTGTCATCATAAATTATTGATTTGAGTACTTATTTAACAATATTAGGCTTTAATTCAGCGATTCCAACCATCAACACATCACCCACAGCCCAGCTGCTGGAAATGGAAGAAAGACTTTTCCTGATCGATTGTGGAGAAGGTACACAGGTACAGCTGAGAAAAGCGAAAGCAAGATTTTCAAAAATCAATCATATTTTTATTTCCCATCTTCACGGCGACCACTGTTTCGGGCTGCCGGGACTTATTGCTTCTTTCCGTCTTTTGGGAAGAGAAACCCGCTGCATGTTTATGGTCCGAAAGGAATTAAAAAATGCTGGAAACCATTTTTCAGATAACAGAAACCCACCGTGGTTTTGAAGTGGTTTACCATGAGCTGGATAAAGATTATTCTGAAAAAATATATGAGGACAACAGGATAGAGGTATATACTATTCCTTTGGATCACAGGATTTACTGTAACGGTTACCTTTTTAAAGAAAAGCCGAAAGACAGGCATCTTAATATGAAAGAGATTGCTAAATACAGCGAAATTGAAACCTGCGATTATCATCATATCAAAGCAGGGAAGGACTTTGTACTGAGTGACGGTTATGTTCTTAAAAATGAGATCCTGACTGTTGATCCGGCTCCATCAGTTTCCTATGCATTCTGTAGTGATACCCGATATCTTGAAAGCGTTATTCCGATTATCAAAAATGTGACGGTTTTATATCATGAATCTACTTTTTTACATGATCTGAAAGAGATGGCGGATTATACAGGACATACCACGGCATTAGAAGCAGCAACCATTGCTCAGAAAGCTCAGGTAGGAAAGCTGATTTTAGGGCATTTTTCCAACAGATACGGCGATCTGACCGTATTTACCGATGAAGCCAGAGAAATTTTTCCCAATACATTCCTGCCAAAAGCATTGGAAAGTGTAAAGATTTAAAATGAATATGCTGAAATTTGAAGAACTGAGAGATTTTCTTAACGAAAAGGCAGATCAGTATAACGCTCCCGATTTTATTGAAAATGACCCGATACAGATTCCGCATCGTTTTTCTTTAAAGCAGGATATTGAAATTGCAGGATTTCTGGCAGCTACGATCTCCTGGGGAAATAGAAAGTCGATCATTAATTCTGCGGATAAGATGCTTGATATGATGGGAAACTCTCCCTATGATTTTGTGATGAATTATTCAGAAAAAGATCTGGAAAATATTCAGGATAAAAGCATTCACAGAACGTTCAACGGGCAGGATTTTTCCTATTTCATCAGACAGTTCAAGAGGATTTATAAAGAAAATGAAAGTCTGGAGAGTTTATTTGAAGTAAAAGAAACGGAGAATAACTTTCTGCACGCCATAGAAAGGTTCAGAAGCGGATTTCTGGAAACAGAAAAGCACAGAAGTCATAAACACATCAGCTCACCTTATAAAAATTCTTCTGCCAAAAGAATTATTATGTTTTTGAGGTGGATGGTGCGCAAAGATAAACGTGGCGTAGATTTTGGAATCTGGGAAAATATAGATCAGAAAAACCTTTCCATTCCTCTGGATGTGCATACCGGAAATATCTCCAGAAAGCTGGGATTGGTTTCCCGAACCCAGAATGACTGGAAAACGGTGGAAGAATTGGATACTGCCATCAGAAAATTTGATGAGAAAGATCCGGCAAAATATGATTTTGCTTTGTTTGGATTAGGAGTAACAAAGGAACTGTTGTAAACATATAAGGATGAAAAAATATAACGAAAAAACAGAAGTTCTTGAAAAAATAGCAGATAAGATTACATCATGGATAGGGTCTATCCAGTCTCTGATTGTCCATACATTACTGTTCATTACCTCGTTTGTGCTTCCGATGCTGGATATTGTCAATTTTGATAAAATGCTTCTGATTCTTACGACAGTGCTTTCTCTGGAAGCTATTTATCTGGCAATCTTCATCCAGATGTCCGTGAACAAGAGCCATGAGAAAATCGAAGATATCCAGGAGGATATTGAGGAGATCAGTGAAGATATTGAAGATATCCAGGAAGATATTGAAGAGATCAGCGAGGATATCGAAGAAATCAGTGAAGACATTGAAGAAATTAACGAAGATATCGAAGACATCCAGGAAGATATTGAGGAGATCAATGAGGAAGAAGATGAAGAAGATCACAATGAAAGAGCAAAAAATGTAATGCTGAAAAGTAATGTAAGCTCGAACAAAAATGAAATAAAGGCTTTAAAAGATATTATATCTCAGCTGCAGAATGAAATCGATCAGTTGAAAAAAGATGATAAACAGACGGAAGAATAGCCGTTAAAACATAAACAGATCATACTATTGATCTGTTTTTTTATGCTATGGGTTTTGTTTTTATGATTTGCAGAAAATGTAACAATAAGGAAAAAATGTTGTGAATCTATCTGTATGTTTATGAAATAGTAATGTTAAAGGCTGATCTAGTATGTTTTTTTTGCTACATTTGAACAAATGAAATTAAAATGTTAACTTATAGACTAAAAAACTATTTTTTCCTTTTTTCTCTTTTACTGATTTCTGTTTCTACATTTTCTCAAACGAGACCTGCCAGAAAATCAGAAAAGATAAAGCCTTCTGCCGCCAGTCTCAGGGCCGGAGCATTCATTGATGTGAATGTACCTCCTTATACCCCTTCAAACTATACTCCGGAGCAGCTGGTAAAGAATATTTTGATTAATGGCGGTACCAACTGTACGACAGCCAACGTTACGAATGTTACTGTATCTCCTAATCATGATGTGACCAACAACAACAGATTCTGGGGATATTTTCATAAAGGAACAACCAATTTTCCCTTTACGGATGGGATTGTGCTGACTACAGGGTATGCTTCTGAAGCAGGTAATAGCTATGTAGCAGCTGTAGGACAATCAGTAGGAACAGGAAGTGATGCTGATCTTGTAGCAGCTACCGGAGCCAATGTTAACTTAACGGATGCAGTAGCCCTTGAATTTGATTTCGTTCCGAATTCCAACCAGGTAAAATTTAACTACATATTCGCTTCCGATGAGTATACTTCAAATTATCCATGTCTCGGTTATTCTGATGCTTTTGCACTGCTGCTGAAGAAAGTAGGGGATCCCACTTATACCAATCTTGCGGTATTACCTGGAACTGCGGGGCCTGTAAGTGCGACCAATATTGTCCCTTCAGGAAATGGATTCACTTGCGGACCTATCAATGCTGCTTATTTTGGAGGATTGGCAAACCCGCATCTGCTTATTAATTATTTTGGAAGAACAACACCTTTAACGGCTGTTGCAGATGTAATCCCGGGGCAGACCTATCATTTCAAAATGGTACTGGCAGACGCAAAAGACTCTACTCATGACTCAGCAGTATTCCTGGAAGGAGGATCTTTTGATGTTGGAATTAAGATTGTAGATGAAACAGGAGTGGTTTTACCGGGAAGCATCAATATGTGTGACAACACACCAAAACAGCTTAAAGCCCAGGTAGCCCCGATTCCGGGAATGACTTATCAGTGGTATAAAGACGGCGTGGCCATTCCGGGAGCAACCAGTGCTATATATATAGCTACCCAGGCAGGAGTTTATACGGTAAAAGTAATGGTTCCGGGGAACCAGTGTCCTAGTGAAGCAACCATTACAATCGTCGGAGGAACAAGTCCTACCGTACAGAATGCTGAACTTAAGCTCTGTACAACACCTTCATTGACTACCTTTAATCTGGAAACGGCAAAACCTCTCATCAGTACAACGCAGGGAGCGGTATTCCGTTTCTATGCAAATCAGGCTGATGCGCAGGCTCAAAATAACAGCTATATTACCAATCTGACCAATTATACAGGTACGGATGGACAAATATTATATGTGCTGGTTTCCAATGGTGCTTTCTGTAGTAAGATTGCTACTTTAACTTTAAGAAAAGAAGAAACACCAACCGCTGTGCTGACAGCTCCAAGATTAAAGATCTGTGCCGGTGAATCCGTATTGTTAACTGCATCCGGAGGGGTAACATATGAGTGGGGTGATGCTGCAGCGGCTACCGGAGGAATAAGAACCGTAAGCCCAACTCAGACAACAACATATACTGTATACGCGATCGGAGCACAGGGATGTAAATCTCTTCAGCCGGCTCGTATTACAATTGAAGTGGTTCCGGCTATAGTTTCAAACCTGAAAGGAGGCCATATCTGTCAGGGTGATAAAATTATCCTGGATGCCGGTTCAGGACCGGGATATACCTATCAGTGGAGTTCTGGCGAAACAAGTCAGAGTATTACAGTAGCTACTCCGGGAGTATATTCGGTAATGATCAGTAACGGAGTTTGTTCAAAAGAGTTTAAAACTGAGGTGATTAAAGCCGTAATCCCTGAAGTGATAAAAGTGGATTATAATGAGAGCGGAACTATGATTATCACGGCAAGTAATCCAAGTAATGGTATTCTGGAATATTCAGTGGATAACGGAGTTACATGGCAGTCTTCAAATGTATTTAACAATGTGCCTAAAAATAAAATCATTTCGATCAGGGTTAGAGTTAAATATACAAGCTGCGTAGGTTTCCTTGAATTTTTTACCTTCGTAATGAAAAATGTAATTACTCCGAACGGGGATAATATTAATGATACTATTGATTTTAGCGGAGTAGTCAACTATAAAGATTTCAGCGGACAGGTTTTCGACCGTTACGGAAGAGAAGTCTTCAAGGCAGAGAAGATCAGGCCGTACTGGGACGGATATTTCCAGGGTAAAAAGCTTCCTACTTCAACATATTGGTATCAGGTAACCTTTGAAGATCCTGCCAGTAAGGAACTTACCGTGAAAACAGGATGGATATTGCTTAAAAATATAGAATAATTAAACTATAACTGAAAGACTGACAATTTTGTCAGTCTTTTTTTATTATTTTAAAATAAACAGAGTTGATATTCTAACATAAATAAATTTGCGTTAGTAATAATGTAAATTGTGTTAACTTGAATTTCAATTAAAAAAAATAGTATTTTTGTTTAAAATAATATAAAATGTTAAATAGGAGGAGAGGAAATTTATTTTTAGCGTTATTTTTAGCTTTCATGGGAAATTTTATTCTGGCTCAGAATAAAGGAAGGGTAGAAATTGCTGCAAAACCTAAGGCTGCTTCTTTAAGGGCTGGTGTTTTTATAGATGTGAATGCACCAAGCTATCCGGAATCCGGCTATCCTATAACCCAGCTGATCAATGATGTTCTCATATCAGGAGGAACTACCTGTACCAGCTCAAGTGTAAGCAATGTAACGGTATCCCCAAATCTGCCTGCAAGCAATCAGAACCGAAGCTGGGGATATTTTAATAAATCAAATACCAATTTTCCTTTCAGTAAGGGGATTATCCTTTCTACAGGGTATGCCAGTAAAGCCGGGAATGTTTTTCAGGGAACTCTAAGTGATGATCTGGGAACCGGAGGAGATGTAGACCTGGCAAACGCTTTGGGAATCAGTAATAATAGCCTTACCAATGCAACATCTATAGAGTTTGACTTTGTAGCTGCTTCTACCGAAATTACTTTCAGATATTTGTTCGCTTCTAAAGAATATCAGCAAAACTTTCCATGTACCATTACCGATGGTTTTGCCCTGTTATTAAAAAAGCATCTGATCCTACTTATACCAATCTTGCAGTGCTTCCGGGAGGAGCAGGACCTGTAAGCGTTACCAATATCCATCCGCAATACCAAAACTGTGGACCTAAGAATGAAGCGTATTACGGAGGAACCAATACAGCTCAGATTGAAACTAACTTTAATGGGCGCACCATTCCGCTGACTGCTCATGCAACGGTAATTCCAGGGGAAACTTATCATTTTAAGATTGTCCTTGCAGACTACCAGGATCCCAACTTTGATTCTGCCGTATTTCTTGAAGCAGGATCATTCGATATCGGAGTGAAAATTCTGGATCCGGCTGGAGTACAGCTGCCTTCATCCGTCAATATGTGTGATAATACCCCACAGACTTTTACAGCTTCTGTGCAGGGACCTAATATAACATACCAGTGGTATCTGGGAACCAATGCGATTCCGGGAGCTACCGGCGCAAGTTACACGGCGACAGCACCAGGTGTGTATACCGTTAAGGTTTTTATCCAGGGTAACAGCTGTCCCGGAGAGGCTACCATTACGGTAGTTGGCGGAACATCTCCCACGGTACAGAATGCCACACTGACGGCTTGTTATGCTGCCGGAAATGCAACCTTTAATTTAACATCAGCACAGGCTTCAATAAGTACAACTCCGGGAGCTGTGTTTTCATACTATACCACACTGGCAGATGCCAATGCAGGAAATGCCAATACAATTCCCAATCCTACCGCTTATCCGAGTGCAGGAGGAACAGTATATGTAAGAGTAGCAACCGGCTTCTGTGCAAAAGTAGCACAGCTTCAATTGGTAAAAGCCCCACAAATGGTTCCTACTATTGCACCGCCGGCAGTACTTACCTGTACCAGCTCTCAGACTACACTGGATGCATCAGCTTCCGTTTATCCGGCAGGTGCAACATTTAACTGGACGACTACCGGAGGAAATATTGTCTCAGGAGGAACTACCCTGAATCCTGTTGTTAACGCTCCGGGAACCTATACTTTAACCATAACGAAAGTTTATCAGCCAGGAAACATTAGCTGTACAGCAATAGGAACTGTAACCGTAACAGGAAACAGCGCTCCGCCTGTTACAGGTCTTACGGCAAGCAAAATAAAAATCTGTAAAGGAGATTCCACAACACTTACCGCTTCGGGCGGAGCTACCTATAACTGGGGTAATGGCCTCACAGGAAACGGAAATACTCAGGTTGTTTCACCTACTGTGACAACTACTTATACCGTAACAGCAGTGGGAGCTAACGGTTGTGCATCCCAAAATCCCGCGAGTATAACAATTGAAGTTTCAGAACCTTTTACAGCACAGAATGCAACATTACATAAATGTTACCAGCCGGGATTAACTTATAATCTTACAGAAGCCCAGCCTCAGATCACCACTACAGCAGGAGTTACTTTTACTTACTACGTCAATCAGGCTGATGCTATTGCTGCTAACGGAAACTTTATTGTAACGCCTACAGCCTATACGCCGCCGGGAGCAAGTCAGACTATTTACGTACTGGTAAGCAACGGAGGATGCAGCTACGTAGTATCATTGCAGTTATTAAGCACAGCTCAGACAACGCTTACGATTGCTGCGCCACAAACAATTACCTGTACAACCCCTCAGATCACAATCAACGCTTCAGCATCTGTAGTGCCTGCAGGATCTACTATTGCCTGGACAACTACCGGAGGAACTATTGTATCCGGAGGAAATACACTGACCCCTGTAGTAAGCGCTGGCGGAACATATACTTTAACAGTTACTAATGTATCACAACCAGGAAACCTGACCTGTACCTTTACGTCAACGGTAACAGTGCAGGAAGATAAGGTACAGCCGGTTGCTGCGCTTGTTTCATCACAACCCCGTATCTGCGTTGGTGAATCTGTAACATTAACAGCTTCAGGAGGAGTAACCTATAACTGGGGTAACGGTCTTACCGGAAATGGAAATACTCAGGTTGTTTCGCCTACTACAACTACGGTATATACAGTATTTGCCGTTGGAGCTAACGGATGTATTTCTGCAACGCCGGCAAGTGTGACGGTTCAGGTAGGCCCGCCAATAGCAGGCCTTACAGCATCTAAATTAAAAATCTGTGAAGGCGAATCTGTAACATTAACAGCTTCGGGAGGTATTACTTATAACTGGGTGGGACTTACCGGAAACGGAAACACACAGATCGTTACGCCTACAGCAACAACAGAATATTCAGTATATGCATTGGGAGGAAACGGGTGTAGTTCTGTTAATCCGGCTAAAGTTACCATTGAAGTAGTTCCTGCAATCGTTTCTACTTTAAAAGATGTATTTGTATGTGCCGGAGATAAAGGAACTCTGGATGCCGGTTCAGGGCCAAACTATACCTATGTATGGAGTACAGGAGCTACAACACAAACTATAACAACTAATATTCCCGGAACGTACTCCGTGACAATCAGCAATGGAGTTTGTTCCAAAACTTTCTCTGCGCAGCTGATCAATCCTGACCTGCCGCAGTTTACAAATATTGTTTACGACAATCATATTCTAACGCTTACGGCAAGTAATCCTACAGGCGGTGTTTTAGAGTATTCTATAGACGGCGGATTGACATGGCAGTCATCAAATGTATTTACAGGAGTTTTGAATAATACCATGTATTCCGTAATGGTAAGGGTGAAAGGAGCTAAGTGCGGTACTTCACTGGATTACTTTACATTCGTCATCAGCAATGCTATTACCCCTAATATGGACGGTATCAATGACACGATAGACTTCTCCGGAATCAGCGGATATAAAGATTTTGCAGCTTCCATCTTTGACAGATATGGAGCAGAGGTATTCAAAGCCGGTAAAGGTGATGTTATCTGGAGAGGATCCTTAAAAGGAATCAATCTACCTACAGGAACATATTGGTACAGGGTACAGTGGGAAAACCCGGCCAGTAAAAAACTGGAACAGCGCTCAGGATGGATTCTTCTGAAAAACAGAAATTAAATATTTTTAAAATAAAAAATAAACAACAAAATCTCTCAGCAATGAGAGATTTTGTTGTTTTTAAAGGGAAACTGTATCGTGTTTCGTGAATTATTTAAAATAGATGGCAAATATGTTAAAACAATACTGCCACACAATTTACGGTTTGTCCGGATAAAGGTTGATTAACGAAAATTTACTGTAAAACATTCTTGTTTTGTTTTTTTAATGTAAAAAATATAAATATGTATATGAGATATTTAAAAAAATTAAATTTGTTGAAACAAAAATATTATGAGAAGATATCTACCGCTTTGTTTATTTTTTTTAGTCATCTCGACTTTTTTATTTTCACAGAATCTGCCTCCACGTAAACCCGTAAAAGAAACTCCTTCCAATATGTCCAGAAGGGCAGGTGTTTTTATTGATGTGAACGCTCCGCAGTATGCTGAAAGTAGTTATACTATTGAGAAAATGGTTAAAGATGTATTGATCTCATCAGGGACTAATACCTGTCTTACTCCGAACGTTACCAATGTGAAGATTACTCCTAATCATGCTGCAAGTGATGCCAACAGAGCATGGGGATATTTTCATAAAGCTACTACCAATTTTCCATTTAAAGATGGACTTATACTTTCCACCGGATTTGCAAGAAGAGCAGGTAATGGCTTTGAAGGTGCACTTAATGATGTTAATGGCGGAGGATCAGATGCCGATCTGGCACAGGTAATCGGGGTAGTGGAAAACAGACTGAATGATGCTGTTCTTCTGGAATTTGACTTCGTTCCTACAACCTCGCAGATTAAATTTAATTACCTGATCGCATCAGAAGAATATACAGGTTCATTCCCTTGTAACTTTGCAGATGCATTTGCTATTTTGCTGAGACCTACTTCAGGCGGACCTTATGTAAATATGGCTGTGCTTCCTGGTGGAGCAGGACCGGTAAGTATTACGAATATCCACCCTGCAGTACCAGGCAGCTGTGGTGCCGTAAACGAACAGTACTTTGGAGGATACAATACAGCTAACGTTGAAACCAACTTTAACGGAAGAACAATTCCGTTAACGGCAACAGCAACAGTAGTAGCAGGACAGCAATATCACTTCAAAATGGTAATTGCCGATTTCAGTGACCACAGTTATGACTCTGCGGTATTTCTTGAAGGAGGATCTTTCAATATCGGGGTAGACCTTTTAGATTCAGCAGGAACAAAATTACCTTCAGATATCAATGTATGTGATAATGTACCTCAGGTAATTACGGCTTCTGTAAGTGATCCTAACCTTGTATACCAATGGTATTATAATGGTGCACCGGTACCAAATGCCACTACCAATACCATTACAGCAATACAGCCAGGTACTTATACCATTGAAGTAAGTGTTCCTGGTAACCCATGTCCGGGGAAAGCATCAATAGAAATTCACGGAGGAACAACCCCTCAGGCTCAGGATGCGACATTGCTGCTATGTACCACACCGGATATTACTACGTTTGACCTGAGTACAATTACATCCACCATAAGCCCGACACCGGGAGCCATCTTTAAGTTCTACGAAAACCAGGCGGATGCAATTGCACAAAACGGGAATTATATTCAGACTCCGTTAAACTATAATGGTAACGACGGCCAAATCCTGTATGTGCTTGTTTCCAATGGAGCATTTTGTAGTAAGATTGTAGAACTGAAATTACTGAAAGAAGTAACACCTACGGCTAAAGTAAAAGCTTCCAGAATAAAAATCTGTCCGGGAGAATCTGTAACCCTTACCGCTGAAGGAGGAGATACCTATCTGTGGAGCAATTTCATGGGAACAGGCAATATGCAGACGGTTACTCTATACCAGACTACAACATTTACAGTATATGCAATTGGAACAAAAGGTTGTAAATCCCTTAATCCGGCAACCATAAGAATTGAAGTTACACCGGAAATCACGTCACCATTAAAAGATGTTGAAATGTGTGTAGGGGATACCGTAACCCTTGATGCAGGAGCAGGACAAGGTTTCAAATACCTATGGAGCACGGGTGCTACAACACAGAAAATTAATGTAGACCAATGGGGTATCTACAGCGTGGAAGTTGATAACGGTATCTGTAAAAAAGTTTTTGAAGCCAAAGTAATGGGAGCGGCTACTCCTTTTGTTACCGCTTTAAATTATGAAAGCATCAAGAAAACAGTAACCATCACTGCTGAAAACCCGCCAATGAACAATACACCAAGTACTTTGGAATATTCTTTAGATAACGGAATAACCTGGCAGGCGTCCAACGTGTTCAGCAACCTTTTAGATAATACAAACTATACTGTTTTAGTGAGAAGAGTAGGCACACACTGCGTTGGATCTCTTGAATTCTTTACTTTACAGATCAACAATATTATCACTCCGAACCAAGACGGAATCAATGATGTACTGGACCTTAAAGCTCTCGGAGACTTTAAAAACTTTACAGGTTCTGTATATGACAGATATGGAGTAGAAATGTTCAGGTTCTCAAAAGAAAACCCTACCTGGGACGGAACAGTAGGAGGTAAGAGACTTCCGACAGCTACATACTGGTATAAGTTCAATTTTGAGTATCCAAAATCAAAAGCTCAGATGAACTGGTCAGGATGGATCATGCTGAAGAACAGAAACTAAAATTGATAATGCAACATAAAGAAAGCCTTTCGAATACGTTTGAAAGGCTTTCTGCTTTTACCGGCTAATACAGTCATGTTTAAGTCCATTAAAAAAGCTCCTGCTATAGGAGCTTTTGATGTTTTTACTGATTTTCTTTCCAGAGATTGGCGAAGTGTATAAAATCTGAAACACTAAGCTCTTCAGCTCTTTTGTCAAGAAATTCATGGCCTTTTAAAGCTTCAGGAATGTTTAATATTTTCAAAGCATTGGAAAGCTTTTTTCTCCTTTGGTTAAATCCTGCTTTTACAATCTGTTTAAAAAGAACTTCGTTCCCTGCAAGGCCTTCCTTAGGATTTCTTGTAAGCCTGATGACTCCCGACTTTACCTTTGGTGGAGGATTGAAGACATTCTCATGTACCGTAAACATATAGGATACATCATAATAGGCCTGTATCAGAACAGAAAGAATACCGTAATCTTTAGTTCTCGGAACGGCGGCTGTTCTTTCCGCTACCTCTTTCTGGAACATTCCTACCATTTCCGGAATCAACTGATAATGGTCCACAATCTGAAACAGGATCTGGGATGAAATATTATAAGGGAAATTACCGATGATGGCAATTTGATCCTCCTTGATGAAATTGAAATCCTGCTTCAGGAAATCTCCTACAAAAGTTTCTTCAGTAACCTTTGTATAATTGTTTTTCAGGTATTCGATAGATTCCGTATCGATTTCTGCAAGGTAGATATTCTGATCCTTTTCAAGAAGATATTTGGTAAGAACGCCCATTCCGGGACCTACTTCCATGATATTATTATAGTTCTCAAAACTAAGGCCTTCTACGATTTTCCTTGCGATGTTTTCATCTGTCAGGAAGTGCTGCCCCAGATGTTTTTTTGCTTTTACACTCAAAGTTTTTTATGATTTTATTAACAATGATTTTCTTTATTTCGTCCCAAATTTCGGAAGTTTTTTTCTATTTTAGCCAAAAATTTTAATATTAATGGCTAAATCTGTAGATGAATTTAATAAGAAAAGGCTTCGGTCCAGCAATATTACAGTAGTGATAAGTATTGCCTTAGTGTTATTTTTGTTAGGATTAATGGGGCTTATTCTGATTAATGCCCAGAAGTATTCTGACTATATCAAAGAACAATTGGTGGTAAACGCCTATTTTGATGAAAACTATGATGCTAAAGATTCTGTAAAAATTGCAAAACTTGAGGAAGAAACTTTTAAAAAGGTACAGTTATTAGCTCCTGTAAAAAAAGCAACCTATATTTCAAGAGATATGGCGGCAAAAGAAGCCAAGAAAAGTATGGGAATCGACAGTGATGCATTGTTCGAGGAAAATATTTTCCCTTCCTCTATTGAAGTTGCTTTAAAGCCGGAATTCGTAGATCCTGCCAAAATTGATGAAGCCATTAAAGAGATCAAGTCCGTTCCGGGAATCATTGATGTTAAGAATGACAGTACTTTGATGGTGGATGTATACAATAACCTGAGCAGAATCTTAAAATGGATCCTTGGATTTTCCATCCTATTCCTGATATTGGCCGTTGTATTAATCAACAACTCAATCCGTCTGAAAATATTCTCTAAGAGATTTATTATTAAAACAATGCAGCTGGTAGGGGCGAAAAGAAGATTTATCCTTAAACCTTTCATTGTGGAAGCTGTTATCTTGGGAGCTATAGGCTCTGTAATAGGTCTTCTTGCTCTGGGAGGAGTCTGGTACTATTTCACAAGCCAGATTGGCTCTGCCTTTGTACAGGACAACAACCAATATTTCTGGTTGGTCATCCTGGTGCTTGGAGTAGGAATTTTTATTTCTGTCTTAAGTACGATTTTCGCTACATGGAGATTCTTAAAATCAAACGTTGACGATTTATATTACTCTTAATAATGAGCAAAAAAACAAATAAATTTTCCGCTTCAGACTTTGGACGTGAAGCAGAAGTACCACAGGAAAACGCTTTCTATTTCGGGCAGCAGAATTTCAAATGGATGCTGATAGGGCTGGCATTTATTGTAGTAGGATTTCTACTGATGATGGGGCCTGATGCCAATACGGTAGATGGAAAATTTGATCCCAACTCATGGAATGACGATATCTTTTCTATCAGAAGAATCAGAATAGCGCCTCTGTTTGTTGTGATCGGGTTTGTAATAGAAGTGTACGCGATCTTAAAAAGAAAATAAATAATAATTTTATTTAAGGATTAAAAAATTTAAGAATTGAAAGATGTAAGCCAGTGAGCCGATTTTTTTAATTCTTAAATCTTTTAATCTTTTTAATTTTTAAAAGAATATGGATTTAATCAAAGCAATTATTATTGCCATCGTAGAAGGACTGACAGAATATCTTCCGATTTCTTCTACAGCACATATGGGATTCACAGCAAATCTTATGGGGTTGGAAGAAACAGAATTTTTAAAAATGTTTCAGGTGTCTATTCAGTTTGGAGCCATTTTATCTGTGGTAGTGGCATACTGGAAAAAATTTTTGATTTAAATAATATCCAGTTTTATTTCAAACTTGCTTTTGCTGTAGTTCCTGCTTTGGTACTGGGGTATTTATTTGATGATAAAATTGAAGCTGTCCTTGGAAATCAGATTGCGATCTCTTCAGTATTGGTATTAGGTGGTGTGGTTTTATTGTTTGCAGATCAATGGTTTAAGAATCCTAAAATTGATGATGAAAAAGGAATTACCATAAGAAATGCTGTTACCATCGGTTTCTGGCAGTGTCTTGCAATGATGCCGGGTACAAGCCGTAGTGCAGCCTCTATTATTGGGGGAATGGCACAAGGTCTTACCAGAAAAGCAGCCGCAGAATTCTCTTTCTTCCTTGCGGTACCTACCATGCTGGCAGTAACTGTATATTCAGTTTTCGTTAAGACCTGGGGAAAGGAAACAGCCAATCCACAGAAAGGATATGAAATGATTATGGCTTCTCAGGATCACATTATGATCTTTGTGATCGGAAATATAGTGGCATTTATCGTGGCTCTTATTGCGATTAAAGCTTTCATTGGAGTACTTAACAAATATGGATTTAAACCATGGGGCTGGTATCGTATTTTTGTTGGAATAGCCCTGTTGATTTATTTTTATTTCTTTAAATAAGAAATTACATACTATACCCATTCATGACTGCTGAAGAACTGAAATCAGGATACATTTTTTTATTGGATAAGCCTCTGGACTGGACTTCCTTCCAGGCTGTCAATAAAATGAAATATAAACTTAAAAGGGAATTTGATCTTCCCAAGAAATTTAAAATCGGACATGCCGGAACGTTAGATCCTAGGGCAACCGGACTACTTATTGTCTGCTGTGGGAAATTTACTAAGAAAATTCCTGAGATTCAGGACGCTCCCAAGGAATACTGGACAGAGATCAAGATTGGTGTACAGACAGAATCCTATGACACCGAAAAGCCTGAAATCCTTCATCAGGATATCTCGGGTATTACTGAAGAACAGGTAAAAAGCGCTCTGGAGAAATTTGTCGGAGAAATAGAGCAGAAACCACCGGTTTATTCAGCGATTAAAATTGATGGTGAAAGAGCTTACAACCTTGCCAGAGCAGGTGAAGAAGTTGAAATGAAGGCAAGAAAAACAACCATTCATTATATTAAAGATATCAAAATAGATTTTCCTCTTGTAAGTTTCATGGTGGGATGCTCAAAAGGAACATATATCAGAAGCCTGGCTCATGATATCGGGCAGGAACTGGGAGTAGGAGCTTATCTGACACAGCTGAGGCGTACCAAAATCGGTGATTATGCGATTGAAGATGCTACAGATCAGTTCCTGAATAATGATTATAGATTCGAAAGTCTGTGAGAATAGGAATGACATAACCTTAAAAATGGAGCTGATATTTTTTTACAGGCTTAACTTACAGAATTACTATTTTCAGCAATAAAAATTATACCGGCTACGGAAAAGACTAATGGAAAAGACGCGTATCAATAAATATTTATCCGAAGTGGGATACTGCTCAAGAAGAGCGGCAGATAAACTTCTGGAAGAGGGCAGGATTACAATAAACGGAAAAATTCCTGAATTGGGAACAAAAGTTTCAGACGAAGATCTTGTAGAAGTAGATGGAAAGCCGATCAGAGAACCTCAGGAAAAACCGGTATATATCGTTTTTAATAAACCGGTAGGAATTGTCTGTACTACAGATACAAAACGTGAAAAGAATAATATTGTTGACTATATCAACCACCCGAAAAGAATTTTCCCTATCGGCAGACTGGATAAACCCAGTGAAGGACTCATTCTTTTAACAAGTGACGGTGATATTGTCAATAAAATTCTGAGAGCCCGTAATAATCACGAGAAGGAATATCTTGTCCGTGTAGATAAACCGATCACTCCAAAGTTTCTGGAAAAAATGAGAAACGGTGTTCCCATCCTTGATACCGTTACCAGAAAATGTGAAGTTGAGAAGATTGATGAAATGAATTTCAGAATCATTCTTACTCAGGGTCTTAACAGACAGATCCGAAGAATGTGCGAATATCTCGGATATGAAGTAAAAAAGCTGAAACGAATCCGCATCATGAATATCAAGCTTGATCTCCCGGTCGGAAAGTGGAGGGATCTGACTGATGATGAGCTTAATATGCTAAACACTTTACTGGCGGATTCCAGTAAAACCTTTGATTAAAAACAGAACTTTTTAATGATTTTAATTTCTTACTGTTCGGTAATATAAACCGGATGGTATTTTTTTATGAGTAATGATTTTTCACATATTGGTGTAATATATTGTGTTTTTTACAGGAAATATATTATATTTATAAGACTAATAACCATAATCATAAAATCATGAAATTAAAATTTAAATCAGTATTCCTGTTTCTTAATTTGGTAATATTTACGAGTTGTCTGAATGAGAACCACAATCCCGACCATCCTCATAATACTTCATTTTACATTGATTACAGAAGCTTAAAAGGATCATCAGACGGAATAGCAGTTATAGAACTTGATCCTGAGGCCCCGAATTTTGGAAACATCAGCAGCAGGCTTGAATTGGGTATTGGTGTATTGCCGCATCATATTTATTATAATCTGGATGCGAAAAAAATGTTTACAACAGCTTTAGGAGGCAGCTATCTCTATGAAATAAAAACAGGAAAAGATCAAAATGGGCAGCCGAAACTCATAAGCGCCACCCCTATTGATACCGGGGAGAATACGGTAGGTGAAAATTTATTTTTCACTAATGACGGAAGATATTTTATGACTTTCATGGGGGTGCAGGAGGTCCGAAAGATGGAAGCATCGGGGTTTTTAATGCTAACAATAATCAGCTTATCAAGACGATTAAAGCACCCGTTCAGAGTAATCCCAATAAATTTATCATGTATCCGCATGGTATTTCGGTTAATGAAGAAAAAGGACTGATGATGGTAACCTCTACCATTCATCCGGATCTTACAACAGGGATGGGAAATACGTGTACATTACTGGATCTGAATACTTATGAAATCAAGGAGACCTATCAGGTAGCAGATTCACCAACGGATTTGTCTGCTCCCGTTGAAGTTTTACTGCTGCGCGGAAAATTTCCACAATATGCACTTGCTACGACCATGCTTGGCGGCGATATCTGGATAGCTCCATACAATAACACAACCCAAAAGTATGATGCTTTTACGAAGGTCTTTGACGGAAGCACACAAGGATTAGGCTGGACACTTGAAATGTATATTGATGATTCAAATAAACTTTACGTAAGTTTTGCAGATCCTGGAAAAGTGCTTGTGTTTGATATAAACAATCTTCCTCAGCTGAAGCTTTTGAAAACTTTTGACGCTGATAAAGGAGCTCATCATATGGCTTTCTTTAAAACCAGATCAGGAAAAGATGTGGTAGCGGTACAAAATAATCTGTTGGATCTTCCTGATTTAAACTCCGGAACCATCAGTATTATTGATATTAATACCGGAAAAAAACTGGGAACAGTGGATCTGCGCAACAAATACGGGATACTGCCGGAATCGATTGAAGGGACCAATGGCCCCAGCAGTTATATGCATCATTAACATTCAGTATTTTGCTTTAATAAAACTATTCCGGATATTATTTTTTGGAATAGTTTTTATTTTAAATATAATTTCATTCTTTCTTCATACTCGGGTTTCAATTTTAACAGTTTCCATATTTTTTTATCATCCGGATTACTGATCCGGTAGAATATGATTTTGTCTGCAGAATATTTGAAATAAGGATGATTTTTAAGCCATTCTTCCGGTGCGTCTGCTAATGTGTATCTTGGAACATTGGATGTATCCAGCGGTGCTGTTAAAATCAGCTTTTGGACAAGGTCCTGATCAATATTGTAAGTGCCTAGAATCTGCTGCTTATTCATAAAACCTCCCAGCTTCTTCCTGAAACCGATGATTGAACCTGCGCTTCTTTCGTCCAGCCCGAACTCCATAAGCTGTTTGAAAGTAATGATATTGAGATCTGTTTTTGAAAAATCTGTTTTTTCCTGCTGTTTTTCCTGAAGTTTGATATAAGGCTTCATTTCCTGAAATTTTTCAGCAGAAATCACAAAGCATTTTTGCAGCTCTTCAGGATTTTTAAAGCTTCCCTGTAAATTCCTGTCGCGGTAGCTGATGATGGCGGCAGCCTGTTTTTCTGAGAATCCAAGTGCTTTCCACCCGTCCAGGTTTAATTGATCAGGATCAAAATTGTGATACTGAATTTTAGATTTTACAGTATTGCTCTTCGCAAATTTTCTGAAACTTTCGGGAGTTTTTGCCGGCAGTAGAATATAGGGTTCAAGTTTGCTGTAATTTTCTGGCGAAATAATAAAGCATTCTTTAAATTTCTCTTTACTGATAAAGCTTCCGCCTAAATAATTTCTATACTTTATAATGGCTTCTGCCTGCCTTTCACTGAAGCCCATCCTGTGCCAGTCATCAGCAGAAAACTGATCAGGATTGAATTTTCCTGAAATGGTGATTCCTCTTTTTCCGGACGTATGGACTCCTTTTGAATTTTCTTTTTCTGTCAGTTCAGGAAGCAGGATGAAAGATGCTATTTCATTAAATTTTTCTTCAGAAATAGCATAACATTTTCTCAGCTGTTCTTTTGAAGTAAACGTTCCGCCTACCATATCTTTATACTTAAGAATGGTAGCGGTTTGTTTCTCTGAAAACCCCAGTTTCTTCCATTGCTCTTTGTTCAGAACATTGGGATCAAAATCCGATAGGCTTGCCGGCTTTGAAGCTGTAATGAATGTTACCTCAGGAAAAGGTTCTTTTTCCCTACTGGTATATTTCTGATAGGCAAATAAAACAGTCAGCAATGTGACCATAAATGCCAGTTTCCGGTAATCGTTTTTTCTCATCATGAAGTAAACTTATTGATAAAAATAAAGCACAACAATAGCTGATGATGAAATGGTTAAAGATTATATAGTAGAAGGTGCTTTATTGTTTAAAAGATAATGAGGATCATGTTCTTTATGTGATATAATTTCGTTATCAGAGCTAAAAGTTGTGATTGTTTTTATATTGTATATTTTTCTTAACGGCTTGGTTTTTGTAATTTTTTATTTATCCAACACCCATTAATTGATAATACTATGAAATACAGTGAAGCATTACAATACAAGGAAGAAGCGTTGAAAAAGGCTGATAGTACAGTTGTTGATAATTACCATATTGTTATCGTTCCGGCTGATACGGCTGAAAGCACCAAATATATTGAAGAGTTCACCAGAAAACCTGAAAGTTTTAAAGATGATAGCTGTAAGAAATATTGTTCAGACGGAGAATATCTGGTGGTGAGCTTTAAGAAAGAGGATAAGTGATTTTTACCTGAATAAAATAGGAATTAATTGTTGCTTTGCAGCTAATAACTCAATAAGAGTGTATCAATAAAAAGGCGCCGCAATGAATTGCGGCGCCTTTTCTGTATTTTGAATAATTTATTCACTATCTTTTTCTCCCAGGGATTCTTTCAGCTTGATAAGCTCAGCTTTTACAAACTCCAGCCGGTCAATCAGGGTGATGGTTTCAGAAATTTTACTGTTGGTGGTAAGAGCTACACGGGCTCCGTCAAGAGTGTATCCTTTTTCTTTTACCAAATGGTAGATCATCTGAAGGTTTTTGATGTCTTCAGGGGTGAAATATCGGTTTCCTTTTCTGTTTTTTTTAGGCTTGATAATGGGGAATTCCTGTTCCCAGTAACGTATTAATGAAGTGTTTACATCGAATGCTTTTGCAACTTCTCCTATAGAATAGTACAGTTTATCAGGTAAATTTATTTTCATTTTACAACTCCTAAACTTCAAAGATAAAAATTTTTAAAGTTTTATCCAAAATATATTGCAAAAAGTAAGGTCAGGCTTTGTTTTAAAGGAAATTTATGGGAGTAAAATAAAGTACAGATGGTAAGGATCATTATATACCAGTTCTTTTTATCTAAATTTGTAAATTCTTATACCAATATTAATGAATCCGATCTCAGTTCTTCATATCGATCTTTTTCAGGCGGGTAAAAATACTTCAGATTTTTATTTTAACACGATGAAGAATCATCTGGTGGTGGGACATCGTCATATAGAGAAACCCCACAGACATGATTTTTATGCCGCTGTTCTCTTTACGAAAGGAACAGGAGTCCATGAAATTGATTTTCATAAATATGAAGTCTCTGAAGGAAGTCTTTTCTTTCTGTCGCCGGGGCAGGTTCACAGCTGGGAGCTTTCGGAGGATATTGAAGGCTATATTTTCTTTTGTTCTCAGGAATTTTATGAAATGCATTATGTCAATCAGAAGCTCAGAAACTTTCCTTTTTCGGATCTGTATCGTTCCCGAGGAAACTTCAGCTGGATTCGCATGAGCTAAAGAAATATGTAAATTTATTTCAGGAACTGGGGGAAGAGCATCAGGCAAAAAATATAATGAAAGAAGGTTTGATTTTGTCATTGATGTCCCGGATTTTCATCAATGCTGCCAGATTGTTTTCGAAAGACTTTGATACATTGGCTTCTTCAGCCGGACTTTCTTATTTTAAACATTATCAGGATTTTGAAAACCTGATTGAGCAGCACTTTACACAGCAGAAATCAATTGCATATTATGCATCGTTGCTGGGAATTTCATCCAAACATCTGAACAGGATTGCACAGACTGTTGTTCAAAAAACAGCGACTGATGTTATTACGGAAAGAGTAGTGCTGGAAGCCAAAAGGATGCTGATGTACCTGGACGAAAGCCTGGTGGAAATTGCTTTCCGGCTGGGATACGAAGAATATTCCTACTTTGTAAGAGTATTCCGGAAAAGTTCCGGAATGACTCCCACGCAGTTTATGAGGAAATATAAGGTTTGATGAGTTTAAAATTTAAAGTGTAAGGTTCAAAGTTTGGGAGAGAGACTGTTGAAAACCACCCCGACAAAAATTCTTTGAATTTTCGCCACCCCTCAGAGGAGGGGAATTAGAAATATCAACTACTATTCTGATCTCTGCCGCCTTCCTCCTGCCATCTGCAACCTAAAGTGCCAACTTAAACGGTCCTTCAAAAGTTGTCTCAAATGAATCCACAAGTTTCCCTTTTTCATCAAAAACACCGATGACCATATTTTGTTTTGAGAACTTAATTTCCTCTTCAGGGAAAGAAATGTTGATGTTACCTTTCAGGATCTGGTCTCCTTTCAATATGATCTTTTCAGAACCAAAATAAGTGATTTCCGCATTTGCCGGAGTGATAACTTTAATGGTAAGGGTTTTCTTCTCATTAGATTTATTCAGAAGAGTATAAATAAAGGTGTTGGTGATTTTACCATTTTTAACGAAAAAGGTAGAACCCGCCGGTTTAATGAACTTGGCTTCCATAGAACCACGGTCGTACATTAAAAATCCAAGAAATCCGATTAGCAGGGCAAGAATTACAGTGGTAGCTTTCATTCTCGGAGTAAATCTGAATTTATCGCGGTTTTCAATTTCTGCTTCCGTAGCATAGCGTACCAAGCCTTTAGGCAAGCCTACTTTTTCCATTACTTCATCGCACGCATCAATACATGCCGTACAGTTCACGCATTCCAGCTGCTGGCCGTTTCGGATATCAATTCCCGTAGGGCAGACCACAACGCATTGGTTACAGTCAATACAATCTCCTTTCCCCGCAGCTTTCCTGTCTTCATTATTTCTCCATTTTGCGCGGCCTTCACCTCTTTTAAAATCATAATATACATTAATGGTCTGCTTGTCAATCAATACGCCCTGAAGTCTTCCGTAAGGACAAACCAATGTACAGACCTGTTCACGAAGCCATGCAAAGACAAAATAGAAAGTCATGGTAAAGAATATCATAGCCATAAACTTCAGTGAATGTTCTGCAGGTCCCTCATTCATAATACGGAAGACCTCTTCATATCCGACAATGTACATGAACATGAAGTGGGAAATGATCAGTGAAATCAGGAGAAATACAGACCATTTAGTCAGTCTTTTCCGTATTTTTTCTGCATCCCATTCCTGTCTGTCGAGCTTCATCTGTTTATTCCGGTCTCCTTCAATCCAATACTCGATTTTCCGGAAAACCATTTCCATGAAAAGGGTCTGCGGACACAGCCAGCCGCAGAATATTCTCCCGAAAACTACGGTAAACAGCATTACAAAAATCACAGAAGTTACTGCCCCCAAAGCAAGGATAAAAAAATCCTGCAGATAAAAAGGCTGGCCGAGAATAAAGAATTTCCTGTCGATAACATTGATAAGCAGAAAAGGATTGTTATTGATCTTTACAAACGGCAATCCGAAAAATAAAGCAAGAAGAAGATAGCTCGTGTAATTCCTGTAGTTCGTGTACTTACCTTTAGGCTTCCGGGGAAAAACCCACTTCCTTTTTCCGGTTTCATCCATGGTTCCTACGGAATTTCTGAAATCTTTATTTTCAATTTCCAAAGACTTGATATTGTTGGACTCTGCGCTCATTGTTGTATGCTATAAAAGTATTTTGGTACAATTTTCATCCTGACCGATCTTATTTTTCAAATTCACTTCCATGAAAAAATGATTGATCCTGCTACTGCAAAGCTCCGGATTATATCTTTTTGCTGCTAATATGATCTACTTAAAAAATAGTACAATTGGGACATTTTTAAATTTGTTTTTTTATTGTATCGGAAAGAGAAAATATTTTGAAAGCTATTATTGATATTGTAAATTGCGGGTTTAAAAATGAAGCATGAAGAATATCTTTAAAATAGGTATGATTGGTTTGGTTTTCGCATTGGTAAACTGTCAATCAGTAAATTATAGTAAAATGTTTTATGAAGGAGTACAGCCGGAAAAGGTTTCAGACAAGTTCAGTTTCACAGAAGGGCCATCTGCAGATAAGGATGGAAATGTTTACTTTACGGATCAGCCTAATGATAAGATCTATTATTGGGACTGGAAAAGTAATCAGGTAATAGAATTTCTTGATAAAACAGGAAGAGCCAACGGGACTCATTTTGACAAAGACGGGTATCTGATCACCTGTTCAGACGACCAGGGAGAGATCTGGAAGATTTCCAAAGATAAAAAAGTGGAAGTTCTGCTTAAAGGCTTTGAAGGAAAAAGACTGAATGGTCCCAATGATGTGTGGAATGATGAATTTGGAGGAATGTATTTTACAGATCCTTTATACAAAAGGGATTATTGGATAGATTTCAAACAGGAACTGCCTCATAAAAGCCTTTATTACAGGGATAAAACAGGAAAAGTTACAAAGCTGGAAACATTCACACAGCCCAATGGAATTGTTGGAAGTGAAAAATTAAAGAAATTATACATTTCTGATATTGATGCCGGGAAGACCTATGTGTATGATATTTTAGGGGAAGGAAAACTGTCTGAGAAAAACTGTTCTGCGAAATGGGCTCAGATGGAATGACTATGGATAAACATGGAAATTTATATTTAACCGGAAACGGAGTTCATGTTTTCAACAGCTCCGGGAAGAAGATCTATCATATTCCGATTCCTGAAGACTGGACTTCCAATGTCACTTTCGGCGGAAAAAATAATGATATTCTTTTCATTACTGCCTCTAAGTCTGTTTATACTTTCCCTCTGAGAGTAAGAGGAATAAAATAATTTTTGCGGAAAGTATGGCGACGAAGCAATCTCTTTTCATTAAATATTGAGATTGCTTCACTTCGTTCGCAATGACAAATGACAATAGAAGTGTTGAGCAGAAAACTTAATAAGCAATCTCCATTTTCACTTTCTTTCCTTTCAGTTTTTCGTTCTGAAGCTTTCTCAAAAGTGCATTTACTTTATTTCTGGAAACGGCAACATAGGACGTAGTATCCTTTACTTCAATAATTCCCACATCCTCTTTCTGTAATTCGCCTTTCTTCAGTAAATAACCTACAATATCCACTTTGTTTACTTTATCCTTTTTGCCTGCACTGATGTATACCGTTTGGAAAGGTGTTTTTTGTGGAACTTTAGTAAATCCGGCAACACTTTCTTCGGGGGTGTTATTTTTAATGAACGGGAAGTTTTCCTCTTCAGTCATGATCAGATAGACAAAACCTTTGGCATTCATTCTTGCAGTACGTCCGTTTCGGTGGATGAAGGCATCTTCTTTCGGAGGCAGCTGGTAATGAACAATAGATTCTACTTCAGGAATATCAAGGCCGCGGGCAGCCAGGTCTGTTGTAATAAGAATCCTTGCGGAATCATTTCTGAATTTCAGCAGGGCACGTTCTCTTTCATCCTGTTCCATACCGCCATGGAAGGTTTCCCTGTCTATTCCCATCTGGTGAAGAAGTTCTGAAATACGGTCTACAGCATCACGGTGATTGCAGAAGATCAGGGTTCTTCTGTTTCCGATTTTACAAACCAGGTTGAAAAGCGTATCCAGTTTTTCCTCTGGAATCGTCATCACCTTTCTCAGTTGGAGATCCGGTTTTATATCATTTTCTTTCAGGAAGCTGATTACTTTTTCATCTTTCAATCCTGTAAAAGCAGGAATTTCATCCATAGTTGTTGCAGACGTCAGAATTCTCTGTGAAAGACCTTTTAAAGAATTACAAATAAATTCCATGTCATCATGAAAGCCCAGTTCCAGTGCTTTGTCAAATTCATCAAGAACCAGTGTTTTGATGGTTTTCGGATCAAAATTGTTATTTCTTAAATGATAAACAACTCTTCCCGGGGTCCCGATCAATACAGCCGGAGCTTCAATCAGATTATTAACCTCAATTTTCTTATCATGTCCGCCATAGCAAACAGAAACTTTAAAATCTGTTCCCATCGCTTTAAAAACCTGTTCAATCTGCAGGGCAAGTTCTCTTGCCGGAACCAATATCAATGCCTGAACGCCCTGCACGTTTTTTTCAGATTTCTGAGAACAGGAAATAAAAAGCAAGGGTTTTTCCGGATCCTGTAGGAGAGAGTAAAACAATATCCGTATTATTTTCAGACGCTTTATAAGTAGATTTCTGCATCTGATTCATATCCTGAATCTGCAGTTTCTGATAGATTGATTGTAGTTCCATAGTGCAAAGGTAGTGAATTTTGGAGTTTGAAAGTTCAGAGTGGGAGAGTCTTAGAGTCTGAGAGTAGGAGGGTTTGAGGGTTTGAGGGTTGTGAATGGGAGGTTTGAGATGATGATCAGTTATAGTTTGATGTTGCTGTCTTTCTGAATGCAGGGCAGTGAAGAATCTCCAGAATCCGTTGTACTGTTTTATGGAAAAGGATAAGGTGATATCTGATTATCATTGAGTTATATGAACTTTAAAGATTATATAACCTGTTGCTTATCTTAAATAAAATTCTTATCTTTGCACCCACTTTTTGTGGTAAAGGTCTGAGAAAGTAAAATATTAAATATTAATAACTTCCGTATTTTTCAATCACATTGATTAAGACCGTTGAAAGAGAAGGAATACAAATTTTTTTAGAATTATGTCAAAAGAGACAAATTCAGCTGAATTATTATTAAACCAAAACGTAGCACCTGAACAATTTGACTGGGATTCTTTCGAATCTGGTCTTGATGCTGATGCTAGAAAAGAGAAAAGCGATTTAGAAGAAATCTACAACGGATCTTTAAACAACTTAGACGATAATGACGTTCTAATTGGTAAAGTTGTAAGATTAACTGATAAAGAAGCTATCGTTGACATCAACTTCAAATCTGAAGGTGTTATCTCTCTTAACGAATTCCGTTACAACCAAGGCCTTAAAGTAGGTGACGAGGTAGAAGTAATGGTTGACAAAAGAGAAGACAAAACTGGTCAGTTACAATTATCTCACAGAAAAGCAAGAACGCTTAAAGCTTGGGATAAAGTAAACGAACTTCACGAAACTGGTGAAATCGTTAACGGTTTTGTTAAATCAAGAACTAAAGGAGGTATGATCGTTGACGTTCACGGAATCGAAGCATTCTTACCTGGTTCTCAAATTGACGTTAAGCCAATTAAAGATTACGATCAGTTCGTAGGAAAAACTATGGAGTTCAAAGTTGTGAAAATCAACCCTGAGTTCAAAAACGTAGTTGTATCTCACAAAGCATTGATCGAAGCAGATATCGAAGGTCAGAAAAAAGAAATCATCGCTCAACTTGAAAAAGGACAAGTTCTTGAAGGTACTGTTAAGAATATCACTTCTTACGGTGTATTCATCGACTTAGGTGGTGTAGATGGATTGATCCACATTACAGACCTTTCTTGGTCTAGAGTGAACCACCCATCTGAAATCCTTGAGGACGGACAGACTGTAAAAGTTGTAATCCTTGATTTCGATGATGAGAAAACAAGAATCCAATTAGGTATGAAGCAATTAGAAGCTCATCCTTGGGATGCTCTTTCTGCTGACCTGAAAGTAGGTGACAAAGTAAAAGGAAAAGTAGTAGTTCTTGCTGACTATGGTGCATTCGTAGAAATCGCTCCAGGTGTTGAAGGATTAATCCACGTTTCTGAAATGTCTTGGTCTACTCACTTAAGATCTGCCGGAGATTTCGTAAAAGTAGGTGATGAAGTAGAAGCTGAAGTATTAACTTTAGATAGAGAAGAAAGAAAAATTTCTCTTGGTATCAAGCAATTGTCTAAAGATCCATGGGAAAACATCGAAGCTAAGTATCCTGTAGGATCTCAGCATGTAGGAACTGTAAGAAACTTCACTAACTTTGGTGTATTCGTAGAGTTGGAAGAAGGTATCGACGGATTAATCTACATCTCTGATCTTTCTTGGACTAAGAAAATCAAGCACCCATCTGAGTTCTGCGCAGTAGGTGATAAATTAGACGTTGTAGTTCTTGAATTAGATATTCAGGCTAGAAGATTATCTCTAGGTCACAAGCAATTGACTGAAAACCCATGGGATAAATTCGAAACTAAATATGCTGAAGGAACTATCCACGCTGGTAAAGCTGTAGAAGTTCACGATAAAGGAGCTTCTGTTCAATTCGAAGATGCTGAAGTAGAAGCATTCTGCCCTTCAAGATTATTAGAGAAAGAAGATGGATCTAAAATCAAAAAAGGTGAAGAAGCTCAGTTTAAAGTAATCGAATTCAACAAAGAATTCAAGAGAGTAGTAGTATCTCACACAGGTATCTTCAGAGACGAAGAGAAGAAAAACGTAAAAGAAGCTTCTTCTAGAAACGTAACTTCTTCTTCTAACAACGAAGAAAGATCTACTCTTGGAGACATCGATGCATTAGCAGAGTTGAAAAGAAAAATGGAAGAAGGTAAATAATCTTTGAACCATTGATATAAATATGGAGCCGCTCATTTGAGCGGCTTTTTTTGTGAATCTATGTCATGAAGAACAGCAGAATATTTAAAATATTAAATAGCGAGTTTCTTCAAGTAAAATATTAAAAGTTAATTGGTATACACAATAAAAATTTATTAATAAAATGATTTAGCTGACGGAAATATTTAAATCAAAAGTATTTAAAAAGTCTCGAAACAAAACCTAATAAATCTAAATATATTATACTTTTCTGTTGATTGACAAATATGTAAAATAATTTTAATATTCTGTTCTATATATGTATTTCGTTATATTTTAATTTTTGATAAAAAATATTAAACTTGTGTGAATTATTTGTAGATTAGCGCCTTTAATAATGGATATGAAAAACAAAGCTTTACCTCTTTTATTTGCAGTATTTTCTGTATTTCCGGCAATATTATCCGGACAGGATAATGAAAAACTAATTAAAGATTATATTTCTCAAAACAACATAAGGGAATATAAAAAGTCTGACCTTAATAATTTCATTGTTGATAATGTAGATCCTTCAAAATCACTGAACGGAAACGTTATAAAATTTTTACAGACCTATAATGGCTTACCTATATACAGCTCTGTAGGAACTGCATTAATTAAGGATAATAAAATTGTTTATTACACAGATAATTTTGTAAAAGATTATACTACCGCTACATCAGGTACAGTTGCTATTAATAAAACTACAGCGCTTCAAAAGATTGCTGAAGAACTGAAGAACCCTGCTATTGCTGATTTTACCATTCTTGGATACCTTGAAAAGACGCAGAAAAGAGCTGCTTCAGCCAACCAAAGGCTGGTTTATACGAATGATGAAAATGGTAACCTTCGTCTTGCGTATGAATATACCTTAATGGAGCCAAAGACTCTCAATTACTGGAACATTTTAGTAGATGCCAACAATGGAAACATTCTGTTAAAAAATAACCTGACATTGTCATGTAATTTCCATCATGATGCTTATAGTTCAGATTCAGAGTACAGCCATGCTGATCATTTTGAAAATACATTAACGGGACCTCAAAATAATTTAGCAGAGAATAACATTCCATTACTTTTACCGGATAATGCATCATACAATGTATTTCCATTGCCTATTGAAGCGCCTACTTTTGGTTCCAGATCCGTCATCACCAACCCATGGATTCTGAGTGCTTCTCCTGAAGGATGGCATTCTGACGGAACCAATCATTATACCATTACGAGAGGAAATAACGTTTTTGCTTATGAAGATGCAGCAGGAACAGCTTTAACAGCTCCTGATTATCTTACAGGAACTCCGGCAGACGGAGGAGCTGCGAGGAATTTTGATTTCCCTTTTAATATTAATGAAACGCCATTAAACAACAGAAATGCTGCTATTACCAACTTATTTTATCTGAATAACAGGATTCACGATATTTTCTACAAATTCGGATTTACAGAATCTGCGAGAAATTTCCAGCAGAACAATTTTGGTAGTGGGCCTGTAGGAGGAGATGATGATTCTGTATATGCAGAAGCACAAGATGGAAGCGGCTTGAATAACGCAAATTTCTCTTCACCACAGGACGGTTACAATGGAAAGATGCAGATGTACCTTTGGTCTCCGGTAGGAAGAATATTTTATTATAATGCTCCTACTGCAGCTGTTGCCCGTACGCCGGGAGCCGGAACTGCGCAATTTGGAAATCCGTTGCCTATGAACGGGATAACCGGAGATGTAGCGCTTTCACCAGTGTTGGATGGCTGCACAGCTTTGCCGGCAAGTTCACTGACTGATAAAATAGGACTGGTTGAAAGAGGAACATGTGCTTTTGCAATTAAAGTAAAAAACCTTCAGGATGCCGGAGCTAAAGCAGCTATTGTGTATAATAATGTTGCGAATGGCTCTACTATAGGAAATATGGCAGGGAATGATCCTACAATTACCATTCCTTCAGTATTGATAACCAATACAGAAGGAGAATACATCAAAACTCAGCTTGCAGCAAGTACAACTGTAAATGTTACCCTAAAAGGAAATATGACGCCGGATGGCAGCTTTGATAACGGAATTGTAACCCATGAATACGGCCACGGAATATCAAACAGAATGACAGGTGCAGGATATGCATGTCTGAATGCTAATATTAGTAAAGAACAAATGGGAGAAGGCTGGTCTGATTTCTTTGCTCTGATGTTGACTAATAAAGCAGGTGACAATGCCACTGTAGCGCGAGGTACAGGTACTTATGCACTGGGGCAGGCGATAACAGGTGCCGGTATCAGACCGGCAAAATATTCAACAAATCTTGCCGTTAACGGATTTACCTATGGAAATACCAACGGAATGGAATACAATAACGGATCAGCAATCGTTCCGGATGTACACTCTATTGGTTTTGTATGGGCAACAATGTTATGGGATCTTCACTGGAAATATGTTGAGAAATATGGCTATTCTTCAGATGTATTATCAACAACTCCTAATGGAAGTACAAAAGTTTTACAGCTGGTAACAGATGCTCTGAAATTACAGGGATGTAATCCAAGCTTTATTGATGGAAGAAATGCAATACTGGCTGCAGAATTAGCTACTACCCAGGGACAGGATAAGTGTATGATCTGGGGAGTTTTTGCAAGAAGAGGTCTGGGAGTGAATGCATCTGCAGGAGTTAAAAATAATATCAATGATCAGGTTCAGGACTTCAATGTACCGGAAGAATGTTTACTGGCTACCAATGAAGTGAATGCTGATAAGAATAAGAATATCTCTATCTATCCAAACCCTGCTAAAGACGAGTTTTATATTAACTTCCCAAGCAATACCCTTGGAAAAGTGAGTGTAGAGCTTTATGACATGTCTGGTAAGTTGGTTTCTTCAGAAGATAAGATTTCACCGGATGCCAAGAAAGCAATCTCTACAAGCAATCTTGTCAACGGGACTTATATGGTTAAAATAAAAGGGCTTGGTTTCGAAGCAGCTTCGAAAGTAATGGTTAAAAAATAATTTACTTTTATAATTCATTTCAGAATCGCCACAAGCTAGCTTGTGGCGATTTTATTTATCCATTACCAAAGCACTTCAATATCATTTAATTTTTATATCGTACCTTTGCAGGCTGTTAAAAAAATTATGAAGAAGAAAAATATACTAAAAGGCGTTTTATTTGTAGGGATTGGAGCTAGTATATACGGTATGTTGGCCACTTTTGTGAAAATGGCTTACCATGATGGTTTTACAACCTCAGAAGTTACTACTTCCCAGTTCGTATTAGGTTTGACGGGACTTCTGATCCTTAATTTTATTCAAACCTTAACCTCAAAACAGAAATTATCGACGCCAAGTTCTAAAGAAGTCAGAATGCTGCTGCTTGCAGGAACTTCCCTGGGAGGAACGAGTCTGTTCTATTATATTGCGGTTCAATACATCAATGTTTCCATTGCTATTGTATTGCTGATGCAGTCGGTTTGGTTCAGTGTGGTAGTTGAAAGTATCCTTACCCGGAAACTTCCTAATGCAAGAAAAGTAGTTTCTGTGATTATTGTATTGCTCGGAACCGTTCTGGCAACCAATCTTATTAATATGGAAATAGAACTGGACTGGCATGGCGTCTTCTGGGGATTGATGGCAGCTGCTTCATATACCTTAACGATGTTTACTTCCAATACGCTGGCCACCCATCTTCCGGTTTTTAGAAAGAGTATCATCATGCTGGCAGGAGGTTCTGTAGTGGTTTTTGCATTTTTATTCTTTGCTCAGATAGGGCCGATGTATTTTGATGGCTTGAAATCATTATACTTAAATTTTACAGATAATACAGAGCATATTCATCCGTTCAACTATTCAATTTTCCTGACATACGGTTTTGTTCTGGCTTTGTTTGGGACGATCATTCCACCGGTTTTATTCAATATCGGTTTCCCGAATGCAGGATTAGGATTGGGAAGTATTGTTTCGTCACTTGAGCTTCCGGTTTCTGTAACGATGGCTTTTGTTTTATTGGGAGAAAAAGTATTTTTCATCCAATGGGTAGGAATTGCCCTGATTCTTTTTGCTATTGTTTTGATGAATTTACCTTCGAAAAAGAAAAAGAAGTTTCAATGGCAGAAGTATCTTAAAAATATTTAACTAAAAATAACAGTTGAAACCGTTCCCGTTGGAGCGGTTTTTTTTAATTTTAGTCTTTAAAATAAAGCTTCATGAAATATTTCAGAAATATAATAGCCGTTTTCACAGTAACGGTGTCCGGTTTTATGTTTTCACAGGTAAGGCCTTTGGATGCAATGTTATCTGATTATCAATATCCCTATGAAGTACATTTTCTTAATTTAAAGTCCCAGGGAGAAGATCTGAAAATGGCTTATATGGATGTAAAGCCACAAAGACCAAATGGAAAAGTAATCATGCTTCTTCATGGGAAAAATTTTAACGGAGCATATTGGGAAAGAACTGCGAAAGACCTTTCTGATAGGGGATTCCGGTAATCATTCCGGATCAGATAGGATTTGGAAAGTCTTCAAAACCTCATGCTTACCAGTTTTCCTTTTCACAGCTGGCAGAAAATACCAAAGCGGTTCTGGATGAATTAAAAATTGATAAAACAATAGTGCTTGGGCATTCAATGGGAGGAATGGTGGCAACCAGATTTACGTTACTGTATCCCGATAAAGTGCAGAAACTGATTCTCGAAAATCCGATAGGACTCGAAGATTATAAAGCTTTCGCAGCCTACCAGACCATTGATAAGGCCTACCAGTCTGAGCTTAAAAACACAGCGGAAACCTATAAAAATTATCAGCTGAAATTCTATTATGATAACAAATGGAAAGAAGAATACCAACCCTGGCTTGACTTAATTGCAGGATGGACTCTTCATAAAGATTATCCTCAGGTGGCCTGGGATGCAGCGCTTACTTCGGATATGATCTACAACCAGCCGGTATGCTACGAGTTTAAAAATATCAAAGTTCCTACATTGCTTATTATTGGTACGAGAGACAGAACCGCGATAGGAAAGGACAGAGCCCCTAAAGAACTTCAACCTAAAATGGGACAGTATCAGGAACTGGGAAAGAAAACCCAACGTGAAATTGCAGGTTCAAAGCTTGTGGAAATCGATAATGTTGGGCATCTTCCTCATATAGAAGTATATCCGAAATTTTTTGAAGCACTGTATAATTTTATACAATAGATTAATTTATTTGTTCTTAAAAAATAATAAAGTACAAACTCCAATTCCTGAAAACAAGACACACGAAATTCCCAGATTTTGTATAAACCCAATACTTATCAGTCCTGAACCTATCAATATATAATAAATCAACCCTAATAAAGCTCCTGCAGTTCCTGTTTCATTTTTGTAATTAATTAGTGCGGTACTCAGAATATTCGGAATGGCAATGCTGAATGCCATCACAATAAGAAAGTAAGGGATTAAAAAACAGATTCCTGTATTGATAAGAATCCATACAAATACCGAAGCAATGAATGCTGAAAATGTACTCACTTTCACTAAATAGTCAGGTTGTATATTTTTCAGCAGCAGAAACCGGTTGAGCTTTGCTCCGGCGAATGTGCCTCCAGCCAGAATGATGCTGCTGTATCCGAAAGTATAAGAAGAATAATGATTTTCTTTAAATATAAACGGAGCCAGTGAATAATATGAAAACAGCAGGACATTAAAACTCATGATCAGTAAACAGCATTTAACGATGCTCTGATCACGAAGCATCCGTTTCAGTAAATTGATTAAAGTCTTTATATTGATGGATTTCTTTGAGCGATGAGTTTCAGAAATCTTCTGCCTGGAAAGTAGTAAAAAAAGTATACCCAAAATACACAATGTAATAAATATGCCCTGATGTCCGCCGAAGGAGGCCAGTATTGAACCGGTAACCATTCCTATTACCGGACTGATAGACAAACCGATTCCGATCCAGGAAAATACTTTGCTGATATTGTCTTTGTCAAAAGTATCCCTTAAAATGGTCTGGGTTGCAATAGAACCCACAGCAATTCCGAATGCGGAAATGATTCTGGCGCCCAGAAGAGTGATAAAATCAGGAGCGAAAATAGCTGCCAGGGTGCCTGCCCCATAGGTGATAAGACCGTATTCCAAGGATTTTTTCTTCCGATCCTGTCGCATTGAACTCCCCAAAATGCAACTCCCAATGCAAATGCTATAAAATATAAGCTGATGGTCAGAGTAGCTGATTCTTCATTGATTCCAAAATGGTTTTGTACCATCGGCAAAACGGGACTGTAAATAGTTTCTGCAAACTGTGGAAGCATAACAAGTAGAGTCAGGAGCCAGATTGGATTTGTCTTTTTCATTTTTTCCTGCAAAGTTTCCAAAAAATCAATGTATATTTATAATGATATAAAAACAAAAAATATCAAAAATAGGACATGGCTGTACTGAAACAGAATGAAGACTTTAATGCAGACTCAATTCATGAACAAGTAGTCGGCATAGCTTCTGATATGGTAATGCATGATTCCGGATTTCATTTTCATACAACAAAAGCCCAGTTGCTGTATGCACCGGCTGGCTGTATGACAGTGACTACCTCTGACAGGCAATTGATACTTCCTCCGTTCAGGATGCTTTGGATTCCTGCCCATGAAGTTCACCGGGTGAATTTCAGGAATATTGTAGCCTACAGGTCAATCTATTTTGACGTAAGCTACTCCAGGAAATATATGAAGCCTGATCTGAAGGTTCTTCATGTAAACTCTTTGTTAAAGGAGATTATTGAAAGGATTTGTTTTTGGGAATGGTCGGATCTTGGTAATGATCAGGCTAACCTTTTAAAAGTATTCTGGGATGAAATGAGTAAAGCTCCGGAAGAAAAACTGGAACTTAAAATGCCGAAGGATAAACGTTTTGCAAAAGTTGCTGAAGAATGGACGTTACGGCAGTCTGTACCGCCAATGCTGAAAGATCTTGCAAAAAAACCGGAGCTGTAGAAAAACTATCAGCCGCATTTTTAAAAAAGAAACCGGACTGTCTTATCAGGATTGGAGACAGCAATGGCGGCTTCAGCGATCGATTGAACTTTTGGCAGAAAGCAACTCAATAGGAGAGGTGTCACATATTTTAGACTTCTCATCAGACAGTGCTTTTATAGATTTTTTCAAAAAATATACAGGAACAACGCCTTTGCAGTATCTTATGAAGAATGAGTAATTGATGTTTTGCATCTTTAATGTTCTGTATATTTCTTGTCTTATGAAAAGTCTGATTCAGAATAATTTACATAAAATTGTAGTACCTAATACAATAATTTTATGAAAACAATCAATACAAATAGCGTTGAGAATTACACCCATATAATGGAGGTCAATACTACAGCAGATAAAGTATTTCATGCTCTGACCCACGAAATTCCTCTCTGGTGGACTGAAATGTTTGAAGGATCATCTTCACAGGTGGGCAGCGTCTTTACCATAAGATTCGGAGATCAGATTCACAAAACAATGCAGATAAAAAAATTAACGGACAATGCAGAAATTGTCTGGTTGGTAGAAGATTCACTGATTGCGCTTCCTGAATTAAAAAATCAGACGGAATGGATAGGAACAACAATTGTCTGGGAAATTGAACAGAATAATAATATCACCAAGGTAAAGCTTACCCATATCGGCCTGAATCCGGATATTGAATGCTATGAAATCTGTTCCGGCGGGTGGCAGCAATTCCTTGGGAGTTTAAAAAAGTTTCTGGAAACAGGGAGCGGAACTCCATATAAAAAATAAGGGAATACTTCAACAAAAAAAGAGACTGTTTATAGGTAACAGCCTCTTTTTGCATTTATTGTTGTCTGAATTATTTCTTCTTGTAAGCAGCGTCTTTGATTCTTGCTTTTTTACCTCTAAGGTCTCTGAAGTAGTAAATTCTAGCTCTTCTAACTCTACCTCTTCTGTCAACTTCAATCTTCTGAAGTGCAGGCATGTTGATAGGGAATACTCTTTCTACACCTACATCACCACTCATTTTTCTGATCGTGAAAGTTTTTGTAGAACCAGTACCTCTCAATTGGATAACTGTTCCTTTGAAGAACTGAGTTCTTGTCTTTTGTCCTTCTTTAATTTCGTAATACACAGTAATTGTATCACCTGCTTTGAATTCAGGGAATTCTTTTTTCGCGATGTACTTGTCTTGTACGTACTTTAATAAATCCATTATTAATAAATAAAATGTTAAAGCTAAGCAACTTACACGTTTTTCGTCAGAGGTTGAATAACAGGTTGCAAATGTACAAAATAGTTTTCAAATATGCCAAATAATTTATGTGCTAAAAACTATAATTTTTTCTTCCTGATTTTGTTCAAAATTTAACGGTTTCTTTAAAATACCATCAGCCAGAGTTTATATATGAACTCTACTTTTGCCCGAAATGAAAATCTGAACAGGGATTTTTAAATGACTGATTTACAATTCGAAATTCTATATGTTATTTTAAAACGAAAACGATTATGAAACATTATTTCTTCTTTTTTGTTTCGCGGTCCAGATGGCTTTCGGGCAGGTTTTGTTTCCTTATTTACAAAATCCCACTCCGAATTCTATGATCGTCAATTGGAAAACTTCTTCCAATAATGAAACAACAGTAATCTATGGAGATTCTCCATCCAATCTGAACGTGACGGTAACCGGAACCACCAATATTTTTTCAGATACGGGATACAACAACAACTACTATTATCACACGGCAAAGATTACCAATCTGCAGCCTAATACAAAGTATTATTATAAGATAAAAACAGGAACCAGTGAGTCTGCTGTTTATAATTTCAGAACACTTCCCCTGCCGGGACAGGCTGCAACGGCCAATGGGAAGATCCGTTTCCTTATCATGGGTGACAACCAGATCAAAGCAGAACCAAGATATGATACGCTTACATTGAATGCTTATAAAAAATTAAAGGAAAAATTCGGGGCTGCTTCAGATCCTTCAGATAATATTGCCCTTACCTTTATGGTGGGAGATCAGGTGGATGTGGGAACACTGGATCACTATGAGAATGTTCACTTTAAAAAGAATATCAAGCTATCTCCGTATCTGCCTATTCAGACAACGGTAGGAAATCATGAAACCTACGGTACTTTAGGAATGAATTCTTATTATGCCCACTTTTATATTGACGAAATCAAATATAAGAATATCAGTTCCGGTAATGAGAACTACTATGCCCAGCAGGCCGGGAATGTTTTATTTGTAAGTTTAAGTTCCGAACATACAGGATCAGCACAGCAGACCTGGCTTCAGCAGGTCTTAACGGCAGCTAATGATGATCCGACTGTAGACTGGATTATTTCTTTAAGCCACAGACCTTATCAGGCTGAGCAGTATGTAGGAGACATCTCCACATGGGTGAGAGAAAATGCGGTACCGCTTCTGGTAACTTCCAATAAATATCTGATGCACGTTGGAGCTCACCATCATTTATACCACAGAGGTCAGCTTAAAAATACCCCGAATTATCAGATTATTTCCGGAGGAACAGCCTGGGATCAGTACTGGGGAATGTCTAATGAGCAGGATTTTGATGATGTTCAGAAAACCCTTACAGACTGGACGTACCAGATTGTGGAAGTAGATGTCCCAACCGGAAAGGTTGATGTTGAATGCTATTCTATCGGTGGGGTGTACAATAAGAAAAACAATGTGCTGGTAGATTCTTTCCACAGGTATAAAAATCAGCCTAAGCCGGCGAAACCAACTATTACAAACAATTTTTCAGGTCCGATTACTTTACCTTTAACCTTGAATGGAAGTGCATTTTCTTCTTCCAGCGGAGAACTGTTGAATACAACTCAGTTCCTGATCAGTAAAGCTTCGAATTTTTCTGTAATTGAAAAAGAATTTTACCGTGATTTTGAAAACTGGTTCGGAAAAGACGGAAACGGAACTCCGGATAAAACCAAAAACCTGAATGATGGAGTAGACATCACTAAAGCAACATTGGCAGCGAATTCTATTCCGAATGGAATTTATTACGTAAAAACACGTTACAGAGACCGAAACCTTGAATGGAGCGACTGGAGTGATGTGAAGCAGTTCGAAATTACAGGGAGTGTGGTGTCAAACCCGACTTTTACTTTAGACAAAACAGAATATGCTCAGAATGAAGCCATCACAGCTACTTTCACAGGAGGCCCCGGAAATCAGCAGGACTGGGTAGGAATTTATAAGAAAGGACAAACTCCGCAACAACCACTTCACAAGGATATATTTATACGAATGGACAGACTGCAGGAACCGTAACTTTCAATAATGGTCTTCCTAATAAAGGCCAGTATTTTGCAGGTTTTTTTGCCAACAACGGATATACGGAAATCACCCCAAGGAAAAATTTCTATGTAGGACCGAAAGTGCAGCTGCAGGCTACCGCTGATACTTATCCGGTAGGAGGAACTGTTACGATTAATTTTACAAACGGTCCCAACTTACAGAAAGACTGGATCGGAATTTATAAAATGGGACAGACTCCGGGAACGACAGCGTCTATCAAATGGAGTTATGTAACAACAGCATCCGGAACTCTTAATTTTACAGGGCTTCCAAAAGGATATTATTATGCTCAGTATTTACTGGAAGACGGATATAACGGAATCGGGGAAAAGGTATTCTTTAAAGTAGGGGATATCGTTACAGATCTTTGGATCAACAAACCTGTTTATACTTTAGGTGAAAATATTACCGCTTCCTGGACGGATTCTCCGGGAATCATTAAAGACTGGTTGGGAATCTATCCTCAAAGTGTTCAGACACCGGACGATAATTTTGTTTCGTATACTTATTTTGACGGAGTGACTCAGGGAACAAAACCATCCAGGGAACAGCAGTACCTTGCAACTCCGGGGAATTACTACATGGTGATGTTTACCAATGATTCCTATACAGAAGTTTCAAACAGGGTACAGTTCCAGGTAGCTTCACCAACGTTGGGAACTGAAGAAACCAGAAGCACAGAGAAAAATGTAGTCTTGTATCCAAATCCAACCAAACCGGGACAGCCTACTTTTATTAAAAGTGACTACCCGATTGAGAAAATCGAATTGGTTTCAGCTTCAGGAGAGCTGCTTTACGTATCAAAAAATATCAATAACCAGCGTTTTTCTCTGGTGAACGAAAATCTCCCTGCAGGTGTTTATTTTGTAAAAGTGCATGGAAGAAAACTATTTACTTTAAAACTGATTATTCAGTAAGGTAAACTAAAACACAATCATAGCCAAGAGACTGTCAGAAATGATAGTCTCTTTTTATTGATATAAAAAGTACAATTTCCCATAATCATCTGTGAAAATCTGTGTAATCTGCGGGCAAAAAACAAACCACAAGAGTCACAAAAGGTTTGAACACCTAAGCTAATTAAGAAGATATTCTTACAGAGAATAAGTTCACATAAGTTTTTAAAAATCTTAAAAATAAGGTACATCTAACCGGAAATATCTTTGAAAATCTGTGCCCAAATAAAAAAAGCGATTCCAAAAATTGAAACCGCTTTGATATTAGAGTTGTGATAATTAGTCAAACTGATAGTACAGATCATCCTCACTTAACAGCGTCTGGTTTTCAGCAGAGGCATTTTCATCCTGAGCATCGGCCAGCGTCTTCGTTTCCTGAATAAGCTTTCCATCCGTATTATAAAGTCTTAAAAGAACCCATTTTCCGTTACGTTCAAGTTCTTTGGCGCCATCCAATGTTTTCAGTCTGATTTTTCCGGATTGAATAACACCTGCTTTTACAGAAGACTTATTGGCAGGCTTCCCTTTTACATATTGTGTAACTTGTGCGGTGAAGGAATAATCTTCTCCGTCTTCACTGACAGGTTGTGAAAAAGTATACAAAACAGTACCTTTTCTGTCATACACAGTTGTTTCATAGCTTGTTTGTTTAGCATTCAGCTTTTTTTCATAATTCAGTGTATGATCTTCGAAAAAGTTTTTGATATTCGAAATAACACCGTTCTTATAAACTGTTTCATTAAAACCCTCATAAGCTGTACCATTATAAGGAATACCATCTTTATAGGTTAAGGTTGATTTCAAAGTTCCGTCAGGAGCATAATATTTAATTTCCTGGGTGATATCATCTTTTAAAACTTTTCATAGGATAATTTTCCGTTTTCATCAAAAATCTTACTGGTCACAATCGAGCCTTTTTCATAAATATCTATCGATGAAATCTGTGAATAAGAAATCTGGTAATCTTCACCATTCATAGGGCTATAAATATCGTTTTCCTTATCATACTGATATACAAGATGTCCTATTTTTTTACCTGACTCATCATAAGTGGTTTTATAGCCGTCTTTCTTATTCATTTTCTGCTCCTGTAAAACTTTTCCGCTTTTGCTATAGGATACACCTTCCTTTACGCTGCCGTCCTTACTGTATTTCTCTATTCTGGAAATCCTCATCGGGTTGGAATAATAATCAACCACCATATTTTCGCCCGGACCGCTGGTGCCGCTTCCCAGATATTTACCCTTTTCTCCGTAATATTTCGTTTCAGTATTATAATCCTTACCGGTAATGGTTTCACTTCTGATGCCTTTAATGTCATCATCATAAACCGTTGTTTTGACAGGTATGGAGTTTTCATAATCGACCAGGATATTAAAGTCAACCCCTTCTTCAGCATCTTTATAGCTGAACATTTTTCCTGAAAAAGTCCCGTCAGCTTTATATACAACATCTTCTGTCAGTCTGCCTTTAACATCATATGTCTGGGCAGGACCTATCTGCTGACCTTTGGAATAAGTGGCAAAATTTGATACTTTTCCTTCAGGGGTATACCAGGTCACTTTTCCCTCAAAGACTTCACTGTTGGGGTAGGATCCGAAGCAAGACCTTCCATCTGAAGTTTCCCATCCTTATAGAAATCCTTGATAAAGGTTAGTTTTCCTTTTGAAGTTGTTTCACGGTAATATTCCATTTTATCCTGAGTGGTTTTTTCCCAGTTTTCATCGAAATAAGTTTTCTCCTGTGCGCATACATTGATGCTAAGTACCAGTGCAAGTAATGCTGAGGTAAATAATTTTTTCATGTTTTTATGTAAGCTTAATATTGTATATGATTAATGCAATGATTGATATAAGAAGATCTATGTATAGATAGATCACAAGAAGTGAAAAGGCAATAGTAGCCTGTCATAAAATAATTTCTACATTAAAATTGTGTTTAAAAAATGATCTCTGAAAACAACAAATAAGCTGTGTTTCTGAATTTAAAGCCTCAAAGATAAATCATATAGATGAAAAATCCACAAAAAACGAACAGATCTGTTCGTTTTTATAGGTAAGGGTTTGATTTTTATGGCTTTATAATTTGGGAAAACAGTGTGAAATTTCAAAGGCTTTTCTATTCATCAGATATACAGGAAAATTTATTAAATTTAGCCAACAGAAAAATCTAATATTTCATGATAGATAAAAGAGTAAAAAATGCAAAGGAGGCCATCGAAGGAATTAAAGATGGAATGACACTGATGCTTGGTGGATTCGGACTTTGCGGTATCCCTGAAAACTCAATCAATGCTTTGGTAGAAAGCGATGTGAAAGATCTGACCTGTATTTCAAACAATGCGGGAGTAGATGATTTCGGATTAGGATTACTGCTTCACAAAAGGCAGATTAAGAAAATGATCTCTTCTTATGTAGGAGAAAATGCTGAATTTGAAAGACAGATGCTTTCCGGGGAGCTGGATGTAGAACTTACGCCGCAGGGAACTTTAGCTGAAAAATGCAGGGCTGCTCAGGCGGGAATTCCTGCTTTTTACACGCCTGCAGGCTACGGAACTGAAGTAGCAGAAGGGAAAGAAGTAAAAGAATTCAAAGGAAAACCTCATATCTTAGAACACGCTTATGATGCAGACTTTTCTATCGTAAAAGCATGGAAAGGAGATCATGCCGGAAACCTTATTTTCAAAGGTTCTGCAAGAAACTTCAACCATCCGATGGCAGGTGCTGCAAAGATTACTATTGCTGAAGTAGAAGAGCTGGTAGAACCGGGACAATTAGATCCCAATGAAATTCACATTCCGGGAATTATGGTTCAGCGAATTTTCCAGGGAGAAAAATTTGAAAAAAGAATTGAACAGAGAACAGTAAGACCTAAAGAATAAGCTTAAATAATAAAATAAAAAGCGCTGAAAACAATTTCAGCGCTTTTTTTATGCCTGGGGAGTAAGTGTTTTTCTTCTCCGATCTGTTGCCTCCACATGGCGTAGTAGAGTCCTTTTTCGTCAATGAGATTCGCATGAGAACCCGTTTCTACAATCTGTCCGCGTTCAAGAACATAGATTTTGTCTGCATGCATAATCGTACTTAAACGGTGGGCAATAAGAACAGTAATCTGTTCTTTCTCTTTTGAAATGTCTTTTATCGTAGTGGTGATTTCTTCTTCGGTGATACTGTCAAGCGCAGAAGTAGCTTCATCAAAGATCAGCAGGTGAGGTTTTCTCAAAAGAGCCCTTGCGATAGCAATTCTCTGCTTTTCACCGCCACTCAGCTTCAGACCACCTTCGCCGATAATGGTTTCAATACCCTTTTCTGCTCTTTCCAGCAATGCAGTACAGCTTGATTTCTGTAAAGCAATTGCCAGCTCCTCATCAGTAGCCGAAGGATTAACAAAGAGAAGGTTTTCTTTAATGGTTCCTGCAAATAACTGAGTATCCTGAGTGACAAAGCCAATCTGATTTCTCAGCTCATCAAAATCAAATTCTTTTCCATTAATTCCATTATAAAAAATATTTCCTTCCTGAGGTCTGTATAGCCCAACCAGTAATTTGACGAGTGTGCTTTTCCCGGAACCGCTTGGTCCTACAAAAGCAATGGTTTCTCCGTTTTTGACATCAAAGGAAATATTATTCAGAGCTTTATACTGAGCAGACTGATGTTTGAAAGAAACATGTTTGAACTCCAGTTCTTCAATGGCACCGATCTGTTTTGGGTGAAGCGGTTTTTCTTCCACTTCCTTTTTCATCAAACGGTCAAAATTCTGAAGAGAAGCTTCTGCTTCACGGTAAGAAATAATAATATTTCCTATTTCCTGCATAGGCCCGAAAATAAAAAAGCCATAAAACATCAGAGACAGATACTGACCCGGAGTCACAATATTTTTAAAAATCAGATACAATAAGGTAAGGGTAATCATCTGCTGAAGAAAATTGACCATTGTTCCCTGGATAAAACTCAAAGAACGGATGCTTTTTACCTTTCTCAGTTCAAGGCCAAGGATTTTATAGGTATTGTTGTTTAAACGGATTACTTCCTGGCTGGTTAATCCTAAACTTTTAACAATCTCAATGTTTCTCAAGCTTTCTGTAGTACTTCCGGCCAGCGCTGTGGTTTCAGTAACAATATTTTTCTGGATTACTTTTATTCTTTTGCTCAGTAAATTCGTAACAATGGCAATAAAGAAAATCCCGCAGATATACACCGGCATAATAGACCAATGTAAACGGATTGCATATACGGACACGAAAATAATACTGACCAGAATTCCAAAGAAAATATTGATGAAATTCGTAATGAATTTTACGGTATCCTCTCTTACTTTCGTTAAAATTGAAAGAGTTTCTCCACTTCTCTGATCTTCAAACTCCTGATAAGGCAGCGCCATAGAATGTTTTAAACCATCTGTAAATATTTTTGCTCCGAATTTTTGTGTAATTACACTTACCACATAATCCTGAAAAGCTTTGGCAATTCTGCTCACCATAGCCGTCCCGATCAGAAGTCCCAGGAAATAAAAAGCACCATGGTATTCAGGGCTTCCGTATAAATACTCATTCAGGGTTCTGGGAAGCAGTTTTTCTTTATCAAAAAAGTTAGGATGGGTAACCAGCTGATCCAGGATATTTCCTGTAATAGCCGGGGCAAATAAAGAAAAACCTGATTGACAGTAGCCAAAAACAAAGAAATGATAATCAGCCACTGATAAGGTTTAAGATATCTAAAAAGTATTTTCATTCTGTTAAAATAATGAAGCAAAATTACAGATATTATTTTAACTAACAGTGTTAATTGTTGAATACAACAAAGGACTTTTGTATTCAAGTGAAAATAATTAAATTGCAGTCTAAGTTTTTATTATGCTTACAAAAGAACAAATTGCCAAAAGAATTTCAAAAGAACTGAAAGATCGTTATTATGTAAACCTGGGAATTGGGATTCCTACTTTGGTTGCCAACTATGTTCCGGAAGGTATTTCCGTAGAATTCCAGAGTGAAAACGGAGTTCTGGGGATGGGGCCTTTCCCTTTCGAAGGAGAAGAAGATGCTGATATCATCAATGCCGGAAAGCAGACTATTACTATTTTAGAAGGAGGTTCATTTTTTGATTCTGCATTCAGTTTCGGGATGATCCGCGGTCAGAAAGTTGACCTTACCATCCTTGGTGCTATGGAAGTTTCAGAGAACGGAGATATTGCCAACTGGAAAATTCCCGGAAAAATGGTGAAAGGAATGGGAGGCGCCATGGATCTTGTAGCTTCTGCTGAAAATATTATTGTTGCAATGATGCACGTGAATAAAGCAGGAGAAAGTAAAATCCTTAAAAATGTACACTTCCTTTAACAGGAGTAAACTGTGTGAAAAAGTGGTTACTGAGTTAGCTGTTCTGGATGTAACTCCGGCAGGATTCAAACTGGTGGAAAGAGCCCCGGGTGTCTCAGTGGAAGATATTATCAACGCGACAGAAGCAGATCTGATTATTGAAGGAGAAATTCCGGAAATGCAGTTCTAATTTGCTTAAAAAATAAAAAGATTCGGCCTCACTTTGTGAGGCCGAATCTTTTATAAACGACATAGGAGATAGGAGCGTCAAAAAAATAAATGCTGTGAACGTTAAGAAAATTCTTTTGTCCGAAGCGCGAGACACAATTAGAACCGATTAAGAAATAAAGACTTCGCGCAAGTTTAGAATTTTTAGAGAACAGGATTTATTTTTAGCGTAGAGATCCAGGTCTTGAACTTTTGTTTCTTTTGTTTGACTCCGTCGAATCTTCGATTTCAAGACAAAAGAAATTATAAAAAGCTGTTGCATCATGAAACAGCTTTTTATATTTAAAATTGTAAAGGTTAGTTTGTCATCTAATTTCTACCCTCTGCTATCTAACTTCTCATTTATTTCCCATCCTGCGCTCCAAAAACCTTTTGCAGAATACTGGTCGTTCTCATAGCAGGCGTATTTCTGATCCCGCTTTCTTTGTCTGCTACCATTTTGAACACTCCATTAATGGTTTCTGTAGTAACATACTCGTTAAGATCTGTTGTTACAGACTGCCCTGTAAATGTATTGTATTTTGAAATCAGGTTTTTCCAAAGCGTATCAGCTCCTACTTTTCCCAATGAGGCTTTTACCTTAGGCTGAAAAGCATTGAAAAGCTGGGTCTGTGTTTTTCCCTGAAGATAGTTAGTTGCTGCATTATTACTGCCTAACAGAATATTTTTTGCATCTGTAATCGTCATGGAAGTAATCGCATTGGTGAAAATAGGAGCCGCTTCTGTTACGGCATCTTCAGCAGCTCTGTTTAATAGTTTAACACCTTCATCTGCAAGACTGCCCATACCGATGGAACGTAAGGTTGTATCAATCTTTCTTAACTTTTCAGGCATTAAAATTTTTACCGCTTCATTTTTGAAAAAACCATCGGTTACCGCCAGTTTTTTAACCCCATCGGTTACCCCAATGCTTAAGGCTTCTTTCAATCCCGATGAAATCTGAGTGGAAGTAAGGTTTCCAATACTGGCCGGCGAATTAACGGAGGTGGTAGTGGTAGTCTTGGTGGGCGCTGCCGTACCATTATTTTTTACCGGAACATTAAGGTCTACACCTGTTTTATTTTTAACGGTAGATTTTATAATATCTAAAATTTGTGCCTGTGCTGACATTGAGAATAATAATCCGGCTGCCACAAAAATGCTTTTTTTCATCATATTTTTTTACAAATTTAAATCTTTTAATTTTTTTAAGTCGTCAAAGTTGATCAAAAAACAAACCATCATACACAGAATAGAATAGAACAATTTCTATACAAGTCACTTAGTAACTTTAATTGTATGCTTCATAAACCGGACAATTAAGATATCTGAATTTTGTTTTTAAAAGACTCCGGGAGTTTTGAAAAATAATTATCTTAGCTCAAACCTTAACCACCTCCAATGATACGGAATTTTTTAGTATTTTTTATATTGCTTTCAAACGTGATTTTTGCCCAAAATAAATTGAATTTAATTCCTTATCCTCAAAAACTTGAGTTTCTCCAGGGAGAATTTGTAATCCCGAAACGCTTGTATTAAGCAGTAATCTGCCAAAAGAAGAGACGGAATATTTTAAAAAACGTTTAAGTCCTCAGTTTAAATTTCAGAATATCCAGAATGGGAATGGGATTCATCTGGTCAATTCTGTAATGCCGCCAACATCAGTCAGTGCTGAACAGAAAAAAGAATCTTATTCCATAGAAATTTCTCCGGCGCAGATTCGTATAAAATCTTACACCAGACAAGGATATTTCCTTGCGCTGCAAACCCTGATTCAGATTTTCGAACAATATAAGGAGACTAAGAAAATTCCTGCTTTAAAAATTGAAGACCAGCCAAAATTTGCATGGAGAGGAATGCACCTGGATGTCTGCCGTCATTTTTTTACAGTAGATGAGGTAAAGCAGTATATTGACTATCTGGCCATGTATAAGCTGAATACTTTCCACTGGCATTTAACGGATGACCAGGGATGGAGAATTGAAATCAAAAAATATCCGAAGCTAACACAGATTGGCTCAAAACGTAAGGAGTCTATGATCGGAGCTTACGTTGACAATACATTTGACGGTACACCTTACGGCCCTTATTTTTATACACAGGAACAGATAAAAGAGGTGGTAAAATATGCTCAGGACAGGCATATTACTGTTATTCCGGAAATAGAAATGCCGGGACACGCTTTGGCAGCGCTGTCTGCATATCCCGAACTGGCATGTACAAAAGGTCCTTTTGAACCTGCCACAAAATGGGGCGTCTTTGATGATGTTTTCTGCCCGAAAGATGAAACATTTACTTTTCTGGAAAACGTTCTGGATGAGGTGATAAAGCTTTTCCCATCTCAATATATTCACATCGGTGGTGATGAGTGCCCGAAAACACGATGGAAAGAATGTGCACACTGCCAGGAATTGATCAAAAAAAATAATTTAAAAGACGAACATGGCTTACAGAGCTACTTTATTCATCGTATTGAAAAATATGTGAACAGTAAAGGCCGGAAAATCATCGGTTGGGACGAAATTTTAGAAGGAGGGCTGGCACCGAATGCTGCGGTAATGAGCTGGACTGGTGTAAACGGAGGTATTGAAGCTGCAAAATCAAAACATTTCGCTGTAATGACTCCGGGAGCATACTGTTATTTTGATCATTATCAGGGGGATCCTCAATCGGAGCCTAATGCTTTTGGTGGTTTTACTCCTTTAGACAAAGTATACTCTTATAACCCTGTCCCTTCCGAGCTAAATGCAGAGCAGGCCAAATACATCATGGGAGTTCAGGCTAACCTTTGGACAGAATATATTTTGGATTTTAAACAGGTACAGTACATGATCTTTCCAAGATTAATGGCACTCTCTGAAGTGGGATGGGGAACATCGGATCCTGAAAATTATAAAGAATTTGAAAACAGGGTGATCAGCCATTTTAAAATGCTGGATGAAATGAAGGTGAACTATGCAAGAAGCATTTATAATATCACCGGAAAAGTAATTCCTTCCAATAGCGGAATTGCTTACGAACTGTCAACCTCACAAAACGTAAACGGCATCAGATATACTTTAGACGGAACTGTTCCTGCCATAAGTTCTAAAACGTATCAGAAAGCAGTTCAGATCCCTAATTCTTTAACGATAAAAACAGCTTATTTTGAAAATGGCCAGTTAAAGAGTGCGGTTTCTGCACAGGAATTTATTGTTTCAAAAACTACAGGGAAGAATATAACCTTAGAACAACAGCCGAGTGAAAACTATTCTTTTGGCGGGGCTTTTACTTTAGTAGACGGTATTATCGGAAATATAAAGCAATTGGGTAAAACCTGGCTTGGTTTCCAGGGAAAAGATGTAGTGGCAACCATAGATTTTGGTCAGAAAACAGCTTTTACGGAAGTCTATTTCAATACCCTTGAAAATAAAGGCAGCTGGATTCACCTTGCAAAATCTGCAAAGATTTTTGTTTCTGATGATAACAGGAATTTTAAACTGATCAAAGAGATTGGGACATCAGAAATTCAGGAGGCCCATGGCAAAATCAAAATAAATGTAGGATCGCAGAATGCTAAATATCTGAAGGTAAGTATTGAAAATGCTGGAATTATCCCGGCAGGAAATCCGGGAGCAGATTCAAAAGCATGGTTGTTTGTTGATGAAATTGGTGTAAATTAGAATAAAAAATGCAGGGCGATACCGTACTTTCTTCCGAATTTTCATCATCTCCGGAACTGGTAGAAAAGCTGTATCAGTATGGTACAACTAGAAATTATCATGAAGGAGATATTGTTTTAGATGAAAATGCCTCCATCCGTTCTATTCCTATTGTGATGAAAGGAATGCTTAAAGTCATCAGAACAGAAGAAGACGGGCGTGAAATTTTACTGTACTACATCAAAGCAGGAGAGAGCTGTATCATGTCTTTCCTGGGCGGAATGCACAACGAAAAAAGTATTGTAAGAGCTGAAATTGAAGAAGATGCCGAAATTCTTTTTCTGCCTGTAGACAAGGTATCTTTATTTATTAAAGAACATCCCGAATGGCTGGATTATATCTTCAGGCTCTACCATAAAAGATTTGAAGAGCTTCTGGATATCATTAATGCTATTGCCTTTAAAAAAGTAGACGAAAGGCTGCTGAATCTTTTGCAGAAAAAGTCAGAGCTTACCCGTTCCGAAACCATCAATACCACCCATGAGCAGCTGGCCAATGAGCTGGGTACCGCAAGGGTAGTGGTATCCAGACTTCTCAAGCAGCTGGAAGAAGACGGAAGGTTAAAGCTCGGCAGAAATAAAATCACCCTTCTGAAGTCCCTTAATTCATAAATCCTATCTCAATTTACTGATACGTACACCATTCCCCTCCTCCGGAGGGGTGGCAAAAATTCATGAAATTTTTGACGGGGTGGTCAAAATATTCTCACAATACCCCCTTAGTGCCCTTGTGGAAATTAGTGTCCATTCGTGTTAAATCTTTCCTTATGTAACAAAAGTAGCTGTAGCCCTCATCCCGATTTTCCATTTTTGCATCAGAATTAATGGGATAGTGAAATGGAAATTATAGGATATACAGCAGCCGTTTTTATAGGCATTTCTCTCGGTTTAATTGGAGGTGGAGGAAGTATCCTCACCGTTCCTGTACTTGTTTATCTTTTTGGCATCGATGCCTTTATGGCAACAGAATATTCTCTTTTTGTAGTAGGAATAAGCAGCCTTGTAGGTTCGGTGTCATACTTTAAAAAAGGATTGATCAATTTTAAGATCGCAATGGTTTTTGGAGTTCCTTCGATAGTTTCTATTTTTCTGACCAGAATGTATCTTCTTCCCTTGATTCCTGAGGACGTATTCAGAATGCAGAACTTTACCCTTACCAGAAATATTTTTTTACTGCTGATTTTTGCCGGTTTAATGATGCTGGCTTCTTATAAAATGATAAGAAAAAATACTTCAGATCATAAGACAGATAAGAATAATGCTTTGCTGGCAGCAGGGCAGGGTTCCTTAGTGGGTATTTTAACCGGATTGGTGGGAGCCGGAGGAGGCTTTATGATCATTCCTGCATTGGTAAACCTGTTGAAAATTCCTATGAAAATTGCGATAGGGACTTCTCTGGTCATTATCTCCCTGAATTCTTTAATTGGATTCTTTTCTTCGGTTAATCATATGAGAATAGATTGGGAACTATTGATTTCTGTTACAATCATCGCCGTTGCGGGAATAATCATAGGTTTTCAGTTATCAAAAAAAATTGACGGTAAAAAACTGAAGCCGGCATTCGGATGGTTTATCCTGATGATGGGCATTTATATTATTACCAAAGAAATCTTCTTTTAATCTTCTTGTGTAACAAAAGTAGCTGTGAAGGAAAAAAGAAAACGGGAAATTTGTATCGGATAACAAAATCAAAAAATAAATACAATGGACATAGAACAGATTTATACGGGATGCCTGGCACAGGGAGCTTATTACATCACCTCAGCCGGAGAAGCCGCTATTATTGACCCTTTAAGAGAAACTCAGCCTTATATCAACAGACTGAAAGAAGATGAAGTAGAATTGAAATATATTTTTGAAACTCATTTTCATGCAGATTTCGTCAGCGGACATCTTGATTTAAGCTATAAAACCGGTGCCCCGATTGTATATGGACCCACGGCCAATCCTGATTTTGAGGCTGTCATCGCAGGGGATGGACAGATATTTGAAATTGGAGACATCAAAATTAAGGTGCTGCATACACCGGGACACACCCTCGAAAGTTCATGCTATCTGCTGATTGATGAAAATGGCGTTGAGAAAGTACTTTTCAGTGGTGATACCTTATTCCTCGGGGATGTTGGCCGCCCGGACCTGGCACAGAAAGGAGCAAATATGACACAGGAAGAACTGGCAGGGCTTTTATATGATAGTCTTTATCATAAGATTTTACCTTTGCATGATGAGATTATTGTCTATCCGGCGCATGGAGCAGGTTCTGCCTGTGGTAAAAACATGCAGAAAGAAACGGCAGATACATTGGGAAACCAAAAAAGAACCAATTATGCTTTAAATCAGAAAGACCGGGAGTGCTTTATTAAAGAAGTGACAGACGGGCTTTTACCTCCGCCCGCTTATTTCGGGATGAATGTCATGATGAACAAAAAAGGATACAGCAGTTTTGATAAAGTTCTTTCGCAAGGCTTGCATGCTCTTGTACCGGAACAATTTAAAGAAATTGCTGAAGCTTCAGGAGCTTTGATTTTAGATGTAAGAACCAACCGTGATTTTGCCAGAGGCTTTATCCCGCAGTCTGTCAATATAGGACTGGATGGTGATTTTGCCCCGTGGGTAGGAGCTTTAATTGCAGATGTCAGCCAGCCTATATTGCTGGTAGCTGAAAAAGGAACTGAAGAAGAAGCGGTAACCCGGTTGAGCAGAGTAGGATTCGACAATATCCTGGGTTTTTTGGAAGGAAGCTTTGAAGCATGGGAAAAAAGCGGAATGGAAACTGACTTTGTCAACCGTATTTATGCAGAACAGTTTGAAGCAGAAATCAAAGAAAAAGAAGCAAAAATTATTGATATAAGAAAAGAAAGTGAATACAATGCAGAACATATTCATGAAGCTTACAGCAAGCCTCTGGCATATATCAATGAGTGGATTCATGAGATCGAGCCGGCAGAACATTTCTACATGCATTGTGGAAGTGGCTACAGAAGTACAATGGCAGCAAGCATTCTTCAGGCAAGAGGATACAGAAACTTTACAGAAGTTGAAGGAGGCTTTAAAGCGATTGCTTCTACAGGTATTCCTAAAAGTGATTTTGTCTGCCGGACTAAAATTTTAAATACATTAGATTAAAAAAGAAGAAATGTTGGAAATGATAAAAGAACCGTGGCCGTGGTATATTGCCGGTCCGTTAATTGGCCTTACTGTACCTGCTTTATTGATTATGGGCAATAAATCCTTTGGAATAAGCTCTTCATTAAGGCATATCTGCGCAGCCTGCCTTCCAGCCAATGTAAAATTTTTCAAATACGACTGGGAAAAAGAAGCCTGGAATTTATTTTTTGTATTGGGAATTTTCTTCGGAGGGATGATTGCTGCCCATTTTTTGGTTAACCCCAATGAAATAACGGTAAATCCCGAACTGAAAACAGAATTGGTTGGCTACGGAATTACAGATTACAGCAGTATGGTTCCTGAACAGCTTATAAATTTTGAAAGCCTGCTGACACTGAGAGGATTTATAATTATGGTTGCAGGAGGATTTTTGGTAGGTTTCGGAACAAGATATGCAGGAGGATGCACCAGCGGACATGCCATTATGGGGCTCTCCAACCTGCAGTGGCCGTCTTTGGTGGCGACAATATGTTTTATGATCGGAGGATTTTTAATGGCTAACCTTATCCTGCCTGTAATTCTTTCTTTATAAGTCTAATTTTAAAAGAGCAATTTATATCATGATAAAAGAAAAAGAACAGAACATAGATCAGCAGGATACCGTTTGTGTAAACGAAAGCATTCTTACCCGTCCATGGTATCACAACCTGAAGTATCTTGCGGCAGGGATTATTTTTGGAATCATTTTCGTGAAAGCAGAAGTGATCAGCTGGTTCAGGATACAGGAAATGTTCCGCCTGCAGTCTTTTCATATGTACGGAATCATCGGAAGTGCTGTATTGGTAGGAGTCATTTCAGTAACGTTGATCAAAAAGTTCAATATAAAAACAATATATGGGGAACCCATCAGAATTGCCCCTAAAGAGTTTAATAAAGGCCAGATCTATGGAGGGCTGATCTTTGGGTTCGGCTGGGCCATTACCGGAGCCTGCCCCGGACCTCTGTTCGCGCAGATCGGAACGGGAGCTTTAGCAGTATCCGTTACTTTACTGAGTGCTATTGCCGGAACATGGGTATATGGGTATTTCAGAGACAAATTACCACATTGAAAGAAGAAATTTATGGTATTCAACAATCCATCCAATTATATTAAATGGATTTAAACTGACAAAAGACTGCGGATCATTTTTCTGCAGTCTTTTTACTTTTCTACCAGCCGGAAAATTGCTAATTTGTAGGCCTAATAAACCTGATATGCAAAGTAGACGAAACTTTATAAAAAAACCGCAGCAGCTTCCCTGGTACTGGCCGTAAACCCTTTGGATGTAATTGCTAAAGACTTTATTGATAACACAGCAAAAGTAAACAAACCAATTGTTCTTTCTACCTGGAATTTCGGACTGAAAGCCAATGAAGAAGCATGGACAGTCCTTGGAAAAGGAGGAAAAGCGCTGGATGCGGTTGAAAAAGGAGTTCGTATCGTAGAATTGGACCCCAAAGAAAGAAGTGTGGGATATGGCGGACGTCCGGACAGAGATGGAAGAGTGACGCTGGATGCCTGTATCATGGACGAAAACTATAATATTGGCTCTGTAGCATGTCTTGAGCATGTTAAAAATCCTATTTCAGTGGCCAGAGCAGTAATGGAAAAAACACCCCACGTGATGCTGGTAGGTGACGGAGCTTTGCAGTTTGCCCTTTCGCAGGGTTTTAAAAAAGAAAATCTTCTTACTCCGGAATCTGAAAAAGAATGGAAAGAATGGCTAAAGACCAGCCAGTATAAACCGATTGCCAATATAGAAAACCACGATACCATAGGAATGATTGCTTTGGATGCCCAAGGAAATCTTTCCGGAGCCTGTACAACCAGCGGAATGGCTTTTAAAATGCATGGAAGAGTAGGAGACTCGCCGATTATCGGAGCAGGTTTGTTTGTAGATAATGAAGTAGGAGCCGCTACAGCAACCGGCCATGGGGAAGAAGTGATAAGAACTGTAGGAACCCATCTCGTGGTTGAGCTGATGAGACAAGGCAGGAATCCGCAGGAAGCCTGTAAAGAAGCCGTAGACAGAATTGTAAAAATCAATCAGCGAAGAAACAAAAATCTGAAAGACATTCAGGTAGGTTTTATTGCGATCAATAAACAAGGGGAATATGGATCGTACTGTATCCAGGATGGATTCAACTTTGCGGTATATGACCAGAAGGGAAACCGCCTTGAAAAGCCTGAATTTGCTTTGAAATAATTAAAATTCAATAGGAATGGGCTTTAGCCCGTTTTAAAAATCAATAAAACATCTATTGGCTTTAGCCAAAACTTAAAATAAAAAATGAAAAGAACCATTATCGCTTCCTTATTTCTCATTATTGCGTGCAAGGAAGAAAAGAAGGAGATCAAAACAGAGGCCCAACCGCAGCAGACAGAAGAGAAAGTAGTTCTGAATAAGGAGTCCAATGAGGCAGCAGATGCTAAGAAATGGCTGGAAAAGAGTATTGCAGATTACTTTAATGCTGATATCGGAAGTGAAGAAAAGAATATGCGGAAGATCACAACCAAAGATTACTTCGATTATAAAACGGATGCGATGAATGTTGACCTGGATGTAGACGGAGGCCTTACTGAAAAAGAATTTCAGGATAAATGGAAAACCAGATTTGATATAAGTAAAGCAGGTGTTGGAGCGGGCTTCCTGATTGCAGCACAGGACTGGGATAAAATTGAAGTTGGAAGCTGTGATTTAGAACTCTCCTCAAAAGATGAATATCTCTTCAATGTAGTGCTGACAGACAAAAAATTTAAAGCAGAATATCCGTCAGTAATCAAAGTAGTAAAAGAAAACGGTTCCTTTCTGATTGCAGATGTATGGCAGGGAGAACCGAAATAAAATTAAACCTATACAGTAATGTCAAAAATAGAAATAGCGTGTTTTAATCCTGAATCAGCGATAATCGCTTTTGAAAACGGGGCAGACAGAATAGAATTATGTGACGGTCTCAGCGAAGGCGGAACTACTCCGGATTTCGGAACCATGAAAAAGCTTCGTGAAAAAATGAATATCCCGATTTTTGTGATGATCCGTCCGAGAGGAGGAGATTTCACTTATTCCGACTCAGAGTTTGAACAGATGAAAAATGATCTGGTTCATTTGAAGTCTTTACATGCAGACGGTTTTGTATTCGGTATCCTGGATGAAAATGATGAGGTTAATATGGAACAGAATAAAGTTTTGGTAGAATTGGCTTCACCGCTTCCATGTACTTTTCATCGTGCTTTTGACCGTGCCGAAGGTTTGGAAGAGTCTTTAGAGAAAGTCATTCAATGTGGTTTTAAAACCATCCTTACTTCCGGTCAGAAACCCAATGTCTCAGAAGGAAAAGAGAATCTGAAAAAGCTGGTTGAACTATCCAACGGAAGAATAGAAATACTCGCAGGAGGAGGTCTGCGTTCATCTAATATTGCAGAAATAAGAGCTGTGACCAATGCCGGTTACTTCCATTCTTCAGCCATTACTGATGGTGGGGCATTTGCGAATGCGGATGAAGTGGTTGCGTTGAAGAGTAAATGATATGCACTCTGGTTGTCATTCCAGGCGTAGCGGAAATCTAAACCGATAAAATAGAGATTCCTTCGTCCTTCGGAATGACAAATCACTGGTATGATAACGATACAAAACAAATTTATTGATGAATAGAACGATCCTTTTTGCTTTCCTTTTCATGCAGAATATTTTTCATGCACAGTTTTCACAAAGGAGCTTGTCTTCGGAGAGCTGGCAGTTTAAAAACTCAAAAGAACAGAGCTGGCTTCCTGCTAAAGTTCCGGGAACAGTTCATCTGGATTTGATGAATAACAAGATGATTCCGGATCCGTACAAAGATGAAAATGAAAAGAAAGTACAATGGATAGAAAATGAAAACTGGGATTATCAGACAGCATTTACCGTTTCTTCCCGGGAACTGATGAATGACAATATAGATCTGGTATTCAATGGGCTGGATACATTTTCTGAAATTTACCTTAACGGTAAGATGCTGAAGAAAACAGATAATATGTTCAGGAAATGGAGTATTCCGGTGAAACAATATCTGAAAGCAGGTAGCAATACATTGCAGGTCAGGTTTACCTCTGCAGTAAATACCGGAAAAGAATTGGCTAAGAAAGTTCCGTTTACCATGCCGGAGTCCCCAAGAAGCTTTGTAAGAAAAGCTCAATATCAGTTTGGGTGGGACTGGGGCCCAAGGCTGGTTACCGCAGGAATCTGGAAAGATGTTCAGTTGGAATTCTGGAATAATGCCAGAATTATTTCGGTTAAAGATATTCAGAGCAAATATGCTGAACCCTCTCACAATTTACACTTTGATGTAGAAATGTATGCGCAGAACGCCGGTGATTATACGCTGGATCTTAATTCCATCCATAAAAAAATTACTTTAAAAAAAGGGAACAACACAATTACGGTTCCTTATGATACTGAAGGGATGAAGTTCTGGCAACCCAATGGACGTGGTGAGGCTAATCTCTATAATTTCGAAGTGAAGCTTTCCAAAGATCAGAAAAATATAGATGTTAAAAATATAAGGATAGGCTTAAGAACCGTAGAATTGGTTCAGGAAAAAGATGAAAAAGGAAAGTCATTTTACTTTAAGGTGAATGGGCAACCATTGTATATCAAAGGAACCAACTGGATTCCGGGCGATAGTTTTTCACCAAGAATGACCAGAGAAAAATATCATAAACTGATCAAAGACACAAAAGACGCCAATATGAATATGATCCGCATCTGGGGCGGAGGTATTTATGAAGACGATGAATTTTATAAAGCCTGTGATGAAAACGGTATCCTCGTCTGGCAGGATTTTATGTTTGCAGGAAGTTTTTATCCGGCAGATGAAGCCTTTTTAAATAATGTAAAAGAAGAAGTTAAAGATCAGGTCGCCAGACTTCAGAATCATCCATCCATTGCTTTGTGGTGCGGGAATAATGAAATTGATGAAGCCATTGTCAACTGGGGGTACCAGAAGCAGTTCAAATATTCAGAAAATGACTCCCTTCAGGTTTGGAAAGACTATAAAAAATTGTTTCACGATGTCATTCCCAAGGCATTGGCAGAAAACCTGAAATCAGATAAAAATATCTACTGGCCGAGCTCTCCGTCTATCGGCTGGGGACATAAAGAAAGTCTCACAGAAGGTGACTCTCATTACTGGGGCGTATGGTGGGGTGAGCAGCCGTTTGAGATTTACAACGAAAAAGTAGGTCGCTTCATGTCTGAATATGGTTTTCAGGGAACTCCTGCTCTTGAAACGACAAGATCAATGTTTTCCGGAACTCCTGATTTAAACCTTCAGAATCCAACCATCAAAGCGCATGAAAAACATGCCAGAGGCTGGGATATCATTAATGAATATATGAAGCGTGATTATAAGGTTCCGACTGATCTCGTACAATATAACTACATTTCACAATTGTTGCAGGCAAGAGGAATGCAGATTGCCATTGAAGCTCACCGCCGTGCAAAACCCTATAATATGGGAACATTGTATTGGCAGCTCAACGACTGTTGGCCGGTAGTCTCATGGTCTTCCATCGATTATTTAGGAAACTGGAAAGCTTTCCATTATCAGGCGAAAAGAAGTTTTGAGCCTGTTTTGGTATCAGTAGCTGAAACAGAAAAAATTATGACGTTTATCTGATAAGTGATTTGCTCAAAGAATTAAAAGCAGATATCAAGCTTGAACTCATTGATTTCAAAGGGAAAACACTTTGGAAAGCTAACCAGTCAGATATCATCAATACTGATATTAGTAAGAAAATCCGAAGCATCAATAAGTCAGAGCTGGCTCAGTTTGATTTGTCCCGAGCTGTTTTAAAGATCAGCTCTGAAAAAGATACAAAATTCGAAAAGCTGTTCTTTTTTAATAAGCCAAAAGATCTGAAACTTTTACAACCTGAAATTAAGATCAGAAAAATATCACCCACTGAAATTGAAATCTCTACAGATGTTTTAGCCAAAGATGTTTATCTGATTGGAGATACTCATTTCAGTGATAATTTCTTTGATCTCCTGCCGGAAACTTCAAAAAGAATAATCCTCTCAAAACCTTTGGAAAATGTTGAGACGTTGAGTCTTTGGGAGGTGATGAAAGGTTAAAATACAGCAAATGGTCTCCAAACCTTAGAGGTTTTTAAAGCCTATAAGGTTTAAAAATGAAAGAAAGTCATTAGAATTTAACTCAAAAAAATATAAATTTTACCTTTCCAACTGAAAAATCAGCCGTAAATTTGTTCCATATTTTATTACAGTTATGGTAAATTTTGTTCTGATTGCAGTATGCATTATTGCAGGAATGATATTCAAAGCAACAAAATCTATCCACCCCGATGCTCATAAGGGTATCAATATCTGGATTCTTTATCTTGCTCTTCCGGCAGTTTCATTTAAATACCTGCCTAAAGTAAAATGGACAACAGAAATGCTGTTCCCGATTGCAGCAACATTTTTAATTTCTGTGTTCTGCTTTTTCTTTATGATGTTTTACAGCAGGAGCAGAGGCTATTCAAGGCGTTCAAGGAGTACTTTAGAACTGGCAAGCGGTTATAGCAATACTTCATTCATAGGATTTCCGTTGATCAGTGCTTTTTATGGGGAAGGGCTTCTGAGTATCGCGATTATCTGTGACCAGACCATGTTCTTTGCCCTTTCCACGCTGGGAATTATTGCGGCAGTAAAAGGAGGCAGTAAATCCGGTAAAGTAAGTGCAATATTCATCTTAAAAGACTTGTCACGTTTCCTCCTTTAATAGGTTGTATTTCTGCATTAATACTCTCACAGTTTATTGATTTTACTGTTGCAGAGCCGTTTTTTGATAAGCTGGCAGCAACGGTAAGTCCACTGGCTTTATTTTCTGTCGGCTTGCAGCTGAAATTTAACGGCTGGAAAAAACTGATCCCGCAGATGTCTATGTCTATGCTTTACAAGCTTATTCTGGCACCCGCAATTGTTTTAGGAATGGCTTTATTACTGGGAATAAAAGGAAATGTAGCAAAAATTACGGTATTTGAAGCAGCAATGCCGACACTGGTAACCTCAAGTATTATTGCAGAACAGTTCAGGCTGAATACAAAACTGACCAACCTGATCATTGGATTCAGTATTATTGTAGGCTTTTTTACTTCTGCATTCTGGTATCAGATCACGGAACTTCTTTTTTAGGCATTCATGAATCCTTTCCTCGATCCTTTCTGAATTTGTGTTGTTCTTTTATCCACACGCTTTGTCATAGAAATAGGAATGGACAAAAATAAGGAGAAAACAAAGTGTAGAATGCAGTTTCAGGTTCTTGGTTAAAGATGATGAAAGAATTTCTGTAAACTTGCAGTTCTCTCAGGAAAAATCTAATTTTACATTTTAAATATTTCCCTTGCAGTACGCTCAGATAGTTTTACCATTGAATTTAAAAGGATCTTTTACCTATAAAGTTCCTGAAGAAATGATGCCCGAAATCCAGCCTGGAATGCGTGTTCTGGTACCGTTTGGCGGGAAGAAAATCTATACGGGAATTGTATTTGAGCTTCATGATAATGCACCGGAAAATTTTGTTGCCAAGGAAATCATCAGCATGCTGGATGATCGACCTATTCTTCCTCAGGAGCAGATCGATTTCTGGAACTGGCTTTCAGAATACTATATGTGCAATCTTGGGGAAATTTACAGGTTTTCATTTCCTTCTTCTTTAAAACTTGAAAGTGAAACCTATTTAAAATTAAAACCGGGTGCAATTGTTGACTTCGAAAATCTGGATGTTAACGAAATGTACCTGATTCAGGCACTCGAGGTGCGCCAGCTGATCAACCTGACGGATATTGAAGCATTTATACCTAAAAAAGATATCATCAGAACCATCAATTCACTTATCGATCTTCAGTATATTGAAATTGATGAGAAGATTGCTGAAAAATATAAAGCCAGAGAAGTAGCGTATGTAAGGATTAATGATGAGGTGCTGGCCAATCAGAACCTCACGGAAATTCTTTTAAAGCTGAACAGGGCACAGAAGCAGAAAGATCTTTTCCTTCTTATTCTGGAAAAACAAACAGAAAATCCGGATACACCTATAAAAAAATCTGAACTGTTTGAAGATGGTTATTTTGGAAGTTCGCACTTCAAGCCTCTGGCAGACAAAGGTCTTGTGGAGGAATATTATATGCAGAAAGACAGGATCGCGAGTTATGAAGGAGAAATTGAAGAGCTTGAGGAACTTTCAGAACAGCAGAAAACAGCCAAATCCGAGATCGATGAAGCTTTTGAAGAAGGGAAAAATGTGCTGCTTCACGGTGTCACTTCATCAGGAAAAACCCATATTTATTTAGAGAAAATAGATGAATGCATCCGTGACGGAAAGAATGTTCTGTTTTTACTTCCGGAAATTTCCCTGACCAAACAGATTACCCAGCGGTTAGAAAAAAATATGGCAGGCAATTAGGCTTTTATCATCAGAAACTTACTGATTTTGAAAGGGTGGAAGTATGGAGAAGAATCAGACAGAACGATATCCGTATTCTGATCGGAACCCGTAATGCTCTGTTTTTACCTTACCAGAACCTGGGGCTTATTGTAGTGGATGAAGAACATGATGCTGCTTACAGACCAAGGGAAGTATCTCCTTATTTTAATGCTAAGGATGCGTCATTGGTTTTGGGCAGGCTTTATCAGGCGGGAGTCATCCTGGGATCTGCCACACCTTCCGTTGAAAGCTACTACAGCGCCAGAAAAGATAAAATGAAATACGTTTTTCTGAATGAAAGATTCGGGAACGTTAATTTGCCTGAATATGAACTGATCAATTTTAAGGAAGCCCAGGAGTCTAAAAAGGTTTCCGGAAACTTCTCTCTGAAGCTTATTGAGGATATTAAGAAAACAGTAGATGCAAAAAATCAGGCTATTGTCCTGCATAATCGCCGTGGCTATTCCAATGTAATTGAATGTGAAAGCTGCGGGTATGTGAATTACTGTTCCAATTGCGATGTGGTGATGACGTATCATAAAGCGGCCAATGAAATGAAGTGTCATTATTGCGGCCAGAGAGCATCAAAACCTAAAACCTGTCCTAAATGTAATTCCGAAAAGCTGAACGAAAGAGGAGTAGGTGTAGAGCAGATTCACGAAGAAGTTTCCAAACTGTTTCCGGAAAATGAGGTGGATAGAATGGATGTAGATTCTATGCGTAAGAAATTTGCCTACGAAAAGCTGTATGAAAAGATTGAAGATGGAGAAACAGACATTATCGTAGGAACACAGATGATTTCCAAAGGGCTGGATTTTGACCATATCGAACTGGTTGCGATTCCTAAAGCGGATTCCTTATTATATGTACAGGACTTCAGAGCAGAGGAGAGGGCTTATCAGCTGATCACACAGGTTTCAGGGAGGGCCGGAAGGGTTTCCGGAAAAGGAAAAATTCTCATTCAGACTTTTAATCCTGATCATTCCGTATTTCAGTTGATCAAGATGAACAATCCCGCTAAAATCTATAAATATATCCTTACTGAGCGTCAGAAATTTCATTATCCGCCTTTTACCAAGCTGATCATGATTGAGCTGAAACACAGAAGAGAAGATAAAGCAGACCGTGCTTCTCAGTTTCTGGGTTCTATTCTCAGAAAATACCTTCCTGAAGACTGTGTTTTAGGCCCTGAAAGAGCTCAGATTGCAAGGCTGAACAATTTGTACCAGTTCCAGATTATGCTTAAACTTCCCCGTGGGAAGAACTATGAAAAATTCAAGAATATGGTTTTAATAAGTTTGAAAGAATTTGATGAAATCACTGCTTATCAAAGCATTAAAAAAGATGTTTTTGTGGATTTTTAACAATTTTTAACAAATTTTACACTCTTTTATAATAGGGCTGTAGTCCGTTGTATGACAATAATTTCTACTTTTGGACGTTGATTAAGTGTTTGGTTCTTTTAATGAATGATTTAACCTGTCATTTTTTATAGAGTCAAAGCTATAGAACAAAAAGAAGATAGATGGTAAATTTCAGAAAATATATTTCAAGTGCGGCGGTGTTGGCTTCTGGTTTTTTCCTGGCTCAATCTACCGTTTCTACCGTTCTTTATTCTCAGAATTATGACAATCAGAAAAGCAGCTTAAACCTACCTTCACCCGTTAGCACGGTGGTGGAGAAAACTGTTTTGTCAGCAAAAGAACTGGTAGACATTAATGTGAACACAATGATGACGGATCCTGTGCTGAAAAATGCAACCTGGGGATTCGTAGTGTATGACCCGAAAACGAAGAAAGTAATCTCTTCGTACAATGAAAATACTCCTTTAGTACCTGCTTCTACCACAAAATTACTGACAACGGAAACCGCTCTGAATATGCTGGGCGAAAACTACCGTTGGATGACTCAGCTGGAATATTCAGGAACCATAGATGAAAATGGAGTTTTAAACGGAAATCTTTATGTCATAGGAAGCGGTGACCCTTCTTTGGGAACAAACAAAGCAGGAGCAGCATCTTATAGAGATATCATTTCAGATTTCGTAAGCGGCGTTTCAAGAGAGGGAATCAAAAAGGTAAATGGTGATATTATCATTCAGACAGCGCTTTTCAAAGGCAATATTTCAATGCTTCCGGAAAATGTTGTATGGTTGGAAAACAATAACTATTATTTACCGGCAGGAACTACCCGCGATATCAACCCGGCCAACGAAAAATTAATCGTTAAAAAAGGTGGTTTCTCCACAGAAAAGAAATTTTTCTATGTTTCCCCTTACAATCATCAGATGGTCTATGCTGATAAATACGAAGGAAACGGAGTTTTAACAACCAAGCTTCCTGATGCACCTGCTTACCTTGCCAACTCTTTCAGGACAACACTGGTGAAAAGCGGCATTCCCGTTACCGGAAAAGTAACTCCGAAAATGACAGATGCAGCACCGGAAAACAGAAAAATGCTTTCAGCATATAAATCCCCAACTTTAAGCGATATTATTTATTATACGAACCAGCACAGTGATAACTCATTGGCTGAAGCTTTGCTGAGAACCGTAGGATATCAGAAAATGGGTGACCAGACTTCAGAATCCGGAAGAATAGTGGTGACTAATCACCTTAAAGATGCAGGTTTTGATATGACCGGACTTAACTACATCGATGGAAGCGGACTTTCAAGAAGTAATAATGTAACCCCGATTTCTCAGGTGAAATTCCTTACTTCCCTGATGGATCAGAAATACTACAGATCTTATCTGACTTCTTTGCCTGTCGGAGGGCAATCCGGAACTTTAAAAAGAATGTTCAATGCAGGAGGGAACGGACAGGTCTTTGCGAAAACAGGAACTTTGAACAAAGTGAAAACATTAGCCGGTTATCTGAAAACGAATTCAGGAAAAACATTGGTTTTTTCTTTAATGGTGAATAATTATTCCGGATCGGTAGATATGGTGAAGAAAAGAATGGAAAAAATTCTTGAACCTGCACTGGATTTGTAAAAATTTTTTATTTTATATATTATAACAGCCTTTTAATCATGGATTAAAAGGTTTTTTTTATATTTGATTAAATTTTTCAAAACATGACGAAATTGTACCTTTTGGTGTTGGGATTTTTATTGTCTCAACAATTTTATGGCCAGAAGCAAAGGCAAAATACGGATATGAAAGGATTAATCGAAAAAGAGAAAAATCCTTCACCCAAAAGATGAATATCGGGAATATCAATCCCAATACCCTGAATTACGACTTACAGTATCAGAGAATGGATGTCAGCCTGGATCCTGCGGTCTACAATATTTCCGGTTCGGTAACTTCACATTTCAAACCTACCCAAAGTATGGGAAGCATTTATTTTGATCTTTCCAATTCATTGACGGTTTCCCAGGTGAAATATCACGGGATCAACATTACAAGCTTTCAGCAGCTTCCTTCAAAAGAATTGAAAATTGATTTTCCGGCCTCTATTCCTGCCAATATAGTAGACTCTCTTACCATTTATTATGCAGGAGCTCCATCTACAAGTAATGATGCTTTCAAAACGGCTCTTCAGAGCGGAACTCCGGTGCTTTCTACTTTAAATGAGCCTTATGGTGCGCAGGATTGGTTTCCTACCAAGCAGAGTTTAAATGATAAAATTGAAAGATTTGATTTTAAAATTACCACTCCATCCAACTACAGTGTAGCAGCTAACGGAAAGCTGATGTCTGAAACTTTTCCCACAGGGAATACCAAACTGACCTTTTGGAGAACGATGTATCCTACACCGGCGTATCTGATCGCTCTTTCGATTACAAATTTTGTAAAGCTTACTGATACCATCGGAAATCCTCCTTTCCCTTTTGTGAATTATATTTATCCGTCCACAAACTCAAATGCAACCAGCGTAGCTAATATTAACTGGACAAAGCAGGTAATGGATACTTTTGAAACCTATTTTGGTCCTTATCCTTTCAGGAATGAAAAATACGGACACATGGAATTTATGTACGGAGGAGGAATGGAACATCAGACCATGTCTTCTATGGGCGGATGGAGCAAACAGCTTATTGCTCATGAGCTTACTCATCAGTGGTTTGGTGATAAGGTAACCTGCGGTGCATGGAATGATATCTGGCTGAATGAGGGTTTTGCCACATTCGGGGAACATGTTGCCAATGAGAAGCTATTGATGAACAATACAGATTTTCTGAATTACTTACAAGGTCAGTCCAATTATATTACAGCAGGCACAACCGGAAGCGTATATGTACCGGATAGCGGACTTTCCAGCATTAACAGAATATTTGACAGCAGGCTTTCTTATGCCAAAGGAGGATATGTGCTGAGAATGCTGAAATGGATTTTAGGGGATACAGTGTTTTACCAGGCGCTGAAGGATTATCATGCAAGACCCAATCTTGCATACAGCTATGCACGTACAGCTGATTTTAATGCCTCCTTACTGCAGTCAACAGGAACAGATTTTACAGAGTTTTTTAATGATTGGGTGTATGGAGAAGGATATCCTACCTATACCATAAAGTGGATGCAGAGCGGGAATCAGGCTTTATTTAAGGTTTCACAGACCCAAAGCAGCTCTACGGTAAGTTTTTCGAAATGCCTTTGCCCGTTAAAGTGACAGGAACATCCGGGCAGACGGCGTATCTGGTTCTTAACAATATCTCAAATAATCAATATTTCCTTCAATCGGTAACCTTCCCGATAGCGAGTGTACAGTTTAATTATGAGTATCAGATTATTGAGAAAAACTCTACAGTGACCCAGGATAATACGTTAAGTGTTTCTTCTGTTGAGAAGGAAGATTTTGGCTTATATCCGAATCCTGCTAAAAATGAAATTAATCTGAAAGGTATTAACAGAACTGTGGACTTTACGATTCACGCAATTGACGGAAAGCTGGTAGGAAAAGGAACATATCAGCCGGGTAAAGCGATCGGAATTTCAGAATTGGTTCCGGGAGCCTATTTTATTACGATTGATGAAAAGAATATCAAATTTATTAAGCACTAAAATGAAGGTCGGGAAAGTATGGAGGGTACTTTCTGAAAACTTTTAAATATAATACAGAAGAAGCTTTCATATTTGAAAGCTTCTTTGTTTTCTTGCTGCTCTGGCTCCTCTTTGCCTCGCCAGTCTGACCTTGTAGGAGAACCATTTGTCTTTGAATATCTTACGCATAAGGTTATCAAAATGTCTGGTGATCACAAGGTTTTTAAAACCGCGCCATTTTTCAAGAGGACTTGAAGGCAGTGCTCTTACCGATATAGAATATCCTTCTGTATCATACTGAATATAATGCCACCATCCGGAAGGAATATACAGCGTGTCTCCAGGATGAATGACTGCTTCGTAACCATTTAAATAGAGCAGGGCAGGGTATTTTCTGTAATCCGGATTTTAATCTGAACCAGACTGTGAAAATTGTATGGCAGCTTATACATAAAATCAGATTGCTCCCAGGAAGAGCCAGACTCTTTTGATTCCCCGGAATTGGGTGATAAAAACATGGGACATATCAATGTCAATATGATTTCTGGTTACGGAGCCCTCACCGCCGAAAAACATAAATGGCAACCATTTCAGTATTTTACCATTTGTTACATCATTGTAGATAATATCATTTTTAAGTTCAGGTTTTATTTTCAGCAAATTAAATAAGAAGAGCCGGTGTTCGGTAGGGGTTGATTGAATCAGGTCGAGATATTCTGAGAATGTGGCTTGGGCAATAGGATCACTTGCGACTCTGTCCAGGGAATCAAGCTCACTGCCGTATATATTGACCATCTGGTTTCCGGCAATCTCTTTGAAATACTCATAATTCCACTTTTTGAAAGCCGGGCTTTCCGGGTGTATGAAATCTTCAATAATAATTGGAATTCTCGGCTTCATATGGTTATTAATAAAGGTATCTGAGCTGATTGTCTTTATTTTTTGTACCGGCTTTAATCTCATATATTCAAAATTTAAGCAAATATAAATATTATCCTACTAAATTAGTAGACTAATAGTGTTAAAACTTAAACCTTAACTGATTTTTTAGAATTAAGGTTATAAAAGGTTTTATTTTACTGCCTTTTTAGTAAATTAGCACATCTAAAAAATTACTAAAATGATCTCTGAAAAATACCTTCAACATTTACAGAATGAACTTCAGAATATTGAGAATGACGGACTTTACAAAAGAGAGAATCATCACTTCTCAACAGAGTGCAGAAATAGAGGCTAACGGAAAAAAGCTTTTAAACTTCTGCGCTAACAATTATCTGGGATTATCCAATCATCCGGAAGTGATGAAAGCTTCTCAGGATATGATCCAATCTCATGGATACGGAATGTCATCTGTACGTTTCATCTGCGGAACACAGGATATTCACAAGGAGCTTGAGAAAAAATTGCAGATTTCCTTGGTCTTGAAGATACCATCCTTTACGCAGCTGCATTTGATGCTAACGGAGGTGTTTTTGAACCCTTATTTACAGAAGAAGATGCTATTATTTCAGATGAACTGAACCATGCGTCAATTATTGATGGTGTCCGTCTTTGTAAAGCGGCAAGATACAGATACAAAAACAATAATATGGAGGATCTGGAAGCTCAGCTGATTGCTGCTTCTGAAAAGAACCACCGTTTTAAAATTATTGTAACAGACGGAGTATTCTCAATGGATGGTATTGTTGCAGACTTAAAAGGAGTTTGTGATCTTGCAGACAAATATGATGCTTTGGTGATGGTAGATGATTCTCACGCAACAGGTTTCATTGGAAAGACTGGCCGTGGAACCCACGAAGCAAATGAGGTAATGGGTAGAGTAGATATCATTACTTCTACATTAGGAAGCGTTAGGAGGTGCTTTAGGTGGATTTACTTCCGGTAAAAAAGAAATCATTGATATGCTGAGACAGCGTTCAAGACCTTATTTATTCTCAAACTCTTTAGCACCTGGAATCGTAGGAGCTGCATTGAGAGTATTGGATATGATTTCTGATGACACTTCTCTTCGTGATAAAGTAATGGAAAATGCAGAATACTTCAGAACAGAAATGAAAGCAAAAGGCTTTGATATCCCTGAAGGCGATGCTGCTATTGTTCCGGTAATGCTTTACGATGCGCCACTTTCTCAGAAAATGGCCGAAAAGCTTATGGATGAAGGAATCTACGTGATCGGATTTTTCTATCCTGTAGTACCGAAAGGAAAAGCAAGAATCAGAGTACAGTTATCCGCTGCTCATACCAAAGAGCACCTGGATAAGGCGATTGCTGCATTTGAAAAAGTAGGAAAAGAATTAGGAGTGATCTCTTAATCGCTGAATTGGATACAATAATGAAAATATAAGGTTCGGCTCGGGCAGCTTTGCTGCCCGAGCCGAACTATTTTTATATAAATTCGTTTTTGATTGGGTTTTCCTGATCAAAGAAATTTATTTTTAACAATTATATAATAAGCTTATCTTTGCTGTTAATTTTTCTGAATGCTTTATACAATAATCAAAGCGCTGCACATTATTTTTATGGTAAGCTACTTTGCGGGAATTTTTATCTCGTAAGGATTTTCGTTTACTATAAAGACACTGATGATTTTCCGGAAGAAAAAAGAAAATTCTGAGAGAGCAGTATACTTTTATGGCCAGAAGGCTGTGGAATATTATCACCGTTCCTGCGGGAGTAATTATGGCAGTATGCGGGCTGGTCATGATTTTTAAATCCGGGGCTGATGAAAATGGGGTGGTTCCACTTAAAACTGACCTTCCTTATCGGGCTTGCGGCCTACCATTACTGGTGCTGGAAAAAGTTCTTCATTTAAAGGAACTGCATGGAGATACACTACCCATTGCCAATATCAAACTGAGACAGGCCAATGAGATTGCAACCTTCATTCTGTTTCTGGTGGTATTTACAGTTATTTTAAAATCAATGGTGATCGAATACTGGTGGCAATTAATTACAGGATTTTCGTTCTTGTATTGCTGATCATGATGACGGTAAAACTGGTTAACAAAAACAAAAAAACAAATAATTGTGGAGCAGGACGTATGTCTGAAAACATCCATCCTTTTTATATCTTACAAAAAACTATGATTGCAATTTTAAAGAAAGAACTTTGGAGTTACTTTGGAAACTGGAGTGCATGGGTGATCATTGCTGCTTTCAGCCTGATAGCAACCCTTTTCCTGTTCTTTTTCGACAACGATTCTAATATTTTTGAGATCGGAATGGCCTCATTGCAGAGCTATTTCGTATTGGTACCATGGCTGTTGATGTTTATCATTCCGGCCCTTTCCATGAAGACTTTTGCGGAAGAGCAGCAAACCGGAACATTAAACTGGCTTTTTTCACAGCCGTTAAAGGTTTCAGAACTGGTTACAGGAAAATTCCTTTCCGTATGGATTGTCGGGATTCTGTGCCTTATTCCTTCACTGATTTACCTTTATACGGTATATGTTTTGGGAGTTCCTGCAGGAAATATCGATCTCGGAATGACCTTCGGAAGCTACCTTGGGTTAATCATGTTAATTGCAGCCTTTTCAGCAGTGGGAATTTTAGCCTCTTCATTATCACAGAACCAGATTATGGCTTACCTGCTGGGTGTTTTTATGTGCTTCATCATGTATTTTGGAATTGAGCAGCTGGCAAGTTATAAACTTTTGGGCGGAGTTGATTTCATTCTTCAGAATATTGGCTTTTATCAGCATTTCTTAGGCTTCACAAGAGGGCTTATTGATGGTAAAGATGTAGCTTATTTTATTCTTGTCATTGGAGCTTCATTAGTATTGTCTAATCATTTTATTAACAAAAAGAAGTAGAATCATGAAGAAGTTCAATGCTCAATCTCCTCTGGGAATTTTCTTAATTGTAATTGTTCCTTTGGTTATTATCCTTACGTATTCGGGGATCAGGTTAGACTTAACAAAAGAAAAAGATATACACTTTCCGATAACACCATCAAAGTACTGGAGTCTGTAAAGCCTCTTACCGTAGAAGTGTATCTGGAAGGAGATTTTCCGGCAAGTTTCAAACAGCTCCAGAGCGAAACGAAATTCATGCTGGAAGAGTTCAGAAAGATTAATCCGAAGATTGATTTTAAATTTATCGATCCGATTAAAACCAAAATGTCTCAGGATACCCTGATGGCCATGGGAATGCAGCCGTCAATTCTTCCCGATGTGAAAGACGGAAAGATCTCACAGATCACGCTTTTCCCTTATGCTGTGATCAAACACGGAAATGACGGTGTTTCTATTCCGTTAGTGGTTCAGCAGGCAGGAATTGATGCCGATGAGCAGCTAACAAGATCTATTGAAGGCCTGGAATATAACCTTGTTTCCAATATTAAAAATATTGCAGCAGCCAAAAGGAAAAAAATCGGGATTTTGGTCAACCATGATGAATTGAATCCGGATGAATTCCAGGGGTTTGTGCAGCTGGCGATGGAAAATTATGATGCAGGGCCTATTATTCCTAAAAATCAGACTGAGCTTTCACTGGAAGATGTTCCTTTATTGAAACAGATGAGCGCCCTGGTAATTGCAAAACCGAGAAAAGCTTTTACAGATAATGAAAAAGTAATTCTTGACCAGTACATCATGAATGGCGGGAAAACACTTTGGATGATTGATGCCGTAAATGCTGAAATGGATACCTTAACAAGATCCAAAAGTAATGCCTTTCCCGATCGATATCAATATGACTGACTTCTTTTCAATTACGGGGTAAGAATCAATCCTGCCTTGGTAAAAGACGTTAAAAAATTTGCATTATTAAGACTCGTTACAGGAGAAGTAAGCGGAAATCCTCAGTACACAAGCCTGCCATGGCCTTATTATCCTCTGGGAATTGCTGAAAACAATAATCCGGTTACCAAAAATATTAACCCTGTAAAGTTTGAATTCCCTACTTCAATCGATACATTGGGAGGAAGAAAAAATATCAAAACAAAAGTTCTTTTTGAGTCCAGTGAAAGAACATTGTTAAAACAGGTTCCAAACTATGTGGATCTGAAAGAAATTGCTAGTGTAGACAGTCTTGGACAAATGGAAAAGCCAAGTACTCCGAAGATTTTCGCTGTAGCATTGGAAGGGAAATTCAACTCTGCGTATGCATCAAGAATTGAAAGAAAGTCTTACCCGGGATTCAAAACATCAAGTCCGGATAATAAAATGATCGTGATTGCAGACGGAGATGTAGGAAGAAACAAAGTGATCAAAGGAAAACCGCTTCCACTGGGGGTAGATCTGTTGACGAACGAACAATTCGGAAACGAGCAGTTCCTGAAATGCTTTGGATTATCTGCTGGATGACAGCAACCTGATGGAACTGAGAAACAGAAACATCGAAGAAAGACTTCTTGACAGACAAAGAATTACTGAAGAGAAATCCAAATGGCAGTGGCTGAACTTATTGCTTCCACTGGCTATTATCGGCCTTCTGGGAGGACTGTTCTTCTGGTTAAGGAAAAAGAAATTTGGATAAAATATAAAGCTCCCGGAAGATTTCTCTGCCGGGAGCTTTGTTTATATTGACGTAATAATAAAAAATCTATCTGGACTTCAACTTTTTATTCTCTTCCTTCAAAGCTTCCACCTGTTCTTCCAAAATTTTAATATAGCTCTGTAAATTTTCTACAATAGAATCCGGAATACTGTGGAAGTTGTTGAAATAGCTGCCTGCATTATCATTAAAAGTCGTATTGTCATGATTATTATGGACAATAGCTGTTTTTCTTTCCTCTTTGATCTCTTCTACAGGAACATCAAGCGCTTTAGCAAGTTTTTCCCATTCATCATCATATATTCTGACTTCATCATTCTCTTTTCGGGAATAATTGGAGACATCTGTGGATATGATATTAGACATATATTCTTGTGTATAGCCTCTTTGTTTTCTTAGATTTCTTAGCTTTTCCATAACGACTTTTATATTTGTGTCTTTCTACAAATATAATTAAAAAGTGAAATTTAAACCTGCTTATTGAAAAAGCTCTGCTCCTTCTCCGGTACATTTCAAATCCTATAAAAAACATCATTTTTCTTCTTATCTGTTAAAGATATTTCTATCTTAAAATCTGCGTTATCTGGGAAATTTGCGTAAGATTAAAAGATAGTATAAAACATTTACAGCTTACGTTAAATAAAAAAGAGAAGCACACACTTCTCTCTATTATTTTAACCTTCCAATACCGGAATAAGATGTTCCCATTTCAGCTGTTTTGCATAATCAAGGGCTGTTTTTCCTTTTTTAGACCGGATATTTTTATCAGCTCCTGCTTCCAAAGCTATCTGCACAGTGGTTAAGTTTCCTGCAATCGTTTCTTTGTGAAGAAGTGTCAGGCCGTATTCATCAGCTTGTGTAAGCTCATCCGGATATTGCTGTAAGAACTTTGCAAATTCCTCCTTCATATTTTTACTCATGGGATGCTCAATCAGATTTTCCGGATTTTCTTTCTGGTTATTGACCAAAAGTATATCGTTGAAATCTCCGAAATCAAGCTGCCAGGCATTATCATGTTCTTTTCTTTCCGCATCGGACATATCAGCACGCATTTTCTGAATGGTAAATCCTCCGTAAGCTTTTGGAAGCGGGGTTGAGGAAGATGAAAACAGCCTGGAAAGTCCTTTAGGTTTCTGTACACCCGGGGTGATGGCAAAAAGCCAGTCAGTGATGTTCTCTAAAGGAATTTCAACATAATCACCAACCTGTACGTTTTTAAGGCTGTTAGGCTCATTAATAAGATATCCTCTTACATGATCCCCGTCAAAAATATTTCATTGATCCACATATGTTCCACCAGGCTTTCTCCGGTTTCTTCATCCTGCTCTTCAAAAGCAGTTTTAACACATGATACGGTAAGCCCCGGAATAATTCTTCTGTATTCCCAGGATTGTTCGCGCCAGAAATACTTAAAAGTTTCCTGTGCTTTTTTGTAAGCTTCAATCATTTGCGGATCATTTCCGTCTGCAAAAAATAGGATTGTCTTCCATTTAATAATTTTACTATGAGATAGGTGTTAAAGATTATTGTTGATAGGCCTCTTTGGGAAGTAAGGCGGCTGTTTTGTAATAGCTGATGTCAATGGGTATTTGTGCCTGAAGATCCTGGAAAGTATCATAATCATAATGAACCCAGTTTTCTTCATGATCGGGATCAGGGTTTTATCTACAGCCAGCTCAAGTTTCCCGTCTTCCTGATAGCTGCATTCTATCGCTGCATATTTTTCACCGTTTTTGTCGTTGGTGTACCAGCATTTTATAGTTCTTTCGAGTTGCGGTTCGTGGGTTTCATTATCGATGACCTGTGAACAGATGAAATTTTCGGGGTCATCTTTTTGAAAACGGTTTTAGAAATTAAAGGGAGGTCGTCTACAGATAAGGAATACAATTTATTGGTAGAAATAATAAAGCTGTCAGTGGTTTCTTTTTTCAATATCAAAAAAGTCAGATTTTTCTTTAAGATAATCCACGACCTGCGCTTCGTCCTCTTCGTCACTTAAAAAATAATTGATGTTGTAAACACTGTCTTCATTAATAAATTCAATTTCTTTCAGGAAATCGGTACCTTCTTCATAATAATACAGATGATATTCGCTTAGCTTCACAGCTTTACTTTTGGAAATGACCTCTCCAAAAATGTTTTTGTACACTTTTCTCATTTTTAATCATGTTATTTTGTTTCATCTATTAGTTTAAGTGGTGTAGCAAAGATAAGTTTTCTTTTTTATCTTAATCTGAAGCATAATAGTATTTATTTCGTAAGTATTCTATATATCCTTTATAAAATCCTCATATTCATAGTAAAACCGTTCAAAGCCATCCATTTTGTCTACAAAGAATTCAAAAATTTCCTGCCATGTATTTTTATTAAAAATGGAAACGCTATGTTTTTCAACCCATATCCTGCTGATCACTTTGCCATTTTCAAGGGTAAAATATTCTTCCTTCTGAAAATCTCCAACGAAATCTTTTAAAATATCTTCCAGAGACCAGATTTTCTCATAATAAGCATTTCTGAAAATTTCATCTTTCATTTCGATATCCAGAGAAACTTCTGCTTTTTTATTGTCGGCTGAAAATTTAAATGCCATGTCCTTGATTTTGGTATCATAAAGAATCCATTTTCTGGGAAATGACTTTCCGAAAGCTGTCCAAAATTCCTTTTTAATTGCTGTGCCTCTTGTTTACTGAACATATGGCAAACATAATGATTTAATGGCAGAAAGGCAAAAATGTGGTATATAAAACCGTAAAATTACGGATGAAAAAAATTATCTTTTGCTCATTTACAGTTTCACTTTTCTCTCTTTTCAAATATTAAACAATTTTCTTATTTTTGCTGTAATGCTTTCAAAAAAATCTCAATATGCGTTTAAGGCGCTTTCATATCTTGTAGAAAAAAGAAATGAAGGCCCGATTCTTATTTCTGAAATTGCGGAACATAAAAAGATTCCTTTAAAGTTTTTGGAAAATATCCTTCTTGAACTGAAAAAAGCGGATATCCTTGACAGTAAAAAGGAAAGGGTGGAGGATACTTCTTCAAAGAAAAGCCTGAAAATGTGAAACTGGCAAAAATTATTCGTCTGGTAAACGGTCCTATTGCCATGCTTCCCTGTGTAAGTCTTAATTTCTATGAAAAATGTGAAGACTGCAATGAAGACCACTGCGGACTTCATGATGTACTGATAGAGGTTCGTGATGCATCCCTGAATATTCTGGAAAGTAAAACTTTAATGGATCTGGTTGACTAACCTGATCCTTTTTTTGAATTAATAGTCTACTTGTTTTGTAGGATAAATATTTTATCAGATATTTGCACTACTTCAAATGAATAAACTATGATTTCAAAAGAAGAGGAAAACCAAATACAAAAGATCACTCCTTCTCGTATTACAGTCCATTGGGCTGCTGCATATATTGTATCTGAAAAAAATCCGGCCTGGAAATAGTGATGACACACAATCGTTTAATGCCTTTATTGTCAATGGCAATGATCATAAAAGAGTACTGGCCAAAAACAGCTTTTTGATATGGTAATTTCGAGAAAAATTCAGATAAGGCTTAATGTTCTTTTGGTAACCGCAGCTCTTGTTTCCATTGTTGTTTTTTCAATGTATGAACTGGGATATCTGGAAGAGCTGCAGGCAATCCTGGCAAAAGATAATTATATTTTTTACTGGATGCTATTGGTGGGCGTTTTTGCAGAGATTGTTGCCGGATCAATGGGAATGGGATATGGGGTAATCTGTACCACAACGCTGATGCTTCTGAATATTCCGCCGCATATTGTAAGTGCAAGTATTCATTCGGCAGAAAGTTTTACCACTGCTGCAGGAAGCCTCAGTCATATTAAATTGAAAAATGTAAGTAAGAACCTGGTGAAAAAGCTGGCTGTTCCGGCTGTAATCGGGGCAATTATCGGTGCGGTATGTCTTACTTATCTTGGAGAATATTACGCGAAGATCACCAAAACACTGATCGCTTTTTATACTTTATATCTCGGTTTTCAGATTTTATCAAATGCATTTAAAGAAAAACAAAGTAAAGCCCTGAAAAGAAAACCAATCTGATCAGGCTGGGTGTGATAGGCGGCTTTATAGATTCCTTTGCAGGAGGAGGCTGGGGGCCTTTGGTAACCGGAACACTGATCAAAAATGCATTTACTCCAAGATTTGCTGTAGGAAGTTCTACTGTAGCCAAATTTATCCTTACCATCACCGCAGCCGTTACCTTTTTCTTTACCCTGGGAATTCAGCATTGGAATATCATTCTTGGCCTTTTGATCGGAGGAATTGTTACTGCGCCTTTCTCAGCAATGCTTACCGCTAAGCTTCCTGTAAAGAAAATGTTTGTAATTATCGGAACTTTGGTCATTGTGATGAGTTCCATAACTATTTATAAATCAGTTTTTAATTAAAAAAATATGTTCGGTGTGGAAAAATAAAAGGGGCAAAAAGATATTTGATTTTGAAAATACTTTACTTTTACATCACTAAATATTAGAACATGAATTTACATATCATTGCACTTTTTAAGTTTAATGAAAACTATCTGATGGATGCCGTAGAGCTGTTTCAGAAGCTTGTGAAAGAAACAAGAAAAGAAGAAGGCTGTCTGCAGTATGACCTGATTGAAGATAAAGATAATAAAGGCACTTTTTTCCTGATCGAGCTTTGGGAAAGTGTTGAGCACCACAACAGGCATAATGGCCAGGACCATCTGTTGGATTTCCGTAAAGATGCTTCCAAAATCATGGAGAGTTCTGCAGAGGTTTATAAAGGATTTAAAATATATTAATTGAACATTTAAAGATTTAAGAATTTAAAAACTTAAAGATTTTTCTCAACTTCAATAAAGAATAAAAGGCGGCTTCAATACTCTGAAACCGCCTTTTTATTAGAAAAATAGAAAGTATTACAATAAAATATTTATTTTACGATAAGCTTTTTCGTCTCCGAGTGGCCTCCGTAAGTAATTTTTATCAGGTAATTTCCTGAAGTAAGGGTAGAAAGGTTCAGTTCCTGCTTATAGAAACCTGCCTGGTTGGTAAGTTCCGCAGAATAGACCTTTTTGCCGGTAAGATCATAAACCTCTGCATTCCCTTTGCTGCCTGCTTTTTCTTTAACATCAAAAAGAACCGTTACTTTTTTATCAGCTGTTGCAGGGTTAGGATACAAACCGAAAGATGCTTTTTTCCCAACTTCGGTAATGCCTAATGTTTCAGTAATCTTCTTGTATTTGAAATACATGTTTCCTGTACTTGCTCCACCATTGGTCGTGAAGTACATTCTGTAGTAGTCATTTCCTTTTTTGACGTAGTATACAACATCATTTTTTACGGTCCCGATCCCTTTCCATGAATGTCCTACTGTTGTAATCGCTGATGAGAAACTTGTACTGGCAGGAATAGAACCGGCTGCTGTTTGCTGGGTTTCAGGCTGTACCATTGCTACTTTTATATTCGGGCTTTGGATAGCACCGGAAAGGGATACATCTGCACTCCCATATAGAATGTGTAATACTTAGTGAATACAAAATCCCATGCAGTTCTGGATGGTTCCAGGTTCGGAACTTTTTCCCCGGTATCGAAGGAGAAATAATTGAAATAAGAATCATCTGTTCCGTTGGCAATAGTCCTTGTTTCGGTAGCTCCCCATGCTGTTCCGTTCCACTTTGAATATCTGAAGGTATATCCGGCAAACGCATCTTCAATAGCGAATTTAATATAGGTTCCTGAAGCATATTTTAAAACAAAAATTGCTTTCCCCTGAATATGGTGATTCACCGGGTTGTAAACACCCCATCCTGTTGATGGGATATTGGGGTTTGGAGAAGTCACCGGGCCCTGTTCGAAAGCTCCCTGGCTCCAGTCAGTAGTCTGATCCGGATTATAAAGAGGTGCTCCCCATGAAGATTCGTTGCTGATATTAATATTATCCCAGTCGGCTAGATTGGTTGATGCGGTGAATACTTCAATATCTTTAGCATCATTTACTCTTGATCCGAATGCGTAGTTTGAGTTTCTATAAAAAGCAATATCCCAGGTATTGGCTGGCTGAGAAACCATATTACCATCTGCAAGGTTCACAAACACACGGTTTTGATATCCGCTCCCCATGGTCATATTGACCTGTGAATATCCCAACGCGTCAGTCTGCGCCAAAATAGTCTGCTGAACAGACAATGCGAGTACTGAAGCCAATAATAGTTTTGTTTTCATAATTTATTTTTAAATCCTTATTTAGAATGATTCCACAAAAATATATAATTATTTTTAATCAGTCTAAATAAAAACATGATTTTTATCGTGTTTTTATTTTTAATCACACCGGAAAATGCTAAAATCAGAACATAGAAAAGCCGGTAAGAACAGTCCTACCGGCTTTAATAAAGGCAAATAATAGTCTAATAAACTTTATTTCTTGATGAATTTTGATTGGATCAATTTTCCTTCTGCAGTTTCAATATTCATGAAATACACTCCAGTATGAAGTGCGCTGATATCAAATCTTTGCCCGTTCAGTTTTCCTTCAGCTGCTTTTTGACCTGCTGCAGAATAAATCTGGATATTCTTAGGATCTTTTTTGCTGATAAACTGCAATGCTGTATTATCTGAAGTCGTTATAAACTTTATATTTTCTGTTGACTTTGAAGCGTCATTAACGCCTAATGAGCCTGCAGGAGTAAGAACGACATTGTCTAATCTCAAAGCCTGGTGGTTTGCTGTTGCCGAAAATTTAAATGCAATGTATTGATATGCTGAAGCAGGTACATTTACAGTTGTCACTACAGCTGTACCATTCGTCATCGGAACAGGGCTTCCTAATGAAGTAAAAGTGGACATGTCAGTAGGACTTGCTACAAGACCCATTTCAACACTTCCAGAACCCGGAGCTCCTCCAATTCTTAATGTTGTAATAGATAATGTCTGGCCTCCGGTTGGAGCAGCTATCTGAGGAGATACTAAATAAAAGGGTGTATTCGGTGAGAACAGAGAGTAGGCCTGGATGTATTTGTCTGCAGCTCCGGGAGCTTCCACTGATAGTCTTGGTGCTACGCTGGCATCTGTAACTGAAATCTGTGTTGTCCATCCATTCTGAGGTAGAGATCCATCGCCAGCATTCGCAAAAGAATCAAAGTTTTCATTAATGCTATTCATCTGTGCATTCATACCAACCGCTGTAAGCATTAAACCTCCAATAAGTAATCTTAGTATCATAACTTTATTTTTATTTAGAATTATTACACAAAAATATATAATTATTTTTAATGAGTCTAAATAAAGTTTTATATTTGCTGAAAATTTTTCTCAATAGTTATGAAGAAGAAAGTGATTACCGTTTTGTCACTGTCCATTACTTTTTGGATGAACGCACAACAAAAAGATTCTCTGAATAAAAATAACATTGATGAAGTTGTTATAACTGGTCAGTATATGCAACAGTCAATCAATAAATCAATATACAAGGTAGAGGTGATTGATGCACAGCAAATCAAAAATATGGCTGTTACCAATGTTGCCGAAGTTTTAAATCAAAATCTGAATATTTTAATAGAACCGAACAGAGGCTCAGGAAATTCCAGTGCCAATATTATGGGATTGAGTGGGGCTTACACCAAAATTCTTATTGACAATATTCCTGTTGTAAGTGATGAAGGGATGGGAAATCTTGTAGATCTTACCAAGATTAACGTTAATAATATCGAACGTATTGAGGTAGTAAAAGGTTCCATGGGTGTAGAATATGGTAATAATGCCTTAGCTGGTGTGATTAATATTATTACCAAGAAAAGCTATAGCAAAAAAGTTTCGATTCTGGCTTCCTTGCAGGAAGAAACAGTTAATAAAGATTATGACTGGTTTAAAAAAGGAAATGGCCGACATATCCAATCATTGAATGTTGGATATAAAATAAATGACAACTGGTCTGTTTCTGCAGATATTAATCATAATGATTTTCAGGGTTATAAAGGAAATCTTCAGGGATATAAATACTTTAGTGAAAGCAATGACGGACAGCGTGGTTATGACTGGCAGCCTAAAGATCAGATCACAACCAATGGTGTGATACGCTACAGTAAAAATAATACGAGTTTTTACTATAAAATGAATTTCCTTTCCGAAAAAATCAATTATTACAACCCGTTAGTAAGTGAGCTTTACCTGGGAGGAGGTAACAGAACTTATACAGCACAAGATATTGATTATGATACTAAAAGATGGATTCATCAATTTAATATCCAGACTAAAATAGGAAGAATCAATTACAACGGAGATTTCTCTTATCAGACACAGGAAAGGAAGTCACAACACTATACTTACGATGTTCCGAGCAGACAGGAATTGTCAAGAGATGAAAGTCTGACTTTCTATAAATCTGACGTATTTTATTCCAGAGGGATGTTCAGTAACTTTTTGAACAGTGATAAAATCAATTTTCAGTTAGGATATGAGTTGGACAGAACAAAAGGTTTTGCTGGCGCAAGCACATTTGAAAGCAATAATAACGGAAAGGATATTCAGCGTTCCATATTCAATTATGCTAATTTCTTATCCGCAGAATGGAATGTAAACAATTGGTTTTCCCTACGTCCTGGTGTAAGACTGGCTTTGAGTGATAAATTCGACTCTCAGTATAACTATTCAACGACCTTAAGGTTTAAAACTACTGCAAAATCTGACATCCGTTTGGTATTCGGTTCTGCAAACAGGTTTCCTACCTACGATGAATTATACACTTTTGTAGTAGATAATAACCATGATATCAGAGGGAATGAAAATCTGAAACCTGAAACGGGATATTCAACATCTTTATTCTGGGATTATGCAACGGCTAATTCAAACGGCTGGAAATTTAATTTCAGTGCTTCAGGAATGTTTTTAGATGTAAAAAACAGAATTGAAAGTGTAATTGTGAACAACAGTCCTCTACAAATTACCTATTTAAATGTTGACAATTATAAGTCTCTATTGTTCGGAGGAGGGATAAATGTAAGAAAAGGGGATCTTTCTTTGAATGCAGGTGTTTCAGTAATGGGAGTTTCCCAAGTTCTTAATACCGGAAATATTACTTCACCGGATGATTACAATTTTTATGCTGAAGCCAATCTGGCAGCCAACTATACACTACCTTATACGAAAACCTTATTTGCTCTTTATTACAAATATACAGGAGCTCAGAAACGATATACCCATAAGACAAACCTGCAGGATCCAAAAGATCCGGGACAATATGTGCTGGGAGAAATTGGTGATTATAATATGATGAACTTCACAGTAAGTCAGCCTTTCTTTAAAAATCATTTTGAAATCAGTGTAGGGGTTAAAAATATTTTTGACGTTACCTCTGTCAGAAATACAATACAGGCAGGAAACAGCCACAATGCTGCTGCAGATCAACAGAATCTATTCTATGGCAGAAGTTATTTTGCCAGATTAAATTATAATTTTTAAAGGATTAAAAATGAAAAAATACTATTTTCCCTTTTAATAGGAGCTTCTTTATATCTCAATCTTGTATTAATGATAATGAAGATGCTGTTATGGTAGCACCATCCGATGGAGCTGTTGTTAATCCAAATGTAGGGGGAGCCACACAGCCCAACCAGGTTTGGATTGATTTAGGTACCAATACAGAAGTTGCAACCAAAAGAACAGATTGGGATTTTGCATTCTATACAGGGACTTCATTTAAAGTAGTTTTGAATTCGTCTATCATGATGGCGGCAGGTAAGATACCTAATGCAACCAATATAGATTTGGTTACAGATGCAAGTGTTACTGCATTAAAAGAGCAGGTTCAGGTAGCTAACTTCAATCCTGCCAATGAAGCCTATATTGATGATGTAAAAGGTAATTTCCCTACAGGCAATACCGCAATAGAAGAAATCAAAGCTGATGATTCCCAAAATGGTATTTATCTTGTTAATATGGGAAGAAAGATCTTTACAGGAAATGTTCCTACAGGATCAGTAACTACAGGAGGTGATAGCAGAGGCTGGATGAAAGTTCAGGTGGTAAGATCGGGCGCCAACTACAAAATAAAATATGCTGAACTGAATGCCACAGAGCATAAAGAATTAACCATTACCAAAAACACAGCCTACAACTACAATTTTGTAAGTCTGGAAAAAATAGTGAGGTAACAATACAGCCGGAAAAAAAGAAATGGGATCTGTGCTTCACCGTATTTACCAATCTGATTGCCGGAGCGGGAAGTTACATCTATGCTGATTTTGTGCTTTCAAACAATGTAGGTGGAGTAGGTGCCTATGAAGTGAAAGTAGCTTCAGGATCAGGAGTAGAAGCATACAATAACTTCAAAACTTCAGATATTGATCCTTCCAAATTTATTTATAGTGACCAAAGAGTGATTGGGGGAAACTGGAGAAATCCTGTAGGTACCAATGGGCTTGAAGTATATGGTGACCGCTTTTATGTGATCAAAGATGCCGAAGGGTATTATTTTAAATTAAGATTTACAAGAATAACAAACACGGCAGGAGAACGTGGAAGACCTCAATTTGAATACAAACCTTTATAAATAATCAAATAATAGTATATCATGAAAAAATTCATCCTTGCAGCTTCTGTTCTTGTAGCAGTATATTCCTGCAAAAAGGCAGAAGCAGGAGCAAAAGAAAATACTACAGAAGCTGCTTCTGAAGCACCAAAAACCAATAATAAAATAGTAACATTAAATGGTGGGATTACTGAAATCGTAGCTGCTTTGGGGCACGAAAAAGAAATCGTAGGTACCGATGTTACCAGTACCTATCCGGCTTCATTAAAAGCTACTGCAAAAGACTTGGGCCATATGAGATCAATGACGATTGAACCGATCATGGCTGTAAACCCTACTTTAATTCTGGCTTCTGATAAAGATATCAACCCGGAACTAATGGGAAAAATCAAATCGTCAGGGATTCAGACTGAAGTTTTCAAACAGGAATACTCTGTAGAGGGAACTAAAAAACTGATCGAACAGGTAGCAAAAGCGATCGGAAATACAGATTACCAGAAATTAAACGACAAAATTGATGCTGATCTGAAACAGGTACAGCCCATTGCTAAAAAACCAAAAGTACTGTTCATCTACGCCAGAGGAAATATGCTGATGGTGAGCGGTAAAGATACACCCATGGCTTCACTGATCACTCTTGCAGGCGGAGAAAATGCCGTAACGGATTTTGAGGATTTCAAACCATTGACACCTGAAGCCGTTGTAAAAGCCAACCCTGATGTATTATTCTTCTTCGAAACTGGTTTGCAGGGTGCCGGAGGAAATGAAGGAGCCCTTAAAATGCCGGGAGTATCACAAACGAATGCCGGTAAAAATAAGAAGATCATCGCAATGGACGGAGGTTTAGTATCAGGTTTCGGACCTAGACTGGGAGAAGCAGCAGTAGCATTAAATAAACTTTTAATTGAAAACACAAAGTAAACTATACTTTTATCTTATCATAAGTGCAGTACTGCTTATTATGATAGCAGTACTGTCACTTAATACCGGAGTTTATGATTTCGGAGGGAATTCCCCGTTCATGATCCTGTGGCAATTTATAAAAGGAGAGCCCGGTTTATCGCTGAGTGATCAATATGTGATCTGGGACGTAAGAGCAGCCAGAATCGTTATGGCCATTTTAATTGGAGGAATGCTTTCCGTTTCGGGGACGAGCCTTCAGGGACTTTTTAAAAATCCGTTAGCAACCGGAGATTTGATTGGCCTTACATCAGGAGCAACACTGCTGGCGGCCATTGCGATTGTTTTGGGAGGACATTTCAAAGCATATCTTCCTGAAGCTGTACAGTTTTCGCTGGTGGGAATCTCAGCTTTCGCAGGATCTTTTTTATCCATGATGCTGGTGTATAAAATTTCAACAAGCGGAGGAAAGACAAATGTAGTGATGATGCTGCTTACCGGAGTGGCAATAACAGCAATCGGTTTCTCAATTACCGGATTCCTGATCTATATTTCAAAAGACGAACAGCTCAGAGATTTAACCTTCTGGAATCTGGGAAGCCTGGCTGCTGCCACATGGACAAAGAATATTATTCTGGCCGTGGTCATGATTATAGCTTACATCATTTTATTACCCAAAGGAAAAGCTCTGAATGCCATGATGTTGGGAGAAAAAGATGCACAGCACCTTGGAATCAATGTGGAGAAGCTGAAAAAACAGATCATTATCACAGTGGCTTTAATGGTGGGGACATGCGTAGCATTTTCAGGAACTATTGGTTTTGTAGGATTGATTGTACCTTATATTTTAAGGCTTTTATTCAAATCCGATAATACCTTTATCCTGCCTTTATCAGCGATGTGTGGAAGTATCTTGCTGCTGACGGCAGATACATTCAGCAGAAGTATTGTAGCACCGTCCGAACTTCCGATCGGAATCCTGACCGCGCTGATGGGAGGACCTATCTTTATTGCTATTTTGGTTAAATTTAAAAAATCACTGTAATGATCAAGGCACACCAGATTAATTATAAACATAAAGAATTCCGTATCCTGGATGGGGTAGATGTCTCCCTGGAATATGGCGAATTTTTAGCCATTGTAGGTCCGAACGGAGCAGGGAAGTCAAGCCTTCTGAGTGTACTGGCAGATGAAGTGAAATCCGGAAAGCAGAAAGTATTATTTAAAAATAAGCCTATTCAGGAATGGAACGTGAAGGAGCTTTCAAAGCATAAGGCAAAATTTTCACAGCACAACAGCAATGATATTCCGCTTGATGTAAAAGATGTCGTTATGATGGGCAGATATCCTTATTTTGAAGCACAGCCTGGAAAAGAGGATCTTGAAGCAATGAATAATATGCTGTATGAAACCGACATTTTCCATTTGAAAGACAGAGACTATAATTCTTTGTCAGGAGGTGAAAAACAACGGGTACATCTTTCAAGAGTAATGGCGCAATTACAGAACGACATTACCCATAAACTGGTTTTTCTGGATGAGCCTCTGAATAACCTGGATATAAAACATCAGTATAAAGCGCTGGAAATCATCAGAAAGTTTACAAAAAAGCCAACAGTGCCATTGTTGTTTTGCATGATCTGAACCTTGCCGCTCAATTTGCTGACAAGATTTTATTAATGAAATCAGGAAAAGTTTCCGCGTATGGAACCCCACAGGAAGTTTTTACGGCAGAAAATATCAGTAAAGCCTACAACTTTCCTTGTACCATCTGCGGCCATCCTATTACGAATAACCCAATGATCATTTTTGGATAACCATGGAAAAAGAAGAACTCAAAAACCTCGCACAGAATCTTGCCAATCCCCGGGGAGAAAAAGGCATCGAGATTGGTGAAATGATGAATGCCACTAACATCAGTATGACGTTAGAAAGTATCAGAGCACTTTCGATAGATGACGGCCAGCAAATCCTTGAAATAGGACATGGAAATGCCGGACACCTTAAAAGTATAATGAATCTTGCCAAAAACCTCAGGTATACAGGAATTGACATTTCTGAAACCATGCACAATGAAGCCAAAAAGCTCAATAAAGAATTTGAAAGGCAGGCAGAATTTGTTTTATATGAAGGAAAAAAGCTTCCTTTTCAGGATGGCATTTTCGATAAAATAGTTACCGTCAACACCGTGTATTTCTGGGAAAACCCAGTGGATTTTTAAACGAGATCTACAGGGTTTTAAAAGATGACGGAACATTCGTTCTAACATTCGGGCAAAAAGAATTCATGGAAAAACTGCCGTTTACAGAATATGACTTCACCTTGTACAGCAACAGTGAAATGGAAGAACTGATCTCCAAAAGTCATTTTAAAAGAATGAAAACCTCTGAAAAAGAAGAAGAAATAAAAAGTAAAACAGGAAACGAAACCATACGAAGAATTTATACAATTTTAACCATAAAAAAGTAAAGTAATGAGCACATTAGTTAATGATTTAAAGGAAAAATGGGAAGCTCTGAAAGCAGAAAATCCACATATCAGAATAAGAAATGCAGCCACACAGCTGGGAGTAAGTGAAGCTGAATTATTAGTGACAGGCATAGGAGAAGGCGTAACGGTGCTGAACCCGGATTTCCAGGGAATCCTTACGGAAGCCGGACAGCTTGGAAAAGTAATGGCACTCACCCGTAACGATGAGTGTGTTCATGAAAGAAAAGGGACATATCTGAACGGAGATTTCAGCAGTCCGCATGCACAGCTTTTTGTGGGAGAAGATATCGATCTCAGAATTTTCCTTAACCACTGGAAGTTTGCTTTTGCAGTAGTGGAAGGAGATAAGAAAAGCCTTCAGTTTTTTGGAAAAGACGGATTGGCCCTTCATAAGATCTATCTGACAAAAAACAGTAACGAAGAAACTTTCGGTGCTTTGGTTGAAAAATTCAAGGCTGAAGATCAGAACCAGGCTTTTGTATTTGAAGCAGTAGCTCCAAAGCAGGCTGAAAAAGCAGATTCGGAAATTGATGTGGAAGGCTTTAAAAAGGCTTGGAAAGAACTGAAAGACACCCATGACTTCTTCATGATGACCAGAAAATACGGAGTAAGCAGAACGCAGGCCTTAAGACTGGCTCCGGAAGGATTTGCAAAGAAAATAGATAATGCCCAAGTGGTGAATATCCTTGAAGACGCTTCTGAAAAGAACGTTCCGATCATGGTTTTCGTTGGAAACAGAGGAATTATTCAGATCCACACAGGAAATGTAAACAAAACACTTTGGCACCAGCAGTGGTTCAACGTAATGGATCCGGATTTCAACCTGCACCTTGATGTAACAAAAATTGCAGAAGCCTGGATCGTTAAAAAACCAACTGAGGACGGAGAAGTAACCGCTATCGAAGTATTCAACAAAGAAGGTGATTTTATCGTCCAGTTCTTTGAAAGAGAAAACCCGGAATTCCTGAGCTGCAGGAATGGAAGGATCTTGTAGCAGCTTTAGAAAAGTAATAATTAGATAATTTGAATGAGACCGTTTTGTTTGTAAGATTCAAAGCGGTCTTTTTTATGACAAACGATCTGTAAGTGCCAGAATATTTGTGTAATTTGTAATTAAATTATAAAAACAAAATGAAAAATATTTTCATAGCGATACTGATAGTCGGTTTCTGTTCTTTGAAGGGTCAGGACTTTAAGGCGTATCAGTTTTATGATAAAAAAGGAAAAGAAGTAAAGACGAAAAAACTGGTGAAAGAACTGGCGGATTATGATGTGGTCTTTTTGGTGAAAACCATAACAGTTCTATCAATCACTGGCTTCAGCTTAAAATTACAGAAGCTCTGTTTGCTAAAAAGAACGGCCAGCTTATCCTGGGAGCAGAGATGTTTGAAAGAGATAACCAGGCACAGCTGGATCAGTATTTAAATGGGAAATTTGATGCCAAAACATTAAAAGATTCCGCCCGTTTATGGAACAACTATTCAACAGATTATAAACCTTTGGTGGATTTTGCCAAAGATAAAAGGCTGAAATTTATTGCCACCAATATCCCAAGAAGATATGCCTCTCAAACTGCCAAAGAAGGTCTTGCATCTTTAAATACATTAAGCGAAAAAGAGAAAACTTACATTGCGCAACTGCCTATCAAAGTTACCCTCGATACTCCGGGATATCCGGAAATGAAAAAGATGATGGGTGACCATGCGGAAGGAACCAAAGTAATGAATTTTATTTCAGCCCAGGCTACAAAAGACGCAACGATGGCTGAATCTATCCTTGAAAACGTTCAGTCCGGAAAAACATTTGTCCATTATAACGGAAACTATCACAGCAAAGAATTTGGAGGTATCTATTGGTATATCAAACAAAAAAATCCTAACCTGAAAATGGCCGTCATCTCTGTTTTTGAATCAGAAGATCCTGATCTGAAAGTGCCAGCTAAAGAGTATATCCCGACAGATTTTAATCTTATTATTCCTGCTGATATGACCAAGACTTTTTAATTTTTACAAAAGTGTCATTGCCTACGTCGAATCTTCCATTTATGACGAAGGGAGAATCTCACTGTTAATTAATTTTAAGATTCTTCACTCCCTTGCATTCCTTTCAGAATGACAAAAATCAATTACTTACATTGAATTCAATAGAAACGGGCTTCAGCCCGTTTTATTTTTTAAACCAAATTCCGATGGCTTTAGCCCAAACATAATTATTGAATAGCGTTTAATTTTTATTCTACAATTTATACCTTTGTTATCACATTCAAAAAACATGAAGAAACCACCCATCCTGCTGATCTTTTTTATTGGATTTCTCAACGCTCAGAAACTTACTTCCCATGAACTTTCCATAATTAATCAGGGAGATGTGAATACAGCCTTACCGATTTATCAGACCACAGATTCCAATCAGCATAAAACACTGCTGAGCATTTCTTCAGAAGCAGATCCTCTTGATCCCAATACCGCAGTTCTGGTAAAAAGGATGAAAGAATCTCTTCTGTCGACAGACGGAGGAGTAGGAATTGCAGCTCCACAGGTAGGCATCAACAGAAAGATCATCTGGGTACAGCGTTTCGATAAAGAAGGAACTCCGCTGGAATACTTTATCAATCCGGTAATTGTCTGGCGTTCCGATCTGCAGAATCTTGGTCCCGAGGGCGATCTTTCTATTCCCGACTTCAGAGACCAGTTTTACAGAAGTAAAGTTATTCAGCTGGAATATGTCGATCTGAAAGGGCAGAAATATTCAGAAATTGTAGAAGGTTTTACAGCCGTTATTTTCCAGCATGAAATCGACCATCTTTTCGGCATCCTGATTTCCGATAAAAAAGAAAAAGAGAAGAATGATTCCTATAAAAAAGTAGATGCCTATCAGAAAAGCGATCTAAATAAAGAGAGAAGGTAATGATGAATGATGAATGAAATTCTTACGCCCAAAAATATCCGTAATCATCTGTGCCCATCTGGGAAATCTGTGGGAAACTAAAAATAAAAAGGAGCTGTTTCACTGGAAACAGCTCCTTTCGTTATAACTATGCTTAAAAAAATTGGATTAATCGTTGTTGGTCACAGAAAGCTTCACCTCCATATTATTTCTTGTCGCATTGGAATAAGGACAGATCTGGTGTGCTTTTTCTGTCAAAACCTGTGCTTCTTCAAGAGAAACACCTGGAATATTGACATCAAGTTCAGCTGCCAGCCCAAAACCGCCATTCTCAAGCTGTCCTATACTCACCATTGCTGTTACCGTTGTTTCCCCGGTTTTTACTTTAGAAAGACTGATCACTCTGTTCAGAGCACTGTCGAAACATGCAGAATATCCTGCTGCAAACAGCATTTCCGGGTTGGTGAAATCATCATTGGCTCCTCCTAAAGCTTTCGGCATTCTTACATCAAGATCCAATACTCCGTTTGCACTCTTTACATGGCCGTTTCTGCCTCCTTTAGCAGTGACCTGTGTTGTATATAACGTTTTCATTTATTTTCTATTTTGTTTAATATTTTTAGTACCGTGTCTTTAAGGTGCAGCAGTTCTTCCGGTTGTATTCCCAGTTTTTCCTGAATTTTCCCCGGAATTTCACAAGCTTTCTGCTGAAGCTGCCTGCCCGCTTCGTCTAAAAATACTTCAACTACTCTTTCATCCTCTTTTTCCTTTTTCGGGTAATAAATCCTTTAGACTCAAGCCTTTTAAGAAGAGGCGTCAGAGTACCGCTGTCCAGAAACAGCTTATCCCCGATATGGCTTACTGTAAGTCCGTCTCCATCCCATAATATCATCATAACAAGATACTGTGGGTAAGTAATGCCCAGTTCATCAAGAAAGGGACGGTAAAGTCCCGTAATCTCTTTGGCGATTACGTATAGTGGAAAGCAGATATGGTTTTCCAGTTTGGGTGTTTTCGGATTTTCCATAATTTTTTGAGTACGAAAGATTAGATGAAGGTATTATTTTTTTATGATAAATTCATCCATTGGAATTCTGACTTTTTTCATAGTGGAAAGCCAGTCATTAGCTTCATCACGGTATCCGAGATATAAAAGACTTACACTTTTAATCCCAGTTCTCTTAGTCCCAGTACTTCATCCACAACATCATTGCTGAATCCTTCTGCCGGAGTACTGTCGATTTTAAGTTCTGCAGCCTGAGCAAGGGCAATCCCTAATGCAATATAAGTCTGGCGGGCAGTATGTGCAAAATGCTCTTCAGGAGTCTGTGCACCATATATTTCTTTGATCTTATCAGTATAGCTTCCGAAACGGCCTCTTGGAAGATCTCTTACGTCAGTATGATAATCGTAAACTTTGTCAATTTTTTCATTGGAATAGCTGTCCCATGCAGCAAACACCAAAACGTGAGAAGAATCTCTCATTACTTCAGGGTTTAAAGCTCCGGCTACCATTTTTTCTTTCAGTTCCTGGCTTTCAACTACAATAATGCGGAAAGGTTGTAATCCCGATGAAGTAGGCGCCAGTCTCGCAGCTTCTAAAATAGTGTTAAGGTCTTCCTGTGAAACTTTTTGGTTGGATCATAAGCTTTTACAGCATGTCTCCAGTTCAGATCTTCTATTAATGACATTTTTCTTTTTGTTTTTAAATTAAACTACTTGTTGATTTTTAAATTTCAGCTTTTATGTTCAGCTGAATTAACAGTACAAATATATAATCAATTTAATTGTGTACAATTTAATTTTGAGTGATTTTATTGATGGCAATTATTGATGAACTTTAAATGGCAAAAAGTAAAAGAGCTAAATCGCAAACAGGAGTTGCATTATTTGCCTTTTCACTCAATTCCACACGATTCGGATTTTATAAAACAACCACTATTCCAATCTTTGCCATAGAATTTTAAATTAAAAACAATGCAGAGATTTAAAAACAAAACCGCATTAATTACGGGCGGAACGAACGGGATGGGGCTGGCTGCCGCTCAGAAATTTATTGATGAAGGAGGATCAGTGATCATCACCGGAAGAAGTGAAGAAACGGTGAATAAAGCTTTAGACAAACTTGGAGAAAGGGCTTTTGGAATTGTTTCCAATGCCGGAAATATGAAAGACCTTATGAACCTGCAGTACGAAATCAGAAAATATACGGAACAGATTGATCTGATTTTGCCAATGCAGGATATGGAAGATTTGCTCGTGTGGAATATGTAGATGAAAATCAGTTTGATGAATTATTTAATATGCTGGTAAAAGGGCCGTTTTTACGGTACAGCAGGTATTGCCTTTAATGAAAAGCGGCAGCTCCGTTATTTTCAATACTTCAGTGGCAACGGATATTGCCATGCCTAATTTTTCGGTGTATTCTGCAGCAAAATCTGCGGTGCAGTCATTTATCAAAACGTTTGCAGTAGAACTTACAGAACGCGGTATTCGTGTCAATGGAGTGAGCCCCGGACATATCAAAACCAATATTTTTAACAATACTGGTTTAACCGGCGAGCAGATTGAAAGTGCTATTGAAGATATCATTCCCACGATTCCTTTTAAAAGGCAGGGCGAACCTTCCGAAATAGCTAATGTAGTACTGTTTCTGGCTTCGGAGGAGGCGTCGTATATCCACGGAGCGGAAGTAAAAGTAGATGCAGGTATTTCTGTAATCAGATAATACGATTATTGAATATCTTTAATTTCTCTGATGATATTGGTTTTGTTTTCAATACCTATATTATAAGCCTTACTTTTCTTAAAGCTTTGGGTTGCTTTTTCCATAAGAGCTTTATAATCCGGCGATTTTTGGAAAGATAAAATACCTGAGCACTGATTCCAATCGCGACACGTACCATTTCATTGGGTTTGTCCGGATCTTCGGTGATATCTGAAATAGTGGCATTATTATACCAGGTTAAATTCTGTGAACCGGAATTACCGGAGCAGGATGCAATCATAATAAAAAGTAATAATAAATAGGACCAGGCTTTCATAATGAAAAAGTATTAAATAAAAAGCTCCTGCAATGTATCAAAATAATTGCAGGAGCTCTATATAAATTAGTTAAAATCCACAGCTTGCTACACTTGGTGCAGGGGAAGGAGAACATCCTGAAAGGGATGAGAATATATTCAGTACACAGTTGGTATTCACATAGTTGTTGTCATACAGCAATGAACCTGACGGACTTCTGTAGTATACATTTCCTGCAGTATTGGCATAAGAAGATACTGAAGCAGATCCGCAGCTTGTGTTGGTACATGCAGCTCTCCATGCAGAATCAGTTACCGGTCCGCTGGAGAATAATGAAGGATCTATGATTCTTTTTCAACAATTCCGGAAGCATTTTTGAAGCTTACCAATATCGCCACGTGGTATACCCAGGATACGCAGCATGTTCCTGTAGAAGCTCTCAGATTACCATATACAAACTGCTTTTCACAGTCGTAGCCGGCATTCAATAGTATTTGTCTCATTTTGTGTGCTCTTGCATAGCATCCGTCTACAGGATATCTGAAAGTGATACATGGTGAAGAGGCGGTAGAAGTTCCGCAAGCCTGGTTTTTAATCTGAGCAAAAAGGCTGTTTAACGTTGCAAGATTAGGAATTACGCTTACAGCCTTACTGCTTTCCCTCTTTCTTCTTTGTTGAATACCGATTTGAAATAACGGATGTCATCATCTGTTGCTTTTTCTACTTTTGCAATTTTATTGGTATTGGCTTTAAGGAAAACATGAACAGGAGTTTCATTCTCAACAGCCTGTCTGATCATGGAAATATAGCCTGCATTTTCTTTACTGTCCGCAATTTCATACGGCTGGGCAGTAACCATAAATGAGATTTTAAACTTTCCATCTTCTTTTTCAATCCCTACCGGAACAGTCTTGCCGAAATCTTTCATAGCAATTTCATTAGATTCCTTAGCGACAAGATTCGGATCCTGGTTGGCATTTGAATCTGAGCAGGCATTGAATGACAGGATAGTCACGAATGCCATCATGGATAACAGAAATTTTTTCATAGTTTTTATATTTTGGTGGTTAGTTTTCAGTGAACTTTTTAATTGTAATAGTTCACTTATTTGTGATATTAAAAGTAATGAAAATTAAAATATATGCAAGAATTTTTTTGAAAAAAATACATAATGCTGTATTTATACTTTGTTCATTCCGTAAGAATCTCAACGATGTAATACGGATTACATCTAAAAAGAGTCTCAATAATAGTAGGATTCTGTAAGTAGAAAAATCTTGAAATAGAATTTCAGGAACTGGCTTCCTACGGAATGGACAAGGTGGGTGGATACTTTATTCCTGACATACAAATGTTTTTCAATAAGATAAGCTGTTTATACTTTGTCCATTCCGTAGGAATCTCAACAATGTAATACGGATTACTAAAAACAGTCTCAATAATAGTAGAATTCTGTAAAAGTAGAAAAATCTTGAAATAGAATTTCAGGAACTGGATCCTAGAATGGGCAAGATGGGTGGATGATTTATTCCTGACATACAAATGTTTTTCAATAAGATAAGCTGTTTATACTTTGTCCATTCCGTAGGAATCTCAACGATGTAATACGGATTACATCTAAAAACAGTCTCAATAATAGTAGGATTCTGTAAGTAGAAAAATCTTGAAATAGAATTTCAGGAACTGGATCCTACGGAATGGGCAAGATGGGTGGATGATTTATTCCTGACATACAAATGTTTTTCAATAAGATAAGCTGTTTATACTTTTCCATTCTGTAGGAATCTCAACGATGTAATACGGATTACATCTAAAAACAGTCTCAATAATAGTAGGATTCTGTAAGTAGAAAAATCTTGAAATAGAATTTCAGGAACTGGATTCCTACGGAATGGACAAGGTGGATGGATACTTTATTCCTGACATACAAATGTTTTTCAATAAGATAAGCTGTTTATACTTTGTCCATTCCGTAGGAATCTCAACGATGTAATACGGATTACATCTAAAAACAGTCTCAATAATAGTAGAATTCTGTAAAAGTAGAAAAATCTTGAAATAGAATTTCAGGAACTGGCTTCCTACGGAATGGACAAGGTGGGTGGATACTTTATTCCTGACATACAAATGTTTTTCAATAAGATAAGTCTATTCATACTTTGTCCATTCCGTAGGAATCTCAACGATGTAATACGGATTACTAAAAACAGTCTCAATAATAGTAGAATTCTGTAAAAGTAGAAAAAATCTTGAAATAGAATTTCAGGAACTGGCTTCCTACGGAATGGACAAGGTGGATGGATAATTTATTCCTGACATACAAATGTTTTTCAATAAGATAAGCTGTTTATACTTTGTTCATTCCGTAGGAATCTCAACGATGTAATACGAATTACATCTAAAACAATCTCAATAATAGTAGGATTCTGTAAGTAGAAAAATCTTGAAATAGAATTTCAGGAACTGATTCCTACGGAATGGACAAGGTGAATGGATACTTTATTCCTGACATACAAATGTTTTTCAATAAGATAAGTCTATTCATACTTTGTCCATTCCGTAGGAATCTCTCAACGATGTAATACGGATTACATCTAAAAAGAGTCTCAATAATAGTAGGATTCTGTAAAGTAGAAAA